>NZ_VOBR01000049.1 GCF_007845675.1 Lentzea tibetensis | reverse complement strand
CTTGGGGTGCGGCGTGGTACCCCTATCGGGCCGGCAGGTTCTCTTCCTGCCGGCGGAGCCGGCCCCACCACGCCGCGAGGGGCCCCAAGTCAAGGCCCAATCGCTGCGCCGAAGGCGCGACCCAACCACCCGACACCGAAACACCGAAGCACAGCAAGCATCAGACCCCAGCCTCGACGAGAACCGGCAGCCAGGCAAAGAACCCCAGCCCCGACGAGAACCGGCAGCCAGACAAAGAACGCAGCCCCGACGAACCCGGCAGCCGAGCGAAGCCCCACGCGCCGCCCGCTGAAGCACCCGCCCACGGCCGAGATACCCGTGATCTCCCACCGTCTGAGGGCTTGCGGCACCCCCACCGCCCCCGCCACGATGCAGGAATGTTTGCTGGCAAACGGTTGCTGCTCGCCGTCCTCGTCTCGGTCACCACTCTGCTGGGCGGTGTCACCCCAGCGCTCGCGTCCGCGCCGCCGGAGCTGTGCAGCGGAACCCACCAGGGTGACGCCAGGTTCGGCCCCGACCACCTCCCCAGGCCGTGGCAGCAGCCGGTCGGCCCGATTCTCGCCGGTTACCACCGGTTCGGCGGGCTGAGCCCGCAGAAGTTCCTCGAGAAGTACTGGGACGCGACGGCGAACAGCTGGAAGTACCCGCCGCAGGACGGCTTCCGGCTGGGGCCCGACAACCAGCCGATCAAGTGGGTCAGCGAGCTGCGCGTGGGGCGCAAGCTGGACCGGTTCGGCAGTGAGTTCGGTGCGTTCCTCGCGCCTGCGGGCTCGCCGTACTCGTCGCGGGCCATTCCGCCGCAGAGTCTCAACACGTTCGACCCCGCGTACCGGTGCAACTACCACGCCTATCGGGTGACGAAGTCGTTCAAGGTGTGGGAAGGGCCGATCGCGCCCTGGTTCCAGCAGCCGGGCAACGGGGTGCAGGAGAAGCTCGACCGCGCGCTGGTGCCGGGTGACGGAGCGCTGAACGTCGGCTGGCTCATCACCAACGGGTACCTCGCCCGTGTGAGCTGAGGGGGAACCGGAGGCTCCCCCTCAGCCTCGACTAATCGGTGACGGTGATCGCGCCCGCGGGGCAGAGGTTCTCGGCCTCGCGGGCGAGCTTCTCGTGCTCACCGGTCGGGTTGGGCTCGAGCAGGACGACGGTGCCGTCCTCCTCGCTCTGGTCGAACAGCTCCGGGTCCGTCAGGACGCACATGCCGGACCCGCAGCAGCGGGACTGGTCGACGGAAATCCTCATGCCGTCCACGCTACTGGCAACGAGTGGACGCCGTAGATCGCCATCCGGGAACGCAGCGGTACCTCGGACGCCGGAACGGCCAGGTGCAGGTCGGGGAACTCCTGGAACAGCGCGGTGAACCCGATCCGCATCTCGATTCGCGCCAGTTGCTGGCCGAGGCACTGGTGGATGCCGTGGCCGAACGACACGTGCCTGCCGGACGACGGCCTGGTGATGTCCAGTGCGTCCGGGTTCTCGAACTTGTCGGGATCCCGGTTCGCCGTCGGCAGGTGCAGGGACAGCGAGTCGCCCGCCTTGATCTGGTGGCCCTCGAACTCGAAGTCCTCCAGCGCTGTCCGGATCGTGCCCATGTGCACGATCGTGAGGTACCGCATCAGTTCCTCGACCGCGTTGTCGATCAGGTCCGGCTGGGCTTTCAGCAGCGCCAGCTGGTCCGGGTGCTGCAGCAGGGCGAACGTGCCCAGCCCCAGCATGTTCGCGGTCGTCTCGTGGCCGGCGAGGAGCAGCAGCATGCCCATGTTGCCGACCTCGGTGTCGGTGGGCTCGCCGGTGGTGATCAGGCCGCTGAGCATGTCGTCGCCGGGCGACGCCTTCTTCCGCTCCACCAGTTCCAGCATGTAGTCCTGGATCCGGCGGACCGCTGCCTCGATCTCGGCCATGCCGTTGTCGAAGTTCAGCATCTTCGCCGTGTCCTCCTGGAACCGGCCGCGCTCCTCGTACGGCACGCCGAGGAGCTCGCAGATCACCAGCGACGGCACCGGCAGCGCGAACTCCTCGACCAGGTCGGCGGACGAACCCTTGGCGCGCATGGCCTTCAGCTGCTCGTCGACGATCGTGCCGATCCACGCCGACAGCTGGTTCATCCGGCGCACGGTGAACTGGCCGGTCAGCATCTTCCGCAGCCGCGTGTGGTCCGGAGCGTCCATGCCGAGGAAGAAGCCCGGCTCGGCCTTCGGTCGCTCCGGCAGATCACCGTTGCCCAGTCTGAACAGCGGATGGTGAAGTTCCGACCGCGTGCTCAGCCTGTTGTCCGCCATCAATGTGCGGACCTCCGCGTGACCGGTGACCAACCAGCCCTCGTGGCCATCTGCGAAGATCATTCGGCTGATCGGCGCGTCCTCCCTCAGTTCGCGCAGCTCAGCCGGTGGATCAAAAGGGTTTTCACGTTCCATTGGCAGCCCAGTGGAGATCGTTTCGGTCATCTCGCACACCTCCCAGTGCTATGCGGACCTGATTTCGAAGCTACAGAAGTTTCATGACTCTGTGAAGGAAGTTTCGGAGTTACGGTCCGCCAGGCGGCACACTCCGTGCGAAACCAACGGTCGTGCGTCGCCACGACCACCGCCGCCGACGTGGCGTGCAGCGCCTCGGTCAGCTCGTCGACCAGTGCGATCGACAGGTGGTTGGTCGGCTCGTCCAGCAGCAGCACGTCCGGGCGCCCGGTGAGCAGCTGCGCGAGCGACAACCTCCGCCTCTGTCCAGTTGACAGCACACCGACCGGCTTGTGCAGGTCGATTTCCGAAAGCAGACCGAGTTCGAGCGCGCGCGGGCACACGTCACCGGCGCGTCGCGACTCGTCGTCGAAGACGGACTCCTGCGCCAGGAGGCCGACCTGGCCCGAGTGGTGCACGCTCCCGCACACCGGTGCGATCCGCCCGGCGAGCACGTTGAGCAGCGTGGACTTCCCGGAACCGTTGGGCCCCAGCACGAGCAGCCGGTCGCCCGCAGCGAGCGCGAGCGATTCCTCCAGCGACAACCGGCCTGGCACCTCCAGACCCGACGCGACGAGCAGATCTCCCTTCACCTCGAGCGCGGGTGGCGTGAACCGCAACGGTGGCGGCGGTGGCGGGACGCGGCGTTCGCCGAGCTCCTCCAGCCTGCGCGCGACGTTGCGCACCTTGCTCGGCGCGCGCGTCGAGCGCTTGTGCTTGAACGCACCCTTCGGCGGACGCCAGCCGTCGACCAGCCGCGACTTGGCCTTCTCGACCTCCTCCGCGAGCCGGTCGTGCGCGTCGTTCTCCTGCTGGAACCGCTGCTCCCAGCGCGCCCGCTCGGCTTTCTTGGCCGCCTTGAACGCGGTGTACCCGCCCCCGTGCGTGCGGAGCTCGCCATCGGGGGTCGGGTCGAGGTCGAGCACGGACGTGCACACGTCGTCGAGCAGCATCCGGTCGTGGCTCACCATCACCACGACACCGGCGTGCTCACCCAGCCGTTCCGCCAGGTACGCCAACGCGTTCTCGTCCAGGTGGTTGGTCGGTTCGTCGAGCAGCAGCACGTCCGCGCGCTCGGCGAGCAGGCACGCCAGCCGCACGCGGTAGCGCTGCCCCACCGACAGCTCGGCCAGCGGCCGGTCGTGGTCCGGGTGTGCGTCAAGGCCTTTCAGCGCCAGCTCGAGACGCCGCTCGGCGTCCCACGCCTCGATGCGCTCGGCGTGCGCGAGCGCGTCCGCGTAGCGCTGCTCGTTTCCTGGCAGCGCAAGAAGAATCGCCGCTTCGTCCAGTTCGGACAGTGCGGCGCGCGCGGGCGCCAGCGCGGCGTCGAGCAGCTCGCCGACGGTGCCGTCGGCGGGCATCTCCTGCGTCACCAGGCACACGGAGCCGTGGCGCGCGATCGTGCCGTTGTCGGGTGCGATCTCCCCGGCGAGCAACCGGAGCAGCGTGGTCTTGCCTCGACCGTTCTCGCCGATCACGCCGAGCCGCTGGCCGGCGCTGACGGTGAGCGACACGCCGTCGAGAACGGGTGCGGTGTCGAAGCCCTTGGACAGGTTTTCGGTCGTCAAATGCACATGCGTGCGCATGGGGTACCTCGGAAAATGGGCATGGCGAACTCGGACGTGTCAGCAGCACGTCCTGCTCAGAGGTAGAAGACCCCGTAGCCGAATCCCATGTCTGCGACGCTACTCAGAACCGCAACGCCTTTTCGACGGCGATCTTCAGGTCGTCGCGGTTCGCGGGCTCCAGCGTCGAACCGGCACCGACGAGCCGGTAGAACAGCAGGCCTTCGAGGAACGCGACGAGGTGCCCGCCGTCGCGTCGCGGATCGACCGATCCCAGCGCCGCGGCCAGCTGCTCGGCCTGCTCGCGCGGCGCGATGCCGTGTTCCAGGATGCCTCGCAGCTCGGGGTGGTGCGTGGCCTCGAGCATGCACGCGTACCGGGCGAGCGTGCGCTCCCTGCCGGTCGTCAGCCAGCGCTCGAGCACGCCCGCGATGCTGCCCGCGACGTCGGCCGGGTCCAGCTGGACCTCGGCCTGCTCCAGTTCGGCGAGCCTGCGGACCAGCCCTTCGATCAACGCCTTGCGCGTGCGGAAGTACGCCGACGTCGAGCCCTCGGGCAGCCCGGCCTGCGCGTCGACCGCGCGGTGGGTCAGCCCGCGCATGCCCTTCGTGGCCACGAGGTGGATGGCCGCGTCGGCCAGTGCGGCCATGCGCTCGGTCACATCGCCCTCCCGTTCTACAGCTGTAGTATGACGACCTCTACAGCTGTAGAAGAGGTGGGGCATGAAGGCCATCGTGATCGGCGGGGGACTCGGCGGTGTCGCCGCGGCCGTCGCGCTGCGCAAGGTCGGCTGGGACGTCGACGTGCTCGAGCGCGCACCGGAGTTCGGCGAGGTCGGAGCCGGTATCGGCGTCATGGCGAACGCGCTGCGCGCCGTCGACGCGCTGGGCATCGGCGCCGAGGTGCGCAGGCTCGGCACGCCGCGCGTGCCCGGTGGCGTGCGGACGCCGAACGGGCGCTGGCTCGCGAAGCTCGCGGAGGTCGGGCAGGAGGAGCTCGTCGCGATCCACCGCGCGGACCTGCACCGCGCGCTGCTCGCGCCGCTGCCCGCGTCGTGCCTGCACACCTCGACCGAGGTCACGTCGCTGTCGTCGCTCGACGCCGACCTGATCGTCGCCGCGGACGGCATCCGCAGCTTCGTGCGGGCCGAGCTGTTCCCGGACGTGCCGGGCCCGGTCTACGCGGGCGCGACGGCGTGGCGCGGCATCGCACCCGGCCCGTTCGACGGGCTCGAGGTCTCGCAGACGCTCGGCGCCGGCATGGAGGCAGGCGTGCTGCCGCTCGGCGACGGCCGCGTCTACTGGTACGGCTCCGTGGTCGCTGCACCGAACGCCGACCTGGACGTCCGCGAGCTGTTCGGCTCGTGGCACGACCCGCTCCCGCGCCTGATCGCGGACACGCCACCGGAAACCGTGCTGCGCCACGACATCCACTGGCTCGCGACGCCGCTGCCCAGCTACGTCAGCGGAAACGTCGCGCTGCTCGGCGACTCGGCGCACGCCATGACCCCGTACATGGGCCAGGGCGCGTGCATGGCGCTGGAGGACGCCGTCGTGCTCGCCGCCGCCATGGCACCCGGTGACGTGACGGCCGGTCTCCAGCGCTACGACCAGGAGCGCAGGCCGCGCACGCAGGCCATCGCCCGCGCGTCCCGTTCGATCGGCAGACTGGGCTTCGAGCTGCGCAACCCGGCCGTGATCGCTTTGCGGGACCTGGTCTTCCGGCTCACGCCGCCGCGCGTCGCAGTGCGCGGCATGACCAGGTTCAGCGACTGGCGCGCACCGTCGCTCTGAGACCGTTCCTCGCGTCACACCCGTCCACAGCCCGATCTCAGCTTGCGCGGAGCACGCTCAGGGCATGGAGATCGTCATGGGGGAGCGCGGGGACGCGGAGGAGCTGGCATTCGTGCTGGCGGAAGCGTTCCACGACGACGCGTTGACCAGGTGGATCGTGCCCGACGGCGAGGTCAGGCGGCGGGTGCTGCCCGACTTCTTCCGCGTCTTCGTGGACCTGTCGCTGGCGCACGGCTCGGTGTTCACGACGTCCGAGCGCGACGGGGTGCTGCTGGCGTTGCCTCCGGGCGCGAGTCCGTTGTGCGCCAGGCAGGAACGCGAGATCGCGCGCCGGATGCGGGACGTGTTGGGCGAAGGCGCCGAGCGGATGGCGGAGATCAGTGCGCGGCAAGTCGAGCACCATCCGCGCGAACCTCATTGGTACATCTCGTTCTGCGGTGTCCTGCACGCGCGCACCGGGGTCGGACGCCTGCTGGCCACCGGGTTTCTCGAACGCTGCACCGGGCCGATGTACGTGGAGGCCAGCTCGGCCGCGGGCCTGGCGGGCGCGCACCTGATGGGTTTCCGCCCGCTCGGTGGACGCATTCAGATTCCCGATGGCCCCCAGCTGGTTCCCATGTGGAGGGCGGCGTGAACGTCCATGATGTCGACGCGCTGACAGAGGTCGTCCGCTGGGCACGAGAGTTCCTGGTGCCCGGCCACGCGGATCTCGGCCGGACAGGTCCGGTGTGCCCGTACACGCAGGCCTCGATGCGACGCGATCTGTTCCACCTGGACGTGCGGCACGGCACGCCCGACCTGGACGCGTTGCGCGTGCGGTACGCGGAATGGGCGGACCAGCTGGACGTGACGGAACGCGAATTGCTCACGTATTTGCTGGTCCTCCCGGACGCTGATCCATTCGAGCTGGATGCGCTTCAGCGAAAGGCGAAGGACGAGTTCGTCGCGAGTGGCCTGATGATCGGGCAGTTCCATCCGTCATGTGACGAACCAGGGCTGTGGAACCGGAACTTCCGCCCGTTGCGTTCGCCCGTACCACTGCTCGCTATTCGTCAGTTGTTACCCGCCGACCTGCCGTTCATGTTCGGCACAAAAGGACACTTGGACAGCTACTTCACGAGGTTCGCCCCGGCGCTCCCGGCACGCGTTCGCGGTCAACTGGTAACCAGGCTGGCAACTTCACCCGATCGGGTCGAATCCGTCCGTGACGCGGCTCACTGATCAACGGGCGATCTCGGCGCGATAACGGTTGAACACCACCCTTTTTCGCACTCTCCGTCACCCGCTTGCACTATCAAGTACCTACTCAATGCATCGGACGCGGTCCAGAGATCGTCTTCGGCTAACCGAACAGGCGGTTCCAGCTCCACGAATGTGCAATTACGGTGTCCCGCCATGGCCCCCGTCCCGAGCTCCCCGACTGTTGTGATGTCTCTGTCCGCCTCCCTTGTCGAGCACTCGATCACGGAGACCCCCACCGAGTTCGACATCGCAGAGGCAGAGGACTTCGTTCGCCAGCACCACGCCGAAAACCCAGATCTCGGCAAGGTGGAAGCCCGACTGGCCGAGGTGCACGCGGAGATCGCCGCGACCGGCACCTATCGGCACACCACGGCCGAACTCACCTTCGGCGCCAGGGTCGCGTGGCGCAACAGCGCCCGCTGCATCGGCCGGTTGTACTGGCGCAGCCTGAAGGTTCGCGACCTGCGCGAGGTGAGCGAGCCCGCCGACGTGGCGCGCGAGTGCGTCGAGCACCTGCGCGTCGCCACGAACGGCGGCAAGATCCGCCCGGTCATCAGCGTCTTCGCCCCCGAGGAACCCGGTTCGCCCGCACCGCGGATTCTCAACGAGCAGATCGTCCGGTACGCCGCCTACCGCGGCAAGGACGGTGGCGTGATGGGCGACGCGCGCAACCTGGCGCTGACCGAGGAGGCGCTGCGCAACGGCTGGCAGCCGCCCGCCGAGCGCGGGCCGTTCGACGTGCTGCCGGTGATGGTGCGGACGGAGGGACGCAAGTCGTGCCTCGTCGACCTGCCCCCCGACGCGGTGCTGGAGGTGCCGCTGTCGCATCCGGAGCTGGACTGGCTGGAGAAGCTCGGTGTCCGCTGGCACGCGGTGCCCGCGATCAGCAACATGCGGATGCGCATCGGCGGCATCGACTACCCGTCGGCCCCGTTCAACGGCTGGTACATGGGCACCGAGATCGGTGCGCGCAACCTCGCGGACCACGACCGGTACGACCTGCTGCCGTACATCGGGAAGCGGATGGGGCTCGACACCTCGTCCGAGCAGACGCTGTGGCGCGACCGGGCGCTCGTCGAGCTGAACCGGGCGGTGCTGCACTCGTTCGCGCAGGCCGGGGTGACGATCACCGACCACCACACCGAGTCGCAGCGCTTCCTCACGCACCTCAAGAAGGAGGAGGCGGCCGGTCGCAGCTGCCCCGCCGACTGGTCGTGGATCGTGCCGCCGGTGTCGGGCGGCATCACGCCCGTCTACCACCGGTACTACGACTCGGAAGAGCTGCTGCCGAACTTCTTCCCCTCCACCCCCGGTACCTGCCCCGTTCAGCACTGATCGTCATGATGGGCGCGTGGAACTCACGCGCAGGCTCGGCCTGACCGACGCAGTCGTCATCGGGCTCGGCTCCATGATCGGTGCCGGCGTGTTCGCGGTGTTCGGTCCGGCGGCCGCGGTCGCCGGATCCGGACTGCTCCTCGCGCTCGTGATCGCCGGGTTCGTGGCGTACTGCAACGCGATGTCGTCCGCCTGGCTCGCCGCGCGGTACCCGGAGTCCGGCGGCACGTACGTCTACGGACGGGAACGCCTCGGCCCGTTCTGGGGCTACCTCGCAGGCTGGGGCTTCGTGGTCGGCAAGACCGCGAGCTGCGCGGCGATGGCGATGACGTTCGGCGCCTACGCCGGGCAGCCCCGGCTGTTCGCGGTGCTCGCGGTCGTCGCGCTCACGGCGGTCAACGTGGTCGGCGTGCAGAAGTCCGTGCTGCTGACGAAGGTCATCGTGACGATCACGTTGCTGGCACTGGGAACCGTGGCCGTCACCGCGGACGGCAACGCCGATTTCGGTGCCTTCAAAGCGGGTGGGGTGCTGCAGGCCGCCGGACTGCTCTTCTTCGCGTTCGCCGGGTACGCGCGCATCGCGACGCTCGGCGAGGAGGTGCGCGACCCGGAGCGCACGATCCCGCGCGCGATCCCGCTCGCGCTGGGCATCACGCTCGCGGTCTACGCGGTGGTCGCGTTCACGGCTCTGAACGCGGTCGGCGCGGACGTGCTCGCGTCGGCACCCGCGCCGCTGGCCGCCGTCGCGCCGGACCTGGCGCTGCTGATCCGGGTGTCCGGCTGCCTCGCCGCACTGGGTGCGCTTCTCGGGCTGATACTCGGGGTGTCCAGGACCGTGCTCGCGATGGCGCGCGACCGGCACCTGCCCCCGGTGCTGGCGACAGTGCACAACGGGGTGCCGCGACACGCCGAGGTCGTCGTCGGACTTGTCGTCATCGTCCTGGTGCTGGTGGCGGACCTGCGCGGAGCCATCGGGTTCTCGTCGTTCTGCGTGCTCGGCTACTACGCCATCACGAACGTGAGCGCCTGGTCACTGGGCCGCCGCGTCGTTCCGGCACTGGGTCTGCTCGGCTGCGCGGTGCTGGCGTTCAGCCTGCCGATCGCGTCGGTCGCGGCCGGTGTCCTGGTGCTCGCTCTCGGTGCCGCCGGGTGGCTCACGCGGAAAGTACTGTGGTCCAGGTCACCGTGATCCCGTAACGTCTGTCCTGTGAGAGTGGGAACACCCGCAGAGTCGCGGCCCGCTGAGCGCCGCGTCGCCTGCGTACCGGAAACCGTTGCGCCGCTGGTCGAAGCGGGACTCACTGTGCTGGTCCAGGAAGGTGCCGGGCGCCATGCGCACGCGGTTGACGCCGCGTACCGAGCGGCTGGTGCTTCCGTCGTGCCGGACGACCCCGTGGGTGACGTCAACGTTGTCCTGTCCGTTCAGCCGTTGACCGTTGACCAAGCCCGAAACCTCAGGCAGGGCGACATCACGATCAGCTTCCTGTCGCCCGCGACCGAACCCGATCTCGTGCGGCTGTACGCCGAGCGGGGCGTCACGTCGTTCAGCTTCGATCTGCTGCCGCGCGTGACACGGGCGCAGTCGATGGACGCGTTGTCGTCGCAGGCGCTGGTCGCCGGCTACCGCGCGGTGCTCATCGCGGCCGAACGGCTGCCGCGCTTCCTGCCGATGTTCACCACCGCCGCGGGCACCGTGCCACCGGCGAAGGTGCTGGTGCTGGGTGCCGGAGTCGCGGGCCTGCAGGCGATCGCGACCGCGCGCAGGCTCGGCGCTGTCGTCGAGGCGTACGACATCCGCGCCGCCGCGGCCGAGGAGGTGCGCAGTCTCGGCGCGAGGTTCCTGGAGCTGGACCTGGAGAAGCAGGACGGCGTCTACGCGTCTGCCCAGTCCGAGGAGTTCCTCGAACGCCAACGGGAACTGATCGGCGAGCGGGTCGCCGCGTCCGACGTCGTGATCACGACCGCGGCGGTGCCCGGACGCCGGGCGCCCGTGCTCGTGACCACGGACATGCTGAAGGCCATGACACCCGGCTCGGTCGTCGTCGACGGCGCGGCGGAGTCCGGTGGCAATTGTGCGGGCTCGGTGCCCGGTGAGGACACGTGGGTCGGCGAGGTGCTGGTGCACGGCGCGCTGAACCTGCCGTCGGGCATGCCGGTGCACGCCAGCAAGCTCTACGCGCGCAACGTGCTGAACCTGCTGAAGCCGATGCTGGTGGACGGCGCCGTGGTCCCGGACATGACCGATGAGGTGCTCGCGGGGTGCTGCGTCACCCACGACGGCGTCGTGCGCAAGGAGCTGCCTTGATCGACCTGCTGACGATCTTCGTGCTGGCCGTGTTCGTGGGCTTCGAGGTCGTGTCGAAGGTGTCCACCATCCTGCACACGCCGCTGATGTCCGGCGCCAACGCCATCCACGGCGTGATCCTGGTCGGCGCCATCCTGATCACCGGCAACGCCGAGTCCGCGCTGGAGCTGGTGCTCGGTCTGCTCGCGGTGTTCCTGGCGACCGTGAACGTCGTCGGCGGGTTCGTGGTGACCGACCGGATGCTCGAGATGTTCAAGGGGCACAAGCGATGACGGTCCAACTGGTCTACCTCGTCGCGGCGCTCTGCTTCATCCTCGCGCTGAAGGGGCTGTCCACGCCGCGGTACGCGCGGGCGGGCAACCTGATCGGCGCCTTCGGCATGGCCATCGCCGTGGTCACCGCGTACGTGCACGGTGCCGTCCACAACGGACTGTTGATCCTCGTGGCGATGGCACTGGGCGTCGTCGTGGGCATCCCGGCGGCGCGTTCGGTCAAGATGACCGCCATCCCGCAGATGGTGGCGCTGTTCAACGGTGTCGGTGGTGCCGCAGCGGCGCTCGTCGCGCTGGCCGAGTTCCTCGCGGTGCCCACGTCGTCCGTGCTGTTCCGGGTCGCGACTGTGCTGACCGTGCTGATCGGGTCGGTCAGCTTCTCCGGCAGCGTGGTGACGTTCCTGAAGCTGCAGGAGCTGATGACCTCGCGGCCGGTGGTGTTGCCCGCGGGCCAGGTGGTCAGCGTCGGCGTGGCCGTTGTCTCGGTGGTGCTGGCCGTTGCCGTGTCGGTGTTCCCGTCCGGGTTCCTGTTGGTGCTGCTGGCTTTGGCCGGGTTGGCGCTGGGCGTGCTGTTCGTCCTGCCCGTCGGCGGAGCGGACGTGCCGATCGCGATCTCGCTGCTGAACGCGTTCACCGGCCTGGCCGTGGCCGCGTCCGGGTACGTGCTCGCCAACACCCTGTTGATCGTGGCGGGCACGCTCGTCGGCGCGTCCGGCACCATCCTGACCCGGTTGATGGCGCAGGCCATGGGGCGGCCGCTGACGAACATCCTCTTCGGCGCGTTCACCGCGCCCGCGCTCGTGGCTGTCGCGGGGGAGCAGCGGACGGTGCGGTCCGGCACGGTCGAGGACGTCGCGATCCTGCTGGGGTACGCGCACTCCGTCGTCGTGGTGCCGGGGTACGGGCTCGCCGTCGCGCAGGCTCAGCACGCCGCGCGTGAGCTGGTGCACCTGCTGGAGACGCGCGGGGTGTCGGTCAGCTACGGGATCCACCCCGTCGCCGGCCGGATGCCGGGGCACATGAACGTGCTGCTGGCCGAGGCCGACGTGCCGTACGAGCAGCTGAAGGAGCTCGACGACATCAACCCCGGCATCACGTCCGTCGACGTCGCGCTGGTCGTGGGCGCCAACGACGTGGTCAACCCCGGTGCGCGGGACGAGCCCAGCAGTCCCATCTACGGGATGCCGATCTTCGACGTCGACCGGGCTCGGGCCGTGGTGTTCATGAAGCGGTCCATGCGACCGGGGTTCGCAGGCGTGGACAACACGTTGCTGTACAACGACAAGACGACGCTGCTGTTCGGCGACGCCAAGGACTCGCTGACGAAGTTGCTGGCCGCGCTGAAGCAGCTCTAGTTCGCCAGGTACTCGGTCATCTCGGCGGCGGACAGCGCGGGCATCAACCCGTGCACCGCATCCGCACCGACCGAGGTCCACCAGTCGGCGTCCCCGTCCGAACCGACTCCGTCGGCCACGACCCGGACGCCGAGCCGGTGCACGGCGGCCACCACGTCGCCCATGGCCGCGTGCAGGACGGTCCCCTCGGCGGCCACGGCCGCGCGCACCACGACAGCCCGCACGGGCAGCTCGCTCAACAGGGCCAGCTCGTGGTACCCGCCGTGAAACCCGTCGACGCCGGTGCCGATCCCGTTGTCCGCCAGCACGTGCACGTTGTCGTCACCGGCCAGCACGGACCCGATGTCCAGCGCCACCCGGAGCTGGGACGCGGGCAGCCCGGTCTCGTCCAGCGTTCGCTTCACGTGCGCCACCAGATCCTCGTCGCGCGACTGCAACGGGCTGAGCGCCACGTGCAGCATCGGCGCCCGCTCACCCAGGGCGGACAACCACTGCGCGGCCTGCGCGCACGACTCGTGCAGCAGCCACTGCCCGATCGGCAGCGAGATCCCGGTCTCCTCGGCCAGCGCGAGCGTCTGCGCGTGCCCGAGATCGCCCCACCGCAGCCGGGCGGCGAGCCCGATCACCTCACGCGAAGGCAGGTCCAGCACGGCCGAGTAGTCGACGGACAGCTCACCGCTCTCCACCGCACCGGGCAACGCGGCGGCCAGCGCGGCCTGCCCGCGCCGCACGGCGTCCTCGTGCGGGTCGTACAACGCCCACTGCCGCATGCCGCGCTGCTGGGCCTGCCGCAGCGCGGAGTTGGCGGCGCGCAACAACTCGGACACGCTCGACGAACCAGGCGGGCGGTCCACCACGCCGATGCTGACGGACAGGGCGAGGCCGTGTCCGTCCACATAGGTCGGTTCGGTCAGCTCCTCCTGGATCAGCGACACCATCTCGGGGACCTCGTTGGCGAAGCACACGATGCCGAACTCGCCGCCGCCGATGCGCGCCAGCACGGCGTTCTGCGCGGACGCCACGGCGTGCAGGCGTTGGGCGACCGAGCGCAGCAGGGTGTCGCCCGCCGCGTGGCCGAGGCCGTTGTTCACGACGGAGAAGGCGTCGAGATCCAGGTGGTACAGGGTGATCGGGCCCTGGCCGTGGAGCTTCTCCAGCTGGGTGACGAAGTGCTGGCGGTTCGGCAGGCCGGTGAGCGAGTCGTGCAGCAGCTGGTGGTCGAGGTTCTTCTGGAGCAGGTAGAGCTCGCTGATGTCCTCGATCATCGTCACGTGGTGGGTCGGCACGCCGTCCGCGTCGTGCAGCAGGGACCCCGCCAGGTAGACCCACACGGGCTCGCCGTCGGCGCGGATGAGCTTGCGCTGCTCGCGGAAGCGGTCCACCACACCGTTGCGGACGCGGCGGTAGGCGGCACCGAGGCGTTCGGCGTCGGCCGGGTGGAAGAAGTCGAACAGGGACCGGCCGATCAGCGAGCCGTGGCCGACGATCTCGGCCAGCGTGTCGTTGGCTTCGACGCACACGCCTGCGAAGTCGGTGATCGCGATGCCCAGCGCGGACGACGTGAAGACCTCGCGGAAGCGGGCTTCGCTGACCTTCAGCACCCGTTCGACGCGCCGCTTCGACGCCATCAGGGCGACCTTGATCTGCTCCTGCTGGTCGAAGGCGTCCAGCCGCATGGCGAACGCGTACTGCGAGCTCAGCGTGGCGATCACGCTCTGTTCGTACTCGGGTGCCAGCACCTCGATGGTGCGGCGCAGCGAGTCCGGGCCGGTGAGGCGGATCGCGACCATGCGCTCGGCGACCGTTTCCGGTGCGGTGGGCAGGAGTTCGAGCAGCTCGTAGAGGTACGCCTCGATCTCGGCAGGGGACAGCGGGACGTACGCGGTCGACGAGATCGCGCGCGCCCAGACATGGGCTAGTTGAGACCGTTGCATACTGTTCACAGAGAGTACGGAACCGGGCCCGAGTGGCCAACAAGGTGGGAACGGACTACAACTTTCGACCCACGGCCGCGTAGATGCCCGCCTTGTCCGGATCGTCGTCGTTCTCCGAGTCCGGGCGCCACAGCGGCAGCGGGACGATGCCGGGTTCGGTGATCTCGAAGCCGTCGAACAGGGCCGTGATCTCCTGTTTCGTGCGCGGGAACATCGGGTTCATGCTCTTCTTCATGACCTCGACGACACCCGCCATCTCCTCGGGCTGGAGATCCTGGGTGAACTGCGAGAACGCCAGGTGGCTGCCGGGAACGACCGCGTCGCGGTAGGCGGCGACGATGCTGGCCGGGTCCTTCTCCGGCGCGACGAAGTGGAAGACGCCGACGGTGAGCACGCCGACGGGTTGGGAGAAGTCGATCAGGCCGCTGCGCTGCGCGGCCGCGAGCACGGCGGCCGGGTCGGTCATGTCCTCCTGGATGATCGTCGCGCGCTCGTCGCCCTCGAGGATCAGCCTGCTGTGCGCGACGGCGACGTCCTCGAAGTCCACGTACACGACGCGGGCTTCCGGATCGGCCTTCTGCGCTATTTCATGCACGTTGCCCACGGTCGGGATGCCCGAGCCGAGGTCGAGGAACTGCCGGATGCCCTGGTCCATCAGGAACAGCACGGCACGCCGCAGGAACGCCCGGTTGAGCCGCGCGATGGTGCGCCCGTTCGGTTGCGCTTTCAGGAACTTCTCGGCGAGCGCCCGGTCGGCCGCGAAGTTGTGGCCGCCGCCCAGCAGGTAGTCGTACAACCTCGCGGCGCTCGGCAGACCGGTGTCGACACCTTCTGGAACCCAGCTCAACGTCATGCGAGCAGGCTACTGAGGCGCGCCACCGGCCCGTCAGCAAATGTGCCCGATCGGCCCAGTCACGCTCACTGGAAGGAGTGAACCAACAGCGACGCGACCGCGACTCCTGCCGCGGTGCCCATTCCCCGAGCCATGTTCACGAGTCCGCTGCCGAGTCCCGCGCTGCACGCCGGAATCCGCGCCATCACGGCTTTGCTGCTCGCCGGGACCACGATGCCGAGTCCGATGCCCAGCAGGAAAAGGGGAACAACAGCGGGTACAGGACTGGTCAACAGCAGACCAGCCACAATGGACAGAGTGATCCCGGCGCGGCGCGATGCCCTGGTGAGCAGCGTCGCGGCCACCGCGAACCCGGTGGGCAGCACCGCGACCACGAGCCCGACGTCGGTCAACGGCTGCCGCATGGTGAACGGCAGCACCACCATCGGCGCGAACAGCACCGCGTACGCGACCAGCACGCCGCCGAGACCGGCGACCACGAGCGGATCGCGCAACGGCGTGAGCTCGATCCGCGCACCGCGCGACTCCGCGTCGGGCAACAGGAAGTGCCCGGCGACGATCGCCGCCACGCCCACCGGCACGTTGATCGCGAACACCGACGCCCACCCGTGCGAGGTGACGAGGAACCCGCCCGCGAGCGGCCCGGCGGCGAGCCCCAGCGCCTGCGCGCCGGCCTGCACGCCCAGTGCCGCGCGCATCTTCTCCGGTGCGACGTTCGTCACGATCAACGCGACGCTGTTGGCCTGCAACATCGCCGCACCGGCCGCCTGGACCACCCGCGCCACCACCAGCGCGTCGAGCGTCGGCGCCAGGCAGCACGCCAGCGACGCCGCCGTGAACACCGTGAAACCGCCGACGTAGACGCGCTTGCGGCCGACCCGGTCGGCGAACCTCCCGACCGGCGCGAGCAGCGCGACCAGCGCGATCAGGTACGCGAGGGACACCCACTCGACGCGCGCGGCATCGGCCCCGAAGCGTTCACCGATCGCGGGGAAGGCGAGCGTGACGATGCTCGCGTCGAGCTGCCCCATGAACGCGCCGAAGCACACCGTGCCGATCACCAGCCAGTTCATCGTACCCAGATTATATCTGACCCAGAGGTATTTACGGCTTTCAGTAAGGTTGCCGCATGTCAGACGAGGCCCGCACGCTCACCGACGTCGTCACGAGGCTGCGCCGAGCGCTGCGGACGAGCATCCGCGCCGACTGGCCGTGGGAGTCGCTGCCGATGGCGCAGGTCGAGCTGCTGCAGACGCTGGCCGAGCGGCCGCCGATGAAGGTCGGCGAGCTGGCCGCCGAGCTGCGACTCGCCCCGAACACGGTGTCCGGCCTGATCAGCCAGCTGATCGAGTCCGGACTGGTGATCAGGGGCGGTGACCCGAAGGACCGCCGCGTCGCGCGCCTCTCGGTGACCACCCGCGGCCACGAGCAGCTGGCCGTGTGGCAGCGCGAGCACGTGAAGCGCATCGGCGCCGCGCTGGGCAAGCTGGAGGACACCGAACGAGCGGACGTGGTCCGCGCGCTGGCCGCGCTGGACCGCCTCGTCGACCACCTTGCCGACCCCAGCTGACGAGCCGATCGACCCGGACGTCGACCTGCACGTCCCGGCGCACCGAGCCGAACTCACCCGCACGCACGGCGGCGTGCTCGCGGTGATCGCGCTCGGCGGCGGGCTCGGCGGAGTGGCCCGCTACGCCCTCTCGGCCGCGGTACCCGGCGCGTTCGGGATCTTCGCGATCAACGTGCTGGGCTCGTTCCTGATCGGCGTGCTCATGGTGCTCGTCGTCGACGTCTACCAGGCGCACCCGCTGGTGCGGCCGTTCCTCGGCGTGGGCGTGCTCGGCGGCTTCACCACGTTCTCCGCCTACGCGGTCGACTTCTCGTGGTACCTGCTGCTGACGCCCGTCTGCGCGTTCGCGGCCGCGTTCGCCGGCACGAGGTTGGTGCGATGGACGCTCTGATGGTGTTCATCGGCGCAGCTGTCGGCGCGCCGCTGCGCTACCTCACCGACCGGCTCGTGCAGTCGCGCCACGAGTCGGACTTCCCCTACGGCACGCTCACCGTCAACGTCGTCGGGTGCTTCGTGCTCGGCCTGCTGACCGGTGCGAGCAGCGCGTGGATGCCGCTGCTCGGCACCGGTCTGTGCGGTGGGCTCACCACGTACAGCACGTTCAGCTACGAGACCGTGCGGCTGTTCGAATGCCGCGAGTACCGGTTCGCCGCGCTGAACGCCGTGGTGAGCGTCGTCGTCGGAGTCGGCGCCGCCTGGCTAGGCCTTCAGGCGGGCTAGGACGTTCGGCAGGTCGCCGGTGTGCACGACGCCGAGCCGCTGCGTCGCACGCGTCAGCGCGACGTAGAGGTCCGACGCGCCGCGCGGCGACTCGGCCAGGATCCCGGCCGGGTCGACGACCACGACGGAGTCGAACTCGAGCCCCTTGGCGTCGGCCACGCCCAGCACCACCGTCTGCGCCTCCTCCAGGTCGTTGCCCACCGACGCACCCGGCACCGCCTCGGCCACGGCCTGCCCGGCCGACGACAGCAGCGCGGCGGGAACGATCACCGCGACCTTGCCGTCGCCGATCTCGGCGACCTCGCGGCTGATCAGCGACGGCAGCTCGTCGAACGACGAGACCGCGGCCACCCACGGCGCCACGCCGGTCTCGCGGACCGACGTCGGCGGCACCAGCTCCGGGTCGACCGAGGCCAGCACGTCGGCCGCGACCTCCATGATCTCGGCGGGCGTGCGGTAGTTGACCGTCAGCTCGGTGAGGCGCCAGCGGTTCATGACGTACGGCGACAGCACGTGGCCCCACGACGTGGCACCGCCGACGTCACCGGTCTGCGCGATGTCGCCGACGACCGTCATGGACTTGCTGGGGCAGCGGCGCATCAGCGTCCGCCACGCCATCGCCGACAGCTCCTGCGCCTCGTCGACGATGATGTGCCCGAACGTCCAGGTGCGGTCCGCCGCGGCGCGCTCGGCGGCCGTCTCGTAGCGGTCCACGCCGTGCCGTTCGGCCAGCCGGTAGGCGTCCATCAGGTCGGTCGCCATCAGGATCTCTGGGTCCGCGTCGTCCTCGAGGTCGAGGATGTCCAGCACGCCCTGCGCGTACTCGACGGCCTGGCGGCGCTGGCGTTCCGCGCGGGCCTTGGCGTCCGCGTCGTCCTCGCCGAGCAGCTCGGCCGCCTCGTCCAGCAGCGGTACGTCGGCCGGAGTCCAAGGCGTGTCGGGAGAACGCTCCATCAGCGCGCGCTCTTCCCTGGTGAACTTGGACATCGCGCGGTTGAGGCGCTTCGGGTTCGCGTACAGCTCGGTCAGCAGCGCCTGCGGCGACAGGATCGGCCAGAGCTTGTTGATGGCCGCCTGCACGTCCTCGCTCTCGCGCAGCTCGCGGCGGATGTCGTCGATGTCCGCGGAGTCCAGCAGGTGCCTGCCGAGCCGGTTGACGACCTGGTTCGCGAGCGTCGAGATGATCTCGCGCGCGAACGTGCGGCGCGCCTCGTTGTGCGCGCGGCGGGTGCGGCGGGCACGGCCGCGCGCCTCGCTGATCATCCGCCGGTCCAGGCGCAGCACGTCCTGGTCGAACGGGACCTCGACGAGCGGGGGCGCCTCCTGGCGGTCGCGCACCGCGGCGGCCACGACGTCCGCCATCTCGATGCGGCCCTTGAGCGCGGCGACCTCGGTCGGCTCGCGACCGGTCGCGTTCATGCCGGGGAACAGTTCGCCCACAGTGGACAGCAGCACGCCGGTCTCGCCGAGCGACGGCAGGACCTGGCTGATGTAGCGCAGGAACGTCGAGTTCGGGCCGACGACGAGCACGCCGCGCTTCGCGAGCTGGCGGCGGTGCGTGTAGAGGAGGTAGGCCGCGCGGTGCAGTGCCACCGCGGTCTTGCCGGTGCCGGGACCGCCCTGCACGACGACGACACCGTTCAGCTCGGACCGGATGATCGTGTCCTGCTCGGCCTGGATCGTCGCGACGATGTCGCTCATCTGGCCGGTGCGCGTGGCGTTCAGCGCGGCGAGCAGCGTCGCCTCGCCGGTCAGGCCCTCGTTGCGGCCGAGCTCGGCCGAGTTGATGTCCAAGACCTCGTCGTCGAGCCCGACGACCTTCCGCTGCTTCGTGCGGAGGTGCCTGCGGCGGCGCACGCCGTCCGGTGAGGCCGCGGTCGCGAGGTAGAACGGCCTGGCCGCGGGGGCGCGCCAGTCCATGAGCAGCGGCTCGTATTCCTTGTCCTCGTCGAACAGGCCGATGCGGCCGATGTAGAAGCGCTCACCGTTGTGGAAATCGAGCCTGCCGAACGCCAGGCCGTTCTCCACCGCGCTGTACTGAGCCAATTGGTCCGTGTACATCGCGACCGAGGTGTCGCGCTCCGAGCGCATCTGCGGCGTCCCGCCGCTCTGCCGGAGGGATTGGGCGAGGCGTTTCGAAGTCTGCTCGCGGAGGTCGTCCAGCCGGCCGTACAACATGGCCACGTATTCCTGCTCCGGTTCCATTTCGGAAGACCGGAGGTCAACGGAGGGGCTTGACAACGTGCCTCATTTCTCGATACGGTGTTCTATCAGGGTTTTACGCCTGACTCTCTTGCGTGTGCAGACTGTCTAATCTACACGCAAATCCTCGCGGTGCAGATACGCCTTCAGCAGTAGTGCGGTTAGGTCATCGCGCTCACGGTCGGTCAGCGGGGCCAGCAGCTCGGCTTCCCGCTGCTCAGCGACGTCCAGCCGCTTCACCAGCGCTCGGCGCCCGTGCGACGTCACCTCGACGGAGTAGCGCCGCCGGTCCGTCTCGTCCCGCGTCCTGCCGACGAAGCCGCGGTTCTCCAGGTGGTCGAGCAGCGACACCAGGTCGCTCGCGTCGATCCGCAGCCGGTCGCTGATCGTCTTCTGCGCGACCGGGCCGATGTCCGCGACGCAGGCCAGCACGGCCAGGTGCGAACCGCGCAGGTCGCCGGTGGTGAGCCTGCGCGCTTCCTTGACGAGCTGGAGCATCAGGTAGCTGGGCAGGCGCAGAAGCCGATCGATGCTCATGAGCGGTAAGTCTAGAAAAGATCCCACGATCCGATGTCGCAACCTGGCGAGACGTTTCATTGACGGGCTGTAGTAGTGGTGCCACCGAACGTGGTTGATGTGGGTGCCGTCGGAGTGATGCTCGCCCAGGTCAGAGCGCGTGAGGGCAATCTGGGGACCATGACGCGTGCGGAGCTCCTCCGCCTCTACCTGTGCGCGGTGCGCAGGCCGCGCCCGCAGCTCGTGCTCGCCGCGATCTTGTCGATCTGGACGCTCGCCTGGGTCATCGGCCAGTTGACCCCGCACCAGCCGACGCCGCTCGGGCTCGTCGCCTGGACCGGACTGCCGCTGCACGCGGCGTCCGAATGGGCGCGTGAGCGCGCCGACGTCCTGATCTGGCTGGCCACTGTCGGCGGTCTGAGCTGGGCCGCGACTACTGAGCGTGCGCAACTGCCGGCGCTGTCGGGCTGGTTCGCGGTGCTCGTGGCAGGTGAGGCGGCCGGCTACCAGCACGCCGTGCACAGGGCGTTGCTGAGCATGGTCGCGTTCATGGCGGTGCTCGCTGTCGTCTCGATCACCGGGCGGCGCGCGTTCGTCGTCGACCGGGTCGCGGTCATCCCGCGCGACGTGCTGCGGGCCTGCGTCACGGCCGCCGTGCTGTCCGCGATCGTCCCGCTCATCGCGCCGGGCCTGGCGCTGACGCGGCTGGTCAGCCCATATGTGACGAAGCCTCCGAAGCCGGACCCGACCAGGCTGAGACGGGTTGAGCCGATGGGTTTGCGGGAAGCCAGATGACGTGTCGGACTACTTGCCGCCGCCCGCTCCGCCCCGGAGCGCGCTGACGCTCCGGTTGTGGCTGGCGGGATTCGGCGTCGTCTTCAACGGTGTCGCGGCGGTGCTCGCGGCGCGCGCCGACCTGTTGTGGCTCGCGATCCTGCTCGGTGTTCTCGTCGTCGTTTGCCTAGTCGACTTCGCGTGGGTTGTGCACAGAAAGCGACGAGGCGATCCCGGTTGATGAAACCTGTCAGGAACCTGTGCTGGGCATACTCGCTCGTATAGATAAAGATGTTCACGTGCATGAAGACCCGGCTAGGGGCAGGTTAGCCAGGGTGATGCGTCGACAGCCGGTGCAACAACGGGGCGCGGCTACAGTCACCGCGATCCTGGACGCTTGTGCGAGCCTGCTGAACGACTACGACTACGACGACATCACCACTGCGCGCATCGTCGATGTGGCCGGTGTGCCCATTGGCTCCTTCTACCAATACTTTCCGGACAAACGCTCAGTCGTGCACGCACTCGCGTTGCGCGGCATGGAGTCCTACCTGGACGAGGTGGAGAAGCTCTTCTCCGACGACCTCATCGCGGACAACTGGCGGGACGCGATGGGCCAGATCGTCGGCGTGTACCTGCGCATGCTCGCGGAGGTGCCGGGGTTCGGGCGGGTGCGGTTCAGCGACATGCTGGACAGCCACCGGCTCGACTCGAGCGTCGACCAGTACGAGCTGATGGCCGAACGGCTGGCCGAGATGTTCGTCGACCGCTTCGGCGTGCGCGGACCGGGTCCGGTGATGCTGACCTTCCGCATCGCCGTGCACACCGCGGACGCCCTGTTCAAGCTGGCCGAACGCGTGGACGAGCAGGACCGTCCGGTCGTGTTCGGCACCGCCGACGAGGTGATCGCCCGAATGCTCGCCTCGGTGCTCGACCCCTAGTTCTTCCGGCTGCTGCGAGGGCCACCCCGGCGGACGCCGGGGTGGCCCTCGCAGCACTAGGGTCGGGTGCATGGACTTCGACGTCGTCGTTGTGGGTGGCGGTCCGGTCGGCGAGAACGTCGCCGGGCGCACCGCGGCGGGTGGCCTCAGCACGGTCATGATCGAGGCGGAACTCGTCGGCGGTGAGTGCTCGTACTGGGCGTGCATGCCGAGCAAGGCGTTGTTGAGACCGGGCCACGCGCGTGCCGCCGCGGCCCGCGTCCCCGGCGTGCCCGTCGGCCCGCTCGACGTGCCCGCGGTGCTCGCGCGCCGCACCGAGTTCACCTCGAACTGGGACGACAGCGGCCAGGTGAAGTGGGCCGAGGGTGCCGGCATCACCGTCGTGCGCGGCCGCGGCTCGGTCACCGGCGAACGCGAGGTGACCGTCGGGTCGGACGTCTACCGCGCCCGGCACGCCGTCGTCATGTGCACCGGCAGCGTGCCCAAGATGCCGCCGCTGCCCGGCCTCTCCTCCACTCCGGTGTGGACTTCCCGCGAAGCGACTTCTGCCAAGGCCGTGCCGTCCAGTCTGGTTGTTCTGGGTGGCGGTGTCGTTGGTGTCGAGATGGCGCAGGTGTGGGCGCGGCTCGGGTCCTCGGTGACGCTGGTTGTTTCGGGGCCGCGGCCGTTGCCCCGGTTCGAGGAGTTCGTCGGGCCGCTGGTGTGCGACGGGTTGCGCGCCGACGGGGTCGAGGTGCTGCTGAACGCTCGGGCCGCGTCCGTCGCGCCCGGTGCGTTGACGTTGGAGGACGGGCGGGTGGTGCGTGGGGACGAGATTCTCATCGCCACCGGGCGGAAGCCTGCTACGTCTTCCGGTGAGCCGCTTGCTGTCGATGACACCGGGCTCGTGTCCGGTGTGGATGGTCGGTGGTTGTACGCGGCCGGTGATGTCACCGGGCGGATCATGTTGACGCACCAAGGGAAGTACGAGGCTCGGGCGGTCGGGAGTGCGATCCTGGCCCGTGTTGCGGGTGAGGAGCCTGTGCCGTGGTCTGCTGGGGCCGCTTCTGCTGATCACGTTGCGGTGCCTCAGGTCGTGTTCACCGACCCCGAGGTCGCGTTTGTCGGGCGGACTGCTGAGCAGGCTCGTGCTTCCGGGCTTTCTGTTCGGGGCGTTGACTTGGACATCGCTGTTGCTGGGTCGTCGTTGCACGCTGACGGGTACAGCGGGCGGGCGCGGATGGTTGTCGACGAGTCTCGGCGGACGTTGGTCGGGGTTACGTTCGTTGGGCAGGACGTTGCTGAGATGGTGCACGCTGCCACTGTTGCGATTGTTGGGGAGGTGACTGTGGATCGGTTGTGGCACGCCGTTCCCGCTTACCCGACTATCAGTGAGGTGTGGTTGCGGTTGCTGGAGTCTTACGGGTTGTAGGTGCGTCTTTGCGGTGGTGGGTGGCGAGCCCCTCCCCACCCCCTGCCCTCCGGGAAGGTTTGCTCTGATCATTCGGCCGCCGGTTTTGGCTCGGGGGCCGCGCCCGTTCTGCAATGCGGGGTCGCCAGTGCGGCGGGCGCTCCTTTCTCTTGGCACCTGCCGGTTTTCGCTGTGCTCCCTAGTAGGCCTTCGTCAGGTTGGCAGGTCAGGGCTCGTGAGTGATTAGGAGGCCTATGGCACTCCTAATCACTCACGAGCTTTGACCTGCTGCGATCGATGGTGGCGCCTGTCGCTGCTCGCCGCGTTCGTGCCGGTGGGTGTGTGGCGGGCCTTTGCTTCTGCGGGTTTCGGGGGTTGGCGTGCCTGTGGGCCGGGGATTGTCGGTGCTGGCTGCGAGCATGGATCGGGGGGTTCTCAGCACCGGGGGACGCCCGCGCGAGCGCGCCGACGCGGAAGCGTCGTGCCGCCCTACTCCTCGAACCAGACCAGGCAGAACGTGTGCCCCACCGGATCGGTGTACACGCGGAACCAGTCGCTGTCGTTGGCCTGCACCAGCTTCGCCCCGAGAGCTAGCACCTGGGGCTCGGCCACGGACACGTCCGAGACGAGCACGTCCAGGTGGAACTGCTGCGAAGCGGCCGGGTCGGGGAAGCGAGGTGGCTGGTACTCGGGCGCCTGCTGGAAGGCGATGCGCCGGCCTTCGGCGTCGACGATGACCACCCACGTGGCGTCGCTGCCGTCCAGCACCGAAGCGCCGAGCAGCTCGCAGTAGAACGGCGCGAGTGCGAACGGATCAGGACAGTCCAGAACTACCGAGCGAAGTTGTCCGATCATCCGCCAAGGTTATTGCGCGGGGAGCCGCAACGCCTGCTTCGCGACCGCGTCCAGCAGCGGGTCACCGGCACCACCGGCCCACACGGCCTGCGCGATGTGGACGCGCGTGCCCTTGATGGAGCTGGCGAAAGCCGCGCGCTCAAGAGGTTTGCCGTCCAGGCCGTTGATGCCGCCCGAGCCGGGGGCGACCACGACGGCGTGGAACGCCTGTGCGCTCGGGGCGTCCAGGACGTCCAGCGATGCCACGACCACGGTGACCTTGCGGTTGTCGATGGCTGTCTCGTACTGGGCGCGTTCCAGGCGGCGGCACTCGTTGGCGATCAGCCACGCCTTCACGTCGCCGTAGGCCTGGGGTGCGCACTCGTCGTTCCTGTGGGCGCTCTGGGGTGTGAACGACGTGCCGTCCACGACGACGGTCGTCGGCTGCGGCGGTGGGCTCTCCGACACGGCGGCCGCGGTGTCGTCGCCCGAGGCCAGTGCCACGACCAGCCAGACGACCAGCAGCAGGGACACCACGGCGCCGCCGGCCCACAGCAGCCACGGCAAGCGCTTGCGGGACGTGGGGCGGGGGTCGGTCACCTTCGGGATCAGCATGGTGCTCGCCGACGCCAGGTCGGGCGTCGGGGCGTCGGAGAAGCCCTCGGCCAGCAGTGCGGCCACCTGTGGCGGCGAGCCGGAAGGGGAGACGACGGCCAAGAGCTTGGCGGCCTGTTCGACGCTGCACGGCAGTGCGGACGTGGCGAGCTCGCGGGCCGAGGCCATCAGCGTGGTGGGCTTCGGGTGCAGGACGCGCACGCCTCGGTTGAGGTCGGACGTCGGCTGCACCACCTGCTTCACGTACGGGCCGACGGCCACGACGGTGCTCACCGGGAGCGGGGTGGCGCGCATGGCCTGGATGCGGTGGGCGACGGCGGTCGCCGCCTCGACGGCCTCGGTCGCCGGGTTGGGAGTGCCGTCCGGGCTCACCAGGGGCCAGCCGTCGATCTTCCACTGGCCCGCGAGCGGCGCCTCCAGGCGCATCGCCGGATCCGGGAGGTCCACGCCGACGATCACGAGCACGCCGCGCGGCATCACGACCACCGCGTCCAGCGGACGCGGGCAGTCCGGCGGCTGCACGCCCAGCAGGGCGACGCCGCCGACGATCTCGTTGCCGACACCCCACGTGGTCAGCGCGGCTCGCACGTCCGCGCCCACGGCCGAGGGTTCGGCACCAAGCCGGATGAGCCGCACGAGTTGTCACCTTTCTGTGAGGGCACGACACCGTAGCGCTGCGGAGCGTGTTCGGGCCTGTCGGATCACCCAGTTGAGACGATCCGTGACAGCCGTCACCGGATAGTGGATCACTCGTTAGGTGTATTGCCTATCGATGTTCACGGAGGGTCCATGTTCAAACGAGCCACCCTGCTCGCCGCCGCGCTCGTGGCCGTCTCAGCCCCGCACGCGTCGGCGTTGACGCTCGACACGGTGTTCGTGCACGCGACCGACATCAGTTCGGCCGAACAGGCCGTCGCACGGTCCGGGCTGACGAAGATCACCAGCTTCCGCAAGATCGGCGTCGTCGCCGCACGCGGCAGCCAGGCGCAGATCAACTCCGCCCGCGTGAACCCAGGGGTCACGCAGGTCGAGGCGAACCGCGCGATCAAGTTCCTCGGCTCCACGTCGCACGTCGCGACGCGCGGGGTCGAGGCGCGCAACAACCTCGGGCTCGACGGCCGCGGCGTCACGGTCGCGGTGATCGACTCCGGCGTCGACCCGACGCACCCGTCGTTCAAGCTGCCGGACGGCTCGTCGAAGATCGTCCGCAACCTCAAGAGCACCTGCCTCGACGAGTCGAGCAGCGCCACGAACTGCATCGTCGACCTGCCGACGATCGTCGACACCGACACGCTGTCCGTCGGTGGCCACGGCACGCACGTCACGGGCATCGCGGTCGGCAACGACGTGCAGCTGTCCGGTGGCCCGGTCGTGCGCGGCGCGGCTCCCGGCGCCAAGGCCGTCGTGATCTCCACCGGTGCCGCGCTGTTCATCATCGGCGCGGACGCGGCGCTCAACTGGGTGCTGGAGAACCACCGCGCTCCCTGCGGTGCCGGCGTCCCGGCGAGCGTGTGCCCGCCGATCAAGGTGATCAACAACTCGTACGGCCCGTCCGGTGGTGGGGCGTTCGACGCGAACTCGGTGACCGTCAAGCTCCAGCGCGCGCTCGCGGCCGAAGGCGTGGTCACGGTGTGGGCCAACGGCAACGACGGCGGCGACGGTTCGACGAACCTGTCCAACCCGCCCGGCATGGACCCGACTCCGGGCGTGCTGTCGGTGGCGTCCTACAACGACCAGGAGACCGGCACGCGCGACGGCGCGGTGTCCGACTTCTCGTCGCGCGGCCTGGCGACGGACTCCTCGACGTGGCCGGACATCTCGGCTCCCGGCGAGAACATCACCTCGTCCTGCCGGCTGTACCTGGTGATCTGCTCGACCGGCCTCAAGCCGCAGAACGGCCCCGGCCTGCTCGACGTCGGCACGTTCAACACCATCAGTGGAACGTCCATGGCGGCACCCCACATCGCGGGGATCGTCGCACAGATGTTCCAGGCCAGGCCGAACGCGACTCCCGCTGACATCGAGCGGGCGCTGAAGGCGTCGGCCCACAAGTACGGATCCGGGTACCAGCAGGTCGGGCCGTACACGTCGAGCTTCGACAAGGGCACCGGCCTAGTCGATGTCGTCGCCGCGGTAAACGCAATCTAGATCACGATCACGTATCACCCGACCGGGCTCTCAGGGCCTAAAGTCCCGGATCTGCCCCGGTCGGGTGATGATCGTGCTGGTTCTTATGGCGGACAACGGCCATCGCAAGGCAGAATGCACCAAACGGGAATCACGAAGATCGCTTCGCTCGACAGGCCGTAGGGGAAGACGTCCCTCGTCGAGTAGCGGAGGTCAGCAGTGAGCACCCGTGGCAGCACCAGTGGCGTGGTCTACGTCCACTCGTCGCCGTCTGCGGTCTGTCCGCACGTCGAGTGGGCGATCTCGGGCACCCTGGGTGAACGAGTAGACCTCCGATGGGCGGCGCAGCCCGCGGCACCAGGCCAGTTGCGCGCCGAATGCGCCTGGACCGGAGACTCCGGCACAGGCGCCAAACTCGTGGCCGCGTTGCGCGCGTGGCCCATGCTTCGGTTCGAGGTGACCGAGGAACCGTCGCCGGGTACCGACGGCGAACGCTTCTGCTTCGCGCCCGTTCTCGGTCTGTGGCACGCGAGAACCAGTGCCAACGGCGACATCGTCGTGTCCGAGGACCAGCTTCGCGCCCTCGCCGCCCGCAGTCGTGGTGGTGAGTCGTTCGCCCACGGTGTGGACGAACTGCTCGGCGCGGCCTGGGACGACGCTTTGGAACCGTTCCGGCGAGCAGGCGACGGGGCTCCCGTCACCTGGCTGCACCGCGTCGGCTAATGCTGCAGGCTCGTGCTGGTGTGGGTCGGATCCCAGGCCAGCATGAGCTGCGCGTACATGTCTGACGTCGCCAGAAGTTCCTGGTGCGTGCCCAGAAGAGGCGCGCCGCCGTCCATCACCAGCACCCGGTCCGCGCGCAGCGCCGAGCTCAGCCGGTGCGCGATCACCACGAGAGTTCCGTTGCGTGCCGCGAAAGCGCGTTCGACGCGTGCCTCGGCGGACGGGTCCAGGTGCGAGGTCGCCTCGTCGAGGATCACCACTTCGGCCGCGGAGGCGTGCACCCTGGCCAGCGCCAGCAGCTGTGCCTCGCCCGCGGACAGCCCGGCACCCGCGTGGCCCAGCGTGGCGTCCAGCCCACCCACTCGTTCCACCAGGTCGGCCGCGCCGACCTTCGCCGCGGCGTCCAGCAGTTCCGCATCGGATGCGGCGGGCGCGAACAGTGCGAGGTTCTCGCGCACCGTGCCGGTGAACAGGTAGGTCTCCTGCGGGGTCAGCGCGATCGCCTTGTGCCGCACCGCGGGCCGCACCATGTCGACCGGCACGCCGCCGAACAGCACGCTGCCGCGTTGCGGCGACATCATCCCGGTCAGCAGACCGGCCAAAGTGGACTTGCCGATGCCGCTGGGACCGACCACCGCGAGATGCTCACCCGCGGCGAGATCCAGGTCGAGATCCCGCACGATCGGCTCGGCGTGCCCGCCCCAGCCGAACGTGAGGCCGCGCAACGCGATGTCGTGACCGTCAGGCACCTCGTCACCACTGACCGGTGTCGTTTTCGGCGCCGTTTCGCCGAGCCGCTTCAACGCGACCATCAGCCGCAGCACCACGGTGCTCGTGGCGTTCGCGAGCTGCAGCAACGCGGGCTGCACGTTCGTCGTCAGGTAGACGACCGCGCCGAGCACCGCGCCCTTCGTCAACTGTCCTGATGCGACCAGTCCGGGTGCCAGCACGACCAGCAGCATCAACGGCACCAGACTGCCGCACCCGATCACCAGACCGCGCAACGCGTTCGCCCACGCGACCCGCACAGCAGCGCCGGCCTGCCGGTCGACCGCCGCCGAAACCGTCGCGCCGGCAACCTGTTCGGCTCCGCACGACACCACGTCGCGGATCCCGACCAGCACGTCGCCCGCTGCTTCCGCGGCGTGCTCCTCGGCCAGCACCGCGTCCCGCTGCCTGCGTGCCAGCGAGGGGAGCAGCATGCCGAACAACACCAGCGCCACCACGATCGGCAACCCGAGCATCCAAGCCAGCTGCCCCGCGGTGGTGGCGAGACCGATCAGCGCGGCCGCCGTGGTGACCAGCAGTCCCCGCGTCTGCACCAGCATCCCGGCCGTCGCGTCACGAACAACCTCGACGTGGCGCGTGATCCGCGCGACCGCGCTGGCGTCCGGCTGCCGCCGGTGCGTGGCCGGATCCGTCAGCACACCACGCACGACGATCCGCACCAGCGCGTCCCGCATCGGCTCGATCACCCCGCCGAGCCGCGCGAACACCTGCCGCTGCCCCCACGCGCCGAGCACCGAGACGAACGCGAACACCACCAGCCACCGCACACCCGTCCACACGTCGCCCGCGCCGAACCCGCGGTCGACCGCGAGCCCCACCAGCCGGCCGGACAGGAACGCGGGGATCCCTTCCAGCACCGACCAGGCCAGCAGGATGAGCACACCGCGGCGATGGCCGGTCAGTGCGTTGAAGTAGAGGCGGAGCACGTCCATCACTCACCACCGTCCGTCGAGGAGGAATGCAAGGGGCGTGGGCTCAGGGGCATCAGGCGTCGCCTCCGGTGAAGACGGAGCGGTAGTCGGGGTGTTGCCACAGGTCGTCGTGGGTGCCGGTGCCGCGCACGTGGCCGTCTTCCATCCACACCACGACGTCCGCGCGGGTGGCCGTGGCCGCGCGGTGCGTCACCACGACCCTGGTGCGGCCGGGGAGCGCGGAGTCGATCGCCTGGTCCACCTTGGACTCGGTCACCGTGTCGAGGCTGGCTGTCGCGTCGTCGAGGACCAGGACCCTGGGGTCGCGCACGATCGCGCGGGCCAGGCCCAGGCGCTGCGCCTCACCGCCGGAGAGCGGTGTGTCGGCCATCGGCGTGGCGTAGCCGTCGGGCAGGCGGACCACCACGTCGTGCACCTGGGCCGCCTCGCACGCCGCGCGCACCAGCGCGTCCTCCACGGCGATGCCGTAGCCGACGGAGTCGGCGACGGTGCCGCCCAGCAGGGCGGGCCGTTCGAACGCCACGCCGACCGCGGCGTGCAGCGAACCGGAGGTCAGGTCGCTGAGCGGGACACCGTCGAGCAGCACCTGGCCGCGCGCGGGTGTGCTCAGGCCACCGATCGCGGAGGCCAGAGTGGACTTGCCGGAACCGGATCGGCCGACCACGGCGAGGAAAGTGCCCGCGGGGACGTGCAGGTCGACGTCGTACACGCCGCGGATGTCGAGATCGCCCGCCCCCGCGGGGAGCACGAGCTCACCGTGCGCGGGCGCCGGCGAGTCCAGCACCTCGGCCAGGCGCGTGCCGCTGGCCCGAGTTCGTTCGAGCGTGGTCAGCTGGCTCAGCTGTCCCACGATGCCCATGGCCAGTGCCGTGTAACCGAGCACGGCCAGCATCGAACCGACCGAGATCCGCCCGGCGACCACACCGAAACCGGCCGCGGTCAGCACGGACAGCTGCACCGTCGGCACGAGCAGACCGGCGCGCCAGATCATCCGCGCCTGGGTGCGCCACATGCCGATGCCCGCGGCCGCGAGGTCGGGCAGCGGGCGCAGCACCCTGGTCGCTTCCTGCTCGGCGGTGCCCGACGCGGCGATGGTGCGCAGTCCGCCGACCGCGTCCAGCAGTCGCGCGGCCAGGTCGCCGGAAACCTGCTGGTAGGCGAGCACGTCGTCCGCCGTGAGCCGCATGTGCGTGCGGACGAGCAACAACCCGAACGGCACGCTCGCCAGGAACACCACGGCCAGCCGCCAGTCCAGCAACGCCAGTGCGACCACCGCACCGGCGGAGCTCACCACGGTGATGCCGAGGTTCACCAGCAGCACGGCGAAGCCACCCGCGATCGCGGAGTCGCCGGTCAGCCTGCTCACTCCGTCACCAGCGGCGAACGGAGCCGGATGGCCGAGGCGCAGCAGGTGGTGCGCCACCCGGTGCCGCAGCCACGCCGTTGCCCGGCTGGTCAGCCCGGCCGCCACGACGATGCTCGCGGTGTCGACCGCGATCTCGGTGCCGGTGACGGTGAGCAGCCACAGGACGGTGGGCGCGTCGAGCGTGCCCGCGAGCGCCATGTCCACGGCCTTGGCCAGCGCGTTCGGGATGAGCAACGCGCAGGTGGTGCCCACGACCGCGGTGGTCACCAGGAACACCCACCGCCAGTCACGCCTGATCACTGACGACAACAGTCTGTCACCTGGTCTGGCCACGATCTGTTCCTCCAGGGCGGTCGAGGCGCATCATGAGCAAGGGCCCGACAGCAGTCGTGCCGGCGGCAACCGGCATGCGCTGTCGGACCCCTTGTGTGGTGGAGCGGCACACTTCGCCTGTGCCGCTCCGCCACTGTCACCTGCTCTGAGTGGAGCTGGTTAGCAGATCGCCACGCTCAGGACGCTGTGGGAGCCGCAGGCCAGCACGGAGAGGTTGGAAGCGGACGTGCTGCCGCCGCCACCGCCGCCGCCACCGTGCGACGCCATCGCCGACGAAGACTCGGGGGTCTCCAGGTCCTGCATGTCAAGAATGAAACCCATTTCGACTTCTCCTTTTTCGGGGGATCTATCGGAGGGTGGTACCCGCCGGCCGAGGGGCCGGTGGCTCAGGGGGCCGACGCGGCGAGCGCGTCAGCCGGTTGGGGTTGTACGCCCAGGAACGGAAGCATCCTGCCTGTCTGGTCCAGAGTGGACGCCACCGTCAGAAGCACGCCTGCGGCGCCGCTCATCAGGTCCATGGACAGCCTGCGCAGCTGGTAGCCGGGGAACGTGATCCCGTTCTCGTACGAGACCGCGTGCCAGGCCAGCGCGCGTAGATGCCGCTCGATCGCCTTCTCGAAAACCGGGTCGGGCTGTCTGCGGACCACCTGCGCCAGCGTGCCGAGCAGGCCCATCCGCCCGAACCCGAGTCCGGGATGGCTGACGTACTCGCTGCCGCAGGAGGACACCAGGTCGGGCAGCTTCGCGACGGGCGGCGCGTCCGGAACGTGTCGTGCGTACTCGTCGAGCACGAGCGCGATGCCCGCGCCGCCGACCTCCACGTAGGGCAGGGTCCGATCACCGTCGTGCACCTGCAGCGTGCCGTCGACCGCCAACTCGCATTCCTCGAGGTCGCGGTCCAGTGCCCGCTCCGCGTGGTCCAGCCACGCGCGGTCGCCGGTGTGCTCGAAGAGCCTGACGAAGAACAGCGCGGGTCCTGACCAGCCGAGGAACAATCCGGCTCTGCCCTTGTCACCGGGCGGCTCCGCGTTCGGCAGCATGCTCGCGGTCCGGTCGCCCAGGTCGATCGCCTGCGCGAGGAAGTCGCGGTCCTGCCTGGTGTGCGCGAAGTGCAGCAGGTTCAGCCCGATGCCGGCCAGGCCGCTTCTCAGACTGTGGTCCTGTGTTTCGTCGACCATGGGCGCGTACTCCGCCACCAGGTCGGCCGCCTGCTCGGAGTAGCCGAAGTTCTCCAGCACGTGCGCGATGCCGTGCGCGCCGGCGTAGAAGCCGGGCTCTTTCGGCGGTTCGCGGCGCACCGCGTCGAGCAGCCACTGCTCGTACTCGGGGAACCGGCCCTCGCCGCTCGCGTGCAGCGCGTGCAGCACACCGGACGCGCCGTACGCGAACGCCGCCGGACTGAACTCGAACTGCTCGACGTCACCGGGGAACAGCCGGTCCTCGCGGTGCGGCGTCGCGCTCGCCAGGATCGCGGTGGCGATCGCCTTGCGCACCACCGTCCAGTCGGGCTGTTCGTCGTCCAGGGCGATGTGCGTGGCCGCGGGGATGCTCGTGCGCGGCGTGAGCACGTCGATGATGCTGTCGCAGTACTCGTCGGGCAGGTCGAACCGGCGGCGGATGAAGTCCACATGGGACTGGAGCTTCTCCGGCGCGAGCTCCAGCATCGTGTTGAGCGGCAGGAAGAGCCACAGCTTCAGCGCCGCGAGCCCGTAGTCGTCGACATCGGACCCGCTGCGATCCGGTGGCGCCTGGAAGCCCGGAGCGCCGAGGGTGGGGCGCTGGTCGGAGTCGATCGGGAAGGACAGCTCGAAGTCGATCAGCGACAAGCGCTCGTTCTCGTCCAGCAGGATGTTGTGGGCGTGCAGGTCGCCGAAGACCAGGCCGCGCTCGTGCACGGCGTCGAGCGTCCGCTCCACCTTGTCCACCAGTGCGAACGTGCGGGTCCTGTACTCGGCGAGCTGCTCATCGGTGACGGTGGTGTGGGCCAGCGGGTAGTGGTGGCCGAGCCACCAGCTGAGCCGGTTGCCCGGCATGAGCTCCATCGCGAGGAAGTGGTGTTCCCAGCAGACGAAGTGCTCGTACACCTCCGGCACACCGGGGATGCCCGCCAGCTGGACGAGCGTGTCGTGTTCGTGCTGGAGCCTGCTCACCGCGTCAGCGCTGCGCCGGTCGAGGCCGGCGTGCGGCCTGGCCTCCTTCAGCACGACCTCTTTGCCGTCCGACTTGCGGTTCGCGAGGTAGACGCCGCCGCCGTTCGAGAAGTGCAGAGACTTGGTGACCTGGTAGGGGAACTGCGCCGGGTCGCCGCTGTTGTTGCGGGCGTCCAGGTGCGGTGCGAGGCACGCGGGCAGCTCGACCCACTCCGGCAGGCTGAACGTGGGCTTGCGCCGGTCGGGAACGAGGGTGCCGTCGCGGTCCTGGATGGCCAGCACGCGCTTGCCGTCCACCTCGAGCCACTGTTCGACGAAGCCGCCGTAGCGCACGAAGAGCGGGCCGGCGCCGTAGCGGAGGTCGCTGAGGATGTACGCGCCCTCGAACCCGTCGAGCTCGGCCGACAGGTCGGTGAGGATGCGTTCCATCTGCGTCTCGTCGGCGGGGTAGATCGTGATCAGCTTGCCGCTGCCCTCCCGCGGGGCGTATTTCGAGTTGCGGGCGAGCACGATCGACAGGGTGCGGAGGTGCTTGAAAGGAATCCGGTGCTCCACGCAGTAGGAATGGGTCGCTTTCAACACCTGTCCGGCGTTGCGCAGCGTCGCCGAGACGTGGATCTTCCAGCCCTGCGTGGGGAGCACGACACCGTCAGGGTGCACGTGGCGCCAGATGTTGTGATCCGCCTGCTTCCAGCCGGAGGGCAACGTCGGCAGCACATGTGCGAAATCGTCTCGTGGGGTTTCCGTGAGGCTCTGCACGTCGTAGAAGAGACTGTCCGCGAAGCAGTACGCCTCGTAGCGGAGATCCACTGGAATTCCCCTCCCTGCGATTCGGTGCGAATTGGTGATGCCGCATATTCCCGCACAATCCGAGCGCAATGGCCAATCCGCCAACTCGGGGATATGGGTAGGCCGTTTGGGACCTTTCGATGCATGGTTACCTGCGAGTATGTGACGCTCGGTGATGAGGTTTGGGTCCACATCACCCGGTTGAACCGTTACCGCTCGGCGATTCGTTCGTTGCGTACAGCTACAGTTGCCTAACGAGACCAATGGGTCTCAATTATTGGCAGCCGTTCTACCTGCTGTATTCCAGCCGACTTTCGTTGTATAGTTCTGTCTTGGCAAGGGTTTTACACTGCCTGTTGCAGGTGGGCTGAGCGGGTGATGCCCCGAATGCCACCTATTGCATGTTTAGCTGCGCCGTTCGGCGGTATTGGCTACCCTGCTTGCACTCATTCGTAGTGTGGGATTACCCCTCAGTAATTTCCAACGCAAGTAGGTATTGCTCCGTCCAAGTTGCATGCGTTTGGAAGTAACCATGCATCTGTATGCACGGTTACTTCCAAACGTTGAATATGTTGAAACAGTCGCGTTTCACACTGCAGGTATCGGGTATGGGCAATTGTGAGTACCTCGCCCGGAGTAGGCCAGGCGGTGCGGTTAGGCTGAACGGATGGGGACAAGCCGCTGGCTGCTACCCGCCGTGCTGGTGATCACCGGCGCATCGGTGGGCACGGGCATGGTCGTGCGCGAGCTGTACCAACGCCCGGCCGAGGCCAAGGGCGATCCAGTCGTGCAGTCGAGCTCGTCGGCGTCGCCCGCGGATCTGCCGGGGGATGCCGAGGTCCGGCTGAGCGTCGATGCGTTCGCCCACCCGGACCGCGAACGCGTGCAGAACGTCCTGCAGCGCAACTTCGACGCCATCAACGAGCGCGACTTCGCCAAGTGGCGCGGGTCCGTCACCCGCGAGCGGTCGCGCGACACCAGCGAGGAGCACTGGCGGACCGAGTACTCCACCACCCAGGACGGGAGCATCGTCGTGCAGCGCATCGAGTCCGATGCGCGCAGCGGGCGGTTGCGGGTGCTCATGACGTTGGTCAGCACGCAGGACCCCTCGAAGGCTCCGGCCGAGTTTCCTGAGCGGTGCATCCGGTGGCGGGTCGTCTACCCCCTCAAGTGGGAGGACGACGAGTTGCGGATCGACAAGGGTGTCGAGAGCGGGAACCCTCAGCGGTCCGCCTGCTGAGGGTTGGCTTTCGTGGTGGGGCGGGGAGGGGCCCGCGGATCACCTCACGGTCGCCACACGGAAGAGCCCTCGTCAAGGCGGAAAAGCTGCCTTGACGAGGGCTCTTCCGTGTGGCAAGGCTGCGCCTGATCCGCGAGCCCCTCCCCGCCCCCGGCCGTCCGGATGCTTGGGATCGTTCGGCTGCCGGTTTGTGTTCGGGGCCGCGCCCGTTGGGCAGTGCGGGGGTTGGGGAATGCGGCGGGCGCTCCTTTCTTTTGGTACCTGCCGGTTGGCCTGTGCTCTCTTGGTTTCTGCCGGTCTCGTGGTGGGTCGCTTGGTGTGCTGGCGTCGCTTCGCTCGCCGGGGGCCACGCTGCGCCGCAGAAGTTGCGGGCTGTCGCACCCCCGGTTTCGCGGCTGATCTGCCGGTGGGGCCGGGGGATTGTCGGTGCTGGCTGGGAGCATCGGTTCGGGGGTTCTCGGGTGCGGGGGACGCCCGCGTGAGCACGCTCGTGGCCGTGAGCGGCGGCCCGGCAGGGCCAGGGTGTGTCGTATCGGGCGGAAGTCGGGCCCAGCGGCGGGTGGGTCGAGCTGGCGGGACCGACGGTAAGCGGGTCGGTGTACCGACGGAAGGCGAGTCCGACGGCAGGCGGGTCGGTGTGCCGACGGAAGGCGGGCCCGGCGGCAGGTGGGTCGGTGTGATCAGGCAAGGAGTGTGCGTGTCCGCAGTCAGCGGGGTGGTGGGCACCTGGCGATTGGGCCTTGACTTGGGGTGCGGCGTGGTACCCCTATCGGGCCGGCAGGTTCTCTTCCTGCCGGCG
>NZ_VOBR01000048.1 GCF_007845675.1 Lentzea tibetensis | reverse complement strand
GAGGGGCTCGCGGATCAGGCGCAGCCTTGCCATATTTTCAGGTCGGGGTCAAGACGTCTTTTTGTCTTGACCCCGACCTGAAAATATGGCCACCTCTGGTGATCCGCGAGCCCCTCCCCACCCCACCACCAAAGCCCACACAAAGAAAAGAGCCCCCGGCAACGACCGGGGGCTCCCTCCACACAGGACCTACAGGTACTGCCCAGTGTTGGTGGCCGTGTCGATGGCCCGCCCAGACTCCTGGTTCTTCCCAGTAACCAGGGTGCGGATGTAAACGATCCGCTCCCCCTTCTTACCGGAGATACGAGCCCAGTCATCGGGGTTGGTCGTGTTCGGCAGATCCTCGTTCTCAGCGAACTCGTCGACGATCGCTTCCATGAGGTGCCGCACGGACAACCCTGGCTGCTTGGTGTCCAGCAGCGACTTGATCGCCGCCTTCTTGGCCCTGTCGACGATGTTCTGGATCATCGCGCCGGAGTTGAAGTCCCTGAAGTACAGGACCTCCTTGTCACCGTTGGCGTAGGTGACCTCCAGGAAGCGGTTCTCCTCGGACTCCTCGTACATGCGCTCGACGGTGTGCTGCACCATGCCCTCGATGCAGGCCTTCGGGTCCCCGCCGAACTCGGCGAGGTCGTCGGCGTGCAGCGGGAGCGTCTGCGTCAGGTACTTGGTGAAGATGTCCTTCGCACCTTCGGCGTCCGGCCGCTCGATCTTGATCTTCACGTCGAGGCGGCCTGGCCGCAGGATCGCCGGGTCGATCATGTCCTCGCGGTTGGACGCGCCGATGACGATGACGTTCTCGAGGCCTTCGACGCCGTCGATCTCCGACAGCAGCTGGGGCACGATCGTCGTCTCGACGTCGGACGACACACCGGAGCCGCGGGTGCGGAAGATCGAGTCCATCTCGTCGAAGAACACGATCACCGGGGTGCCTTCGGACGCCTTCTCGCGCGCCCGCTGGAAGATGAGCCGGATGTGCCGCTCGGTCTCGCCCACGAACTTGTTGAGCAGCTCGGGGCCCTTGATGTTCAGGAAGTAGGACTTGGCCTGCTTGTTGCTCTCGCCACGGGCTTCGAGCACCTTCTTGGCCAGTGAGTTCGCCACCGCCTTGGCGATCAGCGTCTTGCCGCAGCCGGGAGGGCCGTACAGCAGGACGCCCTTGGGCGGCCGCAACTCGTACTCGCGGAACAGGTCGGCGTGCAGGAACGGCAGCTCGACCGCGTCGCGGATCTGCTCGATCTGCCGGGCGAGGCCACCGATGTCGCTGTAGTCGATGTCGGGCACCTCCTCCAGCACGAGGTCCTCGACCTCGGCCTTCGGCACGCGCTCGTACGCGAAGCCCGCTTTGGTGTCGACGAGCAACGAGTCGCCGGGCTTGAGCGGCGACTCGAGCAGCGGCTGGGCGAGCCAGACCACTCTCTCCTCGTCCGCGTGCCCGACCACGAGCGCCCGCGCGATCGTGTCGTCGTCGTCTGTGAGGACTTCGCGCAGCGCGCAGACCTCACCGGAGCGTTCGAAGCCACCGCCCTCGACCACCGTGAGCGCCTCGTTGAGACGCACCGACTGACCGAAGGAGAGCTTCTCGGCCTCCACCGCCGGGGAAACGGCGACGCGCATCCGACGGCCGGACGTGAACACGTCCACTGTGCCGTCTTCGAAGCGCGCCATGAAGACGCCGTACCCGCTGGGTGGCTGGGCCAGCCGGTCGACCTCCTCACGCAACGCCAGCAACTGGCTTCGTGCTTCGCGGAGGGTGTCTATGAGCTTCGTGTTGCGCTCGGTCAGCTGGCTGACGCGCTCGGACGCCTCAGCCAACCGCTGCTCCAGCAAGCGGACGTGCCGCGGGGATTCCGTCAACTTGCGGCGCAGCAGCGCGATCTCGTCCTCGAGGAACCTGATCTGCGCTGTCAGCTCAGAATTGTTGCCCTGGTTCAGCTCGCCGCCCTCGTCAGGCTGGCTGCCGGGATGACCGTGCTGCATGTCGGCACCCTCCTCCCGTGTTCGTACCAGTTACGGTACCGGCGATCACCGACAAAATGGGCCACCCACAACATCATCTTCGGGCGTGTGACGCAAGATTCCCCCCGGCTGGAGGGTGAACTGCTCCATCTCGGTGTCGGGAGCCACCGCCTACCCACTACGGTGCGTCTCGTAACCGGCGTCGCCGTGTCGATCTCGTAACACGCCCGCGACCTGCGAGAAGTGCCGGGAGATCCGATGTCAGTCCCACCGGGGCGGACTGATCCCCACGCAGAGCGACCGCGACGAAGCGGACGTATCGGTCCGGGCCTGGGGGTTCGGGGCGGAATTCACCTAGTTCTCACAGAGTGGACCACCACCGGGCCTGGTGCTCGTCACCCACAGCGATCCGGACATCTCCGACGGGTCCGCGACACGGCGGGGAGCGGGGCCAGTACGGTCAGCGACCGTGCGGCCAACCGGGTGGTTTTGGCCGCGCATCCGGCCCACCGGCCACGAACAGCCGTCCGGTGACGCCAGGGTGGCTCAATCGTTATCAGTACCAGGACACCACATCGGGGGAAAGCAGATGACCTACCCGCCACAGCAGCCGGGCCCGTACGGCCAGCAGCCGCCGCCCGGATACGGGCAGCAGCCTCATGGCCAACAGCCCCAGCAGCCGGGGCCCTATGGTCAGCCACCGCAGCAGGGATACGGCCAGCAGCCGCCTTACGGCCAGCCTGGCCAGCCCGGTCCGTACGGCCAGCAGCCGCCGCCGGGGTACGGGGGCCCGCAGCCGCCCTACGGCTACGGCCCGCCGCCCAAGAAGAACAACACGGGCGTGGTCGTGGGCGTCATCGCCGGCGTGCTCGTGCTGGTGGGCGTGATCGTCGGCATCGCGGCCATGTCGGGTTCGAGCGGCGGCGGTTCGAGCAACAGCGCGTCGGGCAACAGCGGCAACACCAACACGAACTCGAACTCCGGTGACAGCGGCGGCGACGCCGACGCCAAGGAGGCGGTCGACGAGTTCTACAGCGCGATGCGCAGCAAGAACGAGAGCAAGCTCAAGTCCTTGACGTGCAAGGAGGTGCTGGACGCGCTCGAGCGAAAGCCGACCGTGTCGGTCGACCCCGAGCTCCAGCGCAGGGCCGAGGAGCTCTCGAAGAACACGCCTGCCCCGACCGTGACGGTCAACAACGTCACGGTCTCGGGCGACACGGCGACCGCGAACGTGAAGTACGAGATCACGGTCGTGGGCAAGAAGCAGGAGTCGACGCTGGACATCAAGTTCAAGAAGGAGTCCGGCGACTGGAAGTACTGCATGCGGCCGGAGGACATCAAGGTCAAGTAGTGCGCCCAGGGGCCCGGCCGATCGGCCGGGCCTCTTTTGCGTGTCCCGATTCACTGGGCAAATCGGGATGAGTTAGGGCACGGTGGGCGGCATGACGTACCCCCCACAGCCTCCGGGTCCCCCAGGCGCTGGGCCCCAGGGACCGTACGGGCAGCAGCCCGGTCAGCCGGGACCGCACGGGCAGCAGCCACCCCAGCCGGGCTACGGCCAGCCCGACCCGTACGGCCAGCAGCCCGGATACGGGCAGCAGCAGGGCTATGGGCAACAGCCGGGCTACGGGCAGCAGGGTTACGGCCAGCAGCAGGGTTACGGGCAGCAGCCGCCTCCTGGATACGGCGGCCCGCAGCAGCCCTACGGCTACGGCCCTCCGCTGCCGAAGAAGAGCAAGACCGGCCTGATCATCGGTGTCATCGCCGGTGTGCTGGTGCTCGTGGGGGGTGCCGTCGCGGCCCTGATGTACTTCGGGGGCGGTGGCGCCAAGGCAGCCGCCGAGGAGTACGCCGCGGCGGTGAGCGCCAAGGACGAGGCCAAGTACATGTCCATGATCTGCCCCGACATCCGCACGAAGGTCGAGCAGTCACTGGAAGCGGTCAACAAGGACCCGAGGACCAAGGCCGAGCTGGACAAGATCAAGCAGAACACGTCGACCAAGGCCACGGTCAAGTCCGTGACGGAGTCGGGCGACTCCGCCGAGGTCACCATGCACGTCGAAGGCAACCTCGGCGAGCGCAAGATCAACCAGGACGTCACCTACACCTGGAAGAAGTCCGGCGGCGACTGGCAGCTCTGCGACAACCGCTACCTGACCGGCGCCTGACGCTCAGCCCTTGCTGGGACGGCGCTGCGGCCGCGGCGCCACGACGCCGTCCGCCAGCTTGCGGGTGGTCAGCAGGAACGCGGTGTGCCCGATCATCCGGTGCTCGGGGCGCACGGCGAGCCCGACCACGTGCCAGGGGCGGACGAGCGTCTCCCACGCGTGCGGCTCGGTCCAGCAGGTCTGCTCGCGCAGCGCCTCGGTGACGACCGAGAGCTGCGTCGTCGTCGCCACGTAGACGACGAGGACGCCGCCGGGGATCAGGTTCTTCGAGATGGTCGGCAGCACCTCCCACGGCGAGAGCATGTCGAGGATGACCCGGTCGACCTCGCCCTCGTGCTGCTTCACGTCCGCGACGGTGAGGTCCCAGTTGCCCGGCCGTTCGCCGAAGAACTGCTCGACGTTGCGGATGGCGTGGTCGGCGTGGTCCTGCCGCACCTCGTAGGACTGGACGCTGCCCTTCTCCCCCACCGCGCGCAGCAGCGAGCAGGTCAGCGCGCCCGATCCGGCGCCCGCCTCCAGCACCCGCGCGCCGGGGAAGATGTCGCCGTACATCACGATCTGCGCGGAGTCCTTGGGGTAGATCACCTGCGCGCCGCGCGGCATCGAGAGGATGTAGTCCGGCAGCAGCGGGCGGAGCGCCAGGAAGTTCGTGCCGCCGACGGACGCGACGACCGACCCCTCCGGCTGCCCGATCAGCAGGTCGTGCGGGATCGCACCCCGGTGGGTGTGGTACTCCTTGCCCGGTTCCAGAACCACGGTGTAGTGCCGTCCCTTGGGGTCGGTCAGCTGCACCCGATCGCCCGGACGGAACGGGCCACTTGCGCTATTCACCGCGCGATGGTCGCAGACGCCGTGGTCAGCCCCGTCAGCGGCCGGAGTTTTCGATGGCCCGCTTGAGGTCCTCGCGGTGCAGCACGCCCGCCGGACGCCCGTCCAGGTCGACCACGAGGAACTGCCACGCCGCCGTGCCCTGCACGCGTTCGACGATCTCGTCGCCCGGTTCGTCCTCCAGCAGCACCGTTTCCGGCCGGATCGGCTCGGCGGCCTGCTCGGCGGGTGCGAACGGCGAGTTCACCGCGAGCCGTCGTGCCGCCTCGGTGTCCAGCAGTCCCGCCGCCACGCCGTCCGCGCGCACCAGCACCACGCCGCGACCGGCCGACGTGCTGAGCGCGTCCGCGACCGGGCTCTCCGCGGGGAGTTGGAGCACGGGCCTGGTGAGGTCGGAGAGCAGCACGCCCTCCGGCCAGGTTCGCCGGTGCTCGGCGGCCAGCTCACCGCGTGCGCCCGCGAACACGAACCACGCCGTCAGCAGGCACACGCCGAAGCGCAGCCAGCGGTCCTCGGTGCCTTCCGCGATGCCGAGCAACGCCCACAGCACGAGCGCGGCCGCCACGAGCACGCCGCCCACCACCGCCGCACGGGTACCCGTGCCCCGATGGCCGGTGACCGCCCAGACGCCCGCCCTGAGGATGCGCCCGCCGTCCAGCGGGAGTCCGGGGAGGAGGTTGAACACCGCCACCGCCAGGTTGGCCGCCGCGATCTGCGCCACGAGCAGCCAGATGACGTTGCTGGGCTCCATGACCATCGCCGCCGCGCCGAACAACATGGCCAGCACCACCGACACGGCCGGACCCGCGCCGGCGACCACGCCCTCGTGACCTGGTTTGGCGGGGTTGCGCATGACTTCCGAGATGCCGCCCAGCAGGAACAGCCGGAGTCTGCGGACCGGGAGGCCCAGTCTCATCGCCGCCACGCAGTGCCCGAGCTCGTGCGCCAGGACGCTCAGCCCGAGGAAGATCGCGAAGCTGACGGCCAGCAGGAGGCCGACCAGCGGCGGGGTTCCGGGGGCCAGGTCGTCGACCAGCGGTGCGTAGAGCGCGACCACCACGGCGCTGCCCAGCCACCAGCTCGGGGCCAGCAGCACCGGGACACCGGCAGCGCGGAACAGCAGCAGCCCGCCTTCTCGGTCGACCTGCCGCCGCCAACTACCCGTTGTGGCCACCCGCTGAGCCTAGGCGTACGGGTGTAGGGATGCGGTGTTGGATGGCCGCTGCTCCGCAGACGGCGGCGAGGTCGCCGGGAAGTCGGTCGTCCGGCCACTCGCTCTCGCCGAAATGGGCTTCGCCGATTCCGACGAGACCGGGCGTCCGGACGACCGACGCGACCTCGCGAGGTGTGCGCGAAGCCGAGCGAGGCGGCGCGGCGTCCAAGACTGTCAGACCCCTCGCCTAACCTTTCGAGTCATGGCGGAACCACTGCACCAAGATCCACCCGTGACGGCTCAGAGGCCTGTGCGCAGACCTGCGCTCTCCCCCTCGCGCGCTGGTGACTTCAAGCAGTGCCCGCTGCTCTACCGCTTCCGCGCCGTCGACCGTCTCCCCGAGAAGCCGACCAAGGCGCAGGTGCGCGGCACGGTCGTGCACGCCGTGCTGGAGGACCTCTTCGGCCTGCCCGCCCAGGAACGGATGCCGGATCAGGCGAAAGCTCTGCTGAGTCCGGCGTGGACGCGGGTGAAGGCGGAACGCCCTGAGTTCGCAGGCCTCTTCGCGGACGGCGCCGAGGAGGAAGCGGAGTGGCTGAGGTCCGCGGAGTCGCTGCTGGACGGCTACTTCGGCCTGGAGGACCCGCGCAGGCTGGAGCCGGAGTCGCGGGAGCTGCTGGTCGAGTCGGAGCTGCCATCGGGTGTGCTGCTGCGCGGGTACATCGACCGGGTGGACGTCGCGCCGACAGGTGAGATCCGCGTCGTCGACTACAAGACCGGGGCGGCGCCGCGCGAGGTCAACGAGGCCAAGGCGCTGTTCCAGATGAAGTTCTACGCGCTGGTGCTGTGGCGGCTGCGCGGCGAGGTGCCGCGGCAGCTGCGGCTGATGTACCTGGCCGACCGGCAGGCGCTGGCGTACCAGCCGGACGAGGCCGAGCTGAAGCGGTTCGAGCGGACGCTCGAAGCGATCTGGGCTGCGATCATGCGGGCCGCGCCGACCGGTGACTTCCGGCCGAGCAAGAGCAGGCTGTGCGACTACTGCGACCACAAGGCGCTCTGCCCGGAGTTCGACGGCACTCCCCCGCCGTACCCCGGCTGGCCGGAGCCGGACGAGGACGAGACGATCCTGGACAGGGCGGACTGATGGGCGCGTTCTTCATCCCCGCGGGGGAAAACCGGTACCGGAGCACCCAGCACACGGTGGGTCCGTGGAACGCCGAGAGCCAGCACCTCGGCCCGCCGAGCGCGCTGCTCGTCCGCGAGTTCGAGCGCACCGCGCCGCGCGAGGACGCGCACCTGGCGCGGGTGACGTTCGAGGTGCTCGGCCCGGTGCCGGTCGCCGAGCTCGAGGTGCACGCCGAGGTGGAACGGCCGGGGCGCAGCGTCGAGCTGCTGCGCGGCGAGCTGCGGTACGAGGGTCGCGCGGTGCTGGCGGCGAAGGCGTGGCGCATCGTCACGAGTGACACCGAGGCCGTGCGCGCCGGTGCCCCACCGCGTGTGGACCCGCCGGACGCGGCCGAGCCCATGCGCGTCCCGGAAGGCTGGGGCGGCGGCTACCTCGCGGCTGTCGAGTGGCTGGCGTTGCGCGGCGGCGGCATCTTCACGCCCGGCGACGCGACCGTGTGGGGACGGCCGAAGGTCGAGACCGTCGACGGTGAGCAGGCGTCGCCGCTGCAGAAGCTGTTCGCGATCGCGGACTCGGCGAGCGGGGTGTCGAGCAGGCTGGACATCCGCAAGTGGTTCTCCATCAACACGGATCTGTCGGTGCACCTGTTCCGCCAGCCGACCGGCGAGTGGTTCGCGCTGGAGGCGAACACCGTCATCGGGCCGGACGGCGTGGGTGTCGCGGCGAGCGTCCTGCACGACGAGACCGGGCCGGTCGGCCGGACCGCCCAGGCGTTGTTCGTGCGGGAAAGGGGTAGCCGTTCCGGGTGACCGACAGACTGGCGCGGACGTACCGTGGGTGCACGAAGGCCGTGGCGTGGGCCCGCAACACGAACGTGGGTGACGCCGGCGCGGCCGGGACGGTGAGTGCGCAGCGATGAGGTTCGTCGATCGCACCGAGGCGGGCCGCGCGCTGGGTGAGCTGCTCGCCCAGCGGCACTGGTCGGATCCGATCGTGCTCGGCCTCCCGCGCGGCGGCGTGCCGGTCGCCACCGAGGTCGCCGAGGCGGTCAAGGGCGAGCTGGACGTCGTGGTCGCCCGCAAGATCGGTGTGCCGGGCCACCCCGAGTACGGCATCGGCGCGGTCACCGCGGACGGCGACCCGATCTACGACGAACGCGCGCTCCGCGCACTCGGCCTGACCAGGTCCGGTCTCCGCGCGCACTGCGAACGCGAACGCGCCGAGGCCCAGCGCCGCACCCGGCTCTACCGCGCCGACCGCGAACCGCTGAAGCTCACCGACCGGGACGTCATCGTCGTCGACGACGGGCTCGCCACCGGTGTCACCGCGCGGGCCGCGCTCGAATGGGTGCGCAGCCACGCTCCGGCCCGGATCGTGCTCGCCGTGCCGGTGGCCGCGGCCGAGTCCGTGCGGACGTTCACCGACGAGGTCGTCGCCGTGCACACCCTGCGCAACTTCGGCGCCGTCAGCCGGTGGTACGAACGCTTCCACCAACTCGACGACGCCGAAGTGCAGCACCTCTTGAACGCCTAGCTCACTTACAGGCGGCAGAACCTGATGTCCGACGCGAGCACTGCCTTGGCGCCCAGTGCGGCCAGCTCGTCCATCGTCTGGTTCGCGTCCTTGCGCGGCACCATGGACCGCACGGCCACCCAGTCCTCGTGCGCCAGCGGCGCGACGGTCGGCGACTCGAGCCCAGGCGTCAACGCGATGGCCTTCTCGAGCAGCGACCGGGGGCAGTCGTAGTCGATCATCAGGTACTGCTGCGCGAACACGACACCCTGCAACCGGGCCTTGAGCTGCAGCTTGGCCGCCGACTCCTCGGATCCGCGCCGGTGCACGAGCACGGCCTCGGAATTGCAGATCGGCTCGCCGAACGGCACCAGGTCGTGCTGGCGCAGGGTCCGGCCGGAGCCGACGACGTCGGCGATCAGGTCGGCCACGCCGAGCTGGATGGAGATCTCGACGGCGCCGTCGAGGCGGATCACCTTGGCGGTGATGCCGCGACGGCGGAGGTCCTTGCCGACGAGCTTCGGGTACGCGGTGGCGAGGCGCTTGCCCTCGAGGTCGGAGATCTGCCAGTCCGTGCCGCGCGGGCCGGCGTAGCGGAAGGTGGAGCCGCCGAAGCCGAGTGCCAGCATCTCCTGGACGGCGTCGCCGTTCTCGTCGGCGCCGGAGTCCTCGGCGAGGTCGCGGCCGGTGATGCCGAGGTCCAGGTCGCCGGACGCCACGTAGATCGCGATGTCCTTGGGGCGCAGGAAGAAGAACTCGACGTCGTTGGCGGGGTCGAGCACGGTGAGGTCGCGCGGCTCGTGACGCTGGCGGTAGCCCGCCTCGGTCAGCATCGCGGAGGCGCGTTCGGCGAGCGCGCCCTTGTTGGGGACTGCTACGCGCAGCATGGTCCGGTCTCCAGTCACAGGTACTTGTAGACGTCGTCCAGGGTCAGCCCGCGGCCCAGCATGAGGACCTGCAGCCGGTACAGCAGCTGCGAGATCTCCTCCGCCAGCCGTTCGTCGCTCTCATGCTCCGCGGCGATCCACACCTCGCCGGCTTCCTCGAGCACCTTCTTGCCCTGCGCGTGGACGCCGGCCTCCAGTGCTACAACGGTGCCGGATCCTTCTGGCTTGGTGCGGGCGCGGTCGCTGAGTTCGGCGAACAACTCGTCGAAGGTCTTCACGGCTCCGCATCCTCCCATCCTCCGAACGGCGGCTTGCAACGTGGGCACTGTGTTCCAGCCCGTGGACGTCGAACTCCTGCGGGTCGCGGGCATCACACGCGTGGAAACGGTCGAACCGGTGTCCGGCGGGTTCGTCAACGAGGTGTTCCGGGTGAACAACCGGGTGGTGCTGCGCCGGTGGACCAGGCCCGGTGCCGCACAGCTCGAGCTCGCGGCCATCGAGGAAGCCGGGAAAGACGGCATCCCGGTGCCGGAAGTCCTTGCCGCGGCGGGAGAACGCGCGGTGCTGTCCTGGGTGGACGGTGTGCGCGCGGATCTGGTGCCCCAGGACCGCGCGCTGGGCCGGACGCTCGGCGAGCTCATCCGGAAGGTCACCGAGCGCAGGCGTGAGGCAGCGGGCGAGCTCACCTGGAACCGGGGCTGGCACGTCACGCCCTGGCCCGCGGCGGGCACCGAGATGCTCGCCGAACTGGTCGCCGGGGCGACCGACGCACCACCCGGATGGGCGGAACTGGCACGAGCGCACGAGGTCGGCCTGGTGACCGCCCCGGTGCGCGTGCACGGCGACCTCAACCCGAAGAACGTGCTGCTCAGGCCGGACGGCGCGGTCGCGGCACTGCTCGACTGGGAGTTCACGTTCGCCGGCCCGCGCGAGACCGACCTCGGCAACCTGCTGCGCTTCGAACCGCGCGACGAGCCGCCGACGCCGTTCGCGCTGGGCGTCCGCGAAGGCGCTGGAGCGGACGACGAAGCGGTCCAGCGGGGCCGTGAGCTGGACCTGTTCTCGCTGGCCCAGTTCCTGGCGCCCCGGAAGGACACCTCCGTCCGCAGGCGCGTGCGCGCACTCGCCGAGCACCAGGTCGCGACCGGCCGAATCTGACGCTCACTGAATCGAGTGAACGAACTGGTTGCGGCACAACGAGTCTGACAGCCTGACGCCCCATGAGGTCAATGACCGAGTCCGAGGCGTCCCGCGACCTGCACTCCCTGCTCGACATCGTCGAGAACGGCGAGAGCGTCCTCGTGACCCGCGACGGCAAGCCCGTCGCCACCTGCATCCCCGTGCGCCCGGTCAAGGTGCCGTTCCCGCAAGGCGACTGACCTCACCGCCGGCCGCGAGAACCGACCTCAGACGCCGACGCGTGAACGCGGCCTCAGGACGCTCGGCGAGTTCGGCGTGCCGATCGGAGCGGCGACCACAGCGTTGAGCACGCTCAGCAGCGCCGCCATCCCGGATGTCGACAGCGCGGTCACCCACGGCGCGTCGAGCAGTCCGATGCCTCCCGCGCCGAGCACGGCGACGAGCGTCTGCAGGAACGTGCGCACCGCGCGCTCGGCGGTGCAGCGCCAGAAATCTGCGGTCAGTTCGGCGAACATCGTCATCATCCCCCCGGATGAGCTTTCCCTCACCAGGTCAGAGGTGCGACGCGCGCGGGCAGATACACCTAGTAACTTCGGCCACGTGTCCGAATTCGCCGATGTGCTCGCGACGCTGCGCCGGGTACGCGGCATCAGCCCCTTCTTCGTGCTCGACGTCGGCCGCCCCGACGAGACGTGGCTGCCGGGAACGGCATTGCTCGAAGGACCCGCGCTGAAGGAAACGATCGGCACGATCGCCGACCGTTATCGGACGAACGAGCCGCGGGTCGCCGCGTCGTTGTTCTTCCTCAGCTACACCGCGCGGTTGCTCTGCCCGCTGACGGCGACGTCGACGCTCGACGGAATCACGCCGGACGTTCGGCCGGAAAACCTGTGGTGGCACTACGACAACGCGAACGGACTCAGCGTGCGCCTCGACGTGCCGGGAGCGGGACCGGGCATCTCCGACGCGCTCAACGGTGTTGTCGAGGCCATCAGGGAGATCGTTCCAGTCGCACGTGGACTGCTCTGGGGTAACGCGGCGTCAGCGATTGCGGGTGCGCTGCGCACGATGAGCCGCACGGGTGCGCTCACCGCGGAAGAAGCGGAAGCGCGCGGCGAACAGATGCTCGCGAATCCACCGTTCGCCGGAACCGGAGAATTCCTCCCGTTTCCCGGCGAGGTCACGTTCCGGCGTCGGAGTTGTTGCCTTTACTACCGCCTGCAAGGTGGCGGGACCTGCGGCGACTGTCCACTCGCGAAGTGACGAACGCGACAACTCGGATGGCCGGTTGTGCACAGGTGGCAAATGCACTTACGGTTCCACCGCCGCAGTGACGGGAAGCCGGTGAAAATCCGGCGCGGTCCTCGCCACTGTGACCGGGAAGCGAACCCCGCCGAGCACGTCACTGGTCCCACCTCGGGGCTGGGAAGACGCGGGGCAGCGTTGATCCGGGAGTCAGGAGACCGGCTGCGGCGCTGAAAAGTTCACCTTCCACGAGGTATGGAGGAGCCCGTCATGACGAGCCCCGCTGCCCATCTGTCCGCCGTCCAGGTACCGAGGTGGGCGTTCGCCGTCGCACTGCTCGGACTCCTGATCACCTACTTGGTGCTGCAGGAGAACGGCCTCGCACTCGGCGCCGCTTCTGAAACGCTCCACGAGTTCTTCCACGACGGCCGGCACGCGCTCGGCGTCCCGTGCCACTAGGGCGCCCCGGCATGACGACCACTTATCAGGGCCTCGCGCTGCGCGGACTCGCGGCAGGAGGGATCGCCGGGCTCGCTTCGGGCCTCGTCGGTCTCTTCGTGACCGAGATCCCGATCCGCGCCGCGCTGCTCGTCGAGGAGTCCCGCGCCGCCACCGAGGGCGCTGGTCACTCGCACGAGGAAGCGCTGGTCAGCCGCCCCATGCAGGTACTGGGCGGGGTGCTGGCCGCGGTCATCGTCGGACTGGCGATCGGCCTGGTGTTCGCGACCGCGTACGCCATGGCCCGCCGCTGGTTCGCCGACGGCACACCGTTCCACCGCAGCCTCACGCTCGCGGTCGCGGTGTTCGGGGCGGCAGCGTTCCTGCCGTGGGTGAAGTACCCGGCGAACCCGCCAGCGGTGGGTGACCCGGAGACGGTCAACTACCGGACGGTCCTGTACCTCGGCGTGATCGCCGCGGGTCTGCTGATCGTCTACGGCGCCAGCTGGCTGGCGTCGCGGCTGACCCACCTCACGGCGCCCGGCCGCACCACCGCGGTGCTGCTGGCCGCGGTCGCGGCGACGGCCGTGGTGCTGCTGGCGTTCCCGGCGCCGCCGGACGCCATCCCGGCGGACATGCCGGTCGCCGTGCTGTGGCAGTTCCGCCTGTCGTCACTGGCGCAGACGGCCACGTTGTACGTCGGCATCGGCGTGGTGTTCGGCCTGCTGGTCGACCCCGCCACCCGCAAGACCGAGGTGAAGGCCTCAGCGGCCGCCTAGTTCGGCGAACCGTCTAGTTCAGCAAGTCGGCGAGCGTCGCGAGTTCCACGCCCTCCAGCGAGGACCGGAACACGCGGCGCTCGCCCGCGTCCACCGGCACGTCGCACGGGATGACGAGCACCGTGCACCCGGCCGCCACGGCCGAGGCGACACCGGTTGGCGAGTCCTCGATCGCGACGCACCGCTCGGCGTCGGCACCGAGCAGCCGCGCGGCCCGCAGGTACGGCTCGGGCAGCGGCTTGTTGAGCCCGGACACCTCGTCGCCGCACACGGTCACGTCGAACAGCTCGCGCCCGATCGTGTCGAGGCAGATCTCGGTGAGCGCCCGGTCGGTCGACGTCACGAGCGCCATGGGCACGCCGGACGCGCGCACGGATCGCAGCGCCTCCTGCGCGCCCGGCCGGAACACGAGGCCGGACCGGAACACCTCTTCCGTACGCCGCAGGATCCACGCGGCCGCGTCGCTCAGGTCGTCCTGGGTCGGCGTGACCCCGACCTCACCGAACAGCAGCGACAGCGTCGTCGGCACGTTGGTGCCGACCATCGCCTGCCGGGTCTTCAGCGACAGCTCGCCGCCGAGCTTCTCGGCGTACTCGTAGAGCGGGATGTCCCACAGCTTCTCCGAGTCGAGCAGCGTTCCGTCCATGTCCCACAACACGGCGGCAGGGCGACCCACGAGCACTCCTCGATCAGTTGACGGCTACCCGTCCAACTTACGGCCTGAGGCCGCCACCAGGGCTTCTCCGGTGACGAACAGCTCAGCCGCGCCATCCACGTCACGTCGCGCGCTTTCGCAGGCGTCCCCGCCCAGGGGTCCCCCTGCTTTCATTCTCCCCGCCAGCACCGACGAATTCCGGTGCCGCATGGGGGTCACACGTTGAAGTACTTGGCTTCGGGGTGGTGCGCCACGAAGGCGTCCGTGGACTGCTCCGGGTGCAGCTGCAGCTCCTCCGACAACGCCACCCCGATCCGCGAAGGCTCCAGCAGCTCGACGATGCGTGCCCGGTCCTCCATCTCGGGACAGGCGCCGTAGCCGAACGAGTACCGCGCACCGCGGTAGCCGAGCTTGAAGAACTCCTCCACGTCCGCCGGGTCCTCGGCGGCAACCGACCCGCCGGACGGCCAGGTCAGCTCCTCGCGGATCCGCTTGTGCCAGTACTCGGCGAGCGCCTCGGTGAGCTGCACGCCGAGGCCGTGCACCTCCAGGTACTCGCGGTAGGAGTTCTTCGCGAACAGCTCGTTGGCGTAGTCCGCGATCGGCTGCCCCATCGTCACGAGGTGAAACGCGATCACGTCCACCTCGCCTGACGAACGCGGCCGCCAGAAGTCCGCCAGGCACAGCCGACGGTCCCGCTTCTGACGCGGGAACGTGAACCGGAACCACTCGGACGCGTCCGGCGACGGCTCCTTCAGGATGATCAGGTCCGAGCCGTCGGAGACGCACGGGAAGTAGCCGTACACGACGGCCGCGTGCGCCAGAACCCCTTCCGTGGCAAGGCGATCCATCCAGTAGCGCAGCCGGGGCCGTCCCTCGGTCTCGACGAGCTCGTCGTACGTCGGGCCGCCGCCCCGCGAGCCTTTCAAGCCCCACTGGCCCATGAACGTGGCGCGCTCGTCGAGCAGCGCCGAGTAGTCCGCGACCGGGATGCCCTTGACCACCCGGCTGCCCCAGAACGGCGGCACCGGGACCGGGTTGTCCGCGGCCACGTCGGACCGGGAGATCGGCACCGGCTCCGGCTGGGCCTCCTTGCGGGCGGCCGCGATCCGCAACGAGCGTTCCCGGCGCGCCTTGCGCTCGGCGGCCTTCGCGAGAGACTCCTGGTCGGCGTGCGGTGTCTCGCCGCGCTTGGCCGCCATGATCGCGTCCATCAGCCGCAGGCCCTCGAACGCGTCACGGGCGTAGCGGACGTCGCCGAGGTACATCTCGGTCAGGTCGTTCTCGACGTAGGCCCTGGTCAGAGCGGCGCCGCCGAGGAGAACGGGCCACCGCGCGGCGACACCGCGCGAGTTCATCTCCTCCAGGTTCTCCTTCATGATCACGGTCGACTTCACCAGCAGGCCGGACATGCCGATGGCGTCCGCGCGATGTTCCTCGGCCGCTTCCAGGATCGTGGTGATCGGCTGCTTGATGCCGATGTTCACGACCTCGTAGCCGTTGTTGGACAGGATGATGTCCACGAGGTTCTTGCCGATGTCGTGGACGTCGCCCTTCACCGTGGCGAGCACGATCCGGCCCTTGCCACCGTCGTCGGCGCGCTCCATGTGCGGCTCGAGGTGCGCGACCGCGGTCTTCATGACCTCAGCGGACTGGAGCACGAACGGCAGCTGCATCTGCCCGGAGCCGAACAGCTCGCCGACGGTCTTCATGCCCGCGAGCAGCGTGTCGTTGATGATCTGCAACGCCGGACGCTCCTCGAGCGCCGCGTCGAGGTCCGCTTCGAGACCGTTGCGCTCGCCGTCGACGATCCGCCGCTCCAGCCGTGCGAACAGCGGCAGCGCGGCCAGTTCCTGTGCGCGGGAAGCCTTGTTCGACGACGTCGTGACGCCCTCGAACAGCTCCATGAGCCGCTGCAGCGGGTCGTAGCCCTCACGCCGGCGGTCGTAGACCAGGTCCAGCGCGACCGCGCGCTGCTCGTCCGGGATGCGCGCCATCGGCACGATCTTCGACGCGTGCACGATCGCGGTGTCCAGACCGGCCTGGACGCACTCGTGCAGGAACACCGAGTTCAGCACCTGCCGCGCGGCCGGGTTCAGCCCGAAGGACACATTGGACAGTCCCAGAGTCGTTTGCACGTCGGGGAAACGGCGCTTCAGCTCGCGGATCGCCTCGATCGTCTCGACCGCGTCGCGGCGCACCTCCTCCTGGCCGGTGGAGATCGGGAACGTCAGGCAGTCGACGATGACGTCCGAGTGCCGCAGGCCCCAGTTCGTCACGAGGTCGTCGATCAGCCGGGTCGCGACGCGCACCTTCCACTGGGCGGTGCGGGCCTGGCCCTCCTCGTCGATGCACAGCGCCACCACGGCCGCGCCGTGCTCCGACACGAGCCGCATGATCTTCTGGAAGCGCGAGTCCGGCCCGTCGCCGTCCTCGTAGTTCACCGAGTTGACGGCGCAGCGCCCGCCGAGGCACTCGAGTCCGGCGCGCAGCACCTCGGGTTCGGTCGAGTCGAGCACGATCGGGAGCGTCGACGCGGTCGCCAGACGAGACGCCAGCGCCGTCATGTCCGCCACACCGTCGCGGCCGACGTAGTCGATGCACAGGTCGATCAGGTGAGCGCCCTCGCGCGTCTGGTCGCGCGCGATCTCGATGCAGTCCTCCCAGCGCTCGGCGAGCATCGCATCGCGGAACGCCTTGGAGCCGTTGGCGTTCGTCCGCTCGCCGATCATCAGCACCGACGCGTCCTGTTTGAACGGAACGGCCTGGTACAGCGACGAGACACCGGGTTCGGGCCGCGGCCTGCGGTCCGCGCGGGGCAGGTCGCGCACGGCCTCGGCCACCTGGCGCAGGTGCTCGGCCGTCGTGCCGCAGCACCCGCCGACGAGCCGCGCGCCGAACTCGGTGACGAAGCCCGCCAGCGCCTGGGCGAGCGCCTCCGGCGAGAGCGGGTACACCGCGCCGTGCGGGCCGAGCTCGGGCAGGCCGGCGTTCGGCATCACGGACAGCGGCACGCGGGAGTGCTTGGCGAGCTGGCGCAGGTGCTCGCTCATCTCGGCGGGCCCGGTCGCGCAGTTCAGGCCGATGAGGTCGATGCCGAGCGGTTCCAGCGCGTTCAGCGCGGCGCCGATCTCCGAGCCGAGCAGCATCGTGCCGGTCGTCTCGACGGTGACCTGCGCGATGATCGGCACCCGCTGTCCCTCGGCGGCCATCGCCCGCTTGGCGCCGATGATCGACGCCTTGGTCTGCAGCAGGTCCTGCGACGTCTCGACGATCACCGCGTCCGCGCCGCCCACCAGCAGGCCTTTGACCTGCTGTTCGTAGGCGTCGCGCAGGGTCGCGAACGGCGCGTGGCCCAGCGTCGGCAGCTTGGTGCCCGGCCCGACGGAGCCGAGCACGAACCGCGGCCGGTCGGGCGTGCTGAACTCGTCGGCCACCTCGCGCGCCAGTGCGGCACCGCGTTCGGACAGGAGGAAGATCTGGTCCGGAATGTCGTATTCGGCCAGGTTGGCGAGGTTCGCGCCGAACGTGTTCGTCTCGACGGCGTCCACGCCGGCTTCCAGATAGCCGCGGTGCACGTCTCTCACGACGTCCGGGCGCGTGACGTTGAGGATCTCGTTGCAGCCCTCGAGCCCGTCGAAGTCGTCGAGCGTGAGGTCAGCCGACTGCAACATCGTCCCCATGGCGCCGTCCGCGACGAGCACTCGTGCGGCCAGGGCGTCCATGAAGCGGTCCGGCATGGGGCAAGCCTACGGGGCCCCCAGGACGGGAGGCCTTAGTCTGGCGCAGTGAACGATCCGGTCCAGGCACCCCAAACCCCCTCGCACCCGCGTGAACCGCTCACCAACCCGATCTTGGTGGCGGCGTTCGAGGGCTGGAACGACGCTGGAGACGCTGCCAGCACCGCGATCGAGCATCTACAGCTGACGTGGGACGCCACCCCGCTCGCGGACATCGACCCCGACGACTACTACGACTTCCAGGTCACCCGCCCGACGGTGCGGCTGGTCGACGGCGTGACCCGCCGCGTGGACTGGCCGACGACCAGGCTCTCCGTCTGCCGCCCGCCCGGTTCCGCTTCGGACGTGGTGCTCGTGCACGGCATCGAACCGAACATGCGCTGGCGCAAGTTCGCGGCCGAACTGCTCGGCCACATCGACGCGCTGGGTGTGACCACTGTGGTCACTCTGGGCGCGCTGCTGATGGACACCCCGCACACCCGGCCCGTCCCGGTCACCGGAACCGCGTACGACCCGGAGGCCGCCGCCAAGTTCGGGCTGGAGCACTCGAAGTACGAGGGCCCGACGGGCATCGTCGGCGTCTTCCAGGACGCATGCGTGCAGGCGGGCATCCCGGCGATCTCGTTCTGGGCGGCCGTGCCGCACTACGTGTCGCAGCCGCCCTCCCCCAAGGCCACGCTGGCGCTGCTGCACCGGGTCGAGGAGGTCCTCGACATCGAGGTGCCGCTGGGTGCGCTGCCCGAGCAGGCCGAGGAGTGGGAGCGGACCGTCTCCGAGATGGCCGACGAGGACGAGGACGTGCGCAACTACGTCCGCGCGCTCGAGGAGCGCGGTGACGCCGAGCTGCAGATCACCGAAGCCTCCGGCGACGACATCGCCGCCGAGTTCGAGCGCTACCTGCGGCGGCGCGGGCGTGGGCCGGGTGGGCGCGGGACGCTCGGGTAGGTGAACCCTCGACGCCTGGCAGAGGGGCGTTTGGCGCGGGCCGGGCTGTACGCGGGCGGCTTCCTCGGCCCGTTCGGCGGCGCGATGACGTCGTCGATCCTCCCGGAGATCGGCGCGGACTTCGACCGCTCGGCAGGCGAGGCCGCGGCGACGCTGTCCTACTACCTCCTCCCCTTCGCGGGCCTGCTGCTCGTCTCGGGCACCCTGGCCCAGCGCTGGGGTCCACAACGAACGGTCCGCGGCGCCTACGTGGTCTACGCGGCCGCCTCGATCCTGTGCGCGGTCTCGTGGGCGTTCCCGGTCCTGATCGGACTGAGGGCGGTCCAGGGCGCGGCGAACGCCTTCGTCACCCCGGTGCTGCTGGGCGCGCTGGCGGCGATCGTGCCCAAGGAACGGCTCGGCCGCACGCTGGGGCTGTTCGCGTCGATGCAGGCGGCGGGCCAGACGTCGGCTCCGCTGGTGAGCGGGCTGGTCGCGGAGGCGTCGTGGCGGTGGGCGTTCGTGGGCGCGGCGGCGGTCGCCACGGCGCTGGCGGTGCTGGGCGTCCCGCGGACCGAGGCGGCTGAGAAGCGGCCCAGCCTGCGCAGCGCGTTCGTGCCGACGACGCTCCGGGCGGCGCTGGTCGCCTTCGTCGGCTGGGGCTGCCTCGGCGGGCTCGGGTTCCTCGTGGCGTTCCGGCTCGACGACGCGTTCGGGCTCGGCGCGAGTCAGCGCGGTGTCCTGCTCACCGGGTTCGGTGTCGCCGGGTTCCTCGCCGCGCGGTTCGTCGGGCGCGCGGTGGACCGGTTCGGGGCGCGAACGTGCGTGCTCGGGGCGACGTTCGCGGGCGCGGGTCTGCTGGTGGCGATCGGTACGGCACCGTCGCTCGTGGCGGTGGGACTGTGCTGGGCGTTGACCGGCGCGTGCAGCCAGGGTGTGCTCGTCAGCCTCAACACGCTGGTCCTCAGCACCGGCGCCAACCGGGGTGGCGCGGTGTCAGTGGTGCAGTCGCTCCGGTTCCTCGGGGGTGCGGTCGCCCCGCTCGCCTTCGTGCCGCTCTACCAGGCCAGCACCGTCGCCGCGTTCGTCGTTCCCGCCGCGGCGCTCGTGCTCGTGCCACCAGCGGTGCTGCAGCGCGAGAAGCCCGGCCAGCACGTAGAGGCCGGCCTGGACGTCGAGCAGACCGGTGAGACCGAGCGGAACGACGGCCGCTAGCACCATCCCGAGTGCCTGAAACCCGTCGTACAGACTGAAGAAGCTGCTCAGCACCCGGCCGCGCGACTCGTCGGCGGTCTCCTGCTGCAGCACCGACAGCATGCCCGCGCCCGCGACCACGCCCGGTGCGCCGGCCACCGCGAACAACGCCAGGAAGAACCCGAAGAACGTCGTGAACCACGGCGCGTTCCAGCCGGCCGCGGCGACGAGCCCGAACACCACCAGCGCCCAGCCCAGCATCCGGCGCGCGGACAGCCGCCGCGCCACCAACCCCACCAGCAACCCACCGAGCAGCCCGCCGACGGCCTGGACGCCGCGCAGCAGACCGGTCTCCGCCGCACCGCCGCCCAGCCGCTCGGTCACGAACACGACGAACAGCACCACGAACATGCCCTGGCTCATCGCCATCAGGCCGACGATCACCACCATCCGCCGCAGCGGCCGCCGATCCCTGATCTCCCGCAGGCCCTCGAGCCACGCCCGCCACACCGGCGGACGCACCCGCGCCTCGTGCGGCACGCCGAACGGGCGCACCAGGAACAGCACGGCCAGCACGAACGACGCGGCGTCCGCGAGCAGCACGCCCGGCAGCCCCGCGTAGCCGAGCACGATCCCGCCCAGCGAGGCGCCGATCAATCTGGCCAGGTTGCTGTTGAGCCCGATCAACCCGTTGGCCGCGGCGAGGCGGTCGGCGGGCACGAGCGTCGGCAGCAACGCGTTCTTGGCCGGTTCGAAGAGTGCGGCCAGCCCGGCCTGCGCGGCCGTGACCACGTTGACCAGCACCAGGTCCGCGGGCCCGTCGACCAGCAGCAGCGGCAGCAACGCGGCGGCCTGCAGCAGGCTCACCGCGATCATGAGCTTGCGCCGGTCCCAGCGGTCGGCGAGCACGCCGGCGAGCGGCGACAGGGCCAGGCTCGGCAGCAGTGCCACGACGAACGTCGTCGCGGTCGCGCCGACCGAGCCGGTCAGCTGGTAGACGAAGATCGGCATGGCGACCTGGAGCAGCCAGTCGCCGATCTCCGAGACGAACCCGGCGATCCACAGCCTGACGAACGCCCTGCTCATCTCGGGAACGCCTTGATGCCGACGTGCGCGGGTCGAGCGCCTTCAGGAGCGTCCTCGCGCACCGGTACGAGGAACGGCCGCAGGATGTCGTCGATCATGCCGAGCAGTCCGCCCAGCTCCTCGGCCGTGACGTTCACGGTGTAGTCGTGCATCGTCGAGGCGAGCTGCCACTCGCGGGGCAGCTTCTCGTGCCCGTCGAGGAACCGCTGGACGAGCTTGTTGTCCTCGTTGAGCCGCAACGCCATCAGCGCGTCCTGCTGGCTGCGGACCTCCGGGTCGTCGTCGAACCCGCCGATCTCGAACCCGACCTCCGTGCACCGCCACGGCCGTTCCCGCCCGTCGGTCCCGTCGGTCCGCTCCACGTAGCCGAACTTGGCCAGCTGACGCAGGTGCCAGCTGCAGTTCGACGCCGACGAGCCGACCGCCTCCGCGCACTCGCTCGCCGTCTGCGGTCCGACGGCGAGCAAGTGGTCCAGCAGCGAGACGCGCAGCGGGTGCGTCAGCGCCTTCAGCGCGTCCAGGTCGCGGATCCGACGGGGCTGCGTCATCTGAAAGAGTCCTTTCGAAAGGGATCTTTCAGATTCTCACCGCGACGTCACGTGGTCAAGTCGCGCCTCCGGAACCCGGCGAACCCGGCCGCCACCAGCACGAGTGCCGCGCCGACCAGCCACAGCAGCGGCTCGGCCGTCCAGGTCGCGCCCGGCAGCTTCGGCAGATGCGTGAACGGCGACAGGTCCATCAGCAGCTGGGGCAGCTTCATCACCGGCCCGAACATGGTCAGCACCAGGCACGCGCCGAGCACGCCCCAGGTCACGCCGGTGAGCTGCGGGAACAGCCCGAACAGCACCAGCGCGATCCCGGCGACGACCCACGCGGCGGGCAGCTGGGCCAGCGCCGCGCCGAGCATGCGCGGCAGGATGCCGCCGACGTCGCCCTCGCGCAGGCCGTGCGTGAGCCCGACGCCGAGCCCTGCGGCCCCGAGCACCAGCGCGCCGCCGACGATCGCGAACAGGAAGTGGCTCGCCACCCACGCCGGCCTGCTCACGGGAGTCGCGAGCAGCGGCTCGGCGCGGAACGACGTCTCCTCCGAGCGCAGCCGCAGGGTGGCCTGCACCAGGTAGATCGACGAGATCATGCCGATCATCCCGAAGATCGTCGCCAGGTAGATGTCGATCAGGCCGCCCGAGCCGCCGATCGCGCTGATCACCTTCTTCATCAACGGGTTGTCGTTGACCATGTCCCCGACCGCCTGCGCGATGCTGCCGTAGACGACGCCGAGGAGGAACAACCCGGCCGTCCAGCCGATCAGCGAGCCGCGCTGCAGCCGCCACGCCAGCCCGAACGGGCTGCGCAGCGACGGGGCGCCGCGTGCGGAGCCGAGCCGGGTCGGCAGCAGGCCGAGGCCGACGTCGCGCTTCGTGACGATCACCGCGGACGTCGTGAGCAGCACGACGACGAGCGCGAGCGGAAGCGCGAACACCCAGTAGCGGTCACCGGCGAACGCGTGCACCTGCTCGGCCCAGCCGAGCGGCGACAGCCAGGTGAGCCAGGTCGGGCCGCTGTCCCCCGCCGAGTCACCGGCGGCGCGCACCAGGTAGGTGCCCGCGACGACGGCACCGGCCATGCTGTTGGCGGTGCGGGAGTTCTCGGACAGCTGCGCGGTGAACGCGCTGACCGCGGTGAACGCCCAGCCGGTCACGGTGATCGACGACGCGAACGCGATCGCACCCTCGGCGGGCAGGCCCTTGCCCAGCAGCAGGGCCACGATCAGGCCGCCGATCAGGACGTTCGCCCCGAACGCCGTGAGGACGGCGGCCGCGAGCGGCGCGTGCCTGCCGACGACGGTGGAGCCGATGAGCTCCAGCCGTCCGGCCTCTTCCTCGGCACGGGTGTGCCGGGTGACCAGCAGCATGCTCATCACGCCCGCGGCGAGCGCCGCGAGCAGGCCCCAGCGCCAGGCGAGCAGGCCGCCGAGCGTGTGCGCGTCGCGCAGCGGGCCGAGCATGGCGAGGAACGCGGGGTTGGTGTTGGCCGTCAGCGACAGCTGCTGCCTCGCCTGCCCCACCGGGTAGAGCTCCTCGAGCGCCGTCGCCGTGGACAACGTGATGCCGACGATCGCGATGATCCAGACCGGCAGGATGATCCGGTCGCGGCGCAGCGCGAGCCGCACGAGGTTCCAGGTGCCGATCATTTCGCGTCCTCGTAGTGGCGCAGGAACAGCTCTTCGAGCGTCGGCGGCTGGCTGGTGAGCGTGCGCACGCCGGAGTCGACGAGCTGCTTGAGCACGGCGTCGAGCTTGTCCGAGTCGACCTCGAACCGGACCCGGTTGCCCTCGGCCTTCAGGTCGTGGACGCCGGGCAGGTTCGCGATGCCGTTCGGCGGGGACGCGAGCTCGGCGGCGATGCTGGTGCGGGTCAGGTGCCGCAGCTCGGCCATCGTGCCGGTCTCGACGATCTTGCCGGTGCGGATGATGCTCACCCGGTCGCACAGCGCCTCGACCTCGGCCAGGATGTGACTGGAGAGCAGCACGGTGCGGCCGCGCTCGCGCTCCTCGTTGATGCACTCCTGGAAGACGGCCTCCATCAACGGGTCCAGCCCGGACGTCGGCTCGTCGAGCACGAGCAGCTCGACGTCGGACGAGAGCGCCGCGACGACCGCCACCTTCTGCCGGTTGCCCTTCGAGTAGGTGCGGCCCTTCTTGCGCGGGTCGAGCTCGAAGCGCTCCAGCAGGTCGGCGCGCCGCTTCTCGTTCAGGCCGCCACGCAGCCTGCCGAGCAGGTCGATCACCTCGCCACCGGTCAGGTTCGGCCAGAGGTTGACGTCGCCGGGGACGTAGGCGAGCCGGCGGTGCAGCGCGGCGGTGTCCCGCCACGGGTCGCCGTCGAGCAGCCGCGCGGTGCCGGAGTCGGCCCGCAGCAGGCCCAGCAGAACCCGGATCGTGGTGGACTTGCCCGCGCCGTTGGGGCCGAGGAAGCCGTGCACCTCACCGGTCCGGACGGTCAGGTCGAGCCCGTCCAGTGCACGCGTCGGACCGAAGGTCTTGACCAGGTCCGACACGGATATCGCGTATGTCATGGCCGTAAGCTACACTTCTTTCACAACTTCGTGAAGTACGTAAATATTGCTCGTTCGGGGGAGCGGAAGAGATGATGCGGCGGTGACACAGGTGACAGAGCGTGACCAACAGGCAGTGAGCCAGTTCGTCGAACGGTTCGGTGCCGCCATGGCCGACGCAGGCATGGCCCGCATGCCCGCGCGCATTCTCGCCGCGCTGCTCGCCACGGACTCCGGACGGCTCAACGCGGCCGAGATCGCGGAGTCGCTGCAGATCAGCCCAGCAGCGGTGTCCGGAGCGGTGCGCTACCTCAGTCAGGTCAACCTGGTCACCCGCGAGCGTGAGCCCGGCTCACGGCGTGACTACTACCGGATGCGCGACGACGCCTGGTACGAGGCTTCGATCCGCAAGGAGCAGATGTGGAAGCTCTGGGAGGAGACCCTCCGGGAGGGCATCGCGGCCGTCGGGGCGAAGTCCAGAGCCGGGATCAGGCTCGGCGAGTCGCTCGAGTTCTTCCAGTTCATGCACTCCGAGCTGCCCAGCATGCTCGAACGCTGGCACGCCCACCGCGACAAGTGGCTGGCGAACCAGGACGGCTGATCTTCATGAGGGGAGCTTTCATCAACGTGAGGTTGATGAAAGCTCCCCTCATCAACCTCAGCCCGTGATCAGGGTCAGGTTGTACGTGGACAGGATCTCGTTGACCGGCTGGAAGAACGTCGTGCCACCGCTGGTGCAGTTGCCCGATCCGCCGGACGTGACGCCCTGCGCCTGCGTGCCGCTGACCCACGAGCCACCCGAGTCACCGGGCTCCGCGCACACGTTCGTGCGGGTGAGTCCGCTGACCGAGCCCTCCTGGTAGTTCACGGTCTGGTTCTTCGCGCCGACCGTGCCGCAGTGCCAGCCCGTCGTCGAGCCGGAACGGCAGATCGAGGCACCGACCGCGGCCTCGGTGGAACCGCTGACGATGACGTCGGCGCCGCCGTAGTGGTTCACCTTCGCCGTCGGCGTCCACGAGGAGTTCGACCGCACCCAGGAGTAGTCGTTGCCGGGGAAGGAAGACTCCTCGAACTCGCCGAGCGGCGTCCGGTCGACACCGGCCACCGAGTCACCGGGCGAGCCGCAGTGACCGGCGGACACGAACCCGCCCTCCACCGCGAACCCGATCGAGCAGCGACCCGCGTTGTTGATGTAGTACGCGTCGCCGCCCCGGATGTCCTTGAACAGCTTGGGCGCGTCGTCGGTCTCCACCACGCGAACCAGCGGGCCCGCACCGTCCACGAAGGACTTCGCGGTGTCGGCCTGGCCGCGCTTGACGTTCACCGTCACGATGTTCGCAGCCTCGTCGACGAACCAGCTGGTGACCGAGGCAGGCGCCTTGCCGGCACCGTCCAACTCGGCCTTCGCGGCGTCGAGCTCCTGTGCCGTGTGCGCCACGACCTTCGGCTCGGTGCCGAGGTTGCGCAGCGCGGCCGCCTTCGCCGCGTCCGTCACACCGACCACCAGCTTGCCGCTCGCCGCGTCGAACCACGCCCCGGCGAACTGCTCGCCCGCGAGGCCCTTGACGACGTGCTGCAGGACAGCGGCCTTGCTCTCCTGACGGAACCTCTCCGCAGCCTGCTGCGGGTTCAGCCCGAGGTCGCGCTGGACGGCGGCGAGCAGGTCGGCGGACGGTTCGGCGACGGCGGCAGGGGTTGCCGTCGCATATGCACCGGCCGCCAACACGGCGACGACCGCGACACCCATGCGCTTCATAGGCACTTCTCCTCTTCCTTCGGCTGCAGGGTCGGAGAACCGCCTGTAACGCCGGGCAGGACAACCGCGATGAGGAGATCGACCACGCCGCTACGTGGTCCGCACGACACCAGACGAACAGGCGTCCCCAGCGGTCGAACTGCCCGATCAGTTCGATCCTCCGTGTGGGTGACGCTAAGCAGTCGTGCCGTCACATGGCTAGGGCCGATCGACGGGTAGACGTCGATTTTTCTCGTGCTATAGGACTACTTGATGTATCTCCCGTGCCTATTTCAGTGACTCAGCGTCACTCGACGAGGGCGGGATCATCGGCCAGCGTGATCAGTTGGGCGACCGTCAGCGGCGCCTCGCCGAGCCCCGGTCCTCCGGTCCAGAACCGCGCACCGACCGCCTCGGGCTCGTTCTCAGCGGTCACCCACCGCTCCTGGATCCCGTCCGCCCGGTAGCGCTCGACCGACCCGTAGCCCGCGCGCTCGATGATCACGACTCCCGAACCGTCCGGCCGGATCTCGGCGCGGCAGTCCGGCGACTTGCCGCACGCGATCTCGGACTGGGTGAACGGCGGAACCTCCCACGCGAGTGTCACGACACCGAATCCCCCGGATCCGTCGCCGACGAGTGCGGCGACGAATCGGGATTCACCGGACATCGCGGAAGCCGTTCGATCGATCTTCAGCGTGGGAGCGATTGCACCCACGGCCGCGCGCAATCGTTCCTCGGCGCCGGGCATTCGTTCACCCGGAACTTCCAATTCTGTCAAGGTTTCCGGACGATCAGGGGGTTGACCAGGCACAACGACGGTTGCGGGGTCTGCAAGATTCGGCCTGGGGCCAGCGAGGACCCCACACCCACACAGAGTAGCCAGGGCCAGAATTACCCCGAACACCCGCAGCACAGTTCCCCCAAGCAGCGCAACAGTTGAATGTCCTTTCTCGACAGTATCGCTCCGGCATCGGTCCAGGGGTTAGTTTCAGAACTCCCTGATTCCCTGCACGAGGGAGAAACCCTGCCATGCGAAGAATCGTCGGTATGGGATTGGCCGCAGCGGCTGCCGTAACGCTCGCTGCCGCTGTTGTTCCCGCCGCATCCGCACAGGACCTGACCGGGACGATCCTCGGCGCTGATCGCGCCGACCGAGTCGCGGACAGCTACATCGTGGGACTGAACGAGGTGTCGGTGTCGAGGGCCGCCGCACCCCAGACGTCCCGCGACCTCACCAAGAAGTACGGCGGCCAGGTCGGTGCCGTCTGGCAGCACGCGCTGACCGGCTTCTCGGTGAAGATGAACGCGGCACAGGCCGCCCGCCTGGCCGCGGACCCGCGCGTCGCGTTCGTCCAGCAGGACGCCGAGGTGAAGCTGCTCGACACGCAGCAGAACCCGCCGTCGTGGGGTCTGGACCGCGTCGACCAGCGGGACCTGCCGCTGAGCAACAGCTACACCTACGACACGACCGCCAGCAGCGTCACCGCGTACGTCATCGACACCGGTGTGCGCACCACGCACCAGACGTTCGGCGGCCGCGCCACCTGGGGCACCAACACCTCGGGTGACGGCAACAACAGCGACTGCCACGGCCACGGCACGCACGTGGCGGGCAACATCGGAGGCTCGCAGTACGGCCTCGCGAAGGCGGCCAAGGTCGTCGCCGTCAAGGTGCTGAACTGCCAGGGCTCCGGCACCACCGCCGGCGTCGTCGGCGGCATCGACTGGGTGACCGCGAACGCCGTGAAGCCTGCGGTCGCCAACATGTCGCTCGGCGGCGGCGCGGACGCCACCCTGGACTCGGCGGTCCGCCGTTCCATCGCGGCCGGCATCACCTACGCCATCGCCTCGGGCAACTCGAACACCGACGCGTGCACCACGTCCCCGGCCCGCGTGACCGAGGCGATCACGGTGAACGCGTCGACCCGCACCGACACCCGTGCCTCGTTCTCGAACTTCGGCACCTGCACGGACATCTTCGCGCCGGGTGAGGGCATCACGTCCTCGTGGAACACCAACGACACCGCCACCAACACCATCAGCGGCACGTCGATGGCGACCCCCCACGTCGCGGGCGCCGCAGCGCTGTGGCTGGAAACTCACCGGACTGACACCCCGGCGCAGGTGGCTGCGGGTCTGTTCGCCGCGTCCACCGCGAACAAGGTCACCAACCCCGGCACCGGCTCGCCGAACCGCCTGCTGTTCACGAACCCGAGCGGCACCCAGCCGGGCAACCCGTCGGTCACCAACCCCGGTGCCCAGACGAGCACGGTCGGCTCCGCGGTGAGCCTGCAGCTGGCCGCCACCGGCGGCACCTCGCCGTACACGTGGTCCGTCACCGGCCTCCCGGCCGGCCTGTCGGCGTCGTCGTCCGGCCTGATCAGCGGCACGCCCACCACGGCGGGCACGTCCACCGTGACCGCCACGGTGACCGACAGCGCGGGCAAGACCGGCAGCGCGTCGTTCAGCTGGACGGTCAACCCGGTCGGCACCGGCTGCGCCGCCAAGACCAACGACGCCAACTTCAACATCCCCGACCTCGGCACGGCGTCCTCGCCGATCGCGATCTCCGGCTGCTCCGGCAACGGCTCCGCGACCGCCTCGGTCAAGGTCGACATCATCCACACCTGGAAGGGTGACCTGGTCGTCGACCTGGTGGCGCCGGACGGCACCGTCTACAACCTGCACAACCGCACCGGTGGTTCCGCCAACGACATTCACGAGACCTACACCGTGAACCTGTCGTCGGAGGCGGCCAACGGCACGTGGACGTTGCGGGCCAGTGACAAGGCCTTCCTCGACACCGGCAACATCGACAGCTGGACGCTCGACCTGTAAGTGCTGAAGAACCGTCGGGGGCACCTCCATCCGTGGAGGTGCCCCCGCGGCATTTCCTAGAGAGCTACGCCGAGCAGAGCGTCCACGGCCACCCGGATCTGGGCCGGGGCGTGGGTCTCGTTCCCGCCCGTCGACAGGGCCTCATCGGCCCACGCGTCCACCGCGGCCAGCGCCTTGGGCGTGTCCAGGTCGTTGCCCAGGTGGTCCCGCAACCGGGCGATGGTGTCCACAGAGGACGGCCCGGCCTGCAGCGCGGCGGCCAGCCGCCACCGGTCCAACCTGGACTGCGCCTCGGCCAGCAGCGAGTCGGTCCACGCGCGGTCGGATCGGTAGTGCCCCGCGAACAGCGCCAGCCGGATCGCGTTGGGATCGACCTTCTGCGACCGCAGCTTGGACACGAACACGAGGTTGCCGCGGGACTTGGACATCTTCTCGCCGTCGAGCCCGATCATCCCGGCGTGCACGTAGTGCCGGGCGAAGGGGTGCTCACCGGTCTGCGCCTCGGCGTGCGCCGCGCTGTACTCGTGGTGCGGGAAGATCAGGTCCGACCCGCCGCCCTGGACGTCGAAGCCCATGCCGAGGCGGTTGTGGGCGATGGCGCTGCACTCGATGTGCCAGCCGGGCCGCCCCTCCCCCAGCTCGGACGCCCACGACGGCTCGCCGGGACGCGCCGTGCGCCACAGCAGTGCGTCGAGAGGATGGCGCTTACCAGGCCGTTCCGGATCGCCGCCGCGCTCCGCGAAGAAGCGCAGCATCGTCTCCTCGTCGTAGTTCGACTCGTAGCCGAAGTGGCCGCTCGCGTCACGGGAGAAGTACACGTCGGGGTGCTCGGGGTCGTCGACGCGGTAGGCGGCGCCGTCGGCCAGGAGCTTGGCGATGATCTCGACCACCTCGGGGATGGCCTCGACCGCGCCGACGTACTCGCGCGGGGGCAGGACGCGCAGCGCCTCCATGTCCTCGCGGTACAGGGCGGTCTCGCGCATGGCGAGCACCACCCAGTCGTCCTTGTCGCGCGCGGCCCGCTCGAGCAGCGGGTCGTCGACGTCGGTGACGTTCTGGACGTAGTGGACGTCGTGGCCGTTGTCGAGCCACACCCGGTTGACCAGGTCGAACGCGAGGTACGTCGCCGCGTGACCGAGGTGCGTCGCGTCGTAGGGCGTGATGCCGCACACGTACAACCTGGCGGTGTCTCCCGGCGCGGTGGGCCTTGTCTCGCCCGTAGCCGTGTCGAACAGCCGCAGGGGGCGGGGTTCACCCGGAACCCGCGGCACAGGAATCGTTGACCAGGTCTGCATGGCCTCGAATCTAACCCGAGCGGAGCGCTGGAGCGGACTTTCCGTCTGCTGGGAAACGCGCAGGCCACCACACGCGCCCGCCGATGTCGACGGTCAGGGCCGGTACCAGCAGTGATCGCACCAGCAGCGTGTCGAGCAGCACGCCGAACGCCACCAGGAACGCGATCTGGGCCAGGAACAGCAGCGGCAGGACCGACAGCGCGGCGAACGTCGCCGCCAGCACGACGCCCGCCGAGGTGATCACGCCGCCGGTCACGGTCAGGCCGCGCAGGGTGCCCGCGCGGGTGCCGTGCAGCAGCGACTCCTCGCGCACCCGCGTCATCAGGAAGATGTTGTAGTCGATCCCCAGCGCCACGAGGAACACGAACGCGAACAGCGGCACGCTCGGGTCCGCGCCGGGGAAGTCGAACACGTTGTTGAACACGAGCGCGGCCACGCCGAGCGTCGCGGCGAACGACAGCACCACGGTCGCGATCAGCAGCACCGGCGCCAGCAGGGCGCGCAGCAGCAGCGCGAGCACCAGGAAGATCACCACCAGCACGATGGGGATGATCGTGCGCAGGTCGCGGTTGGCCGTGTCCCGCACGTCGACCTGCACGGCGGTGGAGCCGCCGACCTTCGCGTCCAGGTCGGCCCGCAGCTGACGCACCGTCGCGACGGCCTCGGGGCTGTCCGCCTGGTACTTCAGCGTGGCGCGCAGCTCGACCAGGCCGTCGACGGTCTTCGGGTTGCGCTGGACGTCGTTCACGCCGTCGAACGCCCGCACCCTGGCCTCCACATCGGAGCCTTCTGGCGCGATGATCACGACCGGTGAGCCGGTGCCGCCGGGGAAGTGCTTGTTCAGCGCCTCCTGGCCTTGCACGGACTCCACGGGCGTCAGGAACAGCTCGGTCTGCGGCACGCCGTCCGCTTTGAACTGGGGCACGAACGCCACCCCGGCGAGCAGCACGACGGCCGTGGCCAGCCACGTCCAGCGCGGCCGCCGCCCGACGAACGCGGCCACCCGCGTCCACAGCGAACGCGGGCTGTGCGGGTCCGTGCCCGTCTTCGGGCGGAACGGCCAGAACGCCGAGCGCCCGAGCAGCGCCAGCACGGCGGGCAGGAACGTCAGCGTCGCCAGCACGGACGCGGTGACGCCGATCGCGGCCACCGGGCCGAGGCCCTGGTTCGACTTGAGGTCGGACAGCAGCAAGCACATCAGGCCGAGGATCACGGTGCCCGCGGACGCCACGATCGGTTCGAACGACTGCTTCCACGCGGTGCGCAGCGCGGGCCAGCGCGTCTCCTCGCTGTGCAGTTCCTCGCGGAACCGGGCGACGAGCAGCAGCGAGTAGTCCGTCGACGCGCCGAACACGAGGATGAACAGGATGCCCTGGCTCTGGCCGTTCAGCGTGAGCACGTCGGACTTCGCCAGCCCGTACACGACGAGCACGGCCGCGCACAGCGCCAGCCCGGCGTTGATCAGCACCACGAGCGGCAGGATCGGGCTGCGGTAGACGATCACCAGGATCACCGCGACCACGATCGCCGTCACGCCGAGCAGCAGGCCGTCGATGCCGTCGAACGCCTTGGCGAAGTCGCCGAGCAGCCCGGCCGGGCCGGTCACGTACACGCGCAGCCCGTCCGGCAGCGCCTCCCCCATCTGCGTCCGCAGGTCGGCGACCAGCTCGGTCGTCTCCGACCCGGCAGGCCGCATGGGCACGAGCACCTGGAACGCCTTGCGGTCCTCCGACGGCCGCCCGAACACCTGGCCGACGACGAAGTCGTTGCCGCGCACCGCGTTCGTCCTGACGTTGATCAGGATGAGGTCGTCCTGCGTGAGCTCGGTGTCGCGTTCGAACAGGACGAGCGCGGGGAGGGACTGCTTGTCCGCGAACCGCTTCTGCAGGTCGGCGACCTCGGTCGCCTCGGCGGACTCGGGCAGGAACGACGCGTTGTCGTTCTTCTGGACGTCGGCCAACTGGCCCTGCAACGGTCCGCCGATGCCACCGACGACGAGCCACAACACGACCAGCAGAGCGGGCAGAGTCCAGCGCATCGAAGGACCTTAACCCGGACAGATTCATCGGACATTTCTTGACGACGTTGTCATGCCGTCCCTAGCGTCAGGGAACATGCTCCGACACGCGCTCGCAGTGCTGTTGACGCTCTCCTTCACCCCTGCGGCGGTTGCGTCCGCGGATCCGGACGTCCAGTCATACCTGGAGAATCCGCAGATGGTGGCCGAGGGGCAGGTGCCGCCGCACGCGGAGCTGAAACCGTACGCGAACGTGCGGGACGCGGTGCGCGGCGCCGACTCCCCGTGGGTGCGCTCACTGGACGGCGAGTGGCGCATCCGGATGGCGCAGCGGCCGCAGGACGTGCCGAAAGGCTTCCAGAACAGGGAAAACGCCGATTGGCGCAGCGTTTCCGTGCCGCACACGTGGCAAACGGACGGCCTGGATCACCCGATGTTCCGCAACATCCCCACCGAGATGTGGCCGGACGACCCGCCGCGCGTACCCCGTGACGTCAACCCGACCGGCGCGTACACCAAGACGTTCGAGCTGCCGGACGACTGGGCCGCGCGCCGCACGGTGCTGCGGTTCGAAGGCGTGACGAGCGGATACTTCGTCTGGGTCAACGGGAACTACGCCGGATACGACCAGGGCGGCTACACGCCCGCGGAGTTCGACATCAGCAAGCACCTCAAGGCGGGCCCCAACATCCTGGCCGTGCAGGTGCACCGCTGGGGCTCCGGGTCTCATCTGGAGGACGTCGACCAGTGGCGCTTCAGCGGGATATTCCGGTCGGTGTGGCTCTACTCGACCCCCGCGGCCTACCTGCGCGACGTGACGATCAAGACCGATCTCGACGCCGAGTACCGCGACGCGACGTTGTCCGCGAACGTCGAGATCGGCGGTTCCGTTGCGCGGCACCGCACTCGCACCACGTTGTACGACGCGAACGGGCGCATGGTGCCGGTGACCGGCGGCAGGGTGAGCAACCCGGCCAAGTGGACGGACGAGACGCCGAACCTGCACACGCTCGTCATCGAGCTGCTCGACGCCGGTGGCCGGGTCGTGCAGGTGGCGCGGCAGCCGGTCGGGTTCCGCGAGGTCGAGGTCCGCGACAAGCAGCTGCTGATCAACGGCAAGCGCGTGCTGATCAAGGGCACGAACCGGGCCGAGACGTCCGTCAAGGGCGGCAGGCACCTCACCCGCGCCGAGCAGGAACGCGACGTCGAGCTGATGAAGCGGCTCAACGTCAACGCCGTGCGCACGTCGCACTACCCGAGCGACCCGTACCTGTACGAGCTGGCCGACCGCGAGGGCATCATGATCGCGGACGAGATCGACGTCGAGACGCACCACCACGACGCGTGCCCGAACAACTGCCTGGCCGAGCGGCCGGAGTGGCAGGCCGCGTTCCTCGACCGGTTCACCGCGATGATGCAGCGCGACAAGAACCACCCGAGCGTCATCATCTGGGACACCGGCAACGAGGCGGGACTCGGCAAGGCGCACTACTCGATGGCCGAGTACGCGCGCAAGAACGACACGAGGCCGCTGTACCACCAGTCGAACGGGCCGGACGGCGACGCGCCGTTCGCCGACATCTGGGGTCCGCGCTACCCGTCGCCCGCCGGGCTGGAGTCGATGGCGCAGCGCACGACCAAGCCGATCGTCATGGGCGAGTACGCGCACGCGATGGGCAACAGCCTCGGCAACTTCAAGGAGTTCTGGGACGTCATCCGCAAGCACCCGCAGACGCAGGGCGGCTTCATCTGGGACTGGGCGGAGCAGAACATCGAGCTGCCGCTGCTCACCACACCCGACTCGTCGGGCAACGACATCTTCACGTATCTGACCGGCGCTCCGTCACATGTGGACGGTCGCGTCGGCAAAGCCTTGTCGTTGAGCGGTCTCGACGACTTCGTCGAGGTCTACCGCGACCGCAAGTTCGACGCGGTGTCCAAGGGGCTCACGCTGGACGCGTGGGTGAAGCCGGACTCGTGGTCCGGCAGCTTCACCATCATCTCGAAGGGCAACCACCAGTACGCGCTGAAGATGCCGTCGGCGGACACGCTGGAGTTCCACGTGTACGGCGCGGGTGGCTGGCACGTCGCGCAGGCGAAGGTGCCCGCCGACTGGACCGGCAACTGGCACCGCGTGACCGGCACGTTCGACGGGAACCTGCTGCGCCTGCTGGTCGACGGCCGCGAAGTCGGCACCCGCGCGTGGACCGGCGAGATCGCGTTCTCGCACTGGCCGGTGAACATCGGCCGCGACGCGGAGGAGATGCAGGAGAACACGACCGCGCGCATGGCGCACGGCGTGATCGACCAGGTCCGCGTCTACCACCGCGCGCTGACCGAGTCCGAGCTGACCGCCGACCCGAAGTCCACCGCCGTGCTCGCACTGGACTTCGAGACGCTGGAGGACAAGGGGCGCAAGGAGTCCTACGGAGCCGGCACCGGTGGTGTGGACGGCGTGGTGTGGTCCGACCGCAGGCTCCAGCCGGAGGCGGCGGAGCTGGCGGCCGTGCACTCCCCCATCCACATGTCCTATCAGGACGGTGACCTGACCATCGCGAGCGAACGCGTGTTCACCGGCACCGATGACCTCGAACTCCGTTGGCGCGTCGAGGAGAACGGCCGCACCGTGGCCGCGGAGAACCGCCCGCTGAAGGTCGGCACCACCAAGCTGCCGTCCTTCACCTCGCAGGTGGAACGAACGCTGACCACTCGCGCGATCAACCGCAAGACCGGCGCCGAGGTGGGCGTGGCCCAGTTCCAGGTCGGCGGCTCACTCGTGGCGGGCCTGCACACCGGCGCACCACGCGACCCGGTAGCCGTGCAGTCGAACGACCGCGAGGTCGTGGTCACCGGCCCCGGCTTCCGCTACGCACTCTCCCGCGCGCAGGGCACGTTGACCTCCATGCGCGTCCGCGGCACCGAGCTGCTGCGCACCGGCCCGTCGCTGGACGCGTGGCGCGCGCCGCTGAGCAACGAGTTCATGAGCGAGGACTCGTCGTGGTACCGCGCGGGCCTGGACCGCCTCGCCACCTCGCCCTCGGCGGTGGAGGTGACGCGCGACGGCGACGACGCGCTGATCACCGTGCGCTCCACCGCGTCCGGCGTCACCGACGCGTCGTTCGGCCAGACGTTCACCTACCGCGTGTCCGGCGACGGCGAGATCCGCCTGACCCACCGGGTGGCCGCGGCGGGCAGGATGCGCGACCTGTCGTACCTGCCGAACATCGGCTTCAAGCTGAAGGTGCCGGACGAGTTCCAGCGCTTCACCTGGTACGGCCGCGGTCCGGGCGAGAACTACGACGACCGCAAGCTGGGCACCCCGCTCGGCGTCTACCAGTCCACTGTGGACCGCGAGCACCAGGACTACTACAAGCCGCAGGACAACGGCAACCACGCCGACACCCGCTGGGCAACCCTGTCCGACGGCCGCACCGGCGGCCTGATGGTCGCGGGCGACCTGGACGTCCGGGTGTCCCGCTACGACGACCTGGACCGCGCCGCGTATCCGTTCGCCTTGCAGCCCAACAAGGATGGCACGACCCTGCACGTCGACCACCGCGTGACCGGCGTGTCCGAGACCTTCCACGCCCCGCTGCCCCAGTACCGCGTGAACGCGTCGAGCGAGTACGCGTACTCGGTGCTACTGCGCCCCCTCACGCCGACCGAGGTGATGACGGGCAAGCTGGGTTCCCGCGTCGACTGCACGCCGCAGGCCACTCTGAAGGCGACCCGCACCTCCGTGGAGCCGGGCGAGTCCGTACCGGTGGACCTGGTCGTCTCGAACCCGTGCGGTGCCCCGCTCGCCGCGGTGCGCGGCGCCGTGCACGCCCCCACCGGCTGGACCGCGTCACCGGCCCAGTTCGATCTAGGCTCGGTGACCGACACCAAGTCAGTCCGCTTCACCCTCACGCGGGGCCCAGGCACGCCGGTCGGCGCACGCCCGGTACTGGCCGAGGTGAGCGCGGGCGCAGCGTCGACCACGACGTCACTCGACTTCGCCGCCACCCCACCCTCACCTCGCGGCGACACGGTGGTGTCGAAACTGGACTTCGTCAGCGAGTCCAACGGCTGGGGCCCGGTCGAACGCGACACGAGCAACGGCGAGAACCAGCGCGGCGACGGCGCGGGCATCAGCATCCGCGGCACCAAGTTCGCCACGGGCCTGGGCGCGCACGCCGAGTCCTCTGTCGAGCTGTACCTCGGTGGCGCTTGCACGCGCTTCACAGCGGTGGCCGGGGTCGACGACGAGACCGGCGGCCAGGGCAGCGTCGGCTTCGAGGTGTACGCCGACGGCGAGCGCCGGTATGCGAGTCCCGTGGTCACCGGCACGGCCGCGGGGGTGCCGGTCGACGTGGACGTGTCCGGTGCGACCACGCTGCGGCTAGTGGTGACCGACGGCGGCAACGGCAACGGCTGGGACCACGCCGACTGGGCCGCGGCCACGGTGCGCTGCCGCGCCTAGCTCCCGACAGGCCGGTCTCGGGTCGCCGGCCGACCCGAGACCGGCCTCGCGCTAGTTCTGCTTGATGCGGAAGTACACGCAGTCGGTCCCGGCGCCGCGCTGCATCGTGATGGGGACGATCGTGGGCTGGTTGGAGAACGACGAGGTCACCGTGCAGAGCCGCTGGTCCCCTGAGCCGCTGGTCAGGCCCTTCGCGTACTCGATGGGATCGGTCCCCACGTCAGTGATCAGGAACGACGTGGTCTGAGGCTGGTCGAACACCGTGGCGCCGCCATCGGCGAACACCAGTTCGTCGACCTCAACGGGGATGACGCCGTTGAGCTGGACGACCGTCTCGGTCATCAGCGTGGGCCGGGGTGGCGACGGTGATCGTGCCGCCGAGCAACAGTGCGGTCAGTAGTGCGGTCAAGCCTGCTCGGGTGCGCCGCATCGCGCTTCTCCTCAGGTCCGGGGTGCCGCCGCGTGCGACATTCAACGACTGTCCGCCCCGGCGGTCAACGGGACTGTCCCAAGAGCACAGCGAAAACCGCAGCACCAAGGAAGCACAGACCAAAGCGCGGGCACCAAGGGAGCGCCGCCGACACCGCCGCGAACCTGGCGAGCACGGCGAATCCGGCAGGCACCAAGAGAGCCCAGCGAACCGGCAGGCACCAAGGGGGCGCCGCCCCAACCGCCAGATACCAACAGACCACCGCCCCAACCGGCAGGCACCAAGAGAGCCCGACGAAACCGGCAGATACCAAAAGAAAAGAGCGCCCGCCGCACTCCCAACCCCCCGCACTGCCAAACGGGCGCGGCCCCCGAACACAAACCGGCAGCCAAATGATCAGAACAAACTTTCCCGGAGGGCAGGGGGTGGGGAGGGGCTCGCTGATCAGGCGAAGCCTTGCCACATCGAAAATGCCCTGTCAAGGCAGCTTTTCCGCCTTGACAGGGCATTTTCGATGTGGCGACCTCTGGTGATCAGCGAGCCCCTC
>NZ_VOBR01000047.1 GCF_007845675.1 Lentzea tibetensis | reverse complement strand
CCAACCGGTGCGTCGGCATCCTGCATGGCTGCCTCAAAACCCGCACGCACTACGACGAGGCGACCGCCTGGTCGCATCGTGTCGAGAAGGCTGCTGCTTGACATTCAAGCTCCTGGGATGTCTTTCGCGAGGTGGGGCGGTTCATCGTCGATTTGGCCGTGCCGCCCATGTCGATCTTGCGCCGCTCACCCCAAGAGCACTCATGCGGGGGGCAATGCCGCTCGGTCTACACACCGTTGTCGCTGCTCCTGGGCCTGCAAACCGTGGGCCGACCCACACGGCAACGCACACAGTTACTCGATCATGAAACAGGCCGTTTCCCCTGGTAGAATCGACTCCGTCCACCACTTCTTATGTGGATCGTGTGCGGGCAGCGCAGTCAGCTGTGGTGGGACCTGCCGCTGCGGGACAGCTTCGCGTTGCTGCGGTCGATCTACCGGGTTTCCCTGGCGGATCACCGGAAGCGGCTCGACGAGTGCGTCGACCTGCTCGACATGGCGCCGTTCCTGGACACCCCGGTGCGCCAGCTGTCGCTGGGGCAGCGGATGCGCGGCGAGGTCACCGCGGCGCTGCTGCACGCGCCGGAGCTGCTGGTGCTCGACGAGCCGACGATCGGGCTCGACCTGCACTCCAAGGAGCGGCTGCGGGAGTTCCTGGCCGGCCTCAACCAGAAGGGCACGACGCTCCTGCTGACCACGCACGACCTGGACGACATCGAACGGCTGTGCCCGCGGCTGATGGTGATCGACCACGGCACGGTGCTCGCCGACGGCCCGCTCGCCGAGCTGCGCGCGGAGGTCACGCCGGAACGCGTGCTGGTCATCGATCTGCGCGAACCACTCAACCTCCCGGAGCTGCCAGGCGTCACAGAGGTGCGCAGCGAGGCGGGAGGGCTGCGCCACCACCTCACGTTCCGGCGTGCCGACACCACCGCGGCCGCGCTGATCACCGAGGTGGTGCGGCACGTCGAGGTCCACGACCTCGCCGTGGTCGAACCGGTGATCGACGACGTGATCCGCCGTTTGTACGCACGCAAGTCGGTAGAGTCGGTGGAAACATTCGGGCAAAGGAGACATTGATGCGCGTAGCTCGTCCACTGGTAGCACTGGCCATGGCGCTCGGGGTGGCCGGTGGGGTGACCGGCTGCGACGCCCTCAACGAAGCGTCCGACAAGGCCAACCAGGTCAGCCAGGGCATCGACAAGGCGAAGGCCTGCGCCGACGCCGTCGGGCTGCTGGCGTGGACCCCGGACATGAGTGACCCGCAGAAGGCGCTCGAGGACACCAAGGCCAAGGCCGAGGAGCTGGAGAAGCTCGCCGCGCAGTCGCCCGACCAGCAGGTGAAGACCGCGCTGGAAGAGGCCGCGAAGGGCATGGGCAACGTCAGCTCGGCCGCGGACTGGGTGCAGCAGAAGGCTGATCTCGTCGCGAAAGTCAGCCAAGCCTGCGCAGGCTGACACCTGTTGCTGACCTCCGGTGGCGTCCTAGTCTTGGACCCACCGGAGGTGACGTAATGCACGCAACAGTTGGCGACAGGCTGCACGTCCACAGTCGGACTGTGGGCATCGAGGAACGCCTGGGCGAGATCCTCGAGGTTCGCGGCTCCGACGGCGCGCCGCCCTATCTCGTCCGCTTCTCCGACGGACACGAAGGACTGGTGTTCCCCGGTCCCGACTGCATCGTCGAACCGCGCGCGGCCGATTAGGGCCGCAGCACCGTCGCGATCAGCTCCTCAGCCAGCTGAGGAGTCGCTGCCGCCACCCCTGACCAGCGTCGGCTGAGGTCCGGTTCGAAGTCGAACGGACGGCCGTTGAGGTCCACGAGCACACCACCGGCGGCGGGCACCGTCACGATCGCGGTCGCGAGGTCCATGATGCGGTGGGTGTCCGAGCCGACGTCGGCGAAGGCGTCCACCGTTCCCTCGGCGACGAGCATCGTCTCGAGGCAGGTCGTGCACAGGACGCGAATCCGGTCCGCGCGGCTCGCCACGCGCGCCCACGCTTCCTCCGTGCCCCGCTTGGGACGCATCAAGCACACCGCGGCGCCGTCGAGCGTCGTGCGCCCGGTCGTGCGGAACGGTGTCGGCTCACCGGTGCGGGCCCACCACGCGCGGCCGGTGTCGAACCACGTCGTGAGCGCTTCGGTCGGCTTGCCGTCCTCGACGACCGCGCCGGCGAAGCACGACAGCGGGACGCCGAACGCGGCGTTCGCGGAGCCGTCGACGGGGTCGATCACGAGCGTGAGCGCGGAGCCGTTGTCGACGAAGCCCGCTTCTTCCGACAGCAGGTTCACCTTGTTGCGGTGGATGGAGTCGAGGATCGCGTCCTCGACGATCCGGTCCACGCGCATGGTCGGCGTGCCGTCCGCGCCGTCGGCCACTTCCTCGCGCAGCTCCAGACGCGTGTGGAGCTGACGGGCGCGCCCGTACGCCGCTGACGCCGCACGGGCGGCGTCAGCGAGCGCGGGGTGCACGCCTGCCGGGAGCTCCGGGTCTGGAACTGGCCAGTTGATCCGCACGGATCAGATCAGGCCCAGGCCCTTGACCGCGTCGCGCTCCTCGGCCAGCTCGGCCACGGAGGCGTCGATGCGGGCACGGGAGAACTCGTCGATCTCGAGGCCCTGGATGATCTGGTACTCACCGTTCTCGACCTTGACCGGGAACGACGAGATGAGGCCTTCGGGCACGCCGTAGGAGCCGTCCGACGGCACCGCCATCGAGGTCCACTCGGTGCCGTTGACCCAGTCGTAGATGTGGTCGATCGCCGCGTTGGCGGCCGACGCGGCCGACGAAGCGCCGCGGGCCTCGATGATCGCCGCACCGCGCTTCGCGACGGTCGGGATGAAGTCGTTCTCCAGCCACGCCTGGTCGTTCACGGCCGCGGCGGCGGTCTGGCCACCGACCTCGGCGTGGAACAGGTCCGGGTACTGCGTGGCGGAGTGGTTGCCCCAGATCGTCATGTTCTTGATCTCGGACACCGGCACGCCCAGCTTCTTCGACAGCTGCGACAGGGCGCGGTTGTGGTCGAGGCGGGTCATCGCGGTGAAGCGGCCGGCCGGGACGTCCGGCGCGTGCTGCTGCGCGATGAGCGCGTTGGTGTTGGCCGGGTTGCCGACGACCAGCACGCGCACGTCGTCCGCGGCACCGGCGTTGATGGCCTGGCCCTGCGGCTTGAAGATGCCGCCGTTGGCCTCGAGCAGGTCGCCGCGCTCCATGCCCTTCGTGCGCGGGCGGGCGCCGACGAGCAGCGCGACGTTCACGCCGTCGAACGCGGTCTTGGCGTCGTCGGTGATGTCGATGCCGGACAGGAGCGGGAACGCGCAGTCGTCGAGCTCCATCGCCGTGCCCTCGGCGGCCTTGAGCGCGGGCGTGATCTCCAGCAGACGCAGGCGGACCGGGACATCGGGGCCGAGCAGGTGGCCGGAGGCGATGCGGAACAGCAGTGCGTAGCCGATCTGGCCGGCCGCACCGGTGACGGTGACGTTCACGGGCGTGCGGGTCATGAGCCTTCCCGAATCCTCGTTGACCTGGGTCGGGCGGGTCGCCCGGCAACCCGCACGTTACCAACAGGTGGACGGTGCCAGAGTGTGACCGTGGACATCATCGACGAGGACTACTCCGATGCCGTGCTGCCAGGGGAGAAGTGGGAGCAGCGGTCCTTCGTGAACTGCGATTTCACGGACGCCGACCTGCGCGAGCTCGTCACGTCCAACTGCACCTTCACCGAGTGCGACTTCACGCGCGCCGACCTGGGCGAGTCGTCGCACACCGCCACCGCGTTCCGGTCGTGCAAGTTCGTGGAGACCACGCTGGGTGGGACCTCGTTCTCGTCGTGCAGCCTGATGGGGTCGATGTTCGTCGACTGCCGGCTGCGGCCGATCTCCTTCGTCGAGACGGACTTCACGCTCGCGAGCTTCGTGCGGGCTCCGCTGCAGAAGCTGTCGTTGCGGGGGCAGCGGTTGCGCGAGACCAACCTGGAGCACGCCGATCTGAGCGGGACCGATCTGCGGGAGGCCGACCTCGGTGGGGCGCGGCTGCTCGGGGCCAAGCTGGCCGGGGCTGATCTGCGCGGGGCGCGGTTGGACGCCAACGCTTTGCGGCAGGCCCAGTTGGGTGGGGCTCGGGTGGATCTCGAGACGGCTGTCGCGTTCGCCGCCGCCTACGGGCTCGTGGTCGAGTAGGAAACTGCCGCGGGCTCGTTGGGCCTGTGCACGGCTCTGGCTGTGCACAGCTCGGGCCTGTGGATAGTTCGGGCCTGCAACCCCGAACCTGTGGACAACTCCCGCCGGCGGCCCGAAATTGTCGGTGTCGCGTGGAAAAATGAAATCAGGGGTCCCCCTGGCGGGGACCCCTGCTTCACGTTGCGGCTGAGCTCGTTGCGGCTGGGCTTGTCGTGCGGCTACTGCTTGGGCATCGAGTGGACGTCGGCCGTGATCTCGACCAGCGCGCCGTCGGCGACCATGTCCTCCAGCGACTTGGGGAACAGGTAGGCCGTGCCGCCACCGGGCTGCTCGAACCACGGCACCGCGACACCCGTCAGCACCTCGACGGGCCTGCGCAGCCGGTACACGCGGTACGGCCGCTTGACCCACGACGGCACGAGCGACCGCTCGGGGAACGGCGTGCCCGCCACGTAGGCGAGGTTGCCGGTCGGGTCGCCGTACCGGTCGACCTCGGTGCCCGCGGGCAGCTCGAACATCTGCTTGTGGCGGAACAACGTCAGCGGCGGCTCACCGTTCATCGGCGAGATCGGCCACGACCGCTTGGCGGGCTGCTCCTCCTGCCGCACGGGCGGTGGCACGGCGAGCGGAGGTGCGGCAGGCGGCGCGACGGGCGCCACCGGCTCGGGCGGGCGCGGCGGCAGGACCGGGCGGCGCGGCTCCTCGCGGAAGCCGTTGGTCGCCGGCGGTTGCGGACGCGGGGGCGGCGGCCTCGGCACGTTGCGGAAGTTGCCGAGGACGAGCTTGCCGATGAGGTACGCGGACGCGTCCTCGACCCGTTCGAACCGCTGCGCGTGCTTCGGGCCGTGGTCGAACCAGGCGACCTGCCACGCGTCGCCGTCCAGCTGCACGTGCCACGTCCGGTCCGACGGCTCGCCGCCGATCCGGTACGCGCCCTGCGGGACCGCGAGGTCGTCGAGCGCGCGGCGCGTGCCGACGATCTTGGTCTCCTCCTCGGAGGAGACCTGGCGGGGTTCGGGCTCCGGCTCGGGTTCCGGTTCGGGCTGCTGCTCGACGACCGCGTCGAACTCTGTCGTGTGGTCGCGCAGGTCCGCGGCCACGTCGAAGTGCCCGGTGGTGGGGATCAGCTCCGGCTCGGCGAGGTCCGGCTCGTCGGCTTCGACGACCGGGTGCTCCTCGGTGAGCTCGGCGGCGGTCTCCGGCTCCGGCTCGTCGAGCACCGGGCTCCAGGCCATCGTGTCCTGGATGGCGTCCTGCTGAGCGGTGTCGTCCGACAGGTCGGGCGACCACGCCGCGGTGTCCTGCACCGCGTCCGGCCGCGGCCGTTCCTCGGTCTGCTCGGGCGACCAGGCCATCGTGTCCTGGACGGGATCCGGCAGCGGGCGTTCCTCGGTCAGGTCAGGGGACCAGGCCATGGTGTCCTGCACCGGGTCTGGCTGCGGGCGTTCCTCGACCTCGTCCGGGGACCACGCCATCGTCTCCTGGACGACGTCCTGCTCGGCGGTGTCGTGCTCCTGGTCGGGAGACCACGCCATGGTCTCCTGCACGGCTTCCACACGCGGACGCTCGTCCGCGTGCGGCGCGAACAGGTCCATGCCGTCCATGTAGGTCTCGCGCAGGCGCCGGTCGTCCACCTGATCGGGGACGCCGTCCTCGTCGAAAGTCACCCGATAAGGCGGTCCTTGGGGTTCGTCGACGGCGGGCAGGTTGGCGGTGTCCTCGACCGGCCCGACCACGACGGTCCGGTCGGTGAGCTCCTCGGGTTCCTGCGCGGGTTCGACGAGGTCCTCCACCGTCTCGGTGAGCTCGTCGGGCGAGGTGTCCTCGGCGACGTCGTCCTGCGGCTCGGGCTCGACCTCGACGGGTTCGAACAGCTGCGTCGCGCCGGCCTCGGCAGGCTGCTCGTCGGGCTCGTCGGCTTCGGCGGCCGGGAGCACGGCGACGGGCAGCTGGGTGCCGGGAGGCGCGGCCGGGGCACCGAGGTTGGCCGCGGCGGCGAGCCTCGCGTCCTCCGGCACCTCGGGCAGTTCGAAGTCGGCCGATCTGACTCGTTCGACCAGCTCGGCCTCCGGCGGAACGCCGTAGGCGCGCAGGTAGTAGCTGACCGCGGCGGGCCAGATCCAGTGGCCGTCGGTCTGGAAACCGGCGGGCACGACCTGCGGTGCGTCGGCGGCGAGCACGTCCGCGTCGAAGCCGCGGCCGCTGACCGCGACCGGCGCGTCGTCCAGGTAGTCGAGCAGCTGCTGCAGCTCGTGCTCCGGCACCGGCGGGCGGTTGACCGACGGGCGGCCGTTCGGTCCGGCGCCGTCGAACACGCGGGCGGTGCGGAACCCGCGCTGCGGCGGTGCCTGCTGGGGCGGCGGAGGCGGCGGCTGCTGCGGAGGCGGTGGCCCCAGCCTGCGGCGCAGCCAGTCCGGCACGTTCTCCTCGACGCGCGGGAAGAAGCGCATCTCGTCGACGTACGCCTGCTGCGGCGGGGGCGTCTGCCACTTGGGCTCGGCCCGGTCGAAGTCCAGGTTGTAGCTGGACGGGTGGTCGAGCTGGTAGCGGGCGTTGCTCCAGCTGCCGCGACCCTCGCGGTGCATGCCCGCGCGCAAGCGGGCGAACAGCGCGGCGACGTCCTGCGGCGGCGCCCAGCCGTGCACCGAGCCGTCCGCGAGCTTCAGCTCCGCGGCCAACTCGAAGTACCTGCCGGTTGCGCGGTACTCGGCGACGACCTGACGCCAGTCCTCCGGGGCGGCGCGCATCAGGGTCAGGCCGATCTGCTTCACCAGAGCGTCTTGCTCTGTCGGGTTCAACGGCTTCGGCTCGGACACGCTGACATCTTCTCTCGCAACTCCCCGGATCGCACACGGCCACCGCTACGCCGAACGGCCGAACCATCCGGGTGACCTTGACCTTAGCTCGGTTCTGCCGTAACGAAAAAGCCGATCATGACCGTCTCGACAGGATTTGTCGGTGCTGTCCGGCACAGTGTCGACATGCTCGTCGCGACCCCTGGACTGCGCCCCCTCTTCGCGTGGGCGCTGCTCGGCCGCCTGCACCAGGCGGCGACACCGGTCGCGTTGTCGTTCCTCGTCGCCGGCTGGACGGGGTCGTACGCGGTCGCCGGAGCGGTCGGCGCCGGGCTCACGATCGGGCTCGGGATCGCCGGACCGCTGCGCGGGCGCGCGGCCGACCGGGCCCCGGCGGCGCGGCTGCTCGTCGCAACGGCCCTGTCGTACGGACTGGGCATCGGCGTGCTCGGATTGCTGCCGTCGGTGCTGCCGGGTGCGTACTGGCCGTTAGCCGTGGTGGTCGCCGTCCTGGTGGGCCTGGCGATGCCTCCGGTCGCGCAGATCGCGCGGGCGGCGTGGCCCCGGCTCACCTCGGGGCAGGCGTTGCAGCGCGTGTTCACCCTCGAGGCGTCGTGGCAGGAGCTGCTGTACGTGGTGGGCCCGACGATCGCGGCGTTCACGGTGGCGTTCTTCTCACCGCGCTCGGCGACGTGGCTGTGCGGCGTGCTGGCGGTGGCCGGTGCGCTGGGGTTCGCGGTCGCGGTGCGCCGGGCCGGTGTCGACACACCGCTGCCCCGGGCCGCGGGCGGCGGGCATCTCCTGCGCGACGGGCCGTTGTTGTCGGGCTTGACCGTGTCGATGGCGCTGGTGGCGGCCATCGTGTCGGTCGACCTGGTGCTGATCGCGTGGGCGCGCGACGGCGGCCGGCCCGCGCTGGCCGGTGTGCTCGCGGGCGTGTGGAGCGGCGCGGCGCTGCTGGGCGGCCTGGTCGTGGCGCGCTGGACGGGTCCGCCGCGCTTCCCGCTGCGGATCCTGCTGACCGCGCTCGGGCTGGCCGCGCTGGCGCCCGCGTTCCACCAGTCGTCGCCGTGGCTGGTCGCCGCGGTCCTGGCCGTCGGCGGCGTGGTGATCGCGCCGACGATCGCGGCGAACAACTCGCTGATCGCGTCACTCGCCCCCGCGGGCCGGCAGGCGGAGGCGTTCGGCTGGATGTCGACCGCGCAGACCCTGGGCAGCGCGGTCGCGCTCCCGGTGGCCGGCTGGCTGCTCGACCACGTCGGCGCGTGGGCCGCGACGGCTCTCGCGGCTCTGATCGCCCTGCTGGCGGCCGGCCTGGCGCTGCGGGTGCGCCGGTGAAGGCGCTCGGCTGCTTCCTCGCCGCGCTCGGTGGTGTCGCGGTCGCCGTGCAGGGGCGGCTCATCGGTGAGCTCGGCCGCGTCCTGCAGGACGGCTTCCTCGCCGCGCTGATCTCGTTCGTCGGCGGCCTGCTGCTCCTCCTGCTGGCTGTGCCGACGACCCGACCGGGTCGCCGCGGCATCGCCAAGTTGTACGCAGCGTTGCGAAACCCGTCTGTCCACATCGCCCGATCGGGAGGAACTCGAGGTGAGGCCCCGTTCGTTCCCGCAAAGGGAAGGAACGCGGGGGGAACGCGGCGGCTGCGCTGGTGGCAGTGCATCGGCGGTACGTGCGGTGCGTTCCTGGTGGCCTCGCAGGGACTGACGGTCGCGACCATCGGTGTCGCCGTGTTCACCGTGGCCGTGGTGACCGGGCAGCTCGTGAGCAGCCTCCTCGTCGACCGCGCCGGACTCGGCCCCGGCGTGCCGAAGCCGCTGACCGGCCCGCGCGTCGCGGGCGCGCTGATCGCGGTGGTCGCCGTGATGATCGCGGTGTCGCACGAGTTCGACCAGCCGAGCAGGCTGTGGTTCGCCGTGCTGCCGCTCATCGCCGGTGGGCTGCTCGGCTGGCAGCAGGCGGTCAACGGCCTGGTGCGCGAGGCGTCGGGCAACGCGGGCGTGACGACGCTGCTCAACTTCACCACCGGCACCCTCGCACTGCTCGTGGTGTCGAGCGTCGACGTCACCGCGCGCGGCCTGCCGGACGCGCTGCCCCGCGAGTGGTGGCTGTACCTCGGCGGCGCACTGGGGATCGCCGGCGTGGGCGGCGCGATCTGGTCCGTGCGGTTCATCGGGGTGCTGATGGTCGGCCTGTGCTCGGTGTGCGGACAGCTCGCCGGTGCCGTCGCGCTCGACGCGGTCCGGGGCCAGCTGGCGACCTCGACGCTCGTGGGCGGGGCGCTCACCCTGGTGTCGGTCGTCGTCGCCGTGCTCCCGAGTGGGAGGATGCGGAGGTGACTGCGACGCTTCTGAACGGTCGGGAAACCCGCGACGCGCTCTTCGGAGACCTGCGCGAGCGAGTCGCCGCGCTCGCCGCCCGTGGGGTGCAGGTGGGGCTGGCGACCGTGCTGGTCGGTGACGATCCCGGCTCGCACTCGTACGTGAAGGGCAAGCACGCGGCGTGCGCGAAGGTCGGGATCAACTCGATCCGCCGCGACCTGCCGGAGGAGACCACGCAGGCCGAGCTCGAGGCCGTCATCGACGACCTCAACGCGGACCCGGCGGTCACCGCGTACATCGTGCAGCTGCCGCTGCCCAAGCACCTCGACTCGAACGCGATCCTCGAGCGCATCGACCCCGCCAAGGACGGCGACGGCCTGCACCCGGTGAACCTGGGCCGCCTCGTGCTCGGCAAGGAAGCGCCGCTGCCCGCGACGCCGCGCGGCATCCTCGAGCTGCTGCGCCGCTACGACGTGCCGATCGCTGGCGCGAACGTCACCGTCGTCGGCCGCGGCGTGACCGTCGGACGGCCGATCGGTCTGCTGCTGACCCGCCGTTCCGAGAACGCGACGGTGACCCTGTGCCACACCGGCACCAAGGACCTCGCGGCCGAGGTGCGGCGCGCGGACATCGTTATCGCGGGCGCTGGCAGCCCCGGCCTGATCACCGCGGACATGGTGAAGCCGGGTGCGGCGGTCGTCGACGTCGGCATCACGCGCACCGAGAACGGACTGGTCGGCGACGTCGACCCCGGCGTCGCGGAGGTCGCCGGGCACCTGGCGCCGATCCCCGGCGGCTCGGGCCCGATGACGATCGCCATGCTGCTGACCAACACCGTCGAAGCCGCCGAGCGTCGCGATGCGACGGCCTGACGACACCGAGGCGGCGGCACTGATGTCCGAGCAGCGCTGGCGCTCCGCCGCGGGGAAGCACCTCCCGTTCGCGCTCGTGCTCGGCGTGACGCTGCTCGGCCTGCTGCGGATCGTCATGTACTACTGGCGCGAGGGCGCGGTGCTCATCGGCATCGCGCTGCTGCTCGCCGCGCTGCTGCGCATGCTCGTGACGGACGAGCAGGCCGGCCTGATCGCGATCCGCAGCCGGGCCGTCGACGCGTTGCTCTACTCCGCGTTCGGCATCACGGTGATCATCGTGGCGATCACCATCACCGGTGGGCCGCTGACCCGCTAGCACGCCAACGAAAAGGCCCCTTGCGATCGAGTCGCGAGGGGCCTTTGTCGCGAGCGGTCAGAACCGGTCGACCATCGCGGCGACCAGCGCATCCTGGTCCACAGTGGACAGAACGTCGGGCAGCGTCAGGCGCTCCACGATCAGCTGGCTCATCGCGAGGTACAGCAGCACGACCGTGGTCCGGTCCCCCGGCAGCCCGGCCTCGACGTGGAACCCGATGTTGAAGTCGAGGTTGTCGGAGATCGTCTTGGTCAGCGCAGTCCGCAGCGACGGCCGTCTGGTCGCCTCCAGCCGCAGCTCCATCATCGCCAGGTACGAGGCCCGGTCGGCGTCCGCGCGAGCCACGATGTCGTGCATGAACCGCTCGACGAGGCGCTTGTCCCTCGGCAGCGCGAGGGACTCCTCGATCGACTCCTCCGACGGCATCAGCCGCTCGTGGATCTTCACCGAGATCTGGTGCAGCAGGTCGTCCCGGTTGGGGAAGTAGTTGGACGCCGTGCCCGCGGGCACCCCGGCCTCGGTGTCGACGGCGCGATAGGTCAACCCGCGCGCGCCTTCGCGCGCGAGCACCTCGACCGCCGCGTCGAGCAGCAGGCCGCGTCGCTCCGGATTTCGCCGCATCGCAAAACCTCCTTGACCACTACGGCCAGAGTACTATGCTCGTAGTGGTTACAGCGAGAGGGGAACCTGATGCGAAAGCTGATCTACTACGTCGCGACGACGCTCGACGGGTTCATCGCCGCGGAGGACGGCACGTTCGACGGGTTCGTCTTCGAGGGCGACCACATGCAGGCGCTCACGGAGGAGTACCCGGAGACGCTGCCCGTGCAGTTCCGGGAGATGGTCGGCATCACCGACGCGCCGAACCGGCACTTCGACACCGTCCTCATGGGCCGCAACACCTACCAGGTGCCCGGCGGGCTGCCGAGCCCGTACGCGCACCTGCGCCAGTACGTCATCTCCAGCACGATCACCGGCACCCCTGACGACGTCGAGGTGATCTCCACGAACCCGCTGGAGAAGGTGCGCGAGCTCAAGCAGGAGGACGGCGCGGACATCTGGCTGTGCGGTGGCGGCAGGCTGGCCGCCGAGCTGCTCCCGGAGATCGACGGCCTGCTGCTCAAGCTTCACCCGGTCGTGTTCGGTGCGGGCATCGGGCTGTTCGACGGCAAGGTCGACACCAGCCGGTTCCAGCTCACCGACGTCCGGCGGTTCGACAGCGGGGTCGCGTTCATGACCTACGCGAAGAGCTGAGCACGCGCTCCACACCCAACCGATAGCCCGAAAGCCGGTGCAGCTCCAGCGCTTCGTCCAGGCGCTGGAGCTCTCCGCCGTCGATCTCCGCGAGCACCCGCAGCGCCTCCGCGTAGATCAGCCGGTGGCCGGTCTCGCGGCTGCCTGCCAACGCCTGTTCGGCGAGGTCACGTGCCCGCTCCGCCGCACCGAGCGCGTGGTGCAGGTCCGCCAGCGAGACCAGGGTGTCCCAGCGGCCGCGCGGATGCGACGACGAGAGGTGGAGCGCCGTCTCCAGCTCCACGCGCGCCTCGTCGTACCGGTGCAGCAGGAAGTAGGTCGAGCCGAGCACGTGCCGCGCGCTCGTCTGGGTGCGCGGCATCCCGATGCGGGTGGAGATCGCGAGGGACTCCCGTGCCGTGCGCAGCGCGTCGTCGTACCGGCCGAGGTCGCGGTAGGCGCCGCTGAGGTTGGCGAGGTTGCCCGCATCCTCGACCGGGTCGCCCTGCTCGCGGCACAGGTCGAGCCCGGTGAGGTAGTGCTCGACGGCCTGGTCGAGCAGGCCGAGTGCCTGTGCGGACCGGCCAGCGTGGGTCTCGCCGAGCGCGACACCGGTGCGCAGTCCGGCGCTGTGCGCGACCGCGATGGACTCGGTGTGCAGCTCGTAGGCCCGGTGCAGCTCGCCGAGCTCCCAGTGCACGTCGCCGTAGATCGCGAGCGCGCCGACCAGTGACGGCAGGTTCGACGTCTGCCGCGCCAGCTCCAGCAGCTGCCGGTAGCAGTCCGCGCTGTCCCGCAGCCGCCCCATCGAGATGTAGGTGCGCCCGAAGTTGGCGAGCAGCGGGGTGCGCAGCATCTCCACGTCGGCCTCGACGATCGGCCGGGCCTGTTCGAGCAGCACCAGCGCCTGCTTGTACTCGCACTGGCTCCAGTACGCGCTGGCCAGTCCCATCAACCCGTACGCCTGCGCGGTCAGGTCGTTCACCCGGCACGCCCCCGCGAGCACCGCCTCGGTGGTGCCGATCCACTCGACCATCGTGCGGTGCCGCTCGAAGTGGCTGCTGAGCGCGACGCACAACTGGGTGGCGACGGTGATGCTGCCGCGCTGCGCGGACTCCTGCGCGACGGCGACGAGGTTGGCCATCTCGCGGTCGAGCCACGTCATGGCCGCCTGCTCGTCGGGGAACTCGGTGCCCTCGCCGGCAAGCAGGTCGCGGTACGGCCGGGGGTCGACCGTGCGCATGACATCGCGCGCCATCAGCCCGTAGTGCAGCGCCATCCGCTCCAGCGCGGCGTTGCGCGCCTCGACCGGGTCCTCCTCGCGGCACCGCTCGAGCGCGCAGAGCCGCAGCAGGTCGTGGAACGTGAACCGGCCGGTCGCGTGCTCGTCGACGAGATGCGCGGCAGCGAGGGCCTGCAGCCCGGTCACCGCGTCCCGCTGGGAGATGTCCGCGAGCGCGGTGACCGCGGAAGGTGTGATGTCCCGGCCAGGCACCAGGCCCATGAGCCGGAACAGCTTGCGCGCCAACGGATCCATCGCCGTGTACGACAGGTCGAGCGCGGCGCGGACGGCCGTGTCCGGGTCGCCGGGCACGGTCAGCGCGGCGAGCAGGTCACCGCCGCGCAGCTCGGTGACGTAGTCCGCGACCGAACGTCCGGGCCTGGCCAGGAGGTTCGCGGCCGCGATGCGCAACGCCAGTGGCAGCCGCGCGCACAGCTCGACCAGCTCGCGCACGGCCTCCGGTTCCGCGCTGACCCGTGACGCGCCGAGCACCTGCTCCAGCACGCCGCGCGCGTCCCTGCGGCTCAGCACGTCCAGCACGAGCCGCTGCGCGCCGTCCCGCGCGACCAGGCCGTCGAGCCGGTTGCGGCTGGTGATCAGCACCAGCGAGCCGGGCGTTCCCGGCAGCAGCGGGCGGACCTGGTCGGCGTCGAACGCGTTGTCCAGCACCACGAGCACGCGCTGGTCGGCCAGTGCCGAGCGGTACGCGGCGGCGGCTTCGTCGACGTCGACGGACTTGCCGGACTCGACGCCGAGCGCGGTCAGCAACCGCTCCAGCGCCTGCACCGGCGTGAGCGGTGAGCCGGCGCCGTGGCCGCGCAGGTTCAGGTAGAGCTGGCCGTCCGGGAAGTGCTTGCGGATGCGGTGCGCCCAGTGCACGGCCAGCGCGGTCTTCCCGACACCGGCGGTGCCCGCGATGGCGGACACCACGACGGTCGTCGAGGTGCCTGCCAGCACGTCGTCCAGCATGCGCAGCATCTCGTCGCGGCCGGTGAAGCCGCGCACGTCCGCGGGCAGCTGAACCGGCACGCGGCGCGGCAGGTCCAGTGCGACGTCCTGGTTGAGGATCTCGGAGTGCAGCCTGCGCAGCTCGGCGCCGGGAAGCAGACCGAGCTCCTCGTCGAGCACGCGGCGGCCGTCCTCGTAGACCTCCAGCGCCTCCGCCTGCCTGCCCGCCCGGTACAGCGCCATCATCAGCATCCCGCGCGACTCCTCGCGGAACGGGTGGTCGGCGACGAGCCCGCGCAGCGCCGCCACGGCGTGGGCGTGCCTGCCGGCCGCGAGCTCGGCGGCGGCGAGTCCCTCCTGCGCGTGGAACCACGACTCCAGCAGCCTGCCGCGCACCGCGTCCACGCCGCCCGCGGCCAACTCGCCGAACGGTTCACCGCGCCACAGCGACAAGGCCTCGGCGAACTCCTCGTGCCGCACCTGGTCGGTGAAGACGAACACGTCCAGCTCGTCGCGCGCGACGGCGATGCGGTAACCGCCCTGGCCGCTGGTGATCCGGTCCTCGGCGAGGAGGCGGCGCAGCTCCCACACGTACGTCTTGAGGTTCGCGACGGCCGATCTCGGCGGCGTCTCGCCCCAGATGAAGTCGATCAGCTGGTCGCCGCGCACCCACTCGTTGGCGTTGAGGAGCAGCGCGGACAGCAGCACGCGTTGCTTCGCCGCACGGAGCACGACCGGCGCGCCGTCGGAACGGACGACGCCGACGGCACCCAGTACCCGGAAGAACACGGCAGAAGGGTGGCACAGATCACGACGCCCCGGCAGCTCGGCTGATAGCTCTGCGTCATCAACCGCGCCTGGGGAGCCGCTGATCGTCCGTACTGCGGATGTACCCGCGATGTACCGCCGTTCGCCAGCCTTGTGCGCATCCGGCCGCCGCCGGGGGGGGCGGGACGGATTCCAGCGGCGGGGAACCCTCTCTTTGGGTCACAGGGGGAGGGAGGGTTCCCCGCCGCCGCCGAGCACTCGATCGAGGTGGTAGCGCAGTGTGGTTCTGGCGGTATGAGCCGTGGTTTCTCCGCACGCGACCTCTGCGGCGAGGCTGTTCGCCAAGGACCAGATGATGTGCGCCTCCCGCTCGGCGTCCAGCGCCGGGTTCGCCGCGCTGACCACGCCTGCGGTGAACGCGCGCAGCTCCACGTCGTCGGCGTAGAGCAGCTTCGCGACCCGCGGGTCCTCCAGCGCCCGCCCGAGGAACGCGACCCACACCCGCACCGCCTGACGGGTGTCGGGATCGTCGCCGAGCAGCTCGTCCACCGCCGCGCGCAGGACGCCCTCGTCGTCGGACGGCAGCCGTTGCTCGATGCGGACGCGCATGCGGTCCTGCGCGAGCTTCAGCCCGTACAGCAGCATCTCGTCCTTGGTGCGGAAGTAGTGCTGCACGCGGCCCATCGACACGTGAGCCTCGGCCGCGACCTCGCGCAGGCTCACCGCCTCCAGCCCGGCCCGCGCGACGAGCCGCCACACCGCCTGCACGATGGCCTCCTTGCGCTGCTCGTGCTGTTCGACGTCGACCTTCCTCGCCATGTCCGGTAGATTACCAATACGACCGCATTGGTAATTGGGGGATGCGTTGGCACCGGTCATCGGCTTGTTCCTGTTGGCGCCGTTCGTCGGCGAGTACCTGCTGGGGAACCTCGGGTTCGGCCAGCTCTGGCTCGGCCTGCTGCTGGCTCCGCTCTACGGCTGCGGCGCGGTGCTCGTCCGCGAGCTGGGCAGACGGTTCGCGGGCTGGCCGACGATGTTCCTGCTGGCGGCCGCGTACGCGTTGATCGAGGAGGGGCCGGTCGACCAGCTGCTGTGGAACCCCTCGTACGCGGGACAGGACCTGCTGCACGGCCCGTCGTACCTGCCCGCGCTGGGGATGAGCGTCGAGCTGACCCAGGCGATCCTCGCGCTGCACGCGGTGTGGAGCATCTGCGTGCCGATCGCGATCGTGGAGACCTTCGTGCCCGCGCGGCGGACCACGCCGTGGCTCGGCCGCACCGGCCTGACCGTGGTCTTCGTGCTGTTCACGCTCGGCGCGACGCTCGTGTTCCTCGGCAACTACTCGGAGGAGCACTTCATCGCCTCCCCGGCCCAGCTGGCCGGGATCACCGTCGTGATCGCGCTGCTGGTGGTGGCCGCACTCCGGGTTCGGCCGCGTTCCGGCCCGGTGGCCGGTGTCGCGCCATCGCCGTGGCTCGTCGGCGTGGTGTCCCTGCTGGGCACCAGCCTCTACTGGGGACCGTCGGTGCTCATCACGGCCGGCTGGTACGAGTGGATCGGTGTCTCGGTGTGGTGCCTGCTGGTGGTTTCGGGCGTCCTGCTGGTGTCCCGGTGGTCACGCGGGCAGGGCTGGGACCAGCGGCACCGCTTCGCACTGGCCGCCGGTGCGACGCTGACCTACGTGTGGACCGCGTTCCCGGTCAAGCCGGAGCTGGGCGGACCCGACCTCGCGGGCGACGTCGTGTTCGGCGCGGTGGCGATCATCGTGCTCGGGCTCGCCAGTTCTCGAACTCGTGCTGAACCCCGTCGAACAACACCGTCTTAGCGCGGGTGCACCGTGTGCCTGCCGAACGATCTCGCTGCCGCGCTCGGCGTCCCTGCGCACGCCCGGTGAGTCCGGCCTGCTGCCAGTCGGGGTCGTACGACTGGATCTGCACCATGATGACCAAGGTTGGCAGACACTGGCCGAGAGGTGCGCCGTGGAACCCGCAGTTGTTGTCGCACTCGTCGCATCGGCGACGTCGATCACGGTGGCGCTGGCCAGCGCAGGACTGAGCTACACCACGCAGCGCCGGATCCAGTCCCAGTCCGCCCACCGGCAGGCCCGGCTCGACTACGAGTACGAAGCGCGGAAACGCCTGTACGAGGTGACCGAGCCGCTCCTCTTCCAGCTCGGCGAACGCGGCGAGGACCTGCAGAGCCGGATCGCGGGGCTGGCCAGGACGGCGCGGAACGGTGACCTCGAGCCCGGCCGGGGGTGGTTGTCGGACGACGGGTACTACCTGAGGTCGATCGTGCACCGCGTCCTCGCGCCGGTGGCGATCTTCCACCTCATGCAGGACGGGCTGACGCGGGTCGACCTCCGCCTCGATCCGGAGATCCGCACCCGGTACGGCATGGCCAAGCTGCTGGCGTGGGCGCTCACCGACCACTTCACGTTCGCGGCGCAGCAGCCCGAGCTGCCGTACGACCCGTACGCCGAGACGGAGTACGAGATGGAGCACCCCGCCGATGAGCCCTATCTGCAGGGCCTGCCCTCGGGTCTGGTCGAGACCGCGGGACAGGCGCTGATCGTCCAGGTGGGCGAGCGCACCGCGCGTGTCATGCGGTTCGGCGAGTTCGACGAGGCGTACTCCGACCGAGCGAGCGCGCTGCACCTCGCATGCGCGCCGGTCACCGACCTGTTCCGCGACTTCCACCCGCGCAGCCACCCCGTGCTGTGGCGGGCGCTGGTCACGCAGGCCCGGCTCTGCGCCGCCCTCACGTCCACCGAGCCGGGAGGTCCCGAGAAGTACGACTGGCGCCGGCCGGGTGAGCAGGTCGAGGCCTCCGTCATCGCCGAACCGCTCGAGGTCGCGAGGAAGTACCTCGACGCCAGGCTGCCGTCAGCGGAAGTCGCGCGACCGTGACGGGATCCGCAGGTCGAGGTGTTGCAACCGATCTGCCTGGATGCTGACCACGCCCTCGGCGGACTCGACGATCCCGCGCACCAGCAGCGCCGAGCTGGTGCGCGCGACCCGCCGGTACCGGGCCCACAGCCCGGTGGTGCACACGACGTTCACCATCCCGGTCTCGTCCTCGATGTTGAGGAACGTGACGCCGCCCGCGGTCGCGGGCCGCTGCCGGTGCGTCACGGCGCCGCCGATCAGCACCCGCGTGCCCGGTTCGACCGACCCCAGCGACGTCACCGGCAACGCGCCGAGCGAGTCGAGGCGGGCGCGGACGAACTGGGTCGGGAAGCTGTCCGGTGACAGGCCGGTGGCCCACACGTCGGCGGACGCGAGCTCGACGTCGTCCATGCCCGGCAGTGCGGGTGCGACGGTGCCGACCTCGGTGCCCGGCAGGCGGTCCTGGCGGATCGCGGCGACCGCGCCCGCCGCCCACAGCGCCGAGCGCCGTTCGACGCCGAAGCACGCGAAGGCGCCCGCGGTGGCCAGCGCCTCGACCTGAGCGGTGGTGAGCTGCACTCGTTCACCGAAGTCGACCATGTCGCGGAACGGTTGCGCGGCAACGATCCTGTCCGCGATCTTCTGGCTGATCGTGCGCACGGCGGTGAGCCCGATGCGCACGGCCTGCTTGGCGTCGACGACCTCCAGCGTGGCATGCGGGAGCGACGCGTTGACGTCCGGGCCGAGCACGGTCACCCCGTGCCTGCGGGCGTCCGCGACCAGCGACTGCGGCGAGTAGAAGCCCATCGGCTGCGCGCGCAGCAGTGCCGCGCAGAACGCGGCCGGGTGGTAGAGCTTGAAGTAGGCGCTGACGAACACGAGGTGCGCGAACGACAGCGCGTGGCTTTCCGGGAAGCCGAAGTTGGCGAACGCCAGGAGCTTCGCGTAGATCCGGCCTGCCAGCTCCTCGCCGATGTCGTTGGCGGCGCAGCCCGCGTAGAACCGTTCGCGCAGCCGTTCCATCCGCGCGGTGGACCGCTTGGCGCCCATCGCGCGGCGCAGCTCGTCGGCCTCGGCGGCGGTGAAGCCGCCGACGTCGACCGCGATCTGCATCAGCTGCTCCTGGAACAGCGGCACGCCGTAGGTCTTCTCCAGCGCGTTCGCCAGCAGCGGGTGGTCGTGCTCCCACTCCTCGACCTTGTTGCGGCGCCGGATGTACGGGTGCACCGAGCCGCCCTGGATGGGGCCTGGCCTGATCAGCGCGACCTCGACGACCAGGTCGTAGAAGTCGCGCGGCTTCAGCCGGGGCAGCGTGGCCATCTGCGCGCGGCTCTCCACCTGGAACACGCCGACCGAGTCCGCCTTCTGCAGCATCGCGTAGACGTGCTGGTCGGTGAGGTCGATCTGCCACATGTCGACCTGGACGTCCTCGTGCTCGCGCACCAGGTCGATCGCGTAGTGCAGCGCGGAGAGCATGCCGAGGCCGAGGAGGTCGAACTTCACCAGCCCGATGGACGCGCAGTCGTCCTTGTCCCACTGCAGGACCGTGCGCTTGTCCATCCGGGCGCGCTCGACCGGGCACACCTCGCTGACCGGGCGGTCGCAGATGACCATGCCGCCGGAGTGGATGCCCAGGTGGCGCGGGAAGTTCTCCAGCTGCGCGGCCATGTCCAGCACGGACCGCGGGATCTCGCAGTCGTCCGTGGTGGTGCGCAGCGGGCCCCAGCGGTCGATCTGCTTGCTCCACGCGTCCTGCTGGCCGGGGCTGTGGCCGAGCGCGCGAGCCATGTCGCGCACCGCGGACCTGGCCCGGTAGCTGATCACGTTCGCGACCTGCGCGGCGTGTCTGCGGCCGTACTTCGTGTAGACGTACTGGATCACCTCCTCGCGCCGGTCGGACTCGATGTCGAGGTCGATGTCCGGTGGCCCGTCGCGGGCGGGTGCGAGGAAGCGTTCGAAGAGCAGGTCGAACTTGACCGCGTCGACGTTCGTGATGCCGAGCGCGAAGCACACCGCCGAGTTCGCGGCCGATCCCCTGCCCTGGCACAGGATGTCGTGACGCAGGCAGAAGTCGACGATGTCGTGGACGACGAGGAAGTAGCCGGGGAAGCCGAGCTCGGAGATGACCTTCAGCTCGTGCTCGATCTGCCGGTAGGCCTTGGGGTTCTGCTCGGGCGTGCCGTAGCGGTGCACCGCGCCGCGGTGGGTGAGCTGGCGCAGGTGCGCGTCCTCGTCGAGCCCTTCGGGCACGTCGAACGGCGGCAGTTTCGGTGCGACGAGCCGCAGGTCGAACGCGCACTGCACGCCGAGCAGCGCGGCGCGGTGCACGGCGCCGGGGAAGCGGGCGAACCGGCGGGCCATCTCCTCGCCGGAGCGCAGGAACGCGGCGGGCGCGGGCGGCAGCCAGCCCGCCATCTCGTCGAGGCTGCGTCTCGCGCGCACCGCGGCCATGGCGGCGGCCAGCCGTCCGCGGCCGACGGTCGCGTAGTGCACGGCGTTCGTCGCGACCGTCGGCAGCCCGAGCTCGGCGGCCATGGCGTCGAGCAGGTCGTTGCGCGTGCTGTCGTCGGGGTAGCCGTGGTCGACGAGCTCGACGAACACGCGTTCCGCGCCGAACAGCGCGACCAGCCTGCGCAGTTCCGCGATGGCGGCCGCGGGACCCTCGCGGTCCAGTGCGCGCCGCACGGAACCCTTGCGGCAGCCGGTGAGCACGACGACGTGGTCACGCGTGTCCTCGGCGATCTCATCCAGCGAGTACTGCGGTTTGCCCTTCTCGCTGCCGCGGGCGAGCTGGCCGGTGGTGATGGTGCGGCACAGCCGGTGGTAGCCGTCGTCCCTGGTGGCGAGCAGGAGCAGGTGGTCGCCTTCGGGGTCGGCGACGCCGTTCGGGACGGTCTCCAGCCCGATGCTCAGCTCGGCGCCGAACACCGTCTTCACGCCGAGCTCCTTGGCGGCCTCGGCGAACCGGACCACGCCGTACATGCCGTCGTGGTCGGTCAGCGCGATCGCGTCGAGGCCGAGCTGGTGGGCCGCCTCCACCAGTTCCTCGGGATGGCTGGCGCCGTCGAGGAAGCTGAAGTTGGAGTGGCAGTGCAGCTCGGCGTAGGGCACGCGCGTCCGCGTCGTGGCCCGTTCGTCGACCCTGAGCTCGAGCTCGGACGGCGCGACGTAGCGGTCGCGGTGATGTGTCCACGCCGGACTGTCGCCGCCGTCGCCCTGCTGCTCGAACGGTTTGCCGGAGAGCGCGCGTTCGAGCTCCCGCCAGCGGACGGGCGGGTTGTTCCAGCCCATCAGACGGTCTCGTCAGGCGCCCGTCGCGGGAGCGGAATCACGTTGTCCGGCAAGGGTTCCCAGCCGAACTCGGTCGTGTACGCGGGGTCCTGCGTCCCCGTCTCGAACCAGTCGTCGAACATCAGTCGTACATCCCTTCCACCGTCCATTCGCCGTCCTCGCGGACGAGCAGGAACGCTGTTCCTCCTGCGATCAGCTGCAACCGGGCCGCGCGGCGCGCCGTGTCCGGTTCCCACCACCTCTCGTCCACCGGCCACGGACCCGACCACGCAACCACGTCCTGAAGTGGTCCCCCGTTCACCGCGAATTGCATTGGTGCGCCAGTCAGTTCGTTGCGTCCGGTCACACCTATGTCCTGACCTGCGTTGTCCACAACGGTGGCCGATCGGCTCTTCACCGTTGCCGGAGAAGGACCGTTGAGCCGTCCGGGCCAAGGCTGGGCGGGGTCGTGCCGCGGCGTCCTCTCGTCGCCCCACGGGACGAGCTTGATCTGGTCCTCCGGTCCTCTTCCCCCGCCGAGCACCGCGGTGAACACGCCTTCCGGGCCCAGCAGGCCCTGCACGTGCACGAGTGCGCGCGCCGCCCGTTCCGCTCCCTGGTCGTGGCCCCACAGCCCGAACTGCAGTGCCGCCGCGTCCACGAGCTCCTCGGGGACGAGCCTGAGCGTGGTGACGCCCGCGGTGAGCGCCTCACGGGTGAGCCAGCCGTCGAGCTGCCAGCGCACCCGGTCTGCGATTCCGCGCGGTGTCAACGGTTCCGCGCACCGCCACACCCGGTGCAGCTCCTCGTCGTTCTCGGTGTTCGCGTGGATGCCGAGCCTGGTGCACGCGAACCCCTTGGCGGTCAGCTCGGCGTGCAGCCGTTCCGCGAGGGCTTTCGCGGCGAACGCGGCCTGGTCGACGCGCTCGACCGGTGGGTCGAACTGTTGCACCACCTCGAGGTCCTCGGGCGGTGTGCGCTTGTCGACGGGCCGGTCCTCCAGTGCCCGCGCTCGTCGGTGGGCTTGCACCGCGGGTCCGCCGAAGCGGTCCGCGACGGCGCGTTCCGGCAGTGCGGCGAACGCACCGAGCGTGCGCAAACCCAGGCGGCGCAACAGGTCCACCAGGTCCGGGTCGTTCAGCTCCTGTATGCCCAGCGGGGCGAGGAACTCCGCACTCCCGCCCTCCGGGACGATCACTCCCCGGTGCGCGGCCAGCGTCGCGGCGAACAGGCCTTCCGCGATGCCCACCTGCGCCTCGACGCCCGCCGTGTGCGCGACGTGGTCCACCACGCGTTCCGCTGCCCGTTCCGGGCCGTCGAAGTAGCCGAGCGGCCCCTTCGCGGCCACCGCGACCAGGCCGGGGCGGACGACCTCGATGCCCGGTGCCAGTTCCTCCACCGCCGCGGCCACCGGTTCGAACAGCCTGGCGTCTCTCGTCGGGTCCGCCTCGAACACCTTCAGTTCCGGGCAGCGTTCCTGGGCCTGGCGTTTGCGCATGCCTCTGCGGACGCCTTCGGCTCGGGCGATGGCCGAGCAGGCGACGATCGCGTTGCCCTTGGCCACGGCGGCGGGCACGTGCGGTGGGAGTGACTCCGTCGCGGCGGCGGCGATCACCGGCCAGTCCGGGCACCAGACCATCAGGAGGCGCATGTCGGCCCCTTCCTGGCGGGCGCACCGTTCCAGTCGTCACCTTGGAGGACGACCTTCCCGCCGCCGACCAGATCGAGCTCGACGTGTCGTGGCCGAGCCGCGGCACCGCGGCCACCGACCCGCACGGTGAGCGTCTGCGAGCGGAGCTTCCCGTGGCCCCGGCCGAGTCCCTCCCAGCGCGTCCCGACGACGTGCAGCTCGACGTCGGCACCGGGCCAGCTGCCGAACGCCAGCAGCACGGCCTTGCGCTGACGAGCTCGCGCGGAAAGCCGCCGCGCGAGGCTGGGCGACACCGACCTCGTGACCTCCACCGCCACGAGGTCGATGCCGTCGAGCAGCGCGGCGATCACCGCGCCGGGCTCCCCACCCGGTCGCGGGACGAGCGCGAGCCTGGGTACCGCCACGCCCAGTTCGGCCGCGGCGAGCACACCGAGATGCGGCAGGCCGACCACGGCCGCCCAACAGCCGTCCGCGGTCGCGCCCGCCAGCAACGCGAGCAGCAACGATGTTGATCCGCCCACGGACACCGTGCTGCCCCGTCGCAAGCCGCCCCACGGCAGCAGGTCCGCCAGTTCCCCGCGAACCGGCAGGACCCGCCCCGTGGTCTGGTCGGCAGTCGTCCCCGTCAGCTCGCTGGCCGGGTTCACCCCGAGCGCGACCAGCGTCGCTGTAGCCGACGTCGACACCTGCCCACCTCCCGTCCCGACCGCGCGCACCCCTGAGCGCGGCCACCGCGGGAAGTTCGGCGACTCCAAGTCTGTTCGAACATGCGTTCGAACAACGGGGACAGGTTAGCGCGTCGGGCCACCCCGCTGTCAATGCCTCCCGATGCACCCGATCTGGGTAAGCCGCACGGCGCAACGGATGACACACTGCTCCGCGATGATCCGCCTGACCCGTGGCAAGCTCGCCTGCCTGCTCAGCGCCGTTGTGCTGCTCGGCGCCACCGGCCTGTTCGGCGCGCTCTACGTCGCGTACACCCGCCCCATCGGCCAGCCGCCGACGGGCGAGACGCTGCCCTCGAACTGCTCCATCAGCGACGCGCTCAAGAAAGAAGCGCGGGTCAGCAACCCCTCACTGGTGCAGCAACCGGACCCGAACCGGCTCGAGCTGGTCCGGCACACGCACTGCTTCTGGCGGCAGACGGTGGACGCGGACGGCATCGACCGGCGGATCCTCGCCATCCACGTCTACGACCACGGCAAGCGCGCCGAGGCCGAGCGGACGTTCAGCGACCAGCGCCAGCCCGACGAGCGCGTCGTCACCGGGCTCGGCGACCGGGCCACCGCGGCCGACCGCATGCCCGACGACAACATGCAGGTCACGCTCCTCGTACTTCGGGACACACGCGTCTACAAGGTGATCTACCGTGGCGCGGATCGCGGGTTCTTCTTCGACCGGCCGTTCCCGGTGGAAGAAGGTGAGCGGATCACGAGGAAGGTCGTCGAAGAACTCCTGGGGGAGTGAAGTGAGCGCACCGGCGGGCTGGCAACAGCCACCACCACCTGGGTGGGGACACCCACCGAAGAAGAACAAGGGCCCGGTCGTCGCCGTGCTCATCGTCGCGGGCATGCTCGCCGCCGGCGTGAGTGCCGTCGGCTGGCTGTACGTCCAGACGCACCGCGACCACGGCACGCCGCCCGGCGCCGAGGCGCTGCCCGCGAAGTGCGACGCCATCGGCCAGGACACGCTCCAGCGCATGCGGGTCACGAACCCGATCGCCAGCAGCTCCAGCCACGTCGAGTCGCCGGACGCCTCCGCCACCTCGTGCAACTGGGGCCAGACCGAGGGCAGGGACGGCGACGGCAGGCGGTCGCTGAACGTCTGGATCCGCACGTACCGCGAGGAACGGCTGGCCGAGCAGGAGCTCGTCGCGTTCGAGCAGTCCGGCAGCTCCGTCGAGAAGACGGGCGAGGGCGCGATCACCGTCGGCAAGGGCGGCAGCAGCTTCACGACCGTGTCGTACGCGGTGCGGTCCGGCGGGCGCTACGTCAGGATCGACTACAGCGGCTGGGACGCGGGGCTCCTTTCGGCGAAGCAGCCGGACGTCGAGGAGTGGAAGAAGCTCGTCAGCCAGGCCGCGGCACAGGTTTTCGCGAAGTCCTGACCAGGGGGAAGCACCAGTGAACGCACCACCCGGCTGGCAGCACCAGCCACAGCAACCACCGCCCGGCTGGCAGCACCAGCCCCAGCAGCCGCCTCCCGGCTGGCCCCCTCGGCAACCGCCTCCCGGCTGGGGTCCCCCCGTGCCGCCCAAGAAGAACAAGGCACCGCTCGTCATCGGCATCATCGCCGGCGTGCTCGTGCTCGGCGGCGCGGCCACCGCGGCGGTCATCTACACCTCCGCGCACAAGGACCGGGGCCAGCCCTACACCAACGCCAAGATGCCCGGCGTCTGCGGCAACGTCTCCGAGGCGGCACTGGCGAAGGCGCGCGCCACGAACCCGTCCGGCAGCTCCAACGAGAACAAGATCGGCGACGAGACGACGACGAACTGCGGGTGGGGCCAGACCAAGGGCAAGGACGGCGAGGGTCTGCGCACGTTGAACGTCTACGTCTACGAGTCGAAGGACGGGCAGCGGACGTTCGACGAGCAGGTGACCATGGCCAAGGCCAACAACCAGGGCCAGATCCAGGTCAAGGACCTCGACATCGGCGACCAGAGCACCGCGGTGCTGATGACCACGACGTCGGCGTTCACCGGCATCGAGGTCGTGGTGCGCAAGGGCGACAAGGTGGTGAACGTCGACTACATCGGCTGGGACGTCGGCCTGTTCTCACCGACGCGGCCGGACGTCCCGGAGTTCGAGGAGGCCGCGAAGGCCATCGCCGCGGAGATGATCGCCGAGCTGTGAGCGTGGTGGCCACCTCGGCCGAGGTGGCCACCACGACAGGTCAGTGCGCGAAGTGGCGCGTGCCGGTGAGGTAGAGCGTGACGCCCGCGGCCTCGGCCGCGGCGATCACCTCGGCGTCCCGCACGGACCCGCCGGGCTGGACGACGGCACGCACGCCCGCCTCCAGCAGGACCTCGAGGCCGTCCGGGAACGGGAAGAACGCGTCGGACGCGCCCACCGAGCCCTTGGCGCGGTCACCCGCGCGCTTCACGGCGAGGAACGACGCGTCGACCCGGTTCACCTGGCCCATGCCGACGCCGACCGTGGCGCCGTCGTGCGCGAGCAGGATCGCGTTGGACTTCACCGAGCGCAGCGAGCGCCACGCGAACGCGAGGTCGGCCAGCGTCTGCTCGTCGGCGGCCGAACCGCAGGCGAGCGTCCAGTTGGCCGGGTCGTCGCCCTCGGCGGCGATCGTGTCCTTCTGCTGCAGCAGCAGGCCACCGGACACCGGGCGCATCTCGGCGCCACCGCGCTGCGGCGGCTCGGCGACCAGGATGCGCACGTTCTTCTTGCGCTGCAGCACGTTCACCGCGCCGTCGGCGTACGACGGTGCGATGACCACCTCGGTGAAGATCTCCGCGACCTGCTCGGCCATCTCGACGGTGACCTCGCGGTTCGTCGCGATGATGCCGCCGAACGCGCTCTGCGGGTCGCACGCGTGCGCCTTGCGGTGCGCGTCCGCGATGTCCACATCGGACACCGCGATGCCGCACGGGTTGGCGTGCTTGATGATCGCGACGCACGGCTGCTCGTGGTCCCACGCGGCGCGCCACGCGGCGTCGCCGTCGAGGAAGTTGTTGTACGACATCTCCTTGCCGTGCAGCTGCTGCGCCGACGCGAGCCCGGACCGGCCGTCGCCCTGCGTGTAGAGCGCCGCGGCCTGGTGCGGGTTCTCGCCGTAGCGCAGGACCTGCTTGCGGTTCCACGTCGCGCCGACCCAGCCGGGGAACGGGGTGCCGTCGGTCTCGGGCGCGAGCACGCTGCCCATCCACGAGGCCACGGCGATGTCGTAGGTCGCGGTGTGCCGGAAGGCCTCCGCGGCGAGACGCTGACGGTCGGCGAGCGTGAGGCCGCCCTCGCGGACCTGCTCGAGCACCCAGTCGTAGCGGGCGGGGTCGACGATGACCGCGACGCTCGCGTGGTTCTTCGCGGACGCGCGGACCATCGCGGGACCGCCGATGTCGATCTGCTCGACACAGTCGTCCTGCGACGCGCCGGACGCGACGGTCTGGGTGAACGGGTAGAGGTTCACGACCAGCAGGTCGAACGGCGCGATGTCCAGCTCGCGCAGCTGCGCGACGTGCGACTCCTTGCGGGTGTCCGCCAGCAGACCGGCGTGGACGCGCGGGTGCAGCGTCTTCACCCGGCCGTCGAGGCACTCGGGGAAGCCGGTGACCTGCTCTACCGGCGTCACCGGGACACCGGCGGCGGCGAGCACCTTCGCGGTGCCGCCGGTCGAGACGATCTCGACTCCGGCCGCGTGCAGGCCGGTGGCCAGTTCCAGCAGGCCCGACTTGTCGGAGACCCCGATGAGGGCCCGGCGAATCGGCCGCCTCTCGGCAGGAGTGGTCACGGAAAACTCACCTTTCGTCCGTTCACGGTGCAGCCTTCGCGGACAAGCCGGGCGACCGTGTCGACCAGCAGCCGCCGCTCCACCACCTTGATGCGTTCGTGCAGGCTCTCTTCGTCGTCGCCGGGTTCGACGACCACCGCCTCCTGCGCCAGGATCGGCCCGGTGTCGACACCCGCGTCGACCAGGTGGACCGTCGACCCGGTGACCCGCACGCCGTAGTCCAGCGCGTCGCGGACACCGTGCGCGCCGGGGAAGGCGGGCAGCAGCGCGGGATGGGTGTTGATCATGCGGCCGCCGTAGCGGGCGAGGAACGCCGGGCCGAGGATCTTCATGAACCCGGCCGACACCACCAGGTCCGGCTCGTGCTCGGCGACGGCCTTGGTCAGCGCGGTGTCCCACTCGGCGCGGTCGGCGTAGTCGCGCAGCCGCACCACGAAGCCCGGCACACTCGCGCGCTCGGCGCGGGCGAGACCTTCGATCCCGGCGCGGTCGGCACCGACGGCGACGATCTCGATCGGCAGGTCGTTCGCGTCGAGCAGCGCCTGCATGAGGGTTCCGGAACCGGAGACGAGTACGACCACCCTCGCCGGTGCGGGAAGCCGGAGTTCTGTGCTCAGCGTTCTCTCCTGGGCAGACCGGGTTGCAGCAGCTCAGGAGCAGCCTAGGCGCTCACTTCCGAGGCTCGCCGTCCAGGTCCTCATCAGCCGGTTCGACGGTTTCGGCCAGCTCGGCCTCCGCCTCGGCGAGGTCTTCTTCCTCGGCCTCTTCGAGCTCGTCGAGCTCGTCGTCGAAGTCGTCCTCGTCGTCGTGGAGCTCGTCGTCTTCGTCTTCGTCGTGCAGGTCGTGCTCGTCGACCGGCTCGTCGTAGTCCTCGTCGTCGTCGAACTCTTCCTCGTCGTCGAGCTCTTCTTCGTACTGGTCCTCGTCGAGCTGCTCATCGACTTCCTCGGCGAGCTCGTCCTCGATCTCGTCGAACTCCTCGTCGTCGGCTTCGACCACGGCGGCCACGGGCTTGGGCCGGGGGCCTGCGAGCCAGGCGACCAGCATGCCGGGCACGAGGATCCAGGACGCGGCCAGCAGCGCGAGGAGGCCGGCGGGAACGGTCACCGGGTCGAAGGCGCCGGCGGCGAGGCGCCCGCCCGCCGTCGCCGCGAGCACGAGGCAGCCGACGGCGACCGTGACGGCCGCGACGAGCACCGCGCGCATGCGCGACGCGGGGCGGTCCGCGACCTTGCGGCAGCACCAGCCGACGAACGCGCCGATGGCGGCGGCGAGCACCAGCACCATCGGGCTGAACGCGAACTCCTTCTCCGGCAACGCCGCGAGCAGCGGGATACCGGGGACGGAGCCGGGCGTGAACCGCATGGGCGTCACCTCGACCACGCCCATCGAGAACCCGGAGCCTGCGACGTAGGAGAGCCCGCCGATGATCGCGTTCGGCAGGTAGCCGATGCACAGCAGCCACACGCCGAGCCCGACGCCGACCGTCGGCCCGGCCTGGTCGAACAGCGTGCTGGCCGTCGACCACGACGTGACGAGCCCGAAGGCGACGACGAACGCGCCCGCGCTGACGAACGCGAACAGCGCCATGAAGCCGGAACGCAGTCCCTGCAAGGCGATGGGGTCGAGCCGTTCGAAGATCACCTCGACGAGCCCGCACCTGCGCGCGACGCCGAGCGTGGCCGCGACACCGGAGACGGCGGCGCAGCCGAAGAACGCGACCGCGGGCGTGGCGCGCACGACGCCCTCGCCCATGAGCAGCGCGATGGTGCCGCCGACGAAGGCGTGCGCCCCGGCGATGCTGAGCACCACCGAGCGCGCCTGGAGCGGTTCGTAGAGCCCGAGCCGGTCGGCCGTGCCCGCGGCGGTGCGTCCGACGAGGAGCATCAGCAGCGCGGTCGGCAGGAGCGGCAGGACGCCGAGCTGTCCCGCGTCGAACCACAGCGGGACGTGGTGCGCCGCCAGCCAGGCGGGCGCGGCGGCGGTGAGCACGCCGGTCGTGGAGAACGCCGCGTGCGTCGCGGTCGCGGCGACCAGCGCGAGCAGCGCGGCCACGGCGGCGTATCCGACGACGACGGAACCGCAGGCCGCCGCGACGAGCACCCGCGCCCGTTCAGCGCGGGAGAACTCGGGGGGCCGCACGGACTCCATCGCACCGCGCTGCTGCAAGACCGGCATTTCTCCACTGTCTCAATCGAGCTGGGCCATCCGGGTGAGGCACGCCGGGCCCCATGATGCCGATGAGGCCACCTCGACCGACCTCGCGGTGGTCAAGGTGGCCTCAACGGCACTTCACGTCAGGACTGGGGGCCACCGAAGCCGCCGGGCGGCGTGCCGGGCTGGCCGAACTGGCCGGGCTGCGGCATGAAGCTCGTCTGCTGCGGAGGCTGACCCGGCTGCTGCGGCTGCACCGGCTGCTGGCCGAACTGCTGCGGCGGCTGCTGGGGCTGGCCGAACTGCTGCTGGCCGGGGGCCTGCTGGCCCTGCTGCGGGAACGCGCCGGACTGCGGGTTCCAGCCACCGGGCTGGCCCTGCGCGTACGGGTTGGCCGGCTTCGGGTCGAACTTCACGATGCCCGCGTCGAGCAGGAGCGTCATGACGACCGCGGCGGTCTCGAGCAGCGCCACGATCAGCAGCACGATGTGCATGCCCTGCACGCTGGGCGCCTTGATCAGGCTCTGCAGGACGTCCAGCGCCTGCACGCCCGCCAGGACCACGGCAGGGTAGAGCAGCGCCTTGGGCGCCTTCGGGAGTGCGGTCAGACCCGCGAGGATGCCCGCCGCGAGCAGGAACGTGACCTGGCCGGACGGGACGTCGTCCGCGAACGCGAGCAGGTAGGAGATGAGTCCGAGACCCGCCGCGACCAGCGGGAGGATCTTGGCCAGGTCCAGACCCGCGGCCGGCTGCTGCGCCGGCCCCGCCGGCGGCTGCTGTTGTGGTGCGCCGTAAGGCACGGACATGGTGAGGTCTCCTCCTCCAGCCGATGTTTCGGCTTGACGGTAGTTCATGCGCCCACTCAGACGACGACCGGATCAAGCTGGTTCCGCCGAACGAGACAGGGCCGGCACCGAAGGTACTCGGTGCCGGCCCTGCGCACGTGTGGAACTACCGGCTCTGCATGATCTCCCGCATCAGGGCGGCGGTCTCGGACGGCGTCTTGCCGACCTTGACACCGGCGGCCTCGAGGGCCTCCTTCTTCGCCTGCGCGGTACCGGCCGAGCCGGACACGATCGCACCGGCGTGGCCCATGGTCTTGCCCTCGGGGGCGGTGAAGCCCGCGACGTAGCCGACCACCGGCTTGGTGATGTTCTTCTCGATGTACGCGGCCGCACGCTCCTCGGCGTCGCCACCGATCTCGCCGATCATCACGATCGCCTCGGTCTCCGGGTCGTCCTGGAACGCCTGGAGCGCGTCGATGTGCGTGGTGCCGATGATCGGGTCGCCACCGATGCCGATCGCGGTGGAGAAACCGAAGTCACGCAGCTCGTACATCATCTGGTAGGTCAGCGTGCCCGACTTCGACACGAGACCGATCTTGCCCGCACCGGAGATGTCGGCCGGGATGATGCCGGCGTTCGACTTCCCGGGGCTGATGATGCCGGGGCAGTTCGGGCCGATGACCCTGGTCTTGTTGCCCGTCGCGACGGCGTGCGCCCAGAAGTAGGCGGTGTCGTGCACCGGGATGCCCTCGGTGATCACGACGGCCAGGCCGATCTCGGCGTCGATCGCCTCGACCACGGCCGCCTTCGCGAAGGCGGGCGGGACGAAGATCACGGTCACGTCGGCGCCGGTGGCCTCGATGGCCTCCTTGACCGAGCCGAACACCGGCAGCACGTGGCCGTCGAAGTCGACCTTGGTGCCCGCCTTGCGCGGGTTCACGCCACCGACGATGTTCGTGCCGGACGCGAGCATGCGCTTGGTGTGCTTGGTGCCCTCGGCACCGGTCATGCCCTGGACGATGACCTTGCTGTTCTCGTTGATGAAGATAGCCATCGTCAGACCCCCGCAGCCGCGAGCTCGGCAGCCTTGTCGGCCGCGTTGTCCATCGTGTCGACAACGGTCACCAGCGGGTGGTTGGCCTCGGCGAGAATCCGGCGGCCCTCCTCCACGTTGTTGCCGTCCAGGCGGACGACGAGCGGCTTGGTGGCCTCGTCGCCGATGATGCCGAGCGCCTGCACGATGCCGTTGGCGACCGCGTCACACGCGGTGATGCCACCGAAGACGTTCACGAACACGCTGCGCACGTCCGGGTCGTGCAGGATGATGTCGAGCCCGTTCGCCATGACCTCGGCGGAGGCACCGCCGCCGATGTCGAGGAAGTTGGCGGGCTTGACACCCTTGTGCTTCTCGCCCGCGTAGGCGACGACGTCCAGAGTGGACATCACGAGGCCCGCACCGTTGCCGATGATGCCGACCTGGCCGTCCAGCTTGACGTAGTTGAGGCCCTTCTCCTTGGCCTTCGCCTCGAGCGGGTCCTCGGCCTGCTTGTCCACCAGCTCGGCGTGCGCCGGGTGGCGGAAGTCGGCGTTCTCGTCCAGCGTGACCTTGCCGTCGAGGGCGACGATCTTGCCCTCGGGGTCGCGGACGAGCGGGTTGACCTCGACGAGGGTGGCGTCCTCGGCGACGAAGGTCTCCCACAGCTTGACGATGACGTCGACGACCTGGTCCTTGACCTCGGCCGGGAAGTTCGCCGCGTCGGCGATCTCCGTGGCCTTGGCCGCGTCGACGCCCTTGATGGCGTCGATGTGGATCTTGGCCAGCGCCTCGGGCTTGGTGGCGGCCACCTCTTCGATGTCCATGCCGCCCTCGACGGACGCCATGGCCAGGAAGGTGCGGTTGGCGCGGTCGAGGAGGAAGGAGAAGTAGTACTCCTCCGCGATGTCGGAGGCGGGGGTCACCAGCACGCGGTGAACGATGTGCCCCTTGATGTCGAGGCCGAGGATGCCCTTGGCCTTCTCCTCGGTCTCTTCGGCCGTGGAGGCGAGCTTGACGCCGCCTGCCTTGCCGCGGCCGCCGGTCTTCACCTGGGCCTTGACGACGACCGCCTGGCCGTACTTCGCGGCGATGGCCTTGGCGTCGGCGGGGTTTTCGGCCACTTCGCCCGGAAGTACCGGGACGCCGTGGGCGGCGAAGAGGTCCTTCGCCTGGTACTCGTACAGGTCCACTCGGGTCTCCTGCGACGTCGGTGTCGGAACACCGCGCCTGGGTGGTCCTCAAGGGGCCGTCAGAACCCACTTGACGCGGCTGTCCGAAGACACTATCGACCTGCGCCGACCGCTCGCACGCCCCATCCGGTGAGGTCTGTCTCAACAGCGGTGAGGTCGATCACGCGGAACGGCCTTTCGAGCCCTCCGCGGCCCGCAGAGCAGCCCCGATGAGCAGTACGACGACCGTGGCCGCGGCCAGCCACGTGCCGGGTCCCGCGGACGCGTCCGCGGCGCGGGCTCCGGTCAGCGGGAGCTCGAGCAACCGGACGACCACGACGACCGCCGCACCGGACAGCAGCGCGGCCGCGCGTGGCGGCCGCGAGTTGACCGCCAGCGCCACCGCTGCCAGCACGGCGAGCAGTCCGATCAGCAAGCCCCACGAGGCGACCTGGAAGTTGGTGAACAGTCCCGGCGCGACGAGATCGGCGGCCTTCACCGCGGGCAGGGCGAACGCGCCCACCGCGAGCAGTCCGGCGCCGAACGCGGTGGCCAGCACGGGCACCGGCGTCTCGCCGCGCGGCTCTGGTTCGGTGTCCTCGCGTTCCACCGCACCGGCGACGGCCCCGCAGACCCCGGCGACCGCGGCGAGCACCAGACCGCCGGCCATCGCCCAGATGCCCGGACCCGGCTGCACGACCGCGATCTGGGTCGCGGCGAGCACGGTGTCCAGTGCGGCCGCCGCCGTCAGCGGCAACGCGGCGAGTGAGACGAGGAACGTGGGCCGGACGGCCGCGGCGACGCCGCGCGCCAGCAGCCACGCACCGAGCACGGCGACCGCGACGCCCGCGGGGAGCAACAGCTTCGCCGCGTAGTTCTCCGGGGCGGTGAGCCCGGCGGTGACGGTCAGCTGGGGCACGAGCGCACCCACGACGGTCGCGGCACCGGCGAGCACGCCGAACACGCCCGCGACCGCGTGCATGCGGGCCGTGCCGGGAAGCGTCAGCTCGGCCTTCTCGTCTTGTTCGGCCCGGACAGTCCGATCCGGATGTTCCAGTAGAAGGAGTGCGGCGGCGACCAGCGCCGCGATCGGGCCCCAGGTGACGCCGAGCCCGTCGGCGGCCAGACCGGCCACCAGGGGTGGTGCGGCGACCGCGATGATCGCCAGCGCGACGCCGATGAGGCCGCCGCGCCGGGTGTCCGGCTCGGTCGAGCTGGCGCTGAGCGCGGCGGCGAGCGGTGCGGCCGCGGCCACGAGCAGGCCACCGGCCAGCCCGATCAGGGGCAGGTCCCACGGCCCGTGCGCGAGCAGCAGCACGTCGGTCGACGTGAACGGCGTGCCGAGCAGGCTGATCGCGGCGAACGCGCTGACCAGAACGACCCGGATGAGCTTGTCCGACGCGTCCGCCTCGTCGCCCACCGACCGGTTCGCGGCGAGCACGCCCGCGGCGAGCGTCAGCAGGTGCCCGGCGATCAGCAACCACAGCCCCGCCGACGGGTCGAGCGGGTCGAGGCTGCGCGGGCGCAGCAGCTCGGGCCGGGACACGGCCAGTGCGTCGAGGCCGATCTGCAGGTCGCTGAGCAGCCTGCCGGGTGCGAACGCCGCGACGGCGGCGAGCACCGCGGCCGCGACCAGCGGGCGGCCCCGAGTCATCAGCACACCGGAGACCACCACCGGAAGCAGCGCCAGGGCCGCGAGCAGCGGCCACGACGTGAACGCGGGAGGTGCGCTGCCGCCGACCACTCCGACGAGTGGTGCGGCGGCGAGGAGCACGGCGCCACCGGCGGCGAGACCCCACGCGGACCGCAGACGTGCCGCGACGGGCTGAGGGCTCTCGAGGCGAGTGCTCGTCATCGGCCCGACGCTAGCAAGCCTGCCATCGGGCTCGTCGCCCAGCTGAGACGAAATTCGTTCGCATGTGGAAAAGAAGCGCTGGGTACTCCTTGTCGGTGAGTCCATCACTTACCTTCGCTGGTATGGGCAAAGGCGTCCTCCAGCGAGTGACCGACGCGCTCCTCGAGCGCGCGGGCTGGGGCGTGCACACGGCACAGGACATCGTCGAGGAGGCCAAGGTCGCCCTCCGCGCGATGGCGACCCCCGGAGGCATGCGCGGCGTCGCCGTCGAAGCGGCCTGGCTGGCCGCCCACACCGTGCTCTACCCGTGGGGCGTGATCGAGGAGCAGCTGCGCCCCGACGGCCACTACCGGCACTTCCGCACCGACCAACTGCCACCGCGCCAGCGCGGATTGGTGGTTTCGGCGATGGACGCCGCGGGAACCCCGATCGTGCTTGTTCACGGCATCGGGGACAACCGCTCCGCCTTCGCAGTGCTGTCGGGGGCATTGCGAAGGCGGGGCTTCGGCGTGGTCCACGCCATCAACTACAGCGTCCTGACCGCGCTGACGGGGGATGTGCGCCGCTCGGCCGCCCTGCTGGGCGCGCACGTCGAACGGATCTGTGAACAGACCGGATCTGATCAGGTGCATGTCGTCGGCCACTCGCTCGGCGGGCTCATCGCCAGGTACTACGTACAGCGGCTGCACGGCGACTCACGCGTTCGGACGCTCGTCACCCTCGGGACGCCGCACCACGGCACCCTCGCCGCCTACCTCCTGCCGACGCCGCTGACCAAGCAGCTGCGACCGGGTTCCGACCTGCTCACCGAGCTCGCCGAGCCGTCCCGCCGGTGCCGCACGCGGTTCGTGGTGGTGTGGTCCGAGATGGACCAGATCATCGTTCCGCAGCGCAACGCCCGGTTGGAGCACCCCTCGTTGCTCGTCGAAGAACACCAAATACGTGATTCAGGTCACCTCTCCCTCCCGGTTGACACGAGGACTCTTCACGTAGTGGTGACCGCCATCACCCGATCGGATGACTCGGTGACCCGCCCCATCGGTGCTGGAAGTGAGGCGTGTCGCGCTCCGGGGGTCACCGACGGTCACAGCGCACACTCCCAGCCCTCAGGGTGACGACCATTCGGTAGACATCACGAACTGGGGTTTGCCCTCGAGGGCTCCGCCCCGTTATCGTCCCCCGGTCCGTTGTCACGGTCTGGTCACAGTCAGGACACCGAGTTCAGACCCCGAACTGAACTCACCGGGAATCCCCCGCCCGGTAGTCCGGCCAGGCTCCCCGAAGACGGAAGGGCAAGCTTTGTCTCACCACCGCTCCCCCGGCGGCCATGAACGCTCTGCTGTGCTGGAAGAGGCTGTTGAACGTGCCTCTGTCCGCGCGGTGAGCACCCACCGGCTCCCGCCGCCGCCTTCGGCGCTGCGTGGACGGATCGTCGTCGCCGCTGTCGCGGTCGGCGCTTTCGCCGCCGCTGGTGCAGGTCAGACCCTGACGTCAGGCAACGGTGACTCGTCCAACGAGGTCACGCCGCTCGCCAACGCCCAGGACAACGCCGCAGCGCTCGGAGTCGGTGGCAACGCCCCCTCCGCGCCGCAGATCCTCCCGGTCTCCAAGGCCACGGACGGCTCCTTCGAAGCTCAGAAGCTCGCGAAGAGCCAGCAGATCACCGAGCAGCGCGAGGCGGCCGAGGCCGAGGCCAAGCGCCCCAAGTTCGTCCGCCCCGCGGCAGGCGCCTTCACCTCCGGGTACGGCGGCCGCTGGGGCACCACGCACTACGGCATCGACATCGCGGGCCCGATCGGGACCCCGATCCTCTCCGCCGCCGACGGCGTCGTGATCGAGGCGGGTCCCGCCAGCGGCTTCGGCCTCTGGGTCCGCGTCGAGCACTCCGACGGCACGGTCACCGTCTACGGCCACGTCGACACCTTCAACGTCCGCGAGGGCCAGCGCGTCCGAGCGGGCGAGCAGATCGCCCGCATGGGCAACCGCGGCTTCTCCACCGGCCCGCACCTCCACTTCGAGGTCTGGCTCGCCGGCGGTCAGAAGATCAACCCGCTGCCCTGGCTGAACGAGCGCGGCGTCAGCCTCTGAGCCTCGGCTCGCGTTCAGGTGTGAAGTAGGCGCACGCGACGCGCCAAACCGTGCACATGCGCGCCTTCCGGCGGCCGCACTCGCGGCACGCGCCGGACTCCGTCGTCTCGTGGATGCCGAGGAGTGCGCGCCACGCGGCGCTGACCTGACGCGACTCCGCGCTGCCCTGCGCGTCCACCGCGTCCAGGTAGCCGAGCACGCGTTCGCGCAGCAGGCGAGCAAGGACGTGATCCACACCGGTACCCCCGTCTCCCAGGCCTCCGCGGCCTGTGGGTCGTGACTGGGGTCAGCAAACCGGATGGGTCTGACAATTTTTGAGTGCGGCACCTCTGACGTGCGGAAACGAACACGGCCGGGTCGCTCCCGCCGACCCGGCCGTGCTCTCGCCGCGAAGTTCGGCCCCCGCCCCACTCCGCTCCCCGTCGTCGCATCCCCTGAACGCCCCGAACGTTTCCCTTGCGACATCCACATAGACGCGCACGGTGCGCCCGAGTTGCGCGGTTTCTTCGATCAGTTGGAAAAATGCCGAAGCCCCCGGCGGAGGGGAGTCGCCGGGGGCTTCGGGAGAGGTCAGGGTCAGCCGATGTGGAAGACCTGGCCTCGGGTCGCACCACCCGAGAACTCGGTGGTGTGCAGGTTCGAGTAGTGCCCGATCGGGTTCTTCTTCAGCTCGGCCGTGACGGCCTGCGGGACAGCAGCGCTACCCGCGACGGCGTTGACCGAGGCCGGCAGCCCGGCGGGCGCGGCGAACAGGTCGGCGACGACCGGCCCGTTGACCCCGATGCCACCCTTGTGCAGGTGCCCGTTGGTCGGCGCGGAAACGTTGCTCCACTTGATCGAGAAGTTGATCCGGTCGTTGCCGACCTTCAGCCCGAAAATGGAGAACCCGTCGGGGTCGTTGACCTTCTTGGCCGGGTCGCCGGGCACTTCCTGGTTGCCGGTGCCGAACGAGAAGAACCGGTTGTCACCATTGTTCAGAACGCTGCCGACGTCCGCGCGCTCCACCTTCCGGAACTGCGCACGCACCGCACCGGCCGCGAACTCGCCGTTGTGCAGGTTGGCGTAGAAATTGCCCGGGTTCTTCTTGAGAGAATCGAGCAGCGCCTTGTCGTCGACCGTCACCGCACCGGTGACCGCGTTGAGCGTCCCCGGCAACGGCGAGGCGAAGAAGGGGACCTTCACCGCACCGTTCTTGCCGGCCACACCCTCGTGGATGTGGGCGGCGGTGGGCGCCGCGATACCGTTCCACTGAATGCCGAACGACACCTGGTTGCCCTGGATCTTGATGATCTGCTTGGCCTTGCCGTCCTGGTCGCCGACGTTCTTCTTGCCCTCGTTGGACACCTCGTTCTTGCCGTTCAGGTCCGCTACCAAGAATGTAGCGGGGCCTGTTGTATCCACTTTGACGACCTTCTTGTTGCCTGCGTCGGCGGGGGCGCCGGGGGCGGGCTCGGAATGGCCGGGGTGCGCCGCAGCAATTGCGCTACCTGCGCCCACTAGTGCCACGCTGAGGGCGATTCCGGACAGCACAGACTTACGCACGCTCATGACAACCTCGCTGAAGAATGGGGGGAGGCACTGGCGGGAGTTCGGGAGGTTTGGTCCGAGTGCCTTTTGCTTCAACCTCACCCACTACACGTGGGGGTGTGTCGAACGGTTCAAAGAATTTGGTGGTTCCAGTTTATGCAGGTCAGATGGGGCCGAACGGACCGGTTGCGTCTGGGTTGGTGTCTGGGTTGGTGTCTGGGTTGGTGTCTGGGTTGGTGTCTGGGTTGGTGGCTGGGGTGGCGCCTGGGGTGCGCTGAGGCTGGCGCTTGGGTCTGGTGGGGCTAGCGCTTGGCTGCCCGTTGGGGCGTTGCTTGGCTGCCGGTTCTCGTGTGGGCCGGGTTCTTTGCTTGGCTGCCGGTTTCATCGGGGCTGGGTTCTGATGCTTGCTGTGTTTCGGTGTTTCGCGCTGTCGGGTGGTTGGGTCGCGCCTTCGGCGCAGCGATTGGGCCTTGACAGTGAGGATGTGTGTGGTGGTCCTTGCTGGGTGGGTCTGACTCGTGGCTTGACTGACCTGGTGTCTTTCCCAAGATCTGTCGTCC
>NZ_VOBR01000046.1 GCF_007845675.1 Lentzea tibetensis | reverse complement strand
ACGCCGTAGCAGCGACCCTCAATAACCGTCCACGTAGGACACTCGACTGGAAGACCCCAGCCGAAGCATTGAACGAACAGCTACTATCTCTCCAGTAGAACTGGTGTTGCGACGACCGGTTGAACTCGAGGGTCGAGCCGCGGTCGCTGTGGTGGATCAACTCGCCGTCGCGGACCTCGCGGGACCAGATGCCGTATTCCAGCGCGCCGAGCACGAGGCTGGTGTCGCAGCGGTCGCTGGTCTTCCAGCCGACGATCCGGTTGGAGAACGCGTCGCGGACCGCGGCCAGCCAGAACACGCCCTCGCCGGTGGGGATGCGGGTGGCGTCGGCGACCCACAATCGGTCCGGCGCGGGTGCGGTGAAGTCCCGGTTGACCAGGTCCGGCGCCGGCGTGGCCCGCGGATCGCGTCGGGTCGAGGGTGTTCGCCACTTCTTGCGCAGGAACGCGCCCTGCAGCTCGTGGCCGCGCATCAGCCGCTCGACTCGCTTCAGTTGCGCGATACCCGGATCCCGCGGCGGCGCAGAGTGGCGTGCACCCGCGGGCTGCCGTAGGTACCACCGGAGGTGGTGTGGATGTCCACGATCTCGGCGACCAGCACCTCGTCCTCACGCTGGCGTGGCGACGGGTCCGTCTGGCGCCGGGCCTAGCCGTAGTAGGTGGAGGAGGCGATACCGAGGACCCGGAGGATGGGCTCGACCCCGAAGCGGCCGCGAAGCTGTGACACGAGCTTCACGACCGTCGCCGGGTCGGGTCGGGTGAAGTCGGCCCAGGGGCGGAGTTCCTGGGCTTGTGTGTACGGCAGCAACCAGTGCGGGCCGAGCGCCAAGACCAGTGCCACGGGTAGTAGGGCCTTGCGGGCGTGGGCGGACAGCAGCACGAATGCGGGCCCGGCCCAAGCCCAGTGGTGCGACCGCGACACAGGCGAGATGAGGAGTCCGGCCGTGGCGACGGCGACCAGCGCGGCCAGGTCGTCACCGTTGCTTTGGGCATGCTTCACGATCAACGAGCGGTCCTGGGCCAAACGGGTCGTGATCACCGACTTTGAGCGCCAGGCCGCCGCGGCCCAACTGCGGCAGCAGTTCACCGCTGAACGCCAGCGGCGCCGGGCCACCGGCAGCACCCGGCGGCACGCCGACGGACACGTCGTCGCGCTGCGGGCGCTGCCCGACTACACATGACGGCTGGACAGCCGACAGCGACAGGCCGGGCAATACGAACCGGCGGCGTATCCCAGCTCTGCGCTACTGCCGACGACGGCAAAGGTTCCTGTGAACTTTCAGGGCGGTTCTCCGCGTGTGTAGGTGACGGACCTGTAACGCATGGAGGTAAGAATGCTGCCAGCGGCCGCTTCTGGAAACGGAAAAGACAATCGCAAGCGCCAGGTAAGCTCGGTATCGGAGGAGGTTGCCGAGCTGTCTCTGCGCGGCCCGAAAAGGGAGAAGGTCGAAACCGGTCCGACTCTGGAGATCGAACCCGGTCTGACTCTGGAGATCGGCCCCCAAGGGCCGACTCCCCAGCAGTACGACGCCCTGACCGGATTCGCCCGCGATGTCGCTCACACGGCCCTGGCATACTACGCGAAGGGTGAGGTCGTGCCACCGGTGACCGTCTCCGCGCCACTACTCCCCGTGGCCGATCAAGTCCAACAGGTCCTGGACAATGTGATCACCAGTTACTTGCCCTACATCCAGCACGCCATGCCCGGCGGCCAGTGGCTCTCTCCTCACAGGATCAGCATCACCAAGACCGGTTCGTCGGGTACGGCAACCACTGTGAGCCTGCCTCTCGGCACCGCTATGACTCCCGCTCCCCAAGTTATTCCACCGCCTCTACCTCAGTACAACATTGACATCGTATCGCTGCCCTCCCCGTCTCTCCCCTCCTCGTCGTCAAACAACCCCTCTTCCTCACATTCGAGCAGTCAATCCACTAATCCGCCAATGCCTCAGAGGTACGGCTATGCGGCTAAGCAAAAGCTCAAGGGTAGCGGCAGCAGAGCGGAGTGGTTCGCACCGCTATGGGGCGTACTGCTGAAGCATCCTGAGCCGATGGGCGTCAATGACATTTTAAATAGCGGGGAGCTTCCCCCCGGTTATCCAACATCTAAACTGAGAAACTATCTGCTAGCGATGAAGGAAGCCGGCCTGGCCGTCGAAAACGGACAGGCGTCAAAGGCATATCTCTACAGTCCTGTCATGCCGCAGGGCCTCTCGGAGACCGAGAGCGACGCACTGCTCGACTGGGCCCGAGGCTTACCTGCGCCCGCCGCCAGCACTGCGGCCACAAGTCATCTGAACATCCGCCCCAACATCCTGCAGCTACCGGAGACGCTGCACACGCGCCTGGTTCAGAACACTCACAAGAACAGTGAAAATAGCTTGCTGGTGTCCAGGATCTTCGAGGTTCTGCTGACCGCCGAGAAACCTCTCAGCCAACAGGAGATAGCCAATCTTCTTAAGGAACACCACCACTTCCCAAATGCAACCAAAGCGACCGTAGCGCCATACCTTAGCGCAATGGTCGACACATTTCTGGCAAGCTCATCAATCGAAGGTGCGAAGAGTAGTAATACACCCCTGTATAGCGTGAGAATCTTACTGCCACCCGAGCTGCTGGACGACGGCACATTCAAGAAGTTTATCGACAATCTGCCCAATGTGAATGGTCGTGCTCGCGCTAAACAACGCAGTGAGGGCGTCAATCCGATCGCGCAGCATGCGGCCACGACCGCCCCTGCCAACTTTCCTACCGCCGACACGCTGAAGAGCGCCTTGCATCCGGACCGTGTGACTAAAGGCGGCCTCACCGAAGCGAATGCCCTTCGCGTGTGGTCTGTCCTGCTGACCAACGATCCGGCCACCAACAACGACCTGGAAACCGCCCTATCAGGAACCACAGCCGCGAAGGACATTGCCCGCTACACACTATGGCTGCAACGCTCCAACATGGCAGTGGTCGCCCGCAAGCTCGGCAACACCAACGCCTACAAGGGCGTAGTCCCTCAAGGCTTGGAAACCGATAGTGAGCTGTGCAACTGGGTCGAGGGCCTTCCTAGCTCCATGAGAGTTAAAGCTCAGAATCAACTCAACAATACGTCGGTCGCACCTCCGCTACGGAGCGAGCCACCCGTACCGCCCCTGCCGTCCCACATTACAGACCTCCTCAAAGAGGAGGACAACCTCAGTGGCCACCGGACCAGCCAAGTACTGGGCATCCTCATGCGTACCGACACGCCGCTCACCAATGAGATGATCCAAATGCGGTTGAAGTCAGACCACAATGTTGACACCTCCAAGGGAGGTGTCAACACGCATCTCTTGCATCTCAGGACTCAGAATATGGCGAGCCACTACGGCAAGGACGGCCGGAGGGACCTCTACGTCGGAAGTGTTCCTGAAAGCTACCGGCGGGATCCTGACCTGGCGCAGTGGGCCGCTCAACTCACCGACGATGGTGAGCGCGCCAACGCCCAGGCCCGTATTGAGGGTACTGAGCCTCTAGGTACCACACGGCCCCTGCCGCCGCTTCCCGCCGCGCTGCGTTACGCGTTCGGCGACGGCGTCGGCGCGAAGCGGGCCGCCGCGACGCTAGGGGCGTTACTCAGCACCGACAAGCCCCTGAATGCCTCGGACGTCGCCGATGCTGTCCAGCGTGACTACCACATCGGCCACGGAACAGAAAGAACAGACGCAACCAGACTGGACCTGGCTAAGATGCGCACATCCGGCCTGCTCAAAGAGCTGGACAAGACAAGGTCTGGCTCCTGCTACACGTCTGTTGTACCCACCGACATGGCCAACCTTTCCGCGCAGGAACGCGAAGGATTGCGCAAATGGGCTCTGGACACACTGACAGGGCGTGCCCAAATGGATGCGTTGGCCCGAATCAGTGGTGTCGAACCTCTGGATTCTTACTCGAAACTTCGGGGCGAGATCGAACCGATCAAACGCAGCAACTTCCTCAGCGAGACGGAGAAGGCACGCCCGCTGCCGCGGATGCAGGGCGGGAAACAGCTGTTCCACAAACGTCATATCATTCCTAGTCACCAGATTCGTGACACCTTCAAATCCTGGGTCAATTACCACCATCCTCCAGGTCACGACGGTCGCGCCGACATGGTGAAAGAGCTGCAGGCATGGGAAAAGCAGATGTTCAATCACGTGCCAAATCTGTGGGTCGGCCGTGGTAATACCAACAGCGCGGCCGGTTTCCTCAGTCGCACGTTCTCAGATGCCGCCGATTACGTCGATGACACCCCCCATCACGTCACGGGAAGTGAGGCTGTCAAGGCCGTTGAATATAACAGACGAGCTCATTTCAACACTCAGGAGGAGCTGGCTGAACCTATCCTAGAATATTTGAATCCGTCAAAGGATCGCAGCACCGGCACGTCGTCAGCAAGGGATGACACCAAGCTGTATTGGATGGCCCCGGAATGGAGCGCTTCCGAGTTCCTCAATGACGCGTCCAGCAGTGCTGATTTCGACTGGCCTGGCGGCACACGGGAACAGTACGAACAATTCATGGACGTCTACCTGCAGCTCCGCAATGTTGCTCTAGCGCCAAACACATACAGTCTTTCTGACCTGACGAACCTCCGGAACAAGTTCCTCAACCTTCGCGAACCGTCGGCGGTCTCCGCAGGGAACGGACTCCTCGATTACGAGGCCACCCAAACCGCCGATGTCGATTCCGCAGATGAGATGGATGTTGATGATTACCATCTGCCACCTCCGCCGCCGCCGATGGCTGGTCGACTCGAGGACGGCATCGAGCTCGCCGCTCAACAGCTGAGCCACCTGTCGCTGGACACGCCGCACACGTATGTGACAAGCAAGTACAACGCCGACATCGCCGATCTCGAGATAGGTCTCGACCAGTTGATGTCCCAGCTGCCCACGATGTCACCGATGGAACGCGCCGCGGCACTGGAACGGCTGCACGGCAACCGGCAGAACCTCCTCACCGGGAAAACCGACCTGATCCACCAGCTCCGCAACACCCTGCCCCCCGAGGTGTTCGCCCAGACCGCCGCCCAGCTCATGGTCCGCTGGGCCGGCAACGTCGACCAGCCCGTCACCGCACGCCGCGAAGCCGAATCCCAGATCGCCCGCCTACTCGGCAACCCCGACATCACCGAACGACTTCTCGACAAAGGCGTCCAGGTCGTCCTCATCCCCGAAGCCACACCCCTGACCGAACTCGAGGAATTCCGACACCTCGCCAACACCGAGATCTCACCCGAACACGGCACCTGGAACACCGCACGAGGCGCCGGCGGAACCATTCTCGTCGCCGTCGGCGCCGAAAACCTCACCGGCGGCACCACCACCGTCAGCCACGCACCACACTACGACGACGGCTACTCCGTGCTCGTCCACGAATTCGCCCACACCATCCACGAACACGGACTCAGCGACAAAGACCGGAAAACCATCGACCAAGCCTTCCGCGACAAATGGGAGAAGGTAAACAACGCCGAACAGGTGCAATGGCCTGACGGACCTACCTACGGCACCAACCTCACCCAACCCAATTACTCAGCCACCACTGCCAAAGAATACTTCGCCCAACTCGCCACCGCCTACCTCGGCGCCAACACCGGCCACGACCCCTACACCCATCTACCCCGCAACAACAGTAAAAGTCACATTGAACAACACGAGTCTGACGCAGTCGCGGGCGTCATACAAAGCATCACCGGCGACAACGCCAACCCCATCACAGCCAACCCCGTCCAACAACATCAAGCCGAACACGACTTCTGGCAAGGATACCGCGAATTCCAAACAGCAATCGGTAACAGAACTCCTACCAACTCCACCGCCACAAACTCACCCGCACTCCACCCAATCAACAATCTCAACACCAACTCCGCCATCGCCAACGCCGCCAGCCTCAGGTGCCCCAAGAGCGCCTCCTCACTAAACAACCCGACCCACACCACTTCCGCAACACCGCCCGCGCTCGCAACGACCACTACAAGAACACGATCATCGACTTCCCTGTAGAAACCCTCGGCGAGGCGGCAGGCCGCCCCGCCGAGCGCCATCACAGCGACCAAGTCGGCGCGGCCATGCGGCTGATCACGAGCACCTCGCGCTCATCCTGATCACCTCGCAGCATGGGCGAGTCCGTAACGCTCTGGCGCCGACGGGACGTGCCCTACCTAACGCGAATGATACGGAATGTGGTTGTCCATGTACTGAGAGTGTAGATGTATACGTCCGGAACCAGTCGGTGTCGGCAGAGGCACACGTATGACGTGCAGAGATGCCTCAACTGGGTGGGTGTTGCGTAATGCTTGCGGTTAACCCCGATGCTGGACGCTCCGCACAGCGCGACCCTTCCTCATCAGCTGACACAACAGCGGCCGCAATGCGGAGCCATGTTGCTGATCACTTCGAAGTGCGTCGGCAGGGTGCTGGAAAGGTCTCGTTCTATGAGGACTCTCGTCTGTGTGCTCCTCGTTGTCAGGTTGGCGTGCGGAACAACTCGTGGTGATCTCAGCCCTGAGGTTCCGCTTTTGTCCAAGCAGCAGGCGATGGACGTGCTGGCCGGTTACTACGTGGCCAACAACGACATCTATAAGGGCTTGGACGTCGGCGGCCTCATGCGGATCGAGGTACCTCCGCTGCGCACCTTGAACCAAGCGCTCCTGACGATCAACAAGGAGCTGGGGAGAGTTACCGCGCCGGTTACACACGACGGTGCCACCTTCCTCCTACCGACTACGGGGGAATACCCGCGGTGGTTCGTGTCCATTGCGACCGGGCTGCGGGGCGGAGTGCCGTCAGTTCGCCCCGTCTACACACTGTTCACCCAGCGGGCGAGGGGTGCACCCTGGCTGGCGGCGTATCAAGTCTCGCCTGTCGAGTCCGTTCCAACTGTGCACACCAACGACGGAGGCGCTGCTCGCGTCGTCAAGGAAACCGCTGGTCTGGCGATCGATCCGGCCGGTCTCGGCGGGGCCGTGCTCGCGCACTACGTGGAGCATAGCCACGACGACGGGTTCGCTCCCTCGATTGCACTAGACGAACAACTGGCGGCCAACTACCGCGTCAACAAGCAGAACATGACCGGTCGCGGTTGGAAGCTGTCCCGTGAACTCGAGGACGTCACGCATCCGGTGCATCTGTTGGCCACCACCGACGGTGGCGTGCTCGCGTTCACCGCCAGCACCGTAACTGACACAATAGAGCCCCTGGACCGCTCCGGAAGCGTTTCACTTGATACAAACAGCAACGAGGCCTCGCTTCTGAGGATGTCGGCCGGAATGACTTCCAAGAAGCTGGAGATCGAGCGGCTGCAGATGTTTCTGACGCACATCCCGTCGAAGTCATCGGGACAGAAGGTGCGAGTGCTTTCCTTCAACGACGCTCCGATCAACATCCGATGAAAGAACTGATCCGCAGCTGCGGCGTGGTGCGGCACGCGCGCAACGGTCACGGTACGCGGACTTCGTCATGATCAGGATCACCGACGACCTGGACGCCACGACGGTGGTCGAGCGGCGTTGCCGCAGCGGGCTGCACGTGGACGTGTCGATCGAGACCTGGGCCTCGTGTGGCGAGGCGACCATGGAGCGTACAACCTGCGCGCGGCATCCCCGGATGGTCGAATTCGGTGCTCCGCTAGATCACTGCTCCAACCCGGTCGGGCACGGTGTGAACCCCCGTCTGGCAAGACACCGGACCATGGTGGCGCTCAATGACGTGGCCAGGACGATGCCTTCATTGGGATCACGGCCAGGTCTTGGGCACATATTCGCCGGCGGTGACCTCATCCGGCTGACGCTGTCGGCCAGCACAGTGCGATCCACATCTCGAAGCGCGGCGCTCACGTCAGCAGCCCTTGACCTGAAGCGGTTGATGGATGCAGTTGCGTCGAGCAGCAGAGACGTGTTCAGCCTGCGTGGATTGTGGAACAGTGACGACCTGTTGGCGTTGCTGCCGTCCCAGCCACAACGGATCCACGTCCTGAAGCCATTGCTGTACGCCATTCTGGACTCCAGTTCGTTGGCTGAGATCAAGCCGTGCATGGCGCCAAACATAGCGGCGGGTCTCGGTCGGCTAGGTCGTCTCTTCGACTCGCTGTTCGCCGAGAAGTCGCCTCAGTCCGCGCGGATTCAGGCACGCGTTGCACCTGTCCGCGGCACCGCAAGTGACGTTGGTCTCCCGAAAGACCTACCGCAGCGCCTACGTCACCGTGAGCTTCCGTTTGCTTGGGGCCACAGCGGAATTCGCTTGGCCGTCAGCCGACATGGCTGTGACGGACGCCAAGGCCGCTGTGGCGATTCTGCGCCGTCAGAAGCACACATGGCTGGCCGAAGAGCGCGAGCGCAGCGCGGGCGATCGAGATCGCGCTGACGATCGGCTGGTCGACAAGGGTACGGGCTTGCGCAAACCCGGTCGCCCGGCGGGCCGGTGCACCGACGGCAAATCCACCTTGGTATGCGATCGGAGCGCAATCAAGTTGATCTAGGAAGTGTTCGTGATCACGGCACCGGGTCGAGGAGCCAGAGCTTGATCGACGTCACCTCGATGGTGCCCCCTGATACATCACCGCCGATGTCAAGTTTGGGAGTCATCAATGCACACCAGAGTCCTCACCGCCGTCCTCACCGCGTTGGCGCTCACCGGATGCGTCTCGGAGCGAGGCAACCCCGCGAGCGGGGAGCCCATCAAGATCGGCTTCATCAACAACCAGGAGGGCGCTTTCGCGGCACCGCAGTTGAGGACTGGCTCTGAAGTGGCCATCCAGCACGTCAACAACAACGGCGGCATCAAGGGACGTCCCCTCGATGTGGTCCGCTGCGCCACCGACGGCACTCCTGCTCAGTCGGTCGAGTGCGCCGAGATGTTCGTGCAGAAGAAGGTGATCGCGGTCTTGGAAGGTATTGACATCGGGATCGACGCCGCTCTTCCCTCGCTCAAAGCCGCCGGTATCCCACTGGTCGGGCACGTCCAGTTCACGCCAGGAGTCATGGCGGACCCCAATGCATTCTTCTTCGGTGCTGCGTCAATAGCGTATGGCAGTGCGGCGTTGAAATACTACGCCGATCAGGGCATCAAGACCATTACGTGGCTGATGCCGGAAGCCGTGACGAGCCGCGCGTTCACCGACACCATCATGAAACCCGGTGCGGCGAAGTTGGGCCTGCGCTACAAGACGGTCTACTACGACGCTGCGTCGCCGAACTGGCCGGCACTCGCCGCGCAGGTCCTGCGAGAGGCACCGGAGGCGAGCGGAAGCATTGCAGCCACCGAGGAACAGTGCGCCGCGATGGTGCGTGCACTGCGCGAGGTCTCCTATAGGGGCCGGATTCTTGCCGCGTCGTGCACCGGCCTGCCTGCCGCTGTCGGCAAACAATCAATCGGCGTTGAGCTCTCGTCGGACCATTGGAATCCAGCCGATCCCCTGTCTGCGCCGCCCGCGAGTCAGGACGAGATCGACCTCTACAACGAGGCCATGAAAGCCGCAGGGCATAGCGACGCCGTGCCAGGCGCCATGGTCACGTTCGCGGACACGATTACATTCTCGCGGGTGCTATCCACAATGGACAGAGTCGTCACACCGGCCAACGTCACCGCTGCGCTGCGCGCAGTGAAAGACATGGACAGTTTCATGGGGCCTCAGATCACCTGCGACCACAGGTGGAACGGCAACTCCGCATGCCACACGGCCCTGCTGTTCTATCGCTTCCAGCCGAACGGCGCCCTGAAGGCTCAGGTCCCCGACTATATTGACATGCGTGTCTTACATTAGCACCATTCTATTCCTCGCGTGGCCAGGCGTCGCATCGATGATCACGGCATGGTTGGGGTTGCCCCGTTTGACGGACAGGGTCGATGACAATGCCACTACAGAGGTTGAAAGGCTGGCATTACGGAGGTTCCAGGTCGAGCCCGGTGTGAGCGAGGAAGGCGTCGATCAACTCGGGCCGGTACTGGATCCGCTTGAGCCGGTTCTTCACCACCGCGACTGCGACCAACTGGTCGATCCCGTGCACGATGAGGTTGCCCAAGCTTCGCTTGACATGCGACCTCACGTGCTCGGCCGGGTTGAGGTCCGGCGCGTAGGCGGGAAGCCCGATCACGTGCAGCCAGTCCCGTGCGGCCAGTCCCGTGCCGCGATCAACTCCCGCATCGCCGCGCTGACGTGCGTGTTGAGGTTGTCCCAGATCACCACGATCGGACCGTCCAGTTGCTGGTGCGCGGCATCCGGCAAGGCCGCGTGGTCGGCCTCGCCGAAGCTGCGCCGCTCCCCCTCGCGGCCGCGGTGGGTCCGGGTGCGACAGATCAACCGAGACCGCCGGCCAGGCCGCACGCACACCAATCCGGCGACCGAGACCCAGCCCGATCCCTTGCCCGACACCGGGACCCGCGGGGTACGGCCCCGGCGTCCCCGGGTCCGGGCTCTCGGCGGACGCAGGGTCTGACCGGCCTCGTCCTCGAAGCACAGCCACGCGCCCCGCTCCGCCGCTACCGTTTCCCGCCGGCCACGTCTCCTCACGCCAGGTGACGATCGCGTCCTCGTCGCGTCCGGCCGCGCGATCGGCGGGCACCTGTGGTGAGAACCCCATGCGGTGCAACAGATACGACACCCCGCGCAGGGTGTAGCGGGGTGTGGAACAGCCGCGCGATCAGCTCGGCCACCCGCGCCGGCGTCCACCGTTGGTCCTCGCCGAATCCGTGCACGGCCGGGCCCTTGCCCCAAGGCCTGGGCCAACCGAGCCTGTCGCCGCTCATCCAGCCGGCAGGCCGGCCCCGCCGACGCCCTTCGAGGCCAATGCCCCAGGGCCACCGGCACGCCATCGGCGCCGCCACACGTACACCGCGTTGGTCGACACCCGCAGCAGGCCGGCGATCTCGGCGACCGGCACGTCCCAGGCGAACCACCCGGCCGCCCGCAACCGCACCGCCTCGCGTCCGACCCTTCCCCGCCCGGTCAGGCCGCCTCCATCCGCGTACCCCCATCCATCCCCGCGTAGATCATGAATCGATCACGATCGGGGACAACACGCCGAGCCAACCGCGATCAACCCCAGCCTTTCAAGACCTGTACGTAGCCACGAACGACCGGACTCGGCGCATCGCAGATCGAAGTGCTTCGCCATTGGTGTCCATGAAGCCAGTTGCCCCTGCCGATGTTGCCCATTTGTGGACCGTGATGTGACCGCGCTGGCCACCTCGATCGCGCGGAGAACGGCACATGCCTCCTATATTCCTCGGCGGGGCGGTGGCTGCCGCCCGACCGGGGTGTGCGCGAGCTTAGCAGGGCGGACGATCGCGGGGTGAAGCTGGCGACGTGGTGAAGTTGCGACGTGCTATTGACGTGTCTGGTTTAGAGGTCGCGATGACACTTTCCAGAGGATGCGCCGTGAGTGGATTGCGATGTGCTGACGCAGGCCGCCTGGAACCTTCCTTGCTAGTGGAACACATCGCTTCCACACGAAGAGCTACCGCAAAGTCAATCAGGGCAGCGCGACTGCCCTATTACCGATAAAGTTGACTCGTGCCGGATAACTTCGAAGATGCGATACTCACGCGAACATTACCGGGTTGGCCCGGTTGACGTCCGCGTCTGCACCGGCGAAGGTGGCGCCATTGACAGCTTTGTTTGGCCAGTTGCATTCTTGACTGAGCTATCCTTCAGATCTATCGATCTGATCGACGCAGCACCGGCGACCACAGAAGTAGAGTTTGAAGCATCCGAGTCGAGCGGCGGTGAGCTGACCTCCAAGGAAGCTCCAAACCAGGACTCCCCGTTGTCCAGTTGACCGTTCAATGAGTTTAATGAGGCGACACTGCTAGACGGGCCGCTTCTATATTCGAAGTCGATCTCCAGGCCCGTCTGGTCGGAGTCGTGGCTGATCGACTCCGCACGTTTAGTAAGGACTTGCACACTGGAGAGGGACTCTGTAATCAGCGTTGGCGGACTGTCCGTCAACAGGTCAACATTTTGCCCTTCCTTAAGAGCCCTGGCAATCTGGTCCAGCGTTCGACCACCCTGGAACATCGTGTGAAGATCTTGAATTACGACCGGCTTGAATCCATTTTTCTGCAGGAGGGCTGGCGTCATCAGGTAGATGTTGAGCCGCGAGTTGGTATCACTGTTCGGATGGATCGTTTGTACAGTGCGAACAGCCCTGCCGATGGCATGGAACTTGTCACTCGCGTCAGCAGCCTGCTCAATCTCCTTCCTGTATCGATCGAACACCGAATCAAGCATTCCCGGAATTTCGTCTGCCGAGAAGTTCGACATGATGGAGCCCTCATAGAGCCATGTCACTGAATTGTCTCCGGGGGTGCCAACCAGCTGCTTATCACCAACCTTCTCTGTTAGCAGGGTTGCACTTACCTCAGGCGAGCGGATCGGATGGGCGGTAACAATGTTCGCGTCGAGCTGCTGGCCCGAACCTGTAGCATCCACTTTGGTCGCCAGGTGTGAATTGACCAGATCGTGCCAGTGATTGTAGGTTTCATAATTGAGTTCGATCGATGCAAGGTCCTCACTGTCAAGTACTTGTCGATAGCTCTCCACCATGCCCGACTGGTAGCCGGGATCAGTCTGGTCGTAGTACTTGCCCGGATCATCCGGAAATTTTTCACGCGCCGCCGCGTGATCCTGCGGATGAATGTACAGTCGATACCACTCTCTTTCTTCCAGAAAATCTGACAGCCTTTTGACTTCTGAGTCTGCTACGTCCTCACTTGCAGGTCTACTGCTGTCAGAGTCGGCTTGAGACGTTCGATCACTGGAGTATGAGACGTGATGGTTCCAGAATTCAAGATTCTCGCTTGCCCAGTACACCTGATCACGGGCGAGTTTCACCACTTCGTCGAAGTCTTCATGGTGATCAGGGTTTTTCACCTCCCCCACCAGCAGTCGACCCAACATCTTCTGCGCCTTTTCGTACGCCTGCTGTGCGATCTCCTGTGAAGCTGGGAGAACTCGGCTGTGATCCACAATCTCGTTACGAGCACTGGCGAGGTCGAAGCCTAGACCCCATTCGTCCGGGCTATCATAGACTTTGTCAATCTCGTTGAGCATTCCAGTTTGTCGTAGCTCTGCGATATCGCTGTCGGTGTCGGTGTCGGTCTCCCCAGGCTTGACAGGCGAACGAGGAAACGCGGGGTCCTTGACGATCTCATCAAAGAAATTTATGAGCTTCTGATAGCTGTCCAGAACAGAGTTAAAGTCGCCCCCAACGACACTTGAGTAATCTCGCATGGCGTTCTCGTAAGCGTCAGCGATCGGCGCCCATCGTGTGACGTACTTCTGGTGTTGCGCGGCCGCATTCGGATGACCACTCGCTGCCAGCTGCTCCATCGCGCTCCAGAAAGCTCGGTCCTCCCCGATCTTCCGCCCTCCAGATACTTGATTGCCAGTGCGTTGACCGCCGAGCGGCGATACACCTTGAACGTCGAAGCTTTCAACTTCGTTGTCATCTGTACTGATTGATTCACCATCATCAGACAGTGCATATTCGAAATCAGTTTCATAACCCAAATAGCTAGGTTGACTTGAACGAAGCGAGTTACTGCGCCCAACGCGACCAGGTTCAGTCATCATTAACCTCCCAAATCAAGGCAGCGAACTTAATCGAGTTACACTTTCAAGTCGACCGATCTAATTTTGCACTGTTTGAGGCCAGGTGACCGCCTACCTGGTCGCTGCCATGAAGACCTGCTGAGGCACCACTCGATCGAGATCGCCGAACGGTAGGCCTGCACGCTGCCGGACGAACGCGAGTGCGTCGCGACCCTCGACGGTCTGCTGGCCCGCTGGGAGGTTCGCACCAGATGACTTGTCGTTGACCGGCGCCTTCAGACACACATCGATCCCGCCGACCGCATTGGTGATCTCGTAGAACCCGGCTAGATTCACCTCTGCATAGTGGTCGATTTTCAAACCGGACAGGCCCTCGACCGTAGCGATGAGATTCTTCGCACCCTCCCAGCGCGCCTCCAGCTCGCCGAGGTCGTTCTTCAACGCCGCGGATCGGCTGTACGCGTACGCCGAATTGATCTTGTGCCGCCCGAATCCGCCAGCGATCTCCACATACGAGTCGCGGGAACGACACCGCGAACGCCTTGCCGCTGTCATTCGGGATGTGAACCATGATCAGCATGTCGGTGTTGAGGCCCCTGCGTCACCGCCACCGGCCTGCACTCGCGCAGAACCTTCTGCGGCAGCGGGTTTCCCTTCGCATCGGTGCGACTGTCCAGCCCGACGAGCATGACATCGAGCGAACCGTCCGGTGGACGCTCGCCGGTGCTCGTCTCCTCGGCAATAACGTCCTGTTTGGTCACTTCTGTCGTGAGTTCGGTGAGATCCTGCCACGCAACGCCTGCGGCGATGAGGATGACTGCGGAGGCCAGTCCGAGGGCCGTCTTGCCTGCCGTGGAAGCGACTCGGCGGAGGTTGGTTTTCTTTTCCATACCAACGAACATGAGGGCGGTGCAGCGCCGGGTTCTTTTGTGTTGTTGAGAGCGGTCCGGTGGTGAGGAATGCGGACGGGGTGGCACTCCACTCACCACCGGGCCGGTGCGCCGCGCCCAGGGGAGGAGGCGGGACGCGGCGAGGTTCAGTACTCGGACACAGGCTGGCTCGTCCCATCGGGTGCGACCTCGATGTGCACTGCATTGCGCTCGCGCCGGTCCACCACGACCGCCTCGACCAGGGTCGCCACGCGACATCGCGTGCTGCTGCAACACAGCCAGGGGCACGTCGCGGTGATCTTCACCGCCATGCGAAACGCGCTCACCGGCGAGCGAGACGACATCGTCCTGCATAGACAACACCTCGTGACACTGCGGCGCCGTCACCCACGGCGGCCCCTTCATGTGCTCTGGAATCCACACAACACCACCACGTTCACGACCTCCCAAAAAGTTCACAAGTTGTCGTGAACAGGCGCGCCGACGCTGGTGAAGACCTCCAGGGGCTTGTCTCGGCGCACCGTTGGTGGCATGACAACTCCTGCGTGCTGTGAGGTGACTAGGTTGATCCGGGCCTCCAGCGCCTCGTCCGGAGAGAACGCGGTCAACGCGACCGCCGCTTCGGACCACGCGCGAAACCCGTCGCGGTCGGCGTACGGAACCCCGAGCAACTTGCAGATCACGGTGATCGGAAGCGGATCCGCGAACATCTTCACCAGGTCTGCCGGTGCCCGTGGTCGACGATCTGATCGAGCAGATCATCGACGATCTCCTTCGCTCGCTCCTCGAGTCGAGCGACGGTGCGGACGGTGAACGCCTTGCCGACCATGCGGCGAAAGGAGGTGTGTTCCGGTGGGTCCATGGTGTGTATCGACCGGCTGGCCTGGATGACCGGACGGGCCCGAGGCACGTCGGTGCCCACGGTCGCCGCCCGGCCGAAGCGACGGTCGTCACTCCACACGACCTTGGCCTCCGCATAAGTGGTGACCAGCCACGCGTCGCCACCGTGCGGCATCCGCACCTTGACGACCGGTTCGCTCTCGCGCAGCTCGGCGAACAGAGGGTCGACATCGAGCCGGTGCTGCGGTCCGAACGGATAGACGCGCGCGGTTGTCACTGTGTGGCTACTCCGTTCGCGATCTCCGCGAGTTTCCCGGCGATCACCTCGCCTATCGCGGCCAGGGGCCGTGGTTGCGTCATGGCGTTGTGAGTGGAGTCGACATCGTGTCGCTCGATCCGGCCGGTCACGTGGTGCCGCCACGAGTTGCTGTCCGGTGCCTGTGGTGCACGGTCGTGGACGGCAGTGAAGTGCACGATTGGGCCGTCGAACACGTCGATGACCGCACCCCGCAGCATGTCGACGTGCGCGGCATAGGCCCGGCGGATCCTGGCGATCATCTGTTCGTCCGGCTCGACACCGTCCATCTCCCGCACCATCTCCAGCAGCTCCTGCTCACCCGGTACCTCGAGACCGTCCAAGGAGTGGTGCGAAGGGTAGGCGTCGATGATCGCGAGCAACGCCACGTCTTCGCCCATCGCTCGCAGGCGGACGGCGAGCGCGTGAGCGACATTGCCGCCGAACGACCAGCCCAGCAGTTGGTACGGACCATCCGGCTGGACAGAACGCACCTGCTTCACGTAGCCGCTCACCAGATCATCCATGGTGGACGGAACCGCTCCGTCGAGGCTCACGGCGCTGGACTGCAACCCGTAGAGCGGCTGATCGGCGTGCAGGTGCGCGAGCAGACCCGCATAGCACCAGCTCAGCCCCGGATAAGACGGGTCGACGGGCAAATACGCCGCTCCCGACTTGCTCACCGCGAGGATCGCGACCAGCAGTTCCACGGACCTCGGCAGCGACAACGCGATCAGATCCTCCGGCCCCACACCGCGCGCGATCAACTCATGCGCCAACCGGTTCGCGCGCTGGTTCACGTCTGCGTAGCTGATGTCGGTGCCCTCGAACGACACCGCGATCACGTCCGGAACCCATGCGACCGCGGCGGCGAACAACTCAGTCAGCGTCCCGGTGGGCACGTCTTGCGCGGTGTCGTTGTACCTGGTCAGCACGCGACGACGCTCCAGCGGGCTGAGCACGCAGTGCCGGTCGATCGGCTGATCCGGTGCGTCGGCCAGCTTCGCCAGCAGACGGGTGAAGCTGGCCGCGATCCATTCAGCGGTGGCCGCGTCGAACAGGTCGGTGCTGTAGTCGAGCAGTCCCTCGATACCATCGCCGGTTTCGACCAGTTCGAACGCGAGGTCGCACGTCGTGGTGCGAGTGGCAATTTCCTCAGCCGCAACGGTGAGACCGGGCAGGTCGATCCTGATGTCCTCGATGTCGCGCAGCGTCAGCAGAGTCTGGAACAACGGGTGCCTCGCGCGTGACCGTTCCGGGTTCAGAAGCTCGACCAGTCGCTCGAACGGCAGATCCTGGTTGGTGAAGGCGGAGAGGTCGGTGTCCCAGACTCTCGTCAGCAGCTCGCGGAAGGTGGGCCTACCCGACGTGTCAGTGCGCAACACCACTGTGTTCACGAAGAATCCGACCAGGTCGTCGAGCGCTTCGTCGGTGCGGACCGTGACCGGTGTACCGATCGGGATGTCGGTACCCGCACCGAGCGCGGTGAGCAGCGCGGCGAGACCCGCCTGCACCACCATGAAAACTGACCTCGTTTTGCCGAGCCAGGTCGAGCAGACGCTCGTGCAGGTCGCGGCTGAGCCGGAAAGACGCGCTGCGGGCCTTCGTGACTCGCGGCAGCAGGCCGCGGCCGGTCGGTGGGCAGCTCGATCTCGACAGGCAGGCCGGCGAGCGCATTCCTCCAGAACTCGGTCTGCAGTGTGATGGCCGAGTGCTGATCCAGGTCGTCGCCGAGAGCCTGTTGTTGCCACAACGTGTAGTCGGCGTACTGAAGCTCCAACGGGGTCCACTGTGGAGCACGACCGGCCAGCCGCGCGGTGTAGGCGTTGGACAGGTCGCGCATGAGCGGCCTGACGGATGCACCGTCAGCGGAGATGTGGTGGATCACCAGCAGCAGGACGTGCTCAAGGGGCGCGACACGGCAGAGCATCGCACGTAGCGGCAGCTCGCTGGTGAGATCGAACCTCCCTTGCGCGAACGTGGCCAGCTCGTCGGAGTCGTTGCTGAGGATCAGGCGGAAATCGGTGTCGTGTTGCACGACCTGGCACGGGTCGTCACCGACCCGCGGGTAAATCGTGCGCAAGCTCTCGTGCCTGTAGAGCACATTGACCAGCGCCGTCTCCAACGCGGCCGCGTTCAGGGTTCCCGTGAGCCGCAGGCCCAGTGTGATGTTGTGGGTCCCCCTCGCGTCCTCGAGCTGGTTGAGGAACCACAGCCCACTCTGGCCAAACGACAACGGCAGCCGCTCCGGTCGCTCGAACCGCCGCACCCGCTGCCGCGCGTTGGCTGCGTCATCGATTTGCCGCAGCAGGCCGACGGCCTGAGGCGCCTCGAACACGATCCGGATCGGCAGCTCGACCCCGAACGCCGACCGGATGCGGCTGACGAGCCGGGTCGCGTGCAATGAGTGGCCGCCGAGCTGGAAGAAGTTGTCGTCGATGCCGACGTGCTCCAGACCGAGCACGTCGGCGAACAGCGCGCACAGCCGCTCCTCACGCGCATTTCGTGCCGCGACGGCGACACAGGGCTGCGCTGCGGGAGCAGGATCCCGCAGCGCGGCTCGATCCACTTTCCCATTGCGCGTCAACGGCAGCGCGTCCATTTCGACGAACGTCGACGGAACCAGATACTCCGGCAGCACCTCGGTAACGCGTTCGGCGAGGCCGTCGGTGTCACCGACCACGTAAGCGACCAACCGGTCATCTCGCTCGACGACAGTGGCCTGGGCAACACCAGGACAACGGACCAGCACGGCCTCGACCTCACCCGGTTCGACCCTGAACCCGCGCACCTTCACCTGGTCGTCGACACGACCACCGAACACCAACTGTCCGTCGGCGGACCAGGGGGCGAGATCGCCGGTGCGGTACATCCGCTCCCCCGGCGGCCCGTACGGATCAGCGACGAAGCGTTCCGCGGTCAGCCCGCCGCGCCCGAGGTAGCCACAGGTCACGCCGGCACCTGCGAGGTACAGTTCGCCGACCGCGCCGGGAGCCACTGGTCGAAGGTCGTGGCCGAGCACGTACGCGCACCTGTTGTCGATTGGCCGCCCGATCGGCACGACGTCCGGCACCGCGTCCGGATCGGCCAGCATGAAACAGGTCGCGACGGAGGTCGTCTCGGTCGGGCCGTAGCCGTCGATGACGACGAGTCCCGGACAGGCACGCAGGACACGCCGCACCGCGTCGGCCGGCACCACGTCACCACCGGCCCAGACCTCGCGCATCCCGGCGAAGCTGTGCGGTGCCTCCTCGGCGATCACCCGGAACAGTCCGGCGGCGATCCACGCGCCGGTCACACCGCGCGTGTGGACCAACCGGGCCTGTGTGGCCGCGTCAAGCCGCCCGGCCGGAGCGACGACCAGCGTGCCACCGCGCAGCAGCGGCACCCACAGTTCGTAGGTGCTGGCGTCGAAGGCTTGTGCGGAGTGCACGAGAACCCGCTCGTGGTGCTCACCGCGCAGCCTCCGGTCGCACACGAGCGAGATCACATCGCGGTGCCGCACGCCGATGGCCTTCGGCGTGCCGGTCGATCCGGAGGTGAACATCACGCAGGCCAGCTGGTCGGGGTGGACCGGTAAGCCGGGGTCGTGATCGGGGGTGTCGAGCGGATCGCTCAGCCGCACCACAGATTCGCTGTGAACCGCAATGTCCTGGTCGGTGACCAGGACCCGCGCACCGCTCATCGTCAGCAGTTCGGTCGTGCGCGCGTGTGGCGTTCGATCATCCAACGGGACGTACGCCGCGCCCGCCTTCGCAACGGCGAGCACTGCGACCAGCAACCCGGCCGAGCGCCGCACCAGCAGGCCAACCCGGTCCTCGGGTCGCACGCCCTCGCCGATCAGGCGGTGGGCCAACCGGTTCGACCGGGCATCCACCTCGCGGTAGGTCAGTTCCTCGTCGTCGGACACCACCGCGACCGCGTCCGGCGTGTTGTCGGCCACTGCGCGGAACGCTTGGGGCAAGCAGGTTTCGGGTAGCTCCGTGGTCGTGCCCTGCCAGTGAGTGAGCACGTCCGCGCGTTGCTCGGGCGACAAGACCTCGACTCTGCCGAGCGGCTGCTCCGGATCTCGCGCCGGCTCGTGGAGCAGCTGCTCGCCAATCGCCGTGACAGCCTCGTGTGTGAACAGGTCCGGCTGGTACCCGAGGTGCATGTGCGGGGAGGGACCGGGGACGATCGCCAGGCTGAGGGCGTAGTGCGTGGCGTCGTGAGCCTCCACGTCGATGAGGCGGACTCCCGGCGCTGGTTCCTGCAGCCCGTCGAGCGGGTAGTTCTCGAACACGACGATCGTGTCGAACAGCTCGCCCGCACCGATCAGCTGCTGGACGTCCGCGAGGCTCAGGTGCACGAACGCCGACAGGCTCGCTTGACGGTCCTGGATCCGGCGCAACAAGTCGATGACCGGAACACTCGGATCCGTCTGAGCGCGCAACGGCAACGTGTTGATGAACAGGCCGATCACGTCCTCGACACCAGGCAGTTCCGGCGGTCGGCCCGCCGAGGTGACGCCGAAGACGACATCATCGCGGCCCGTGAGTCGACTGAGCAGAATCGTCCAGGCGCCCTGGAAGAACGTGTTGAGGGTGAGGCCGTGTGCTCGAGCCCGGCGGGACAACCGGTAGTAGAGCTCGTGGTCGAGTTCGACTGTGATCTGTTCCGGTTGCACCGCACGGCGTGCGCCGTCGGACGGCGCCAGCACCGTGGGCCGGACATCGGCCAGAGCGGAGCGCCACGCCCGTTCAGCGGCGTCCCGATCCTGTCCGGCGAGCCACGTCAGATAGTCGTGGTAGGACGCCACCGGTGCAAGCGCCCTGCCCGCGTACAGGTCGAACAGCTCACGAACCAGCTTCGGCGTCGACCACCCGTCGAACAGGATGTGGTGGTGGGTGAGCAAGACACGACATGCCGTGCCGCCCAACGAGATCAGCGTGAACCTCAGCAGCGGAGGCTGGTCGAGGTCGAACCTCCGCCGCCGGTCCTCGGCGAGGATCACGGCCAGCTCCGCGCGCTGCCGCTCGGGGTCGAGACCGCCGAGGTCGATTTCCCGCCAGTTCAAGCCGGCCTCGGCGAGGACGAACTGCACCGGATGGTCGAACTCCTTGTTCCAGAAGCCCGCGCGCAGAGTGGGGTGCCGTCGCAGCAACGCGGCCGCGGCCGCGCGGAGGCGTTGGACGTCGAGGTCCGCGGTGAAGTCGACGCAGAGTTGTGGGGTGTAGGCGTCGGTGCCGTCGGTGTCGTAGAAGGCGTGGAACAGCATGCCCTCCTGCAGCCGCGACAACGGCCAGATGTCCTCGATGCCGGGGCGAGCCTGTTCGAGCCTCTCGATCTCCGCCTGGGCCAGCCCGGCGAGCGGCACCTCGGACGGGGTGAGGCCGCAGGCGCCCGACATGGCCGCAGGTTGGCTGAGAGCGTGCAGCACCGCGACCATGAGATCACTGAGCTCGCGGATCTCGTCTTCGGCGAACAACTCGGACGCCCACGTCCACGCGATCGTCAACTGCTTGCCCTCGGCAAATGCGTTGACCTTCAGCGCGTACCCCGGTGGCATCTCCCCGTCCGCCCCTGCACCGTCCAGCAGCGGGCCCGTAACAGGCCACTCGGTGTCGAAACGGCCGAGGTAGTTGAACGCGACCTGCGGTGCCCGCCCAGCCAGCTCGGCGCGGGTGTCGGGGTTGAGATAACGCAGCAGGCCGTAGCCGATGCCCTTGTCCCGCAGGACTCGCACCTGTTCCTTGACCTGCTTGATCGCCCTGCCCGCGAAGCCCGGCAGGTCGGTCCAGTCGATCGGGCCCGCATCGAGGCAGACCGGGAACACACTGGTGAACCAGCCGACCGTTCGGGAGAGATCGATCTCGGGCGTGAGGCCCTCACGGCCGTGACCTTCCAGGTTGACGAGCACCGCGGTATCCGTCGTGGTGTTCCGCTGCTGCCGCCAGCGTGCCAACGCGAGCGCGAAGCCGGTCAGCAGCAGTTCCTCGACACTGCAACGCAACACTGCTGGTACACCGGAAAGCAGCGTCGGCAGGTGCGTGGTGACCTGCAGGACGTGTGCCGTCGCCGTCACGTCGGTCAGCGGGTCGAGCGGGCGGTTCCCCAGCAGCGGGTCGTCAGCCTCCACAACTGTGCGCCACAACGGGAGTTCGGCACGTTGTTTGTCATGGGCGGACTGAAGCGCGAGCTGTCGCGTCCACTCGCGCAACGACGTCCCGACCGGGTCGAGCTCCGGAGTGCGACCATCCCGCAGGGCCTGCCAGGCCACCGCGAGATCGGACACGACGATCCGCCACGACATGCCGTCGATCACGAGGTGGTGCGCGACGATCAGCAGCCTGCCCTGGCGGGCGGGACCGGCGTCGAACCACACCAGCCGCAGCACCTCACCGGACTCTGGGTCGAGCGCGGACCGCGCCGCCGCGGTGTGTGCGGCGATCATTCCGTCGAGATCCGTCGAACCGGTGACGTCGACTCGCTCGACGATGTCGGCGCCGCGCATGTCGCTCCGGTGCGCGACGACCAACGACCAGTCGTCGCGCACGAACCGCAAGCGGAACGCGTCGTGGTGGTCGATCACCGTCTGCACGGCCTGCGTGAGCCGATCAACACCGAGGTCGGCGGGAACTCGCAGCACCAAGGACTGGCTGTATGCGTCGATGGGACCGCCCAACTCACGCAGCCACTCGGTGATCGGTGTGGCCCAGAGCTTGCCGATGTTCGCGTCCCGGCGACCCCCAACGGGCGGCTTCTGTCTGGCGCCGACGACCGCGGCCAACCCGGCAACCGTGCGGCGGGCGAACACGTCCCGCGTTGACAACGAAAGCCCAGCCCGGCGAGCTCGGCTCACCAGCTGCATCGCGAGGATACTGTCGCCGCCGTGATCGAAGAAACCGGTGTTCACGCCGACTGTCGCGACACCGAGCACCTCGGCGAACAATCCGCACAGCACACGCTCTGTCACCGTGCGAGCTTCGTCGGCCACCTGTCCGTCGGGCACCGGCGAGGGCAAAGCTGCCCGATCCAGCTTTCCATTGCTGGTCAACGGAAACTCGTCGAGCGACACAACCGCCGACGGCACCATGTGCGACGGCAGGTACTCGGTGAGCTCGGCGCGCAGACGAGCCGGATCGGCAGATCCGACTACGTAGCCGACAGGCCGGCGATCCCCCGGCTTGTCCTCCCGGACCACGACTACTGCACGCGAGACACCGGGCCGGTCGAGCAGAACCGACTCGATCTCGCCGAGTTCGACGCGGAAGCCGCGAATCTTGACCTGGTCGTCCGCCCGGCCGACGAAGTGAACCACCCCGGTCGAATCCCAGCGGACGAGGTCACCCGTGCGGTACATCCGGTCGTGGCCACGAGCAGAGTCCGCACAGAACGGATTGGCCACGAACCGGGTCGAGGTGAGTCCTGGCCGGCCGAGGTAGCCGCGCGCGAGCTGCGCACCGGCGAGGTAGAGCTCACCGACAACGCCCGGCGCGACCGGCCGCAGCGCGGCGTCGAGCACGTACGCCCTGGTGTTCCGCAGGGGTGTTCCCACGACCGGCGTTTCGTGCAGTCCGACGTTCGCGACCAGGGTGTCCACCGTGGCTTCGGTAGGGCCGTAGTAGTTGTAGGTGGTCGTAGCACCGTCGTCGCGTAGTTCTCTCCACAGCGGTTCGTCCACCGCCTCACCACCGAGCAGCAGCACCGCAGGCGTGTGCCGTCCCGCCTCCAGCAACCCCGCGTCGAGCAACTGGGTCGCGTAGGAGGGAGTGACGTCCAGCATGTCGATCCGGTGCTCGCGGACGTAGTCGGTCAACGCGAACGGATCACGTCGTACGTCGTCGGTGACCACGTACAGTTCATGGTCGGCCAGCAGCCACAGCAGCCCCTCCCAGGACGTGTCGAACGTGAACGCCGCGGTGACCGCCGCACGCAGCGTCGCGGTCCCGGCGTTCGGCTCGATGAGTTCCGCGAGGTGGTCGTGGAACAGGTTCGTCAGACCCCGGTGCTCGACTACGACTCCCTTGGGCTTGCCGGTCGAACCCGAGGTGTAGATCACGTAGGCCGCGTGCGCCGGATCGATCTCCACACAGGGGGCGGTGGAGGGGTAGCCGTCGAGCACGGGGATGTCGTCGAGGGCCAGAATCGGCTGGGCGTCGGCCAGCACGAACGCCGTGCGCTGCGCCGGATCGGCGGGGTCGACCGGCAGGTAGGCGGCGCCGGACTTGAGCACCGCCAGCAGCGCCACCACCAAGTCAGCCGACCTGGACAGCGCCAGCGCCACCACCTGCTCCGGCCCTGCTCCCCGAGCGATCATCAGGTGCGCCAACTGGTTCGCTCGCTCGTCCAAGTCTTGGAACGAAAGCCGGTTCCCCTCGCACACCAGCGCGGTGTTGTTCGGGGTGGACCTCACGTGCCGTGCGAACACGTCGACCACGGTTCGGCCCGGTCAGTTCCCGCGCGGTGTCGTTCCACTCGCCGAGCACTCGTCGCCGCTCAGCGGGCAACAATACGTCGAGCGTGTCGAGCGACAGGTCGGGGGAACTGTCGACCAACTTTTCGAGCAGCGCGACGAACCGGTGCAGGTGCTGTTCGGTGTGCCCAGCCGTGTACCGCTCGGCGTTGCTGTTGAAGTCGATCAACAGCGTGCCGTCGCCGGACCGGTCGTACACGTTGATCGTCACGTCGTCGACCGGGCCGTTGGAGAAGTTGTGCACCGTCGCCGTGTGACCGCCGAACGACCGCAACGGTTCGGATGCCATGAAGTTCAGCACCGGCCCGTACAGCGGATCACCGGTACCGATCGCACCGACGTCGCGAGCGATCTCCTCGTGCGGAACGCGCTGGTGACGCAACGCGAGCCGTGCGGTTGCGGCGGCCTGCCGGACCAGTTCGGCAAGGGTCATCCCGCGTGCCACCCGCAACCGCAGCGGCACCTCGCTGGCGAGCACACCGGGTGTCTCGCGCGCGATGGCCGTCCGACGACCGGTCGTCGGCATGCCCACCATCACATCCGGCGTCCCGCACATCCGTTCGACGTAGAGGCCGAGCGCAGCCACCGTCAACGACGGCAGGCTCGCTCGGCAGGCACGGGCGAGATCACGCAGCCGGCTTGCGACCGGTGCTGACACGGTGTGGCTGCATCGCCGGAAGGTGCGAGAGGGCGGACCGGGCCGACCGGCGAACCCGACGGCGGCGGGGCGGTCGTCCAGCTGCGCGCGCCAGTACCTCCGGTCTTGAATGTATTGCTCACTCGCGCGGTAGTTCGCCTCGTCGGCGAGCAGATCGCGCAACGAGCCCATGGGACTCGGCGTCCACGACCGTCCGGCCGCCAGTTCGGTGTAAATGTCCGCCACGCGGTTCATCCACATCGTGCTGGAGACACCATCCCCAACAATGTGATGCCCAGCGAAGTGGATCAGATGTCGATCCTCAGCGAGCCGCAACACGGCGATGTCGAACAAGGGGAAAGCACCGAGGTCCACTGGTCGAGCCAGTTCGGCGCGAATCCACGCCCCCGCGGCCTCCCACGGATCCGCCTGATCACCGAGGTCGATGACGGGCGGAAGCCAGTCAGTGCACGGCTCGACGACCTGCCACACGAGGTCGCCGTCGCGCTCGAACCGCGCCCGCAACTGCTCGACATCCATCACCGCCGCGTGAATCGCCTGGGCCAGCAGTTCGACGTCCAGTCGCCCGAGAATGTCGACGGTCTCTTGCGCTTGGTAGATCGGATTGTCCGGGTCGAGATGCTGCGCGAACCAGAATCCGGCCTGTGCGGCAGTGAGCGGCAAACGGCGATCGCGTGTTCCACGCATTGGTTTCATCCTCGAAGTCTTCGACGTACGGCGGAGATCACAGTTCGGCGCGCACGGCGCTGCCGGCCTGTTGTGTCGTGAGCGACCCGCCGAGATCAGGTGTGCGGTGGCCGGCCGCCACTGCGCGGTCGACCGCTGACCGAACGGCCTTCGCCTCGCTTCCATAGCCGAGATGCTCGAGGAGCAACGCGGCGCTGAGGATCGCGCCAACAGGGTTGGCCGTGCCGGTTCCGGTGATGTCGGGTGCACTGCCGTGCACCGGTTCACACAGGCAGAATCCGGTGTCCGGGTTGACATTGGCCGACGCCGCCGTGCCGAGCCCACCCGCGATCTGCGCGGCGAGGTCGCTCAGGATGTCGTCGAACGAGTTGTTGGTGACGATCACGTCGAACTCAGTTGGATCGGCCACCAATCGCATCGCTGCGACATCTGCAAAGAGGTGGTACGTCGCGACATTCGGATGGTCGGCCGCCGTCTCCCGCCAGATCCGCTGCCATAGCGCACCGCCCGACGGCACGGCGTTCGACTTGTCCACCATGCACATCCCGCGGCGCGCCAGCGAGAACGCGTGTTCGACGATCCGCCGCACGCCGCGCGCGGTGCTGACCTCGATGTCGATCGCGACTTCGGCCCCCGACATCCGGTGCAACGAGCCTCCGTAGAGACCCTCGGTGTTCTCCCGCACGATCACGCAGTCGATCCCCCTATTCGCTCTGTCCCGCAACGGGCTCAGGTCGTCGTGCAGCAGTCGCGCCGGCCGCACGTTCGCGTACAGGTCGAGCCGCGAACGCAGGCTCAGCAGCACGCCTCGGGCGTAGGCGGGGGTGATCACCCGAGGATCACCGACAGCGCCGAGCAGTACGGCGTCGCATCCTGCGATCCGGGTGAAGTCCTCTTCGGACAGTGCGACGCCTGTGCGCAGGAATGTGCCCGCGTTGATGTGGTCGAGCACGTCGAACTCGATGCCGATCCGCAGGGCCGTCACCGTCTCCAGCGCCTGTGCGATGACCTCAGGCCCGATACCGTCGCCGGGGACGACCGCCAGCCTCGTCATGCGACCACGCTGCCGGCCAGCCGGCGAGCGGCTTTGTCGAGCACTCCCTCGGATCGGTTGAACGCGATCCGCACGAAGTCTCCGTTGCCCCTTTCGGACACGAACAGCTTGTCTGGCGCGACGAGCACACCGGTCTTGTGGAGCAGGTCGCGCACGAAGGTTTCGCTGTCTTCGCTCATGATGTTCGCGGTGAGAAACATCCCGCCCTGCGCGGGCAGCACGTCCCACCCGAAGTCGGTGAAGATGTGTGTCGCCGTGTCCCTGTGTCGCTGCATGAGCTCCGTCGGCCGCCACGTGGCGGTCGCCAGCACTCCGGCGCGTGCGACGGCGAGTTGCAGCGGAGCCGGGGCACCATTGGTGGTCACCTCGTGCGCCCGGCCACGACCGTTGTCATCTCTGCCGGTGCCCGCAGGTAGCCGAGCCGCCACCCGCTGATCGCGTGACTCTTGGACAAGGAGTTCACGACGATGCTCCGGCCGCTCAACGCGGGCACGTCAGCGGCGGAGGTGAACGTCGCACCGTCGTACACGTACGAGGAGTAGACCTCGTCGGAGATGACCGTGACGTCCCAATTGTCGCACACCCGCGCGATCTCTTCCAGCTCCGTCCTGGTGAGGATCCTGCCGGTGGGGTTGTTGGGCGAGTTGAGGATCAGGGCCCTTGTGCGCGACCCGAACGCCGCAGCGAACTCGGCTGGGTCGTAGTGCCAGCCGGGTTGCCGCAGCCGGACGAACCGCGGAACGGCGCCCGCGAGGTGGATGGCCTTGATGAAGTTCTCGTAGAACGGCTCGAACACGACAACTTCGTCACCACTGTCCACAATGGACAGAAGTGCGGCACAAAGACCTTCGGTGCCGCCCACGGTGACGGTGATCTCGGTCTCCGGATCGGCGGGAGTGGCCAGTGACGCAGCGATTGCCACACGCAGCTGCGGATGTCCGATGGGATCGGCGTACTGGTGATGGTCACCTGGCAGAAGCGCGTAACCGGCCTCTGTCACCAGTTTCGCAGACGGCTCCGGCGCGCCGGGCGTACCGAGTGCGAGCTCGACCACATTGGTCTTCGCGGCCAGCCGCATCAGCTGCACCAGGCCGCTGCCGCCGAGCCGTTCGCCGCGTGCGGACGTCCCGCTCACTCGAGCTCCTCCAGGAGAGCTGGGCCGATCTTCGGCAGCCAGCGCGGCCTGCCGATCTCGTAGCAGTCGATGCCGTACTCGTGGTCCAGCGTCAGATCGATGTCGTCGAAGCCGTTGAGCAGCATTGAACGGGCCCAGGGCTCGAACTCGAACGGCACTCGTGAGGTGCCGTACCGCACTTCGACGTTCTGCAGGTCCACCGTGATCTGCAGCGTGCTGTCGGCTTGCGCCGCCTCGGCCAACGCGGTCACCGCGTCATCGGGCAACTCGATGGGTACCACGCCGTTCTTCGGCGCGTTGCTGCGGAAGATGTCGCCGAAGCTGGAGGCGATCACGCACACGAATCCCCAGTCCCACAACGCCCACACGGCGTGTTCGCGCGAACTTCCAGTGCCGAAGTTGCGCTGCGCCACCAGGATCGTCGCACCTGCGCGGTTCGGATCGTTGAGCGCGAAGCCCGGATCCGCACGCCAGCGGGCGAACAACGCGTCGGCGAATCCCGTCCTGGTCACCTTGCGGCAGTATTCGGCCGGGATGATCTGGTCGGTGTCGACGTCGTCCCTTGCCAGTACCATCGCGGTGCCGGTGTGTTCGTTGATCGGCTGCATGAGTTCGTCCTCAGAGGAGATCGTCGGGGCCGGCGAGGCGACCGGCGACTGCTGTGGCCGCGGCTACGGCTGGCGAAACGAGGTGTGTCCGCGCCCGCGCGCCCTGGCGGCCCTCGAAGTTCCGGTTGGACGTGGACGCGCTGCGCTGTTCCCCCTGCAGTCGATCTGCGTTCATGCCCAGGCACATCGAGCAACCGGGCAACCGCCATTCCGCTCCCGCAGCTCGGAACACCTCGTGCAGTCCCTCCGCCTCTGCGGCGAAGCGGACCGACATGGATCCCGGCACGACGAGCATCCGAGTGCCGGGGGCGGTCCGGCGGTCGCGGAGCACCTCGGCGGCGGCGCGCAGGTCCTCGATCCGACCGTTGGTGCAGGACCCGAGGAACACCACGTCGATGCCGATGTCCCGCATCGGCGTCCCAGCCCGCAGGGCCATGTAGTCCAACGCGTGTTTGGCCGCTCGACGTTCGTTGGGGTCTCCGAAAGAATCCGGGTCCGGCACCCGCTCGCCCAGCGGCACCGCTTGGCCTGGGTTGGTGCCCCAGGTGACGTGTGGGGTCAGGGTCGAACAGTCCAACTCGACAGTCCGGTCGAACCTCGCACCGTCGTCCGTACGCAGAGTGCGCCAATACGCGACACCCTCGTCCCAGGCCCGGCCGGTCGCCATGCCTGGTCGGCCTCGCAGATAACGGAAGGTGACCTCGTCCGGTGCGATCATCCCGGCCCGTGCCCCGGCCTCGATGCTGAGGTTGCACAGCGTCATCCGGCTCTCCATCGAGAGCTGGCGTACGACGTCCCCGTCGTACTCGACGATGTGCCCGCGCGCACCGTTGGTGCCGATACGTGAGATGAGCGCCAGCATGACGTCCTTCGCGGTGACACCACGCCCGAGCGGCCCCGTGAAGTTGACAGCCATCGTCTTCGGCTGCTGCACGAGTACGGTCTGCGTCGCGAGCACGTGTTCGACGTCGCTGGTGCCCACTCCGAACGCCAGCGCACCGAACGCGCCGTGGGTCGACGTGTGACTGTCACCGCACACGACCGTCATGCCGGGCTGTACGACACCCAGCTCCGGTCCGACCACGTGCACGATGCCTTGCCTGCGGTGACCATGCTCGAACAACGTGATTCCATGAACGGCGCAGTTGCGGCGCAACATCGACACCTGCAGCGAACTCACCGGGTCTTTGATCCTCAACGAGTCGGTCGGCACGTTGTGGTCCTCGACGGCCAGCGTCAGCTCGGGGCGACGAACCTCGCGGCCCAGCTGCTCAAGCCGGTCGAACGCCTGGGCCGAAGTTGCCTCGTGCACCAGGTGAAGATCGACGTAGAGCAGGTCCGGCTCACCCGACGCGGACCGGACGACGTGGGAATCCCAAACCTTGTCGACGAGAGTCCTCGGGACGGTCACGGCGCCTCCGCCGCCAACACCCTCAGAGCATGAGCACGCCACGCGTCGAGCGTGTCGGCCTCCCTGCCCTCACGATTCGCGATGTGCTCGTACAGCTTGTCCACCATCGCGGTGTCCGCGGTGATACCCGCCTCGGCGAGCACGTGCCGCACGGCAGCCCGCCCCGAGTGCCTGCCGATGAGCAGCTGACGCTCCCGGCCGAACAGCTCGGGGTTGACGTACTCGTAGGTGCGGGGGTCGCGCAGGATGGCTGCTTGGTGAATGCCCGCCTGTGTGGCAAACGCGTTGCGCCCGAACGCTGCCTTGTTCCGAGCCTCCGGCAGCGAGATGGTGTTCGCCAGCAGGCAATAGGCGTCGTACAGCCCCTCGGTGCGCAAACTGGTGGTGGCGCCGAACCGATCGCCCTTGTAGGACAACACCGCGGCCATCTCCTCGAGCGGAGTGTTGCCCGAGCGCTCGCCGACGCCGGTCAGCGTCACCTGAACCTCGTCGGCACCGGCCTGGATGCCTGCGATCGCGTTCGCCAGCGATAACCCCAAGTCGTCGTGGCAGCGCGTTGACAGGACGACATCGGACGGAATCCAAGACCGCACCGCCGCGCACAGATCGCCGTATTCCTGCGGAGTCCCACAGCCCGTCGTGTCGGCGAGAATGATCGTCCTCGCACCCCCGGCCAGCGCCGTGTCGACCAGTTCGTGGATGAAGTCGTACTCACCGCGGCTCGCGTCCTCGACACCGAACGAGATGTCCTCCGCCCCCAACGCGGCGGCAAACCGTACTGCGTCATCGACCTCCTTGACGGCCTCGGCCCTGCTGATGCTCCGCTTGTGCCGCAGGTGCAGGTCGCTTCCCGTACCGCAGATCTGGATCTGGTGGTTCGACCGCTCACCCGCAGCTTCCATGGACATGCGCACGTCGTCGACATTCGCCCGGTTGAACGTGGCGAACCTCGCGGTGGTCAGCTTCGAAGCGATCAGCTGGGTCGCCAGGACGTCCGCAGGTGACGAGCCGGGAAAGCCGGCCTCGATGGTGTCGACGCCCAGCGCCTCCATCTTCAGCGCGAGCTCAACCTTCTGCTGAGGTGACATGGCGTTGCCAGGAGCTTGTTCGCCGTCGCGCAACGTAGCGTCGAAGAACGAGATTCGTCGCTTAGCCATTCTGTTTCTCCATGGCGGGGATCAGGCTCGCCGGACGCATATCAGTGCAGTTCTCCTCGATGAAGTCGAGACAGGCCTGGCGCGCGTCTGGTCCGAACCGTACTCGCCACCCAGCGGGAACATCCGCGAAGGTTGGCCACAACGAATGCTGGTTCTCGTCGTTGACCAGGACGAAGAACTTCTCCGTGGGATCTTCGAACGGATTCGTGCGCACCAGACCTCCACGTGCGGTTCGCTCCAGTAAATCCGACCCAGCTACCAGCTCGAGATTCATCGGGTCGCGCTTTCGTTCTGCGCTACGCGCACTTTCCGTTTCGGAATTAACAGAAGTCGCTGCCTGAACGAAGGAAAGAATGATCTACTGAGGCATGCTTGCCATCAGTGATTCCAGCAGCGTTGCGTAACATCTCGTCACCTCAGCTCGACCCAAGCCGCCGGAGCAGGCCGTTAACGGCCCGACGACCTGAAGCCGCTGAGCCCCACCGTGTAGGCGTAACGCTGAGGCGATGACCAACGTATGCGGACCACGTCCGTGTACTGCCTTGAGAGGTTGCGAACTGTCCAACACGTAGTCGGATGATCTTGGAATGAGGGAGGGCCTCCGGGTTCGGTGTGGATTGCGACATCTGCACCGGCTAGCCAGGAGGCCCTCGATTACACGCTAACGCACCGCTGTCCGAGCTGGGCAGGCTGCGCCTGGCCCGGTGTGTGGTCGAGGACGGCTGGCCGCTGCGGCAGGCCGCGGACCGGTTCCAGGTGTCGGTCGGCACCGCGAAACGCTGGGCCGACCGCTATCGCGAGCTCGGTGCGGCGGGCATGGCCGACCGGTCCTCGCGCCCGTTGTCGAGTCCGCGCCGGACCCCGACCCGCACCGAGCCGCGGGTCATCAAGGTCCGGCTGGCGCGGCGGTGGGGGCTGGCGCGGATCGCCTACCTGCTGGGGCTGGTGCCCTCGACCGTGCACCGGGTCCTGACCCGCTACGGCCTGGCCCGGCTCAGCCACGTGGATCGGGCGACCGCGCAGCCGATCCGCCGCTACGAACGCGCCGCACCCGGCGAACTCGTGCACGTCGACATCAAGAAGCTGGGCAACATCCCCGACGGCGGCGGCCACAAGATCCACGGCAGGCAAGCGGGTCTGCACGACAGCTCCGCACACCGCGACTGGGCCTGATCCGTTTTGACGGACATCTGAGATCAGGGGTGCGAGCTTCTGGGGAGAATGTTCATGATGGAGCCTGTGGGTAAGAAGAAGCCGAGGCGGCCGAGGCGGGCGTTCACGCCGGAGTTCAAGGCCGAGATCGTCGAGTTGTGCCGGCGTGGGGACCGGTCGTTGGGGCAGGTCGCCCGGGATTTCGACCTGACCGAGACCGCGGTGCGGGCCTGGGTCAGGCAGGCCGATTTGGATGCTGGGGTGCGCACCGACGGGATGACCAGCGCCGAGCGTGAGGAGTTGGCGGCGTTGCGGGCGGAGAACCGCCGGCTGCGGGAGGACAACGAGATCCTCAAGCGTGCTACGGCTTTCTTCGCTCGGGAGACCCGGTGAACGTGTACCCGTTCATCGAGGCGGAGAAGACCAGCACCACCGGCAACGTCAAGCGTGCGTGTGAGCTGCTTGAGGTCTCCCGTGCCGCCTATTACGCCCACCGCGCCGGCGAGCCGTCCGGCACGCCCAGGAAGATGCCGCCCTAATCGAGGCGATCGCCCAGGTCCATGACGACTCGCGGGGCACCTATGGAGCACCGCGGGTGCACGCTGAACTGGCCGCGGCCGGGCGGCGGCACTCCCGCAAACGGATCGCCCGGCTGATGCGCACCGCGGGACTCGCGGGACGGACGGCGAAACGGTGGCGTACCACGACCGTGCCGAATCCCGCCGCCGCTCTGCCCGAAGATCTGGTCGGCCGGGATTTCTCATGTACCACAACAGATCTCGACAGCCGCTGGTGCGTGGACATCACCTAATGGGTGTGCGAGGCCCGTGGTGGTTGTTCGTCTGTCCGGGCCACGGTCGTGGCCGGGGTCGCGGTCGCGGTCGGCTGTTGATGCCGAACGCTCGGCCGGACGCGTAGACCTGCCTTGCCCCAAGAGGTGCGCGTGGCAGCGCTCGAATGGTCAGGTTGCTCGCCTGACCGGAACAAGACATCCACATGGATTGTCCACACGTTGTGGACAACCATCTCGGTCACGGCGGCGCATCCTTGTCACCGACTGGCGCGGTCAGCTGGGTGTCCGACTGCGAGGCCGGGAGCCAAGGCCTGGAAATTCCGCAGCGCTGTACTCCTCGGCAAAGGTGCGGACGACCTCCTCGTCTCGGTAACCGCTCCGTCCACCGTGTTGTCGTCGACCCACTCGGCGTCGAGCACGATCCGGACTTTGAGGTCGGCGCCGTACTCGGTGGCCGCCATTCGCTGGAAGAATTCGGGACCGATCGCGTCTCGGCTCCCTACAGGCCGCTGTCCCGCTCCTCGTCGAGCTCGGGAAAGCCAGAACGACTTCGATCCTCAGGCTTCGTGCTATCGGCCTGGTGCTCTCGTCGAGTGGACGTGGAAGTCGTCCGTACGTACGTCCCGCTCCTGATTTGGAGATACCGAACAACGAGCAGCGCCTGGCAGACAGCCGTTTTGCCTGAGCCGTTGGAGCCGATGAACGTGGTGAAGTTGCTGTCCAGCCTGATCTTGATCCGAGTACCTAATAGGACAGCCGGACTTCGTGATCTTTGCCGGTGAGTGGGCACCATGCGCCGCCCAGACCGGTGGCCTGGGCGCGGGTGTGCCGGATGGGTGACGTTGTTGTCAGTCGAGGCGGGGACGGCCGCAGCACTTCTTGTATTTGGTGGCCGAGCCGCACCAGCAGGACGCGTTGCGGGCAGGGGGCCAACTGATCGCGCCGCTGTTCTCGACGATCTCGTTCATGCAGGCCAGGCGGGTTTGTTCATCGGTTGGGTCGCTACCGGTCCGGTTTGTGAACTCCAGGAGTTTCGCGGTGGTCAATGGGACCATCGTGATCCGGGCGATGCCCGCTTCGGACAGTTCCCGGTTGGCGGCCTCGCGGTCGGCGATGATGGTGTCAGCCTCGGCGTGTTCAACCAGCTGCGGCCAGGTGTCATGTGCGCGGGGAATCTCGTTGCGAGGCCAGAACAACACCCGCACCTCCTTCGGCGGCGCTGGCGGGGTGAGAGCACGGGCCAGGTCCTCGGCCTGCTCGGACAGGACCTGGACCGACTCGTCCAACTCGTCCGGAGGCATCCCCAGCGCGTGACGCACGCGTCGGCGGCCGGCCACGACGTTGTTGGCGTAGGAGAAGAACCCGAACTCGGTGTCCCGGTCGGCCATCTCCTGTTCGGCCAGCCGGGCCACGGCCATGTTGAACCAGGTCAACGCCTGCTGATGCTCGCCACGGTCTTCCAGCAGTTCAGCGGCCAGGTGATACGGCGCCGGTGAGGACGGCCGCTGGTGCCGCAGCTCATCCAGCTGGGCGTGGGCCTGCTCGGCCTGGCCGAGGTCGAACAGCACCTGGGCGAGGTCTACACGGGCGTTGCCGCCGTCCTCACCGCCCAGGGCGATGGCCTGGGTCAGCAGCGCGACAGCACGGTCATCGTCACCGGCCTGGCGCCACGCCTGGGCTGCCTCGACCAGGATCTGCCCCCGCTCATCGGGATACTGCTCCAGCTCGGCTTCCAGTTCTGCGGCGATGCCCGCAGCCGTTCTCGTCCTCACCTGAGGCACTGTATTCCCTGTCTCCCAAGCGATCGCTGCGGGGATGGGACAGGGCATGCCTGTGGTTGATGATCGTGTGAACGCGGTGTAGTTCTTTCGTCGTACGCGGACATCGCCTTCGTGATGATTCACGGGACGAGGCCTTCGACGACCGTGTGTGTCGACGGCCACTGGCCAAGGTGGCGAAGCAGACCACGAAGGAAGGCCTCGATGATCGTTGCTCATGGTTTGTCCAAACAGTACGGACAGGTCCGGGCCGTGGACAACCTGTCGTTCACGGTCCAGCCCGGTGTGGTCACCGGCTTCCTCGGCCCCAACGGGGCTGGCAAGTCGACCACGATGCGGCTGATGCTCGGCCTCGACCGCGGACAGGGAAACACCAAGTTCAACGGCCGTACGTACGCAGAACTCGACGATCCGGCGCGGGCGGTCGGCGTGCTGCTCGACGCCAAGGCGGTGCACCCCGGTCGCACCGCCCGCAGCCACCTGCGCATGATCGCGGCGGGGGCGGGCATCCCCGCGCGCCGAGCGGATGAAGTGCTCGACATGGTCGGACTTGGCGGTGCGGCGAAGAGGCGTGCCGGCGGCTTCAGCCTCGGCATGTCACAGCGGCTCGGCCTCGCCGCGGCACTGTTGGGCAACCCGCCGGTGCTGATGCTCGACGAGCCCGCCAACGGTCTCGACCCCGAGGGTGTTCGCTGGCTGCGCGACCTGCTGAAGAGTCTTGCCGCGGAGGGACGCACGATCTTCGTCTCCTCCCACCTGCTCAACGAGATGACCCACCTCGCCGACGCGCTGATCGTGATCGGCGGTGGCCGGTTGATCGCCGCCGAGTCGTTGCCCGAATTCGTGAAGCGACACGCCCGCGTCCAGGTCGTCGCCCGTGCCGACCATCCCGCTGCGCTCATCGACGCGCTGATGCACGCCGGTTATCGGTCGACGCCGCAGCCCGATGGTGCAGTGATCGTCGAGGGGGTCGACACAGACACGGTCGCCGCGATCGCGTCGCGCGCACGCGTCTACCTCCGCGAGCTGTCGTCGGTGCAGACCAGCCTGGAAGAGGCCTTCTTCGCCGCCACGTCCAACGCCGCCCAGTACCGCGCTAACTAGCCAATTCAGAAAGGACACACTGTGCTCAACGCCATTCGATTCGAGTTCATCCGGCTGCGGACGCTGCGGTCTACGTGGTTCCTGCTCAGCGGCTCCCTCGCACTCCAGTTCGTCGTCGCCTTGATGTACGCAGGGCAGGACGAGCTCACCGGGCGCGAGAGGTTCGTCTTCTCCTTCACCGGCATCTCGCTGCTGCTCGTCACCCTCTTGCCGACCGCGGTCGCAGTGGCCTCCTTCGGCCACGAATACCGATACGGCACGATCACCACGACCGTGCTGACGTTGCGCGGCACCGCCAAGGTCCTCGCCGCGAAAGCGCTGACCGTGGCGGCGATGGCGGCCTGCACCGGCCTCGGCCTGATCGGGGTGACGCTGCTCGTCGACGTGCTGCACGGCAGCACTCCGGAGATGTGGCGGGTCGGCCAGGTGCTCGTGGCCGTCGTGATCTTCACGACGTTGTCCGGGCTGGTCGGGCTTGGCATGGCCGCGACCACCCGCAACGCCACGGTCGCCGTGGTGACCGTCCTGGGGTTCCCGACGATCATCGAGACGCTGATCGTGGTCGGCACCAAGATCAACACCGGCCTGCTGCCGTTCAACTCGGCCATGCAGATGGTGAAGCTGCAGGAAGGCGGCAACCCGTGGCTGCTGCCGCTGCCGCTGGCGGCACTCGCCGTCGTGTTGCTCGGCACCGGCGGGACGCTACTCGCCCGCCGCGACATCTGACGACGCCCTATCGTGATGCTGTGGCAAGCATGAGAGCACCGAGCCTGACCTGGTGGGACGGCTCGGTGCGCAATGTTCTCCTGGACGTGGCCATCGCGGCAGGGGTCGGCGTCCTCGGGTGGCAGCACTCGAAGACCAACCCCGCAGGCCTGCTTCCGTTCGGGGTGGGTACGACGGTCGCGGTGGTCGTCATCGCCGTCACATTCGCCTTCCGCCGCCAGTTTCCCACGGCGATGGTCGTGCTCGCCGTCGCTGGCCTGGTGGGAGTCGGCATGATCGGCCAACTGGCCGTGGCCGCCCACACGATGGCGAGCAGACGCGGCAACGTGCGGGAGACTTGGCTGGCGGCGGCGATGTTGTTCGTCACCGCGGTGATCCCATGGGGCCTTCCCTTCACCGTCGACGAGCTCACATCCCTCGCGACGACCAGCGTCGCGATCGTCGTCGCCCCGACGTTGTGGGGGTTGTGGATCGTCCAGCGACGCCAGCTGGTCGCCAGCCTGCGCAACCGAGCCGAGCAAGCCGAACGCGAACGAGACCTGCGGGCGGCCAACGCGGTCGCCGAGGAACGCGCCAGGATCGCTCGCGAGCTGCACGACGTGGTGGCCCACCGGATCAGCCAGATCGCCGTGCTCACCGGCGCGCTGGCCGTCTCTCGCGATGGCAAGGCGGCCGAGGTCGCGGAGGTCATCCGCGGCACCAGTACCACCGCGCTGGAGGAGATGCGCGAATTGCTCGGAGTACTCCGTCGCGGTGAACCATCCGCCCCGCTGCATCCGTCTCCATCATTGGACAGCCTGCACCACCTGGTGAACGACGCCGTGGCCACCGGTCAACGGGTGCACGTCGACCTGCCGGAGAAACTCCCTGAGGTCTCCGGCTCCGTCGGGCGCGCCGTCCACCGCCTGGCGCAGGAAGCGTTGACGAACGTCGCCAAACACGCACCCGGCGCCGAGGTGTACATCAGCCTCGGTGTGACAGACACGGAGCTGACGGTGTCGGTGAACAACGCGCCTGGCGTGCCGCGCGCGTTGCGCACCGTACCCGTCGCCGAGTCCGGCTTCGGCCTGACAGGCATGCGGGAACGGGTGGAACTGGCTGGAGGACGTCTGCAGGCAGGCCCAAGACCCGATGGAGGATTCACGGTGGCGGCGAGCTTCCCAGGAGGACAGCGTTGATCCGAGTCGTGCTGCTCGAGGACGAGGATCTGGTACGAGGCGGGATCCGCATGATCCTGGAAGCAGGCGGTACCATCGAGGTCGTCGCCGACCGAGGTGACGGCGACGAGGCCGTCGCCCTCGTGCGGAAACACCAACCCGACATCGTGCTCACCGACATACGCATGCCCAATGTGGACGGTCTCGAGGTGACCCGCCGGGTACGCGCGCTGCCCTCGCCCCCATCCATCATCGTGCTCACCACGTTCGACCTCGACGAGTACGTCTTCGCCGCACTGCAAGCGGGCGCGGCGGGCTTCCTACTCAAGGACACCCCGCCACGCGAACTGGCCCGCGGCGTCGAGATCGTCGCGGACGGAGAGGCGATCCTCGCCCCCACCGTCACCAGGCGGATGCTGAACCGCTTCGCGACCAGCGCAGGCCCCAAGCAGCTCGACGCGCGCGCCAAGCTCGAGCTGCTCACCACCCGCGAACGCGAGGTGGCGCTGGCTGTCGCCACCGGGGCCAGCAACGCCGCGATCGCCCGCTCCCTGTTCATGAGCGAAGCCACGGTGAAGGTCCACGTCAGCCGCACAATCTCCAAGCTGGACTTGGACAACCGCACCCAGATCGCGATCCTCGCCCACCAAGCCGGGGCGATGTAAGGCAGCGATCGGAACGGATCGGATCGATTGATTTGCAGAGGACTCAGCAGGTCTCCGAGGTGCCGCAGCCACAGCAGTTCTCGGCTGCCACTCCGTGATCGATCCAGCCGGCTCGCCGGCGAGATTGCACTCGCCGCTCCGACGACGATCCAGCTCCTGACCAGCACCAGGAGCTGGATCATGATGTGCCGCGCACACGTCCTTGCCACCGTCGCACCGCACGCTCATGACGCCGAGGTCACGACCTGGCAGGGCACGCGCCAGGGGATGCTCCGGGCGTGGAGCGACGGAGTTACCAATCGGCAGACGATCTCCAGGTGCTTGCCTGTGCACTGACCCATTTTCGTCTTGGGTTGGATGCGTTGGCAGGCGAGGCTTCTTGCTGATCACAGGCTGATGATCACCGGCGTGGCTTCGCCCGGATGCGGCGAAGCCCCTGCCGGCAGAGCTATCGACCAAG
>NZ_VOBR01000045.1 GCF_007845675.1 Lentzea tibetensis | reverse complement strand
AGGCCCGCGAGGCGGACCTGGGTGTCGCCTCGGGCAACGGCAAGGGCCAGATCTTCGTCAAGGGCAAGGTCATCAAGACCGTCCCGGAGCACGCGATCGTGGAGACCCTCATCGAAGAGGCCATGCGTCTCGCCGAGCAGATGGAGGAGGCCGGCGAGCCCGTCGTCTCGGTGGGCTGATGCCGTGATGCCGTTCGGGGGTCTCCATCGTCACGTGGTGTAGGCCCCCTGCGGCACTGTTGGCTGATGCCGATCGGACGTCTCGTCTGGCAGTCTGGTGGGCGTGCTGAGGCTGGCCGGAGCGCGTTTGCTCGATGAACGGGATCTCCCCGAGGTGCTCGGGGTGTTCGAGGACGATCCCGTCGGTTCGTGCATGGTGGCCGCACGCGTCGAGTCCGCAGGACTGGACCCGTGGCGGCTCGGTGGTGAGATCTGGGCGTCGGACAGCCGCTCGCTGCGCGGGAACCGGGTGGACGGGCTGTGCTTCTCCGGCCCGAACCTGATCCCGTTGCGTGGCAACGCCTCGGCCATGCGGTCTTTCGCGGACCGCGCACGCAGGCGCGGCCGCATGTGCTCGTCGCTGGTCGGACCGGCCGAGCAGGTGCTCTCACTGTGGGAAGAGCTGCAGCCGGACTGGGGTACGGCCCGTGAAGTACGCGCTGACCAGCCGTTGATGGCGCTGGGTGGCCCGCCGACGGTGAAGATCGACCCGCTGGTGCGCCAGGTGCGCCCGGACGAGCTGGACCGCTACCTGCCCGCCGCGATCGCCATGTTCATCGAGGAGGTCGGCGTCGACCCCTGCGCGGACGACGGCGGCGCCGGGTACCGCGCGCGGGTGGCCGAGCTGATCGCGGGCGGCCGCGCGTTCGCCCGGTTCGAGAACGGCGAGGTCGTGTTCAAGGCCGAGATCGGCGCGCTGTCGAAGAAGGTCGGGCAGATCCAGGGCGTCTGGGTGCGTCCCGGCCGTCGCGGCGAGGGGCTCGGGTCGGGTGGCACCGCCGCGGTCGCGGACCGGCTGCTGCGCGGGCTGGGACGGACGGCGTCGCTGTACGTGAACGGCTACAACCACGTGGCGCGCGCCGCGTATCGCCGGATCGGGTTCGAACAGGTGGGCACGTACGCCACGGTCCTGTTCTGACCGCGTTCCTACTCCCGATCCGCAATACTGCCCGCCGTGCGGATCATCACGGTGTGTGCGGTGGTCGTGTTGCTCGTCAGCGGCTGCGGGCTGTTCGAGTCCAAGCCCGGCCCGTCGGACGTGACCAACGACTTCCTCGGCAGGCTGTCCAGCGGTGACACGCAGGGCGCCGCCAACCTGACCGACGATCCCGGCGCGGCGAACGAGCTGCTGGAGAAGTTCCGGGGCGTGCTGAAGCCGGCGGGCCTGACGACGAAGGTCGAGCAGGTGCGTGAGGCGTCCGGCGAGTCCGCGTCGTCCGAGGCGACCGTGACGCTCGACTGGGACCTCGGCAAGGGCAGGCGCTGGAGCTACCAGGCGAAGTACGACCTGCGCCGCGAGGCGGACGTCTGGAAGCTGCACTGGTCGCCGTCGATCGCGCACCCGAAGCTCGGCGCGCAGCAGACGATCGCGCTGACCGAGCTCAAGCCGGACCCGGCGCCCGTGCTGGACCGCGACGGAACCGCGTTGCTCACGCCCGAGAAGGTCGTGTCGGTGCTGCTGGACCGCAAGGAGGCCGGTGACCTGGCCGCGGTGTCCGCGACGCTGGCGGCCGCGCTGACGCCGTTCGACAAGGCGATCACCCCGCAGTCGATCACCGAGGGCGCGACGAAGACGCCCGACGGGCAGGTCTACCAGGTGGCGGCGCTGCGCGACGCGGACTACCAGTCCGTCAAGCCCAAGATCTACGAGCTGCCCGGCGTGCGCTTCACGACCCAGACGTCCGTGCTGCCGCCGACCCGCGGCTTCGGCTCCCAGGTGCTGCCCGCGGTCCGCAAAGCCGTCGAGGAGGAGATCGCCGGGCACACCGGGTTCCGCATCGCGACCGTCGACGCGGCGGGCGGCGAGGTGGACGAGCTGCACGCGACGCAGCCGTCACCCGCGAAGGCGATCAACGTATCGCTCAGCCGGGTGATCCAGTCCGCGGCCGAGGACGCGATCGAACCGGCCACCCAGCCCGCGATGCTGGTGGCGATCCAGCCGTCGACCGGCGACATCCTGGCCGTCGCGCAGAACGAGCCCGCCGACGCGCAGGGCGCGATCGCCCTGACCGGCCGCTTCGAGCCCGGCTCGACGTTCAAGATCGCGTCGGCCATGGCGGCGCTCGACTCGGGCAAGGTCAACGCCGACTCGCCGGTGCCGTGCCCCGGCAAGACGACCATCGCTGGCCGCCGCGTCGTGCCGAACTCGTCCGAGTTCGACAAGGGCACCATCCCGCTGCGCAGCGCTTTCGCGTTCTCCTGCAACACGACGTTCGCGACGCTGGCGGTCGACATGCCCGCCGACGCGCTGACCAAGTCCGCGCACTCGCTGGGCCTGGGCGTGGACTTCGACATCCCGGCGCTGACGACGATCACCGGCTCCGTCCCCGCCGCACCGGACGTGGTGGAACGCGCCGAGGACGCGTTCGGCCAGGGCAAGGTGCTCGCGAGCCCGTTCGGCATGGCCCTGGCGGCCGCGACCGTGGCGAAGGGCACCATGCCGACCCCCACGCTGCTGCGCGGCCGCGAGACCAAGGTCGAGAAGCCGGGGCCCGCGCCGATCGGGCTCGAGCCGATCCGGCAGATGATGAAGGAGGTCGTCGACTACGGGACGGCCACCCAGCTCAAGGCCAACGGCGACGTGCGCGGGAAGACCGGGACCGCCCAGTTCGGCGACGGCGTGCACTCGCACGGATGGTTCGTCGGCTATCGCGGCGACGTGGCGTTCGCGGTGCTCCTGCTCGGTGCGGACAGCTCGACGCCCGCCGTGGACGCGTCGGCCCGGTTCCTCAAGGCCATCCCGTGAGCCGCGAGGCAGCGCCTCGTTCGCGCTCGTCAGGTTGGTGCACGAGGAGGTGAGGCTGGTCTCCCGGCGGAGTCGCCGGGGGCGTCCGGCTAACCTGGTGGGCATGGCTGTTCGTGCTCCGCTGGTCCCAGGTGTGCAATCCCCGCGTCGTCAGGTGCCTTCCCGCATCACGCGTCCCGAGTACGTGGACAAGCCCGCACCGGCGAAGAACACCGACCCCTGGGTCCAGCCGCCCGAGATCATCGAGGCCATGCGCGTCGCGGGACGGCTCGCCGCGCAGGCGTTGCAGGAGGCCGGCAAGGTCATCACGCCGGGCGTCACCACCGACGAGATCGACGCCGTGGCGCACGAGTTCCTGTGCGACAACGGCGCCTACCCGTCGACGCTGGGCTACCGGAACTTCCCGAAGTCCTGCTGCACCTCGCTCAACGAGGTCATCTGCCACGGCATCCCGGACACCACCGTCGTCGAGGACGGCGACATCGTGAACGTCGACGTCACCGCGTTCATCGGTGGCGTGCACGGCGACACCAACGCCACGTTCCTCACCGGTGACGTGTCCGAGGAGAACCGGCTGCTCGTCGAGCGCACGCTCGAGGCCACGATGCGCGCCATCAAGGCCGTGAAGCCCGGCCGCGAGATCAACGTCATCGGGCGGGTCATCGAGGCCTACGCCAAGCGCTTCGGGTACGGCGTGGTGCGCGACTTCACCGGGCACGGCATCGGGCGGTCGTTCCACAGCGGGCTCGTGGTGCTGCACTACGACGAGCCTTCGATGAAGACCGTGCTCGAGCCCGGCATGACGTTCACCATCGAGCCGATGATCACGCTGGGCGGGATCGAGCACGACATCTGGGCCGATGACTGGACCGTCACCACCCAGGACAAGAGCTGGACCGCTCAGTTCGAGCACACCATCGTGGTGACCGACACGGGCGCCGAGATCCTCACCGTCTGCTGAGCAACGCGCACTCGCGTACGGGTCCCCGCCCAGGGGATCCCCTGACTTTCATTCTCCCAGGCGGCACCGACAGTTTCGGCGGCTCCGAGGCGTGAACGGGCCGTTCACGCCGTCAGTTCGCGCACAGCGAACCTGTCACCCCACCGTCGAGTTCGCGCGCGACGAACCCGTGCGCAGTCGGTGTTCAGGCACGGCCAACCCGGCACAGCTGAGGACGGTGAACTCGGCGCGGCGAGCGCGCGGCGAACTCGGCGCGCAGCGAGCCCGGCTCAGTGAACCCAGCGCGGCCAACTCAGCGCACAGAGAACCCGCGCGCCGAGCCGCGCACCTCACAGCTTGCTGAGCACCGCGTTCAACGCGGTGGCGACCACCTCGGGGTCGGTAGCCATGGCGAGGTGGTGCAGCCCCACCCGCTGCACCGGCCAGTCACGCGCCTCAGCCTCGAGCGCCGCCTCGTCGTAGGCAGAGCTGAGCTGGACGTACCCGGAAGGCCCGAGCCACGCCACCGAGGGCCGCTGCTCCTTCAGGAACTCCCACGACACCTCGGGCACCTCGTCGCGCAACGACGCGCGCAACGCGTCGGAAGCCACCAGCTCGGCCAGCGGGTCCGTGTCGAACCACAGGTCCCATCGGGGCAGCTTCCCGGCCCGAACGCGAGACTTGATGTGAGTCACAAGAGGGGCCGGGACCGTGTCGCGCCACGAACGCCCCGGCGTCGGTAGATCCGAGTCCAGGTAGACGATCCCGGACACGGTGGTCTCCAAGGCGTCCGCGAACGACGGCAGCAGCGGCCCCGCGCCGCTGTGCCCGACGAGCACGATGTCGTCGGTGACCAGCGAGTCCTCCAGTGCGTCGGCGAACGCGCCGATCAGGCGCTGGTGCACGGGTGCCTCGTTGACGGTCATCTGCAGGTCCATCAGCAGCACCGGCCAGCCCTGCGCGGCGAGCGCGTCGGCCAGCGGACGCATGCTCGCGGGACCGAGGAAAGGGCTGTGCACGAGTACGACGGTGGACATGCCCGTGATGATGGCAGCATTGGCGTCCATGCGGGGTGCGTTGTTGATCGCCGGGACGACCTCGGACGCGGGCAAGAGCGTCCTGGTCGCCGGGTTGTGCCGGTTTCTCGCGCGCCAGGGGATCGACGTGGTGCCGTTCAAGGCGCAGAACATGTCGAACAACTCGGTCGTCACGCTCGACGGCGGCGAGATCGGGCGCGCGCAGGCGCTGCAGGCCGCGGCGTGCGGCAAGGAGCCCAGCGTGCGGTTCAACCCGGTGCTGCTCAAGCCGGGCGGTGACCGCACGTCGCAGGTCGTCGTGCTCGGCAAGGCCGTCGGCGAGGTGTCCGCGCTGGGCTACCGCGAACGCAAGGCCGGGCTGATGAGGACCGTCCTGTCCACATTGGACGACCTGAGAGTGGACCACGAGGTCGTCATCTGCGAAGGCGCGGGCTCACCCACCGAGATCAACCTGCGGGCGAACGACATCGCGAACATGGGGTTGGCGACCAAGGCGAACCTGCCGGTGCTCGTCGTCGGCGACATCGACCGCGGTGGTGTCTTCGCGCACCTCTTCGGCACGCTCGCCCTGCTCGACGCCGCCGACCAGGCGCTGATCTCCGGCTTCGTCGTCAACAAGTTCCGCGGTGACCCGAAGCTGCTCGAACCAGGTCTCAAACAAATCGAGGCGCTCACGAAACGACCGGTGCTCGGCGTCCTGCCGTGGCGCGAGGAGCTGTGGCTCGACGCCGAGGACTCGTTGTCCTACACGGCCGACGGTGTCGTGGGCAGGCCGAAGCCGCCGGTGGGGGAGGAGTGGCTGCGGGTCGCGGTGATCCGGCTGCCGCGCATCTCCAACGCGACGGACGTGGAAGCGCTCGCATGCGAGAGCGGCGTGTCGGTCCGCTTCGTCACCGAGCCGTCCCGCCTCGCGGACGCCGACCTCGTCGTGCTCCCCGGATCGAAGGCGACGGTCGACGACCTGGCGTGGCTGCACAAGACCGGGCTCGCACAGGCGATCCTGGCGTTCCGCGGCCCGGTCTTCGGGATCTGCGGCGGTTTCCAGATGCTCGGCAAGCGCATCGACGACGCGGTCGAGTCGAAGGCGGGCAGCGTCGACGGGCTGGGCCTGCTCGACGTCGACTTCCGCTTCGCGCCGGAGAAGACGCTCGCCACGCCGTCCGGCACGGCGCAGGGCGTGCCCGTGACGGGCTACGAGATCCACCACGGCCAGGTCGTGCGCTCGGGCGAGGACCCGTTGATCACCGAACCGGCCGAAGGCGCGATCACGCAGCGGATCTGGGGCACGCACTGGCACGGGCTGCTGGAGAACGACGAGTTCCGCCGGACGTTCCTGCGGTGGGCCGCGCACGAGTCGGCCCGGCGCGGTTTCCGGCCCGGCGCGGTGAGCTTCGCGCAGGCGCGGGCCGCCCAGCTCGACCTGCTGGGCGACCTCGTCGCGGACCACATGGACACCGGCGCGGTGTTCAGGCTGCTGGAACGCGGGGCTCCGCGAGGACTTCCGTTCGTGCCGCCGGGCGCGCCACCAGCTGCGGGATAGCCAGCCCCAGCAACACCAGTGCGCCCGCCGCGAGCCGCAGCACGGTCAGCTGCTCGCCGAGGAACAGCCACGCGGCGAACATCCCGAAGATCGGCACCAGCAACGAGAACGGCGCGACCGTGCTCGCGTCGTACCGCTGCAGCAGGTAGCCCCAGAGCCCGAACCCGAGCAGCGTCGCGAGCCACGCGACGTACCCGACGGCGCCGATGCCCGCCCAGCTCAGCCGTCCGAGCGCCGACATGTCCTCGAACAGGAACGACAGCAGGAACAGCGGAAGCACTGCCACCGCGCTCACCCACACCATGAACCGCAACGTGTCCGGCGGCCGCGCATACCGCAGGATCACGTTGGACACGCCCCACGACGCGGCCGCACCGACCACCAGCAGGAAGCCCAGCACCGGGCTTCCCCGGCCGTAGTCGATCGCGATCAGCAGGATGCCGGTGGACGCGATCACGATGCCTGCGACCTGCACGTACCGCGGCCGCTCCCGCAGCAGCACGAACGCGAACACGGTCGTGAAGATCACCTGTGACTGCAGGACCAGCGACGACAGTCCCGGCGGCATGCCTGCGTGCATGCCGCCGAACAGGAGCGTGAACTTCACGACGCCCAGCACCAGTCCGGTGAGCAGCACCCAGCGCCACGCCACCCGCGGCAGACCCACGAAGAAGATCGCGGGCACGGCCGCGACGAGGAACCGCAGTGCGGAGAACAGGATCGGCGGGAAGTTGTCCAGGCCCAGCTCGATGAACACGAAGTTGAAGCCCCAGATCGCTGCGACGAGGACGGCCATGGCGACGTGACGTGGGTTCACGCTTCGAGTCTGCAGGCTTCAACAATTAAGAACTAGCGATGAGTTCTGCACGGTTCGGTTTAGTATCGCTACATGTTGGATTTGGGACGGCTGAGGGCGCTGCACGCCATCGCGGCGCACGGTTCCGTGGGTGCCGCGGCGGGCGCGCTCGGCTACACACCGTCCGCGGTGTCGCAGCAGATCGCCAAGCTGGAGCGCGAGACCCGCACCGCCCTGCTGGAGAAGCGCGGCCGCGGCGTCGCGCTGACCGACGCGGCGCAGCTGCTCGTCGACACCGCGGGCCAGGTGCTGAAGCTGGTCGAGGAGGCCGAGGTCACCCTCGAAGAGCTGCGCGGCGCGGCCGTCGGCAAGCTGTGCGTCGGCGCGTTTCCCACGGCCGCGCGCGGCCTGCTGCCGGACGTGCTGTGCGCATTGGCGGAGCGGCACCCCGCGCTCGACGTCCGGGTGCTGGAGATCGACCCGACCGAGGCGCTCGACGCCGTCACGCGCGGCGAGCTGGACCTCGCGGTCGTGCACGACTGGGCCAACACGCCGCTGCCGGTGCCGGAGTCGTTGTCCCGCATGCGGATCTGCGACGACGTGGCGGACGTGCTGATGCCCGTGTCGAACCCGTTGTCCCGCAAGGCGTTCCTGGAGCCCGGCGATCTCGCGGGCGAGCGGTGGATGTGCCAGCCGGAGGGCTCGATCTGCCACGACTGGCTCGTCCGCACGTTCCGCGCGGCGGGCGTCGAGCCGAACCTGGTCTACCGGGTCGGCGAGTACCAGACCCAGTTCGCGCTGCTGGAGCGCGGCATCGGCGTCGCGCTCCTGCCCCGGCTCGGCCGCGGCCCGATCCCGGGCAACGTGCGTGCCGTGCCGTTGCGGCCGACGCCGACGCGCCGCCTGTTCGCCGCGTGGCGCACCCAGGCGTCGCGCCGACCGGCGATCACTGCCGCGCTGGAGGTGATCAGAGAGGTCGCATCGTGAACGTGTGCGGCTCGTCCGGCGCGAGCACCTTCAGCAGTGCCATACCCTCGCGCTTCAGCGCAGCGACGTCCTTTTTGGACACGTTGGCGTACGGGGTGAGCACCAGCGTGCCGCCCTCGGCGACCCACGTCCCGCGCACGAACCCGTCGACCAGGAACGTCTGCGGGAAGACGCCGTTCTTCCCGGCACCCCACACCTTCCGGTGCTCCTCGGCGATGACGCGGGTGCGGTCGGCGTGCGACAGCAGCACGTTGTCGTAGACGCCCAGGTACCGCACCGGTGTGGGGACGTCCTCATCGGTCAGCTCGCCGTCGGGCACGTCGAGCAGCTCGCGCCCGTTCGGGTCCTGGTGGCGCACGAGGTCGAGTGCGTTGATGTGCGGGCGCAGGCCGGTCAGCCGCGACCACGCCGCGACGTCCGCCGCCGACGCGGGACCGAACGCGCGCAGATACCGCTCGATCATCGGCCCGGCCGGGGCGGTCTCCGGCAGGTCCTCGCCGATCCACTGCGCGAACGACGCGTTGGCCGAGGTCGCCGACCGGCCCCAGATGCCGCTCGGCGGCACGCGCACCATCGGCGTCAGCAGCTGCGCCCCGAAGTACAGCGACCGCTCGGACTCGTCCGGCCACCGCTCCCGCAGCCGGGCACCGATGTCCGTCAGCGGAAGCGGCCCGTCCGCGAGCACGTCCTTCGCGGCGGCGACCACCTTCTCGATCCCGATGGCGGCGAGTCCTGGGTGGAGGGTCAACAGCGCCTTGGTGAGCATCGGTTGCAGCACGGGGCGCAGCACCGCGCAGTCCGCGGCCGGGGCCAGGTGCAGCGTGCCGCGCATCAGCGTCATCCGCACCAGTGCGCGGCTGGTGATCGCGTCGCTCAGGTCGTCGAACCGGAACCCGTGCAGTCGCGACCACAGTGCCAGGTAAGGAGGTCCGGTCGTCTGCGCCTGCAGTCCGACCAGGTGGCTGACGGCGGGGGAGACCGCGAGCTCCTGGCGTGCCAGCAGGAGCTGGCGCGCCAGGAGCGTGCGGTTCAGCGTGCGCAGACTCAGTTTCACAGTGCTCCGAAGAACTTCCTGATGTCGTCGACCAGCAGGTCGGGCTCCTCCATGGCCGCGAAGTGGCCGCCGCGCTCGAGCTCGGTCCAGTGCACGATGGTCGGGATCATCTTGTCCGCGATCTTGCGCACCGGGTGCCCGAGGTCGGCGGGGAACACCGCGACACCGGTCGGCACGGTCGTCAGCGTCCGCTGGCCCCACGAGGAGTCCTGCTCGCGGTAGATCTGCGCCGACGAGCCCGCGGTGCCGGTGAACCAGTAGATCGAGATGTTGGTCAGCATCAGGTCCCGGTCGACCGCGTCCTCGGGCACGTCGACGCAGTCGGTCCAGTCGTGGAACTTCTCCGCGACCCACGCCAGCTGGCCGACGGGTGAGTCGTGCAGCCCGTAGGCCAGCGTGCGCGGGCGCGTGCGCTGGATGTGCATGTAGCCGGACAGCTCGTTCTGGTAGCGGTCCAACGACTTCAGCCGCTCCCTGTCCTCGTCGGACAGATCACTTCCGTCGCCCGTGGGGAACGTGAGCAGCATGTTCACGTGCACGCCGACGACGTGGTCCGGGTCCACCTTGCCGATCTCCTGCGAGATGCTCGAACCCCAGTCGCCGCCCTGCGCGCCGTACCGCTCGTAGCCGAGTCCGGCCATGAGCGCGGCGAACGCGCGCGCGATCCGGTTGACGTTCCAGCCGATCTCCTTCGTCGGACCGGAGAAGCCGAAGCCGGGGATCGACGGGATCACCAGGTGGAAGTCGTGCGACAGCGGCTCGATCACGTCGAGGAACTCGACGAACGAGCCCGGCCAGCCGTGCGTGAGGATCAGTGGGAGCGCATCCTCCTTTGCGGACCGCACGTGTGCGAAGTGGATTCGCTGTCCGTCGATCTCGGTGGTGAACTGCGGAAGCTCGTTCAGCCGTGCTTCGGCCGCACGCCAGTCGTAGCCGTCTCGCCAGTACTCGGCGAGCGGCCGCAGGTAGCTGACCGGGATGCCGTACGACCAGCCGACACCCGGCAGGTCCTCCTCCGGCCAGCGCGCGTTCGCGAGCCGGGCGCGGAGGTCGTCGAGATCGGACTGCGGGACGTCGATGCGGAACGGGGTGATCTCCATGTCGTCCACAGTACGAAGAAACCCGGACAGGTTCAGTCCTTATTCACCGTGCTTCTGGAGCAGGTCCTCGAGGAACCCACCCGCCTCGGCGGCGGCCTTGGCCGGGTCGCCCGCGCGCACCGCTTCCAGCAACCCGGTGTGCGACACCTGGTTGTGGAACGGCAGCGAGGTGTCGACCGACGCGGCGACACTGGCCCGGACGGCCTCGGACAGTCCCTGGTAGAGCTCGGCGAGCAGCGCGTTGTGTGAGCTTCTGACCAGCAGCTGGTGGAAAGCGGTGTCGGTCTCGACCACCTTCTCCCAGTCCTGCGCGGCGAGAGCGGTGTCCCGCTGGCCGAGCAACGTCGTCAGCGTCGCGAGCTCGGTGTCGGTGCGGTGCGTCGCGGCGAGTCTGGCGCCCTCGACCTCGAGGGTGCGGCGCACCTGGAGCACGTCGCGCAGCTCGCTGCCGCACATCCGGCGGACCGCTCCGGAGAGCTCGCTGGTCGCGCGGACGAACGTGCCATCGCCCTGTCTGACCTCCAGCAGTCCGGCGTGGGAGAGAGCGCGGACTGCTTCGCGCACCGTGTTCCTGCCGACGCCGAGCGCGGTGACGAGCTCCGGCTCCGGCGGGATGCGCTGCCCGACGGGCCATTCGCCGCTGGTGATCGTCGCACGCATCTGCTCGATCACCTGGTCGACAAGGCCCGCCCGTCGGGTAGTGGCCAACGGCACAGCGTCATCCTTTCATCCGAACATCCCATGTCTGCGATAGTGGAGCGCGTGACGATTCAGCAGACGACTCTTGCGGCCCAGACTGCCACTGTTCGCGTGTCCGGGGTGTCGATCTCTGCAAAGAACCGCCACGTTCCGCTGGTCGGAAGCACGTTGCTCGCGATGGGGGTCGCCCTCGCGGCCGCGAATCTCCGTCCCGCGGTGACCAGTCTGGCCTCGGTGCTCGGCGATGTCCGGTCTGCCCTCGGTGTTTCCGCCGCATGGACCAGTGCGCTGACGGCCGTTCCGGCGCTGTGCTTCGGCTTCGCGGCGTTCGCCGCCCCGTGGCTCGGTCGCAGGCTCGGCATGGCTCGCGCGGTCGGGCTGTCGCTCGCGGTGCTGACGCTCGGTCTCGTGCTCCGCGTGATCGACGGCCCGTGGGTCGTGCTCGGCGGCACCTTCGTGGCGTGTGCCGGCATCGCTGTGTCCAACGTGCTCATCCCGGTCGTCGTGAAGGACTCGTTCCCGGCTCGGGTCGGTCTCCTCACGGGTGTCTACACCGCCGCGCTCGCCGCCGGTGCCGCCGTGGCGGCCGCGGCGACCCCGCGTCTCGAAGAGCTGATCGGCTCGTGGCGGGGTGCGGTCGGTGCGTGGGCACTGCTCAGCGCCGCTGCGCTCGTCGTGTGGTTCGCGGGCGCGCGGCACGGTGCTCCAACTCGGACATCTGGTGTTCGTGTCAGCGGCTCATCCGGTTCGAAGTCGCTGTGGGCCAGTCCGCTCGCGTGGGTGATCACCGTCTTCTTCGGCCTGCAGTCGCTCTTCGCCTACACCGTCATGGGCTGGCTGCCGCAGATCCTCGGCGACGCGGGCGTCGACCGGAACACCGCAGGCCTGCTGCTCGCGGTGTCGATGCTGCTCAGCGTCCCGGTCAGCCTGATCGTCCCGCCGATCGCGGCGCGGCAGCGCAGCCAGGTGGGCATGGTGCTGCTGCTCGGCCTGCTGTCGTTCGCGGGCATCGCCGGCCTGCTCGTCGCCCCCACCGTCGTCCCGGCGCTGTGGGTCGTGCTGATCGGTCTCGGCATGGGGATGTTCCCGCTCGCGCTGCTGATCCTGTCGCTGCGCACCCGGTCCACTTCGGACACCGCGCGGCTCTCCGCGATGGCGCAGAGCGTCGGTTACCTGATCGCCGCAACCGGTCCGTTCGCGTTCGGCGTGCTGCGCGAGATGACCGGTACCTGGTCGATCGCCCTGGTCGTGCAGCTCGTCCTGCTCGGCGCGCTCACCGCGTTCGGCGTGATCGCCGGGCGCCCGCGGTTCGTCTAGAACTCCCGGCGGCGGTCCCGGACCTCGGGGAGTTGCTCGAACCCCGCTGACCGGTAGGTGGCGACGGCGCCGACGTTCGAGCTCGGGGTGCAGACGATCGCGCTCGACGAGCCGAGCTCCTGGAGCGCGGCCGCCGCGGCGACGGTGATCGCCCTGCCGTAGCCGTGACCGCGGTGGTCCCGGTGCACACCCATCGGCTCGAGCAACCCCGGCTTTCCCGGCCCGGCCGACCACACCGTCACCGCTGCCACCGCGTCGCCATGGTCGTCGTGCGCGACCAGGCAGCGGCGTCGGCGTACGGCAACCCGGCCGCCATCGCGTGCCATCTCTCGTCCGTGAACGTCGACCTGTCGAACGATGCCCGCTGCACGGCGGTCCGCAGGTGCGTCTGCTCCGGCCCGGTCACCTCGATCCGCACGCCGGGGTCCACCACCTGCTCCGTGAGGTCGCGGCGCAGCGGCGTCCACGGCTCGTCGGTGCTCCAGCCCTCTTCGGCCAGCAGGTCCTGGACCAGTGCGCGCATCGGTGCCTCGACGTTCACCTGCCCCTCGGGCAGGACGCCGCGCTTCGGCTCGGTCACGTCCGCCACCAGCTGCCGCGCCAGCTCCTCGTCCTGCTGAGCGTCGGGCGCGATCGTCATCCGCAGCAGCTCGGGACCGTCCAGCAGCCCGACGGCGAGCACCCGCCCGTCCCGGCTCCAGGTCCGGACCGCGGCGGCCGTCGCCTCCGCGCCGAACCGCCAGAACCAGCCCAGGTCTCCCGGATGCAGTTGCATCGGCGCACCTTCGTGCTGCCACTCCCGCAGCACGCCCACGGCCTCGCTCAGCCCGTCGACTCCCGGCTCGTCCAGCACAATCGCCATGCCCTGATCAGACACCACAGCGCTGATCGTCCGCACCCGGATTCCGGCAGGGACTAGTTGCTGACGAACCCCCTGTGCAGCACGGTGAGCTGGTCCGCGAGATAACGCGCCCAGGCTTTCGCGCGGTCCCAGTCCGGTGACGCGCCGCCGAAGCTGACCGGCCCGTTGGCCGCGAAGCGGCGGACCATGCGCGTGACCTCGGGCGGCACGGGCGGCTGGCCGCGGTGGAACAGCCACAGCGGTGTGTGCTTCAACGGTGCCTTGTGCAGTCGCACGAACCGGTGCGCGTCACGGGCGGCGGCGTCTCCCATGATCACCGCCCCGAAGTCGTGGAGGTCCGGTGTGTCTGCGACGGACAAAACGGTGACACGGAGCCCGCACCCCGCGAGCTCCGTGCCGATGACTTTCGCGATCTCGTCTGTGGCGGCGATGGCCGAGGTGTAGGCGACCAGCACCTTCCCCTTCTCTCCCATCGGTGCATCCTGAACGGTCGAATGCTCGTGCGGGAGCGGCGGAAGTCCCTATGTCGTAGGGCATTCAGTCCAGCGGAAGGCTCAGCAGCGCGTTCTCGACGATCTCGGGCATCGCGGGATGGATCCAGTACTGCCCGCGCGCCATGCTGCGCGCGTCGAGCCCGAAGCTCATCGCCTGCACGATCGGCTGGATCACCGACGACGCCTGCGGCCCGATGATGTGCGCGCCGAGCAGCAGTCCGGTCTCCGGGTCCGCGATGATCTTGGTGAACCCGGTGGTGTCCTCCATCGCCCAGCCGTACGCGATCGACGCGTACGCCTGGCTGGCCGTGACGTACCGGATTCCCTTGGCCCTGGCCTGTTCCTCGGTCAGCCCGACCGACGCGATCTGCGGCGACGAGAACACGGCCGCGGGAACGTAGCGGTGGTCCGACTTCCGCATGTCTTCCGGGTGCAGCAGGTTGTGCTGCACCACGCGGGCTTCGTGGTTCGCGACGTGCTTGAGCTGGTACTCCGAGCTGATGTCGCCCATCGCGAAGATGCCCTCTTCGCTCGTGCGCTGGAACTCGTCCACCTCGATCCGCCCGTCGGCGTGCAGCGCGACGCCGGTCTTGCCCAGGTCGAGCAGGTCCGTGTTCGGCTTGCGCCCCACCGCGACCAGCAGCTCGTCCGCCTCGACGACCTCTGCGCCGTCCGGGCCCTCGAGGTGCAGCCTGATCTTGTCGCCGGTGCGTTCGGCGCGCACCGCCTTGCGGTGCAACCGAACGTCCCACTTGCTCTTCGCGATCTCGGTGAACCGCTCCGCGATCTCCGCGTCCTCGGCGCGCAGCAGCACGTCACCGCGCGCGATCAGCGTGACCTCGACGCCGAAGCTGGCGAACACGTGCGCGAACTCGGTCGCGACGAACCCGCTGCCCAGGATGATCATCTTCTGGGGGAGCCGCTCGAGCCGCATGATCGTGTCGCTGGTGTGGAAACCGGCTTCCTCGATGTCCGCGACCTCGGGGATCACCGGCCTGCTGCCGGCCGCGATCACGAACCGGTCAGCGGTGATCGTCTCGCCGGTGCCCGTGTCGAGCGTCTTCGGCCCTACGAACCGCGCCGTGCCCTCGTACACCGTGACGTTCGCGTTGTCCTGCGCTCGCCAGCGGCGGCCGCCTTCGGAGATCGGGTCGATGCGCCCGAAGATCCGGTCCCGGATCTCCGGCCACCGCACCCCGTCGAGGTGCGCGTCCACGCCGAGCTTCTTCGCGTTGGCGGGCGCCGCGGCCTGGTCGGCGGTGTGCACGAACATCTTCGTCGGAATGCAGCCGACGTTCAGGCACGTGCCGCCGAACACGCCTTTCTCGACGATCGCGATGTTCAGATGCGCGAACCGCTCGTCCGGGATCGAGTTGCCCGAGCCCGTGCCGATGATGACCAGATCGAAGTGCCTCACGTGGTGATCCAACCACCGGGGCGGGGTAGTTGTTCCCCCGTGGTCCGCACGTCACACGGCTCCTGCTGGTCAGGCGGCTGCCGGGTACTCCGGCCGGTCACACCGCTGCTGGCCGCACCGCTGCCTGCCGGTCGCACCGCTGCCAGCCACACCGCTGCCTACAGGTCGCACTGCTGTCAGCTGGCCGCACCGCTGCCGGCCGCACTGCTGCCTGCCGGTCCGCACTGCTGGCCGCATCGCTGTCTGCCGGCCGCACCGCCGTCCCGTGCCGCGACCGCCCCCCGCGCGCTTCCTCCTGGCGCAACGATCGCCGACCCCCGATCGTTCCGCCCCAGCCGGAACCGCGTGCGTGAACGGGCCGTTCACGCACTAACTCCTGGTTAGTGCTGGTAAGTAGGCGTGATGATGGCGCGCGCCATCGTGTGGAACGCCAGGTTGAAGCTGACCACCGCGGGAGAGGCGTCGGAGTCGACGTCGAGGGCGTCGACGTCCACCGCGTGCACCACGAAGAAGTACCGGTGCGGATGATCTCCCTTGGGCGGAGCGGCCCCGCCGAACGCCCGCTGGCTGTAGTCGGACCGCACGTGGAAGGCGTCACCGGGCAACGAGGAGTCCGCGGCGCCCGCACCGGTATCCAGTGAAGTGACGGTCGCGGGGATGTTCACCGCAACCCAGTGCCAGAAGCCGGACGGCGTGGGCGCGTCGGGGTCGAAACAGGTCACCACGAAGCTGCGGGTCTCCGCGGGAAACCCGGACCAGCTCAGCTGCGGCGACGTGTTGCCGCCTTCGAAGACCTGTGCGTCGTTCAACTGCTCGCCGTCGCGCACGTCGGTCGACGTGACGGAGAACGACTCCACCTTCGGCAGCAGCGCGTAGGGGTCGGGAGCGACAGGACGCTCGAGGCTCATCAGAAAGTCCTCCACACGAGTCGGGTGTGACCTGGATGACCTTAACGCCGTGCAACGTGATCGACCTCTTCGGCGTCATTCACAGCGTGGGGGGAAGACTGCGCGTTGCCGCCGCGCTCGCTGTCGTGGCCATTCTCGTTTCGTGTGCGCGTGAACCGGAGCCGCGAGCTCCGGTTCTGACGACCGCGCCACCGACTACTACTACAACAACATCCGCACCGCCGCCGGTGATGTTCCCGCCGCCGTACGCGTACGGCACGGTGCAGGCGACGGCGCCGCCGATCACCGGCGGGCTCGTGCCCGTGGTGAACCGGATCGCGACGGACAAGCCGTACGTGTTCATCACGATCGACGACGGGGCGATCAAGCACCCGGCCGCCGCCGAGATGATGCGCAAGGCCGGCATCCGGCCGTCGTTGTTCCTCAACACCAAGTACATCGAGGGTCAGCGCGACTACTTCAAAGCGCTGCCGGTCACCGTGCACAGCCACACGTCGACGCACCCGAACCTGTCCGGCAAGGGGTACGACTTCCAGAAGAACGAGATCTGCGGCAACGCGGACTTCATCACCGGTGAGTACGGGAAGCGGCCGACGCTGTTCCGGCCGCCGTTCGGCAACCACGACAACACCACGCGCAAGGCCGCCGCGGACTGCGGGTTCAAGGCGCTGGTGATGTGGACGGCCGCGGTGAACGACGGGCGCGTGCAGTTCCAGGCGGGGGACAAGCTCAACCGCGGCGACATCGTGCTCATGCACTTCCGCACGACTTTCGCCGAGGACTTCCAGGCTTTCCTCGATCGCGCCAAAGCCGACGGCCTGACCCCTGTTCCTCTGGAAGACTTCCTGGCGTAGTCACATCGCAAGAGGGGGAAAGTTCATGAAGCGTCTATTTGTGCTGCTCACAGTCGTGTGTGCGACGTTGGCGGTAGTGCCGGCCGCGTCGGCGGCCGAGCCGATCGCCGACCTCACGGGCATCCGGACCAGCCGTTTCGCGACGTTCGACCGGGTCGTGCTCGACCTGTCCGGGACGAAGCCCAACGTCGACGAGTTCGTCACGGACGAGGTGACGGGCTGCGCCTCCGGCAAGCCGATCACGGTGCCGGGCAACCAGTTCCTGGAGGTGCACGCGCAGCCCGCACGCGGGTGGAACTACAGCGGGTCGCGCAAGTTCTCGACGCCCGAACTGGCGAACGTCCGCGGCATCGCGATCTCGTGCGACTTCGAGGCCGACCTCGGCATCGACATCGGTTACGAGAAGCCGGGATCGGCGTACACGGTGTCGTTCATCGACGACCCGATGAGCGTCGTGATCGACATCCGCCACTGACGCAACCCCGGTGGCACTGGGACGTCTGCACTTCATCAAGGCAACCCTGAGAGGGGGCCGACGTGAAGAGAGTCGTCGTTCTGCTGCTGGCTGTCGTGGCGGTGTTCTCGTTCATCCCGGCTAGTTCCGGGATGGCTGCCTCGGCTGCCGGCACCCCGACCCTGACCGACATCAGGACGGGCCGTCACGCGACGTTCGACCGCGTGGTGCTCGACCTGAACGGCCAGCGGCCGGAGTACTTCGTCAACGAGGTCGACCAGCTCGTCAACTGCGGGTCCGGACAGCCGGTTTCCGTCCCCGGCAACGGTTTCCTGGAGGTGCGGCTCGCTCCGGCCGCCGCGCACGACGAGTCCGGGAACCCCACCTACACGGGTCCGAGGAACTTCCCGACGCCTGGACTGGCCAATGTTCGCGGTGTCGCGCTGACGTGCGACTTCGAAGCGAACCTGACCGTTGGTGCCGGCTACGCCAACGCCAACTCCTGGCACCGGGTGTTCCTGCTCGACAACCCGACCCGAGTCGTCATCGACATCGGGGTGTGAACGAAAGCCTCGTGGGGGAGCTGTCGCCGCAGCTCCCCCACGAGGGTCCATCAGGCCGCCGCGGCGGCGGCCGGCTTCTCCAGGGCGTGCTGCAGAACCTCGGTCACGTCCGACACCAGATGCACGGTGAGCGCTTCCAGGACCGACGCGGGCACGTCGTCCAGGTCGGGCTCATTGCGTTGCGGGAGCAGCACTGTCGTGATGCCCGCCCGGTGGGCGGCGAGGAGCTTCTGCTTCACGCCGCCGATCGGAAGCACCCGCCCGGTCAGCGAGATCTCGCCCGTCATCGCGACGTCCGACCGCACCGGCCGTCCCGACAGCAGCGACGCGAGCGCCGTCGTCATCGTGACGCCCGCCGACGGACCGTCCTTCGGCACCGCGCCCGCGGGCACGTGGATGTGCACGCCCGCGTCGTCGGACTGCGGGGGAGCGATGTCGTGCGAACGCAGGTACGACAACGCGATCTGGGCCGACTCCTTCATCACGTCACCCAGCTGCCCGGTCAGCGTGAGGCCCTTCCCGGCCAGCGACGCCTCGACGAACAGCACGTCACCACCGGCACCCGTGACGGCCAGACCCGTTGCGACACCGGGAACAGCGGTCCGCTGCGCCGTCTCGTGCGTGTGCTTCGGGCTGCCCAGGTACCCGCGCAGCGACGGCTGGTCCACCGTCAGCGGCAGCTCGGCGTCGCCGAGAGCGACCTTCGACGTCACCTTGCGCAGGATCCGCGCGAGCGCGCGTTCCAGTTGCCGCACACCGGCTTCCCGCGTGTACTCGCCGGCGAGCTGGCGGATCGCCGCCTCGTCGACCGACACGTCGTCCGGGGTGAGCCCGGCGCGCTCGATCTGCCGCGGCAGCAGGTGGTCACGCCCGATGACGACCTTCTCGTCCTCGGTGTAGCCGTCGAGCTGCACCAGCTCCATGCGGTCCAGCAGCGGAGCCGGGATCGACTCCAGCACGTTCGCCGTCGCCAGGAACACCACGTCCGACAGGTCGAGCTCGACCTCCAGGTAGTGGTCGCGGAACGTGTGGTTCTGCGCCGGGTCCAGCACCTCGAGCAACGCGGCCGTCGGGTCGCCCCGGTAGTCCGAGCCGACCTTGTCGATCTCGTCGAGCAGCACGACCGGGTTCATCGAACCGGCCTCGGAGATCGCCCGCACGATGCGGCCGGGCAGCGCGCCGACGTAGGTGCGCCGGTGCCCGCGGATCTCCGCCTCGTCCCGCACACCACCGAGCGCGACGCGCACGAACTTGCGGCCCATGGCCCGCGCGACCGACTCGCCCAGCGACGTCTTGCCGACACCGGGCGGCCCGACGAGCGCCAGCACCGCGCCGCTGCGCCTGCCGCCGACGACACCCATGCCGCGGTCGGCCCGGCGCCTGCGCACCGCCAGGTACTCGGTGATCCGCTCCTTCACGTCGTCCAGCCCCGAGTGGTCCGCGTCCAGCACCTCACGCGCGCCCTTGATGTCGTAGGCGTCCTCGGTGCGCTCGTTCCACGGCATCTCCAGCACCGTGTCGAGCCACGTCCTGATCCACCCGACCTCGGGCGACTGCTCACTCGTGCGCTCCAGCTTGTCCACTTCGGACAGAGCGGCCTTGCGCACGTTCTCCGGCAGGTCCGCGGACTCGACGCGGGCCCGGTAGTCCTCCTCCTCGGACGCGGGCTTGCCGTCGAGCTCGGCGAGCTCCTTGCGGACGGCGGCGAGCTGCTGGCGCAGCAGGAACTCCCGCTGCTGCTTCTCCATGCCCTCCTTGACGTCCTTGGCGATGGTCTCCGCGACGTCCAGCTCGGCGAGGTGGTCGCGCCCCCACTCGAGCAGCTTCTCCAGCCGCTCGGCCACGTCGCTGGTCTCCAGCAGCCACACCTTCTGCGCGTCCTTGAGGTACGACGCGTACCCGGCGAGGTCGGCCAGCGCGGACGGGTCGTCCACCTGCTGCACCGAGTCGACCACCTGCCACGCACCGCGCTGCTGCAGGATCGTCGTCACCAGCGCCTTGTACTCGCGGGCCAGCTCGCGGGCGCGGTCGCCAACCGCTTCGTCGACGACGGTCGCCTCGACCCACAACGCCGCACCGGGCCCGGTCGTCCCGCTGCCGATCTTCACGCGCTTCGTGCCCCGCACGACGGCCGCGCGCTCGCCGCCCGGCAGGCGTCCCACCTGCTCGATGACGGCCAGTGTGCCGACCCGCGCGTACTTCCCGTCCAATCGGGGGACCAGCAGAACCTGCTGGTCAGCGGCCGCGGTGGCGGCGTCCACCGCGGCTCGGGCCTCGGCGCTGGCGTCCGCTCCGGAGATCCGGATCGGCACCACCATGCCGGGCAGTACAACCACGTCGTCCAGCGGCAGTACCGGCAGAGCCACCATCTCATCCTCCAAAGTTGAGTCTGACTGGCTCAACCAAGTGGAGCTGGCTGGTGTTCCCTTGTTCGCTGTCAGCGAGCGCCACCTTGGACGGGGTGACCTCTGACCTGCTGCGTCGTGCCCTGACCTCCGAACGTACTCTCCGTCCGCTGCCGGCCGCGGCCGTTGCCCTGCTGGAGGAGCTGCAGGCTCCGCCCCGGCTGGCCGCACACCTGCGCGCGGTCCACGACGTGGCCGCTCAGCTGGCCGACTGGCTCGCGGAGCACCATCCCGCCGTGGTGATCGACCGGGAGGCCGTGCTGTTCGGCGCCGCCACGCACGACATCGGGAAGGTCGAGCACCCCGCGGAGCTGTCCGGGCCGGGGTCGGCGCACGAACAGGCGGGCTGCGACCTGCTGCTGGCCCGCGGCGTCGAGGAACGCTTCGCTCGCTACGCGCGGACGCACGGCTCGTGGTCGGCCGACCTGCCCCTGGAGGACCTGCTGGTCACCCTCGCCGACAAGGTGTGGAAGGCCAAGCGCGTCGCGGACCTGGAGCAACTGGTGACGGACCGGCTGGCGGTAGCGAGCGGGCAGGAGCCGTGGGAGGTGTTCCTGGCGCTGGACGACGTGCTCGACCGGATCGCGGCGGGCGCCGACGCCCGGCTGGCCTTCCAGTCGGGCTACCCGGTCTAGAGCCGTACCGGCAGCGCGGTCAGCCCGCGCAGCACGGGATCCGCCCGGAACACGGGCTCCACGCCGGTGAGCCCCAACGCCGGAAACCGCGAGAACAGCTTCCCCAGCGCGACCCGTGCCTCGGCCCGCGCGAGCGAAGCCCCGATGCAGTGGTGCACCCCGCCCCCGAAGGCGAGCACCCCGGACGGCGCCCGCGTGATGTCCAGCCGATCCGGGTCGGGATACCGGACGGGATCGCGGTGAGCGGCGCCGATCACGGGGAACAGCAGCTGCCCGGCCTCGATCCGCCGCCCGCTCAGCACGATCGGCGCCGTGGTGAGCTGTGGCGGCATCACGGGCACCGGGGTGTCCCAGCGCAACAGCTCCTCGACCGCGGAGTCGATCAGCGACGGATCACGTCGCAGCAGGTCCGCCTGCGCGGGGTGGCGCAGCAGTGCGAGCGTGGCGTTGCCGATGAAGTGCGCCGTCGTCTCCAGGCTGCCGTTGATCAGCACCAGCACCAGGAGGATCAGCTCCTCCTCGGTGTAGCCGGGGGACGCGGCGATCACCGAGATCAGGTCGTCCGCGGGTGCCTTGCGGCGCCAGCGGATGAGGTCCTCGAGGTAGTCGAACGTCTTGACGGTGGCGACGTGCGCGGCCCGCGCCGCGCCGACCGGGTCGTCGGACGGCAGGGCCTGGCCGATGATCTTCATGGCGTCGCCGACGAGTGCGATCAGGCCGTCGACGTCCTCGTCCGGCACGCCGAGCAGGCGCGTCACCGCGATCGCGGGCAGCGGGTAGGCGAGGTCGCGCAGCACGTCGGGGTCGGGCTCGTCCGCCATGGCGTCGAGCAGGTCGTCGGTGGCGCGCTCGACGTGCGTGCGCAGCGCCTCGGTCGTGCGGGGCGTGAAAGCCTTCGACACCAACGTGCGCAGCCTGCCGTGCTCCGGCGGGTTGGCGAACGGGAGGCTCGTCTCGATCTTCTCCTCGAACCACGCGAGCTCGGCGCGCACGTCGCCCGGCAGGCGTCCCAGCAGCATCTCGCCCGCCGGCGGGCGGACGGTGCGCGGGTCGTTGAGCACCGTCCGCACGTCGTCGTACCGCGTCACGAACCAGCCGCCGAGCGCGGGCTCGAAGTGCACCGGTGAGTACTCCCGCAGGAACTGGTAAGCCGGGTACGGGTCCTGGATGAACGCGGGGTCAACGGGGTTGAACGCGGCGGCCGTGGGCATGGCGAGCACACGTGAGACGACGCGTCTCAGTTCGGACGTGTGGTGGTGGACACCCGTGTGGCGTACAGGCAGGATCGCCGCCGTGATGGAACAGCTCAGATGGGTGCCGTCCACAGTCGACGTCACGAAGCCGAGCGTCGCTCGGATGTACGACTACTACTTGGGCGGGTCCCACAACTTCGAGGCCGACCGCGCCGCCGCCAAGGCAGTGGAGCAGATCTTCCCCGGTATCGCGCTCACCGCGCAGGCCAACAGGTCGTTCCTCCGCCGCTGCGTGCGGCACTTCGTCGCGCAGGGCGTCACGCAGTTCCTCGACCTGGGGTCCGGCATCCCGACCGTCGGCAACGTGCACGAGATCGCGCAGCAGGACGTGCCGGACGCGCGGGTCGTCTACGTCGACGTCGAGCCGGTGGCCGTGTCGCACGCGAACGCGCTGCTCGCCGAGAACCCGTGCGCCACGGCCGTGCAGGCCGACCTCCGCTCTCCCTCCGCCGTGCTCGCGGGGTGCGACCTCCTGGACTTCTCCAAGCCGGTCGCGGTGCTGCTGATCGCCGCGCTGCACTTCGTCCCGGACGCCGACGACCCGCACGGCGCCGTCGCGCACTACATGGACGCCTGTGCGCCCGGCAGCTTCCTGGCGCTGTCGCACGGCACGCACGACGGCCTCAACCTCGAGGAGACCGCCGAGGCCAAGCAGGTGACCGCCATCTACAACAAGACGGACAACCCGCTCACGATGCGCTCGCACGCTGAGGTGTCCCGCTTCTTCGACGGCCTGTCACTGCTCGACCCCGGCGTCGTCGCCGTCAACGACTGGCGTCCCGACACCTACACCGACTACATGAGCATCTACGCGGGCGTGGCCCGCAAGGACGCGTAGATCCGGTCGCGGATCTCGTTGGCCTCACCGTCGGTCAGCGTCCGCGCCGGAGCGCGGAGCGTCAAGCGCAGCAACACGTTCTTCTGCCCCGGCCGGGCGCCGAGCCGTTCGGCCGCCTGCCGGGGCAGCTCGTCGACGGGTGTCTCGGACAGGATCTCGATCTCCTCGACGACCTCCTCCGGCACCACGTCGCGCACGACGGCGCCAATGGTCTCGAGATCCGCTTCAGGTGTGGTGGCGATCGAGATGTCCCTGATCATCCTGGGGTGGCGGGACACCGGCCGGTACGGCGCGGGGTCGCGCATCTGCCGTGCCACCCGAGGATCGGACTCGCGCAGCAGCCTGATGTCCGGGACTCCCTTGCGCAGCATGAGCAACCGGTCGAGCCCCCAGCCGCTCGCCAGCCCGTGCACGCCGGCAGGCAGCCCGGCCCGGTCGAGCACGTGCCGCGCGGCGGTGCCGCACTCGCCGACCTCGACCCACTGGCCGTCGTGCCGGACGTCGACCTGCCGGCCGGTCTCGGTGTACGGGTGCTCGGAGGGCGTCGTGCGGTACTCGGCGCCGGGCAGCGCCGCCCGCACGACCGCCTCGACCAGTGCGTCGATGTCGCCGGGAGCGTCGCTGATCCGCCACACGTCGAGCTGGTGCGGTGTGCCGGTGTGCAGCCGGTCGACGGTGTCGCGCCGGTACACCATCCCCGGACAGACGAGCGTGGTGTTCGGGCTGGTCCGGCGCAGCGCGGGCGGGATCATCGCGGACGTGTGGCTGCGCAGCATGCACGTCTCGCTGACGTACCGGGTGTAGCGCGCGTCGCGCGTCACCGCGTCAGCCGGGTAGCCGAGGTGCTCGTAGTTGTGGTCCACCGGGACCACCGGGTGCTGCCGGACCACGCGCACCGGTCCGGGGAGTGCGGCGGTGATCGCGTCGACGACCAGCTGGATGGCGTGCGGGCCCTGCGCGGGGTCGGTGAGGTCGCGGACGGACAGCGCGCGGGTGAGTTCTTCGGTGCGGTGCATGAGAAGTCCCATCGGGTGGAAGCGGGCGTGGGGGTCACCCCCGGACTGGCCCGCCGCCGATGAGAGTCAGGCGCGCGTGCACGCCCCGGCGACTGGCACTGCCAGCCGGGGGCGGATGAATCGCTGCGTCATGCCTTCCACGGTAGCGGAAGGCGCAAGGGTGATAGGGCCATTCGGGTGGCCGGGCACGTGTTGCGCTAACGGTCGGTAGTTACCGGGCGAAGAACGTGCAAGCCGAGTGTCTGAAGGTGACCACCAGTGACCGAACCGTTCGCCGAGCCGACCTGGCCGCAGGCCGCGCCCGGTTACGAGCCGCAGGTGTACGAGGAGCCGGAGAAGAAGCGGGTCTGGCCGTGGCTCGTCGCTGCCGCCGCCGCGGTGCTGATCGCGTTCGGGGCGGTTCGCTCAGTACGCTGAGGGCCGCGCTGATCGAGTGCGTTGTGCGTGTGGTGGCGATGTGGTGAGTTTTCCTACGTTGCCGGGCATGTCGAAGAAACGCGGTCCCTGGGCGAGGCTGACGCCTCTGTTCATCATGATCGCCCTGGGAGCGGGTCTCGCCAGTGTGTGGGCGTGGCCGGCGTACACGTACAAGTTCGGTGAGCGTGTGATGGTCAGCTACACCGGACCGTGTGAGACCACGTACGGCCGCAGGGGCGGCAGCACCACGGACTGCCCCGCCACCTGGACCGTCGACGGTGTCGAGGTCTCCGGAGAGCTCACCGACAGCGTCGGTGAGGACATCCGGGACAGCAGCGACGGGGGTGCCATGGTCACGAGCGTGTGGGGGAGCACGGCTCGGACCCAGGTGCAGCAGCCGGAGTACGGGCTCGGCCTGGCCGGGCCGTGGGTGCTGCTGGCGTCAGTCGCGCTCGCCTTCACGTCGAGCGCGCTGGACAAGCGCCGCACCCGCAGGCGGATCGCGCAGGGTCTCGAGGACCCGAACGCCGACCCGCTCGACCTGGCGGACACGCCGGACCTGACGCCGGAACTCCTGGCACTCGAACGCCGGCTGGGGAGGCCGGTCGCCGAGTACACCAGCAGGGCGCCCATCGGGTGGCTGCTGTTCGGCGGGGTGCTGTTCTTCCCGTTGGGCTACAGCCTCTTCCAGGGCATCGAGACCGTGTTCGAGTACCTCGTCGCACTTGCGGGCGCGGGTGCGATGGTGTGGGGCACGATCAAGATCCGGCGGCGGAAGGCTTGGCGCGCCACGTTCTTCGACAACGGCGTGCACGTGCGTCAGGACAAGAGGATCTTCACGTGCGGCTGGCAGGAGGTGACCGCGGTGCTCGCCGCGGTCACCATCCAAGGCGCCACGAAGCGCCACAAGTACACGGTGTGGCGCAACTCCGAGGAGAGCTACGTCTTCGACGACGACTGGTCCGGCATCGATGAGCTCGGGCAGCGGCTGGTGCGCGACGCCAACCAGGCGATGCTGCCGCGCTACGTCGAGTCGTTCGACGCCGGTGTGGCGTTGAAGTTCGCCGACCTGGTCGTCAACAGGGACGGGCTCAGCGTGGGCAACCAGTTCGTGCCGTGGGGAGCGGTCACGCACTTCGCGTTGTCCAACGGAATGGTGGAGATCCGCGCGGGCGGTGTGCACAAGCTGCAGGCGGTGGCGGACACGCCGAACGTGCCGATCCTGCTCGCACTCGCCAACGCGGCCCGCAAACGGGTCACTCGGGTGGAGTGAGCCTCAGGTCCGGATCGACGGGCGGGGCCCCGTCGTACGGACCGAACCCGGCGAGATCGCCCGCGCCGGTCAGCGCGTTCGAGATCTCCGGCCCGCACGGATCGGTTCCGCTCGGTGGGGTGTGGAACCACCCGTGCAACGCGGCCGGGATCTCGAACCGCTCGACCAGGTCGTGGTACATCGCCGTCCGGTCGGCCACCTCGGTGCCGAGTGCCTGGTACTCGCGCATCGCGATGCGCAGCCGGATCCAGCGGTAGCGGTCGGTTTCGGACTGCCGGGAGAACCGGTCGTGCAGCAGCTGCCCGGCGCGTTCACCGCGTTTCGCCAGGCGCAGAATGGTTTCCGGCGGCATGAACAGGTTCGTGCCGCCCTCGTCCGCGTGCTGCCGGACGTGCGCGATGCGGCCGCGGTAGCCGGGCAGCGCGGACTGCATGGTGTCGCGCCAGCTCAGGAACGTGTCGAGGATCGACACCATGAACGACCGGGTCGAGCCGAGCCGCGCGTACGGCGCGCCGCTGGTCGACGCGTCCTGCTCGGGCAGCCAGATCTCGTCGTCGTCACCCGCGGGGAACGCCTGCAGGCTCAGTCCGAACGTGGGCCAGCGGGGGAGCAGCGAGTCGAAGAAGTGGATCGGGAAGTTGCTGGTGATGCCGCCGTCGGAGAACCAGTGCACCCGTCCGTCGCGGCACAGCGGCACCGACGCGATCAGTCCGGGGCAGGACAGGCTCATCCGCACGGCGAGCGCGACCGGCAGTTTGTCGTTGGGAGGCAACGGACGCAGCTTGGTCGCGGGGTGCAGTGGGCAGGCCTGGGTCTCTTCGTCGCCCTTGAGCGCGTCGACTGTTCGGGCGGGGAGCACGTGGCCGAGGCACTCGGTGCAGTACTGCCAGTGGTTCTCGTCGTGCCAGGGCAGCCGGTACGGACGTCCCTCGGACAGGTCCGTCGTCATCAGCACGAGGTTGATGTTCTCCAGGTCGCCGAACGTCAGCGGCTCCTCGGTGCCCGCGAGGTCGTCGAGCCGGTCGGCGATCCAGTCGCTCAACGGTGGCACACCGGTCGACTTCGGCACACCGGAGAGCCGGTCGAGCAGCGACGGCTTGAAGGTGCCGGTGCCGGGGATCAGTCCGAAGTGGATCCGTTCGGCGTTGTCGTGCAGGAACCGTTGCACGGCGAGGCCGTAGGTCACGATCAACGCGCTCGCCCCGGCGAAGCTGAGCACCAGCCACGTGATCAGCGCGACCGCCGCGGTCGCCCAGTGCCGTGCGAAGGCCAGCCCGATCACCAGCGGAATGGCCGCGACCAGCCACGCCCGCCACGGCAGTGCGCGGCGAATGCGCAGCAGCACCAGCGGAACCGTGGCCAGCGCCAGCACCACCAGCGTGATCGCGAGCCAGCGCTCGTACGACTTCGGCGCGAGCACGGCCGTCCACAGCACGGGCCCGCCCAGCCACAGCGCGCCCATCAGCGCGAGGGCCAGCTTCGCGCGGAAGCCGACCGCGCCCAGCAGTGCGAAGAACAGGCAGGACATCGCGCTGCGGCCGGTGGTGCTCTTGCGCTGCATGGTCGCGACGACGATCCGGTACAGGGCTCTGGTCCGCCCGGACGGCTGGAACAGCTGCGCCAGCCGCCACCTCTCCGCGTCCTTCCCGGAGGTGAACCAGTCGATCGTGGCCGCGAGCTTGGTGAACCCGCCCTCGGCGCGCCCGCGTTCCGCGGCGGCGGTGAACGCGGCCGCGATCGCGCCCGCCGACGAGCCGCCGATCGACTTGAACTCGTAGTGCTCCGCCAGCGCGCACACGGCGAGCGGGTAGACCACTCCGCTGGTCGTGCCGCCCCGCATGGTCAGATCGCAGTACCGGTCGTACTCCATGTGCCCATGATCGCGCGGTCAAGTGGAGGCGCCGGAAAAGTTCACTCGGACGCCACCCTTTCGATCTCGTCCGGTGTCCCGGCCATGATCGTCCGGAGGTGCGCGGTCACCTTCTCCACCGGCCAGTCCCACCACTTGACGCGCAGCAGGCGTTCGACGTCCGCCTTCGGGTAGCGCTCCTTGACGACCTTCGCCGGGTTTCCACCGACCACGGTGTAGGGCGGCACGTCACTCGTGACGACGGCTCCCGTCGCGATGATCGCGCCGTCGCCGATGGTGACACCGGGCATGATCACCGCCCGGTAGCCGATCCAGACGTCGTTGCCCACCACCGTGTCGCCGCGGCTGGGGATGTCCAGCGCGATGTCGAGCGTGCGCTCGGCCCACTCGCCGCCGAAGATCGTGAACGGGAACGTCGACACGCCCTTCGTGCTGTGGTTGGCGCCCGACATGATGAACCGCGTCTCCGCCGCGATCGCGCAGTACTTGCCGATGACGAGGTTCTCGGCGCCGTAGTTGTAGAGCACGTTGCGCTGCTCGAACTGCGTCGCGTGCTCGGGATCGTCGTAGTAGGTGTAGTCGCCCACCTGGATCTGCGGGTTCTTGACGAGCGTCTTCAGCAGCACCACGCGCGGGTGGTCCGGCAGCGGGTACAGCTGGGTCGGGTCGGGAATCACTTGGCCCCCAGGAAGTGGAGCAGCCCCTTGATGGTGCTGCGGCGGAAGGTCGCGAAGTCGTGGCCGCCCGGCGCCTCGTGGTAGGCGACGTCGTAACCCTTGGCCTGCAGGACCGTGCGCAGGTGCCGGTTGGCCGCGCGCTGGTCGACGCCGGGCGCGTAGTCGTCGGACACCCCCGTTTCGAGGTCGCCGACGTCGACCCAGAAGCGGAGGGGCTTCTTCGGCGCGGCGGCGATCTGGCGGGTGAGCCACTCCGGTTCGCCGTCGACCTGCTTGCCCCACCAGTGGCTGCCCGACGTGGAGATCACCGCGTTGAACACGTCCGGCCGCGTGAACGCCGCGTGCGTCGCGGCGAGCCCGGCGAGGCTGTCACCGCCGATGATCACCTCTTCGGTGCTGTAGTGGTTCTGCAGGAACGGAACGATCTCGTCGGCGAGGTGGTTCGCGAAGTCCTCGCTGCACGTCTGCTCGGCGAAGCGCTCCGCCGGTCCGCCGGTGTTGTGGACGAACGCGACGGTGGCGAGCCCCAGCTCGTTGCGCTTGATCAGGGTGTCGATCGCGGTGTGCAGGTTGGCGACGCGCGGCCAGCACTCGCCGTCCAGCAGCACCACGAGCGGCATCGTCAGGCAGAACGGGACGTCGCGCTCCTCGTGGATCGGCTGGTAGACGGTGATCTGGCGCCCGCCGCACGTGTGGGTCGTGAGGTTCGGCGCCGGGCCGTCGAACCAGTCCATCGGTTCGGCGTCCGGCATGATCGCGACCGAGTCCCAGTTCTCCGGTGGCGCCTCGGTGGCGCCCGCGATCACCGCGGCCTGCGGGAAGATCCGGTGCGGGTTGGCCGGGTCGGCGAACGACCGACCGCGCGCCTCGGCCATCAGCTGCGCCAGCTTGTTCAGGTCGGTGGTGTCCGCGTCGAGGAACGGGTCGTCGACGATGAACTGGTAGGTGAACACCGCGTCCTTCCGCACGATCGCGGACAGCTGCCACTCGTCGCCGACCCTCTGCATCGGGTGCGACAGGGCGTTCGGGTCGTCGAAGACCTGCGCCCGCATCGACACCTGCGCATCGGGACGCGGCCAGACGAACGTGACGCGGACGTGGTGCTGGTCGACCTCTTCGATGCGCATGTTCCCCCAATGCCGTGTTGCTTCGATCCTGCCCGGTGTTGCGAGGAGCTAATGCAACCTCCGTTGCGTTAAGCTTGCCACGAGGCCCGCCACTAACGCAACTGGAGTTGCAGATGAACGCGAGACCCGGTGGCCGCACGGCCCGCGTGCGCGCGGCGGTGCTGGAGGCGACGTACGAGGAACTGGCCGAACACGGCTGGTCCGGCCTGACGATCGAGAACGTGGCCACTCGCGCCGGCGTCCACAAGACGACGGTGTACCGCCGCTGGGCGACCACCGACGGCCTGATCGCGGACGCACTCGCGGCGACCGCCGCCGACACGTGGCCGATGCCGGACACAGGCTCGCTGGAGGGTGACCTGATCGAGCTGGCGCGGGAGATCGTGCGGGGCACGTCGCCGGTGTTCGAGGCGGTGATCGCGGCGGGCTTCCAGTCGGCGCGGGCGCGGGACGCGCTGCGCGACTTCTACACGCGGCGGCACGAGCAGGCCGCGGTGGTGGTGGTGCGCGGAATCGGGCGCGGGGAGGTGCCCGCGGGCACCTCCCCGGAGGAACTGGTGCGGCTCACCTGCGCGCCGCTGTTCTACCGCTACTTCATCACCCGTGAGCCCGTCGACGACGCGGTCGCCGTCCGGTCGGCTCGCGCCGCGTTCGCCGCCGCCGCTGCCGGAGTCCTCTGCTGAAGGGCCCGCGTCCCCCGCGTTTCCTTCTATTTGCGGAACGCTCGAAATCCAGTTCGAGTTCCGACACGATCGGGTGATTCACGCCAGGTCGGCGGCGGCTTCCTCGCTGAACTGCGTGCGGTACAGCAGCGCGTAGTGCCCGTCCAGCTCCAGCAACGACTCGTGCGTCCCCCGTTCCACCACCTGTCCCTTGTCCACCACCAGGATGAGGTCGGCGGCGCGAATCGTGGACAACCGGTGCGCGATCACCAGCGACGTCCGCCCGGCCAACGCCTCGACCAGCGCCTCCTGCACCGCGGCCTCGGACCGGGAGTCCAGGTGCGCGGTGGCCTCGTCGAGGATCACCACCCGCGGCTTGGCCAGCAACAACCGCGCGATGGTCAGCCGCTGCCGCTCCCCACCGGACAGACGGTATCCGCGCTCACCGACAACGGTGGCCAGCTGATCCGGCAACGACGAAACGAGCTCATCCAGCCGGGCCCGGCGCAACGCGTCCCACAGCTCGGCGTCGGAGGCGCCGGGAGCGGCGAGCCGCAGGTTCGCCCCGATGCTCTCGTGGAACAGGTGCCCGTCCTGCGTGACCATGCCGACGGTGTCGCGCAACGAGTCGAACGACAGGTCGCGCACGTCCACACCGGACAGTGAGACGGAGCCGGAGTCCGTGTCGTACAACCGGGGCACGAGCGACGCGATGGTCGACTTGCCCGCACCGGACGCGCCGACCAGTGCGATCAGCTGTCCCGGAGCGGCCTGGAACGACACACCGGTGAGAATCTCCTCGCCACCACGGGTGTCCAGGGACGCGACCTCTTCGAGAGAAGCCAGCGACACCTTGTCCGCGGACGGGTAGGCGAACTTCACGTCGGAGAACTCCACCGACACCGGGCCGGGAGGAACGGAGACGGCGCCTGCCTTCTCCTGGATCAACGGCGGCAGGTCCAGGACCTCGAAGACGCGGTCGAACGACACCAGCGCGGTCATCACGTCCAGGCGTGCACCCGCCAGAGCGGTCAGCGGCGAGTACAACCGGGTCAGCAACAGGGCCAGCGACACGATCGTCCCCGCCTCCAGCTGACCGGAGATCGCGAAGTAACCGCCCAGCCCGTAGACGACGGCCAGCGCCAGCGCGGACACCAGGGTCAGCGCGACGATGAACACCCACTGCCGCACCGCGGTGCGCACGCCGATGTCCCGCACGCGCCGCGCACGACGGCTGAACTCGGCGTTCTCCTCGGACGGACGGCCGAACAGCTTGATCAGCGTCGCGCCCGGCGCGGAGAAGCGCTCGGTCATCTGGGTCGTCATGGACGCGTTCAGGTTGGCGCGCTCGGCTTCCATGCCCGCGAGACGGCGGCCGACACGGCGGGCCGGGATGACGAACACCGGCAGCAACAGCAGGGCCAGCACCGTGATCTGCCAGGACAGGGTCAGCATCACGGCCAGCGTCAGCACCAGCGCGATGATGTTGGTGACGACGCCGGACAACGTGCTGGCGAACGCGCGTTGCGCGGCGATCACGTCGTTGTTCAGCCGGGAGACCAGCGCACCGGTGCGGGTGCGGGTGAAGAACGCGACCGGCATCCGTTGCACGTGTGCGAAAACCGCCTCGCGCAGCCGCAGGATCAGGTCTTCGCCGACGCGCGACGACTGCCAGCGCTCGGCCAGGCTCAGGCCCGCCTCGGCGACCGCGATGATGGCGATCAGCACCGAGAGGCGGACCACGGTCGAGACCTCACCGCCGTGAACGATGGCGTCGATGACCCGGCCGGCCAGCACCGGCGTCAGCACCGCCAGCACCGCGGCGATGGAACTGGTGATGAGCAGTGCGATCACGGCAGCCCGCTGGGATGCCGCGAACCGCACCACCCGCAGCACCGTCGCGCGGGTCACCCGGCGGTCCTGCTTGTCCTGCATGGCGCTGTTCAGCGCTATCCAGGCGTTCATGTCGATGTTCATGACGGAAAGTCTGGAACGTCGACTTAGGTCGAGGTCAAGCGAATTGTCGGGCCAGGAAGGAGTCCACCTCGGTCAACGCACGCGTGCGGACGGGCTCCGGCGACAGGAACAGGTCGTGCAGACCGCCGGGGATCTCGACGAGCGTCACGTCGGAGCCGATCTTCGGGCCCCACTTGCGCATGTGCTCCACCTCGATCACGAGGTCGGCGGTCATCGCCTCCTGCGACCACTTCTTCATCGTCAGCAGGCTGCGGTCGGAGTGCAGCAGCAGCACCGGGACGCGCACGTCCAGGCCGCCCTGGACCTTCTCCTGCGCCAGCAGGATCGCGCGGATCCACCCGGCCAGCACCGGGAAACCGTCGAGCGGCTTCATCGTCAGGTCGAACGCCCACTCGCCGTGGTGGTCGCTGTGGATGCTGCGCCCGTAGACGTCACCGAGCCCGCCGCGGATCTTCAGGTGCGGGAACCGGCGGCCGAGGAACTTCACCAGCTTGCGGACCGGCGGCGGCTCCACCACGTCGAGCCACGGGCTGTTCAGCACCAGCGCGTCGACGACGCCCGCGTCGCGCCGCTCGTGCGCCCACAGCGACGTGATCAGCCCGCCCGTCGAGTGGCCGACGACGACCAGCCGCGAGTGGCCGTCCTCCGTGCGGATCGCCTGAACGGCCTGGTCGAGCTCGTCGTAGTACACCGCCATGTCGGTGGTGTAGTTCGGCGGCACGCCGGGACGCAGCGACCGGCCGTAGCCGCGCAGGTCGATGGCGTAGAAGTCGTAGCCCTGCGCCGTGTAGTGGTCCGCGACGTGCTCCTGGAAGAAGTAGTCGGCGAAGCCGTGCACGTACAGAATGGCGCCCTTGTCCGGCGACGCGGCGCGGCGGCGCAGCAGTGTGGCGACGACATCGTCGCCGAGCGGCAGGATCCGGGTGTCGTCAGAGGTCACGGCGGACAGTGTGCCTCGCGAAAACCGCGAATCAAGACAGCCGACGCCGGATCGTGTCTAATCTGGACCCCGTGACTGGGGACATCGAACAGACATCCAGGGTGCGTTTTCCAGGGCTGAGCCCGCGTGCCTACGAACACCCGGCGGACCGCGGCGCGCTCGCGGTGCTGCGCGCGGTGCCCGGCATCGGGCCCATCCTGCAGGCCGTGGCGGGCGCGTTCACCGAGCGCGGCGAGCGGTTGCTGCAGGTCGCGTCCTCGATCCGGGTCGGGCCGAAGGCGTACCCGTCGATCGACCGGCTCCGCAACGAGGTCGCCGCGACGCTCGACCTCGACCCGGTGCCCGACATCTACGTCGAGCGCGACGCGCAAGCGTTTGCCGGCACCTACGGCATCGACCAGCCGTTCATCGTGCTCTCGACCGGGCTCGTCGACCTGGTCGACCACGAGACGCTGCGCTGGGTGATCGGGCACGAGATGGGCCACGTCATGTCCGGCCACGCGCTGTACTCGACGATCCTGCGCAGGCTGCTGGGCCTGCAGCGGTCGCTCGGCTGGCTGCCCGCCGGGTACCTGGCGATGCGCGCGATCATCGCCGCGCTCTACGAGTGGCAGCGCAAGACCGAGCTCTCCTGCGACCGCGCCGGCCTGCTGGCCTGCCAGGACCCCCAGGCCGCGCTGCGCGGGCACATCGCGCTCGCGGGCGGCATGGACGCGAAGCAGATCGACACGAGCGAGTTCCTCGCCCAGGCGAAGGAGTACCAGGAGGTCGAGGACGTCCGCGACAGCCTGCTCAAGCTCCTGCACACCGAGCGCCGGTCGCACCCGCTGGTCGTCGTCCGCGCGGCCGAGCTGCAGCGCTGGTCCGCGAGCGAGGAGTACCGCGACATCCTCACCGGCACCTACGCGCGCCGTGAGGACGACAGCCCGTCGAACAACTTCTCCGAGGACATCAAGTCCGCGGCCCGCTCGTACAAGGAGTCGATGGCGAACTCCACCGACCCGCTGATCAAGGTCATCAACGAGGTCGGCGAGACCGTCGCCGGCACCGCGGGGAGGGTTTGGAGCAGGTTTGCTCCGAACGGAGCAACGGAGTGACTACTCTCTAGGGTCATGCGACGACTCGGGGTAGTGCTCTCGGCCCTCCTGTTCCTGGTCAGCGGCGTTGCGCAGGCGGACGTCCAGATCGTGGGCGGCGAACGCGCCCGGATCGAGGACAACCCCTGGGTCGTCTACCTGACCGACTCGACCGGCTTCCAGTTCTGCGGTGGCACCCTCGTCGCACCGTCGAAGGTGCTCACCGCCGCGCACTGCGCGGCCGGACGGTCGGCGGCGAGCCTGCGGGTCGTCGCCGGACGCGAGGACAAGCAGGACAAGAAGGCCGGCGACGCGGTCACTCCGGCCGAGGTGTGGGTGCACCCGAAGTACTCGTCCGCGGACTCAGGCGAGGACGTCGCGGTGCTCACTCTCAAGGAGCCGTTGTCCTACCAGCCGTTGCCGATCGCGGACCGGTCCGACCGCGAGCTGTACGCGGTCGGCACGAAGCTGACCGCGCTCGGCTGGGGCCGGACCAGCGAGAACGGCAACGGCTCGCGCTTCCTGATGGCCGCGAGCGTGCCGGTGATGCCCGAGACGGCGTGCCGCGCCGCGTACCCCCAGTTCATCGCGGCCGACATGTTCTGCGCGGGCTTCCCCGATGGCGGCGTCGACACGTGCCAGGGCGACTCGGGTGGCCCGATCGTCGCGAACGGCAAGCTCGTCGGCGTCACGTCCTGGGGCGAGGGCTGCGCGCGGCGCGGCAAGCCCGGCGTGTACGTCCGGCTGTCCGCCTACGCCGACGACCTTCACTCGGTCGTGTCGCCTTCTCCGGCTCGAGTGGCCGCCGGTCGGTGATCTCGGTTCAGTGACCGCATGCGCCTCACAGCAGCGGTTCTGGCCCTGTTCCTGGTCACGGCGGCGCCCGCGGGCGCGGATCCGCGCATCGTCGGCGGCACGCCCGTCGGCAGCATCGCCGAGTACCCGTGGATGGTCGCGCTCACGACGGCGGGCGGTTACCAGTACTGCGGTGGCGCGCTCGTCGGCCCCGCGCTCGTCGCGACCGCCGCGCACTGCGTCTACCAGAAGGCGCCCACGTCGATCTACGTCGTGTCCGGGCGGCTCGACCTGACCACCACCCAGGGCGCGGTCACGAAGGTGACGCAGTACCAGATCGCGGGCGGGTACACGATTCCCCAGCAGGGCAAGGACATCGCGCTGCTGACGCTCGCGAACGCGTTGCCGGGCCCGGTGCTGCCGATCGCGGACAGCTCCGCCTACCTCGCGGGAACCACGGGCACCGTGCTCGGCTGGGGCAGGCTCGCCGAGGGCGACACGAACAAGAGCCCGGTGCTGCGCAAGGCTTCCGTGCCGATCATGGCCGACGCCGCGTGCACCGCCGCCTACACGAGCTACCAGGCGGACTCGATGTTCTGCGCCGGCCTCCCGCAGGGCGGCGTCGACTCGTGCACCGACGACTCCGGCGGGCCGTTCGTGGTGAACGGCAAGCTCGCCGGGATCGTCTCGTGGGGCAAGGGATGCGCGCGTCCCGGCCAGCCCGGTGTCTACACGCGAGTGACGGCGTACCTGAGCTAGACGACCAGGCCGACGGACATCGTCAGGAAGACGGCCGCGCACACCGCGTCGAGCGCGGTCGTCACGCCCGGACGGTGCAGCCTGCCCGCGACGCGGCTCGCCGCCAGCACGATCAGCAGCTCCCACGCGGCGGCGAGCCCGAGGAACACGACCGCGAGCAGGGTCAGCTGCGCGGCGGGCTGGCCGGCGCCGATGAACTGCGGCAGGAACGCCAGCGAGAACAGCAGCATCTTCGGGTTCGTGATGTTGGTCAGGAAGCCCTGCCGGAACGGCCGCTCGCCGACCACCTCGTCGGCCGGGCCGTCGGTCCGCCTGAGCAGGCCGCGCGCGATCGTCACCGCGAGGTAGAGCAGGTAGGCCGCGCCGATCCAGCGCAACGCCGTGAGCACCATCGGGTAGCGGGCCAGCACCACGCCGAGACCGGAGATCACGAGCCCGACCTGCACGGCCGCGGCGGTGTGGATCCCGGCGAGCGCGAGCAGCCCGGCGCGGGTGCCCGAGCGCATCGACGTCCGCAGCAGCAGGAAGGCGTCCACGCCCGGTGTCACGATGACGACCGCGCACGCGATGAGGAAGGCCGGAACCTGGCCGAAGTCGAAGTACACCGGACATTACCCCCGTGATCTGCATAACAGGCCGTGGAATCTTCGGCCTGATACGACTCTAACAAGAGAATCTTCGGTTTTGACGCCGCCTTGGCGCGTTCGCTACGGTTCGTGACCGTTCGTCCACCTGGTGCAACGGGGAGTGGTCCGTGAGGGTCAAGCGGTATGCCGTGGTCGCGGCGGTGATCGCGCTGGTCAGCGGCGCGCAGAGCGCTGAGGCGATCGTCGGCGGCTCGCCCGCGCGGATCTCGGACACACCCTGGGTTGTGGCGATCACCACGCCGGACGGCCAGCTGGTGTGCGGCGGTTCGCTCGTCACCCCGGAGAAGGTCGTGACGGCCGCGCACTGCGTCACGGACAAGGGCGTGTTCAGCTCGAGCCAGCGGTCCGCCTCCGCGGTCCGCGTCGTCGCCGGCCGCTCTGACCTGCGCGAACGCGACGGCGTCGAGGTCTTGGTCCGCTCCGTCTGGCGCCACCCCGAGTACCGCGACGTCGCGCACGGCGACGACGTGGCCGTGCTGACGCTGGCGCACTCCCTGCCCTACCGGACGATCGCCGTCGGCGACACCGGCACCGAGGGCACCGTCCTCGGCTGGGGCCGCACGGGCGAACTGGACCAGCCGTCACCGGTGCTGCGCCAGGTGCGCCTGCCGATCCTCGGCGACGCCGAGTGCTCCCGGCTCGACCCGGACTACCGGGCTGGCTCGATGCTGTGCGCCGGTCGCGGCACCAGGGACGCCTGCACCGGCGACTCGGGCGGCCCGCTGGTCGTGCGCGGCAGGCTCGCAGGCGTCGTGTCGTACGGACGCGGCTGCGCGCGGCCGGGTGAGCCAGGCGCGTACACCCGACTCTCGTACTACCGATCGGTACTCGGCGTCTGATACCCCTTGTGCGGTGCGCACATCACCGTTCCCCGCCACCCTGCGCAGGCTCTGGGCCGCCGACCTGACCACGGCCCAGCTCTACGCGCTCCTCAAGCTGCGCGGCGAGGTCTTCGTCATCGAGCAGACCTGCCTGTACCTCGACATGGACTCCCGCGACCTCGAGCCGACCACCCGGCACTTCTGGCTGGAGACCGACGGGCACTCCGCGCCCGTCGCCTACCTGCGGCTGCTGGAGGAGGCGGACGGGAGCTTCCGCATCGGACGGGTGTGCACGGCGCGGGCCGCGCGGGGGTGCGGGTTCAGCCGCAGACTGGTCGAGGCCGCGCTGGTGGACGTGGGTGGTGCGCCCTGCGTGCTCGACGCCCAGGTGTACGTCGCCGACTTCTACTCGACCTTCGGGTTCGAGCCCGAAGGCGCCGAGTTCATCGAGGACGGCATCCCGCACCTGCGGATGCGCCGCTAGCTCATGGCATCAACCGCGCCCCTGCGGTGACCGCTAGCGGCGGGTCTCCACACCCGCCGTCGCGGCGCACTCGGTGATCACGCGGACCGCGCGCTCGATGTCGGCCTCGGACAGGTCGGCGCGCGCGGTGAGGCGCAGGCGGGAGATCTGGTCCGGCACCGACGGCGGGCGGAAGCAGCCGACGACGACGCCGTTGGTGCGGCACGCCTCGGCCCACGCGAACGCCTGCTCGGGGCTGGGCGCGCGGACGCTCACGACGGCCGCGGTGGGCGTGCTGGTGTGGAAACCGGCCTCGGCGAGGCGGTTGCTCAGCTCGTGGGCGACGTTCAGCGCCTGCGCGGGGCGGTCCGGCTCCTCGCGGAGGATCTTGATCGCGGCCAGCGCCGCGGCGGCGCTGCTCGGGGCCAGTCCGGTGTCGAAGATGAACGTGCGGGCGGTGTCGACGAGGTGCCGGATCACCCGGCTCGGGCCGAGCACCGCGCCGCCCTGCGCACCCAGCGACTTCGACAGGGTCAGGGTGGTGACCACGTCCGCCGACCTGGCCAGGCCCGCATCGGCCACGGCGCCGCGGCCGCCGGGACCGACCACGCCCAGGCCGTGCGCGTCGTCGACGATCAGCGCGGCGTCGTGCTCGCGGCAGGCGTCGGCCAGCTCCTTCAACGGGGCCAGGTCGCCGTCCACGGAGAACACCGAGTCCGTCACGACCAGTGCGCGGCGCTTGCCGCGCGTCTGCAGGGCGTGCGTGACCTGTGCCACGTCGCAGTGGCCCGCGACGACGACGTCGGCCTTCGACAGGCGCGTGCCGTCGATGAGCGAGGCGTGGATGTGCTGGTCCGCGACGATGGCCGTGCCGGGACCGCTCAGCGCGGTGAGCGCGCCGAGGTTCGCCGCGTAGCCGCTGGAGAACACCAGCGCGGACTGGGAGCCGCAGAAGTTCGCCAGCTCGTACTCCAGCTCGGCGTGCAGTTCGGTGCTGCCGGTGACCAGGCGCGACCCGGTGGAGCCCGCGCCCCAGCGCAGCGTCGCGGCCGCGGCGGCGCCGCAGACGCGCTTGTCGCGGGCGAGGCCGAGGTAGTCGTTGCTCGCCAGGTCGAGGTCCGTCGAGTCGGCCTGGCGGGGGCGCAGCCTGCGCGCGAGGCCCGCCTTGGCACGCGCGTCGGCGCGGACGTCGATCCAGTCGAAAGTCGACTCACCTGTGCTCACGGTCACCGCTGCAGTCTCGCATCCTGCGGCTACCGTTCCGCTGCGTGGACCTGTTCTCGCTGACCCGGGACGACCTGCCCGCGCCGGTCCACCACCTCGACGGGCGGTGGGTGGTGTCCGGCTACGACGCCGTGCGCGCGGTGCTCGCCGACCCCGCCGCGTACCTCCCGGACAACGCGCTGACCGCCGTCACGCCGGTGCGCCCGGCCGCGTTGCGCGAGCTGGTGCGGGCCCGGTTCACGCTGCCGCCGACGCTGGCCAACAACTCCGGCGCGTCGCACTCGGGGCTGCGGCGTCTCGTCGCCTCGTTCCTGACGCCCGCGCGGGTCGCCGCGATGGAACCGCGGATCGCCGAGCTCACCGCGGAACGGCTCGGTGGCGCCGATCTCGTGCGCGACCTCGCGTGGGACCTGCCGTGCATCGTGCTGATGGAGGTGCTCGGACTGTCCGGAGTGGACGTTCCGGCGCTCAAGGCGTGGAGCACCGCGTCGCTGGAGTTCTTCTGGGGCGACGTCACGCCCGAGCGGCAGCTGGAGCTCGCCGGGCCGGTGGGGGAGTTCCACCAGTGGCTCGTGAAGCGGTTCCACGCGCGCGACGGCGACCTGTTCGCGGCGCTCGCCGACCACGGCGTCACGGCCGAAGAGGCGGCCGGCCTCTGCTACTTCCTGCTCATCGCCGGCCAGGAGACGACGACGCAGCTGCTGTCGGTCGCGTTCGACCGCGCGTTGCGCGACCGTCCACTGTGGTCGCGGCTGGCACTGCCGGGCGTGGCGGAGGACGTCGTCGAGGACGTGCTGCGCGAGGTGCCGCCGGTCGTGACGTGGCGGCGGGTGACCGCGCGGCCCGTCACGCTCGCCGGGGTGGACCTGCCAGCCGGTGCGGAGCTGGTGCTGCTGCTCGCCGGGGCGTTCGACGACCGCGGGCGGCACCTGGCGTTCGGCTACGGGCGGCACTACTGCCTCGGTGCCGGCCTCGCCAGGCTGGAGGCGGCCGTCGTGCTGCGGACCGTCGCCCAGCGCCTGCCCGACCTGCGGCTGGCGTCCGCGGGACCGCCGCCGATGCTGAAGCTGCTGTCGTTCCGCGCGCCACTCGAGGTGCCGGTCGGATGTCCGCTGAGCGGCAATTTGATTGGCGCGTGAGCGGGCCGGGCATCGATGCTGGACCGATGAGCCGTCAGCTTTCCGGTATCCGGGAACTCACCATGCGAGCGCAGCTCGCCGACCTGCTGACCGACGAGAAGCCCGACCGCTACGGCGACGGCGGTCCGGTGGCAAAGCTGGAGGAACGCGTCGCGTCCCTGCTCGGCACCGAGGCCGCGCTGTTCGTCCCGACCGGGACCATGGCGCAGCAGATCGCGTTGCGGTGCTGGGCCGACCGCACGTCCAACCCGATCGTCGCGATGCACCCCACCGCGCACCCGCTGCTCCACGAGGGAGACGCGCTCTCCGTGCTGGCCGGGCTGCGCGCGATCGAGCTGGCGGACCCGTGGGCGCTGATCGCGCCGTCCGACGTCGCGGACTGCCCGGAGCCGTTCGGCACGCTGCTGCTGGAGCTGCCGCAGCGCGAGGCCGGTTTCGTGCTCCCGACGTGGGACGAGCTCGTCGCCGTGGTCGAGGCCGCTCGTGAACGCGACGCCGTGCTGCACCTCGACGGCGCCCGCCTGTGGGAGAGCGCACCCGGTCTTGGCAAGCCGCTCGACGAGATCGCGGGGCTCTTCGACTCGGTGTACGTGTCGTTCTACAAGTCGCTCGCCGGCATCTCCGGCGCGGCGCTCGCGGGCTCGAAGGAGTTCGTCGACCAGGCCCGCATCTGGCGGCACCGGTACGGCGGCATGCTGTTCGGGCAGTGGCCCGCCGCGCTCGCCGCGTTGCACGGCCTCGACGTCGTGCTGCCCAGGCTCGCGACGTACGTCGAGCACGCGAAGGTCGTGGCGAAGGCGCTCGGTGTCGCCGAGCCGCACACGCACCAGTTCCGGTTGCACGTCCACGGCTCGCCCGAGCGGATCAACGAGGTGCGGGGTGACTTCCTCGGGAAGTTCTGGCCGAGTCCCGTGCCGGGGATCGCGATGACCGAGGTGACCGTCGCCGGGCCGGCACTGGAGTGGACGCACGACGAGATCGTCGAGGCGTACGCGAAGTTCCTGGCGGTGGTGGGCGAGACGCGCGACACCTGAGGGTTGGTGCCGGGGGATCGGGATGCGACGATGCCGGGGCTGTAGGGGAGTGCGAGGAAGCCGGTGGGAGTCCGGCACCGTCCCGCGACTGTGACCAGCCGCTGGCTGGGAGTCAGGAACTCGTCCCCCTTCGTCACCGGACACGGGCGTGGACACCCGAGGAAGGACTCCCTGGAGCATGTACCCCTTTTCAGCCGTCGTCGGACACGACGACCTCCGGCTGGCCCTGCTGCTGAACGCGGTGCACCCCGGCATCGGCGGCGTGCTCGTCCGCGGCGAGAAGGGGACCGCGAAGTCGACCGTCGTGCGCGCCCTCGCCGCACTGCTGCCCGAGCTGGACGTGGTGCGGGGCTGCCGGTTCGGCTGCGACCCGGCCGAGGACACCGGCTGCCCGGACGCGCCGCACGGCACCGAGACCGAGCGCAGGCCGGCGAAGCTCGTCGAGCTGCCGGTCGGCGCGACCGAGGACCGGCTGATCGGCTCACTGGACCTGGAGCGCGCGCTCAACGAAGGTGTGCGCGCCTACCAGCCGGGGTTGCTCGCGGCCGCGCACCGGGGCGTGCTCTACGTGGACGAGGTCAACCTGCTGCACGACCACCTCGTCGACCTGCTGCTCGACGCCGCCGCCATGGGCCGCGCGCACGTCGAGCGCGAGGGCGTGTCCGTGTCGCACGCGGCGCGGTTCCTGCTCGTCGGGACGATGAACCCCGAGGAGGGCGAGCTGCGGCCGCAGCTGCTGGACCGGTTCGGGCTGACGGTCGCGGTCAAGGCCGCGCGGGACGTCGGCGTGCGCACCGAGGTCATCCGGCGGCGCCTGCGGTACGAGGCGGACCCCGTCGCGTTCGCCGCGCAGTGGGCCGGGCACGACGACGAGCTCAAGCGGCAGATCGCCCAGGCGCGTGCGAACTTGCCGGGTGTGTCCCTTCCGGACGGTGAGCTGCGCCGGATCGCCGCCGTCTGCGCGGCTTTCGAGGTGGACGGCATGCGCGCGGACCTCGTCGTCGCGCGCACGGCCACCGCGCACGCCGCGTGGCGCGGTGCCGCCGAGGTCGAGGAGGCCGACGTCGAGATCGCCGTGCGGCTCGCGTTGCCGCACCGGCGCAGGCGCGACCCGTTCGACGAACCCGGCATCGAGGAGCAGCAGCTCGAGGACGCGATGCGCGAGGCCGCCGAGCACGCCCAGGACGAGCAGCCGGACGGTCCGGACGACGACGGACCCGACGGCGGTGGCCTGCCGGAGACGAACGAGGCGCCCAGGGGCAACGGCCAGTCGTCCGACCGGCCCGCACCGGAGCCGTCGGCCGCGTTCAAGGCGCGGCTGCTGGAGGTGCCGGGCGTCGGCGAGGGCGCGCCGGGCAAGCGGTCGCGAGCCCGCGCGCGGACCGGCCGCGTCGTCCGTTCGTCCACTGTGGACGGAACGGGTCTGCACCTGATCGACACGCTCGCCGCCGCCGCACCGCACCAGCACGCGCGCGGCCGCAGCGGGCCGGGCCTGGTGCTCGCGAAGACGGACGTGCGGCGCGCGGTCAAGGAGGGCAAGGAGAGCAACCTCGTGCTCTTCGTGGTCGACGCGTCCGGATCGATGGCCGCGCGGCAGCGCATGTCGGCGGTCAGCGGCGCGGTGATCTCGCTGCTGCGCGACGCCTACCAGCGGCGCGACAAGGTCGGCGTGATCACGTTCCGCGGCAGCACGGCCGAGCTCGCCCTGCCGCCGACGACGTCGGTGGACGCGGCGGCGGCCCGGCTGCGCAGGATGCGCACCGGCGGCCGCACCCCGCTGGCCGACGGACTGCTCAAGGCGCACCGCGTGCTGGAGATCGAACGGTTGCGCGACCCGCAGAAGCGGCCGCTGGTCGTGCTGCTCACCGACGGGCGCGCCACGTCGTCCGGGCTCGGCGGCGACCCGACCAAGGACGCGCTGAAGGCGGCCGGGCTGCTCGCGTCCCAGGCCGTCGTGGTCGTCGACTGCGAGAGCGGGCACGTCCGGCTCGGTCTGGCGGTCAAGATCGCCGAGGCGCTGGCGGCCGCCTGCGTCAGGCTCGAGGAACTCAACGCCGACCACCTCGCCGGTGTCGTCCGAGCAGCATAGATTTGGCCGCGTAAGGAGAAACCGCTGTGCCACAAGGACAACCGACGAGCGTCCCGGAGGACGGCCTCACCACCCGGCAGCGCCGCAACCGCCCGTTGCTGATGCTGCACACCGGTGAGATGAAGGGGAAGTCGACCTCCGCGTTCGGGATGGCGCTGCGCGGCTGGAACCAGGGCTGGGACATCGGCGTGTTCCAGTTCGTGAAGTCCGCCAAGTGGAAGGTCGGCGAGGAGGCCGCCTTCAAGGCGCTCGGCAGGCTGCACGACGAGACCGGCGAGGGCGGCGCGGTCGAGTGGCACAAGATGGGCGAGGGCTGGTCGTGGACCCGCAAGCAGGGCACCGACGACGACCACGCCGAGGCCGCGCGCGAGGGCTGGGCGGAGATCAAGCGCCGGATCGCCGCCGAACGCCACGGCTTCTACGTGCTCGACGAGTTCACCTACCCGCTGCACTGGGGCTGGATCGACGTCGCGGACGTCGTGGAGACGATGGTGAACCGGCCCGGCCACCAGCACGTGGTGATCACCGGGCGGTACGCGCCCGAGCAGTTGGCCGAGGCAGCCGATCTCGTCGTGGAGATGACCAAGGTGAAGCACCCGATGGACGCGGGCCAGAAGGGCCAGCGGGGGATCGAGTGGTGAACAGGCTGGTGGTCGCCGCGCCCGCGTCGGGCAGCGGCAAGACCACCGTGGCCACCGGGCTGATGGCCGCGCTGCGGCGCTCGGGCAACCGGGTCGCGCCGTTCAAGGTCGGCCCGGACTACATCGACCCCGGCTACCACTCGCTCGCCACCGGACGGCCGGGCCGCAACCTCGACCCGGTGCTCGTCGGCGAGTCGATCATCGCGCCGCTGTTCGGTCACGGCGCGCGGGGCTGTGACATCGCGGTCGTCGAAGGCGTCATGGGCCTGTTCGACGGCCGCGTCGACACGATGGGCATCGGCTCGACCGCGCACGTCGCGAAGCTGATCAACGCACCGGTGCTGTTCGTCGTGGACGCGCGCGGCCAGAGCCGCTCGCTCGCCGCGCTGCTGCACGGGTTCCGCGGTTACGACCCGACCGTGCGGATCGGCGGCGTGATCCTCAACCAGGTCGGCTCCGAACGTCACGAGCAGGTGCTGCGCGACGCGTGCCAGGAGGTCGGGCTCGACGTTCTCGGTGTGCTGCCACGGGATCCGGAGTTCACGCTGCCGTCGCGGCACCTCGGGCTGGTGACCGCGGCCGAGCACGGGCCCGAGGCCGTCGCCGCCGTCGACGCGATCGCCGCCGCCGTCACCAAGCACGTGGATCTCGACGCGGTGCGCGCGCTCGCCTCGTCCGTGCCGTCGATGGCCGTCCCGTCGTGGGATCCCGGGATCACCCCGGTGCCCGACGGTCCGCTCATCGCCGTCGCTGGCGGTCCCGCGTTCACGTTCGGGTACGCGGAACACGTCGAGATCCTGAAGGCGGCCGGCGCGGACGTCGCCGTCGTCGACCCGTTGCGCGACGAGGCGTTGCCCGAGGGCACGGCGGGTCTCGTGCTGCCGGGCGGGTTCCCCGAGCAGCACGCGGCGGCGCTGTCGGCGAACGTTCCACTCCGGACGGCCGTCGCCGAGTTCGCCCGATCGGGCGCTCCCGTGCACGCCGAATGCGGCGGCCTGCTGTACCTGGCGCGCACGCTCGACGGACTGCCGATGTGCGGTGTGCTCGACGCGGAAGGCGCGATGACGCCGAAGCTCACGCTGGGGTACCGCGATGCCGTGGCGCCGCAGGACTCCCCGCTGCACCCGGCGGGTGCCCGCGTCACCGGGCACGAGTTCCACCGCACCGCTCTGTCCGTTCCGCACGGTGACCAACCGGCGTGGCGCTGGCGGGGCGTCGATCACAAACCGGTCGCGGAAGGATTCGTCGTCGGCGGCGTGCACGCGTCTTACCTGCACACCCATCCGGCTGGTGATCCACTTGCTGTCAAAAGGTTCGTGGAGGCGTGCCACCCGTTCGTGGAGCCGACCGCAGACGGTACGGTCTTCGCCTAATCAATCCCAAGAATTTCGTCGTGGGGAGCAGTCGTGACGACCGGTCGGGTCTCCTTCGTCGGTGCCGGTCCCGGTGCCGCCGATCTCATCACCCTGCGGGGTGCGCGCCGCATCGCCGAGGCCGATGTCGTGGTCTGGGCGCCGAGCGTCGTCGACGCCGAATGCGTTCGCGAGCACGCGCGGGCCGAGGCGGAGCTGGTCGACTTCTCCCGCGTGCCGCACGAGGAGGTCGTCGAGCTGTACCGGCGCGCCGCCGCGAGCAGGCTCAAGGTCGTGCGGCTGCACGCGGGTGATCCCGCGCTGTGGGGCGGTGTGCAGGACCAGTACGACAGCTGCCAGCGGCTCGGCCTCGAGGTCGAGATCGTGCCGGGCGTGGCGCCGTTGTCCGCCGCCGCCGCGGTGATCGGGCGGGAGCTGACCGGGTCCGAGATCGCGCAGTCGATCATCCTCACCGCACCGGACAGCGTCGAGCAGGTGCGCGAGTTCGCCGAGCACGGCACGACGATGGCGGTGTCGCTGCCGGGTGCGCGCGCCGGGCACTTCGTCGAGAAGCTGCGCGCGGGCGGATACGCGGGCGAGACACCGGTTGTGGTGGCGTACAAGGTTTCCCAGCCGGACGAGCTGATCGTGCACACGACGGTCGCCGAGCTGGAGAACACGGTCAAGAAGCACAAGCTGTACCGCGCGGCGCTGTTCATCGTCGGCCGCACCCTCAAGGCCACCCAGTCCCGCGCGCGGCGCGAGGTGCCGGACGAGCCGATCCGCTCGGCCCGCCCGACCAGCTGGTCGCGCCGCGCCGCCACGCGCATCGCGGCCCGCGTCGAGGAACCGCCCAACCCGGCGTGGACGGCGGTCGAGGGAATACAGCAGGCCGCACGAAAGGCTCCAGCCAAAGAAGAATTCAAGGCCGAGGAGCCGCAAAAGGACACGGTGACGACTGAGCCCGTTGCGAAGCCGAAGCTGACGGTCGTCGCGGCTGCCAAGAAGACGAACTCGGTGCAGGCCAGCACGACGCCCAAGAAGAAGCCGGCGCCGCGTAAGAACACCAAGCGCACCAATACGAACTGATGACGGTCCAGCGTCTGCTCGACGCCTCCGGCAGGTCCGACGTCCCCGTGGTCGACGCGGCGGACGGCCTCCGCCCCGCGCTGAACCTGTGCCGCGCCCGGTCGGCCGTGGTCGTGAAGACCGCGCCCGGTGCGGGCCCGGCGGAGCTGGGCAGGGGACTGTCGGGCTGGCGGCGCACGCTGGTCGTGTCGGACGCCGACGAACTGTCCACTGTGGACCCCGCTGACGCGGTCGTGAAGCGCTGGACCGCGCCGACCGCGGTGCTGTGCCTCGCGGACACCGAGCTGAGGCCCGGAACCGAGGGCTGGGCGCTGTCCGACGACGCGTTCGCGCACCGCGACGGGCACGTCACGTCGTCCGAGGTGCGCGCGCTCGTGCTGGCCAGGCTGGCCGCGCGGCCGGGAGTGCTGGTCTGGGACGTCAACGCCGGATCCGGCGCGGTGGCCATCGAGTGCGCGCGGCTCGGCGCCGCGGTGCTCGCGGTCGAGCCCGACCCGGTGCAGTGCGTGCGGATCATCGCGAACGCGTCGGCGCACCAGGTGGACGTGCGGGTGGTCGAGTCCGAGCTGCGAACCGACGACCTGCCGAAGCCGGACGCGGTGTTCGTCGGCGGTGGCTCGCTCGCGGACGTGCGGGCGTCCGCCTCCGTCGGCGCGCAGCGGGTCGTGCTGACGACCGCGAGCGTCGACCGGATCGTGCCCGCGCGGGATGCGTTGCGGGACGCGGGATACGACGTGGACGGCTGCCAGCTGACGGCGGCGCGTCTGGTGGACGAGGGCTTCGCGGCGGCCGCACCGGTCACCGTGCTGTGGGGGACGAAGAAGTGATCGGTGTTTTCGCGGCGACCGAACGCGGTCGCCGGGACGCGGCTGACCTGGCCGGGTTGCTGGGCGCGGACGCGGTGGTGCCGGACGGCCCCGTCCGCCCAGCGCTGCACCGGCTGTGGCCGCGACTCGGCTCGGCCGTGCTCTTCGCGGACGCGGGCTCGGCCGTGCGCCTCATCGCGCCCCTGTTGCGGGACAAGCAGTCCGACCCCGGCGTCGTGTGCGTGGACGACGAGTTCGTGGTCGCGCTCGCGGGTGACGCGGACGCGCTCGCCAGGCACGTCGCGGACGTGCTGAACCGCACGCCGGTCGTCACCACCGGCCCGTCCGGCGACACCGTGCTCGACGAGCTGCTCGAACAGCTCGACGCGACGGTCGACGGCGACATCGGCGCGTGCGCGGCCGCGATCGCCGCGGGCGAGGTCGTGGTGCTGCGCAACCCGCTCGGCTTCCCGCTGCCCGCGTTGCCGGACAACGTGGTTCCGGCGGGCGAGGTGCCGTCGTGGATGATCGTCATCGACGACCGCGCGGCACCGCAACGGGAGCACACGCTGCGGATCGTGCCGCGCACGCTCGTCGTCGGCGTCGGGTCGACGCGCGGGGTCAGCGCGCAGGCCGTCGCGGGTGCGCTGGAGGAGCTGGACGTCGAGGGCGGGCTGGACCTGCGCGCGGTCAAGGCGTTCGCCACCGCCGACGCGAAGGCCGACGAACCGGGCATCGTCAACGCCGTCGAGGAGTGGGGCTTCTGGCACAGCGACACCGCCGAGCTGCTGACGTTCAGCACGGACGTGCTCGGTGAGGTGGGCGTGCCCAACCCGAGCTCGGTCGTGCGCAACTCGATGGGCACGGCGAGCGTCGCCGAGGCCGCCGCGCTGCACGGGGCGACGACGCTCTGCCGCGGCGGCCGGATCGAGCTCGCGGCCGAGAAGTACAAGCGGGACAACGTGACCGTCGCCGCCGCGCGCATCCTGCCGCGCGGCAGGCTCGCGCTCGTCGGGCTCGGTCCCGGCGCCGCGGAGCAGCGGACTCCGCTCGCGGAGAGCGAGCTGCGGCGCGCGGCATTCGTCGTCGGGCCGACTGACGCGATCGACGAGATCAGGCACTTGTTGCGCCCTGGCACGGAAATTCGCGAATCGGGCGCCGTCGCACTCGCCGAGGCCGGCGCGGCGGTCGCGCTCGTCGAGCTCGGAACCGGTCCCGCGATGGACAATCCGGTCGAAGCAGACGTCGTGGTAATTCCCGGAGTCTGGACTCCCTGACGCATATCCTCCTAATGAGTCGTGAGTCGCCCGTCGGGCAGACTCGGGTCTGGTAGCCGCTGGCAGGTGAGCACTCGTTCCTCCTGGACGTCTGAGTCCTGACGAAAGATCGTGCCCCTGCTGGTGGGCCGGG
>NZ_VOBR01000044.1 GCF_007845675.1 Lentzea tibetensis | reverse complement strand
CCCGCCTCGATCGCGGCGAACACGTACTTCGGCTGGAAGTGGATGTCCGCGATCACCGGGATCTGCGACTTCTTCGCGATCGCCGCCAACGCGTCCGCGTCGTCCTGCGACGGGCACGCCACCCGCACGATGTCGCAGCCGGAAGCGGTGAGCTCCGCGATCTGCTGCAGCGTGGCGTTGACGTCCGCGGTCAGCGTTGTCGTCATGGACTGCACCGACACCGGGAACTCGCTCCCGACGCCGACGTTTCCCACCATGAGCTGCCTCGTCTTGCGACGTTCCGACAGCACCGGAGGCGGCAATGCCGGCATTCCGAGCATCACGCCGTCACTCATGGGTTGTGCACCTTCCACTGAACGATCTCGATCACTGACCGAGCCTGATGGGGTTGACGATGTCGGCGGTCACGGTCAGCAGGGTGATCGCGCCTCCGACGAAGATCACGAAGTACGTGAGCGGGAGCAGCCGCAGGTAGTTGACCGGGGCGCCGGCGGGCTGGCCACGCAGCTTCCTCACCCAGTCTCGCACCCGTTCGTAGAGGTTGACGGCGATGTGACCACCGTCAAGCGGGAGCAACGGCAGGAGGTTGAACACACCGACGAAGAAGTTCAGGCCGGCGAGCATCAGCAGGAAGAACGCCCACAGCCCGCGCTCAGCCGCCTCGCCGCCGAGCCTCGACGCGCCGACCACGCTGATCGGGGTGTCGATGTCGCGCTCGCCGCCGCCGATGGCCTTGACCACGGCCGGGATGCGCTCGGGGAAGCGCATGAGGCCTTCCCAGGTGTTGACGAACATCGTCCCGGTGAACGCGACGGAGCCGCCGATCGCGGTGACCGGGGTGTACTCGAAGTTCGTGGTGGTCTGCACGCCGATGGTGCCGACCTCGCGCACGGTCTTGTTGCCGCTGGCGTCCAGGAACTCGCGGGAGACCTTGGGCACGTCGATCGTGATGAGCTTCTCCTGGCCGTCGCGGAGCACCTTGAACTCCGTGGGGCCGCTCGAGTCCTGGGTCTTCTTGCGGACCTCGTACCAGGTGGGCGTGGTGACGCCTCCGACAGCGAGGATCTTGTCGCCCGCCTGGATGCCCGCCGCCTTCGCGGGCGCGGGCGCGCCCTCCTTGCACGGGGCGTCGACGGGGATGGTGTGGTCCTGCACGCAGTTCGACACCTGCGACAGGATCGGCTCGTCCTTGGTGTTCGGCAGGCCGAGCGTGGCGGCGAGCAGGTAGAGCACGATGAAGCCCACGATGAAGTGGGTGATCGAACCGGCGGACAGGACCACGACGCGCTTCCACGTCTTCTGCTTGTAGAACGCGCGGTGCTTGTCCTCCTCCGGCACCTCCTCCAGCGCGGTCATGCCGGTGATCTCGCAGAAACCACCGGCCGGGATGGCCTTCAGGCCGTACTCGGTCTCGCCCTTGCGGAACGAGAAGAGCTTCGGGCCGAAGCCGATGAAGTACCGGGTGACCTTCATGCCGAAGGCCTTGGCGGTCAGCAGGTGACCGAACTCGTGCAGCGCGATGGACACCGCGATGCCGAGCGCGAAGAGCACGACGCCGAAGACGTAGCCCACGTTCAGTTCCTTCCGACCAGTTCGCGGGCGCGTGCCCGTGCCCATTCCTCGGCGGCAAGCACTTCAGCTGCGTCCGCCGGGTCGTGCTTCCAGTCGTCGCTCTCCCCCAGCACCTGCCCGATGGTGTCCACGACGGAGAGGAACGACGTGTCGCCGGCGACGAAGGCGGCGAGGCCTTCCTCGTTCGCGGCGTTGTAGATGGCGGGCAGGCAACCGCCGCCCGTGCCGGCCTGCCTGGCCAGCTCCACCGCGGGGAACGTGACGTTGTCCAGCGGCTCGAAAGTCCATGCGGTCGGTACGTCGAAGGTACACGCGGGCGCGGCACCGGCGACGCGCTCGGGCCAACTGAGACCCAGTGAGATCGGAAGTCGCATGTCCGGCGGGCTGGCCTGCGCGAGGGTCGACCCGTCCGTGAACGTGACCATCGAATGGATGATCGACTGCGGGTGGACGACCACGTCGATGCGGTCGTACGGCACCCCGAACAGCAGGTGCGCCTCGATCAGCTCGAGGCCCTTGTTGACGAGGTTCGCCGAGTTGATCGTGACGACCTGGCCCATCGACCACGTCGGGTGCGCCATGGCCTTCTCGACCGTGACGTCCTTCAGCTCGTCGCGCGTCCGGCCGCGGAACGGGCCGCCGGACGCGGTGAGCACGAGCCGCGCGACCTCGTTCTCGGTGCCGCCGCGCAGGCACTGCACGAGCGCCGAGTGCTCCGAGTCCACGCTGATGATCTGGCCGGGCTTGGCGGCCTTCAGCACGAGCGGGCCGCCCGCGATGAGCGACTCCTTGTTGGCCAGCGCGAGCAGCGCGCCGGTGTCGAGCGCCTTGAGGGTCGGCTCCAGCCCGCGCGAGCCGTCCATGCCGTTGAGGACGACGTCGGCCGGGCACGCCTCGATGAGGTCGAGCACGGCGGTGGGGCCGGCGAGCACCCGCGCGTCGGTCGGGACGTCGACCTGCTTGGCGACGGCGACCGTGCGGACGCCGAACTCGGCCGCCTGCTCGGCCAGCAGCGCCGGGTTGGCACCGCCCGCCGCCAGGCCGACCACCTGGAACCGGTCGCGGTTGGCCCGGATGACGTCGAGCGCCTGCGTGCCGACGGAGCCGGTGGACCCGAGGATCAGGACAGTGCGTGGAGTACTCATCGCCCCTCATTGTTCCGGAACGCGCCTGAGAGCTGCGCGCGCCCCGTACTGTGATAACGAGAGAGTCACGGCCGTGTGAAGTCCCCGAATGTGGCTATTCCTTACCGGGATAGACCAACGAAGGGAGACCCACGGTGGGCGTTCTGGGCTGGATTGTTCTCGGACTACTGGCCGGCGCGATCGCGAAGGCCATCATGCCTGGTCGTGACCCCGGCGGACTCATCATCACGATGCTGATCGGCATCGTCGGCGCGATCCTCGGCGGGTTCGTCGGCTCCGCGCTGTTCGGCACAGACCTCGGCACGTTCTTCGACCTGCGCACCTGGTTGCTCGCGATCCTCGGGTCGCTGGTCCTGCTGGGCGTCTACCGCCTGGTCACCGGCAACCGCGCACGCGCCTAGCCACTGTGCCGTCAGGGGCACCCTTAGGACGGACGCCGCCGCGAGGGTGCCCCTGACGGCCGCTCAGCCGGCCATACCGGCGTCGCGAGCCAGCAACGCGGCCTGCACCCGGTTCGTCAGCCCCAGCTTCGCGAGCAACCGGCTGACGTAGGTCTTCACCGTCGCCTCGCTCATGTGCAGCTTCTGCCCGATGTCCGCGTTCGACATCCCCTGCCCGAGCAGCGCGAGCACCTCGACCTCGCGCTCGGTGAGCCGCTGCACCTGCCGCACGGCCTCCTGCCGCTTGGGCTGCCCGCTGGTGGCGACCATCCCGACGACCCGGCTGGTGACCATCGGCGAGAGGTACGCCTCCCCGTTGTGCACGGCCCGCACGGCCCGCAGCAGCTCCTCGGGCGCGGAGTCCTTCAGCAGGAACCCGGCGGCGCCGTCGGACAGTGCGCGCACGATGTTCTCGTCCTCGCCGAACGTCGTGAGCATCACGACCTTCACGTGCGGTGCCACCGAGTGCAGCTCCCGCGCGGCGGCGAGGCCGTCGAGCCGGGGCATCCGGATGTCGAGCACCGCCACGTCGACCCGGCGCTCGCGCACGGTCTGCACGGCCTCGCGGCCGTCGCCGACCTCGGCCACCAGCTCGATGTCGTCGGCGGTGCCGAGAATGGCTTTGATGCCCGCGCGCATCAGCGGTTCGTCGTCGGCGATCAACACCCGGATCATGAGGTCCTCTGCACGTGGAGCTTCTTTTCGATCAGCTTGCCGTCAACGAAGCAGAAACGCACGAGCTGCACGCCGCGTGCGAGGTACCGCTGCTCGTCGGTCACCCGGTACTCGCAGTGCGACCCCGGTGGCTCAGGTGTGGCGTCCGAGCTGGGATCGCCCTCCGTCAGCAGCGGTGGACTGCCCTTCGGGATCTTCGCGATCACCTCGGCCTCGGACTGACCGGGCTGGATCGAGTTGAGCACCTCTGCTGACACGACGTCGGTCACGGGTTGGGACCCCAGCCAGGTGAACCCACCGACCACGACGGCGACGAGGAAACCCGCCACGACGATCGAGCCCACACCGGCCCACTTGCGGATCCGCGTCGGCGGTTCCTCGTCGTCCGGCTCGTCGGCGGGCTCCGCGACGTGGCTCTCCTCGTACGGCAGCACCGCGGCGATCCGGTAGCCGCCGGTCGGCAGCGCGCCGACGTGCAGCATGCCGCCCGCCACCCGGACCCGCTCCCCCAGCCCGATCAGGCCGACGCCCGCGCCGTTCGGCGTGGACCCCGAGCGAGGGGGGTTGTTGCGCACTTCGACGACGAGCGCGTCCGGCTCGTACTTCACGGTCACCTGCACGGTCGCGCCGGGCGCGTGCTTCGACGCGTTCGTCATGCCCTCCTGCGCCACCCGGTACGCGGCGTGCGACACCTTCGCGGGCACGTCGGTGGCCTGTCCGCCGCGCACGAGACTGACCAGCATGCCCGCGCGCCGCGCTCCCTCCACCAGCTCGTCGATCGCGTCGACGGTGCGCCGCGCCGGGTCGTCGTCCGGCTCGTCCTCGCTGCGCAGCACGCCGATGACGGCGCGCAGCTCCTCCATGCCGGTCAGCGCGGCGCCGCGCAGCACGCCGATCGCCTCGCGCTGCCGCTCGTCCAGCCTGGTGTCCATCGCGAGCGCACCCGCGTGCACGCTGATCAGGCTGAGCCGGTGCCCGAGGCTGTCGTGCATGTCCTGCGCGATGCGGCTGCGTTCCCGCAACCGGACCTGACGCGACAACATCTTGTGCTCCGACCGCATCCTCGCCTCGCGTTCCTGCATCGCGACGACGAGCGCCTGCCGGGCCGCGAGGTAGCGGCCGACGAGGAACGGCACGGCGACCACCATGCTGAAGACCGTGATCATGATGAACACGCCGAACGAGCCGCTGACCCCGACGGGTGTGTCGTTCCACATCGCCACCAGCAGCACGAACGCCACCAGCGCGGTGATCGACGCGCGCAGCCACGACTCGATCCGCCGCCCGGCGTTGTAGCTGAGCACGAGGAAGATCGCCGCACCCCCGTACGGCGTGATCATCGCGAGCGCCACGCCGAGCAGGAACGCCGTCGCGGGCAACGCGAGCCGCAACGGCAGCACGAGCACGTACCCGGCGATCAGGGCGGCGAGCACCCACCCACCGGTGGTCTTGCTGGCCCACCACCCCGGCCAGAGGTCGAGCAGGACGGGCACGGCGACGACGGCGATCTCCCCGGCGAGTCGCAGCGGCGTCACCCGGCGCATCCGCGCCCAGGTCTCGTCGACGAACGCCGTCACTGACGCGCGCACGTCCGGGAGGACGGGCAGCAGACGGCGGGGAACGGCTTCAGTCACGACACAAAGCTACGAGACATCCCACGTTCCGTCCGCGCACGTTGGTAGCGATTAGCCCAGACGAAAGTTGACGTCACGCGCTGACCAGCGCCGCGGCCTGGCCGGCCCGCCGCGCGCGCCACGACGCGATTAGCACGCCCGCGAGCAGCAGCGCGGTCGTCGCGGTGACCATCAGGGTGGACAGGGCGACGATCTCCGGCGAGATGCCGCGCTTGCTCGCCTGCGCGTAGACGAACACCGGCAACGTCGTCGAGCCCACGCCGGTGAGGTAGCTGGAGATCACCACGTCGTCGAACGACAGCAGGAACGCGAACGCCGCGCCCGCCAGCACCGCGGGTGCCACGAGCGGCAGGGTGACCGTGCGGAACGCCGTGAGCGGCGACGCGCCCAGGTCGGCCGCCGCCTCCTCCATGCGCGAGTCCATCCCCGCGACGCGCGACCGCACGACGACCACCACGAAGCTCAGCGAGAACGCCACGTGCGCGAACAGCAGCGCGCCGAACCCGAGCGGGATCCCGGCCAGCTTCACGCAGAACCCCAGCAGTGCCACGCCCATCACGACCTCGGGCACGACCAGCGGCAGGCTCAGCAGCACCGTCCACAGCGACCGGCCGGGGAACGCCTTGCGCAGCCCGAACGCCGCGAGCGTGCCGATCACCGTCGCGATCACCGCGCTCGCCAGCGCCAGCCGCAGCGTCAGTGCGAGCGACTCGAGCACGCGGGAGTCCTCGAAAAGCTCGCCGTACCAGCGGCCCGACAGCCCGGTGATGCGGCTGAGCGAGCGGGAGTCGTTGAACGACACGACGGCCAGCCACGCGATCGGCGCGTACAGGAACAGGAACACCAGCCCGGCGACACCGCCGAGCACCCACGGCCTGCGGTTCACAGGACGTCCTCTCCGCGCCGTCCGCGCAGGACGAGCACCGCCACGACGAGCAGGAGCAGCAGCACGGCCATCGCCGACCCGAGCGGCCAGTTGTTGCCGCCGCGGAACTGGTCGTCGATCACCGAGCCGAACGTCGACTGGCCGACGCCGCCGAGCAGCCGCGGCGTCACGAAGTCACCGGCCGCGGGCACCAGCACGAGCAGCGACCCGGCCAGCACCCCGCTGAACACGCCGGGCAGCACGATCCGGAAGAACGTCGACACCCGGCCGTGGCCGAGGTCGAACGACGCCTCGACGAGCCGGTGGTCGAACCGCTCGCACGCCACGTACAGCGGCAGCACCATGAACGGCAGGAACCCGTAGGTCAGGCCGAGCACCACGGCGGAGTGCGTCAGCAGGAACCCGCCGGAGCGGTCCAGCCCCACGACGCCGAGCAGCTGGTTGACCAGCCCGTCGCCGTCCAGCAGCGCCTTCCACGCGTAGATCCGGGCGAGGTAGCTCGACCAGAACGGGATCAGCACGGCCACCAGCAGGACGGTGCGGAACCGGCCGCCGTGCCGCGCGATGAACCACGCCAGCGGGAACCCGAGCAGCAGGCACAGCGCGGTCGTGGCGAACGCGTAGGCGAGCGTGCGCAGGAAGATGGGCAGGAACGCGGGGTTCAGCGCCGTCAGGTACGCCTGGGTCGTCCACGGCAGCACGGCCCGCGCGACACCCGTGTCCCGCGTGGCGAAGCTGAACTGGACGACCAGCGCCAGCGGCGCGATGAGGAAGATCCCGAGCCAGACTCCGGTCGGAAGTAGCAGGCCGTTGGCCTTCAGCCACCGCGATCGAGACACGAACGCACATGATGCCATGTGAACATTCGTGTACCGTTGTGAACATGAGTGTTCACCTCCTGCAGATCGCCACCACCGTCCTGCTGAAGGACCAGACCGCGACGCTGGGCGACGTCGCGAAGGCGGCGGGCATCGGCAGGACGACGTTGCACAAGCGGTTCCCGACCCGGCAGGACCTGATCGTCGCGATCGCCGAGGCGGCGCTGGACGTCATCGACGACGCGCTGTCCGACACCGAGCCCGGTGACCTGGAAGGGCTCATCACGACGTTGATCCCGCTCGGTCCCAGGGTCGAGTTCCTGCTCCGCTTCCCCGGCCTCGAACGCGACGAGCGCATCGCCGCCCGCATCGAGGCCATGGACGCCCCCGCGCTCGAGTCGATCCGACGCCAGCAGGAGACGGGCGTGCTGCGCGCCGACCTGCCCGCGTGGTGGATCGGCCAGACGCTCTACGCGGGGATCTACAGCGCGTGGGAGTCGATCGCCGCCGGACGGCTGGCACCTCTCGACGCGCCTCATCTCGTGCTCACCACGCTGTTGAAGGGGGTAGCGACATGATGCCCAGAGAAATGATGCTCAGAGAACTGTCCGGACACGAGGACCCGCATCCGGTCTACGAGCGGATGCGGGCACGGGGGCCGCTGATCCTCGACGGCGGCATGTGGCTCACGACGAGCTACGAGCTGTCGAACAGGATCCTGCGGGACCGCCGGTTCGGTGTCCGCTACACCGACGGCACGTATCCGAACGCCAGCGAGGTGTTCCCCGAGTCGTTCCTGGAAGCCGATCCTCCCGACCACACCAGGCTGCGCAGGCTCTCCGCGCCCGCGTTCAGTCCCAAGAGGATCGACGAGTACCGCCCGCGCGTCGAGAAGATCGCGGAAGCCTTGCTCGACAAAGGCGAGTTCGATCTCATCGCGGACTTCGCGGCGCCGCTGCCGATCGCGGTGATCAGCGACCTGCTCGGCATTCCCGACGAGGACACGACCGAGTTCGCCGACTACGGCAAGCTGGTCGCCGCGTCGTTCGACGGCGGCGTCAGCGAGGAGATGATGCGGGCCAGTGAGAAGGTCCTCGCGCTGTTCACCCGCCTCATCGAGGAACGGCGTGCGAAGCCGGGTGACGATGTGATCAGCTCACTGGTCGCGGCCGAAGCCGAGCGCGAGCTCACCGCGCGCGAGCTGATGGGCACGCTGCTGCTGTTGCTCGTGGCCGGGTTCGAGACGACGGTGAACCTCATCGGCAACGGCACCAAGGCGTTGCTCGACCACCCGAGCCAGTGGGCGTTCCTCAAGGCCAACCCGGACGTGGCGCCGGACGTGGTCGAGGAGGTGCTGCGCTGGGCGCCGCCCGTGCAGCTCACCTCCCGCATCGCACACGAGGACGTCGGCCAGATCGGCGTCGACCAGGAGGTGAACATCATCATCGGCGCGGCGAACCGCGACCCGGCCGTCTACCCGGACCCGAACCGGTTCGACGTCATGCGCGTGCGCAAGCCGGAGCACCTGGCGTTCTCCAGTGGCATCCACTACTGCCTCGGCGCGACACTCGCCCGCATGGAGGGCGACGTGGCGTTCCGCGCGCTGGCGAAGCGGGTGCCGGACCTGCGCCAGGCAGGCCCGGTGACGTACCGCGACTCGGTGGTGATCCGAGGTCTGGCGACCTTCCCGGTCAGCCGGTCTTGACGCGCGTCCAGGCGTCCGCGTACTTGGCCTCGACGTCGCCGCCGAGATCCTTGGTGAAGGGCAGCTTCTTCAACTGGTCATCGGAGGGGTAGACCAGCGGGTCCTCCAGCAGCTCCTTCTCGATCATCGGCTTGGCGGCCGCGTTCGGGCTGCCGTAGCGGACCGCGTTGGAGAGCGCGGCGCCGACCTCCGCGCCGAGGACGTAGTCCATGAACCTGTGGGCGTTCTCGGCGTGGGGCGCGTCCTTCGGGATGCACAGCACGTCCACATAGGACATGCCACCCTCCGTCGGGATCGCGTAGGCGACGTCGGCGTTCGCTTCCCGTGCCTGGAACGCGTCACCGGAGTACGCCTGCGCGAGCCGGACCTGACCGGAGGTGAGCGGCTCGATCACGTCGGAGGTGATCTGGCCGAGCTTCTTCTTCAACGACAGCAGGAAGTCCGCCGCGTCGCTGATCTGCTCGGCGTCCGTGGTGTTCGGGTCGTGGCCGAGCTTCAGCAGGCCCAGCGCCAGGCCGTCGCGCGCTTCGTCGAGGATCGTGCAGCGCTTGTCCGCGTTCGGCAGGTCGAACGCGGAGAAACCGGTGACCTCACCGCCGATCTGCGACTTCGAGTAGGCGAGACCGGTCGTGCCCCACGCCCAGGGCACCGAGTACTCGTTGCCCTGGTCGTAGTCCGCGTCGGCGAACCGCTTCTCCAGGTTCTTCAGGTTCGGCAGCAGCTCGTGGTCCAGCGGCTGGACGAGCCCGGACCGCAGGAAGCGGCGCAGGAAGTTGTCGCTCGGCACCACCAGGTCGTACCCGGCCGAGCCGGACGCGATCTTGGCTTCCATCTCGTCGTTGGTGCTGAAGTTGTCGTAGGTGACCTCGATGCCGGTCGCCGTCTTGAAGCCCGACAACGTGTCCGGCGCGATGTAGTCCGTCCAGTTGTAGAAGTTGAGCTTCGGCTCCTGCTTGAGGTTGGACGCCTTGACCCCCGTCGCCGGGCCGGACGTGCTGCCCGACGGTGCCGCGCCGACACCGCACGCGGCGGCACCCTGCGCGGCGAGCGCGAAGAACGCCATGGTGCGCAGCATGCTGCGGCGCGTCACCCGCGGGCTCGCGGCGTCCCACAGGCGCGCGATCCGGACCTTGTCGTCAGTCATCAGCACTCTTCTCCAGCAGCACGGTGAACTCCGGGTCCCACGCCATGCGCACGGGCTGGCCCGGTGCGCCCGCGTCGTCGATCCTGCGCGCGTTCTGCACGAACGCCACCAGCTCGCCACCGGCCGGCGTGTCCACGACGAACTGAGTGGACACCCCGGTGTAGACGACGTCCTTCACGACACCGCGCAGCACGCACCAGCCCGCGGGCGGCTCGGTCGCGTCGTCGTACAGGTGCACCTTCTCCGGGCGGACCGTCGCGGCGACCCGCTGGCCGTGCCGCGCGGTCTGGTTCAGCCGCGCCCGCAGCCGTTCGACGCCCGGCGCGTCCAGCTCGACCCACGCACCGTCCACACCGGACACGGTCGCGTCGAGGATGTTGGACGTGCCGATGAACCCGGCGACGAACCGGGTCGCCGGGCGCTCGTAGACGTCCTCCGGGTAGCCGACCTGCTCGACCTTGCCCGCGTTCATGACGGCGATCCGGTGCGACAGCACCAGCGCCTCCTCCTGGTCGTGCGTGACGTAGAGGAACGTCGTGCCGACCTCGCGCTGGATGCGCATCAGCTCGATCTGCAACTCCTTGCGCAGCTTGGCGTCCAGCGCGCCGAGCGGCTCGTCGAGCAGGAGCAGCTGCGGGCCCGCGGCCAGTGCACGGGCGATCGCGACGCGCTGCTGCTGCCCACCGGAGAGCTGGGCCGGACGGCGCTTCGCGAACTCCGACAGCCGCACGAGCTCGAGGTGCTCCCCCACCCGCTTGGTCAGCTCGGCGCCGCGGACGCTCTTGCGGCGCAGGCCGTACGCGACGTTGTCCCACACCGACATGTGCGGGAACAGCGCGTACGACTGGAAGACCGTGTTGACGTCGCGCCGGTAGGGCGGGACGCCGACCATGTCGTTGCCGTCGAGCTCGATGCGGCCCTCGTCCGGGTCGACGAACCCGGCGATCATCCGCAGCACGGTCGTCTTGCCGCAGCCGGACGGGCCGAGCACCGAGAAGAACTCGCCCTCGTGCACCTCGAGGTCGATGCCGTCGACGGCGACCTGGTCGGAGAAGCGCTTCGTCACCCCGTGGAGACCGATCTCGACCGGGGCGTAGGTGTCGGGAGTGCTTGCCTCAGCGGGCTGGAAGCCGGTCAATCCTGGCGCCTTAGAGATCGGATGTGTGTGGCCGCGGCCGAGGGTAGACGAGTCCGGCCGCCGCTGACAGCCGCACGCGCGCGACCTCACACCGTCGGGGACTCGATCGTGTGCGACGATGACGCCGTCACCGGATGAGCTGTGGAGGAACTGTGTCTTCGTCTTCGGAGCTGGACAAGCGTCCCGCCGTCGACACCCACGACGAGCCCTCGGCCGAGTGGGGCTGGCACGGCACCTTCCCCAAGGCCGTCCGGATCGCCGGGGTGATCTCCGCCCTGTTCTGCTTCGCGATGCTGATCGGCAACCACCACGGGTTCACCGAGGACCTGTGGCTGATCGCGACCGGCACCTCGATCATCCTGTTCCTGGTCTGGGACGGCGTGCGCGGCCGCACCTCCTGGCGCCGCTAGTCCGTCACGCTCCGGCGAGCACCCAGCCGAACTGGAACTCCCTGGTCTGACCCTCGCACGCCGCGTCGAGCGACGTCATCCAGTCCTCGCTGTCCTTCACTTTGCACGCGTAGAGCGGCCGGGTGTTCGCCTCCTGGCTGGCCGCGAGCCAGCCGAGCGGGCCGTCCACGTGCGAGAACCCCGGCGGGACCGCCACGTTCGGCGTGCCGCTGAAGTGCCACTTCGTGTCGTGGTAGCGGGTGATCGCGAGCGTCTTGCGCTTCGGCTTCTCCGCGCTGGTGGCCGGCTTCGTCGGCTCCTGCGGCTTCGCCGAGTGCTCGACGACGCGGCGGTGCTCGTGCTCGTCGAGGTGCCGGGGACCGCGGGGTTCTGCCCGGCCGCGGCCGTCCCGTTCCGGCCATCCGGTTCGAGCACGAAGAACGCGGCGAGCGCGATCGCGACCACGGCGGCCGCCGTGCCCGCGATGATCACGGTCTTGCGCCGCGCCGGCTGACCGTCCGGGTTCGGGCGGGTGTCGGACGGGCGCGCGGTGACGAATGTCGTGGGTGCCTCGATGATCACGGTGTCGGCCTCGACCGGCCGCACCGCACGGGTGCCGTCCTGCAGGTGTTCGCGCAGCTGGGCCGCGGTGAGCCGCTGCTCGACCGGGGTGAGCAGCCGCATGACCACCGACGCGAGCTGCCCGGTCGTCCGCTCGAGCCGCGGTGCCTCGTACATGATCGCGTGCATGGTCGCCGCGGTCGTGTCCCGCGCGAACGCGGACCGGCCCTCCGCGGCGTGGAACATCGTCGCGCCGAGCGCCCACAGGTCGCTCGCGGGTGACGGCGCCTTGCCCGCGAACAGCTCGGGCGCCATGTAGCCGGGCGAGCCCATGATCCCGCCGGTGGCGGTCAGGCCGGGGTCGTCCATGGCGCGGGCGATGCCGAAGTCCGCGAGCTTCACCCGGCCGTCGGGCAGCACCATGATGTTGCTGGGCTTGACGTCCCGGTGCACGATCCCGGCTGCGTGCGCCGTCTCCAGCGCGGTCAGCACCTGGAGCGCGATGTCCCGGACGCGGTCCTCCGGCAGCGCGCCCTCGCGGGCCATGACGTCGGCCAGCGTCGGCGCCTCGACCAGCTCCATCACCAGGTACGTGACGCCGTGCTCGGTGATCACGTCGTGGATGCCGACGACGTGGGGGGCTGTTCAGGCGGCCCGCCGTGCGCGCCTCGCGGAGCACCCGCTCGTGCTCGCCCGCGGACGTGGTGCGCAGCTCCTTGAGCGCGACCTGACGGCCGATCACCTGGTCCTCGGCCAGCCAGACGACGCCCATGCCGCCCCGGCCCAGCTCGCGGAGCTTGCGGTAGCGGCCGGCGACGATCATCGAACGACCCACCCGAACTGGAACTCGACTTGGTAGCCCTCGCAGTTCGTGGTGACCGAGTCGAAGTGGTGACCGCCCATGTTGCAGCGGAACAGCGGCAGCACCTCGACGTCGGCCGGCTTCTTGCTGAAGACGTAGCCGAGCGTGCCGTACACCGTCTGGCTCTCGCAGGTCGACGACCCCGAGGACATCCGGTCCTCGCTGTTGTTGACCCGGCACGTGTACAGCGGCTTGGTGTCGGCCTCGGGGTTGGCGAGCAGCTTGCCGAGCCCGCCGGTGTTCTCGACGCTGAAGCCCGCCGGGACCGGGACGCGCGAGGTGCCGCTGTAGTGCCAGCCGCCGCCGTTGCGGTACCGCGCCAGCGGGAGGGTTTCCCTCGGCGGCTTGGGTTTCGTGGTCGTCGGCACCGGGTTGTTCGGCGCGGACTGGGTGGGCTTCGGGCCTGCCGCCGCGTTCGACGACGTCGGGCCGGCGCTGCTGCTGGGCGCGCTGCTCGGTGCCGACGACGCGCTGCTCTCCGGGGTGGACGACGCCGCTGCCGAGGACGACGCCGGGTCGGTGCCCTGCTGCGCGGCGGCCGTTCCGGTCTGCTGGTCCGGCTTGATCAGGAACACCGCGGCCAGCGCCACCACGACGACGACCGCCGCCGCACCCGCGATGATGCCGATCTTGCGCCGGGACTTGGGCTTCTCCTCGTCGTCCCAGCTCTGCGCCCAGCTGGGCGCCGTGCTGGCCGGGGTGACGAGTGAGGTCGGCGCCTCGACGATCACGGTGTCCGCGGGCCGCACCGCTCGGGTGCCGTCCTGGAGGTGCGCGCGCAGCTGGGCCGCGGTGAGCCGCTGCCCGACCGGCGTGAGCAGGCCCATGATCACCGACGCGAGCGGGCCGTCGGCGCGGCTGAGTGCGGGCCGGTCGTACATGATCGCGTGCATGGTCGCCGCGGTCGTCTCGCGGGTGAACGGCGACCGGCCCTCGACGGCGTGGAACATGGTGGCGCCCAACGCCCACAGGTCGCTGGCGGGTGAGGGCGGGTCACCGGCGAACAGCTCGGGGGCCATGTAGCCGGGCGAGCCCATGATGCCGCCGGTGGCCGTGAGGCCGGGGTCGTCCATGGCGCGGGCGATGCCGAAGTCGGCGAGCTTCGCGCGTCCGTCCGGGAGCACCATGATGTTGCTGGGCTTGACGTCCCGGTGCACGATGCCCGCCGCGTGCGCGGCTTCCAGCGCGCTGAGCACCTGGAGCGCGATGTCCGCGACGCGGGCTTCCGGCAGCGCGCCCTCGCGGGCCATCAGGTCGGAAAGCGTTGGCGCCTCGACGAGTTCCATCACGAGGTACGTGACGCCGTGCTCGGAGATCACGTCGTGGATGCCGACGACGTGGGGGCTGTTGAGCTTGCCCGCCGTGCGGGCCTCGCGCAGCACGCGTTCGATGTCGGTCTTCGACGAGGTGCGCAGCTCCTTGAGCGCGACCTGACGACCGATCACCTGGTCCTCGGCGAGCCAGACGACGCCCATCCCGCCCCGGCCCAGCTCGCGGATCGTCGCGTAGCGGCCCGCGACCAGCCTGTTCTGTTCCCCCACGGCGGGGCATGGTATCTGGCCGCGCCGCGGCGCCTGTCGTGAGCACCGGCCGGTGCGCGGACGTTTGCCGCGCACCGGCCACCTCGCGTTGCTACGCGTACAGGCTGTTCCCGGTCTCCAGCAGCGACTTGAGGTCGCTGAGCACCTCGGGCCAGCCGCCGCCCGCGCCCTCGACGTTGCCGGACACCTGCGCCCCGGTGAGCGGCGCGTCGTGCACGTCGTGGGTCAGCGTCAGCGAGCAGACGCCGTTCTCGCCTTCCTTGATCTCGTAGGTGACCGTGGTGAAGGCCTCGTCGAGCCACGTCGGCCGCCAGGTCTGCACGAGGCGGTGCGGCGGGTCGACCTCGACGACCTCGCCCTCGACGACGCACGCGTCGGACTCCATGCCGGGCATGTTGTCGCCGGCGAGCGTCTTGAACGCGCCGCCCGGCCGCAGGTCGTAGTCGACCACGCCGCGGTAGCCGTACTTCTGGCTCCACTCGGGGTCGGTGATGGCGGTCCAGATCGCCTGCGCCGTCGCCTTGATGAAGACGCGGTGCACCTGCACGGTCGTGCCGGTCTCGGTCGTGGTCATCGGATTCTCCAACTCGATCTTCAGGTCGGCGAGCGCCGCGACCTGCGGTTCGGTGTACTTGTCGATCCATCGGTCGTGGATGAGCCGGATGGGGACGGCGTTGAGGAAGTGCAGCTTCTCCCGGCCGGACTTCCGCGTGACGACGAGACCGGCGTCCTCCAGCTGGCGCAGGTGCTTCATGACACCGAACCTCGTCATGTCCACATCGGACTCGAGGTCGGACAGCGTCCGCCCGTCCCTGGAGAACAGCCGGTCGAGCAGCCGCCTCCGGGTCCCGTCGGCCAGCGCCTTGAAGACGCGGTCATCGTCGTCGTTCACGGTTCCGACGATAGGTGACCAAATGGTCACATGTCAACCGTGCACGGACTACCTGACGCGGTGTTCGAGGCAGTATTCGACGTGCAGCCACTGCCTCATCCCGTCCACCGTCACCTCGGCGCAGCAGTGCGTGCCCGGTTCCTCGTGCATGTGCCGCGGGCAGTCCTCGACCAGCTCCCGCAACGGCTCGCCCCAGTACTCGAACGCCTTGCGGCTGCCGACGAGGAACAGCGTGTCGGCGGCGATGTCGTGCCGCAGCACGTCCCTGTCGTCGTGCTCCACGACGTACTCGACCTCGGGAAGTCCTTGGGAGACAACGGTGTGCGGCCGCCCAGCGCCGAGCTTCGCGCGCACGGCCTTCCACCGCGACGCCGGGAACCCGAGGCTGTGGTGGAGCAGCACGAGGTCCAGCAGCCGCTCCTCGCCGGTGCCGAACAGACTGCAGCGCCGGTCGCTGTGCCGCATCGGCAGGTAAACGATCGTGCGCGGCGACCGCGCCGCCAGCGCCCAGGCCATCGCCAGCGTGCGCGCGGTGGTCTTGTCCACCGTCATCTGCATGCCGAGGTAGCCCTCGTGCATCGGCGCGTGCGAGAGCGGCTTCAGCGGCCGGATCACCCGGTACTCGTCGGGCCCCAGCCGGACGGTGCTGAGCAGCGTGCGCCAGCGTTGACCTTCGAGCTTCACCCGGTCAGCGTGCCGCGCCCGTCAACCGGTTTGGATCTACCCCCAGGTCAGCCCTCGGCCGCGAGCTGGCCACAGGCCGCCGCGATCTCCTGCCCGCGGGTGTCCCGCACGGTGCACTCGACACCCTGCTCCCGCACCCGCCGCACGAACTCGCGCTCGACAGGCTTCGGGCTGGCGTCCCACTTGCTGCCCGGCGTCGGGTTCAGGGGAATCAGGTTCACGTGCACGAACTGCCCGAGATGCTTGCGCAGCTTCTTGCCGAGCAAGTCGGCCCGCCACGGCTGGTCGTTGATGTCCCGGATCAGCGCGTACTCGATGGAGACGCGACGGCCGGTCTGGTCCGCGTAGCCACGCGCGGCCTCCAGCACCTCGGCGACGTCCCACCGCGTGTTCACCGGCACCAGCGTGTTGCGCAGCTCGTCGTCCGGCGTGTGCAGCGACACCGCCAGCCGAACCTGCATCTTCTCCTCGGTCAGCTTCCGGATCGCGGGCACCAGACCGACCGTCGAAACGGTGACCGTGCGCTGCGAGATCCCCAGCCCGTCCGGAGCGGGCTCCGTGATCCGGCGCACCGCCTCGATGACCCGCTTGTAGTTCGCGAGCGGCTCACCCATGCCCATGAAGACGATGTTGGACAGCCGGCCCGGACCACCGGGCAGCTCGCCGTCACGCATCGCCTTCGCGCCCATGCGCACCTGGTCGACGATCTCCGCCGTAGACAAGTTGCGCTGCAGGCCACCCTGCCCGGTCGCGCAGAACGGGCACGCCATGCCGCAGCCCGCCTGGCTCGAGATGCACAGCGTCGCGCGGTCCGGGTAGCGCATGAGGACGCTCTCGATGAGCGTGCCGTCGTGCGCGCGGAGCAGCGTCTTGCTGGTCGTCCCCTCGTCACAGGTGACCTTGCGCACCGTCGTGAAGAGCGGCGGCATCAGGTCGCTGACCAGCTTGTCCCGGCTCGCCGCCGGGATGTCCGTCATGTCCGCCGGATCGACGGTCAGACGGCCGAAGTAGTGGTTCGACAGCTGCTTCGCCCGAAAGGGCTTCTCCCCCAGCTGCTCAACGGCTTCCTGCCGTTCAGCGGGGGTGAGGTCCACCAGGTGGCGCGGCGGCAGGCCGCGCTTGGGCGCATCGAAGACAAGGGGAAGAGACGTCATAGCACACCTAGTGTCCCATGAGATTCACCCGGCACTTACCGATAGTCGACGACACACTTCGACCGTCGGCGATAGCTACCGATAGTTACCGATAGTCGGTGAGCGCTCCCGATCATCGCCACACCTCGATGACCATCGCCGAGCCTCACCAGCCATCGCCCCCGCACTCACGACAGCAGGCGACACCTGCCGACTGCTACCGATAGTTACCGTTGCATCCCGATAGTTTACGATATATCGTTAGCGCCATGAGACGACACATGAACGAACACATGCACAGGCACGGTCACGGCCACCATCTCCGCGGTTTCGGCGGCAGGGAGGGGTTCGGCGGTGGCGGAGGTTTCCGAGGAGGCCCTGGTCACGGCCATGGCCCGGGATTCGGACACGGGCACGGCTTCGGCGAAGGCCGCGGAAGGGGCAGGGGCAGGCAGCGACGCGGTCAGATGCGCGCGGCCGTCCTGCACCTGCTCGCAGAACGACCGATGCACGGTTACGAGATGATCCAGGAGATCGCCAGGCGCACGGACGGCCAGTGGACGCCGAGTCCCGGCTCGATCTACCCGACGCTGCAGATGCTCGCCGACGAGGGCTTTGTCACGTCGACCGAGGAGGGCGGCAAGAAGCTGTTCTCCCTCACGGACATCGGCACGACCGAGGGCGAAGCCGCCCCGTGGGACGTGCTGAGCTTCCAGCTAGACCCGGTCGACGGCGAGCTGCGCAGCGCGGTGCGTCTGCTCGGCAGTGCGATGGAGCAGATCTCCCACGCAGGCACGTCGGCGCAGAAAGCCCGCGCCGCGCAGCTCTACAACGAGCTGCGGCGCAAGCTCTACTCGATCCTCTCCGAGGAGTCGTAGTTCACCAGCGGTCGTGCACGTGCGGCCGGATCAGCTCGTCGTAGATCTTCTCGATCTCGACCGAGTCGACCGGCGCCAGCTCAGCCGCGGCCGAGTTCGCCCTGGCCTGCTCCACGTTGCGCGCACCGGGGATCACGACGGTCACACCCGGCTGGTCGATGATCCACCGGAGCGCGAACTGCGCCATCGACGCATCACCAGGCACGAGGGGACGCAACCGCTCGACGGCCTCCAGGCCGACGTCGTAGGGCACACCCGAGAAGGTCTCGCCGACGTCGAACGCCTCGCCGTTGCGGTTGTAGTTGCGGTGGTCGTCCGCACCGAACGACGTGTCCTTCGTGTACTTCCCGGACAGCAGTCCGCTCGCGAGCGGCACGCGCGCGATGATCGCGACGCCTGCTGCCGCCGCCGCGGGCAGCACCTCTTCGAGCGGCTTGAGCCGGAACGCGTTGAGGATGATCTGCACGCTCGCGACGTTCGGGCGCGCGATCGCGGCCAGCGCTTCCTCGACCTTCTCCACGCTCACGCCGTAAGCGGCGATCCGCTGCGCCTCGACGAGCTCGTCGAGCGTGTCGAACACCTCGTCGGTGCGGTAGACGGGCGTCGGCGGGCAGTGGAGCTGGACGAGGTCGAGCGTGTCGACGCCGAGGTTGCGCCTGCTGCGGTCGTTCCACTCCAGAAAGTTCGCCCGGCTGTACCCCTCGGGGGTCTGCGCGGGCAGCCGCCGTCCCATCTTGGTGGCGACGAAGACACCCGAGTCCTTGCGCTCCTTGAGAAAGCGGCCCACCAGGGTCTCACTGCGGCCGTCGCCGTACACGTCAGCGGTGTCGAAGAAGTCGACCCCCGTGTCGGCGGCGGCGTGCAGCAAGGCCAGCGCCTCGCTCTCGTCGACCGCACCCCAGTCGGCGCCGAGCTGCCAGCAGCCCAGCCCCACCACGCCGACGTCCCGCCCGAGCCTGCCTGCGCTTCGCTTCTCCACGAACCTGATCGTAGTCAGATCCGCTCGCCGAAGACGCACAGGTACTTGGCCCCCTGCTTGCGCCGCTCGAGCAGTCCGACCATCTGGCCAAGGACGATCAGCGCGGTCTCGCACGCCTGCCCCAGATCAGGCCAGACGATCACGAACCGGTTCGGGCGCTCCAGCCAGAACCCGCCGCTCACCGAGTCGACCGCCGCGCCTCCTGCCGAACCTCGTCGAGCACGTGCGGCTCGACGAACCACACCCCGGAGCGGATCTTCACGTCAGACGATCAGCCCGGCCGGCTTGCGGCGCACGTGCAGGCGGTACCCGACGGGGAAGCTCAGCCCCGGCGTGGCCGCGATCGCCTGGTCCGCGACCTTCTCCGAGAACTCGATGCGCAGCACCGACTCGAGGTCCTCGCGCCGTTCGAACCGCCACTCGGCGACCACGCGCTGCAAGCTGAACCCGTTGTCGGAGAAGAACTTCTCCACCAGTGACGGGTTGTAGCGCGGTTCGTCCGCGCACAGCCACGGCCCGTACGGCTCGGCGGTGCCGTCGAGATCGACGATCGCCAGCGCGCCACCGGGACGCAGCACGCGATCAGCCTCCTGCATGCCGGGCTCGCAGCCAGGCCCGAAGAAGTACGCGGTGCGCGCGTGCACCAGGTCGACGCTCGCGTCGGACAGCGGAAGCCGTTGTGCGGGACCGGAAACAGCCCGCGCGTTGGGCAGCGACGCGACCCGCTGCTCGGCGCGCACGACGAGCGGCTTGTGCGGTTCGACGCCGAGGACGCTGCGCGCGGACTCGGCGAACATCGGCAGGTGGAAGCCCGTGCCGCAGCCGACGTCGACCACGTCGAGTCCGGCCCAGTCGCACGACGCGCGCAGCGCGGCCCAGATCGCGCCGCCGACGTCCTGGGCGCGGTTCTCGACCTCGTAGACCTCCGGCCAGTGCCAGATGTTCGGGCTCGGCACTACGTCGATCGGACGCACCGCGGCCAGCGCCGCACGGACAAATCCCCTCACAGGGGCACTGTAGTTGCTGGAGGAGTGTTCGGATTCGCTGTTTGACGGCGTAGCGTGATCGCATCTTCACCCCTTGCAGGAGGCGGTTGTGTCGATCGCACCCAACTCGCCCCAGCTGACGCCGCTCCTCGCCGGTAGTCCGTGCTGGGTCGAACTCCCCGTCCCCGATCTCCGTGCTGCTGTCGACTTCTACACGGGACTCTTCGGCTGGCACTACGCCGACGACGCCGGCTACTGCGTGGCCATGGTCGACGGCATCCCCGTCGCCGGGCTCCCCACCGCCGAGCAGGCCGGACCGTGGCGGCTGTACCTGCTCACGCCGCACGCTCGCGCGACCGCGGAGAAGGCGTTCCACCTGGGCGGCACGGTGCTGCGCAACCCGGAGGACATCGCAGATCACACGCAGTCCACGCTGATCAGGGACCCGTCGGGGGCGGTCGTCGGCTTCCGGCACGTGCCGCCGGACTGGCGGTTCGGCACGAACGGGCACGGCGCGTTCGCGTGGGCCGAGCTGAACACGCGTGACGGTGCGGCGGTGGACGCGTTCTTCCGGGATCTGTGCCACTTCGACATGACCCAGATCGGTGACGGGCACCGCTTCGACTACGTGGTCTGGTCGGTGGAGGGCCAGGACGTGCTCGGCAGGCAGCGCATGGGGCGCGAGTTCCCGTACCGGCAGAAGCCGCACTGGATGATCTACTTCAACTCCGCGCCGGAGATCGACATCGACGCGGTGGCGAACCGGGTCGTCGAGCTGGGCGGACGGATCACGGTGGAGCCGTACGACACGCCGTTCGGGCGGATCACCACGGTCGAGGACAACAACCACATGGCGTTCTCGGTCGTCGACCAGTCTCGTGCGATCGAGGCCGAGCCTCGTGCCGAGGTCGATGACCCGTACGACGACTAGGACACGAACAGGTGCAGCAGCAGCCAGGACGCGACGGCCGACGGCAGGAGTGAGTCCATCCGGTCCATCAGTCCGCCGTGGCCGGGCAGCAGCGTGCCCATGTCCTTGATGCCGAGGTCGCGTTTGATCAGCGACTCGACGAGGTCACCCGCGGTGGCCGTGATGACGAGGACCGCGCCGAAGAGGACGCCCTGCCACCACTGGCCGTCGATCAGCAGGCTGACGGTCAGCGCGCCTCCGACCATGCCCGCGACCATCGAGCCCGCGAAGCCCTCCCAGGACTTCTTCGGGCTGATGGTCGGCGCCATCGGGTGCTTGCCGAGGAACACGCCCGCCGCGTAGCCGCCGGTGTCGGACAGCACCACGCCGATCAGGAAGCAGAACGCGCGGCCCGCGCCGTCCTCGGGGACGACGAGCATCGCGGCGAACGTGCCGAACAACGGGAGGTACGCGGCGGTGAACACCGAGGCGGACAGGTCGCGCAGGTAGCCGTCGGAGCCGCCGCGGAATCGCCAGATCATGCAGACGAGCACGGTGATCACGAACGCGGTCATCAGACCGGTGCGCTCCAACGGCCAGGACAGCCAGATCATGGCCTGGCCGCCGACGAGCACCGGGATCAGCGCGATGTTGATGCCGCGCTGCTTCAACGCACCGGCGAGCTCGACGGTCGAGACCGCGACGGCCGCGGCGACGATGCCGATGAAGATGTGCCGGTAGGTCAGCAGGGCGGCGATGATCACGGCGCCGAGGCTGACGCCGACGAGGATCGCCGCCCGCAGATCGCGTCCAGCCCTCGACGGCTTGGACGCGGCCGCGTCTTGCTGCCCTGCCACCTGTGCTCCCATCACGGCCTCCGCCCGGCCAATGCAACCACGCCAACGGCGACTCGGCCGGGCGAACCCAACAGGAACATCAGACCTCGAGGAGCTCGGTTTCCTTGTGCTTCACCAGCTCGTCGACCTGCGCGGTGTACTTGTGCGTGAGGGAGTCGAGCTCCTTCTCGCCGCGCGCACCGTCGTCCTCGCCGACCTCGCCGTCCTTGACGAGGCGGTCGATCTCCTCCTTGGCCTTGCGGCGGACGCCGCGCACGGAGACGCGCGCTTCCTCGCCCTTGGTCTTGGCGACCTTGACCATCTCCTTGCGGCGCTCCTCGGAGAGCTGCGGGATGACCACGCGGATGATCGTGCCGTCGTTGCTCGGGTTCACGCCGAGGTCGGAGTCGCGAATCGCCTTCTCGATCGAGTTCAGCTGCGTGGTGTCGTACGGCTTGATGACAGCCATGCGCGCCTCGGGGATCGCGACGCTCGCCAGCTGGTTCAGCGGGGTCGGCGAACCGTAGTACTCGACGACGATGCGCGAGAACATCGAGGGGTTCGCGCGACCGGTCCGGACGGAGGCGAGGTTCTCCTTCGCCACCGAAACGGCCTTTTCCATCTTCTCCTCGGCATCGAGGAGGGTCTCGTCGATCACGACTGCTCCTTGCTCTGCGTGTGCGTCTGTCCCGAAAACCCGTCTGGCCTGATCCCAGCAGGTCTAGAAGGACGGCCGCCCACCGGGGGTACTCACCAGGGTTCCGATCTTCTCACCACGCACCGCGCGCGCAATGTTCCCCTCGGTGAGGAGGTTGAAAACGAGGATCGGCATGTTGTTGTCCATGCAGAGGCTGAACGCGGTCGCGTCGGCGACGTTGAGGCCGCGCTCCAGCACCTCGCGGTGGGTGATGTTGTCGAACATCAGCGCGTCCGGGTCGACCTTGGGGTCGGCGGTGTAGACACCGTCCACGGCCTTGGCCATCAGCACGATCTCGCAGCCGATCTCCAGCGCGCGCTGGGCGGCCGTGGTGTCCGTGGAGAAGTACGGCAGACCCGCGCCGCCGCCGAAGATCACGACACGGCCCTTGTCGAGGTGACGCATCGCGCGGCGAGGGATGTAGGACTCGGCGACCTGCGTCATCTGGATGGAGGTCTGCACGCGGGTGTCGATGCCGTGCTCGCGCTCGAGGAAGTCCTGCAGCGCCAGGCAGTTCATGACCGTGCCGAGCATGCCCATGTAGTCGGCGCGGGAGCGGTCCATGCCGCGCTGCTGGAGCTCGGCGCCGCGGAAGAAGTTGCCGCCACCGATGACGACGGCGACCTGGACACCGGAGCGGACGACCGCGGCGATCTGCTTCGCGACCGTCTGGACGACGTCGGGGTCGACGCCGACGCCGCCGCCACCGAACATCTCGCCGCCGAGCTTGAGCATCACCCGGTTGTAGCCGTGGCTACCTTCTTCGCTCACAGGTCCTTCTCCTCGCGCCATTTGGGCCTGGGGGTGTGGGGGTCTCCCCACTGTCTCGCGGAACGACCCGGTTCGTGCTTTCCGCGAACACACCTCACCAGAGTGAAGTCCGTAGACACGCCAAGGGCGGGGTCGCCTGTGCCTGCAACCCCGCCCTCATGCGAATCAGCTCTGGCCGACCTCGAACCGAGCGAAACGGGTCACCGTCACGCCGGCCTCGTCCAGAAGAGCCTTGACCGTCTTCTTGCTGTCGGTCACGGAAGCCTGCTCGAGGAGCACGACGTCCTTGAAGAAGCCGTTGACGCGACCCTCGACGATCTTGGGCAGCGCCGCCTCCGGCTTGCCTTCCTCGCGAGCGGTCTCCTCGGCGATGCGGCGCTCGTTCGCGACCAGGTCCTCCGGGACCTCGTCACGGGTGACGAACTTCGGGCGCATCGCGGCGATCTGCATCGCCGCACCCTTGGCGACCTCGGCGTTGTCACCGGTGTACTCGACCAGCACGCCGACGGCGGGCGGCAGGTCGGCCGCACGCTTGTGCAGGTAGACCGAGACGGTGCCGTCGAAGTCGACGGCCTTGGCCAGCTCGAGCTTCTCGCCGATCTTGGCGGAGAACTCCTGAACCAGCGCGTCGACGGTCTTGCCGTCGACCTCGACGGCCTTGAGAGCCTCGACGTCGGCGACCTTGTTGGCCTTGGCGATCCCGACGATCTCGTCCGCCAGTGCGATGAAGTCGGCGTTCTTGGCGACGAAGTCGGTCTCGCAACGCAGCTCGACCATCGCACCGTCCTGGACGGCGACGAGGCCGTTGGACGTGGTGCGCTCAGCGCGCTTGCCGACGTCCTTGGCGCCCTTGATGCGCAGGATCTCGACGGCCTTCTCGAAGTCGCCGTCCGACTCGTCCAGCGCCTTCTTGCAGTCCATCATGCCGGCGGCGGTCAGCTCGCGGAGCTTCTTGACGTCCGCGGTGGTGTAGTTCGCCATCGTTTTCCTTCTGCGATGTACGCGCTCAAGCCACGCCCTGCCCGCTTGTGCGCGGGCAGGGCGTGGGGGAAATCAGGACTGGACGGGCTGCTCGGCCGGAGCCGCGGCCTCAACCGGGGCCGGGGTCTCGGCCGAGGTGTTGGTCAGGAGCTCCTGCTCCCACTCCGCCAGCGGCTCGTCGCTCGCGACACCGGGCTCCGGCTTGTCCTGGCCGTCGGCGGCGTTCTGGCGAGCGCCCGAGCGGGCCATGAGACCGGCGGCGGCGGCCTCGGCCACGACCTTGGTCAGCAGGGCGGCCGAGCGGATCGCGTCGTCGTTGCCCGGAATCGGGTAGTCGACCTCGTCCGGGTCGCAGTTGGTGTCGAGCACCGCGACGATCGGGATGTTCAGCTTGCGAGCCTCACCGACCGCGATGTGCTCCTTCTTGGTGTCCACGATCCACACGGCGCTGGGCACCTTGGACATGTCGCGGATACCGCCGAGCGTGCGCTCCAGCTTGTCCTTCTCGCGGTTCATCATCAGGATTTCCTTCTTGGTGAAACCCTGGAAGCCGCCGGTCTGCTCCATCGACTCCAGCTCCTTGAGCCGCTGAAGCCTCTTGTGGACCGTCGAGAAGTTGGTGAGCATGCCGCCCAGCCAGCGCTGGTTCACGTAGGGCATGCCGACGCGGAGCGCCTCGTTGGCGATGGCCTCCTGCGCCTGCTTCTTGGTGCCGATGAAGAGGATCGAGCCACCGTGCGCGACCGTCTCGCGGACGAACTCGAACGCCCGGTCGATGTAGGTCAGCGTCTGCTGGAGGTCGATGATGTAGATGCCGTTGCGCTCGGTGAGGATGTAGCGCTTCATCTTCGGGTTCCAGCGCCGGGTCTGGTGCCCGAAGTGCACGCCGCTGTCGAGCAGCTGCTTCATGGTTACGACGGCCATGGCCGGTTCGCACCTCGTCTGTCGGACGCGTCCTGGTGGACGCGCATGTCGGTTGTCGCGGCCGGCCCTGTGGCTGACCGCCCTGGTACCCGCGCCGACGCCCGTACCCGTGGCATTGCTGCCGGGACCGTTCAGACGTCGTGACTCGACCACGCTCAATTGCCTGGTCGGATCTGCGTTGGCACGCGAAGTCGTCCCGCGCTTACACGGGACGCGCCCAACAGTCTACGCCCACACCCGGACAAACTTCGAATCGGCCCCTGGCGCCGGACCGGACTTATCCACAACCCCGCAGTTGTCCACAGTTAGCTGGTCCCGACACCACACGAGCAAGCTTTCGCGAGACCGTTTGACCATGCCGATTCCCCTGCTCGTCGCACTGCTGCTGCTCCCGCCCCCGGCGTCGACCGGGCGGTACGGCTGGCCGCTCGCGCCACCGCACCCGGTCGTGCGCGCCTTCACTCCCCCGGCGACGCCCTACGGGCCTGGGCACCGCGGGGTGGATCTGGGCGCGCCGGTCGGGGCTCAGGTGCAGGCCGCGGGCGACGGGGTGGTCGTGTTCGCGGGGGTCCTGGCCGACCGGGAGCTGGTGTCGCTCGACCACGGCGGCCTGCGGACGACGTACGAACCGGTCTCGCCCGTCGTCGCGGTGCGCCAGCGAGTTCATCGAGGGGAGGTGATCGGCACGCTGGTGGGAGGCCATCCGGGGTGTCTCAGCTGCCTGCACTGGGGCGCTCGGCGTGGCCACGAGTACGTCAACCCGCTGCGCCTGGTGTCGTCCGGCCGGGCTCGGCTGCTTCCGCTGACCCGCCTGGGAGCTGTGGGCTCAACTCCCGGCGGCTCCGGCGGGGTCAGTCCTCGGTCTGCTCGTTGAGCTTCGTCCGCAACCTCAGGACGGCTCGGGTGTGCAGCTGGCAGACCCTGGACTCGGTGACGCCGAGGACCTTGCCGATCTCGGCGAGCGTCAGGTTCTCGAAGTAGTACAGCGTGACGACCACGCGGTCGCGTTCGGCGAGCTGGGCGATGGCGTCGGCGAGCTGGCGGCGGCTGTCCTGGTCGACCAGGCTCGCGACGGGGTCCTCGGCACCCTCGTCGGGCAGCGACTCCGCGAGTGAGGAGCCGCCCTTGTTCGGCGCGATGAGCTCGTCCAGCGCGACGACGCTGGTGAGCTGGAGCTGGCCGTACAGCTCGCGCAGCTCGGCCAGACCGATCTTGAGCTCTGCGGCGAGCTCGCGGTCGGTCGGTGTGCGCTGCAGCTTGGCGCCGAGGCGTTCGAGCGCGCGCTCGACGTCGCGGGCGCGGCTGCGCACGGAACGCGGAACCCAGTCCTGGGAACGGAGGTCGTCCAAGATCGCACCGCGGATGCGCTGCATCGCGTAGGTCTCGAACTTGAGGCCGCGCTCGGGCTCGAACTTCTCGATCGCGTCGACCAGGCCGAAGATGCCGGACTGGATCAGGTCGGCCACGTCGACGTGCGCGGGAAGACCGGTGCCCACGCGACCGGCGACGTACTTGACCAGCGGCGCGTAGTGCAGCACGAGCTTGTCGCGCTGGCTGTGGTCGCGCGACTCGCCGTAGCTGCGCCACAGCGCGACGATGCCGGCTTCGACGTCGTCACCGGTCCGCACGTCCGGCTTGTGCGCGGCAGGGGTCACGCCGTTCGGCGTGCCCTCGTCGCTGGGTGTGTCCTCGTTCGAGATGGCCTCGCTGGGTGTGCCCTCGTCGGGGGTGCTCTCGTCGGAGGTGCCCTCTTCAGGAGTGCCCTCGCCGTTCGGGGTGGCTTCGCCGTTCAGGGTGCCCTCGTCGTTCTGCTGGCCCTCGCCGGCACCGGGCCCTTCCTCAGCACCGGGCTCTGTCTGCTCGGTGCGTGACACGCCGTTCTGACGGTGCCCGTTGGTCCGCTTCTGCGCAGGCGCGGACACCAGGGGTTCAGGGGGCACGGTCGCCGTACGCGAACCTCCCCCTGAGGCGTCAGGAACGGGGGTGGGTTCGGTCATGGATCGCCTTCAGCCGTTCGACAGTGACGTGTGTGTAAAGCTGAGTCGTTGCGAGCGTAGCGTGACCAAGCAGTTCTTGGACGGTGCGCAGGTCCGCTCCTCCTTCCAACAAATGGGTCGCAGCGGAGTGGCGCAACCCGTGTGGCCCAATGTCCGGCGCATCCGGTACCACAGCGACTACCTCGTGTACCAGTCGCCGAACGGAACGCTGATTGATCCGACCGCCGCGCGACCCGAGAAACAGCGCAGCCGGAGAACCAGCGGTGACCAGGTGTTCCCTGCCCTGATCCAGCCACCGCCGCAGAGCTCGTTCGGCCGGAACGCCGAACGGGACCGTGCGCTCGCGCCCGCCTTTGCCGAGTACTCGAATCACCCTTAGGGAGTAGTTCACGTCATCGAGATCCAGGCCACAGAGCTCGGCGACACGAATGCCTGTGGCGTACAGCAACTCCACCACGGCCTGATCACGCAGCGCAACCGGATGGCCCTCAGAAGCGCCAGAGGATACGGCGTCCATCGCGTCACGCGCCTGGTCAGCCCGTAACACGTTGGGCAACGTCCGATGCGGCCGCGGTGCCGCGAGCCGGGGCCCCGGATCCTGCTCGAGATGCCCGTTGCGCACCGCCCAGCCCGTGAACGCCCGAGCAGCAGCCGCCCGCCGAGCCAACGTCGTCCGACTGGCACCAGCACCCCGCTGCGCCGCCAGCCACGACCTCAACTGCGCCAGGTCGACCCGCCCGATGTCCGCGTTCTCCGGCTCCTCACCAGCAACGTGCCCGAGCAACGCCACGACGTCACCGAGGTACGCCCGCACCGTGTGCGGCGACAGATCCCGCTCGAGCGTCAGGTGCCGCTCGTACTGCCGCAACGCTTCGGCAACGCTCGCCGGCAGCATTTCGCGCAGGCGAACAAGATCGGCACGACGTGTCCGACCAGGCGGCGGTGAGGACATAGACGGAGACGCTGCGCCTCCGGAGCCCCGTGGTCAAGTTCCGCCACGCCCCGCGTTGCAGTGAGAGCGCTCCCAACTTGGTTGAGTCAGCAACTTCTCCTCTCTCCGCGACCGATTCCCATTCAACGGGAATGCTTTGCCTCCACCACGGATACGCCATGCATCCACAACCGCATCCACCGCACGCCGCACCCCCCGCGCGCCGGCCAGCCTTGGCGATGCGTGTGCCGCACGCGTGCAGGCACTTCCCCCGCACGACGGGCTTCCGCCGCGAATCCTCGAGGACCGCGGTGCGGCTCGACCGTCGCCAGCGAGCACTCCGGCCACACGCCCGCACCCACCACACACCTGTGCACGCCCACATGGCTGCGCCCGCACCGACCATGCCCGCCAGCCGAACCGTCAGGCCAGCCGACGGACTCGCCGCAAGCGGCCAACTCGCGAGCAGGCGCCTTGACCAGCCGGTTCGCCCCGGTCCTGCTTGAGCACTCCGCCAGCCAGCGCGCATGGCTGGGCGAAGCGCATGGGCAGGCGAACCACTTGGCTAGTCAGCCGGCTGACCAGGCGGGTCGCTTGACCAGTCGGTGTGGCTGGCTCGGCAAAGCGCCGGGCTGGGCGGAGCGGCTGGCACGGCGACACGGCTGACGAACCGGCCGCCTTGCCAGTCGGCTCGCTTCACCAGTCGGTGTGCCTGGCTGGCGGTGTGCCTAGCTGGCCGAAGCGCACGGCAGGCGAGGCACCTGACCAATCGGGCCGACTGGCAAAGCGGACCGCTTCACCAGCCGGTGTGCCTCCCTCGGCAAAGCGCCAGGTTCGGCGGAGTGGCTGGCCACCGGCCCGCTTGCCAGTCGGCCCGCTTGCCAGTCGGCCCGCTTGCCAGTCGGCCCGCTTGCCAGTCGGACCGCTTGCCAGTCGGTGTGCCTGGCTGGGCGGCGTGCCGGCTAGGCGGCATGCCCGGCTGGCGGTGTGCCCGGCTGGCCAGAGCGCAGCGCCCGGCACGGCGCGCTTCGCTCGGCGGCGCCCGGTACTGCGGCGGGCTTGGCTCGGGGGCGTGGATGGCTGGTTGGCGTGGTGTGTGGGTGGAGTTGGTGGGGTGGGGTTGGTTAGGCGGGTTGGGATTGGGGTTGGGATTGAGGTTGGGGTGGGGATAGGCGGCGCCAGCCTGAGTCTTCTCGTTGGGCTAGGCCTGCTAGTTCCAGTTCGGGTAGTAGGGCTCGGACGCGTGGGAGTTCTACGCCCGACTCGACTGAGATGGCTTCTGGGCTGAAGCCGTCGCGCAGGCCTAGGGCTTCGTAGACGCGCATGGCTTCGCCTTGGGGTGGGCCCAGGTCGTGTGTGGTGCGGGTGGTGGGTTCGACCAGGTCGTCGCCGAAGCGGCCTATCGACTCGACGACTTCGGCGACGTTGCTGACTGGGACGGCGTCGCCTGAGCGCAGGAGTTCGTTGCAGCCCGTTGAGCTCAGGGAGGTGACCGGGCCCGGTACTGCCATCAGGACTCGGCCCAGGGCCAGGGTGGTGGCGGCCGTGTTCTTCGCGCCGCTGCGGCGCGCGGCTTCCACTACGACTGTGCCCGCGCCGAAGGCGGCTATCAGGCGGTTGCGGGTCAGGAAGCGGTGGCGGGCCGGTTGGACGCCCGGCGGGTACTCGCTGACGACCACGCCTGCCTGGGCGATCTTGGCGAGCAGGCCCTGGTGGCCTGCTGGGTAGGCGACGTCCACGCCGCAGGCCAGCACGGCGACGGTGGTGCCGCCCGCGGACAGTGCGCCGCGGTGTGCGGCGCCGTCTATGCCGTAGGCCGCGCCGGAGACGACCACCACGCCTGCCGCGGCCAGGCCGTGAGCCAGTTCGGTCGCGACGTGCTGGCCGTAGCCGCTGCTGTCGCGGGAGCCGACGACCGCGACCGCGCGCTCGGCCAGGTCGGTCAGCCGGTGGTCGCCGCGGACCCACAGGGCCAGTGGCTCGCCGCCGCATCTGCGGTGGGACGCGGCCACGCCCAGGGACACGAACGGCCAGCGCGGCCACTCGTCGTCCTCCGGGATCACCAGGCGGCCGCCCTTCGCCTTGACGCGCTGGAGGTCGTCCTCGGCCTGTTCCTGCGCGCGTCTCGCCGAGGTCTGGCTCGCCACGCTGGGCGAGACGTCACCCGCGCGCACGAGTGCGGCGGCTTCAAGTGGACCAACCTCGGCCACCAGGGTGGAGAGCGCTCCCGCGTGGGGTTCGGCCACCCGTGACAGGTACGCGCGGGCCAGGCGCACGTCGCGCAGGTTCATCCGCGCCCCCGCCGGTCGGCCTGGCAACCCGGTGGTGGCGGGCGCCAGGTGAAGGTGCACGGGCGGCCCCAGTCGATGTGGAACCGCGCCGACAGCACGAGAGGTTCCGGGGCCGGAGGTGTCGGTGGGCGGCGCGGAGGCAGGGGTGACGGGAGCGAAGGCGGGGCTGATCGCTGGGACGGGATCATGCCGACCTCCGCTCGCGGAACTCCAGGGCCGCGGCCACGTGGTCGGCGGTGGGGCGGTCGGACTCCGACAGGTCGCTCAAGGTCCACGCCACTCGCAGGCAGCGGTCTGCGCCTCGGCCCGTCAGGACGCCGCTGGCCAGGCCGCGGTCCAGCAGACTCGTGGATTGGCGCGGTAAGGCGAACTCGCGGCGCAGCACCGGGCCTGGGACCTCCGCGTTCGTCGTCCAGGTGTAGCCGTGGGCGGACCAGCGGGCGGTCGCCCGTGCGCGGGCCTTGAGCACGCGTTCACGCACCAGGCCCGTGGGTTCCGGGGTGCCGGCTTCCGCTCCCGTCATCGCCGTCAGGGGGCGCATGCGCACGCGGAGGTCCACGCGGTCCAGCAGCGGACCCGACAGCTTGGCCGAGTAGCGGCGGCGGACTGTCGAGGTGCAGCAGCAGTCGATCTCCTTGGGCGGGGCGCACGGACAGGGGTTCGTGGCCATCACCAACTGGAAGCGGGCCGGGTAGCGGACGATGCCGTCACGCCGGGCCAGGCGCACCTCGCCCTCCTCCAACGCCGTGCGCAAGGCCTCCAGCGTGCGGGGCCCGAACTCGCACGCCTCGTCCAGGAACAGAACGCCTCGGTGGGCCCGGCTCACCGCACCCGGCTTCGCCAGGCCCGCGCCGCCGCCCACCAACGCCGCGATGGACGTCGAGTGGTGCAGGGACACGTACGGCGGCAACGTCACCAGCGGGGACTCCGGGGTGAGCATGCCCGCCACCGAGTGCACCGCCGTCACCGCCAGCGCCTCGTCGTTGGTCAACGGTGGCAGCAGACCGATCAGGCGCTGGGCCAGCATGGTCTTGCCGGTGCCCGGCGGGCCCGTCAGGAGGAGGTGGTGGGCGCCTGCCGCCGCGACCTCCAGTGCCCAGCGGGCCTCCGGCTGGCCCAGCACGTCCTCCAGGTCCGGTGACGCGGGCAGTGGTTGCTCCGCCGGCGTCGGCGGTGAAGTCAAGACGTCGTCGGCGCCGCGCAGCCACGACAGCACCTCGGCCAGGCGGGTCGCGCCCAGCAGCTCCACGCCGTCGACCAATGCGGCCTCGGGCAGGGTCTCCGTCGGCACCACCGCCCGGCACAGGCCCGCGCGACGCGCCGCCAGCAGGGACGGCAGCACCCCTCGGACCGCCCGGACGCGGCCGTCCAGTGCCAGCTCGCCGATCAGGACGGTGCCCGCCAGGCGTTCGGACGGAACGGTGTTCGCGGCGGCCAGGGTCGCGCACGCGATGGCCAGGTCGTAGCCCGAGCCGCCCTTCGGCATCGCGGCCGGGGACAGGCCCAGCACCACCCGCTGCTTCGGCCACTCCTCGGCGCTGTTGCGCACGGCGGCTTTGACGCGTTCCTTCGACTCGTGCAGCGCCGCGTCCGGCAGGCCCAGCAGCTGGGTCTTCGGCTGGCCGGTGCCGACGTCGGCCTCGATCTCCACCGCGAGGCCGTCGACGCCGAACAGGGCGACTGACCACGACCGCGCGAGGCCCATCAGGCACCCCGCAGGTGCCGCAGGCTGACCTGGCCGTCGGGTTGCCAGAGCACGAACACCAGATCGACGCGCACCCGGCACCAGCCGACCCGGTACGCGGCCAGCCACCGCATGCCCAGCTTGCGCACCCGGTCCAGCTGGGCAGGCGACACCGACTCGTCCGGACCGCCGAACCAGTCGCTCGACCTGGTCTTCACCTCGCAGACGACGAGCTGGTCGCCGTCTGTCGCGACGACGTCCAGCTCACCGTCGCGGCACGCCCAGTTGCGCGACAGCACCACGAGGCCCTGGTTCTCCAGGAACTCGCAGGCGACGTCCTCGCCCTTGCGGCCGAGCTCGTGGTTCCGGTTGCGGGTGATCACTGCCATGGTTCCTCGCCTCCCTGGAAGGTCTTCGGGTACGACCTTGCAGGGTGGGGCGGGGTGGGAACCGGCCTTGGTGGTGATCTGTGGACAAGTCCGGGGCTGTGGACAGGTCACGCCGAGTCGGGGTCGACTCGGCCCGGAATGTCGGTGGGGTGTGCTACGTGGGGAACGGCCCGCTGTCCGGCAGGCGGAGGTCCGGCTTGTCCAGCTCCTCCACGTTGACGTCCTTGAACGTGATCACTCGGACGTTCTTCACGAAGCGCGCGGGACGGTACATGTCCCACACCCACGCATCGGACATCCGCACCTCGAAGTACACCTCGCCGTCGGCGTTGCGGACCTGCACGTCCACCGAGTTGGCCAGGTAGAACCTTCGTTCGGTCTCCACGACGAACGAGAACTGGCTGACGATGTCGCGGTACTCCTTGTACAGCGACAACTCCATCTCGGTCTCGTACTTCTCGAGATCCTCTGCACTCATTACGCCTCCGCGCGGGTCATCTGTTCCGCGCCCTCCCTCGTCGCGAGCTCCCCGATGGAAATCGGGAGTGCCCCATTCTGGACTACTGCTGTCGCGGCCACGCTGCGCGCCACCCTGTGCGGCGCCGTCATGCCGTGGGCCAGCGCCGCCGATGTCACGTTCGCATACGACCAGCGATGCTCCGCACACGGCCCGTGCTCCGTCAACGCGGCGGTGTGCTCGGGCGTGCAGTAACCCTTGTGCACGTCGAACCCGTACACCGGATACGACCCGTGCAGGTCCGCCATGATGCGGTCCCTGGTCACCTTGGCCAGGATCGACGCCGCCGCGACGCACGCCGCCGCCTGGTCGCCCTTCAGCACGGACATCGAAGGCGCGGTCAGCCCCGGCACGCGGAAACCGTCGGTCAGCACGTACCCAGGATGCGTCGCCAGCTGCGCGACCGCTCGCCGCATGCCCTCGATGTTCGTCACGTGGATGCCGATCCGGTCCACCTCGGACGCGGGCACCACGATCACCGCGTGGTCCACCGCGCGCGAGAGCACCTTGTCGTACATGCGGTCACGCGCGAGCGCGGTCATCAGCTTCGAGTCCGTCAAGCCGTCGAACTTCGCGGCATCACCCGGACGAAGGACGCAGGCCGCCACCACGAGCGGCCCCGCGCAGGCACCGCGGCCCGCCTCGTCCACACCTGCCACCGGACCGAGGCCGCGGCGGTCCAGCGCGGACTGCAGGGCCCAGTTGCCGGACGACCCCCGCACCACGGCCCGCGGCGGCAGGAGCATCGTCATCGCTGAAGGGCGCGGCGCACGCGCCGGCCGAGCAGAAGAACGGGCCACGCGGCGACGATACCGACGCCCATCGGGACGCTCTCCTGCCATCCCGGTGCACCCATGGAGACGGCCTGCGGGTTGTGGTCGGTCACGCCGCCCCACCTGGTCGGCGGCAGCACGATGACGCGCGCCTTGCCGATCACGTTGTCGATCGGCACGAGACCGGCCTGCCCGCCGCCGCCCTGGCAGCGCGAGTCGCACGAGTCGTTGCGGTTGTCGCCCATCACGAACAGGAAACCGTCCGGGACCTTCAGCTCCGCGAACGACTCCTGCGACGAGCTGGCGCCCGGCGCGTAGTACACGTACGGCTCGTCCAGCGGCTTGCCGTCGACGGTCACCTTGTTCTGGTCGTCGCAGCACTTCACCGTCTGCCCCGGCACGGCGATGACGCGCTTGACGAAGTCCTCCTCGTTCGCCTGCGGCAACCCGATCAGCGAACCGAGCCACGACAGCGACTTCGTCACGAAGTTGCCCGGCTCGTCGGACACGAAGTCGTTCTGCCACGCCTCCGGCCCGCGGAAGACGATCACGTCACCCGGCGACGGGTCGGTGAAGTTGTAGGTGACCTTGTCCACGAGCACTCGGTCGCCGTAGCAGTTGTAGCAACCGTGCAGCGTCTGCTCCATCGACTCCGACGGGATCATGTAGACGCGACCGAGGAACACCTGGATGAGCGCCGCGAGCCCGAACGCGACGACGAGCAGCACAGGCAGCTCTTTCCAGAAGTTGCCCTTCTTGCGCTTCTTCTTCGCAGAGGACTTCTCGTCGTCTGCCGGGGCCTGCTCGGGATCCACGTCAACCACGAGATCAGCCTAGGCGCTTGCGAATGCGTCGTCCCACCCACAACACCGGAAACGCGCCGAGCACGCCGAGGCCCAGCGGCGCACCCAACGCCACGACCTGCGGATTGTGGTCCGAGATGCCGCCCCAGCGCGACGAAGGAAAAACGATCACGCGCGCCTTGCCGATCACGTCGTCGACCGGCACCGTGCCCGCTTCGCCCCCACCGCCCTGTTTGCGCGAATCGATCGAGTTGGTGCGGTTGTCCCCCATCACCCAGAGCCGCCCGGCGGGCACGCGCACCGGCGCGAAGGGTTCGTGGTCCGCCGGGGACGTTCCCGGCTGCCAGTACGCATATGGCTCGTCCAGCGGCTTGCCGTCGACGAGGAGCCGGTGGTCGGCGTCGCAGCACTCGACGGTCTGGCCGGGCAACGCGATGACGCGCTTGATGAAGTCGCGCTCGTTCGGCGGCGCGAGACCGACCAGCGAGGCGGCGCCCTGCAGCGCCGAGACGAACTTGTTCGACGAGCGCGGCGACACGAAGTCGTTGTTCCACGCCTCGGGCCCGCGGAACACCACGACCTCTCCCGCGGAGATGTCGGTGAAGCGGTAGGTGATCTTGTCGACCAGGACGCGGTCGTTCTCGCAGCCGTTGCAGCCGTGCAACGTCTGCTCCATCGACGCCGAGGGGATCACGTAGACCCGCGCCACGAACGCCTGGATGACGACCGTCAGGACGATCGCGGTGACGACGAGAACGACGACCTCACGCCAAAGAGGAGTACGCCTCCCACGCGAGTCCTGTTCGGACTCGGCGTCGGAGGCGCACTCGTCTTCGTTTGAGGGGCTCTCAGCCACCGATCAGCGTGTTCAGCTGACCGGCTTGGCCTCGCGCTTCTCCTTGATCTTGGCGGCCTTGCCGCGCAGGTCGCGCAGGTAGTACAGCTTCGCGCGACGCACGTCACCGCGGGTGACGACCTCGATCTCGGAGATGTTCGGGGAGTGCACCGGGAAGGTGCGCTCGACGCCCACGCCGAACGAGACCTTGCGAACGGTGAACGTCTCACGGATGCCGCCACCCTGGCGACGGATCACGACGCCCTGGAACACCTGGACGCGCTCGCGCGAGCCCTCGATGACGCGGACGTGGACCTTCAGCGTGTCGCCCGGCCGGAAGCTCGGGATGTCGGAGCGCAACGACTGGGCGTCAAGTGCGTCCAGGATGTTCATCGGTGGTCGTCCTCACGTGTCTGTGCTCCCCAGAGCATGTTCCATGGCAGTGCACGACATGATGGGGGTCGGCTAAGCGCGCGCCGGTACGCGACCGGCTGCAGCAACCTGTCCAGTGTGCCAGAAGGGGCACCCCGGAATGAAATCGGGCTACTCCCCGCCCTCGCGCAGGCGCGTGAGCAGGGCTTTGTCGTGCTTGTCCAGCGCGCCTTCCGGCAGCGCTTCCAGCAGGTCCGGGCGCCGTTCGAGGGTCCGCGTGAGCGATTGGTCACGCCGCCAGCGGTCGATGGCCTTGTGGTTGCCGGACCGCAGCACGTCCGGCACGGCCAGCTCGCGCCACACCTCGGGCCGCGTGTAGCTGGGGCCCTCCAGCAGGCCGTCCTGGAACGAGTCCTCAGCGTGCGACTTCGGGTTGCCCAGCACACCGGGCAGCAGCCGCGCGACGGCCTCGACGATCGCCAGCACGGCGACCTCGCCGCCGACCAGCACGTAGTCGCCGATCGACACCTCGTCCACGCGCATCCGGCGCGACGCGTCGTCGACGACGCGCTGGTCGATGCCCTCGTAACGGCCGCACGCGAACACCAGATGCGGTTCTGCGGCGTACTCGTGCGCCAGTGCCTGGGTGAACGGGCGACCGGCCGGGGTCGGCACGACCAGGCGCGCGGGCTCGTCGCCCACGATCGAGTCCAGTGCCTCGCCCCAGACCTGGGGCTTCATGACCATGCCGGGACCGCCGCCGTACGGGCTGTCGTCCACGGCCTTGTGCACGTCGTGCGTCCACTCGCGGAGGTCGTGGACGTCGACGCTGATCAGGCCCTTGTCGATGGCCTTGCCGAGCAGCGCCGCGCGCAGCGGGGCCAGGTACTCGGGGAAGATCGTGACGACGTCAATCCGCATCGAGCAGGCCCTCTGGCGGGTCGATCACGACGCGGCGGCCCGCGATGTCCACGGTCGGCACGATCTCGCGCACGAACGGGATCAGCGCCTCGCCGTTCTCCCGCTTCACCACCAGCAGCTCGCCACCGAGGCCGTGCAGTACCTCCAGCACGGTGCCGATCTTGGTGCCGTCGGTGAGCAGCGCGTCGAGGCCTTCGAGCTCGTGGTCGTAGAACTCGTCCGGGTCGCCCGTCGGCGGGAGGTCGTCGGTGCTGCCCAGGAGGATGGTGCCGCGCAGCGCCTCAGCGACGTCGCGGGTCACGACCTCGGTGAAACGCACGAGCAGCCGCCCGGCATGAGGCCGGGCGGCTGCCACGGTGAGGCTTCGAGACGTGCCGTCGCGCAGTTTGGCTTGCAGGGTCGCGCCGAGCGCGAAACGCATCTCGGGCGAATCCGTGCGCACGTCAATGGCGAGTTCGCCAGTGATTCCGTGCGCCTTGGCCACACGGCCGACGACGACGTCCATACCCTCTTCTAAAGCTCGATCAGCGGTCGGTGTCGACGACGTCGACCCGGACACCGCGACCGCCGATGCCGGCCATCACGGTGCGCAGTGCCGTCGCGGTGCGACCGCCACGGCCGATCACCTTGCCGAGGTCGTCCGGGTGGACGTGGACCTCGAGGGTGCGGCCGCGGCGGGTCGTGACCAGGTTCACCCGGACGTCGTCCGGGTGGTCGACGATGCCGCGAACGAGGTGTTCGAGGGCGTCAGCCAACAAACTCACGCCTCGTCCTTGGTCGCCTCGGCGTCAGCCTTCGGCGCGTCGTCGGCCTTCTTGGCCTTCTTCGCCTTGGGCGTGGTGGCCTGGGTCATCGGCTCCTCGTTGGCGGCGGCCAGCGCGGCGGCGAACAGCTCCGCCTTCGGAGTCTTCGGCTCCTTGACCTTCAGCGTGCCCTCGGCGCCCGGCAGGCCCTTGAACTTCTGCCAGTCACCGGTGATCTCGAGGATGCGCTGGACGGACTCGGTCGGCTGCGCGCCGACGCCCAGCCAGTACTGCGCCCGCTCGGAGTCGACCGCGATGAACGACGGCTCTTCCTTGGGGTGGTACTTGCCGATGGTCTCGATGGCCTTGCCATCGCGACGGGTGCGCGCGTCGGCGACGACGATCCGGTAGTACGGCTGACGGATCTTGCCGAGACGCTGAAGCTTGATCTTGACGGCCACGAGTGTGGTGCTCCTTGAACTCTGTGTTGGTGTCGCTACACAGCCGCGGCCCGGGCAGAGGGGCCGACCGCGGCGGACAGCAGGCAATTGTGCCAGATGGGGTGGTGCGAGTCCGAATCGGGGCTCAGGCGAACGGAGCGACGCTGCCCAGAGCCTCCCGGACCGCCCTGGCGTGCCCCACCGCACCGGGCGTGTCGCCGTGCACGCACAACGATTCGGCGGACGTCTTGAGCACCGTTCCGTCGACCGCGACCAACTCGCCGTCCAACAGCCTGCGGGCTCGTTCGACGACGGCTGCGGTGTCCGTGATCAGGGCGTTCGGCTGGCTGCGGGGCACCAGGGTGCCCTCCGGGGTGTAACCGCGGTCCGCGAACGCCTCCTCCACGGGGCGCAGTCCGGCCTTGCGGGCGAACTCCAGCAGCTGTGAACCGGGCAGGCCGAGCACGGGCAGTTCGCCGAACGCGCGCACGCCCTCGACGACAGCGCGCGCCTGCGCTTCGTGGTGCACGGTCGCGTTGTACAGCGCGCCGTGCGGCTTCACGTACGCGACGCGCGTTCCGGCCGCTCGCGCACACGCCTCGAGAGCGCCGATCTGGTAGAGCACCTCGTCCGCCAGCTCGCGCGGGTCGGCGTCGATGAACCGGCGCCCGAACCCGGCGAGGTCGCGGTAGGACACCTGGGCGCCGACGACGACCCCGCGCTCGGCGGCGGCGACGCACACCCGCCGCATCGTCGACGGGTCGCCCGCGTGGAAGCCGCACGCGACGTTCGCGCTGGTGATGACGGCCAGGAGCGCCTCGTCGTCGCCGAGCCGCCAGATCCCGAAGCCCTCGCCGAGGTCGCTGTTGAGGTCCATCAGGCGGGGATCACTCCGATCGTGACGAGCAGCAGGGTGAGTCCGGGCAGGAAGTTGTTCATGACGTGGGCGACGATGCTCGCGCCGAGCCTGCGGGTGATCAGCCGGGCGATGCCGATGGGGATCGCGATGACGATCAGCAACGTCGTGCGCAGCGGTTCGAGGTGGCTGATCGCGAAGATCACCGTCGTCATGCCGAACGCGGCCCAGCGGTTCCAGCCCTGGCGTTCGACGGCGCCCCACAGCAGGCCGCGGTAGATGATCTCCTCGCACACCGGCCCGATGAAGCAGACGTACAGGAACATCACGACGGCGGCGGACACCGGCAGCGAGGCCTGGGTGACCAGCTCGCCGACGGCCGAGGTCGCGTTCTCCTCGCCGACGGCCTTCGCCCAGATCGTCGCCGCGACGTAGGTGAGGAAGAGCCCGAGTATGCCGAGCTTGAGCCCGGTGGCGACGTCCTCCCTGGTCCACTGCAGCCGCAGGTCGATCACCGGCCCGTTGCCGCGCACCTTGGTGATCACGACGGCGACGGCGGCGGCGAGCACGCTGGGCACGATCGACCCGATGAGCACGAGTGACACCGAGCTGGACAGCGACGCGCCGTTGATGCGCCCGACCGCGGTGATGAACACGGCGGACAGGATGAACACGGCCTCGACGAGCAGGAACGCGCCGAAACCCCAGCGCTGGCCTGCCCGGTCGGGCTCAGGTGCGCTGCTGACCGCGCGCACGCTCTCGATGAGGCCCGGTGGACTCGGCTCCGGGGACTCGGACGGTGTCACGTTCAGCCACCCTAGTCACGCTGGGGCCATCTACAGGTATACGGCCAGTAGCAGAATGTCCGTAACGTACCCGATCACCCGTTTGCCGAACCCTCAGGTCAGTGGATGCGGCCCCGCAGCATGACCAGGCGCGGCGACCGCAGAACCGCGAGGTCGGCGCGCGGATCGGTGTCGTAGACGACGATGTCCGCGGCCGCACCCTCGGTGAGCGACGGGTAGCCGAGCCACGCGCGGGCGTTCCACGAGGCGGCGCCGATGGCGTCCGTCGCGGACATCCCGACCCGGTGCAGCGCGATGATCTCGTCGACGATCCGCCCGTGCTGGATGCCGCCGCCCGCGTCCGTTCCCGCGTAGACCGGCACGCCGGCCTCGATCGCGGCGCCGACGGTCGCGGCGTTGCGCGCGTGCAGGTCGCGCATGTGCTGACCGTACGACGGGTACTTGCTCGCCGAGTCCGCGATGCCGGGGAAGTTCTCGATGTTGATCAGGGTCGGGACGAGCGCCGTGCCGTTCGCGGCCATCAGCTCGATCGACGACTCGGACAGCCCGGTGCCGTGCTCGATGCAGTCGATGCCCGCGGCGAGCAGGCCCTCCAGCGCGTCCTCGCCGAAGACGTGCGCGGTGACGCGGGCGCCTCCGTCGTGCGCGACCTTGATCGCGGCGGCGAGCACGTCCGGGTCCCACAGCGGGGCCAGGTCGCCTGCCGACCGGTCGATCCAGTCGCCGACGAGCTTGACCCAGCCGTCGCCGTACGCGACCTGCTCGGCGACGGCGTTCGGGAGGTCCTGCTGGTCCTCGATCTCCACGCCCAGGTACGGGATGTAGCGCTTGGGCCTGGCGAGGTGCCTGCCGGCGCGGACGATCCGCGGCAGGTCGAGGCGCTCCTGCAGCGGGCGCGTGTCGATCGGTGAGCCGCAGTCGCGGATGAGCAACGTGCCCGCGTCGCGGTCGGTGATCGCCTGCTCGGTCGCTTCCGCGAGGTCGACCGGGCCCTTCGGGCCGATGCCGACGTGGCAGTGCGCGTCCACGAGGCCCGGCACCAGGAAGCCGCCGTCGACCACCGTCTCCGCGCCCGGAACGGGCCGGGTGCGGACGCGGCCGTTGACGACCCAGATGTCGGTCTCGGTGTCGTCGGGGAGGACTACACCGCGCAGGTGCAAGGTCATGGATCTACTTGTCGAACTTCAGCTTCGACGGGTCGAAGCCGGGCGGCAGCTGGTCGAGACCGCCGCCTTCGAGGCCGCGCGGGAGCCCGCCGGGGGGCATTCCGGGCATCCCGCCCGGCATGCCGCCGGGGAACATGCCGGGGAAGCCGCCGCGCACCTTGGGCTGCGTCGGGCCCTTGCCCTTGCCCTTCTTCCCCTTCTTGCCCTTGCGGTTCTTGGAGCCACCGCCGCCGCCGAAGCCCATGCGGCCGGCCATCTGCGACATCATCTTGCGCGCCTCGAAGAACCGGTTCACGAGGTCGTTGACGTCGCTGACCTTCACACCGGAGCCGTTGGCGATGCGCAGGCGGCGCGAGGCGTTGATCATCTTGGGGTCGTCGCGCTCGGCGGGCGTCATGCCGCGGATGATCGCCTGGATGCGGTCGAGGTGCTTCTCGTCCAGCATCGCCAGCTGGTCCTTCATCTGGCCCGCGCCGGGGAGCATGCCGAGCAGGTTCGCGATCGGGCCCATCTTGCGGATCGCGAGCATCTGCTCGAGGAAGTCCTCCAGCGTCAGCTGGCCGGTGTGCAGCTTCTCGGCGGCCTTCTCGGCCTGCTCCTGGTCGAAGTGCTGCTCGGCCTGCTCGATGAGGGTGAGCACGTCACCCATGCCGAGGATGCGCGACGCCATCCGGTCCGGGTGGAAGACGTCGAAGTCTTCGAGCTTCTCACCGTTGGACGCGAACAGGATCGGCTGGCCGGTGACCTCGCGGACGGACAGCGCGGCACCACCGCGGGCGTCGCCGTCCAGCTTCGTGAGGACGACACCGGTGAAGCCGACGCCGTCGCGGAAGGCGGTCGCGGTGTTGACCGCGTCCTGACCGACCATCGCGTCGACGACGAAGAGGATCTCGTCCGGGTCGACGGCCTTACGGATGTCGATGGCCTGCTGCATCATCTCCTCGTCGACGCCCAGCCGTCCGGCGGTGTCGACGAGCACGATGTCGTGCTGCTTGGCCTTGGCTTCCTCGATGCCGCGCCGCGCGACGTCCACCGGGTTGCCGACGCCGTTGCCCGGCTCGGGCGCGAACACCGGCACACCTGCGCGCTCGCCGACGACCTGGAGCTGCGTCACCGCGTTCGGGCGCTGGAGGTCGCAGGCGACGAGCATCGGCGTGTGGCCCTGGCTGCGCAGCCACTTGGCCATCTTGCCCGCGAGCGTCGTCTTACCCGCACCCTGCAGACCCGCGAGCATGATCACGGACGGCGGGTTCTTGGCGAGGTTCAGCCTGCGCGTCTCGCCACCGAGGATGTTGACGAGCTCCTCGTTGACGATCTTCACGACCTGCTGCGCCGGGTTCAGCGCCTGGGAGACCTCCGCGCCCTTGGCGCGCTCCTTGATGCTGGCGATGAACGCGCGCACAACGGGCAGCGCGACGTCAGCCTCGAGGAGGGCCACCCTGATCTCGCGACAGGTGGCGTCGATGTCGGCGTCCGAGAGCCTGCCCTTGCCGCGCAGGCCCTGCAGAACCGTGGTCAGCCGGTCGGAAAGCGTGGAGAACACGACACCCAGCCTATACGCACGCCTTTGCGGCACATCCGTGACGCAGGCCGGAGGCGACGATCATCCGGTGGAACCGGCCTCGGGCTCCCTCCCGGTCACGGCTCTGGCGATCTCGACCCAGCGCGGCTCCGCGCCGGCGTGCACCGCGGTCGACTGCACCGCGAACGCCACCGCCACCCGCCCCTCGGGCAGCTCGAACTCGAGGCCGTAGCCACCGGGGTGGACCGACACCACGTCGGAGGCCGGGAACTCCCGAACTCCCCACGGATTGACCACCCGAACCATGCCGTCGGCGAGCTCGATCCGCGCCCGGAAGGCCGACCAGACCACCAAGGCCAGTGCGACCACGAAGCCCCCACCCCAGATCTGGTCCTCCAGCGGCACACCGGTGCGCTGCCAGTCCGGGTTCGGCGCGGTCGCCCACACCGTCTGGAGCATGACCATCAGCACCAGGACCGCCACCGACAGCACCCGGACCCACCACCGCACCCGCCAGACCATTCGCACGAGCCGATGATCAAACACGCGGACACGCAGGTAAAGGGTTATCACCACCCCACTGAGGTTTGGACCCGAACGAACCTAGTCGTATAGACATTCATTTGAACGACTAGAGAGGGGGTGAGACTGCCGTGGACCGAACCGAGACGCGCGAGATCTTGGGGCGCGAAGAAGTCACGCTTCCGCCTGGAGACGCTCCCCCAGTACCTCGTCGAGGCAGAGACCGAACAGTTCGCGGAATGGAAAGCCGGCCGACGGTTCCGGCGACCCGTCGAAGAGAGCCCGTTTCTCACCAGGATCAAGAACACCACCGCACAAGGTGTGCGGTGGAGCAGGGCACGCATCCTGGACCCCTTGTGCGACTACTCGCAGTGGGAACTGTGGGGGTACCAGGAGAACCAGCTGGCAGGCGAGAACATCTTCGTCGCAGACCGCGCGTCGAGCCCAGAACTAACCGATCTGCACGAGGACTTCTGGCTGGTGGACGACGAGGTCGTGGTCAAGATGATCTACGACGACGAGGGCCATTTCCTGCGCCCGGAGCTCGCCGAGAACGTCGCGCCGTACTTGGCGATGCGCGATCGTTCTCTGCAGCACACCATCGCACTGAACGAGTACCTGACGACACGGGAACCCCACCTGATCCGATGACCACGCAGTCCGAGGAACGCCAACGGCTCGCGTCGATGTTGCGCGCTCTGCGCCTCGACGCGGCCTTGTCGACCACGGAACTCGCGCGCCGGTTGAACTGGTCGCAGTCGAAGGTCTCGAAGACCGAACGCGGCGAGACCTCGCCCCCGCCGGAGGACGTCCAGGAGTGGGCGCGTCTCACCAAAGCATCCGAGCAAACGCACGCCGAGTTGGCTGAACTCGCGGAGATCACCAACAGCGAAGCCGTCGAGATGAAGCGGTACCGGGCGCCCGGACGTCGCCGCCGACAGGAGGAACTGCACCGGCTCGAGGCGAACGCTTCGGCGGTCCGCGCCTACTCCGGCGATCTCGTGATCGGCCTGGCCCAGACCCGTCCGTATGCGCGAGCGATGTTCATGCTCGGCGGCAGGCAGTCACCGGAGGAGCGGCTGGATGAGGTGGTGGACGCCCGCCTGGCACGACAGGAGTCGCTGAACAACCTCGACAGGCAGTTCGAGTTCGTGATGAACGAGAGCGCCTTCCGGCGCAAGCTCATCCCAGCCGAAGACATGCGGCAGCAGGTCCAGCACCTGATCGAGTTCTCGCACCGGCCGAATGTCGACTTCGGCCTGATCACGTTCAACTCGAACGAACGCGTGCACCAACTCCACAGCTTCAGCATGATCGGCGATCCGGGGCGCGACGCGGAGTCGATCGTGCTCATCCAGACGCTGACCAGAAGGCTCGTCATCCGCGATCCCGAGGAGATCGCGGAGTACCTGGAGCACTTCAACGCCTTGCGGACGGCCGCGATCAGCGGTGACGAGCTGCGCGCCTTCCTCCGGGAGGTCATCGAGGACCTCGGCAGGTGATTCCTCTCAAGAAGACGTGCTTCGACTGCGACGCCGAGTGGCGGGCCCGCGAGAACCTGAGGCCCGTGCCGTGATGTTCGAGGACGACATCGTGCTGCTGGGTCAGCTCAGCCAGGCGCTCGCCGGCCTGCTCGGCAACCAGCCGGACGCGGCGCGAGCGGACAGGCTGCGCGAGATGGCCGACCTGCTCACCGACTTCAGCACCTACCTGAGGAACCGCGCGGACGAGCTGCTCACACGGTGAGGCGCAGGCCGCCCGACGTGCCCGCCCTCGTCAGCACCGTCACCGCGGGCCAGCCGAACGGCTTCCAGCCCGCCTCGAACTGGTCGCGCATCACGTCGGCACGGCGTACGTGACGCTCGAACGAGTGGGCGCGGATCATCCGGTGGCGCGCGATCTGGCCGTCCAGTGCTTCGGCGGCGGAGGCGTCCAGCCACAGGAAGTGGCGAGGGCGGCCCGACAGCAGGGCCATGACCAGCAGCATCGCGCGGGTCCCCTGACGCGTGGACGGCTCGTGCACCACCAGGAGCCCCGGCGAGAACAGCGCGTGCCAGAGGACGCGGAAGCGGTGTGCGAGGTGCACGAACAGGCGGTACGTGCGGTACGGCAGTGAGATGCGGGCCTGGATCCACTCGCGGACCTGGTCCGAGTCGAGGACCGTGACCGGCTCGGCGGCGTCCAGTCTGCCCAGCAGGGTCGTCTTGCCCGCGCCGGGCAGCCCGGCGAGCACGACGAGCGAGCGGGGTCGTACCGCGACCGAGGCGACGGTCGGGGTGACGGCTGAGGCGCGCAGCAGGGCGGTCATACCTGATTAGACGTCCGACCGGGGGTGCTCGTTCATCGTTTTGTCCGAATACCAGGGAAATCTCAGGGTGGTCGTCCGGGAGCGGTCCAACCCCTCAGTGGGCCGCTCCCGGACCAGTGACGACCGCCTCCCCCGCGTTCCCCCCGGAGCGGGTTTCCCCTCGTCCGTCACTGAGGAGAAGCCTGCCCTCCGGGGGAACCCTGAGGCAGCGTGAGCACACCCGAGTGGTTGTGCGTAGAGCTACCTATTCCATCCGAGTGGGTTACCGAGCGGCGTCGAGGACCGCTCGTTCGATCTTCTTGCGGTCCAGCGGGCCGTCCGCGACCAGGCTGAACGAGTCGACGACGGTCGCGCCGAGCGTCGACGCACGGGCCCATTGGACGTCGGCGCCGCAGCGTTCCAGCGCGTCGGCGACCCGGTGCAGCAGCCCGATGCGGTCGCCCGCGCGGAGCTCCAGCACGACGGCGCCGGTCGACTCGTCGTCGAACCACAGGACCTTGGCCGGCGGGCGGTCGAGGGGTGGGCCGCCGTAGTCGCGTTCCTTGGCCGCCAGCTTCTCGGCCAGCGACAGGGTGCCGTCGACCGCGCGGGTCAGCTGTTCGCGCAGGAGCGACGCGTCCGGCATGGAGCCGAACCTCGGCGAGACGGTGAACACGTCCACCGCCGCCGGGCCGTGTGACCGCATGGCGGCCGCGTGCACCTCCAGCGAGTTCAACGCCAGCACGCCAGTGGCGCGCGACAGCAGGCCCGGACGGTCCGGTGCGACGACGGTGACCGTGGTGCCGTCGACCAGCACGTCCGGCTTGCCCGCCTTGGTGACGCGGTCGGCCATGTCCTGCTGCACCTGGTCCAGCGGTTCCGGCTTGGGCAGTTCCTCACCGGCCATGGCGACCCGGCAGCGGCTGACCAGGTCGGCCATCAGCGATGCCTTCCAGTCCGTCCACACGCCGGGCCCGGTGGCGAGTGCGTCCGCCTCCGACAGCGCGAACAGCAGCTCCAGCAGCACCGGGTCGCCGCCGAGCGTTTCGACCACGCGGTGCACAGTGGCCTCGTCCTCGACGTCACGGCGGGTCGCCGTGTGCGGCAGCAGCAGGTGGTGCCGGACCATCAGCGACAACGTCTCGACGTCGTGCGGCCACAGGCCGAGCCGTTCGCCGATCTGGGTCGCCAGCGCGGCGCCCACCTCGGAGTGGTCGGCCTGGCGGCCCTTGCCGATGTCGTGGATCAAGGCGCCGAGCAGCAGCAGATCCGGTCTGGACACCGTGGTCGCGAGCCGTGCGGCGTGCGCGGTGGCCTGCACGAGGTGCCGGTCGACCGTCCACATGTGCGCGGCGTCGCGCGGGGGCAGATCCCTGACCGCGCCCCACTCCGGGAACAGCCTGCCCCACAAACCCGTGCGGTCCAACGCTTCCACGACGTCCACGAGGCCCGAACCGCTGCCCAGCAACGCGAGCAGCTCCTCGCGCGCTTCGCGGGGCCACGGCTGGCGCAGCTCGGGCGCGGAGTCGGCGAGGCGGGTCAGCGTGCCCGCCGCGATCGGGTGCTTGCTGCGCGCCGCCGCCGTCGCGACGCGCAGGAGCAGGGCCGGGTCGCGGCTGGGCATCGCGTCACGCGCGAGTGACACCTCGGATCCGTGCAGCACCACGCCTTCGTCCAGCGGACGGCGTGGCGGCGTGCGGCTGAGGAACGCGCCGAGCCCGCGCTTGGGCACGGCCGCGCGTGCGGTGCGCAGCGACACGTCGAACGAGTAGACGACCGTGCGCGCGGCGGAGGACAGCGCACGCGCGAGTGCGAACCGGTCCGCGAGGCCGAGCGCGGAGGCGACCTCGTCACCGTCCTGTGCGCGCAGGACATCGCGTGGTTTCCGCGCCACGCGGCGGAGTTCGGTGCGGACGTCCAGCAGCAGCCTGCGGGCTTCGTCCACTTCGACCGACGGGCGGTCGACCAGCTGCGCCACCGCCAGCGCGTCCAGCATCGTGATGTCGCGCAGGCCGCCGCGCCCGTGCTTGAGGTCGGGCTCGACGCGGTGCGCGATCTCGCCGCTGCGCGCCCACCGCTTGGTGGCCGACTCGGCGATCTCGTCCAGCCTCGTGCGGACGCCGGAGCGCCACGCCTGGCGCGCGCTGTCCGCGAGCCGCTGCGACACCTCCTGGTCGCCCGCGACGTGCCGGATGTCCAGCAGTCCCAGCGCGGTCCGCAGATCTCCCGCGGCCACCCGGAGCGCCTCGCCGACCGTGCGGACCGAGTGGTCGAGCCCGATCCCCGAGTTCCACAGCGGGTACCAGAGCTTGTCCGCGACGTCGTCGATGCCCTTGAAACCGTTGTGCACCAACACGAGGTCGAGGTCCGAGTACGGAACCAGCTCGCGTCGCCCCAGCCCGCCCACAGCCACCAGCGCGATTCCCGGCCCCGAGATCCCGGCGGCGCTCGCGTGCGCGGTCAGCCAGAACTCGTGCAGGTCCACGAGTGCCTCGCGGAGCGGTTCGGCGGCCAAGCGGCGACGACCTGGCGTGAGCAGGCGTTCGCGTGCTCGCACCAGGTCGTCAGCCGTGACGACGGCCGTCTCGTTGTCATCCATGCGGCCGTCCCCCTGTGTTTAAAGTGCGTCCTGTCCGCGCTCTCCCGTGCGGACGCGGATCACCGCGTCGACCGGGGTGACCCAGACCTTCCCGTCACCGATCTTGCCGGTGCGGGCGGCCTCGACCACCGCGTCCAGAACCTTGTCGACAGCCGCGTCGTCGACAACGACCTCGACCTTGATCTTGGGCACGAAGTCCACCGAGTACTCGGCACCGCGGTAGACCTCGGTGTGGCCCTTCTGGCGGCCGTACCCCTGGACCTCGCTGACCGTCATGCCGAGCACCCCGAGCTGTTCGAGTGAGCTCTTGACGTCATCCAGCGTGAACGGCTTGATGATCGCGGTGACCAGCTTCATGACTTCTTGCTCCCCTCGAGGACCGCGGTGGCGCCCGCGGTGACACTGGGCTTGCTGGCACCACGAGCGCTGGTGAGGCTGCCGTACTCGTACGCGCGCTCGGCGTGCTCACCTTCGTCGATCGAAGCGACTTCCGCTTCCTCAGTGGCGCGGAACCCGACCGTCAGCTTGACCGCGTAACCGAGGATCAGGCTGAGGACGAAGGAGTAGCCCATGACCGCGAACGCGCCGACGGCCTGCCGCCAGAGCTGGTTGAACCCGCCGCCGTAGAACAGGCCGTTGACCGCGGCCGGGGCGGCGTCGCTGGCGAAGAGACCGATCAGGATCGTGCCGGAAAGACCACCCACCAGGTGGACGCCCACGACGTCGAGCGAGTCGTCGAAGCCGAAGCGGTACTTGAGGCTCACGGCGAGTGCGCAGAGGACACCGGTGATCGCACCGACCGCGATCGCGCCGATCGGCGTGACGCTGGAACAGGCCGGGGTGATCGCGACCAGACCGGCGACGATGCCCGACGCGGCACCGAGCGTGGTGGCGTGACCGTCGCGAATGCGTTCGACGATCAACCAGCCGAGCATCGCGGCACACGTGGCGACGGCGGTGTTGATGAACGTGACACCGGCGGTGGTGTTGGCGGCGAGCGCGGAGCCCGCGTTGAACCCGAACCAGCCGAACCACAGCAGACCGGCACCGAGCACGACGAGCGGCAGGCTGTGCGGCTTCATCGGCTCCTTGGGCCAGCCGACGCGCTTGCCGAGCACGATCGCCAGCGCGAGACCCGCGGCACCGGCATTGATGTGGACGGCCGTACCACCGGCGAAGTCGATCGCGAGCAGCTTGTTGGCGATCCAGCCACCGGGGTCGATGACGTTGCCGTCAGCGTCCTTGCCGTCGAAGTCGAACACCCAGTGCGCGACCGGGAAGTACACGACCGTCGCCCACAACCCGGCGAACAGCAACCACGGTCCGAACCGCGCGCGGTCCGCGATCGCACCGGAGACGAGCGCGACCGTGATGATCGCGAACATCGCCTGGAACGCCACGAACACAGTGCTCGGGATCGTGCCGAACAGCGACTCCTTGCCGAGCAGCCCGTCGAGCCCGAAGAACTCGAACGGTTTGCCGAGGAGACCGGCGCCGACGTCGGCGCCGAATGCCGTCGAGTACCCGAACAGCACCCAGAGGACACCCACGACGCCCATGGCGCCGAGGCTCATCATCATCATGTTGAGCACGCTCTTCGAACGGACCATGCCCCCGTAGAAGAAGGCAAGGCCCGGAGTCATCAACAGCACCAGAGCGGAGCTGGTGAGCACCCAGGCGGTGTCCCCTGTATCCACGTCGACCTCCACTGAACATCGGTTGCAGGGGAGCATCGGTTTGTCCTGTTTCACTTACCCGCGCGTCAGGTTTCGTCGAGGTGAACTGTCGACCTGCGCGTGTTACGTCCGCGTTTCGCGGCGTTCACGGCCAAACTTCCTACGCCTCACGGGCCCAGGGCGGCAGGAATTTCCGTGACGAGCGGTAGCCCGGCTGCTCACCCGACCGGGCGACGAAATAGGCCCAGGCGGCTGGTACCCACCAGGCCGAATGCCTGCGGGCGGGGCGTCGTGTCGACCGTCAGGTGCGTGGAGCGGGGCGGGCAGGGGCCTCGCCCAACTCGCACGCGCGCGACGGGCGCGGCTGACCGGCGGATGCGCGGCAGGCTTCACCGACTCGGACGCGGGGCACGCTCACGCAGGCGTCCCCCGCGCACGAGAACCCCCCGATCGATGCTCGCAGCCAGCACCGACAATTCCCGGCCCCGCAGACACGCCAGCCACGAAGCCGGGGTGCGACAGCCCGCACTTTCTGCCGCGCGGCGCACACCCCCGCGAGCGAAGCGAAGCCAGCACACCCAGCGACCCACCACGAAACCGGCAGAAGCCAAGGCGGCCCACACACCACAGGCCGACATGGCGAGCACCAGCCAGCCGGGAGAAGCCGTGGCGGGCATGGCGGGCGGCCACGCTCACGCAGGCGTCCCCGCGCGTGAGAACCCCCCGAATCGATGCTCCCAGCTAGCACCGACAATTCCGCGCCCGCAGAAGCGGAGGCGGGCAAAGCGAGAACCGGCAGGTGCGTGGCGGGCACGACGGCACAGGCAGGCCACAAGCGAGCACCAGCCGAACCGGCAGGCGCACCAGGGAGCACCGCCCAACCGGCGCGAACAAGGCGAGCACCGCCCAACCGGCAGATACCAAGCGAGCACCGCCAAACCGGCAGATGCCAAGGGAGCCCGACGAAACCGGCGCGAACCAAGCGAGCACCAGCCAAACCGGCGCGTACCAAAAGAAAAGAGCGCCCGCCGCACTCCCAACCCACGCACTGCCAACCGGGCGCGGCCCCCGAACACAACCGGCAGCCGAATAATCCCAAGCATCCGAAGGGCCAGGGGTGGGGAGGTCCTCGCTGATCAGGCGCAGCCTTGCCACATCGAAAAGCCCCTGTCAAGGCAGCTTTTCCGCCTTGACAGGGGCTTTTCGATGTGGCGACCGTGAGGTGATCAGCGAGGA
>NZ_VOBR01000043.1 GCF_007845675.1 Lentzea tibetensis | reverse complement strand
ACCCCCCACACCCACGCCGACGAGCCGCGCCCGGACCCCGCCGAGGCCCACGCCCGGCACGCCGAACCCACCCCGGCCGGCGTCAGCCACCACGGCGGCGACCCCGACATGGGCGACCTCCCGCACCGCGTCCCCAACGACCCGCGCTTCTTCACCGCCGACGTCCACATCACCCCCGACGGCAGAGCCCGCATCGGCGGCCACGACTACACCCCCGCCGAATACGCCGACATGCTCCGCCGCTCCGGCTACGACGGCAGCAAACCCGTCCGCCTCATCGGCTGCGACGCCGCCAGCAACGACTTCGCCCAACAACTGTCCAGACACCTCGACGCCCCCGTCGTGGCGCCCACCAAACCCGCCTGGACCGACGCCAACGGCCGCGTCTTCACCAGCGACGTCGACATCACTCCCGACGGCACCAGGCAGCCGAAGATCCCGCCCAACGGCGAATGGGAAACCCACCACCCCGACGGCAGCAAAACCAAAGCCAGCGACGACGGCTACGCACCCGGCAGCGACAAGAACACCGACGGCGCCGACGCCAAAGACCGCGGCGAGGACACGGGGTCGAAAGGGGACGAGGAACCCGAGGAGCGTCCCAAGCCGCTGTCGGCCGGAGACGAGCGTGTGGACGATCCTCCGCACTTCCCGGATGCGGAGGACCCTGGCCGAGCGCCCGACACCAGGGATCCCGAGTTCGAACGGGACAAGAGTCGTGGAGCGATCGTCGAGCAGATCGATCCGACCGACACCTCGAGGGTCACGACCAAGAACGGCCTGATCGAAACCATCGATGGGAAGCCGGTCAAGGAATACGTGCAGGACCTCTCGAAGAGTCGGGCGGTCAGTCAGCACGCCCCGAACATGGAATCAGGCGACGGCCCCTGCTCGGCTGTCGCGATCGACCGCAAGACCGGCCTGATCACCGAGGGCGTCAATGGTCAGGCCGACGACCTGATCGAGCCGGAGAACCTGCACCCGCTCCTGCGTGACAACTACATGGACATGGCCGAGTGGAAACACCCGATCATGCGGTCCGAAACCGACGCTGCCCAGATGCCCGTGCTAGGTGAGAACGGCAAGGCGCTCAAGGACGCCGAGGGCAAGGTGATCACGAAGGACGCCGTTCTCGACGGTAGGGCGCATTTCGACGATCCCATGCGGCACGCCGAGGTCAAGGCGGTCAACGAGCTTCTCTGGGAACGTCAACGTGCCTTCGAGGACGCATGGCGCAAGCAGCACGGCGCGGATTCAGTACCGCCTCCGCTCAGCCGTGAGGTGCTGGACGAAATGCGGTTCGACCCGCGGTGGACCGACGAAGTGGTCAAGAAGGGCAATGTCGTCCGCGAACTCGGCGGTGAAGCTCCCGCCTGCGGAAACTGCAACAGTATACTGAGAGATGTGCCGAGCTACAGCGGTCGCTATCACTTCCCGCCGGGTGATCACCGGCGAAATGCCACGCTCGAACCTCCAGTGACGGAATGAAAATGCGTATTGAGAAGCAGGACTCGTACATGGATGACACCATGCGTGTTCTCCATGAAGATGAGCTCTTCACGGGTGAGGTCATCACTCGTGATGCTGAGGGGCGCATCGTCGGGTTGGTCACCTATTTCGAAGGTGTTCCGCACGGACCGCAAGGGCAGTGGTATGCGGACGGCTCGAACAAGAAGGAAGGGCAAGTCGACTGGGGACTTGCCGTCGGTGACTGGCGAGCGTGGCATCCGAACGGGCAGCTCGCTGAGCACACGGTCTTCAATGAGAACGGCAGGCGTGCTCGCCGCCAACGGTGGGACAAGGACGGAAATCTCACGGAAGACAAGACGTACGCGGGCTGAGCCGGCCAGCGCGACTGGACTATCGCGCAGTGGAACCGCCGGAAAGGCTTGAGAGGAAGACGTGTCCGGGCCTGTGCTCGACCGAGAGACCGAACTCGGTGATGACAACACAGTGCTCTTCGGGTGGTGGGCCGTTCACCGGCGACCTCGTGGAGATCGAGGACGGCACGCCGACCCTGGACGAGCGGTCCGGGCTCACGCGCGCCGAACGGAGCACTCAGGCACCATGACCGCGTGTGCGCCTACGTGCTGGTGGCCGACGACGACCACAAGAACGCGGAGCTGATCAAGCGGTACCTCGACCGCGAAGGTCACGACGTGAAGGTCGTCCACGACGGCAGATCCGCCATCGACGAGGTGCGCAGCGCCCGGCCTGACCTGCTGGTCCTCGACGTGATGATGCCCGGTGTTGACGGTCTGGACGTGTGCCGGATCCTGCGCAGGGAGAGCGACGTCCCGGTCCTCATGCTCACGGCCAGGAGCACGGCCGACGACCTGTTGCTGGGCTTCGACCTCGGCGCGGACGACTACGTCACCAAGCCGTACGACCCGCGCGAGCTGATGGCGCGGGTCCGGGCGATCCTCCAGCGGAGCCGGAGAACCACCAGCCAGGCCATCCAGGTCGGCGCCATCAAGATCGACCCGATGCGGCACGAGGTGCACGTCGGGTCGAAGCGGATCGACTGCACGCCGGTCGAGTTCAAGATCCTCGCCACCCTCGCCGCCAGTCCGGACCGGGTGTTCACCAGGGGGCAGCTGCTCGAGCAGGCGCGCGGCATCGACGGGTTCATCACCGAACGCACGGTCGACGTGCATGTGATGAACCTGCGCAAGAAGATCGAGCAGACGCCGCGCAAACCCGTCTACCTGGTCACGGTCTACGGAGTGGGCTACAAGGTCACCAACGGGTCCCGATGAGGTCGAGTCTGCTGGTCCGGCTGCTGGTCAGCTCGGTTTTGGTCGCGGTGTGCTCGATCGCCGCGACGGCGTGGCTCGTGGTGCAGGGCACCTCGGGCGCGATCCGCCAGCAGCAGGGCCAGGCGATCGCGTCCGACCAGGAGATCTACGACGTGCTGCTGGACCACGCGGGCACCAGGCCGATCTGGGACGCGAAGACCGAAGAGGTCATCGCGGAGCTCACCCGCAAGACCGGCAGGCGCATCACACTCACCTCCGACAGCCGCGTGCACGTCGCTGGATACCGGCTGGATCCGTTGCCGCTGAAGGCATCCGCGCGCATCGACCCGCTGAACGTCGACCCGGCGCTGCGGCCGGGAGGTCCGATCGACGACCGGCTCGCCGGGCCGTTCCGGCTGAGCGACGCGGAGTCGGAGGCGCTGAAGAAGTCCGCGGAGCTGCGCCGGGACTGCCTGGCCACCAACGGCATCGGCGCGGTGCTGGTCGAGACGCCCAGCAGGCGCTGGCTGGTGGAGACGCCGGGGCGGCAGACCGGGTCGACGCCGTCGCGGTGCGGTGAGATCACCGCCGGCACGATCGTCACCCCTGTGGACACCGAGAGCGCCGCACTGGCCGACCTCCAGCGCATCTTCGCCACCTGCGCGCTCAAAGAGCCGCCGCTGCTGGTCAACGCGGCCGGGGTGCCGGTGCTCAGCCCCAAGTCGCAGGGCGGCGAGAAGGCGGAGAAGTGCCTGCTGGAGAGCCGCCGCCAGCAGCTCGACCAGTACGCCGCGCCGTCCGCGTTGTTGTTCGTCAGCAACGACGACGGCGCTCCCGAGATCGGCCTCACCAGGGCGGGCACCACGCCGATCGTGCTCGCCGCACTGGCTGTGCTGCTGCTGACCGTGCTGGTCAGCTTCCTCGTCGCGACCAGGCTCGTCGAACCGCTCAAGGCGCTCACCGGTGCGGCGAAGCAGATGCGCGCGGGCGACACGCAGGCACGTGTGCGCACCAAGGCGCGAGGCGAGATCGGCGAGGTCGCCGACGCGTTCAACGAGATGGCCGAGCACCTCGACCGCACCGAACGCCAGCGCAAGGCGATGATCAGCGACGTCTCGCACGAGCTGCGCACGCCGGTCGGCAACATCCGCGGCTGGCTCATCGCCACCCAGGACGGCGTGGCCGACCTGGACCAGGAGCTGGTGGGCTCGCTGCTGGAGGAAACCCTTCTGCTGCAACACCTCGTCGACGACCTGCAGCAACTCGCGTTGGCGGACGCCGACCAGCTGCAGCTGCACCGCGAGCAGATCAACGCCGCCGACGTGCTGGACCAGTTCGCCGGCCACGACCGCGTGACGGTGCGCCGTGCACCGCAGCTCGACCTCGACGCCGATCCGGTGCGGTTGCGCCAGGTCGTCGGCAACCTGGTCACGAACGCCTTGCGGCACAGCGAGAACGAGGTCGTCGTCAGCGGGGAGCGGCGCAACGGCCAGGTGGTCATCGAGGTCGCCGACACCGGCACCGGCATCGCGGAGGAGGACCTGCCGCACGTGTTCGACCGGTTCTGGCGCGCGGACTCGTCGCGCAGCAGGCAGACCGGCGGTTCCGGGCTCGGCCTCGCCATCGTGCGCAACCTCGTGGAGCTGCACGGCGGCACCGTCGAGGTCCGCAGCAGGCTCGGCGCGGGCACGACGTTCACTCTGAAGCTACCCGCATAGGGATCACACGAGTTCTTGACAAGTTCCGCAGAGCCTTTGGGGCATGCGACTAATCCTGTGCATGGCCGCGGCCCTCGCGCTCAGCGCGTGCGGGTCGGCGGAACGAGCAACCCCCGAAGTCGCCTCCCTGCAGACCTCGGGCTCGGATTCGGGCGCCACCTCGGCTGCCCCGCCGTCCTCCGAACAGCCACGCGAGCGCATCGACGACACCCCGGAGCAGGCGCAGGCGCGTTCCAAGCCGTACCGCGACTGCATGAAGGCCAACGGTGTGCCGTTCGGCAAAGCGGAAGCCGCGGCGATGTCCAGCGAGGAGTACAAGCGCATCCAGCCGATCGCGTGGGAGAAGTGCAAGCACTTCTTCCCGTTGCGGGCGTGGGAGTTCGACAGGAACAACCCGGAGTCCATGGACTTCATCCACCGCGTGGTCGAGTGCATGCGTGCGGCGGGCGCCAAGGTCGAGGAGATTCCGGCTGCTCCCGGCGTCGACTTCAACGGCTACAAGTTCGTCGGTGAGAACCCGCAGTTCGCTGAGGGCAAAGGCATGGAGCTCTCTTCCCGGTGCGAGAAGGAGAGCCTGAACAAGTGAAAAGGTTGATCATCGCCGCGGTCTTCGTGCTGACCGCGTGCGGAACCGCGGAGAACAGCACTCCTCAGGTCGCCTCGTTGCAGACGAGCGGCACGACGGCCACCGGCGCGGCGCAGCCCGAGCAGCAGCGTGCGCGCATCGACGACACCCCGGAGCAGGCCAGGGCGCGCTCCAAGCCGTACGGCGACTGCATGTCCGCCAACGGCATGCCGGACACCAAGGAAGAAGCCGCGGCGATGCCGGCCGAGGAGTACAAGCGCCTCCAGCCGATCGCGTTCGCCAAGTGCGAGCACCTCTACCTCCTGCCTCCGTGGGAGTACGACAAGTCCAACCCGGAGTCGCTCGACTTCATCCACCGCGTCGTCGAGTGTCTGCGCGCGGCCGGAGCGAAGGCTGAGGAGCGTCCAGCGGGTCCCGGTGAGCAGCAGAACAGCTGGGCGTACGTGGGCGACAACTCGCACATCGGCACGCTCGAGGGCATGGAGCTCACCCAGCGGTGTGAGAAAGAGAGTCTGCGGAAGTGAAGAAGTGGGTCATCACCGGCGTCGCGGTCGTGGCACTGCTCGGCGGAATCGGCTTCGCGTGGTCGAACCGCCCGCGGGCCGCGCCCGCGGCCACCGGTCCGCAGCAGGCCACGACGGTCGAGGTCACCAAGACCGACCTCATGAACACCGCGCAGTTCCAGGGCAGCCTCGGCTACGGCCCCGCCACCACGTTGACCGGTCGCAAGCCCGGCACCGTCACCTGGCTGCCCGCCGCGGGTGCGGTGATCGAGCCCGGCCAGCCGCTGTACAAGGTGGACGATCGGCCGGTGCTTCTGTTCGCAGGTGAGACCCCGCTGTTCCGCAAGCTGGAAACGCCGGGTACGCGTGGACCGGACGCCGAGGTGGTGAACGCCAACCTGGGGCTGAACGGTGACGAGTACGGCTCCGTCACGGCCGCGGCGCTCAAGCGCTGGCAGAAGACGAACAAGCTGCCGGAGACCGGTCACATCGAGCCGGGTGACGTCGTGGTGCTGCCGGGCAAGGTCAGGGTCGAGTCGGCGAAGATCTCGTTAGGCGGCAAAGCCGAAGGCGAGCTGATGTCGTTGACCGGCGCCGACCGCGCGGTGACCGTGGACGTGCCCGCCGACCAGACGGACGCGCTGAAGCAGGGCACGGAGGTGTCCGTGGAGCTGCCGGACGGCAAGCAGGCCAAGGGCACCGTCACGTCCGTCGGCACGTCCGCGAGCAGCGCCGAAGGCAACAAGAACGACAAACCGAAGGTCGTCGCCACCGTCGCACTCGCTGACGCGGGCGGACTGATGTCCGGTCCGGTCAAGGTGAAGGTGGCGAGCGAGACCAAGACCGGTGTGCTCGCGGTGCCGGTCGGCGCGCTGGTCGCGTTGAAGGAAGGCGGCTACGCCTTGCAACGCGAGGAAGGCGGCTTCCTCGCCGTGACCACCGGGCTGTTCTCGAACGGCATGGTCGAGGTCACCGGCGACGGCTTGACCGAGGGCATGGAAGTGGTGACGACCTCGTGACCCCGGTGCTGGAGATCCGCGACGCGGTGAAGTCCTATCCCGGCGGTGTGCAGGCGCTGGCCGGCGTCTCGCTGACGATCGAGGAGGGTGAGCTGATCGGCATCGTCGGTCCGTCCGGGTCCGGCAAGTCGACGCTGCTCAACCTGATGGGCACGCTCGACCGGCCGACCAGCGGCACCGTGCGGGTCGCAGGCCAGGACGTGATGTCCATGTCCGACAAGGCGTTGTCCACGATGCGCGGCCGCACGCTCGGGTTCGTCTTCCAGCAGTTCCACCTCACCGACGGTCTCACCGCGACCCAGAACGTGGCCACCGGCCTCCTCTACGCGGGCGTCGCGCGCAAGTGGCGCGCGGCGCTCGCGGTCCAAGCGCTGACCAGGGTCGGTCTCGCGCACCGCAGGGACCACCGGCCGCACGAGCTCTCCGGTGGCGAGAAGCAACGTGTCGCGATCGCCAGGGCGTTGGTGAACAGCCCGAAGCTCGTTCTCGCCGACGAACCGACCGGCGCGCTCGACACCGCGAACGGCCATGCGGTGCTGCAACTGCTGCGCGACCTCAACCGCGCAGGCACCACCATCGCGATCATCACCCACGACCGGGAGATCGCCGCGACGCTGCCTCGCTGCGTGCACATGCGGGATGGGCGGGTGTCCGAGTGAACCTGGTCGACCTGCTGCAAACGGGCCTGCTGGGCCTGCGCACCCGGCCGATGCGCGCGGTGCTGTCCGCACTCGGCATCTCCATCGGCATCGCCACGTTGATCGTCGTCGTCGGCATCCCGGCATCGAGCCACCGGCAGCTGATGAACGAGCTGTCCGCGCTCGGCACGAACCTGTTGCGCGCCGAGGTCGCCCCGGACAGCACGACCGGGCAGCTGCCGCCGGTGCCGGAGAACTCCGCGGAGATGGCCGACCGGATCGGTCCTGTGCACATGGCGAGTGCGCTCGCCAACGCGCAGACGTTCGTCAGCCGCACCGACCGCGTCGAGGAGAACTCCGGGCTGAGCGTGCTGGTCGCCAAGCCGAACCTGCTGGAGGCGTTGAACGGCCGAGTCCACTCCGGCACCTTCCTCAACGCTGCCAACAGCGCGTTTCCCACGGTCGTGCTCGGCGACAAGGCCGCGACCCGGCTCGGCATCACCTCGCTCACGCCCGGCGCGCCCGCCCCGCAGGTCTGGGTCGGCAAGAGCTGGTTCACCGTCGTCGGCATCCTCGAAGCCATGCCGCTCGCGCCGGACGTCGAACGCTCGGTGCTGATCGGCTGGGAGTCCGCGCGCCGTCAGCTCGGGTTCTCCGGCCACCCCACGGTGATCTACGTGAAGGTCGACGAGACGGCGATCGAGGACGTCCGGGCCGTGCTGCCCGCCACGGTCTTCCCGGAGAGTCCCGGCGAGATCAGGGTCAGCAGGCCGTCCGACGCGCTCGCCGCGAAACGCCTCACCGAGAACACGTTCTCCGCGCTGTTCCTCGGGCTCGCCGGGGTCGCGCTGCTGGTCGGCGGCGTCGGCGTGGCCAACACGATGGTGATCTCGGTGCTGGAACGCAAGCGCGAGATCGGCCTGCGCAGGGCACTCGGCGCGAACCGCGGCCACATCCGGTGGCAGTTCCTCACCGAGTCCGTCGCGCTGTGCCTGCTCGGCGGCCTCGCGGGCGCCGTGCTCGGGGTGCTCGGCACGGCCGGGTACGCCGCGTGGCGGGACTGGCCGACGGTGATCCCGCTGAACGCGGTGTTCACCGGCATCGGCGCGGCCCTGCTGGTCGGCGTGCTCGCGGGTGTGTACCCGGCCGTGCGCGCATCCCGTCTGGCGCCCACAGAAGCGCTCGCCGCTCCCTAGACGCGGTGCAGCCCCGGCCGCCGGTCCTCGATCACGAACGACGCCTTGGTCGAGACCGGCGCGCCGGGCCGCGACACGTAGTCCAGACCCCGGAAGTCGGCGCGCACCTCACGCGACGTGAACCGCGTCCGCACGTACCCGCGCCGGTTGTTGAAGTACTTCACGTGCGGGTTCTCGGCCAGGATCGCCGCGGTCTCCGGACGTTCCTCCGACCCGTCACCACCCGAGGTGATCGACGTGGACACGAGTTCGGTGCCGACGGTCTTCGACGCAGGGTCGTCCCAGCGCGCCTTGACGTCCGCACCCCACGCGGCGTGCACGTCACCGGTGAGCACGACGGCGTTGCGCACCGAGGAGAAGCCCGCCGCCACGCGGTCGCGGTTGGCCGCGTACCCGTCCCACGCGTCCATGTTGTTGCGCTCGCCCGCACCGGCCATGAAGTCCAGCTGCGAGAAGAACACCTGCTGCCCCAGCACGTCCCAGCGCGCGCACGAGGAGCGGAACCCGTCGAGCAGCCACTTCTCCTGCGCCGCACCGGTGATCGACCGGGTCGGGTTCAGTCGCTCGGGACACGTCTTGAGCCCGTCGCCGCACGCCTGGTCGTCGCGGTACTGCCGGGTGTCGAGCATGTGGAACGTGGCGAGCCTGCCCCACTCCACCCGCCGGTGCAGCTTCAGGTCGATGCCGTCCGGACGCCGCCGGATCGGCATGTTCTCGTAGTACGCCTGGAAGGCCGCCGCCCGGCGCGCCAGGAAGTTCGGCTGCGGGATCTCCGGCTTCTCGTAGACCTCGTCCGCCCAGTTGTTGTCGATCTCGTGGTCGTCCCACACGACCGACCACGGCGCCACGGCGTGCGCTTCCTGGAGGTCGGCGTCGGTCTTGTACTGGGCGTGCCGCTGCCGGTAGTTGGCGAGCGTCTCGGTCTCCGGCCCCTCGTGGTCGCGCGGGTTGCCGCCGGGCGCGACGTAGGAGCCCTTCTTGTACTCGTACTGGTAGTCGCCGAGGTGCAGGACGAGGTCCGGCTCGTCCTCGGCCAGCCGCTTGTACGCGGTGAAGTAGCCGTGCTCGAACTGCGAGCAAGACGCGAACGCCATGGTCAGCGCACCGCCGAGAGCCCACGGCGCTGGCGAGGTCCTGGTGCGGCCGACGCGCGAGACGTGCCCGTCGGCGGAGAAGCGGTAGAAGTACTCGGCGCCGGGCCGCAGGCCGCGGACGTCCACGTGCACGCTGTGCCCGAGCTCGGGCCGGGCCCATGCGGTGCCGCGCCGGACGACCCGGCGGAAGCGCTCGTCGAGTGCGATCTCCCACCGGACCTCGATCGCACGGGACGGCATGCCGCCCAGTCCGTCCTCGGCGAGAGGGGTGGGTGCCAGGCGCGTCCACAGGAGGACGCCGTCGAAGGTCGGGTCGCCGGAAGCGACCCCCAGCGTGAAGGGATCAGCGAGCTTCGGTGATCCCGCACCCACCGCGGTGAGCGCCAGTCCGCCGATGATCAGTGCGCGTCGCGTCACATGAGTCATGCCGCTGACACTGACCGACCGTCATGGCCGGTGAGTGAACTCCAGCTAGACGCGATGCAGCGCTCTCACGCGGTCTTCGATGACGAAGCTCGCCTTGGTCGACACGGGTGAGCCTGGACGTGAGACGTACTCCACACCGCGGAAGTCCGCGCGCAGCTCGCCGGCCGAGAACCGGGTCAGCACGTAGCCGCGCCGGTTGTTGAAGTACTTCACGTGCGGGTTCTCGGCCAGCCACGACGGAGTCTCCGGATACTCCTCGGACCCGTCGCCACCGGCCGTGATGGACGTCGAGACGAGCTCGGTGCCCGCGGTCTTCGACGCCGGGTCGTCCCAGCGCTCCTTGATCTCGGCGCCCCACGCCGCGTGCACGTCGCCGGTGAGCACGACCGGGTTGCGGACGGGCGCGAACCCGGCGACCACGCGGTCCCGTGCCGCGGCGTAGCCGTCCCACGCGTCCAGCAGGAGCGTCTCGCCCGTGCCGATCGTGTGGTCGTACTGCGAGAAGAACACCTGCTGGCCGAGCACGTCCCAGCGCGCCGACGACGTGCGCAGCCCGTTCAGCAGCCAGTTCTCCTGCGCGGTGCCGAGCATCGTGCGGGTCGGGAGCAGCCGGTCAGGGCAGTCCTTGAGCCCGTCGCCGCACGCCTGGTCGTCGCGGTACTGCCTGCTGTCGAGCATGTGGAACGTCGCCAGCCGCCCCCACGGCAGCCGCCGGTAGAGCCGCAGCTCGTCGCCCTGCGGTGCGCGCCGGATCGGCATGTTCTCGTAGTACGCCTGGAACGCGGCCCGGCGGCGCTCCGGGAAGTGGGCCTGCGGCTTGTCCGGCATCCCGCCCGCCCAGTTGTTGTCGACCTCGTGGTCGTCCCACACGACCGACCACGGCGCCACCGCGTGCGCGGCCTGGAGGTCGAGGTCGGCCTTGTACTGGCCGTAGCGCTGCCGGTAGTTGGCGAGCGTCACAGTGGCCGGCCCGTCCACCACGCGGACGTTGCCGTTCGGCGCGACGTGGACGCCCTTCTCGAACTCGTACTGGTAGTCGCCGAGGTGCAGGATCAGATCCGGCTCGTCCTCGGCCAGCCGCTTGTACGCGGTGAAGTAGCCGTGCTCGAACTGCGCGCACGAGGCGAACGCCATGGTCAGCCCGGTCATCTCGGCCGGACCGGGTGCCGTCCGGGTGCGGCCGGCGCGCGAGACGTGGCCGTGCGCCGCGAAGCGGTAGAAGTACTCGCGGCCGGGCGCAAGGTCGCGCACGTCGACGTGGACGCTGTGCCCCGACTCCGGCCGGGCGGTCGCGACGCCGCGCTGGACGATCCCGCGGAACCGCTCGTCACCTGCGATTTCCCACCTCACCTCGGTCGAGCGGGACGGCATGCCGCCGAGTCCGTCCTCGGCGAGCGGGTCGCGGGCCAGGCGCGTCCACAGCACCACGCCGTCCGGCGTCGGGTCGCCGGAAGCGACCCCCAGTGTGAAGGGATCGGAGGGTCTGGCGGATGCTGCGGTGAGTGCCGTGACGGCCACCCCGCCGATGATCAGCGTGCGTCTGGTCACGGAGCCCATGCCATCAATACGGCTGGGACGGGGTCACCGGTTCGGGGGTCTCGTTGAAGCGTTGGCACTCTCGTGGGTAGAGTGCTAGCTGCACGGCACCAGCACCGCCCCGACCCCCGCGACGGCGGGGTGGCAGGAGCCGTTAAATCGAACCTGCCAACGACCCGTGGAGGTCATCCCGGTGAGCGTGAACATCAAGCCGCTCGAGGACAAGATCGTCGTTCAGGCCTCGGAGGCCGAGACGACCACTGCCTCCGGCCTCGTGATCCCGGACACCGCGAAGGAGAAGCCCCAGGAGGGCAAGGTCCTCGCGGTTGGCCCCGGCCGGATCGACGACAAGGGCAACCGCGTCCCGCTGGACGTGGCTGTCGGTGACGTCGTCATCTACTCGAAGTACGGCGGCACCGAGGTCAAGTACAACGGCGAGGAGTACTTGATCCTCTCCGCCCGCGACGTGCTGGCCGTCGTCAACTGACGCTGCGGCTGACATGCCTGACGCCCCGGCGCCCCACACCGGGGCTACCGGGGCGTTTCGCTTTGAGAGAGGTTAGTTAATGCCCAAGCAGATCAGCTTCGACGAGGACGCTCGTCGGGCGTTGGAGCGCGGCGTCAACAAGCTCGCGGACACGGTCAAGGTGACCCTTGGCCCGCGTGGGCGCCACGTCGTGCTCGACAAGAAGTTCGGCGGCCCGACGGTCACGAACGACGGCGTCACCATCGCTCGCGAGATCGAGCTGGACGACCCGTTCGAGAACCTCGGCGCGCAGCTGGCGAAGTCCGTCGCGACCAAGACCAACGACGTCGCGGGCGACGGCACCACCACCGCCACCGTGCTGGCACAGGCGCTCGTCCGCGAGGGCCTGCGCAACGTGGCCGCCGGCGCGAACCCGACCTCGCTCGGCCGCGGCATCCAGGCCGCGTCCGACGCCGTCGTGGACGCCCTCAAGGGCAAGGCCACGCCGGTCAAGGGCCGCGACAACATCGCGCAGGTCGGCACCGTCTCGTCCCGTGACGCGTCGATCGGCAACCTGCTCGGCGAGGCCATCGAGCGGGTCGGCGAGGACGGCGTCATCACCGTCGAGGAGTCCTCGACGCTGGCGACCGAGCTCGTGATCACCGAGGGTGTCCAGTTCGACAAGGGCTACATCTCCTCGCACTTCTCCACCGACCTCGAGTCGCAGGAGACGGTGTTCGAGGACGTCCGCATCCTGCTGCACCGCGAGAAGATCTCGGCGCTCGCCGAGCTGCTCCCGGTGCTGGAGAAGGCGGCAGAGGCCGGCAAGCCGCTGCTGATCATCGCCGAGGACGTCGAGGGCGAGGCCCTGTCCACGCTGGTGGTCAACGCGCTGCGCAAGACCCTCAAGGTCGTCGCGGTGAAGGCCCCGTTCTTCGGTGACCGCCGCAAGGCGTTCCTCGACGACCTGGGTGTCGTCACCGGTGCCGAGGTCATCTCCTCGGAGATCGGCATGAAGCTGTCCGAGGCCACCCTCGACTCGCTGGGCTCCGCCCGCCGCGTCGTCGTGACCAAGGACGACACCACGATCGTCGACGGCGGCGGCGCCAAGGCCGACGTCGCGGGTCGCGCGGAGCAGCTGCGCCGCGAGATCGAGGCGACCGACTCCGACTGGGACCGCGAGAAGCTGCAGGAGCGGCTGGCCAAGCTGTCCGGCGGCATCGCCGTCATCAAGGTCGGCGCGGCCACCGAGACCGAGCTCAAGGAGCGCAAGCACCGCATCGAGGACGCGGTCGCCGCGACCAAGGCAGCGGTCGAGGAGGGCATCGTCCCCGGTGGCGGTTCCGCTCTGGTGCACGCGGCCAAGGTGCTCGACGGTGGCCTCGGCCTGACCGGTGACGAGGCGACCGGTGTCGCGCTCGTCGCGAAGGCGCTGTCCTCGGCGCTGTACTGGATCGCCGCGAACGCCGGCCTCGAGGGTGCCGTCGTCGTGAACAAGGTCCGCGAGGGCGACTGGGGCTTCGGCCTGAACGCCGCCACGCTGACCTACGGCGACCTGCTCGACCAGGGCATCATCGACCCGGTCAAGGTCACGCGTTCGGCTGTCGCCAACGCCGCCTCCATCGCCCGCATGGTGCTCACCACGGAGAGCGCCGTCGTGGAGAAGAAGGCGGACGAGTCTCCTGCCGGTGGCCACGGCCACGGGCATGGCCACGGCCACTGAGTTGTTTGGCCGCTGCTCCGCAGACGGCGGCGAGGTCGCCTGAAGTCGGTGTCTTCCCTCGTGATTTCGTGCGGCCGGCGCCCCGAGGGGGCACCGGCCGCACGAAATGACTCAGTCCAGACACCGACGCGACCTCGCGTTGCTGACGTGAAAGGGCCGGTACCCCTCGGGGTGCCGGCCCTTTTCGCGTTACACGAGGGTCAACTGCCGCTTGCGCGCCTTGATGATGTGATCGCGTTCTGATTCCGAGAGCCCGCCCCAAATTCCGTAGGGCTCCTGCACGGCCAGAGCGTGCCTGCGGCACATCTCCAGTACCGGGCAGGCCAGGCAGACGGCTTTGGCCCGTGCTTCCCGCCTGGCTCTCGCCGGGCCCCGTTCACCGTCCGGGTGGAAGAAGAACGCGCTGTCCATCCCGCGGCAGGAGCCACGCATCTGCCAATCCCACAGATCAGCGTTGGGACCAGGGAGCCTTCGGGTGTCCGCCATCGAGACCGCCTCCGTGACGACTGCTCCATTCGGCTTAACGATGATCCACCGTAGAACCGCGCCAATGCTTGTTCAAGAGTCAGAAGACCCTTATCAACTGATGGGTGACGAAGCACGTGTTCGATCACTCACCGACTGGAGTTGCCGCCCGGATGAGGTGAACGCACGATGGCTCCGTGATGACGCAACCGGAGTACAGATCCACCGGTAGTCATACGAGTGAGCCCATGCTCTCGGTGGCCGCCGTCGCCAGACGGCTCGGCGTGGCACCAGCGACCCTGCGCACCTGGGACCGCCGGTACGGACTGGGCCCGACCGCGCACACGACCGGCAGGCACCGCAAGTACGACACCCGCGACGTGGCCCGGCTCGAGCTGATGCAACGCGCACTGCTGCGCGGCGCCTCGTCGGCGGAGGCCGCGCGCTTCGCGCTGTCCAGCAAGGCCTCGCTCACCGGCGGCGAACTGCCGGAGAAGGCCGCGTCCGGCGGCCGCGGCCTCAAGATGCCCGGCGCGTCCCGCCGGGCCCGCGGCCTGGACCGTGCGGCACTGGCCATGGACTCCGTCGCCGTCCAGCAGCTCCTCGCCGACGCCATCGCCTCCGACGGCGTGATCGACACCTGGGACGGCGTGATCCGCCCGGTGCTGACGGCCGTGGCCGCCCGCTGGGAGCTCTCCGGCGCGGGCGTCGAGGTCGAGCACCTCGTCAACGAGTGCGTGCTGGCCGCGTTGATCAGGGCGACGCCCATCGTCACGGCGCCGCGCAACCACCGGGCCGTGCTCCTGGCGTGCATGCCGGAGGAGCGGCACACCCTGTCCCTGTACGCGCTGGCCGCTGAGCTGGCCGGGCGCGACATCGTCATCCGGCAGCTGGGGGCCGCGTTGCCGCTCGAGGCCCTGTTCGCCGCGGTGCGGCGGACTGCTCCCTCGGCTGTCGTGCTGTGGGCCCAGTTGCCCCGCTACGCCGATCCGGGTGCGTTGACGGCTCTGCCGCGGACCCGGCAGCAGATGCGGCTGTTCGTGGGTGGGCCGGGGTGGCGGCGGGGTGTGGTGCCTCCGCAGTCGGAGCGGGTGGAGGACCTGGCGGCCGCGGCGGCGGCGATCGAGGCCGCGGTCGTCTGAGCGCGTTCGTTTTTTTCGAATAGTGCTAAAGTAGTCGTGTCAGCAGGGACCGGATCAGGCTGGAGGGGGCGAACGATGACCGTGCTGGAGCAGTACACCGTCCTGCCGCCCGAGAAGGGGGACGCCACCTTGGCGCACCTCGCGACCGTGCTGCGCGCAGCGCACGGCGAGCTGGTCGGTTCCGACGGCACGAGGACTGTGCTGCCCGACGAGGTCTACCAGGTGCTGCGCGACGTCGTGAAGGCGATGTCAGACGGTCTGGCGATCACGGTCGCTCCGCACAACACGCTGCTGACCACGCAGGAAGCCGCGGACATGCTGGGGATCTCGCGGCCCACCGTCGTCCGCTTGCTGGAACAGGGCGACATCCCGTTCGAGATGCGCGGACGGCACCGTCGTGTGCAACTCGCCGACCTGCTGGACTACCGCGAGCGGACCCGCGCCCGGCGGCGTGCGGTGCTGGCCGAGATGACGCGAGAAGCCGCGGAGGATGGCGACTACGAGAAGACGGACGGGTTCATTCGGACCCGTTAGACCGTTTGGCAGACTGCTCGCGTGGGATTTCCGGTCTTCCTCGACGCCTGTGTGCTCGTGCCCATCCGGCTCGCGGATCTGCTGCTGCGTCTGGCAGAAGCCGAGACGTATCGCCCGCTCTGGTCGCCTCAGGTGCTGACCGAGGTCGGGCGCAACCTGCCGCGCCTCGGTGTCGATCCGGCGAAGGCGCAGCGGCGCGTCCAGCACATGCTGGACGAGTTTCCGGACGCCATGGTCACGGGCTACGACGATCTGGTCTCGGCGATGACCAACGACCCGAAGGATCGGCACGTGCTCGCGGCTGCTGTGCACGCCAAGGCCGCTGTGATCGTGACCGCCAACCTCCGCGACTTCCCGCCCGACGCGTTGTCTCCGTATCGCATCCGAGCCTTGCATCCCGATGACTTCCTCCTGGATCAGCTGGATCTGCATCTACGTCAGACCTTGGCCTGCGTGCGTGACCAGATCGCCGCCTACCGTCGTCCGCCGCTGTCAGTGGACGGATTCCTGGATGGGTTTGCGAAGTGCGTGCCTCGGTTCGCCGAGACCGTCCGCGAGCTGCTCGGCGCGTGACCGGAGAATGGCCGGCGTGGAAGAGGCGGACCTGCGCAGATCGGCATTCGGCGACCAACCAGGAGCGAACGTCTGGCAGGCGACCCGATCCCCGGACCCGAGGACCCGCTGGCTGGCCGCGGTCACCCTGGGCGCCCAGGGCCACTACGCGGCCGCGGCCACGCTCCTGGACGACCTGCGGCACACCCCGGACGCGACGATCGCCTCCCTGGCCCTCTCCACGAGGGCGTCCCACTGCCGCCAACTGGGCAACCACGCCGGAGCCCGCCACCGCGACGCGGCCGCTTTGGGCCGCGTTCGGACCGGAACGTCGACCGATCCGGACGGCGTCGACCCCGCGGGTGCCCGAACGGACGCACTGCTCGGCCTGGCGGCGGACGCGATCGGCAAAGGTGACCTCGTAGAGGCTCGCCGTCTCCACGCCAGGGCCGATCCGGCGACCTGGCGCACGCGCGTCCGGCACGGCTGGGTGGCCGCGGAGATCGAGCTCGCGGCCGGCCGGCCCGACCACGCGGTGCAACCGGCGGAGGCCGCCAAACGGGAGGCCGACGGGCGCGACAGTATTCGCCACCAGGTGAAATCCGACCTGGTGCTGGGTACCGCGTTGGTCGTGTGGGGGACACCCGAGGGGTTGACAAGAGGGGTTGAACTAGTCGAGTGTGACCTAAATCACAGTGTCACCCACGGCTTGTTTTCGTTGATCTGGCCGAGCGCTCTCGTCCTGGTGGGTCATGACCCCACGGTGGCGTCCGACGTCATCGACCGGGCGATGCAGGCTCTGAGCTGCGTGTTACGGAGAGCTGATCCCATCAGCCGACGGGTGGCGTTTGAGTCCCCGTGGGTGCCTACGTGGCTGCTCCGTTCCGGGGAACCCCCGAACGCAGACCCTCAGACGAACTTCTTGACGGATTAAGCACCGGATCGTGTCAAGGTTGGGCTCCTAGCGTCCGATAGGGGAAGTGGAACGTCACTCGGCTGCAGGAAGGAGTCCCCGTGACCACGGTCCTTATTTGCGACGACCGGCGCAGTGTGCGGGAAGGTCTGACCCGCGTGATGTCGGCTGTCCCAGGGGTTAGCCGCATCGACTGCGTAGCGCACGGTGACGAGTTGTTGGCTCGCTTCTCTCGGCAGCCGGTGGACGTCGTTCTGGTGGGAACCCAGCGCGCCGTCCCGACCGGGGTGGAGGCAACCCGGCGACTCGTCTCGGCGAATCCGCAGGCGAACGTCATCGTATTCGGTGCCCCTGACGACGCCGGCAGCATCGCGGCCGCAATCGCGGGAGGTGCGCGCGGCTACCTCAGGTGGGACGCGTCACGCCCCGAGCTGGTCGCTGCTCTCGCGCACACGCTCGCCAGCACCTCGGTGCCCGCGCCCCGACAGCCGTCGGATCCCGGAGTTCAGCTCACCGAGCGGGAGCTCCAGGTGCTGCGCGGCATGAGCCAGGGCAAGAGCAACGGACAGATCGGGCGCGAGCTCTACCTGTCCGAGGACACGGTGAAGACGCACGCGCGTCGGTTGTTCCGCAAGCTCGGCGTGCGGGACCGCGCACAGGCCGTCGCACACGGTTTCCGACGCGGGCTTGTCTCATAAGGTAAGCAAGCGTTTGCTAACCCAGCCCGGTGACATTGTCGCCGGGCTGCGGCCGTTCGGCGTGTCGCCTGCTCACGGCGGGTGTCGACACCCCACTGATGAACAGATGGCTCTAAGACCGGTACGGTGAGTGCCGCTGCGTTGAGTCATCGTTAGGGACTTGTGCAGTGTGATGTCGGTACGCCTACAAGTAACACCAGGGCTGTTGTCTGCGATGACCAACTTGGGGGACGGACTGGACGCCGAAGTGGGCGCGGCCGTCGACGGCGACCGCCAGGCGATAGAGCGCTTGCTGGCGAACATTCGTCCCCTGGTGGTGCGGTACTGCCGCGCCCGAGTTGGCAGGCAGGAGCGATCCTTCGCTTCGGCAGACGACGTCGCCCAGGAGGTGTGTCTCGCGGTGCTCACGGCATTGCCCAGCTACCGCGACCAAGGTCGGCCCTTCCTCGCGTTTGTCTACGGCATCGCGGCGCACAAGGTTGCCGACGCGCATCGGTCTGCCGCCAGGAACCGCTCCGAGCCAGTCCCGGAGGTTCCCGACGCACCGGAGACCGAAGCTGGTCCGGAGCAGCGAGCAATGCAGGGTGAGCTGTCCGAACGAATGGCTCAGCTCCTGCGAATCCTCCCTGAGAAGCAACGAGAGATCCTCCTGTTGCGGGTGGTCGTCGGGCTGTCGGCTGAGGAGACTGCCGAGGCAGTCGGTTCGACGCCGGGCGCGGTTCGGGTCGCGCAACATCGCGCGCTGGCCCGGCTCCGCAAGTCGTTGGCAGCGGAGGAGGTGGTCTGAGTGGCCGACGAGCACGAGAAGGGTGACGACGTAGTCGTGCGCGGACAGGATGAGAGAACCCCGCTCACCTCGAACGATCCCGTTGTAGGTGACGATCTGTCGGCAGTGCAGGCCGATGACAGGCTGTTGGACGCGTTGGGCGCGGCCAAGCCGAAGGCGCAGGGCACGCTCGTCGAGGACGAGCTGAACGCACTGCTGCTGGCCTGGCGCCACGACGTGGACACCGAGGTGTACGGCGAGCTCGTCGACACCGACACAGCAATCGCGACCATCGCGGCAGCACGCCCGATGGAACGCCACAGGCATCGCTTCCTCATTCCGCTCGCGAGTGCCGCCGCAGTGCTCGCGATCGCGTTCACCGGGGTCAGCCTGGTCGCGCGGGACGCCCAGCCGGGTGACGCGCTCTGGGGGCTGACGAGGGTGCTCTACTCCGAGCACGCCCGGTCCGTGGAAGCAGCGGTCGCCGTGCGCTACGACCTCGACTCCGCGCGGCTCGCGCTGCGCGAGGGCAGGGTCGACGAGGCGCGCGAGAAGCTCAGCAAGGTGGAGGACGTGCTCCCCGCGGTTCAGGCCGACGAGGGCAAGGCGCAGCTCTCCACCGAGCACAAGGAGCTCGAGAAGGAGCTCAAGACCAACACGACGACGCCGCCCGCGACGCCGCCGTTGACGTCCCCGAAGCCGTCCACGCACCCGTCGACGCCGTCGGCGACACCGAGTGTTCCGCCGTCGTCCTCGACGCCGGACCCGACTCCTCCGTCGTCGTCGCAGTCACCGCCGCCGCCGGACCCTTCCAGCAACGCGGAGGACCCGCCGCCTCCGCCACCCCCGCCACCGGCTGACCCGCCGGCGAGCGAGAGCGGCAGCACCAGTGCCGGCAACGAGGGCACTCCCTCCAACTGAGACAACAGGTGAACGGCCCCTGACCAGCGAGGTCAGGGGCCGTTCACACGTGTGGAGTTCGTCTCACCTGGCTGATTCGGTCGCTGTCACACCATCGGCGTAACCGCGGCAGTACTCCCAACTCACGTAGGAGCCGGGGTCGGGGTCGAACGCGGGCTCGTGCGGACGCATCCGCCCGTCGGCCAGCAGCTGCTCCAGCGAGGAGCGCAGCAACGCCCAGTCGTGGTAGTGCGGCTCCTGGCACTCGCCGCAGTCCACCACGATCCCGCGCACCCCTCTGTGCTGGAGCAACGCCTGGTAGACGGCGAGATCGCTGAGGTCGCTGACGAGCTCGGCGCGCTCGTCGTCGTCCATCGGCGGATGGTCGTGATCAGGCTCACCGAGGGTCAGTGCGGGGTCCTCGGGGTCGCCCGCGAAAGGGTCTGGTGGCAACGCGTCGTGCGGCACGACCCTGCACGGTACCGGGCGGACCCCGGGATGCGTCCAGATACCATGGGTCGCACCGCCTCCGCCTGCGGAAACCGCGTCCGCCGGTGGAGCGCCCACCGCACGACGGAAGGCATGCCACCCGCTATGACCAGCGAGCTCAACGCTGACGGAGTCCCGAGCAAGTTCGCCATGCTGGGGCTGACCTTCGACGACGTGCTCCTGCTGCCCGCCGAGTCCGACGTCGTCCCCAGCGGCGTCGACACGGGGACCAGGATCTCCCGCAACATCTCACTGAAGATCCCGCTCGCCTCCGCCGCCATGGACACGGTGACCGAGGGCCGGATGGCGATCTCGATGGCGCGCCAGGGTGGCATCGGTGTGCTGCACCGCAACCTCAGCGTGGAGGACCAGGCTCGTCAGGCCGAGACGGTCAAGCGCTCCGAGGCGGGCATGGTCACCGACCCGGTCACCTGCGCGCCGGACGACACGCTCGCCGAGGTCGACTCGCTGTGCGCCCGCTACCGGATCTCCGGTGTGCCGGTCACCGACCCGGCCGGGAAGCTCGTGGGCATCATCACGAACCGCGACATGCGCTTCGAGGTGGACCACAACAAGAAGGTCAGCGAGGTCATGACGAACGGCCCGCTGGTCACCGCGCAGGTCGGCGTCTCGGCCGAGGCCGCGCTGGGCCTGCTGCGCCGCCACAAGGTGGAGAAGCTGCCGATCGTCGACGGCGACGGCAAGCTGCGCGGCCTGATCACCGTGAAGGACTTCGTCAAGACCGAGCAGTACCCGATGGCCACCAAGGACCCGGACGGCCGCCTGCTGTGCGCCGCCGCCGTCGGTGTGGGCGACGACTCGTTCGTCCGCGCGATGACGCTCGCCGACGCGGGCGTGGACGTGATCATGGTGGACACGGCTCACGGCCACTCGCGCGGCGTGGTCGAGATGGTCGCGAAGCTCAAGAAGGAGCTCGGCGACTCGGTCGACATCGTCGGTGGCAACGTCGCGACGCGCGCGGGTGCGCAGGCGCTCGTCGACGCGGGCGCAGACGGCGTGAAGGTCGGTGTCGGCCCCGGCTCGATCTGCACCACGCGCGTCGTCGCGGGTGTCGGCGTGCCGCAGATCTCCGCGATCTACGAGGCGTCGCTCGCCTGCCGTCCCGCAGGCGTGCCGGTGATCGGTGACGGCGGCATCCAGTACTCCGGTGACATCGCGAAGGCCATCGCCGCCGGTGCGTCCGCGGTCATGCTCGGCAGCCTGCTCGCCGGCACCGCCGAGGCGCCTGGCGACCTGATCCTGGTGAACGGCAAGCAGTTCAAGACCTACCGCGGCATGGGCTCGCTCGCCGCCATGCAGTCCCGCGGCGACGCCAAGTCGTACTCCAAGGACCGCTACTTCCAGGACGACGTCCTCAACGAGGACAAGCTCGTCCCCGAGGGCATCGAGGGTCGCACGCCGTTCCGCGGCCCGCTGTCGCAGGTCGTGCACCAGCTCAACGGCGGCCTGCGCGCCGCCATGGGCTACACCGGTGCGCGTTCGATCCCGGAGCTGCAGGACGCGCAGCTCGTGCGGATTACCGCAGCGGGGCTCAAGGAGAGCCACCCGCACGACATCACGATGACCGTCGAAGCCCCGAACTACACAACCCGCTAGACGCTCGCTCTGGGAGAAGTGTGTCCGCGGAAAGCGCGGACCGGGTCGCTCGCCGTGTCATTTCTGGGGGCGGCCCCCAGACCCCCGGACAAAGGAGAGGAACAACAAGTGCGCGATCTGGTCGAGATCGGCATGGGCCGGACCGCGAGGCGGGCCTACGAGCTGGACGACATCGAGATCATCCCGTCGCGGCGTACGCGCTCGTCGAAGGACGTCTCGACGACGTGGCAGATCGACGCCTACCGCTTCGACATCCCGCTGATCACCCACCCGACCGACGCGATCGTGTCGCCGGGCGTGGCGGTGGCGGTCGGTGAGCTGGGCGGCCTCGGCGTGCTGAACGCCGAGGGTTTGTGGGCGCGGCACGCCGACGTCGAGGAGGCGCTGTTCCGCCTCGTGCGGGCCACGGAGGACAACGAGGACCCGGCCGCGGCCGTGCGGGTGCTGCAGGAGCTGCACTCCGCGCCGCTGCGGATGGACCTGGTCGCCGAGGCGATCAAGCAGGTCCGCGAGTCGGGTGTGACCGTCGCGGCGCGGGTCAGCCCGCAGCGCGCGGCCGAGCTGACCCCGGACCTGCTGGCGGCGGGCGTGGAGATCCTGGTCGTGCAGGGCACGATCATCTCCGCGGAGCACGTGTCGCGCGACGGCGAGCCGCTGAACCTGAAGTCGTTCATCGCGGACCTCGACATCCCGGTGATCGCGGGTGGCGTCGGCGACTACCGCACGGCGATGCACCTGATGCGCACCGGCGCGGCGGGCGTGATCGTCGGCTACGGCTACTCGCCGGGCGTCACGACCACCGACTCGGTGCTGGGCATCGGCGTGCCGATGGCGACCGCCATCGCGGACGCCGCCGCCGCACGTCGTGACTACCTCGACGAGACCGGCGGCCGGTACGTGCACGTCATCGCCGACGGTGGCGTGATGACGTCGGGCGACGTGGCGAAGTCCATCGCGTGCGGCGCGGACGCCGTCATGCTGGGCGAGCCGCTGGCCGCCGCGACCGAAGCGCCCGGTCAGGGCCTGTACTGGACGGCCGCGTCCGCGCACCCGTCCGTGCCGCGCTCGTTCGTGTCCGAGGCCGTCGACCAGGAGCTGGACCTGCGGTCGCTGCTGTTCGGGCCGTCCGCGGACCCGCGCGGCGTGACGAACCTGTTCGGCGCGTTGAAGCGGGCCATGGCCAAGACCGGCTACTCGGACCTGAAGGAGTTCCAGAAGGTCGGGCTCACCATTCGGGGCTGAACCGGTTCGGAGGACTAGGCGTTACCGCCGGTAACGCCTACTCTCCGATCCATGGGTGAACTCGCGAGTAACTTCGACGTCGTGGTCGTCGGCTCCGGTTTCGGGGGCAGCGTCGCCGCGCTGCGCCTGACCGAGAAGGGCTACAAGGTCGCGGTGCTCGAGGCCGGTCGCCGGTTCGCCGACGACGAGTTCGCCAAGACGTCGTGGAACCTGCGGCGCTACCTGTGGGCGCCGCAGATCGGCTGCTACGGGATCCAGCGCATCCACACCCTGCGCAACGTCATGGTGCTCGCCGGCGCGGGCGTCGGCGGTGGGTCGCTGGTCTACGCGAACACGCTCTACCGCCCGCTCAAGCCGTTCTACCAGGACCGGCAGTGGGCGCACATCACCGACTGGGAAGCCGAGCTCGACCCGTTCTACGACCAGGCGAGCCGGATGCTCGGCGTCGTGACGAACCCGACGACCACACCGAGCGACGTCGTGATGCAGAAGGTCGCGGCGGACATGGGCGTGTCCGACACCTACCACCCGACGCCGGTCGGCGTGTTCTTCGGCGAGCCGGGCAAGCCGGCCGAAGACCCGTTCTTCGGCGGTGCGGGACCGGCGCGCACCGGGTGCACCGAGTGCGGCGCCTGCATGTCCGGCTGTCGGGTCGGCGCGAAGAACACGCTGGTCAAGAACTACCTGTACCTCGCGGAGCACAACGGCGCCCAGGTGTTCCCCCTGACGACGGTCACCGGCCTGTCCGAGCGCGACGGCACCTGGACCATCGAGACCAAGCGCACCGGCGGCCGCGCGAAGCGCACGTTCACGGCGGGCCAGGTCGTGCTCGCCGCGGGCACCTGGGGCACGCAGCAGCTGCTGCACCGGGCGCGCGCGTCGACGTTGCCGCGCATCTCGCCGAAGCTCGGCGAGCTGACCCGCACGAACTCCGAGTCGATCATCGGCGCGGCCCGCTTCACCGTGGACCCCGAGCAGGACTTCACCCGCGGCGTCGCCATCACGTCGTCCATCCACCCGGACGAGATCACCCACATCGAGCCGGTCCGGTACGGCAAGGGCAGCAACGCCATGGGCATGCTGCAGACGCTGGCCACGGACGGCGCCGCGTCGATGCCGCGCTGGCTGCAGTTCCTGCGCGAGTCCGTGCGGCACCCGTTGCGGCTGCTCAGGTTGCTGTCGGTGCACCGGTGGAGCGAGCGGACGGTGATCCTGCTGGTGATGCAGTCGCTGGACAACTCGATCACCACGTTCCTCAGGCGCGGCAAGCTCACGTCCAAGCAGGGCCACGGCGACCCGAACCCGGCGTTCATCCCGGCCGGTCACCAGGCGAACCTGCTGGCGGCCAAGCACATCGACGGCATGCCGGGCGGCACGTGGGGCGAGTTGTTCAACGTCCCGCTGACCGCGCACTTCATCGGCGGCTGCCCGATCGGCGCGTCGGACGCGGAAGGTGTCATCGACCCGTACCACCGGGTTTTCGGGTATCCCACGCTGTCCGTTGTGGACGGTGCGGCGATCTCGGCGAACCTGGGCGTCAACCCGTCGCTCACCATCACCGCCCAGGCCGAGCGCGCGTTCTCGCTGTGGCCGAACGCCGGTGACGCCGACGCCCGGCCCGCGCAGGACCAGCCGTACCGCCGGGTGAACCCGGCCAAGCCGAAGCACCCGGCCGTGCCGTCCACAGCTCCAGCCGCATTGCGGTTGCCGGTCGTGAAGGTCTCCTGACACGGTGGAGGCATGGCCACCAAGCCCTTCGCCTCCAGCGCCGACCTCACGCCGAAGGACCAGGTGTACGTCGAGCTGGCACCCGGCGTCCACGCACTGACCGCCGAGGGTGACCCGAACGTGGGTGCGATCGAGGGCGAGGACTTCGTCGTCTGCTTCGAGGCCCGCGCCACGCCCGCCGCGGCTCGTCAGTGGCTCACCCGGTTGCGCACCGTCTGCGACAAGCCGGTGCGCTACCTGGTGCTCAGCCACTACCACGCGGTGCGCACGCTGGGCGCGTCGGCGTTCGACGCGCAGGAGATCGTCGCGCACGAGATGACCCGCACCCTGATCGCCGAGCGCGGCAAGCAGGACTGGGCGAGCGAGTACGGCCGCATGCCGCGCCTGTTCCTCGAGCCCTCCGGCATCCCCGGCCTGACGTGGCCGACCCTGACGTTCTCGGAGCGCATGACCATCCCGCTGGGCGGCGAGCGGGGTGACCTGGAGCTGCTCCACCTCGGCCGCGGCCACACCGCGGGCGACATCGTCGCGTGGCTGCCGCAGCAGCGCATCCTGTTCGCGGGTGACCTGGTCGAGTCGCAGGCGGCGCTGTACACGGGCGACGCGTTCCACGACGACTGGGCTTCCTCCACTTTGGACAACGTTGCCGCGTTGGGTGCGGAGATCCTGGTCGGCGGCCGGGGCGCGGTGGCTCGTGATCGCTACGAGGTCGACGCGGCCATCACCCAGTCCCGGCACTTCCTGAACGAGATGCGCCGCTGCGTCGGCACCGTGCACGCCGAGGGCGGCACCCTGCAGCAGGCCTTCCAGTCGGCGCACAAGGCACTGGAACCACGCTACGGCCGGTGGCCGATCTTCGAGCACTGCCTGCCGTTCAACGTGAAGCGCTACTGGGACGAGTGCGACGGGGTCGACTGGCCGGAGATCTGGACCGCCGAACGCGACCGCGCCGTGTGGGAGGCTCTGCAGTGACCTGCGGTCATGGGTTCTGGTGTGGTGAACGGGCCGTTCACGCGACTTGTCGCGGCACCGGAAGCAACCTCGAGCGTCCCGCAATGAGGAAGCGCGGGGGGCGGCCGGCGAGCGAGGTGCTGCCGCGGTGACCCCGGTGCTCGTGGTCGGCGCCGGCCCGGTGGGCCTGACCGCGGCGCTGCTGCTGGCCCGCGCGGGCGTGCCGAGCGTGGTGCTGGAGGCGGCGGAGGAGCGCAGCGCGGTCGGCAGCCGGTCGATCTGCGTGCAGCGCGACGTGCTGGAGATCCTGGAGCGCGTCGGCGTGGGCGAGGCCGTCGCCGATGCCGGTGTCACCTGGTACACCGGCCGCACGTACCACCGCGACCGGCAGGTCCTGACGATCACGTTCCCCGCGGTGCCGGGGTTCCCGCCGTTCGTGAACACGCCGCAGACCGTGGTCGAGCGCCTGCTCGAGGAACGGGTGCGCGCGGAGCCGTTGGTGGAGCTGCGCTACGGGCGCCCGGTCACCGGCATCACGCAGGGCGACGACGGCGTGTCCACGCAGGACGGTGTGCGGGGCACGCACTGCATCGCCGCGGACGGCGTGCACTCGAAGATCCGCGAGCTGCTGGGACTGCGCTTCGACGGCTACTCGTTCGACGACCGGTTCATCATCGCGGACGTCCGGGTCGACCTGGACGCCGAGACGCCCGAGCGCCGGTTCTACTTCGACCCGCCGTGGAACCCCGGACGCCAGGTGTTGCTGCACCCGCAGCCGGACGGCGTGTGGCGGATCGACTGGCAGGTGGCCGAGGACGTGCGGCTCACCGACGAGCGCATTCGCGCCATCGTCGGCGAGCGGCCGTACGAGGTGGTGTGGCAGTCGACGTACCGGTTCCACCAGCGCCGCGCGGAGCGGCTGCGGGTGGGGAGGATCCTGCTGGCGGGCGACGCGGCGCACGTGATGAGCCCGTTCGGGGCGCGCGGGTTGAACTCGGGGATCTGCGACGCGGACAACGCCGCGTGGAAGATCGCGTTCGACCGGCGCGGTGAGGCCGGGCCGAACCTACTGGCGTCGTACGACGTCGAGCGGGGTGCGGCGGCCGACGAGAACCTGCGGATCACCGGGGAGACGATGCGGTTCCTCGTGCCGCGCACGCCCGAGGAACGCGAAACGCGCGAGCGCGCACTGGAAACCGGCGAGGGCATCGACTCCGGGAAGTTGTTCACCCCGTTCAGCTACACCGAATCACCGCTCACCACGCGAGGCGGGGAGCTCCAGCCGAACAGCAGGCGGTTCGGACCGGACTTCCGCGCGGAGAACGGCGTGCTGATCCGGCCCGACGGACACGCCGCGGGGCCGGACACCGAAGCCGCCAAACGAAAAGCGCTCGGCTACAGCTGAATGCCGGTGAGCACGGTGACGCGCTCCTCGGTGAAGTCCTCCATCGCGGACCGCACGCCCTCGCGCCCCGTGCCGGACCCCTTCACGCCGCCGTAAGGCATCTGGTCCGCGCGGTACGACGGCACGTCGCCGATGATCACGCCACCGACCTCCAGCGACGCGGCGGCGTCGAACGCGACCTGCACGTCGCGGGTGAACACGCCCGCCTGCAGGCCGTAGTCGGTGTCGTTGGCCTGCTCGAACGCCTCCGCGACGTCCGACACGACGGACACCACGAGCACCGGGCCGAACACCTCGTCGCGCCACACCTGGGAGTCGAACGGCACGTCGCGCAGCACGGTCGGCTCGATCGACGTGCCGGTGCGCTTGCCGCCGGTCAGCAGCGCGGCGCCGCCGTCGACGGCCGCGTTGATCCAGTCTTCGACGCGGCGCGCGTTGTCCTCGTCGATCAGCGGGCCGACCTCGACCTCGGGGTCGTGCGGGTCGCCGGTGCGCAGCGCGGACACCGCGGACACCAGCTTCGGCACGAAGTCCGCGGCCACCGAGGCGTCCACGATCACGCGTTGCACGGCGATGCACGACTGGCCTGCTTGGTAGTTGCCGAACGTCGCGATGCGCGCCGCGGCGTGGTCCAGGTCCGTCCAATCACGACAGACGATGGCGGCGCTGTTGCTGCCCAGCTCCATCACGACGTGCTTGCGCGGCGCGGCGTCCATCAGCGACCAGCCGACCGACGTCGAGCCGGTGAACGAGATCACCGGCAGTCGCGGGTCGCGCACCAGCACGTCCATCGCCTTGCCCGGTACGGGAAGCACCGAGAAAGCACCGGCGGGCAGATCGGTCTCGGCCAGGATCTCACCGAGCAGCAACGCCGACAGCGGCGTCGCGGACGCGGGTTTCACGATCACCGGCGCGCCGACCGCCAGCGCGGGCGCGACCTTGTGCGCCACCAGGTTCAGCGGGAAGTTGAACGGCGCCACGGCGAGCACGGGGCCGCGCGGCACGTGGCGGATGAGCGCCATCCTGCCGACGCCGTTCGGGTCGGTGTCCAAGCGCTGCAGCCCGCCGGTGAACCGGCGTGCTTCCTCCGCGGCGAAGCGGAACGTGTTCACCGCGCGCGAGACCTCGATCTCCGCCCACTTCAGCGGTTTGCCGTTCTCGGCGGTGATCGTCTCGGCGATCTCCTCGGCGCGCTCGCGCAGCGCGTCCGACACGTGCATCAGCGCGGTGGCGCGCTCGTGCGCCGGGGTGCGGCGGAACTCCTTGGCGACCGCGGCCGCGGCGGCGACCGCGCGCTCGATCTGCTCCGGGCCGGGAACCGCCACCGAGGCGACCTCGGTCCCGTCGAACGGGTGGCGTACCGGCAGCGCCTGCTCGCCCTGCTCGGGGCGGCCGGCGATCCAGCACGGCCTGGGCTGCGGGGTGAACGCGTCCATGCGTCCACGTTAGGCCAGGTTTGCCTGCACGTACTCGGTCAGCCGCAGATAGTGCTCGTCGTGTTTCTCCGCGCGCTGGATCACGAACGCCGGGTTCTCCCTGATCATGTGCACCATGTCGTCCAGTCGGACGAGGATCTGGTCGATCAGGCCGTCGGTCGTGCAGCCATATGAGACGCAGAACAGCTCCATGCGCCGCAGCTGCTCGGCGGGCGTGCCGAAGTCCAGTGTGAACGTCATGCACGCGTAGCTGACGTCCCACCAGCGCGGCGCCGGGTGCGCAGTGTCGAAGTCGATCACCCCGGCCGGGCGCCCGTCGGCGAACACGATGTTGTACGACGCGAAGTCGCCGTGGCAGATCACCTCGGCGGGTTCGCGCCGCTCGAACTGCCAGCCGTCCCGGTCGACCAGGCCCACCGACGCGTCGTGCATCTGCCGCAGCATCCGGGCCGCCTCGACCAGCACGTCGTCACCGCGCAGGTGCGGCGGCAGCGGCGGGTGGCCAACCTCACCCGGCATGAAGTCGAGCACCTCGAGGCCGTCCTGGACGCCGTGCACGTTCGGGGTGAAACCGAGCGGTGCCAAGACTCCCAGCAACTCGTGCACCCGCGGCGTCCACGACGCGACCGGCCGGTGCACCGCGTCACCGACCTTGAACACCTGGTTGAGGCCGCCACCGGTCAAGAGTTCTCGTTCCACATCTGACATCCTTGCGCGGTGTCCGAAACCAGCAACCGCCCGGTGCTCGTGGTCGACTTCGGCGCGCAGTACGCGCAGCTCATCGCCCGTCGCGTCCGCGAGGCGCAGGTGTACTCCGAGGTCGTCCCGCACACCGCTTCCGTGAGTGAGCTGCTCGACAAGAACCCGCTGGCGATCGTGCTGTCCGGCGGTCCGTCCAGCGTGTACGACGAGGGCGCCCCTCAGGTCGACCCGAAGCTGTTCGAGGCGGGCGTGCCCGTCTTCGGCATCTGCTACGGCTTCCAGGCGATGGCCCGCGCGCTCGGCGGCGTCGTCGAGCACACCGGCACGCGCGAGTACGGCCGCACCGAGCTGGGCGTCACCGCCGAGCCGGGCGCGCTGCACGAGGAATTGCCCGGCCACCACCCGGTGTGGATGAGCCACGGCGACTGCGTGACGGGCGCACCCGAGGGCTTCACCGTCACCGCCACCAGCGAGGGCGCGCCGGTCGCGGCGTTCGAGAACGTCGAGCGCCGGTTCGCGGGCGTGCAGTACCACCCGGAGGTGCACCACTCGCCGCACGGCCAGGAGGTGCTGCGCCGGTTCCTGCACGACATCGCGGGCATCCGTCCACAGTGGACCACTGCGTCCATCGTGGACGAGCAGGTCGAGCGCATCCGCACGCAGGTCGGTGACGGCAAGGCCATCTGCGGCCTGTCCGGCGGTGTCGACTCCGCCGTCGCGGCCGCGCTCGTGCAGCGCGCCATCGGCGACCGGCTGACCTGCGTGTTCGTCGACCACGGCCTGCTGCGCGCGGGCGAGCGCACCCAGGTCGAGCGCGACTTCGTCGCGGCGACGGGCGTGAACCTGGTGACGGTCGACGCGCGCGAGCGGTTCCTGGACGCGCTGAAGGGCGTCTCGGACCCCGAGGAGAAGCGCAAGATCATCGGCCGTGAGTTCATCCGCGTGTTCGAGCAGGCCGAACGCGACCTGAAGGCCGAGGGCGACTACAAGTTCCTCGTCCAGGGCACGCTGTACCCGGACGTCGTCGAGTCCGGCGGCGGCGCGGGCACCGCGAACATCAAGAGCCACCACAACGTCGGCGGCCTGCCGGACGACCTCCAGTTCGAGCTGGTCGAGCCGCTGCGCGCGCTGTTCAAGGACGAGGTGCGCCGGGTCGGCACCGAGCTGGGCCTGCCGGAGACGATCGTGCAGCGCCAGCCGTTCCCCGGCCCCGGCCTCGGCATCCGGATCATCGGCGAGGTGACCTTCGAGCGGCTGGAGCTCCTGCGCCAGGCCGACGCGATCGCCCGCGAGGAGCTCACGCTCGCCGGGTTGGACCGGCAGATCTGGCAGTGCCCGGTCGTGCTGCTGGCGGACGTCCGCAGCGTCGGCGTCCAGGGCGACGGCCGCACCTACGGTCACCCGATCGTGCTGCGCCCGGTGTCGTCCGAGGACGCGATGACCGCGGACTGGACGCGCCTGCCGTACGAGGTGCTGGAGCGCATCTCGACCCGGATCACCAACGAGGTGCCCGACGTGAACCGCGTGGTTCTCGACGTGACGTCGAAGCCGCCGGGCACCATCGAGTGGGAGTGACGTGAAAAGGGCCGCCTCAGCGAGGCGGCCCTTTCCTTGTCTCTCTTAGTTGCGGCGGCGTCTGAGTGAGTTCGCCAGGAGCCCGACTCCGATCACGACCGCGATCGTCGCGAGCGCCCAGCGCGGGTCGAAGGAGAACGCCCCGTCGGTGAGGATGAACGCCGACGCGCCCAACGCGCCCAGTCCGAACAGCAGTCCCACCAGGTCGACCGGCCGCTTGATCTCGCCGTCAGTCACGGATCACACTCACCTCTCCCACGTTCGCGTAGACGTCCAGCTCGATCTTCAGACCACCGGGCCCGTCCGGCCCGTTGTCGGTCACGTCGAGCCGCGGCGACCTGCCCTCGGCGGACTCGTTGAGGCACTTGACCGTGGCGCCGACGTTCGACGCGCACGTCACCTGCACGTCCGCGTTCTTCGGCACGTGCACCCGCGCCTCGCCGACCGACACCTCGACGGCCGTCTTGACCTCGCCCGAGTTCGGCAGCTTGCGCAGGTCGAGCACGACCGAGCCGGCGCTGACCTCGTACCGCTCCTTCACGTCGGCGATCGAGGACGGCGAGGCGTTCAGGTCGCCGAACTGCGCCTGGCTGTCGAACTCGACGGACGTCATGATCAGCCCGACGATCGACAACGGCAGCACCAGCCCGATCAACCCGCGCGTACCGCCCGCGAACGCCCCGGCGATCAGCCCGAGCCCCAGCACACCCACGATCAGCCCGATGACGTGCACCGGCGAGAACCAGCTCGACCACGCCCCCGCGACCGCGGACCCGGCGACCACCAGCACCGCGATCCCGAGCGTCGCGAGCCCGATCCGCGACTTCTTCCGCTTCGGCGCGGGCGGCGGCGGAGGAGCCGACGGCTCCGGCAGGTCCCACGCGAACGGGGCCGCGCCCAGCGGATCCCAGCTCGGTGCGCCCGGCGCCGGCGTGATGGGCATCTCGGTCGTGATGGTCGCCGGTTCCAGGTGGCCGCGGTTCTTCTGCAGCAGGTAGATGCCTGCCCCGGCGAGTGCGACCGTCAGGAACACCTCGAAGCCGCCGCCGAGGATGGCTCCCGTCGCCGGGAAGAGCAGCAGGCCCAGGAGGACCGTGGTGCCCGATGCCATCGAGCTGTGGCCGCGGTGGAGTAGTGCTTCCGCGGGCGACACCGTGTCGCCCTCTTCCGGTAGCCACAGCCAGCCGAGTACGTAGAGGAGGAAGCCCGCCCCGCCTGTCAGGGCTGCGGCTACGAAGGCGATCCGTACGATCACCGGGTCGATCTGGTACCGCAGTGCGATACCCGTGGCGACGCCGCCGATCTTTCGGCCCCTCTTGGGTCTGATCGGTCGGTGCGCCCAGAAATCTCTCAGCGTGTCTCCCACGCCTGCTGCTCCGACTGTCCCGCTCACGATGTTGAGCTTGCCTGGCGTTGTGTTCGCGCACATCAGGGAGCAGCCCTGATTCGGGGGCTCAGGGTTGGTTGGCGACGTATTGCTGTGTGCTGCTCTTGGGTTCCTTTGGTTGGGGCTCCGCCCCTGCCCCCGCCTGGGCTCCGCCCCGGACCCCGGCACCACCGGAGGCCTCGGGCTGGTTTCCGTAGATGGTTGCTTTGGTGGTGGGGTCTCCGTACGGCGCACCTGAGGCAGCCGCATTTCGAGGGTGGGGTCAAGACAAAAAGGCGTCTTGACCCCACCCTCGAAATGCGGCAGGGCTTCGCCTGCGCCGTACGGAGACCCCACCACCCGCTGGTTTCATTGGTCGGCTCGCCTTCGGCTTCGCGGGCTTTGGGGTGCTCGCCTTCGGCTTCGTGCCTTCGGCACTACAAGCTTGAGACGGCTCGCCTGCGGCATCGCGGGCTTGGGGTGCTCGCCTTCGGCATCGTGCCTTCGGTGATCGCTGGTTTTGGGACGGCTCGCTTTCGGCATCGCGGGTTGGCGGGTGTGTGCGAAGCCGCTGGATGTGAGCCCGTACACCCACCCCTGTGCGATCAACCAGGGGCATCCCTGATGTCTTCGCAGCTCACTCGTGTGACCATCGAACTGTGAGTGCACGCATCGAGCCGATGCGCCGCAGGCGTTCCGGCCGGGTGGTCGCGGGCGTCGCAGGCGGCCTGGCTGACCATCTCGGCGCCCCGGTCTTCTGGGTGCGCGCGGTGTTCGCCCTTTTGACGGCCATCAGTGGTGTCGGTATTGCGGCCTACGCGCTGCTGTGGATGTTCGTGCAGCAGCAGCCGGTCACGGAGGCCGAGCCGGTCACCGATCGGCGGGAGTGGCAGCAGGCCGTTGGGCTCGCGGCGCTGGGGCTCGGGATCGCGGTGTTCACCGGGTTGCTGGCCAACACTGCCAGTGCGTGGATCACCGGGCCCATCGCTGTGGCGCTGGTCGGTGCGGCTGTGGTGTGGCGCGAGGCCGACGAAGCGCAGCGGAGGAGGTGGACCGACGGTGCTCTCAGCCGGGGAAGGGCGGGGATCGTGCGGGCCGTCGCTGGAGCGCTGCTGGTGGGTGTGGGGATTGCCGCGTTCCTGTTGAACAACATCAGCTTCGACGTGTTGCCCGGTGCGTTGGTGGCCGTGGTGGCGACGCTCATCGGGGTTGCGGTGTTGACGGTGCCCCTGTGGATGCGGTTGGTCCGGGATCTCGGGGAGGAACGCACCAAGCGCATTCGCACCGAGGAGCGGGCGGAGATCGCGGCTCACCTGCACGACTCGGTGTTGCAGACGTTGGCGCTCATTCAGAAGCAGGCGGAGAGTTCGCGTGAGGTGAAGCGGCTGGCGCGCAGTCAGGAACGGGAGTTGCGCAGCTGGTTGTACGGGCGTGAGGTGGGGGAGCAGCCGCAGACGATCAGTTTGGCGATCGCGCAGGCCTGTGCCGAGGTGGAGGACGACTTCGCCATCGCGGTGCCGCAGGTCGTGGTCGGGGACTGCGAGTTGGAGGACGGGTTGTTCGCGCTCGTGCAGGCCGCGCGGGAGGCGATGGTCAACGCAGCGAAGCACGCCGGGGTCAGTGAGGTCAGCGTGTACGCCGAGGTCGAGCCCGAGAAGGTGACCGTGTTCGTGCGGGATCGGGGCAAGGGGTTCGACCCGGACGCCGTTCCGGAGGACCGGCATGGCCTCTCCGGGTCCATCCGGGGGAGGATGGACCGGCACGGCGGGGAGGTGCGGTTGCGCACGGCCCTGGGAGAGGGGACCGAGGTGCAGCTCGAGATGCCGAGGAAGACGGAGGCCAGGACGTGAGCGTCAGGGTGTTCCTGGTGGACGACCACGCGTTGTTCCGCGCCGGGGTGCGCGCCGAGCTCGACAGCATCACCGACGAGGTCGAAGTCGTCGGTGAGGCGGGCAGTGTCGGTGAGGCCGTGGCCGGGATCAACCACCACAAGCCGGACGTCGTGCTGCTCGACGTGCACATGCCGGACGGCGGCGGCGCCGAGGTGCTGCGGCAGATCCGCGCCTCCAAGCAGGAGGTCGTGTTCCTCGCGCTGTCGGTCAGCGACGCCGCCGAGGACGTCATCAACGTCATCCGCGCCGGTGCGCGGGGCTACGTCACCAAGACGATCTCCAGCCAGGAGCTGGTGAAGGCCGTCGTGCGGGTCAGCGAAGGCGACGCGGTGTTCTCGCCGCGGCTCGCCGGGTTCGTGCTGGACGCGTTCGCGGACCGGCCCGGTGCGGCGCCGATCAGCGACCCCGAGCTCGACCTGCTGACGCCGCGCGAGCGGGACGTGCTCAGGCTGCTGGCGCGCGGGTACGCGTACAAGGAGATCGCGTCCGAGCTGTTCATCAGCGTCAAGACGGTCGAGACGCACGTGTCGAGCGTGCTGCGCAAGACGCAGCTGTCCAACCGCTACGAGCTGTCCCGCTGGGCAACGGACCGCAGGCTGGTCTGACGTTGATCAAGAGAATCGCCCGCGGCGCCACCGAGGTGCTCGCGCCGTGGGTCTGGGTGCTCACGTTGCCGTTCGCCGTCGCGGCCGCCACCGAAGGGCTCTGGCAGACGCTGCTGTGGGGCCTCGTCGTGGCGATGACCGCGAGCGTCATCCCGATGGCCGTCATCGTGCGCGGCGCACGCCAGGGCAAGTGGGACGGCCACCACGTCACGAACCGCGAGGGCAGGCTCGTCCCGCTCCTCGTGGCCGGGGCGTCGCTGACGGCGGGCATGGTGATCCTCGTGCTCGGCGGAGCGCCGCACCAGATGCTCGCGCTCGCCGGGAGCATGTTCGCGTCGTTGCTGGTCAGCATGGCCATCACGTTCGGCGCGAAGTGGAAGATCTCGCTGCACGCGGCGGTCGCGTTCGCCGCGGTCGTCACGCTCGCCCTGATCTACGGCCCGTGGCTGCTGCTGATCGCGTTGCCCGCGGCGTTCGTGGCGTGGTCACGCGTGGAGCTCGGCGATCACACGACCGCGCAGGTTCTCGCCGGTTCGGTCATGGGCGTGGTCGTGGGCGGCGGCAGCTTCTGGGCGCTCAACCAACTCTTGTCGGGGTCGTGAAGATCTTCATCTTGTTGTCGATCCGCGCGACCTCGATCTCGAAGAGGCCCTTTTCCGTGCCCTGCTTGGTGGTCATCGTGAGGTTCGCCTGGACCACCCAGTTGGGGCCGTGGCTGCGCACCGTCTTCGGGTCGGTGCACCCCACGAAGTCGTAGATCTTCCACACGGCCCGGTAGTCCTCCAGCGACTGACGGCCCTGCGGGGCGAGGTTCTCCCACGCCCGGTCGGGGTTCTCCGGCAGCAGGGCGTAGTGCTCGGCCACGAACTGAGACGCCTCGGCCGGGGAGTAGAACCTGTCCTCCGGCGCCGTCGTCGGGAACTGGGCACCCGAGGACGTGGAGGCGGTGTGCTCGGGCCACCACACCGCTGCCGCCGTGCCGGACATCGCCAGCAGCGCGACCGCGCCGAGCACCACGAGGGTCCGCGTGCGCGGCAGCTTCCTCCGGGGCTTGGCGGGCACCGGCAGCGGCTGGGAGATCTGCTCGGGTGTCAGCAGCACGGCGGCCTCGAGCGCGCTCGGCCGTGCGGCCGGGTCGACGGACAGGAGGCGCTTGAGCGTGTCGGTGAGCGGGCCCGCCTTCTTGGGCTCCTGCACGAGACCGCTGGCGGCCCGGTAGAGCAGGCCGAAGCTGTTGTCGCTGTGCCCGAACGGCGAGGTGCCCTCGACCGCCGCGAACAGGGTCGCACCCAGGGAGAACACGTCCGACGCGGTGTTCGGCTGCTCGCCGCGCGCGACCTCGGGTGGCAGGTAGGCGGGGGTTCCGGCGATCATGCCCGTCTCGGTCAGCGTCCCGTCGCCGGTCGCGCGGGAGATGCCGAAGTCGGTGATCTTGACGGTGCCGTCCCGTCCGATGAGGACGTTGCCCGGCTTGATGTCGCGGTGCACGATGCCCGCCTCGTGCGCGGCGGCCAGTGCCGATGCCACGTGGCCGCCGATCCGCGCCGCTTCCTCCGGGGTGAGCGGTCCGTCCTCCGCGATGACCGCGGAGAGGCTGCGGGACGGGAGGTATTCCATGACCAGCCACGACGCCTCGTCGTCGTCGAGCACGTCGTACACGGCTACGGCGTGCGGGTGGTGCAGTCGCGCGGCGTTCCGCGCCTCACGCATCGCCCGATGGTGATCTGGGGTGACGAGCTGTTTCACCGCTACCTCGCGGCCCAGCACCTCGTCCCGCGCCCTCCAGACCACCCCCATCGCTCCACTGCCGATGCGTTCCAGCAGCGAGTAGCGGCCCCCAACAGGTGTCACACACGCAGACTAATCAATGGTCGAGACCAGCTTCTGCAGTTCGCGGTCGAAGTCGATCCACAGATCCTCTTCGCCGGGCTGAACGACGTCGTAGGACTGGTCGAGGAACTCGGCCACCTCCTCGGCGACGGCGCTCAGGATCGCGAAGCCGGTCGGCGCGTTCAGCTCGACCAGAACCCGCTCCGGGTCGTCGGTCGCCGGCCTGACCAGGATGTCGCCCTCGCCGGACGGCGTCAGCAGGCCGTCGGCCAGCAGATCCCGTGCGAACATCCACTCCACCCTGCCCTGGCCCGTGTGGAACACGACGGCCACGGCGTAGGGGTCCTCCGGGTCGTAGACGAGCTCAGCCTCGACCGGTGCGGGTGCCACGCCGGGGGCCAGCAGGTGGAACGTGGTGTTAGCACGAACCGTCAGGTTTTCGTTGCTCATTGTCACTGTCCTTCCCAGCCGTTCGAACCGCTCTCACATGAGGAGACGGCCAAGTGACCGGATACGGACGCGATTTGTCTTGGAACCATCCTATTGGGGGAGACGGCCGTCTCACTTGTCAGCGTTTTACCAGGTCATGCATCTCGTTTGGTGAGACGGCATCCGCCTTGGACTGGGCCGTCTGCCGACGGGTCATGGCCACGCCGAGTAGCACCACGAGCATTCCGGCGACCACGCGCAGGTTCAGCTGCTCGCCGAGGAACGCCGCGCCCAGCAGCACCGAGACGACCGGCAGCAGGTACCCGACGGTCGTCGCCGTGGTCGCGCCCTCGTCCGCGATGACGCGGTAGTTGAGGATGAACGCGACGCCGGTGCCGAAGATGCCGAGGATCGCGACGGCCACGAAGCCGGACCAGTGCGGCGTGATGGGCTGGAACCCGCCCGCCGGCAGTGCGAGCGTGATGAGGCCGGCGCCGCTGACCAGCTGCATCGCGGACAGCTGCTGCGTCGAGAGGCCCGTCTTGTCCATGTAGCGGCCGACGTAGGTGTACGCGATCGCGTACGAGGCGGCGGCGACCAGGCACCACACCGCGCCCCAGCTGGCCAGACCGCTCTTCTCCCACGGCGCGAAGATCAGCAGGACGCCCGCGAAACCGAGCACCAGTCCGATCAGCCGGACCGGGTTGCTCCACTTCTCGGAGCCCAGGGTCAGGCCGATGAACACGGCCCACAGCGGCGTTGTGGCGTTGAGCACACCGGACACGCCGGAGTCGACGGTCTGGCCGCCGACGGCGAACAGCGTGAACGGGATCGCGCAGCCGAACGTCGCGACGAAGATCATGTGCCGCCACGTGGCGGCCTGGCGCGGCAGCGACTGCCGCATGGTGCGCAGGAGCACGAGCAGCACCACGGCGCCGAGAACGGTCCTGATCAGCGAGATCTGAACAGGACTGAAGCTCGTCAGCGCGATCTTGATCCACAGGAAGCTGGATCCCCACAGCAGGGCGAGTACACCCATCCTGATCAGCGTGCCTGGCTTGTTCACACGTCCACCATGCGTCCGGAAACGCGTAAAAACAATTTAATTGATCTGCACAACCTTTAAGCCCAGCTGTAAGGTCGGGTCATGTTGGACGTGCGACGCATGCAGGTGCTCCGGGCGGTCGTGACCACGGGTTCCATCACCGCCGCGGCGACCAACCTCGGCTACACGCCGTCGGCCGTGAGCCAGCAGGTGGCCGGTCTCGAGAAGCAGGCCGGACTGCCGTTGCTGGAGCGCGTCGGCAGGGGCGTGCGGCCCACCGCGGCCGGACGGCTGCTGACCGAGCACGCGGCCACCATCGCCGACCAGCTGTGCCTGGCCGAGACCGCGCTCGCCGACCTGCGCGCCGGTCGCACCGGACGGCTGCGCGTCCGCTACTTCGCCACCGCGGGCGCCGCGCTGGTGCCGCCCGCCGTGGCCGCGTTCCAGGCCGCGCACGGGTCCGTGAAGCTGGACCTCAAGCTCACCGAGCCGACGGACCCGCTGGTCGAGATCGAGTGCGGCCGCGCGGACGTGGCGATCACCGTCCTGCCGCGCGACGCCGCGTCGCCGAAGGGCATGCGGCTGATCCACCTGCTCGCCGACCCGTACCTCGCGGTGCTGCCGCGCGGTCACGAGCTGGCTCGCAAGCGCGTGCTGGACCTCGGCGACCTGGCCGACCGGCCGTGGGTCGACTCGATGCTGCCGCCGGGGCCGTGCCGCCAGATCGTGCTGGACTACTGCGCCGCGGCCGGGTTCAGCCCGCAGTTCGTGGTGGAGAGCGACGACTACCTGACCGCGCAGGGCTTCGTGGCCGCAGGCCTGGGCGTCTCGATCGTGCCGAAGCTCGGACTCGGTTCACCGCACGCGGGCGTCGTGGTGCGCAAGCTGCGCAGGCCCGAGCCCATCAGGAACATCTACGCGCTGGTCCGCGAGGACATCAGCGAGAACCCGGCCGTGCGGCACTTCATCACCGCGCTCCAGGCGGCCGCGCTCGGCTGAGCCTTCAGCCCTGCCGCGCGGGGCCGAGCGAGCTCTCCGCGCTGATCAGGAGGTTCGGGCTCGCCCACTGGAACGAGTAGCCCTTGGGCTCGACCGTCGACGACCCGTCCTTCTTCGTGTACTTGACCTCGACGTTCCAGTAGAAGTTGCCGTCGTACTGGGCGTTGACGATCTCGGCCTTGTCGATGTTCTTCCACCAGTTCTGGTAACCGGAGAAGCCGCCGCTGACCTTCCCCTGGAACGACTCGTTCAGGTAGGTCCAGCCCTCTTCGGGGTTGTCCGTCACGGTCTGGAAGTACTCCCGCAGCATGTTCTCCATGTCGTCCGGAGTCGGCTGCGTGGTCCACTCGCCGGCCTTCGGGCCCGCCGGCTTGGACTTCGACGACGGCTGTTGCTGCTGGGTCTGCTCCGACCCGGTCGGCGTGCTGCCGTTCGCCGTGTTGTTGTTGTCGTCGCCGTTGCCCGAGATGAGGCTCGCGATCATGATGCCCACCGCGGCCGCGATCACGATGGCCAGCGCGGTGACCATCGTCGACCGCTTGCTCTTGGGCTCCTTGCCGCCGGGCCGCGACGACGAGTACTGCGGCGCCGCGGCGGGACGGCCGTTCATCGGCTGCGGCGTCGGACGCGGCGGGGTGCGCAGGTCGACGCGCGTCGGGTTGGGCATGTTGCCCTGGTGCTGCGGCTGAGGCTGGTGGTGCGGCTTCGGCGGCAGGATCTCGCGCGTCGGGCCCGCAGGCGAGGACACCGGGGCACCGCGCCACGACGGCGGGTTCATCGGCGCGACCACGGCCGGCGTGAACGCGGGTGCGGCCTTGCCGTTCGCGACCGCGGCGAGGCCGTCGCGGGCCTCGGCCATCGTGGGGCGCTCTTCGGGGTCGGCGCGCAGCAGGCGCATGAGCAGCGCGGTCATCGGACCGGCGTTGCGCGGCGGCGTCACCTTGCCCGCCGCGACCTGGTGCAGCAGCGCGATGGTGTTCTCGCTCAGACCGAACGGCGGGGTGCCCTCGACGGCCGCGTACAGCGTCGAGCCCAGCGAGAACACGTCCGACGGCGAGCCGGGGTCGTAGCCCTTGGCCACCTCGGGAGCGAGGTACGCGGGGGTGCCGGCGAGCATGCCGGTCGCGGTGACCGTGACGTCACCGGTCGCGCGGGAGATGCCGAAGTCGGTGATCTTGACGGTGCCCTCGTCACCGAGCAGCACGTTGCCCGGCTTGATGTCGCGGTGCGTGATGCCCGCGATGTGGGCGGCGGCCAGCGCGGACGCGACCTGCATGCCGATCGACGCGACGTCCAGCGGCGGCAGCGTGCCGCGCTCGGACAGGACCGTGGAGAGGCTCTTGGACGGGAGGTACTCCATCACCAGCCACGGCTGGCCGTCGTCCTCCGCGACGTCGTAGACCGCGATCGCGTGCGGGTGCTGCAGGCGCGCGGCGATCCGGCCCTCGCGCATGGCACGGCGCTTCGCCTCGTCGGTGTCCGCCGCGGCGAGCCCTGGCTGCAGGAGCAGCTGTTTGATCGCGATCGTCCGGTGCAGGCGTTCGTCGTGAGCGGTCCAGACGATGCCCATGGCGCCGCTACCGATTCGTTGACCCAATCGGTAGCGACCAGCGACCAAGCGGCCATCGTCGGTCACGGTTGCTCCAAGTCGTACGGAATCTGGCTCTCTGTTCAACGTCTCATCACGCTGCCGGGTTCAGTTCACCCAACAGTGCGGTTACCCACCTTACGAGAATCAACGCCCCGTAGGTTGCCCGACCACGACGCTCGTCGTCGTGGGGGGCGTCGACACGGACGGCTTCGTCGTGGTCGTCGTAGTCGTCGTCGTGGTGGTTGTGGTCGTTGTCGTGGTTGTAGTCGTCGTGGTGGTCGTCGTCGTTTCCCTGGTGGGGGTCGATTCGGACGTGGTCGTCGTCACCTGTGAGCTTGGCGTCGCGTCGGTGGTCGTGACCGAGGTGGAGCTGTTCGTGACCGGCGGCGTGTCGTTCCGCTTGCCGTTGAACACGCCCAGTGCGAACAGCAGGCCACCCAGCGCCAGCAGCGTCGCCAGGAAGATCGCGGCGATCACCAGCGGCCGGTTGTTCGACGGCTTCGCGACCGGCGGCATCGGCGGTGCCGTGCGCGGCGTCGGGCGGACGACGCGCGTGCGGTCCGCGTCCATCACGGTCGTCGCCGCGGGACCCACCGGCGCCGGCAGCCCGGTGAACGTCGGCGCCCGGCCCGCCGCGACCGCGTTGAGCAGGTCGCGGGCCTGGCCCATGGTCGGCCGGTCGTCCGGCTCGTAGTTGAGCAGGTAGAGCAGCGCGTCGGCGAGCGGGTGGTCGACGGTCGGCGGGTTGATCCGGCCGGCGGCGACCGCGTGCAGCACGCCGAGGGTGTTCTCGCTGACGCCGTACGGCGGCTCGCCCTCCATCGCCGCGAACAGCGTGGAGCCGAGCGAGTAGACGTCCGACGCGGGCGTCGGGTCCGCGCCCCTGGCGATCTCCGGCGCGAGGTAGGCGGGCGTGCCCGCGATGAGGCCGGTCTTGGTGACCGTGATGTCGTCGCTGGCGCGGGAGATGCCGAAGTCGGTGATCTTGACGACGCCGTTCTCTGCGATCAGGACGTTGCCGGGCTTCACGTCGCGGTGCACGATCCCGGCCGCGTGCGCGGCGGACAGCGCGGCCGCGGCCTGGGCACCGATGTGGGCGACCTCGACCGGGTCCATCGGGCCGCCCTCGGACAGCGCGTCGGCGAGGCTGTACGACGGCAGGTACTCCATGACCAGGCACGGGACGCCGTCTTCCTCGACGACGTCGTACACGGCGATGGCGTTCGGGTGGTGCAGCTTCGCGGCGATCCGGCCCTCGCGCATGGCGCGCTGGATGGCCTCGTCCTTCTCGGCGGCGTCCAGTCCGGGCTGGAGGAGCAGCTGCTTGACCGCGACGACGCGGCCGAGGCGCTCGTCCTGCGCGCGCCACACGACGCCCATGGCGCCGGAGCCGATGCGGTCGAGGAAGCGGTAGCGATCAGCGACCAGCCGGCCGTCGGAGGTCGTCACTCGACCACCTCGGAAGAGATGAACTCTGAGCTGGGCAGCGTGACTGCGGCTGCGGCAGCAGATTTCACGCTTGTGGCTCCTCGTGCGGTGGTCTCGGGCGATGTGCCCGCAAAGAGTACCCCTGCGGTGACGCCACCCAGAGATGTCTCCGGGCCCGGCGTCACCGCATCGTAGGCGTACCCGCTACTAGGCGGGGGCGAAGAAGTCGAAACCGCCGAGGAGCGGGTCGAGGACGCCGAGGTCCACCTTGACCGGCGCGGTCGGCGTGCTGCTCGGAGGCGGCGTCGACGATGAGGGCGGCGGGGTCGGCGTGCTGCTCGACTGCGGCGGCGGTGGGCTGGTGCTGCTCGGCGGCGTCGGGGTCTCGCTCGACGGCGGCGTGGTGGTGGCCGGCGGCGTCGAGGGCTCGCTCGGCGTCTGGTTCGAGGTCTGCTCCTCGGTGGGAGCAGGCGTCTGCGTGCCGGGCTTCTGCTGCTGTTGCTGCTGCGTGTACGGGGCGACGCGCGGCTGGGCCTGCTGCGTCTCCTCCGCGCTCTCGGTGCCGGGAACCTGCTGGTCCTGCGTCTTCGTCGGGATCTTCACGACGCCGTTGTCGCTGGAACCGCGGGCCTGGACGCGCTCGTCGAAGCGCACCTCGGCGAGCGGGCGCTCGTCCGGCGAGGACAGCCAGCTGGACGCGCCGAACGCGACCGTGCCGCAGAGCACGACGCCACCGCTGGCCGCCGCGACGAGCTTGCCGACCGCGAAACCGCCGGTCTCGGCGGCGTCCTCAGCGCGGCCTTCGCGGCGCAGGAGCTCGGTGATGTGCAGCTCGCGACCACCGGGAGTGGTGGCCTTGCGGGGCTTCGGAGTGACCGCGGTGAACCGGATGGTCGGCTCGTTCGTGTCGTCTTCGATGTCCGCGATCACCGCGTCGGTGATGACGGGGATCTCCTGGGTCTCGGCCTCGCGCCGGGCGATCAACTCTGCGACCGACAGCTGTGTGGTGGTGGCACCATCCAGCCGACGTCGTTTGTCCTCGTTCGGCACCGCTCGTTCACCCTTCCAGGTTGCGTCTGCGCACTGGCGGGATCATGGATACCGAATCGTGACCCTGGGCGTAACCCCTTTGGGGCAATTTTCTCGAAAGAAACAGCGTTTCGGCGACGAGCGGTCACCGTTCGACTGCGAATGGTCAGCTGCGCTGGGCTGAAAGGACCTCGGTGCCGATGATGCGCGGTGTCGATGTGTCAGTCAGCCAGAAGAGCTGCTCGAGCCTCAGCCAGCTCCCGTCGCGCTCCTGCATGGACACCACGGCGAGCACCGAGCCGTCCTGCCGGAGGACCGTCTGGTCCACGTTGACGGCCTGGATCATGCCCCAGGACCGGACGAACTCCTCGGGGTCCGCGCCGACCAGGTCGGGCGACAGCAGCTTCGTCGCCGACGCGGGCGCGGTGGTGAGCAGCTCGTAGAACCGGCGCACCACGTCGATCTGCGGCTGCGGGCCGGTGGAGACCAGCGGTGCGGAGATGTCCGTGGCCGGCGCGGCCGACGGCTCCATGACCAGCGCCGGGGGTGGCGGCAGCTGACTGGTCGGCAGCGACTGCTGGTGGTCACCTGGCAGCTTCGCGGCGAGGACGTCCGGACGCAGCGCGCTCGCGCCGGACAGCGCGACCGGGCGCTCGGTGTGCGGGACGCCGGTGTTCACCGGGCGGTTGCCCGCCAGGATCGCGGCGGCGGCGACCGACGCGAACAGCACGACGCCGCCGGTGATCAGGCCGGCCGCCTTGGCTGCCCGGCCGCTCGACTTGCGGCGACGGCGGTTGTTCTCCGGCTCGCGCGGGCCGAGCAGGTCGAGGACCAGCGTCTCGGTCGCGGCCTCGTCCGGGGTGGGGATGCGGATCGGGGTCGGCTGCTGCTTGATGAGCTCAGCCACGCTGATCGATCCGGCGCGGGTGTGCCGCCTGCCGGTCGTCGCGGGACGCTGCACTGGCCTGGCCTCCGTACTCTTCGTGGTCACCAGAAGACGTACCGTGACCTCACGCGTCAACGCCAGCTCGTTGGCGGACTTCAGTCGTTCGTGGCGGTCAGCGGTCGCTCAACATCGCCTGATGGTGTCGATAACTACTGTCGGTTGATGCGGTGCTGACCTTTAGCCGCCGGACGAGAGACGTTCGCCGTTGATGAGCGGCAGGTCGGTCAGCGTGAACCGGAGCTCGCGCTTCTCGGTGCTGACCGAGCCGTCCTTCTTCGTGACCTGGAGCAGGCTCACGGTCAGGCCCTGCGACGGGTCGACCGCGATCTCCTTGACCTCGATCAGCGACACGTCCGCGAGCCTGCCCTCCAGCAGCGCCTCGGTGTTCGCCTTGAAGTTGTCCGTCGTCAGCGCCATCGCCGTGTCCGCGTTGGTCGCCATCTCCCGGTAGAACTTCTCGGTCCGCTCGGCGATCTTGCCGCCGTCCACGACGGGCACCTGGCCGCCGGGCAGCGTGGTGACGATCGGCGGCTGGGTGGTCGGGCGCGCCGTCGCACCGCCCGTGCGGTCCGGCGCGGCCGACGACCCGCCGGTGCCCTGAACGGGCGCCGAGGCGGGCGCGCGGGTGCCCGTCGGCCGCTGACCGGCCGTCGACGCGGGCGGGTTGTTCTCCCGGATGCCGGTGATGATCGGGATGTCCGACGGGTAGCCGGGCAGGCCGATGCGCTCCACCGGGCCGTTCGCGCCGACGAGCTTGGCCGCGGCGATCGTGAGGCCGATCAGCACGCCCGCCGACGAGAGCACGGCGAACCACGCGGCGCGCTTCCAGGTGCGCGGCGGCGTGACCGAGGCGGGGACGAGGCCGATGTTGAACTTGCGCAGGCCATCGGTGTCCGACAGCGGATCGACCGGACGGCGGCGCGGCTGCGGCACTTCGTTCCCACCACCGGCGACCGGGGCCGCCGCCCCCGCGTCCAGGCGGTGTTTGCCCGGCTGTTCGTCCATTCCGAAAGACCCCTCTGCGACCTCCTCAGAGTAGGGCCGTTCAGCGGTGTCGAACCAACCGGAAGGGTGGTTTCAAGACGAGTGACACCCGTAAGTGTGAACTTTCAGGTTCCGCTGTTGAGCTTCTTGCGCTCCGTCTGGAGCGCCTGCGTGGCGGCGAGACCGCTGCCGCCCGCGATGAGCGCGCCGAGCACGTCCGCGGTGGTGCTGTCACCCGTGGTGATCAACAACCCGAGAAGTGCGCCCGCAGTGGTGACACCCGCGACCGTCCAGCGGCTGCGCACGTAGTTCGCGATCGGTGCGCCCGCGGCGCGCTTGTTCTTCGCCGCGGAGCCGAGCATGGCGAGGTATCCGTCGTGCGCCAGCGCGGCGAGCAGCCCGACGATGGCGATGAGTGCCGCGATGAGACCGATGACCATGCGTCCAGTGTGCCTGCGATTTTCCGCTGGGGACCATCGGTGACACCCCTGATATCTAATGGGAACGTGGAGATCTTCTGGCATGACGACTGCCTGGAGCACGACGCGGGTGCCGGCCTGTGGGAGATCCCCGGTTCCTGGCCGTGGCTCGACGTGCTCGAACCGCACCCGGAGAACGCGGCGCGGCTGCGGACGTTCCGCCACGCGCTGCGCCACGGGCCCGTCGCACCTCACCTGACGTGGCGAGAGGGCAGGCACGCCGTCCTGGACGAGCTGCTGCGCGTGCACTCCGCTTCCTACTTGTCCACGTTGCGGGTGTCCTCGCGCGTGGCGCTGGAGGTCAACACGGTCGCCGGGCCGTCGACGTGGCGTTCGGTGCTGGCCGCCGCCGGGACGGCGCTGGCGGCGCTGGAGTCCGGGGCGCCACTGGCGTACGCGCTGGTCAGGCCGCCTGGGCATCACGCGCAGCCGACCATGGCGGACGGGTACTGCTTCGTGAACAACGCCGCGCTCGTCGCCGAGACCGCGCGGCGGTCCGGCCTGCGCGTCGCGGTGCTGGACTGGGACGTCCACCACGGCAACGGCACCCAGGAGGTGTTCTTCGCCGAGCCGGACGTGCTGACGGTGTCCGTGCACATGCGGCACGGCTCGTGGGGGCCCAACCACCCGCAGACGGGCGCGCCGTCCGAAGTAGGCGCCGCGGGCGTGAACGTCAACATCGAGCTGTCACTGGGGGCGGGGGACACCGCCTACCTGCGCGCGCTGGACGAGATCGCGTTCCCGGTGCTGCGGGAGTTCGCACCGGACCTGCTGGTGTGCGCCTCCGGGTTCGACGGCTCGGCGTTCGACCCGAACGGGCGGCACAACCTGACCGCGGCCGGCTACCGCGAGATCGGCCGCAGGGTCGCGGCGTTCGGCACGCGCGTCGTGCTCACCCAGGAGGGCGGTTACCTGCGCGGGTACTCGGCGCTGTGCCTGCACGCGCTGGTCGAGGGGCTGCTCGGGCTCTCGCTGCTGACCGACCCGCTCGCCTACGTCCCGGATGACAGCCAGCTCGTCGACCGAGATCTCGACCTGGTGCGGGCCGCGGTGGGCCCGCACTGGCCAGGCGTCCTCTAGCGGCCGAGCGGACCGCGACCCATCTTGAGCAGGATCATCGCGAGGTCCTTGCCCTCGGGGCCGAGCGACTTGTAGCGGTTCAGCACGTCGATCTCGCGGTTGTGCACGATCTTCGTGCCGCCGTTGGCGATGCGGGTGGCTCCGATGATCTTGGAGACCTCGACGCGACGTGCGACGAGCCGCAGGATCTCGGCGTCCAGGTGGTCGATCTCCTGGCGCAGCTCGTCGATGTCCGGCGCGGTGGTGCTCATGGAGGTGAACCTTTCGACTCTGCGAGTCCTGGCCCGGCAGCAGCGAAGCCCCGGTGTCCGAGGACTCCGGGGCTTCGTGGTGGCTTGTCTGCGCTACGCGACCACGGGAGCCGGAGTCCGGATCCCGTAGAAAAACTCGAAGTGAGTCGCGCGCACGTCGACAGTGTGCCATACGATCACCAGATCGTGGGGGTCCATGTCAACTACAGAACGTGGCCAACAGGAGACACAACGTGAAAACCACCAGCGCCGTGCTGGCAGCCGCAGCTTGCCTGGCCGTCGCGGTACTACCGGCGAGCGCGGCCGAAAGACCGTCCTTCGCCGAATCGGGTGAGAGACCTCCGGTGTCCATCGAGCTCACGCCCGGCAAGGGTGTGGCGATCAACAAGACGTACGGCTACTGGGAGGCCCGGTCGTCCGCCGAGTTCTCGGTCAAGGTCACCGACAAGGGAGACGGTGATCTGGACGAGATGGACGCTTACGTCTTCGTCCCCGCCGAGGTCGAGGTGACCGGCTTCAGCGGCGAGGGCTGGGACTGCTGGGACGTTGAAGGCGGCATCGAGTGCCACACCGGGCACCTGGTCGTGCCGGGTGAGGCGTGGCCGACGCTGACGGTCCGCAACCAGGTTCATTCGCACATGAACGAGCCGGGCGCCATCGAGGTCTGGGTGACCACCGGCCGGTACGGCTGGGCGGGCGAGAGGGTTCCGTTCAAGACGAACACCAGCACCTGACGCAACCGATCCCCCAGTGGTACGTCCCTTGGGGCGTAAGTTGTTCAGACCACTGGGGGATCTTCCATGTTCAAGGTTGTCGCCGCCGTGTGCGCTGCCGCGGCCCTTTCTCTCGCTGTCTCACCAGCCGCCCAGGCGTCCGAGCCGTCGCCGGTGGCCATCCAGCTGACACCCCGCGACGGGCTCCGGGTGGACGAGGACGGCACCTGGATCGCCGACCAGGACGACTTCTACTTCAGGGTGTCCACCAGCGACGCCGGTGACGAGAACCTGGACGAGCTGACGCTGTTCGTCTCGATTCCCGACGAGATCGAGCTGTTCACCATCTCCGCCGAGTGGGAGTGCTGGGACGTCGACGGCGGCGTCGAGTGCCACAACCCGCGCCTGATGGTTCCCGGTGAGTCGTGGCCGGACCTGTTGATCTACGCCAGGGTGCACGACGAGATGGACGCGCCCGACTCGATCGACGTGTACGCCACGACCGGCGAGTACGGGCCCGCGCACGAAGGCGTGCCGTTCCAGACCGTCTGATCCGATTCTTTTCGCTTTGGGGGATTTTCGATGTTCAAGACTGCTGCTGCCGTGTGCGCTGCCGCGGCTCTTTCTCTTGCTGCGTCACCGCTCGCCCACGCCTCTGACGAGCCGTCACCGGTGTCGATCGACCTCGACCGCGGGATGGGGATGGGGGTGGACCGCGAAGGCACCTGGACGGCTAACACGTTCGGCTACTTCACGGTCGACCTCAGCGACGCCGCCGACGAGAACCTCGACGAGGTGTCCGTGTTCGTGTCGGTTCCGGACGCGGTCGAGGTGGCCGACTACAGCGGCGACGACTGGGACTGCTGGGACGTCGACGGCGGCATCGAGTGCCACAACCCGCAGCTCATGGTGCCCGGCGAGGCGTGGCCGACGCTGACCGTCCACCTGTACGTGCACGACCACATGGACGACGTCGGTTCGATCGACGTGTACGCCACCACTGGCGATTTCGGGCCGGCGCACGAAGGCGTCCCGTTCCAGACCAACACTCGCGTCTGACGTGCTCGTCGCCGGGTGGCACCGGACTGTCGGTGCCGCCCGGTAACGTGGACCCACGATGAGCGCCTTGTTCGACTTGCCCGCAAGTCACACCCCTTCCCGGTCCGATCACCTGCTCGCCGACCTGAACCCGGCGCAGCGCCGTGCCGTCGAGCACAGCGGTGCACCGCTGCTCGTGGTCGCCGGTGCCGGTTCGGGCAAGACCCGTGTGCTCACCAGGCGAATCGCTTACCTGCTGGCGGAACGGGACGTGCACCCCGGCCAGATCATGGCGATCACGTTCACCAACAAGGCAGCCGCGGAGATGAAGGAGCGCGTCTCCGACATGGTCGGCGGCCGCGCCAGGTCGATGTGGGTGTCGACGTTCCACTCGATGTGCGTCCGGGTGCTGCGCCGCGAGGCCAAAACCCTTGGCATGTCGTCGAACTTCTCGGTCTACGACTCCGACGACACGCGGCGGCTCATCACGCTCGTGGCGCGAGACCTGGACCTCGACCCGAAGCGCTACGCGGCCCGCACGCTCGCCGTGCACATCTCGAACCTCAAGAACGAGCTGATCTCCACGCAGGAAGCGGCCGACGCCGCGACCAACGACCTGGAGCGCCGCGTCGCCGAGGTCTACGCCGTGTACCAGCGGCGCCTGGTCGAGTCGAACTCGATGGACTTCGACGACCTGATCATGAAGACGGTCGAGCTGCTGCAGCGGTTCCCGGACGTCGCCGAGCACTACCGCCGCCGGTTCCGGCACGTGCTGGTCGACGAGTACCAGGACACGAACCACGCGCAGTACACGCTGGTGCGCGAGCTCGTCGGCGTCGCGGGCGGCGAGGTCCCGCCCGCCGAGTTGTGCGTCGTCGGCGACGCGGACCAGTCGATCTACGCGTTCCGCGGCGCGACGATCCGCAACATCGTCGAGTTCGAGCGCGACTACCCGCAGGCGACCACGATCCTGCTCGAGCAGAACTACCGCTCGACGCAGAACATCCTGACGGCCGCGAACGCCGTCATCTCGCGCAACCCGAACCGCCGCGACAAGCGCCTGTGGAGCGACCTCGGCGAGGGCGAGAAGATCGTCGGCTACGTCGCGGACAACGAGCACGACGAGGCCGCGTTCGTCGCACGCGAGATCGACCACCTGATCGACAGCGGCGAGTTCAACAACAGCGAGATCGCCGTCTTCTACCGCACGAACAACCAGTCGCGCGTGTTCGAGGAGATCTTCATCCGCCTCGGCCTGCCGTACCGAGTGGTCGGCGGCGTGCGCTTCTACGAGCGCCGCGAGGTCCGCGACGCACTCGCGTACCTCCGCACCCTCGCGAACCCCGAGGACACGGTGTCGTTGCGCCGCATCCTCAACGTGCCGAAGCGCGGCATCGGCGACCGCGCAGAGGCCTGCGTCTCCACCTACGCCGAACGCGAACGCATCAGTTTCGCCGCCGCCCTGCGCGAGGCCGTGCACGACCGCGTGCCGATGCTGAACCCCCGCTCCCGCAACGCGATCGCCGGTTTCGTCGAGCTGATGGACTCACTCGGCGAGATGGTCACCCGCGGCGACGACGTGGCGGACATCCTCGAAGAAGTGTTGTCCCGCACGGGTTATCGCGCCGAGCTGGAGGCGTCGGACGACCCGCAGGACCACACCCGCATCGAGAACCTGAACGAGCTAGTCACCGTCGCCCGCGAGTTCACCGAGCAGCCCCCCGCGTCCGAGGAGGACACGGTCGTGGTGGAGGGCTCGCTAGCCGCGTTCCTGGAGCGCGTGTCGCTGGTGGCGGACGCGGACCAGATCCCGGACGCCGAGTCCGACGGCGTGGTCACCCTGATGACCCTGCACACCGCCAAGGGCCTCGAGTACCCGGTCGTGTTCTGCACCGGCTGGGAAGACGGCGTGTTCCCGCACATGCGCGCACTGGGCGACCCCCAGGAGCTGTCCGAGGAACGCCGCCTCGCCTACGTAGGCATCACCCGCGCGCAGCGACGCCTGTACCTGTCCCGCGCACTCGTCCGCTCGGCGTGGGGCCAGCCGTCGGCCAACCCCGCATCCCGCTTCTTCGGCGAGATCCCAGCCGACCTGCTCGACTGGCGCCGCGTCGAACCCACGCGCGCGGCTCCCACGACAGCCACCACCTGGCGCCGCGGATCCACCGCCTCCGGCGGCCTGGGCTCCCGCCCCGCGCCTTCACGCGGCTGGCAGGACACCCCGGCGATGAAGCTGGATGTCGGCGACCGCGTCACGCACGACAAGTACGGCCTCGGCTCCGTCGTAGCCGTCGACGGCGTCGGGCCCAGGGCCACCGCGACCATCGACTTCGGCTCGGCCGGGACTGTTCGGCTCATGCTCATCGGCGGTGTGCCGATGACGAAGCTGTAGCTGCTCGTCTCTGGGGCTGTGGCTCCGGGGGTTGGGAGCGGGGCCGGGCTGGGGCCGAAGTGTGTTGAGGAACGGTCGGCTGCCGGTTCCGTAGTTGGGCCGCGCCCGTTGGGCGGTGCGGTGCTCGCCAGTGCGGCGGGCGCTCCTTTCCTTGGTACCTGCCGGTTTCGCCCTGCTCTCTTGGTGCCTGCCGGTTTGGTCGGTGCCCCTTTGGTTCGTGCCGGTTGGGGTGTGGGTCGCCTTTGCTTCTGCCGGTTTCGTGGTGGGTTGCTTGGCGTGCTGGCCTCGCTTCGCTCGCGGGGTCCACGCTGCGCCGTGGAAGTTGCGGGCTTCCGCACCCCCCGGTTCGTGGCTGACCTGTCTGTGGGGCCGGGGATTGTCGGTGCTGGCTGGGAGCATCGATTCGGGGGGTTCTCGTGCGCGGGGGACGCCCGCGCGAGCCTGGGACGCGGCCGCGAGCGGCGGCCCGCAGGGCCAGGGGTGTGTCGCATCGGGCGAAAGGCGGGCCCAGCCGCGGGTGGGTCGAGCTGGCGGGCCCAGCCGCGGGTGGGTCGAGCTGGCGGGCCCGGCGGCGGGTGGGTCGGTGTGCCGACGGAAGGTGAGGCCGACGGCAGGCGGGTCGGTGTCTACGGAAGGCGGGCACGACGGCAGGTGGGCTGGTGTGATTGCGGAAGGCGAGTCCGACGGCAGGTGGGTCGGTGTACCGACGGAAGGCGGGCCCGGCGGCAGGCGGGCAGGTGTGATCAGGCAAGGAGTGTGCGCGTCGGCAGTGTGCGGGGTGGTGGGCACCGCGCGATTGGGCCTTGACTTGGGGTGCGGCGTGGTACCCCTATCGGGCCGGCAGGTGCTCTTCCTGCCGGCGGAGCCGGCCCCACCACGCCGCGAGGGGCCCCAAGATGCTCCTATGGATGGTCAAGCC
>NZ_VOBR01000042.1 GCF_007845675.1 Lentzea tibetensis | reverse complement strand
CTCCCGGCCCACCAGCAGGGGCACGATCTTTCGTCAGGACTCAGACGTCCAGGAGGAACGAGTGCTCACCTGCCAGCGGCTACCAGACCCGAGTCTGCCCGACGGGCGACTCACGACTCATTAGGAGGAACCGTCATGGAAGCGGTTTCACGCAGGTGAAACGCCTGGTGAGGCCCCTGTCGGGACAGCGAATGCCTGGCGCACCGCGGCGGGTGCGCGCGACACCGTCGCGCGCTGGCGGTCCGCCGGTCCACCGCCGCCGAGGATGCTGCGCGTCAACGCCTGCCGCTCGTCCATCAGCTCACCGAGCGCGGCCGTGATCGTCGACTCGTCGAGCCGCACCCGCGCTGCCGACGGCTGCTCGTCGAGCGCGATCAGCACGGCCCGCCGCACCAGCTCCTTCACGAACGACGCCGTCACGCCGTCGGACGCCGTGACGATCGCGGACGCGTCGGTGAGGTCGAGGTCCACATCGGACGCGTACAGGCGCAGCAGGCGTTCGCGGCACTCGGCGTCCGGCAGCGGCACCTCCATCGCCAGGTCGACGCGACCGGGACGTTCGGCGAGCGCCTGCTCCATCATCTCGACGCGGTTCGTGGTGAGCACGAACGTCACGTCCGCCTCGGAGCCGATGCCGTCCATCTCGTTCAGCAGCTCGAACAGCGCCGGGCTGCCGGACGTCGTGAAGTTCCGGTCCTCGGCGATCAGGTCGACGTCCTCGACGACCACGACGGCGGGCTCCAGCCGTCGCGCCAGCGCGGTGGCGGTGCGCAGGAACCGGAACATCGCGACACCGCTGAGCACGATCACCGTGCTCTCCAGCCGCCCGAGCAGGTACCGCACGGTGTGCGTCTTGCCCGTTCCCGGCGGCCCGTACAGCAGCAGGCCGCGCTTGAGGTGCTGGCCGTGCGCGCGGAGCCGTTCGCTCTGCGACGCCGACCGCACCACGTGCCGCTCGATCGCTCGCAGCACGCCGTCCGGCAGCACGACGTCCTCCGGCCGCAGCGACGGCCGCGGCAGGAACGTCAGCAGCTGGTTGCCGCGGTGCTCGCTGATGCCGAACGCGAGCACCTGGCCGCGGAACACGTCGTGCGCACGCACCTGCCGCTCGACCTCCTCACGGGCGAGCGTCGCGGTCTCCCGGTCCGCGGCCAGCACCTGCACCGCGCAGCGGAACTCGCCGCGGTCCTCCTGCGGGCCCTGCACCGCCAGCACGACCGGCGCGCCACCGGGGGCGACCGTGCGGACCAGCCCGAACTGCACCGCCTCCTCGGCGCTGTCCGGGCCGGTCGCGAGCGTCACGTAGTCCACCGCGCCGAGCTCGTAGCCGCCGTGCATCGCGCCCGTGAGCATGTCCATCAACGACTGGTGCATGCGGTTACCCGCGATGCCGAACCACTCCGCACCCGGCGAGTGCTCCGCGAGGAAGCTCTCCAGCCCGCGGTGCACGTTGACGTGCTCCCAGCCTTCGAAACGGGCCGTCACGTTCGGGACCTGGCTCATCGGGCACCCGATGTGGCCGGTGATCGCGGCGACCAGCTCGGACGAGGTGTCCGCGAGCAGTCGGTGCGAGTCCTCGAACAGCCTGCGGATCGAGGTGGCGAGCGAACGGGCGTCGGCTGTCGGCAGATCGTCCATTCACCCACCGTCGCAGCCTCGTCAACCCGATTGCTCTTGGCTCGATTGCTGTTCCTTGGGCGGCCTGCCCCGGCGAGGCATCTGCTTCGCCTCGCCGGGCAACCGGCCCGCGTCGGCCAGCGCGCGCCGGAGCAGGAACTCGATCTGCGCGTTGGTGCTGCGCAGCTCGTCGTTCGCCCACCGGGTCAGCGCGTCGTGCACGGCGGGGTCGAGCCGGAGCAGAACGCTTTTGCGCTCGGCCATCAGTGGTAGAGCGATCCGGTGTTGATCACGGGCTGCGTCGATCGTTCACCGCACAGCACGACGAGCAGGTTCGACACCATCGCCGCCTTGCGCTCCTCGTCCAGCTCGACCACGTCCTGCTCGGCCAGCCTCGCGAGCGCCAGCTCGACCATGCCCACGGCACCCTCCACGATCCGCGTCCGCGCGGCCACGACCGCGCCCGCCTGCTGCCGCTGCAGCATGGCCTGCGCGATCTCCGGCGCGTACGCGAGGTGCGTCAGCCGCGACTCGATCACCCGCACGCCCGCCGACTCGACCCGCGCCGCGATCTCGATGGACAGCGTCTCGGTGATCTCGTCCGCGTTCTCCCGCAACGACAGCCCCGACTCCTCGTGGTTGTCGTACGGGTAGCTCGTGGCGATGTGCCGCACCGCGGTCTCGGTCTGGATGCCGACGAACCGCACGAAGTCGTCGACCTCGAACCGGGCCCGCGCGGTGTCCTCGACCTGCCACACGACGACCGCCGCGATCTCGATCGGGTTGCCGTCGGCGTCGTTCACCTTCAGCGTCGCGGTCTCGAGGTTGCGGATCCGCGTCGAGATCTTCTCCCGCGTCACCAACGGGTTCGCCCAGCGCAGGCCGTCCGAGCGCACCGTGCCGACGTACCTGCCGAGGAACTGCAGCACCCGCGCCTGGCCCGGCGCGACGGTGAACAGCCCTCTGAGCACCACGGCACCCGCGGTGATCACCAGCAGGCCGAACACGGCCAGCGCCACCACCGGCTCGCCGTCACCCATGCCGAGCACGAACAACCCCGCGCCCACCAGCACCGTCACCAGGCCCGCGAAGAACATCGCGATGCCGGGCAGCTCAACAGCCTTCGTTTCCCGCACCACCGGAGCCGGCATCCGAACCACGGTGTCCGTCGTCGCGCTCATCGTGCCCCCTCATGTCTATCGAATGACTAGCTAAGTGATATCACTTTTTCTGAGCGGCCGCCACCGTGTTGCACGGGTCCCTCGGCGAGCGACAACAAGGACGTGGGGAGAAACAAGGCGAACAGGAGACGGCCGAGAACAGCTGGACGCCCGGCACCGGTGCGCACCGGTGAGAAGACCTGGAAGTTCTGGCTGCCCGTGGCGCTGACGGTGCTCGGCATGATCATCGCGCTCGTGCAGTGGGTGCGCACCTCGCAGACCGCGGTGGACGCGCAGCGCGCGGTCGACCGGGCCAAGGACGAGCAGCTCGCGTCCGCGCCCGCTCTGCTGGCGCAGGTGACGCCGTTCGCGCTCGACGCGGGCACGTGGGTGTTCCGCGACGACCTGACGCCCGCGCAAGCCGCCGCGATCGAGGGCGAACTGGTGCTGGACGAGCACCGGCACCCGGATCCGGTGCGGCCGGAGTTCGAGGCACTGGCGCAGACCTCGGGCGGTACGAGGGTGAACCCCACCTACAAGCCGAACGAGCCCAACCTCTGCGTCGGGTCGACCCACGTGAAGGTGACCCTCACCGGCAACAGGGAGCAGAAGGTTCAGCTGGTCGACGTCAGGGCGAAGGTGCTCGCGAAGGAGAAGCCACCTCGCGGCACGCTGCTCTTCGGTCCGCCGCAGGGCGGGGGCACACTCGACGAGGTCTACCTCGACCTCGACACGTCGTCCGAGCCGAGGGCCGAGGTGCGCGGTGACGACGGTCTCCGGCCCTACCTCGACGTCAACTTCCGGTACCTGGAGAAAGGCGAACCGCTGGTGCTCGATGTTCTCGCCATCGCGCGGGACCACCAGTACGACTGGGAGCTCGCGGTGGACGTCAGGTACGACGGCAAGAGCGAGACCGTGTCCGTGCGTCCCGGCGGCGGCTCATCCGGTGATCCCTTCCGGACACTCGGCTGGACGGATGAGGCGCGGTTCGGCACCGTGTACGACTTCGACTTCTTCAACCGTCGTTTCGCGCCGAGGGTCGGCTAGCCTCAGCCTGGATGAGAACGCAACGGGCTGACGATCTCGCGGCGGTGGCGCGCTTCCTCGGCATGGACGCGACAGCTGACCGGGTCCGCAGGCTCGAGTGGGCGCTGCCGTTCCTCACCGGCTCGGCGGAGGTGATCGCCGGTGTCGCCGGCGCGGACGACGCACCGGCCCCGCAGCTGAGGAAACTGCCGTTCAGCAGCCCGCTGCCGGTCGAGGTGCCGGACGTGGCGCAGCCGCACGAGCTGGGTGCGCTGGAGGCCGCGCAGGCCATCCGCGAGGGCAAGCTGTCGCCGCAGGAGCTGCTGGAGTCGTGCCTCGCCAGGATCGCCGCGACGGACGAGGTGATCGGCGCGTTCGTGCGCAGGAGCGACGAGGCGGCCCGCGCGCAGGCGGGTGTCGCCGAGGCCGCGTGGCCCGCCGGTCCGCTGCACGGGATCCCCTTCGCCGTCAAGGATCTGATCGACACGAACGGGCTCGCGACCGAGTGGGGGAGCCCGGTGTTCGCCGGGCGCACGGCCCCGTGGGACGCGGTCGTCGTCGCCCGGCTGCGCGCGGCGGGCGGCATCCTCGTCGGCAAGACCGCCACGCACGAGATCGCGTACGGCGTGTCCACGCCGCACACCCGCAACCCGTGGAACCCGGACCGCATGGCGTCCGGCTCGTCCGGCGGGTCGGCCGCGGCGCTCGCCGCCCGGCAGGTCCCCGCCGCGCTCGGCACGGACACCGGCGGGTCGCTGCGGCTGCCGTCGGCGTTCTGCGGCACCACGGCGATCCGGCCGACGCACGGGCTGGTGCCGCGCGAGGGCGTCATGACGCTGGCGCCGACGTTCGACGCGGTCGGCCCGATGGCCCGCACCGCGCGGGACTGCTGGATGCTGCTCCAGGTCCTGCTCGGCGGGACGGCGGCGTTGCGCTCGCTGAGCCCCGAGCACGTCCGCATCGGCGTCGTCGAGCACCCGCACACCACCAACGTCGTCGAGACGTTCAAGGACCTGGGCGCCCGCGTCGAGCCCGTCGAACTGCCGTCGCTGGAGGTCACCGCCGCCGCGGCCACCGTGCTGGTGTTCGCCGAAGCCGCCGCCGAGTTCCGCGACCAGGGCCCGTTCGCCGACGACATCCAGGCGTTCCTCGACATCGGCCGGGTCGTGCCGATCACGGACTTCCTGCACGCGCAACGGGTCCGCGCCGCGATCAAGCGCGAGTACGCGGCGCTCTTCGAACGGGTCGACGTCCTGCTGACGCCCACCTCGCCGGTCACCGACCTGCCGCACGGCATCTCCGAGGTCGACGGCGTCCCGCTGGTCCCGGTGCTGACGCCGTTCACCTTCCCGGCGAGCCTCGCCGGACTGCCCGCGGTCGCGTTCCCGTGCGGCTTCAGCGAGTCCGGCATGCCGGTCGGCGCGCAGCTGATGGGCCCGCCGCGCTCCGAGCACGCGCTGGCCTCGCTCGCGGACACCTACCAGCGGGTCACCGAATGGCACACGAGGATCCCGCCGTCCTTCTAGGCTCGGGTCCATGAGGGTCCAGAAGCAGCGGGTGGCCGCGTACGGGGTGTGCATCGAGGACGAGCGGATTCTGCTGGCGCGGTGGCTCGGACCCGACGGGAAGAAGTGGATCCTGCCCGGCGGTGGCATCGACCACGGCGAGCACCCGCACGACGCGGTGATCCGCGAGTTCGAGGAGGAGACCGGCCACGACATCGAGGTCGAGCGGCTGCTCGGCATCGACTCCGAGCTCCGGCACGAGGCCGAGCGGGACTACCACGCGCTGCGCGTGCTCTACGAGGTCCGCATCGTGGGCGGCGAGCTGCGGGACGAGGTGGGCGGCAGCACGGACCAGGCCAAGTGGTTCGACCTGGGCGATGTGCCCGATCTGCCCCGAGTCCGCTCGCTGGACGTGGCGCTCGGCCTATTCCGCACTAGCCCACCAGCTGGCATCTTGCGGTAGCGTCAGATCACCGCCGCCAACGACCACTCCGGGAGTTGGCGATGTACCGCTCACTGGCCGCGCTAGGCGCGGCAGTTCTTGTTTCCTTCTGCGTGCACACACCCGCGTCGGCCGATGCCGTCCGGGTGGCCAGCGTGTCCGCGCTGCAATGGGCCATCGACTCCGCCCAGCCGGGAGAACGGGTCGAGCTGGCGGACGGCGTGTACCGGGCGAACAGGCCCATCACCATCAACACCTCCGGCGTCACGATCACCGCCGAGCACGTCGGCGGCGCCGTGATCACCGGCTCCGGCGCGTTCACGCTCGGCGCCGTCCGCGACGTCACCGTGCAGGGTCTCGTCTTCGAGAACTACGGCGGCATGGTCGTGCCGCCCGAGGCGCAGGCCACGCGCATCACCCGGAACACCTACACCGGCAACAAGTCCGGCGCCTCGCTGTCGGTGGGGGCCGACGACGTCCAGATCGACCACAACACGTTCCAGAACCGCACGAACGAGGGCGTGTACCTGCAGATCACCGGGCCGGGCAGCGACATAGCCAAGCGCTCGTGGATCCACCACAACTACTTCTACAACCACCAGTTCAAGGGCGCGAACGGCGGTGAGTCCATCCGGCTCGGCTACAGCCACAAGCAGTCGAAGTCCGCGAACGCGATCGTCGAGCACAACCTGTTCGAGAAGGCCGACGGTGACTCCGAGGCCATCTCGATCAAGTCGTCCGACAACATCGTGCGCTACAACACGATCCGCGACAGCAAGGGCTTCATCGTGCTGCGCCACGGCAACCGCAGCGTCGTCGACGGCAACGTGCTGTTCCAGACCGGCATCCGCTTCCACGGCAACGACCACAAGGTCATCAACAACTACGTGGAGAACACCCGTGACCGCGCCATCGTGTTCGGGTCGGGCAGCGAGGCCGACAGCGGGCCCACGTCCAAGGAGCACGACCGTCCCGACCGCGTGACGGTCGCGTTCAACACCGTGCTCGGCAAGGGCCCCGTGATCGACAGCGACGGCGGCAAGTTCCTGCCGAAGGACTGCGTGGTCGCGAACAACGTCATCCAGGGTTCCGGTGCGCTCACCAGCGTCCGCAGCGGCTCGACCGTCAAGTACGAGGGCAACATCGTGTGGGGCGGCACCGCGGGCAGCATCCCCGCGTCCGGCTACCGCTCGGTCGACCCGAAGCTGACGCGCGACACCAACGGCCTGTACCACCTGGCCGCGGGCAGCCCGGCGATCGACGCGTCCGTCGGCACCTACTCGTACGTGACGACCGACTTCGACCCGCACGCGCGGTCCGGCAAGCTCGACGTCGGTGCCGACGAGCAGGGCGGCTCGGTCTCCCGCAAGGCGCTGACGAAGGCCGATGTCGGGCCGGGTGCGCCGTGATCGCGGGCGCGGTCTTACTGCTGGCAGGTCTGGTGACCGCCGCGCCTGTCGCGCCGGTCACCAGCCTTGCCGCACTGCAGACGGCCATCGACGCCGCTGCGCCGGGCGCCCGGATCGAGCTGGCGGACGGCGTCTACACCTCCACCAAGGCCATCACCATCCGCAAGTCCGGCATCACCGTGGCCGCGGCGAACGTCGGCAAGGCTGAGATCCGCGGCAGCGCGGGCTTCGTGTTCGCCTCCGGCGCGAGCGATGTCGTGCTGACCGGGTTCACGTTGCGGCACAAGGGGAGGCTGGCCATCCCGCCGGACTCGCACCGGGTCCGGATCACGCGCAACAACCTCGAGATCGACGTGCCGGTGATCCCGGACGACGCGGGTGGCTGGGTCGAGGTCAGCGGCGACGACGCCGAGGTCGACCACAACATGTTCCAGAACAGGACGAACGAGGGCGTGTACGTGCACATCTCGGGTCCTGGCGCCAACGGCATGGCCAAGCGGTCGTGGGTGCACCACAACTACTTCTACAACCACAAGTTCAGCGGTGGCAACGGAGGCGAGTCGGTCCGGATCGGCAACAGCTGGCGGCAGAAGGGATCCGCGAACACGATTCTCGAACACAACCTGTTCGAGAAGGCGAACGGCGACTCCGAGGCGATCTCGGTGAAGTCGTCGGACAACATCGTCCGCTACAACACGATGCGCGACAGCAAGGGCTTCCTGGTGCTGCGCCACGGCGACCGCTCGGTCGTCGAGGGCAACGTGTTGTTCCAGAGCGGAATTCGCTTCCACGGCAACGATCACAAGATCATCAACAACTACGTGGAGAACACGCGGGACCGGGCGATGGTGTTCGGTTCGGGCAAGGAGGCGGACAGCGGCCCGACGTCGAAGCTGCACGACCGGCCGGACCGCGTGACGGTCGCGTTCAACACGCTGATCGGCACGGGCGCGGTCGTCGACAGCGACGGCGGTGCCTTCCTGCCGAAGGACTGCGTGGTGGCCAACAACGTCATCCAGGGCAAGTCGAGCAAGCTCGTCGACATGCGCAGCGGTTCGACGGTCCGCTATGAGGGCAACATCGTGTGGGGCGGCACGGCTGGCAGCATCCCGTCGTCCGGCTACCGCTCGGTCGACCCGAAGCTGACGCGCGACGCCAACGGCCTGTTCCACCTCGGCGCGGGCAGTCCGGCGATCGACGCGTCGGCGGGCACGTACTCGTACGTGACGGCCGACTTCGACCCGCACGCCCGCACCGGCAAGCTCGACGTGGGTGCGGACGAGTTCGGCGGTTCGGTGTCCCGCAAGGCGCTCACGACGGCGGACGTCGGTCCGCTCGCGCCGTAGGTCGGCACGGTCCGGTTCTCCGCCGCCGGACCGTCAGCCGCTTTCACAGCAATCTGTCGGCGAGCTGCGCCACGGCCTGCGCGTCGCAGTCGAGCAGCAGTGCGCGGAGGTTCGTCGCGGCCCGCTCGTCGGCCCGCTTGAACCCGGCCTTCGCGAGCGCGGCACCCCACGCGACGTCGTCGGAGACGGAGTCGGCGAACAGCTGCCAGTTGCGCCGCAGCAGGTGCTGGTAGGCGGGCCAGCGGGTGACGATCTCGGCGACCACGACCAGGTGGCACGCCTGCTCGACGTCGGCCGACGCCAGCACGCGCAGGTAGAACTGCCACACGTTGATCAGCCGCTTCTCCTCGCGCACCGAGTGCTCCTGCTGCGCGGCCAGCCTGCGCAACAGGTACTCGCGCACCTTCGCGTCCCGTTCGATCGCGACGATCACCGCCTCGGCGCGGACCGGTGACCGGATCGGCCGCGGTGCCGGGGACGTGGTTCGCACCTCGGCTTCCTGAGGTGTCACCGACGGGGTCTCGGCTGCCGCGATCGTCACCACGGGCTCCTCGCGGTGCACGGGGCCCAGGTGGGCTTCGAGCACGTGCTCGACGTTGTCGTCGGTCGTGGTCGGCAGGCGGACCGGGAGCTGCACGAGCTTGCGCAGGAACGTCCACCCCGGACTCGGGTCGTCCGGGTGCCGGACGATGTCCGCGTCGGCGAGCTCCTGGTACGCGCGGTCGACGTGCGACGCGACCACCAGCGGGTCGAGGCCGAGCACGAACCGGGTGCGCGGGAAGTCCTCGGCGAGGAACACGTTGATCGCCTCGAACACCTCGGCCGTGGTGCGCGGCGTGCAGCGGTCGAGGTCGTCCACCAGCAGGATCAGCTGGGTGCCCTGCTCGGCGAGGCTGCGCAGCACGGCCTTCACGTCGTGCTGCACGAGGTACAGGTAACCGGACTTGGCTTGGTAGAACGGATCCCGCACGCTCAGGTCGCCGCCGGTCCGGCCGGAGGCGAACGCCGTGCTCCGGACCGGGCCGGTGAACAGCTCGGCGGGGAGGAACGCCGACGCGCGGTCCCAGCAGTAGCGCTTCGCCGTGTGTCCGAGGCCCAGTGCGAACAACGCGGCGGTGGCGACCCACGGCCACGGCGTGGCGAGCTTGGTGAGGTGCGCGACGAGCGACAGCCCGAGGCCCAGCACACCCGCGGACAGCAGGGGAGAGCGGATCCGCTTCCAGAGCTCCCGCTGGGTGTGCCTGCGGTCGATGCGTTCGGTGTTGCGGGTGAACCAGTAGTGCTCGCGGCGGTCCCGGTCGCGGAGCATCGTGCGCTCGGCGGCGTCGACGATCGACTTCGCCAGGCCCGCCCACACCTGTTCGCTCGACTGGTGGCGCCACGGGTTGAACGTCGCCACCAGCGGGACCCGAGCGGGCGGTAGTTCCGTCGGTTCCGGCTCGTCGGGTGCCTTGCGCAACAGGCGGTCCGCCGCCATCACGGTCAGCCTGCGGTGGCCGTCCTCGCCGCCGTGTTCGACGTGCAGACGTCTTCGGACCAGGTCGAGGACCGTGCTCTTGCCCGATCCCCACGGGCCTTCGACGGTGATGACGGTCGGGCCGGTGTCGTCGTCATCGGTCTCGGACGGCCGTAGCGAGCTCACGAGCGTGGCGACGACGGCCTCGCGGCCGAGCAGGTCCTTTGTGGACACGCGGTCCGAGAAGCCTCGGGTGAGCACGGGGCCGGTGTTCCGGCCAGGAGCCATGCCGAGGTCCCAGATTTGCAAGAGTCCGTTCCGGTCCGCCGACACCAGTCGCGGCCCGCCGTCGAACCCGATGAATCCGGTCAATGCGGTCGTGGACTCGAAGGGCACGAACACCCGCAGCTGGATACCCGTTTCCGGGTCCCACACCCGGATCGTGCCGCCAATGCTCGCTGACACCAGCAAGTGGTCGCTGTCAGGCGTCGGCACCGACGCCAGCGCCGAGATCTCGGTGCTATGTGCGGCGAGCTTCCGCACGGTGTCCAGGGAGATGAAATGGAGCATGATCGAGTTGGCGTCGTCAGTCCTGGCCAGGACTGTGCCGCTCGCGCGGGCAACGGCACAAAATCTGAATAGATCGTGCAGGTCGCGGTGATCCGTGTATCTGTAGCCCGACCGGCTGTCCCGGAACCTGAGGATCCTGTCCTTGTCGACTACCGGGATGTCTGTGACGTCGGCGGGGGTGAGGTCGGTGTACTCGCCTGTGCTCAGGTCACAGCGCTGCACACCGTGGAAGCCGCTGATGACACAGGTAGCGGGCTCGATCATTCGCAGAGCCTGCGCATCCACACCTAGACCGTTTATCCGGCGCACTAGCTTCTCGGAGTCGAGGTCCCACAGCGTCACGGCTTCGTCGTCAGCCACGACCAACACCCTGGAGCCGTCGAGTCTGGTGGTGGTCATGGCCGCCACCTGTCTGCCGGTGGCGATGATGTGTGCTGGAGAGACCTCGCCTGCGGCGTTGTACGTGAGGACCAGTTCGTCCGCGCCGTCGGACCTGATGAACCGGGCGTTTGCATGTTCGGCGATGTCTCGCATAGTCAGCTTGGCAGGACCGTGTTCGATGCCGTGCCGTACTACCCGGACGAGCTCTTGGATCACCTGAGGGCCCGCCACCATCGCGAACACCGCGCGGCGGCTCCATGTGTCGTCCTGGATGATGCGCAGCCGTGTCTGATCGTCAACGACGATCAGAAGAACACCGGTTGCCTCGGCGAGTACAGAGACCAGGTCATCCTCGTGCAGGTACAGGTTGTCCTCGGGTAAGCCGCACTGTTCAACCAGCAACTCACCGAATTCGGTGCGGTCGGTGCCGATGAGTACGGCGGCTGCGCCGGGGGTGGCTAACGCGAGTTCGTTCACCGGCGCAGCCCCTTGATGCGCAGACCGTTCGCCGCGTCCTCGATCAACTCGGCCAAGCGTTTGCGCCGCGTCTCCTCACGCTTGGCGCTGATCACCCACCAGGTCGCCGTCCGCCGATATCCGGGCGGCTGCGCGGACCAGAACTCCCACGCACCCGGAACGGCCTGGAGCTCGGCGGCGTACTCGTCGGGCAGCGCGACGTCCTTCTGCTCGAACGAGGCCCGCCCGGAGTTCGAATCCAACCGGGCCTCGAAGGCTCGCACCCCGGCGGGCGTCATCAAGCCCAGAGCGGTCAGCTCGGCGACCCGCGCGATGTTGACGTTCGACCAGTGCGATCGGGCTTGTCGCGGCGTGAAGCGGATCGTGTAGGAGTCCGCGTCGAAGGACCGCCGCACCCCGTCGATCCACCCGAAGCACAGCGCCTGGTCCACCGACTCGGGCCAGGTGATGGACGGCCGTCCCGAGCCCTTCTTGTGGAAACCGACCAGCAGTTCGGCGGCTGAAGCGTGGTTCTCCGCCAGCCACGAACGGAAGGATTCGGGCGTCGGGAAGAACTTCGGCTCCATGCCGGGCATCATGCCCAAGATGGAGATCCTGAGCAGCCGAATCCTCATCAGGTCGGCCGACCCGGACGAGACGACCGCGTTCTACCGGGACGTGCTGAAGCTCGCGGTCTACCGGGAGTTCCCCGGTGGCACGGTGTTCTTCTTCGGAGGCGCCTTCCTCGAGGTGTCCGGCAGGGTGAACGAGCCCCCTTCCGGCGCCACCCAGCTGTGGCTGCAGGTCAGGGACGTCGACGAGGTGGCGGAAGAGCTCGAGGAGCACATCATCCGGCCGCCGAAGACGGAGTCGTGGGGCCTGCGCGAGGCGTGGCTGCTCGACCCGGACGGGCGGAGCATCGTGCTCGTGCAGGTCCCCGACGACCACCCGCTACGCGTCGACTCGCGCCGTTAGCTGCAGCGCGGTCGCGGTCAGGCCGGAGTAGCGCTGCAACGACGCCCGCACGTCGCTGAACCCGGCCGACTCGGCCTCGCCCACCAGCTCGTGGTCGGTCACCGGCAGCATCCACCTGGTGATCGACACGACGAGCCTGCCGCCGGGGCGCAGCACCCGCGCGAGCTCGGCGAACGCGGCCGCGCGGTCCTCCCAGAAGTGCACGTTGTTGACCGAGATGACCAGGTCGACCGACTGGTCGGGCTGGCCGGTGGCGTTGGCGGTGCCGTGCCGCAGCTCGACGCGGCCGTCGGCGATGAGCGCCGCGCACCGCTGCCGCGCCTCGGTCAGCATGGTCTCGGACGGGTCGACGCCGATCGCGTGCGCGGCCCTGCTACCTGCGGCGAAGAGACCGACACCCGGTCCGGGGCCGATCACCAGCACCGTCTCGTTCGCCGCTGGCTGCGCGAGTGCGACGACCTGCTCCTCGATGGGCGCGTTCATCTTCGCCATGAGTTTTCCGCCGAACTCGCCGAGCTTGCCGGACGGGTGGGCGAAAGTCTGGTCCAACACCTTCATCAGCGCATTCGTCATGTCTCCAGGGCACCACTGACCAGCCATGACCGCATCCGGGATGGCCCTGACCTTGTTTCGGGGAAGTTTCTGTCCGGTCGGGGTAGTGCGCTACACCCGTTACCGGGGTGAAGATGTCGACCATGGAACGCCGACGCACGTCAGGACTGCGCAGGAGCCGCACGGTGACTGCGCCCCGCCTCGGTGAGCTGTTCAACGGGTATCTCGATCCGGAGCGCCCGCACGCGGGCGCGTACGACGAGATGTTCACCGCCGAGTCCGGCGTGCGTTCGGCTTACAAAGCTCTGTACGAGTCCATCGCCCCGTCGCAGGTGTCCGACCTGACCGCGCGGGCGGAGGCGCTCGGCCGGGCGTTCGTGGACCAGGGCATCACGTTCTCGCTGTCCGGACAGGAACGGCCCTTCCCGCTCGACCTCATCCCGCGCGTGCTCACCGCGTCGGAGTGGACGAGGCTGGAACGCGGGATCGTGCAGCGGGTGCGTGCGATGGAGATGTTCCTCGCGGACATCTACGGCGACGCGCAGATCATCCGCGACGGCGTGCTGCCGCGCCGCCTCATCACGTCCTGCGAGCACTTCCACCGCGAGGCCGCGGGCATCAACCCGCCGAACGGCGTGCGCATCCACGTCTCGGGCGTCGACCTGGTGCGCGACGAGCAGGGCACGTTCCGGGTGCTGGAGGACAACCTGCGCTGCCCGTCCGGGGTGTCCTACGTGATGGAGAACCGCCGCACGATGGCGCGCGTGTTCCCGGACCTCTTCGCCCGGCACCGGGTGCGCGCGGTCGGTGACTACGCGGTGCACCTGCTCAGGGCGTTGCGCAACGCCGCCGCGGCCAACGCGGCCGACCCGAACGTCGTGGTGCTCACGCCCGGTCTCGCGAACTCCGCGTACTTCGAGCACTCGCTGCTCGCCCGCCAGATGGGCGTCGAGCTGGTCGAGGGCCGCGACCTCTTCTGCCGCGACAACCTCGTCTACCTGCGCACCACCGAGGGCGAGCGCCAGGTGGACGTCATCTACCGGCGCATCGACGACGACTTCCTGGACCCGGTGCACCTGCGGCCGGACTCGGTGCTCGGCATCGCGGGCCTGATCAACGCCGCGCGCGCGGGCAACGTCGTCATCGCCAACGCGGTCGGCAACGGTGTCGCGGACGACAAGCTCGTCTACACCTACATGCCGGAGATCCTCCAGTACTACCTGGACGAGAAACCGTTGCTGCCCAACGTGGACACGTTCCGCTGCTGGCTGCCGGACGAGCGCGCGCACGTGTTCGACGAGCTCGACCAGCTGGTCGTCAAGCCGGTCGAGGGCTCTGGTGGCTACGGCATCGTGTTCGGCCCGGACGCCACACCCAAGGAGCTCAACTCGCTGCGCAAGCGGATCAGGAACAACCCGCGCGGCTGGATCGCGCAGCCGGTGGTGCAGCTGTCGACGGTGCCGACGAAGGTCGGCGACAAGCTGGTGCCGCGGCACGTCGACCTCCGGCCGTTCGCGGTGAACGACGGGAACTTCATCTTCGTGCTGCCCGGCGGCCTCACCCGCGTCGCGCTGCCGGAGGGGAGCCTCATCGTGAACTCGTCGCAGGGCGGCGGTTCCAAGGACACCTGGGTGCTCGCACCCAAGTCGTCCACAGTGGAGCGCGAGCTCGCCGAACCCGGCCTGGCCGGACCGGCGGCGCCGTCCGCGATGGACGCGCTCGCCGCCGAGCAGGGCCCGGAACTGACCTCGTCCCAGCAACAGCAACAACAGCAGCAGTGAGGGGGCGTGATGCTCGCACGGAACGCGGAGTCCCTGTACTGGATCGGCCGGTACGTCGAACGCGCTGACGACACGGCCCGGATCCTGGACGTCTCGGTGCACCAGCTGCTCGAGGACGCCACGGTCGACCCGGACCGCGCCTCCCGCCAGCTGCTCAACGTTCTCGGCATCACACCGCCGAAGGACGCGCAGTTCGACGTGTGGTCGCTGACCGAGCTCGTCGCGTACGAGAAGGACAACCCGGCGTCGATCGTCGCGTCGGTCAACAGCGCGCGCGAGAACACCCGTGGCGCGCGCGAGGTCGTCTCGAGCGAGATGTGGGAGTGCCTCAACGCGATGTGGAACGCCGTCGCGGAACGGCAGCGCTACGCCCGCACGATGGGCCCGCACGCGTTCTTCTCGTTCGTCGAGGAACGCGCCGCGATGTTCGCGGGCCTCGCGGACTCGACCATGTCGCGCGACGACGGCTGGCGGTTCCTCGTGCTCGGCCGGTCCGTCGAACGCGTCGACATGATCGTGCGGCTGCTGCTCGCGCGCGTCGGCGACAAGGCGTCGTCGCCCGGCTGGGTCACGGTGCTCCGGTCCGCCGGCGCGCACGACACGTACCTGCGCACCTACCGGGGCGCTCTGGACGCCGGGCGGGTGGTGCAGTTCCTGTTGCTGGACCGGCTGTTCCCGCGGTCGGTGTTCCACGCGCTGCGGCAGGCGGAGGCGTGCCTCGAACAGCTCGACCACCAGCCGTCGGTGCGCGTCGGCGCGCGGGCGGAGGCGTTGCGCCTGCTCGGCCGCGCCCGGTCGGACCTGGAGTTCCTGAAGCCGCACGACCTGCTCGAGGACCTGCCGAAACGGCTCGGCGCGCTGCAGAAGACCGTGCGCGACGTCGGTGACGCGGTGTCCAAGCAGTACTTCCACTCGGCGCCGTGGGTCGCCTGGACGAACGCTGAGGTGGTCTGAGATGACGTGGCGCGTCCGCGTGGTGCACACGACCGGGTACGTGTACGAGACAGCCGTCGTGCAGTCGTACAACGAGGCGAGGCTCACGCCGCGCGGTGACCGGCGGCAGAACGTCGTGGTGAGCCGGGTCGAGACCAACCCGGCGACCAGGGCGTACCGGTACACCGACTACTGGGGCACCGAGGTCACGTCGTTCGACCTGCACGCGCCGCACCGGGAGCTGAAGGTCGTCGCGTCGTCCGTGGTCGAGACCAGCGCCGAGATCGAGCCGGTGCGGACCGGCTCGTGGGCGGACGTCCGCGCGGACGCCCTGGTCGACCGGTACACGGAGTTCCTGGAACCGACCCGCTACACGCCGCGCAACCGCGAGCTGATCGCCGTCGCGCGGGAGCTCAAGCGCGGCAAGACGCCGGCCGACGCGGTGCTGGACGCCTCGCAGTGGGTGTGGGAGCAGCTGAAGTACCAGCCGGGCAGCACCGGCGTGCACAGCTCGGCGGTCGACGCGTGGCAGGAGCGCAAGGGCGTCTGCCAGGACTTCGCGCACCTGACCCTGGTGTTGCTGCGCGCGATGGGCATCCCGGCGCGGTACGTGTCCGGGTACCTGCACACCAAGAAGGACGGCGCGCTGCGGGAGACCGTGCGCGGCGAGTCGCACGCGTGGATCGAGGCGTGGACCGGCGGGTGGTGGGGGTACGACCCCACCAACGCCATGCCGGTCGGGCCCCGGCACGTGTGGGTGGCGCTGGGGCGTGACTACGCCGACGTGGCGCCGCTGAAAGGCATCTACTCGGGCGGCGCCGCGTCGGCGTTGGAAGTGACGGTGGACATCACGCGGCTGGCCTGACTCAGCGCCAGCCGTGGCGCTCCCGCAGCACGTCGACGACCTCGCCGAACGCGGCGGGGCCGAGCACCGCGCCCTCGCGCCGGATGTCGTCCTCGTCGAGCGCGAAGACGCGGTCGAGCCGCAGGTAGGAGGGCCTGCCGTCGCGGTCCCACGCTCCGGCGCCGAGCTCGAGGTAGTCCTCGCGCGGCTCCTTCGACGACAGCATCAGCGCGAGCAGTTCGCCGCCGCCCGCGTGGCCGACGACCAGCAGCGGGCGGTCCTTGCCGCGGTTCGCGTCCTCCTCGAAGGGCACCCACGCCCAGACGACCTCGCCGGGGTCGGCGTCGCCGTCCACGGCGGGGGAGTAGTCGAGTTTCGCGGCACCGGCCGCGTCGTAAACCTCGCGCACCGCGCCCTTCACCGGGCGGGGGTCTTCACCGTTCTGCAGCACGAACGCACCCTAGTGGTGCAGGCCACTCGGGCCGCCATGGGACCATTAGCGTGACACCCGTCCGAAATTGCTGCAGAGGACCACCTTGAGCACGTTCGCCGACCAGACGTTCACGTCGCCGGAGCTCATCCGGAACTTCTGCATCATCGCGCACATCGACCACGGCAAGTCGACGCTGGCCGACCGGATGTTGCAGCTCACGGGCGTCGTAGACGCGCGGGCCATGCGCGCCCAGTACCTCGACCGGATGGACATCGAGCGCGAGCGCGGCATCACGATCAAGGCGCAGAACGTGCGCCTGCCGTGGGTCGTCGACGGCACCAACCACGTCCTGCACATGATCGACACGCCCGGTCACGTGGACTTCACCTACGAGGTCTCCCGCGCGCTCGAGGCGTGCGAGGGCGCGGTGCTGCTGGTCGACGCCGCGCAGGGCATCGAGGCGCAGACGCTCGCGAACCTGTACCTGGCGATGGAGAACGACCTCACCATCATCCCGGTGCTGAACAAGATCGACCTGCCTGCCGCGGACCCGGACAAGTACGCGAAGGAGATCGCGCACATCGTCGGCTGCGAGCCGGAGGACGTGCTGCGCGTCTCGGCCAAGACCGGCCTCGGCGTCGGCGAGCTGCTGAACGAGGTCGTGAAGCAGGTCCCGCCGCCGGTCGGCGACGCGGACGCACCGGCCCGCGCGATGATCTTCGACTCGGTCTACGACACCTACCGCGGCGTCGTCACCTACATCCGCGTGGTCGACGGCAAGATCACCCCGCGCGAGCGCATCAAGATGATGTCGACGGGCGCGACCCATGAGATCCTCGAGGTCGGCATCGTCTCGCCCGAGCCCAAGCCCAGCGTGGGCCTCGGCGTCGGCGAGGTGGGCTACCTGATCACCGGCGTGAAGGACGTGCGCCAGTCGAAGGTCGGCGACACCGTCACGTCGGAGCGCAAGGGCGCCGCGGAGCCGCTGGCCGGCTACCGCGAGCCCCGTCCGATGGTCTACTCCGGTCTCTACCCGGTCGACGGCTCGGACTACCCGGAGCTGCGCGAGGCGCTGGACAAGCTGCAGCTCAACGATGCCGCGCTGACCTACGAGCCGGAGACCTCCGCGGCACTGGGCTTCGGCTTCCGCTGCGGCTTCCTCGGCCTGCTGCACCTGGAGATCACCCGCGACCGCCTGGAGCGCGAGTACGGTCTCGACCTGATCTCCACGGCCCCGAACGTCGTGTACCGCGTCGTCATGGAGGACGGCACCGAGCACGTCGTGACGAACCCGTCCGACTGGCCGGAGGGCAAGCGGGCCGAGGTCTACGAGCCGATCACGAAGTGCACCATCATCGCCCCGTCCGACTACATCGGCGCGATCATGGAGCTCTGCCAGTCCAAGCGCGGCCAGCTGGGCGGCATGGACTACCTCTCCGAGGACCGCGTCGAACTGCGCTACACGATGCCGCTCGGCGAGATCATCTTCGACTTCTTCGACGCGCTGAAGTCGCGCACTCGCGGCTATGCGTCGCTGGACTACGAAGAGTCCGGCGAGCAGGACGCGGAGCTCGTCAAGGTCGACATCCTGCTGCAGGGCGAGACCGTCGACGCGTTCAGCGCGATCGTGCACAAGGACTACGCCTACGGCTACGGCACGCGGATGGCCACCCGCCTGCGCGAGCTCATCCCCAGGCAGCAGTTCGAGGTGCCGATCCAGGCGGCCATCGGTGCCCGCGTGATCGCCCGCGAGACGATCCGCGCGATCCGCAAGGACGTGCTGGCCAAGTGCTACGGCGGTGACATCACCCGCAAGCGCAAGTTGCTCGAGAAGCAGAAGGAAGGCAAGAAGCGGATGAAGATGGTGGGGCGCGTCGAGGTGCCGCAGGAGGCCTTCGTCGCCGCACTGTCGACCGATGAGCCTAAGGGCAAGAAGTAGGAAAACGATCGCCCCGGCCCCCTGTGTGCCAATACGTTGGCGCACAGGGGGTTTCGCGTGAGAACTGGGCTCGAGTTCGGACTGCTGGGCGTTTTCCGGGCACGTCGAGGGGAAGTGGTCGTTCCCCTGCCCGCACGGCCGCGGACGGTGCTCGCCGCGCTGCTGCTGGCCGAGGGCAGGCCGGTCGCGATGGACGCGCTCGTCGACGTGCTGTGGGGTGACGACCCGCCGGGCGCCGCGCGGTCGACGTTGCAGGTGCACGTGCTCCGCGTGCGCCGCGCGCTCGGGGAGGACCTGGTCCGGACCCGAGCCGGGGCGTACCTCGTGCCCGCGGACGCGGCGGTGTGCGACGTCACCGAGTTCCGCGACCTGCTGAGCAGGGCCCGCGACACGACCGACCGCGAGCAGGAACACGCTGTGCTGACCGGCGCGCTGGCGCTGTGGCGAGGCCCGGTACTGGCCGACGTCGACTCCGAGGCGCTGCGCCGCACCGAGGGCACGCGGCTGGACGAGCAACGCCTCGACGCCGTCGAGCGCCGCGCCGAACTCGCGTTGGCGCTCGGCAAACCGGACGAGGTCGTGGCCGACATGACCGCGGTGGTGGCGGAGCACCCGTTGCGCGAGATGGCGTGGGCGCACCTGCTGTCCGCACTGCGCCACACCGGCCGCCGGGCCGAGGCGATGGCGGCCTACCACCGCGTCCGCACGGTGCTGCGCGCTGAACTGGGCGTGGAACCGCATCCGCGCGTGCAGGCGGCGCACCAGGCCGTGCTGGCCGACGAGCAGCCGGTCGCACCCGCCCAGCTGCCGTCCGAGCTGCCCGTGTTCGTCGGACGCCGGCGGGAACGCGCGGAGCTGGTGGACGCCGTGGCCCGCGCTCCGCTGGTCGTGCTGTCCGGCCCGCCCGGTGTGGGGAAGACGGCGCTGGCCGTGCACGTGGCCCACCGCGTGCGCTCGCACTACCCGGACGGTCAGCTGCACGCGGACCTGCGCGGCTTCTCCGCCGATGACCCGCTGCCCGCTCGCCTGGTGCTGGAACGGTTCCTGCGCGCACTGGGCCTCGCCCCGCACCAGGTGCCTGCCGACGAGGGTGAGCAGGTGGCGCTGTACCGCAGTCTGTTGTCCGGCCGCCGCGTGCTGGTGGTGCTGGACAACGCCGGATCCGCGGCGCAGGTGCGCCCCTTCGTGCCGGGTGCGGGCAGCGCACTGCTCGTCACCAGCAGGGAGGCCATGCCGGGGCTGGCGGTCACCGACGGCGCGTCCCACGTGCGGCTGGCCCCGTTGACCGGCCAGGAGGCACGTGACCTGCTGACCACCGCGCTGGGTGCCCGAGCCGCGGCCGAACCGGACGCGATCGGCGATCTGACGGAGGTGTGCGGCGGGCTGCCGCTAGCCCTGCGCATCGCCGCCGCGAACCTGGCCGCCAACCCGCACCTGGCCGTGTCCGACTACCGCGACGTGCTCCGCGCGGCACCGGCGGCCCGCCTGCGCGTCGGCGACGGCGAGATAGCCGTCAGCGCGTCGTTCGACCTGTCCTACGAGCGCCTGTCCCCGGCAGGCCGTGAGCTGTACCGGCTGCTGGGCGTGCTTCCCGGTGCGGACTTCTCCCGCGACGTGGCGGTCGCCGCGGTCCCCGACTCCTCGGAGGCGTTGGACCGCCTGGTGACCGCGAACCTCGTCACCCCGTCCGGCAGCGACCGCTACCAGGTGCACGACCTGATCCGCGGCCACGCGTCAGCCCGCGCCGAAGCGGACACGACCGACGCGGCGAACCGCGCGTTGGACTTCTACCTGCACACCGCCGACAACGCCACGCGCGCGCTCTACCCGGACCACCAGCGCCCGGCGCTGAGTCCGTCGTCCGTTCGCCCACGTGACCACCGCTCGCCGTCCGGCGCCCGTGCGTGGCTGAACGCGGAACTGGCCAATCTGGTCGCCTGCGCCGTGAGCGCCCACCACTTCGGACGGCACCGCTACGAGCGGCAGGTGGCCGAGGTCCTGCGGGGGCATCTGCGCGCCGAAGGACTCGCTCTGTGGCGGGAGGCGTTGTCCGGCAAGGGTTCCGACGATCTCGCGGGCCTCACCGACTACGTGCTGGGCCACTACCGGGAGGCCATCGGCCACCACCGCCGCGCGCTGTCCCACCACCAGGGCTCCGGCGACCACGTGGCGACGCTGACGAGCCTGCACAACCTCGCCCGCGCACACGCGGGGCTAGGCCATCACGACAACGCGATCGCCCTGCACACCGAGGCCATCGAGCTGGGTTCGCGGACCGGCTCCGTCACGGCGACCCTGCTGCACCTCAACCACCTGGGCTTCGCCGCGTTCGTCTCCGGCCGGCTCGACACCGCCGAAGCCCACCACCGCCGCGCACTGGAATTGGCCGCCGCGTCCGAGGTGCTCGCGACGGCGCACGCGTGGAACGGGTTGGGCCTGGTGGCCTGGGCCCGAGGCGACCTGACGAACTCGATCTCGGCCCACCAACAGGCGTGCGACCTGGCCACGGGTGACCACCAACTGCTCGGCTTCGCTCAGATCTGGCTGGCGATGTCGTGCTGCGAAGCGGGTCTGCACGACCGCGCTGTCGCGGCCGCCGAGGCGGGCATCGCCGCCGGTCGCACCGCGGGCGATCCCCGCCACGAGGTCGTGGGCACGATGATCGTCGCCGACGTCCGCCGCCACACCGGAGCCGACGTCCTGGACGACTACGCCTCGGCGTTGCGACGGGCCGAGACCATCGGCTTCGCGCACGGCGAGCTGCCGCTGAGGTGCCGGATGGCCTCGGTCCTGCGCGACGCCGGCGACCCGGACGGCGCTTTGGGGCACGCCGACCGGGCCGTGGAACTCGTCGAGACCACGGGCGTCCGGCTCGCCGAGCCGGACGCCCTGATCGAGCTGGGTCTCACCCACCGCGCGCTCGGTGCTGCCGACCGGGCGCGTGCCTGCCTGGACCGCGCGGTGGAGCTGGCGGCCGGATCAGGACAACGGCTGGTGGAGGCCAGGGCTCGTCACCACCGTCAATGACGGACGGGGACTACGGCCAGGTGCAGAACAACTCGCCGGTGATCCCGCTGGTGAGGCAGGCCTGCAGGTCCTGCCCCCTCGGCTGCCCGGACAGAACCCACTCGTTCGGCATCTCGCCGGTCTCCGGGTCGACGTTCGCCGGAGCCTCTCGGTAGGAGTTCGCCACCCAGCCCTTGGTGTGGTACGGGACGTAGCCCGTCCGGAGCTGGTCGCGGTTGAAGACGATCTTCTGGTTGGCCCGGTACATCCACGCGTTGCGCTTGGTCGACCAGCACCTCTCCAGCACCAGGCCCGCGAAGTCGGCGCGGCTCTGGACGGTCTCGGGCGCGACAGGACACTTGAAGAAGTCGGCGGTGCCGGGGTCTGCCGACGCAGGTGCGGCGGTCACCGCCGTCGCCGCGAAGGCAGCCAGTCCGACCGCGAGCGCTTTCTTGAGCATTGTCATCGTTCCCCTCTCCAGGATTTCTCCTGGAGACGAAGCTAGGAACGTCCGCTGAAAATCGGCCTGCACCGGCCTTAAAGGTGTGCGGAAACGCGAAGGCCACCCTCGGCGTCGTTGCCGGGGTGGCCTTGGGGATCCTCGTTATCAGGCGCCGGTGCGGATCAGCCGGTCCATCGCCTGACGGTTGATGATCGAACGGAGCTCGTTCGCCTCCGCGCCGGAGTGGCGGGAGAGGATGGCGTCCAGCTCGATGCGGTCGCTCTCGGAGGTGTAGCTGGCCAGCTGCCGCTCAAGGCTCTGGCGACTACGGCGCGCCGCGCGGCGGTCGGCCATGGTCGTGCGCAGGGACTTGACGGACAGGGTGTGGCGGGTCATCTCTTCCTTTCATTGGTCTACACAACCCATCATCCACCCTGTTCGCGCCATCTGCATCGATTCCGGATGTGACCTGCGTCAGTGGGACGAAAGCTTCGTCACAGCCGTGTCGAGGAAGCGCAGCGCGTTGTCGTACTTGATCCGCAGCCGGGCGCGGGTCGCCGGGTCGAGCTGGTCGATGCGCGCGGGCGAGGCGTTGTCCGCGATGTCCGCCCGCTTCACGACCAGCGCGATCGGGTCGGCGACCACGCGGGTCAGGTACTCCTCCTGGTGCTCGTCGGGTTCCCTGCTCAGTGCGACCACGGCGTCGAGCACGGCGCCGGGGCAGCCGGCCGCGGCCAGGTCCGCCGCGCTCACCGCGGTGTCCTCGATGACGTCGTGCAGGACGGCGGCCATCTTGTGGTGTTCACCCTCGACGTTGTCCATCACGCGCAGCGGGTGCGTGATGTAGGGCTGGCCGGACTTGTCGGTCTGCCCGTCGTGGGCCTCGGTTGCGATGCGGATCGCGTCGTCGAGGGTGAACGTCAAAACAACCTCCTACAGCAGCATCAGGTCAACCGCCCTGCCCATGGCCTCGTACCCGGCGTCCGTCAGGTGCAGGCGGTCCGGTCGGGCGTAGGGCTCGAGGAGCCAGGTCGGGCGGGCCGGGTCGCGCACGGCGGCATCGAAGTCGACGACGCCGTCGAACTCGCCACTCGTGCGGATCCAGGCGTTGACGGCCGAGCGTACGGCCTCACGTTTCTCGGTGAACCCCGAGTAGCCGCCCATCGGCGTGATCGTGGCGCCCAGCACGCGCACGCCCCGCTGGTGTGCGAGCGCGATGACCTGCTGATATCCGGTTCGCAGCTGCTCGAACGTGGCCTCAGGTGACGCTTTGATGTCGTTGATGCCTTCCAGCACGATCGCCGTGCGCACCCCGGCCCGCGCCAGCACGTCACGCGGCGTGCGCGCGATGCCGGACACGCCGTAGGTGCCGTCGCGCAGCAGCTGGTTGCCGCTGATGCCGGAGTTCACCACGCCCAGCGGCGTGCGGGACGCGAGCACGTCCGTCCACCGCCGGTGCGCGCCGCCGGTCGACCCGGAGCCGTCGGTGATCGAGTCACCCAGTGCCACCACGGATCCGCGCACCGGCGAGCCGCCGACCGACACCTCGGACAGGTAGTACCAGGAGCCGGTCTTCTGCGTGAACGCGTCGCCCGCGACGTCGCGGGCGTGGTCGCCGGCCGCCACGTAGTTCGTCTGCAACGCGCTGCGGTGGTACGTCGGCACCTCGGGAGCCTTCGACGCGTAGATGCTCACCAGTACGGACGTGTCCGCCGCGACGCGCAACGGGACCGGGTCGGACAGCAGCTCCGCGCCGCGCCGCACCACGACCGAAGTCCTGCCGGAGAACGACACCCGGCGCGGGGTGTCGGTGGCCGCGGCACCGTTGCCCGGTGCCACGGTGACCCGTCCGACGGTCAGGTCGCCCGAGCTGAACACGTTCGACAGCCTCAATCGGACGGACGAACCGCCGACGGTCAGCCGGACGACGTTCCGCACGGTGTAAGCGGTTCCGGTGACATCGGGTGAAACCGGTGTCTGCACGGCCGACCCCCACGCGGCCACCCAGGCCGGAGCGCTCTGAGCCGGAGTGGTGAAACCCAGTAGCAGAGCCAGTACGAGCAAAACGCGCATGCCGCTCCTCAACGACAGGGCGGCGTCGACGTCAGACTAATACATCCGATCACTTGCTCAGATCAAGTGGTCTAGTCCATTGTGATGCCACTCGCATCGTGGTCGCCGCATGATTCGTGGAGGTCGACCATGTCCCGAACCAGACGAGTGGCCATAGCCCTGCTCTCCGCGCTGCTCGCCTGCGCCGGTCTGGTGCTCGTGCTGAACGGCAACGCGGCCGCCGCGAACCTCGCGGCGAACAACGGGTTCGAAGCGGGCAACACGAGCGGCTGGACCTGCACCGGCGCCAGCGTCGTGACCAGTCCCAAGCGCTCCGGCAACTACGCGCTCGCCGGCACGCCCGCCGGCCAGGACAACGCGCGCTGTTCGCAGACCATCACCGTGCAGCCGAACACGGCGTACAAGCTGTCCGCCTGGGTGCAGGGCAGCTACGTGTACCTCGGCGTCACCGGTGGCGTCGAGAAGAACACGTGGACGCCGGGGTCGGCGAGCTTCAGCCAGCTCACCGTCGACTTCAACAGCGGCAGCGCCACGAAGGTCACGATCTACCTGCACGGCTGGTACGGCCAGCCCGCGTACTACGCCGACGACGTGAGCCTCGACGGTCCCGGCACCCCGCCGACGACCACGAGCACCACCAGCACCACCACGACGACGACCACCACCACGACCACGACGACGGGCAACCCGCCGAACACCGGCCTGCCCAAGCACGTCCTCACCGGGTACTGGCAGAACTTCTACAACGGCGCCCGCGCGCTGAAGCTCGCCGACGTGCCCACGACGTACGACATCGTCGCGGTCTCGTTCGCCGACGCCACCGGCACTCCGGGCCAGGTCTCGTTCACGCTCGACTCGGGTCTGTCGGGCCAGCTCGGCGGCTACACCGACGCGCAGTTCAAGGCGGACGTCAGGACGCTGCAGAATCGCGGCCAGAAGGTGATCATCTCGGTCGGCGGCCAGAACGGCACGATCAGCGTCAACGACTCGAACTCGGCGACCAACTTCGCCAACAGCATCAAGTCGCTCATCTCGAGCTACGGCTTCAACGGCGTCGACATCGACCTGGAGAACGGCGTCAACTCGACCTACATGGGCCAGGCGCTGCGCAGCATCCACGCCGGTGGCGGCACCGTGATCACCATGGCGCCGCAGACGATCGACATGCAGAACACCGGTGCCGAGTACTTCAAGCTGGCGCTGAACATCAAGGACATCCTGACGATCGTCAACATGCAGTACTACAACTCCGGCACCATGCTCGGCTGCGACCAGAAGGTGTACGGCCAGGGCACGGTCGACTTCCTGACCGCGCTCGCGTGCATCCAGCTGCAGAGCGGCCTGCGGCCCGACCAGGTCGGTCTCGGCCTGCCCGCGTCACCCAGCGGTGCGGGCGGCGGCTACCAGTCGCCGTCCAACGTCAACAACGCGTTGAGCTGCCTCGCCAGGGGCACCAGCTGCGGCTCGTTCAAGCCGTCCACGACGTGGCCGTCGATCCGCGGCGCGATGACGTGGTCGATCAATTGGGACGCCTCGAACAACTGGCAGTTCGCGAACACCGTTGCCCCTCACCTGGACTCCCTGCCCTAGGTGATGGCCTCCCGCCGCACGGTGCCGTCGTAGTCACCGTGCGGCGAGGGGAGGCCGAACAGCGCACCGACCGTCGGCGCCACGTCGATCGTGGACGCGGCGGCCGACGAGACAACTCCCTTGCGCACCACCGGATCCCCGCCCGCGATCAGGAACGGGATGGGTGAGGTGGCCGGGTGACCGTGGTTGCCGGGAATCGGGTTCGACCACGGCTTCGGGTCGCTGAACCGCCACCCCGCGCGGCAGTACGCGACGAGGTCGCCTGCTTCCGGTCCGAGTCGCAGCCAAGCGGGCTCGTGCACCGACAGCACGCCTTCGACCGCTTCGACCACCGACCGCATCCGAGCCACCGCGAGCGGCCGATCCGCCTCGGATCCCGTCCAGTACAACAGGTCCGCGCCGCCGTTCTGCGCGATCACCACGTTCCCGCGCAGCACCGGATCGGCGTCCAGCACGGGCTGCAACGAGATCAACGCGGTGGGCAGCGACCAGTCCATCGAGTGGTCCGCCAGCACGACCAGCACGGACCGCTCCCAGCGCCCGGTCTCCCGCAGGTGCGTCACGAACGAGCCGAGCTGCGCGTCGGCCGACCGCACCGCGACGGAACGCGCCACGGACCCGGTGACATCGGAGTGCCCGACCCGGTCGCAGTCGCCGAAGTTGACGAACACCAGGTCCGGATCGGCCGAGTCGACCATCGCGCGAAGAGCCTGCGAGGTGAACACGTCCGGCGCGTGCCCGGTGACCGGCAGCACCGGCGCGGGCTCCCAGCGGTATGAAGCGCGTGTGCCGAACACGCCGTACAAGTACTCCTTCGACAACACGGTCCCGGTGCGCGAACCCAGTGCGGGCAACCGTTCCAGCACCGACGGGAACCGCAGGTCGGACGCGCGGTCCATGGTCCGCACGGCGCCCTGCAGCCGGTCGTACACGCTGTTGGCCGGCACGCCGGTCCGGTCGGGCCGCACGCCGGTCATCATCATCACGTGGTTCGGGATGGTCTCCATCACCGGCAACGACCGCGCCCGCGGGAAGTACGTGCCTTCCCCTTGCAGCGCAACGAGATGAGGCGTCAGCGACGGGCCGACCTCGTCCGGTCGCAGCCCGTCGAGCACCACGACGTACACCCGGCGCCCCGGCCGGACGGCGCCGAACGCGACGCCGGGCGCCGCGGACAGCACCACGGCACCGGCGGCGGCGCGCAGGAACGACCGGCGCCTCATCGGATGCTCTGCGTTCCGGCGGGCACCACGACGGACTTGGCCAGCGCGGCAGGCGAGTCGGCGCGCTGCCGGTCCGCCAGGAAGTACCAGCTCATCCGCACCTCGGCGGGCCGCACGTCCAGCACGGCGTACCCGTGCGAGTCGAGCTCGGCCCACTTGAGGTGGCGGTTGAGCCCCATCAACGCCGTCTCGACCGCCACGGACGACGTGCGCGGTGGTGTGCGGGTCAGGTCGTCGATGTTGTCGGACGTCACGGACGGCACGACCAGCTCGGTCGCCACGGTGCGGGACAACGGGTACGTGCCCGCGTCCACCGGCACCTCGAACGCCCACGACGTGTGGATGTCACCGGTGAGGAACACCGTGTCGCGCACGCCGTTGTCGGCCAGCAGCGAGATCAACGCGCGCCGGTCGGCCGAGTAGCCGTCCCACTGGTCGTTGTTCAGCACGACGCCGTCGGGGGACTGGCCGGTCAGCGAAGCCAAAGCCGTGCCGACGGCCAGCGGCAGCGGAGGCACGAGCAGCGGCGAGAACATCACCGGGTTGCCGACGAGCTTCCACTGCACGTCGGAGTCGAGCAGCGATTCCCGCAGGAACGCCATCTGGTCCGGTCCGGTCAGCGAGCCCGGAGTTCCCTGCTTCGCGCGGTAGCTGCGCAGGTCCAACATGGACAGTGAGGCGAGCGAGCCGAACCGCAGCCGTCGGTAGATGGTGTCCCCGGCGCCGAACCGGATCGGCATCCACTCGTGGTAGGCGCGCAACGCGGCCGCACGCCGCGAGACCCACGTGCCCTCCGCGCCCTCGGTGTGGTTCTCCGCGCCGCCGGACCAGGCGTCGTTGGCGGTCTCGTGGTCGTCCCACGTGATGATCCACGGGTACGCGGCGTGCAGCTGCTGGAGCTGAGGGTCGGTCTTGTACTGCCCGTGCCGCATCCGGTACTCGGCGAGTGTCGTCACCTCGCGCGCCGGCTGGTGCGCGCGGAACGCCCCGTACTCGCCTGGGCCGTACTCGTAGAGGTAGTCACCGAGGTGCACGACCGCGTCGAGGTCACCGCGCTCGGCGAGGTGCTGGTAGGCCGCGAAGTGGCCGGCCTGGTAGTTCGAGCACGACACGACGCCGAACCGCAGCTGTGACACGGATCCGGTGGGTGCGGTCTTGGTGCGGCCGACCGGCGAGCGGTGACCGTCGAACGTGAAGCGGTAGAAGTAGGTCCGGCCCGCGCGCAGCCCGGTGGCGTCGACCTTGACCGTGTGGTCGTGCGCGGGTCCGGTCGTGGCGGAACCGCGGCGGACGACCCGTTTGAAGACGGCGTCCTCGGCGACCTCGTACCCGACCGTCACCGACGGGCCGCGGCCGGAGCCCGGCACCGCGTCGGAGGTCGGCGTCACGCGGGTCCACAGCATCACGCGATCGGGTAGAGGATCGCCGGACGCGACGCCGTGTCGGAAAACACTGCGGGCGGCGTCGGCGGCCGACGGAGCGATGACGAAAGCCGCACCCGCGAAGGCGCTGAAACGCAGCAGGTCACGCCGAGGCAAAGCAGAACCGTTCTGGAACACCGGTACATCGGACACGAATGAAACCAATTTCGAAACCAATGTGAACCGGAATTCGTCGAGCGTTCAGCCGCCGGTCGAACTAGGTTGTGCACATGTTCGACGCCCTCGCCGTCCCCGTGATCGCCGCACCCATGGCGGGAGGCGTGTCCACACCCCGGCTGGTCGCCGAGGTCTGCGACGCGGGCGGTCTCGGCTTCCTCGCCGCCGGCTACCTGACCGTCGAGGCGCTGGCCGACCAGATCCGGCGCACCACCGAGCTGACGGACCGGCCGTTCGCGGTGAACCTGTTCGTGCCGGGCACTCGACCGACCACCGACCTCACCGGCTACCGGGACCGGGTCCGCGCGCAGGCCCGCCAGTTCGGCGTCGAGCCCGGCGAGCCGCGGTGGGACGACGACAACTACGGCTCGAAGCTCGAACTCGTGCTGGCGCAACGGATCCCGATCGTGTCGTTCACGTTCGGCCTGCCCGACGCCGACGACGTGCAGCGGCTGCACGCGGCGGGCACGACGATCATCATCACGGTCACCACGCCCAGCGAGGCCCGCCAGGCGCAGCAGATCGGCGCGGACGCGTTGTGCGTGCAGGGCGCGGACGCGGGCGCGCACCGCGGCACGTTCAGCGACGACGGCATCTCGCCCGGCGGCGGCGAGCTGTACGGCACGCTGGCCGCGCTCCGGCTCGTCGCGGGTGTCGTCGACCTGCCGCTCATCGCGACCGGTGGCCTGATGCACGGCGCGGACGTCGCCGCCGTGCTCACCGCGGGCGCCGTCGCGGCGCAGCTCGGCACCGCGTTCCTCGGCTGCCCGGAGGCGGGAACCCAACCGGCGCACCGGGAAGCGCTCGCCGAGGGAGCCAGGCGCACCGCGTTGACGCGCGCGTTCAGCGGCCGTCCCGCGCGGGCGATGGTGAACCGGTTCCTGATCGAGAACACGTCGCACGCGCCCGCCGCGTACCCGAACGTCAACCACCTCACCAAGCCCGTGCGCGCCACCGGTGAGGTCGAGGTCATGTCGCTCTACGCGGGCACCACCTACCCGCTCGCGACGGCCGAGCCCGCCGCGGACGTGGTGCGCAGGATCGACGCCGAGATGCGTGATGCGATCAATTCCGTGGCGGCGAGGTTCGCGCGCGACTAAGAAGGACCTGTGACGAGCCTCGCGGATGACATGTTCCGGCTGATCCTCGACGACTCCCCGATCATGGCGTCGGTCATCGGGATCCCCGGATACGAAGACCGGATGCGCGACTGGAGCGAGGAAGGCGACCAGGCGCTGCGCGCTCGCGCGGCCGACATCGTCGACCGGGCCGCGGCGGACACCGAGGAGGACCCGGTCACGCGCGCGGTCATCGTCGACCAGGCCCACTCGCTGATCGCGACCATCGACTCGCGCATCGTCGAGCACGTGGTCGCGGAAGGCTTCTTCGGGCCGGTCGGGTCGCTGTTCACCATGCTGCCGCTGATCGACGCGGCGCCGCGGCTGCCGAAGATCCCCGAGTACCTGCGCCAGGTCGCGGACCGGCTGCGCACCGAGGACCGGTATCCGCTCAGCCGGCACGTGGCAACCGCCGTCGCGCACGTCGAGCGCTACCTCGCCTCGCCGGTGGCGAAGTGGGAGGAGTCCAACTCCGAGCTCGTGCGCGCGGCGTTCGCCGAGTACCGCGACGTGCTGCGCGACGAGATCGCGCCGCACGGCCGTCCGGACGACGAGGCGGGCCTGTGCTGGCTGCCCGACGGCGAGCGCAACTACGCCCGGCTGGTCGAGCGGTACACCACGACCAAGCACACGCCGGAGCAGCTGCACCAGATCGGGCTCGACCTGATCGCGAAGCTGCGCGAGGAGTACGTGGAGATCGGGTCGAAGGTCTTCGGCCTCGACACCGTCGAGGAAGTCTTCGAGAAGCTGCGCACCGACACCTCACTGCGCTGGCCGGACGAGCAGTCGATGATCGACGCGGCGAGGCTCAGCATCACGCGCGCCGAGGAGGCCGCGCCGCAGTGGTTCGGGCGGGTGCCGTCGACGCGCTGCCAGGTCGAGTTCGTGCCGGAGGCGGAGCAGGACATCGCACCGCTGGCGTACTACGTCGACCCGGCACCCGACGGATCCCGTCCCGGTACGTACTTCCTGAACCCGAAGGGTGCGACCGAACGGCACCGCTCGCTGTCGGATGCGATCGCGTTCCACGAGGCCGTGCCCGGCCACCACTTCCAGATCGAGCTGTCGAAGGAGCTGGACCTGCCGGACATCCGCAAGTACGCGTTCATCGACGCGTACCTGGAGGGGTGGGCGCTCTACACCGAGCGCCTCGCCGACGAGATGGGCCTCTACACCGACGACCTGGCGCGCATCGGCATGCTGACCCAGGACGCGATGCGCGCGGGCAGGCTCGTCGTCGACACCGGCATCCACGCGTTCGGCTGGTCCCGGCAGCGCGCGATCGACTTCCTGCTGGAGAACACCGTGATGAGCCCGGTGGAGGTCGAGGCGGAGATCGACCGCTACATCGAGGTGCCAGGGCAGGCGCTGGCCTACATGGTGGGGCGTCTGGAGATCCAGCGCCTGCGCGATCAGGCTTCCGCGACGATGGGGGACCGGTTCGACATCCGCGAGTTCCACGACCTCGTGATCGGCGGCGGACCGCTGCCGCTGGCCGTGCTCGCGGACGTGGTCACCGCTTGGTCTTCTCCAGCACCGAGTTCTTCTTCGAGTACGTGAAGTAGACGATCAGGCCGAGCACGAACCACACCGCGAACCGCAGCCACGTCTCCGGTGCGAGGAACGTGATCAGCCACAGCGAGAAGATCACGCCGATGATCGGCACGACCGGCATGCCCGGCGTCTTGAACGTGCGCGGCAGGTCGGGCTGCTTGTAGCGCAGCACGATCACCGCGACGCACACGACGACGAACGCCAGCAGGATGCCGATGTTGGTGAGCTCGGCGGCCTCCGCGATGGGCAGGAAGCCCGCGATGATCGCGGACGCGATGCCGAGCACCCAGGTGATCCGGCTGGGCACGTGCTTCACCGGGTGCGTCTTCGCGAACCACTGGGGCAGCAACCCGTCGCGGCTCATCGAGTAACCGACGCGGGCGGCGCCGAGGAGGAACGTGAAGAGCACCGTGGTGATGCCGAGGATCGCGCCGACGCTGATGATGATGCCGAGCCACTGCAGTCCGACGTCGGAGAACGCCGTGGCGAACGCGCTCTCCGGGTCCACGTTCTTGTAGTTGACCATGCCGGTCAGCACCAGGCAGGCGAGCACGTACAGCACCATCGAGACGGCCAGCGAGTAGATGATCGCCTTCGGCATGTGCCGCTGCGAGTCCTTCGACTCCTCGGCCGCCGTGCTCATCGCGTCGTACCCGAAGACCGCGAAGAAAACCGTTGCCGCACCGGTGAAAGCGCCGCTGAGCCCGAACGGGAAGAACGGGTTGTAGTTGTCGGTGTCGATGTGGAACGCGCCGACCGCGATCACGAGTACGACGACCGCGACCTTGAGGTACACCAGCGTGGTCTCGAAGCGCGCGGCGTTCTTCATGCCCATGTTGAGCACGTACGCGATCAGCAGGCACAGGATCACCGCGAACAGGTTCACCTTGTACGTGCCCTCGGCTATTCCCTCGCTTTCCGTGCCGGGCGCGCCGAGCATCCACTGCGGCAGGTTGATGTGCAGCAGGCTCAGCAGTTCGGTGAAGTACCCGCTGATGCCGATCGCCACGACCGCGACGATCGCGGTGTACTCGAGCAGCAGGTCCCACCCGATGAACCAGCCGACGATCTCGCCGAGCACCGCGTAGCCGTACGTGTAAGCCGACCCGGCCTTGGGGATCAGTCCCGCGAACTCCGCGTACGAGAACGCCGCCGCCGCGCTCGCGATACCGGCGATCAGGAACGAGATGAGCACCGCGGGACCCGCGGTCTTGTTGGCCACCGCGCCCGCGAGTGAGAAGATGCCCGCGCCGATGATGCCGCCGATCCCGATCGCGGTGAGCTGCCACAAGCCCAGCGTCTTCGTGAGCTCGGTGCCGCCCTCCTCGCCGATCTGGTCGATGGGCTTGCGCCTGAAGACGCCCTGCGCCGTCGTCATGCTTCATCTCCCTTGATGAGTGGACCTCGGCGAAACCTATGCGCGTCAACTGTCACGCGCTTTGTGTGATCGCACCAATCAGCCGGGAGTGTTTTGTACTTCCGTGATGTTTCGAGTTCGAGGAGGGTCATGCCGAACTACGTCCTGACCGGCACTCCGGGTGCCGGCAAGACCGCGCTGCTGCGCAGGCTGGAGGTGCTCGGCCACGCCGTGGTCGAGGAGGCCGCGACCGCCGTGATCGCGCTGGAGGCCGCGCAGGGGTGCGACCGGCCGCAGCGCGACCCGTCGTTCATCGACAACGTCCTGGCCCTGCAGCGGGCCAGGCAGGCGCGTGCGCCCGGTGAGGGCGTGGTCTTCTGGGACCGCTCACCGGTGTGCACGCTCGCGCTCAGCCGGTACCTGGGCTTCCCGCCGCCCCGCGCGCTGACCGACGAGGTCGTCCTCGCTCGGCAGCGGTACGAGCCGACCGTCTTCTTCGTGCGCAACCAGGGGCACGTCGAGCGGACCTCGGCGCGGCGGATCAGCTTCGCCGACTCGCTCGTCTTCGAGCAGGTTCACGAGGACGTGTACCGCGAGTTGGGGTTCCGGTTGGTCGACGTGCCGGCCGGTCTGTTGGCCGACCGGGTCGCGGTGGTCCTGTCGGCTGCATGTCCGCGGTGAATTGCGGGAAGTCGGCGCTCGGGGCCCGGAATTGTCAGAGGTCGCTGGGAGAATGGAACCAGGGGACCCCCAGGCGGGGACGCCTGCGTCAGCACGCGGCACAGTGGCTCAGCGACCGAGTCCAACGGCTCAGCTCAACGGATCGGCCCAGCGACCGAGTCCAACGGGTTGGCTCAACGGATCGGCCCAGCGACCGAGTCCAACGGGTTGGCCGGCGCTCCCGCCGACCAACCACGCCACACAGTCACCTACCGCGTGAAGACGATCTTGCCGGCCGTCTCGCCGTCCAACATCGCCTGGAAGCCCTTCTCAGCCTCCTCGAACGGCAACTCGGTACCGATCTGCGGCTTGAGGTCGTTGAGGTCGCAGAACGCCATCAGGTCGGCCAGCTCCTCACGCGTGCCCATGGTCGAGCCGACCACCCGCAGCTGGAGGAAGAAGAGCCGCTGCAACTCGGCCGCCGAGGCGTCACCGCTGGTGGCGCCGGAGATGACGACGATGCCACCTGGCTTGAGCGCCTTCATGGAGTGCGACCAGGTGGCCTTGCCGACGGTCTCGAACACCGCGTCCACCCGCTCGGGCAGCCGCGCGCCGGACTCGAACACGGCGTGCGCGCCCAGCGACGTGGCCAGCGCGCGCTTCTCCTCGGAGCGGCCGGTCACCCACACCCGGAACCCGGCCGCGCGGCCGAGCTGGATGAGCGCCGTCGACACACCGCCGGACGCGCCCTGCACGAGCATCGTCTGGCCCGGACGCAGCCCGGACTTCACGAACAGCATGCGGTAGGCCGTCAGCCACGCCGTGCCCATGCAGGCGCCCTCGGCGAACGACAGGCCCGCCGGCTTGGGCAGCGCGTTGCGCGCGGGCACGACCACGTGGTCCGCGAACGTGCCCTGGTGCTTCTCGGTCAGCAGCGTCCTGCGCGGGTCGAGCGTCTCCTCGCCGGACCAGCTCGGGTCGCCGATGACGGAGTGCAGCACGACCTCGGTGCCGTCTTCGAGCACGCCCGCGCCGTCGCAGCCGAGGATCATCGGGAACTGGTCGGGCTTGATGCCGACGCCGCGCAGCGTCCACAGGTCGTGCATGTTCAGGCTGGCCGCGCGCACCGCGACCTTCACCCAGCCGTCGGGCGCCACCGGGTCCGGGCGGTCGCCCACCCTGAGCGAGGCCAGCGGGTCGTCACGATTCGGCTCAGCTGCGTAAACGGCGAACATGACAGCAACATACCCAGCCCGGACCCCGTCAAATGCCGTGACTCACGTCACCGGACTACGCTGAGGCGGGTGGACTGGCTGGCGCAGTGGTGGGACGGGGTCGAGCTGTGGCTCGTCCAGCTCCCTGTCGCGTTGCAGTTCCCCGTCGTGATGATCGTGATCCTGCCGCTGTGCCTCGGCGTGGCGCGGCTGATCGACCGGGTCGCGGACTGGGGAGCCAAGGACAAGGGAGCCGTGGTCGAGGAGATCGACGAGCCGGAGAAGGTTCCCGCGTGAGCCCTGGTCGTCGTCTCACGGTCGCGCTCGTGGGGCTGATCGCGCTGGTCGTGGTCGGGTGGTTCGCGCGCGACGTGGCGAGCACAGTGCCACCCGCGGACACCGCGCCCACGATCGTCAGCAGCGGTGCGCCCAACGCGCCGTCGGGCATGCAGACGAAGGCGCTGTCGAGCCTGCCGCCCGAAGCGGGCAAGACGTACCAGCTGATCAAGTCCAACGGGCCGTTCCCGTACCCGCGCAACGACGGCGTGACGTTCCAGAACCGCGAGAAGCGGCTGCCCGCGAAGAAGTCCGACTACTACCGGGAGTACACCGTGCCGACGCCGGGCAGTCAGGACCGGGGTGCGCGGAGGCTGATCACCGGTCAGCAGGAGGAGCTGTACTACACGCAGGACCATTACGACTCGTTCGTCGTGGTGGACGTGCGCAAATGACCCCCGAACAGGCCGTCGCGTGGGCCGTGGACCGCGGCGCGCGGCCGCACGTCATGCGCCCGGCGCGCGGCAAGAAGGCCGAGATCGCCGCCATCGCGGACGCACTGTCCTTTCCGGACTGGTTCGGTCACAACCTGGATGCCTTGCACGACAGCCTTACTGACCTGTCGTGGCTCGAAAGTGGCGAGCACGTGCTGGTCGTTCAGTCCACTCTGGACCCCGCTGTCGAGGGCGTTCTCCGTGACGCGCAGGAGCGGACCGCCGAATCGGGTGACCGTGTCCTGAAAGTTGTTCACACCGAACGGTGACCTGTGCTGCGCGATCCCTCTCGCCGGGGGACAGTGCGGATTCATGGAAACGCTTTCGCGTCGGGTGGGCGCCGTGCTCACCGCAACCGTCGCCATCGGTGTGCTCTTCGCGGTGCCCGCGCAGGCCGGAGACCCCGACTGCAGCCAGGAAGACCCGTTCACGCCGTTCGACACCCTCGACGGCGACAACCCGGTCGTCATGCAGTCCGGCCGGGTCGTCGAGCTCCGCGCGTCGAACAAGTCCAAGTGCGCCTGGGGGCGCATCTCCAGCGGCACACCCGGCGAGGAGATCTGGACAGACCGGAAGGACCCCGGAGCCGACGAGCACGAGGGGTTCCTCGGCTACACGCGCATCGACTCCGGGGACGCCAAGTACACCGAAGCGTTCAAGAACGACGGCAAGCTGATGCGCGCCTGCGGCTCCTCGCAGGGCGTCATCGACTGCACGGGGTGGTTCTAGCGGGCCGTTCTAGTCGGTGGGCACCCAGGAAGGCTTGCGCTTCTCCTTGAAGGCCGCGATGCCCTCCTGGCCCTCCGGCCCGCCGAAGTGCTGCGCGGACAGCTTCAGCATGTCCGCGAACACCTGGCTGAGCTCGTGCGACCGGGGCTGCTGGAGCATGCGCTTGGTGGCGGCCAGCGCGGACGGTGCCCCGAGCGCGAGCATGTCCGTGTAGCGCCGCACCTCGTCGTCGAGCCGGTCGACGGGCACGCTCGAGTTCAGCAGCCCGTACTCGACCGCCTTGACGGCGTCGAACGCCTCGCCGGTGAGGAACAGCTCGTGCGCGGCGCGCGGCAGCAGCCTGGGCAGCACGGTCACCGAGATGACCGCGGGCACGACACCGATCCGCACCTCGCTGAACGCGAACGTCGCCTCGTGGGCCGCCACGGCGATGTCGCACGCCGCGACGATGCCGACGCCACCGGCGCGGGCGGGCCCGGCGAGCCGTGCCACGACGGGCTTCGGGCTGGTCCAGATCTGCTCGAGGATGGCGGGGAACTCGTTGACCCCCTGGTCGCCGGCACTCGCGCCGGCGGCCTCCTTGAGGTCCATGCCGGAGCAGAAGACCGACCCGGTGTGGGTCAGCACGACGACGCGCACGGCGTCGTCCTCGATCGCCTGACGCAGCCCGTCCCGCAGCTCCGCACGCAGCTGTGCGGACAGCGCGTTGCGGTTGTGGGGCGAGTCGAGCGTGATCGTCGCGATGCCGCGGTGCACCTCGTAGTTGACCAGCATGCGCAGAGCCTAACTATTGACAGGATGCTGTCAAAGTGACAGTCTACTGTCATGACAACGACGGTTCACCTCGCGATCTACGACGGGCTCGCCGACTGGGAGTACGGCTACGCGGCCGCCCAGATCAACAGTCAGGACTTCCAGAAGGTGCCCGGCCGCTACCGGATTCAGACGGTGGCGCTGGCGGCCGAGCCGGTCACGACCGCGGGGGGCGTCCGCATGCTGCCCGATCTGGTGATCGGAGACGTCGATCCGGCGGACAGCGCGATGCTGATCCTGCCCGGCGGCGAGAGCTGGGCGACCGGTCAGAACGACCCGTTCGCCAAGCTCGCGCGGCGGTTCCGCGAGGCCGGCGTGCCGGTGGCGGCCATCTGCGGCGCGACGACGGGCCTGGCGCAGGAGGGCCTGCTCGACGACGTCGACCACACGAGCGGTGCGGTCGAGCAGCTCGGTGAGTACGGCGGCGCGGCGCGGTACCGGCAGGAGCGCGCGGTGTCCGACGGGGGCGTGATCACGGCGGGCCCGTCGGACGCGCTGGACTTCGCGCGGGAGATCTTCGTCGAGCTGGACATGTACGAGCCGCAGGTCGTCGACGCGTGGTACGGCCTGTTCAGCACGGGCGACCCGGAGTGGTACGCGAAGCTGGTGCAGAGTGTCCCGAACTGAAGGCGGCGACGTCATGACCGACGTCATCATGCGCACGTTCCGGCTCTACGGCGCGTTCCTGTCCGCCGCGGACGTCATGACGAAGCCGGTCGGGCTCACCGCGGCCTGGTGGCAGGTGCTCGGGATGGTGCTGCGCGAGCCGCTCTCCGTCTCGGGCGTCGCCCGCGAGGCAGGCCTCACGCGGCAGAGCGTGCAGCGCATCGCGGACCTGTTGGTGGACAAGGGACTCGCCGAGTACATGCCCAACCCGGCGCACCGGCGGGCCAAGCTGCTGACGCCGACCGAGGAGGGCTACGCGGCGATCGCGAAGCTGCGCGAGGTCCAGCACGGGTTCACCAACCGCGTGTCGGCGCAGGTGCCGCTGGAGGACCTGCGCACCACGCTGGAGGTCATGACGAAGCTGGTCGCCGCGGTGGAGGCTGATGAGATCGTGGGCGACCGGTAGTCCCGGTCGCCCACGACCCGCGGATGCCCGGCAGGGGGTGGGCACCCGCGCCGGTCAGCCGGAGATCGTCGTCGTGGTGAGCACGGGACTCGGGTCGGGGTACCCGCCCGCGTTCGCGTCCACGCGGAATCCGAACGCGATGATGGTGGCCACGAACGTCAGGCCGGGGTTGTCGAAGCCGGTGCCGCCGAGCTTCGTCACGATCTGGCCGGTGCCACCCGCCTGGAGGACGACGGTCACGGTCGGCAGCTCGTAGTCGGCGCCGCCCTTGATCGGGCCGGGCACGCGGAGCACGACGTTGTTGCCCTCGAGACCGATGGTCGGCGTCGAGTTGAGGCCGGAGCCGCCCTCGAGCGAAGCTGACTGGAACTTGGAGTTGCCGGGGATGGGCACCCGGAGCGCGAGGCCCTTGACCTCGACGACCTGGTAGCCGGACGCCTCGGCGGGCATCTTGTCGGGAGCCGGGTCGGCCGTGACCTTGACGCTGCCGTTCGGGGCGACCGTCTCCGGGGCGGTCGCGTCTATGACCTGGTCGAGGTTGAACTCGGCGGACTGACCGAGTGCCGTCGCCTTGCACTTGAACGTGATCGTCTGCGGTGCTGCCGACGCTTGGGCGGTCAGCGTCAGCATCGGTACCAGTACCAGAGCTGCGATTCGGGCAAGTTTCATGGTGCCTCTCCCCGTTGAGGTGGCGAGGGCGTCCAGCTGACCGCGGCAGGTTTCTGCCTACTCGTGAGTAGGTTTCACGTCAACACTTCACAGTTCACATCGCCCGGATGGCCCTGCGCGACGCGGGCTGGTGGGCCTCGTGTTCAGGGCAAATGCCGTCATCGGATTGAGACAGGTCGCCGGCTACGCGGAACGGGCTGTGCGCTCCTCCGCCAGAGCCTCCGAGTAGCGGCTGAGAATCAGCTCAGCCACCTCGATGTCCGCCCCCAACGGCGCAGCCACCACGGCGTCCCCGGCGAGCGAAGCGATGCGATCGGGCAACAACCCTGGCGCCAGGAACCACGAGGCAACAGCGATCCGGGTGGCCCCACGCGCCCGCAACCGAGCGACAGCCGTTGGCACGTCAGGAGAAGCGGCAGAGGCGAACGCGGGCTCGACCCCGGCCCACCCCGACTCACGAGCCCACCGCCGGGCAACCGAGGCAACAGCCTCGTTGGCGGGCGCGTGCGACGACCCGGCCGCCGCGAGCACCACACCGAGCGAGGAGTCCCCGAACGTCACCCCGGCCTCGGCCAACCGCCGCAGGGCCGCGGACTCCAGCAGGGGCGACGGCCCGAGCACGTCCGACACCACAGCGGGAACCCGAGACTCGGCCACGGCGGCGGGCACGTCGACGCGCGCGTGAAAAGCCTTGCCCAGCAACAGGGGTACGACAACGGCCGGGCCGCGCAGCACGTCGGACAGCCGCGGAGCGGACAGGTCGAGGAACGCGCCGCGCACGTCCAGCGACGGGCGCAGCGAGCGCACCACGTCGAGCAGGGCGTGCACGGTCGCGGCGGAACGCGGATCGCGGCTGCCGTGCGCCACCGCGACCAGCGGCGGCGGACCTGCCGAGCAGGGACCGGAAACGAAGCTCACAGCGCCCCCGTCAGACCACGAGCCCGCAGCACGGCGCGCTCCAGCGGGCGGAACAGCAGCAGCTCGATCCCGATGCCCACCAACAGGATCAGGAAGATCGCCGCGATCACCATGTTGATGTCGTTCAACGAGGAACCGTTGTGCAGGTACTGGCCGAGCCCGACGCCGAGCTGCGGGGACGTCGCGATGATCTCGGCGGCCATCAGCGACCGCCACGAGAACGCCCAGCCCTGCTTCAGGCCTGCCAGGTAGCCGGGCAGGGCGGCGGGCAGCAGGATGTGCCGGGCGGAAGCCAGCCGACCGGCGCCCAGCGCACGGCCGACGCGCGGCAGCAGCGGTGGGATCTGGTCGATGCCTGCGACCAGGCCGTTGGCGATGGACGGCACGGAACCCATGAGCACGACGAAGTAGATCGTCGACGGGGTGACGCCGAACCACAGGATCGCGGCCGGTACCCACGCCACGGACGGCAGCGACTGCAGACCGGTGAGCAGGGAGCCGATGGCCGCGCGGACCACCCGCACCTTCGCCACCAGCAGGCCCAGTGGCGTGGCGATGAGAACGGCCGCGATGAAGCCGAACACCGCGCGGTGCAACGAGGTCCAGAGGATGCCGAACGCCTCGCCGGAGGAGATCGACGACACCAGCTCGTTCCACACCGACAGCGGCGACGGCAGCTGGAACTCCGGCAGGATCGCCGACGCCCACAGGCCCTGCCACACGCCGAGCAGCAGCGCGAACGCGACCAGCGGCGGCACCCCGGTCTTCAGGAAGCGTTGCCACACGGGCGCTCGGTGCGACGCGACCGGCGCGTCCAGTGCGTCGAGGCCCGCGCCTACCGCTTCCAGGGTGTCATGAGGCGTGGCCACTGATGACCTCTCGCAGGTGGGTGTTGATCTCGTCCAGCACGGCGACCGAGTCGGTGACGCCGTCGACCGACCACTCGCGCACGACGCGGCCGGGGCGTGACGACAGCAGCACGACGCGCTGGCCCAGCCGGACCGCCTCGCGGACGTCGTGCGTCACGAAGATGATCGCGGTGTTGGTGGTCTCCCAGACGCGCAACAGCTCCGCCTGCAGCACGTCGCGGGTGATGGCGTCGAGCGCGGCGAACGGCTCGTCCATCAGCAGGAGGCCGGGCGCGTCACCCGACGCCAGCGTGGACGCCAGCGAACGGGCCAGTGCGACGCGCTGGCGCATGCCGCCGGACAGCTCGTGCGGGCGCTTGCCCGCGACGTCGCCGAGTCGCACCAGCTCCAGCAGCTCGCCGGCCTGACGGCGCCGGTCGGCGCGGCCGACCCCGGCGAAGCGCAACGCCAGCTCGACGTTGCGCGACGCCGTGAGCCACGGCATGAGGGCGGGCTCCTGGAACATGACGGCCGGGCGCGACGTGCTGAGCTCGATGCTGCCCGCCGTGGGGCTGTCGAGCCCCGCGACGAGGTTCAGCAGCGTGCTCTTGCCGCAGCCCGACGCGCCGAGGAGGCACACGAACTCGCCCGGCTTGACCCGCAGGTCGACGCCGTCGAGCGCCGCCACGGCCGAGCTGCCGTGGCCGAACACCTTGCTGACTCCGGAAAGCGCCACCGCGGTGTCCGAAGTGGATCGGGCGACGGAGGTCTCGAGCGTGGCGGTCATGGTGTGCCTCTTCCCCTCGAAAAGAACTACTTCTTGTCCAGACCTGCTGCTTCGACCTGCGGCTTGCCCTGCGCTTGCAGGACCTTGTTCAGCAACGTGAAGTCGGCGTACCCGGCGACGTTCGCGGCTTCCTTCGCGATGCCCGCGGTGACGGCGTCCTTGGCGAGCTGCGGGAACGTCTTGGCCTGCGCGTCGGTGGTGAGCTCGATGTTGTCCCACGCGGCGTCGAGGATCTTGTCGCCGAGCTTCTTGGACGTGAGCTTCTCCAGCGCGGCGTTGACGGCCTTCTTGGCGTCGTCCTTGTTGTTCTTCGCCCAGTCGATGGCCGCGACGTGACCCTTGAGGATCGCCTCGACGGTCTGCGGGTGCTCCTTGAGGAACTTAGTCCGCACGATGATCACCGTGGTCGGGAACGCGCCGCCCTCCCACAGGGTCTTCTCGTCCAGCAGCACCTTCGCGCCCGCCTCGGCGACCAGGCGCGCGGACCACGGCTGCGGCGACCAGGCCGCGGCGATGTCGCCCTTCTTGAACAGGTCGAGCGACTGGGCGTTCTCCACGTTCGTGACCGTGACCTGGCCGGTGAGTCCCTTCTCCGCCAGGTGCTTCTTCAGCGACACGTCCTGCGTGTTGCCGAGCTGCGGCGTGGCGATGACCTTGCCCTTGAGGTCCTCGATCGAGTTGATCTCGGGCTTCACCACGAGCTGCGCGCCACCGGACGTCGCACCCGCGATCAGCTTGACGGCCTCGCCCTTGGACTTCGAGTAGGCGTTGATGGCCGGGCCGGAACCGATGTACGCGACGTCCAGCGACTCGCCGAGCAGCGCGTTCACCTCGTCCGGACCCGCGTTGAAGGTCTGGGTGGTGAGCTTGGTGGAACCGAGCTCTTTCTTGAAGAGCTCCTTCTCAACACCGATCAGGGCGGCGGCGTGGGTCACGTTCGGGAAGTACCCGACGCGGACCTCGGCGGCGGCACCCTTGTCATCGGCGGGAGCAGGGGCGTCACTGCTCCCGGCGCGTGAGCATCCGGCGATGGCGGCGAAGGCGGTCAGTACGGCCAGTGATGTCGTCAGAAAACGCTTGGTGCTCACGGAAGTTGAACCTTTCAGGGACCGGGGGAGACGAGGGCGTGAGAATCACGGGCGGCTGTGACGCCGCCCTCGGTACAGCTCTCCACGCCGTCCATGACCGGCAGCGGAGCCCCGACAAGCCCGGCGGCGAGCGTGCTTCCGTCGCTCGCGTCGATCACCAGGAACGCCCCGGTGCGCCGGCTGTTGCTGTAGTCGTCCAGTGGAACCGGCTCCGCGGTGCGCAGAGCCACTCGGCCGATCTCGTTCAGCTTCAACGAGCCGGGGCTGTCCACACTGGACAGCTTCTGCTCGTCGAAGCGGTCGCGCAGCTCCGTGACGATGGCCTGCACGGTGCGCGCCCCGTGCTTGACCAGAACCCGTGCGCCGGGCGTCAGCGGCTTCTCGGCCAGCCAGCACAGCGTGGCGTCGATGTCGTCGGTCACCTCCGGCGGGTTGCCCGCGTCGGCGATCAGGTCGCCGCGCGAGATGTCCACGTCGTCGGCGAGCAACAGCGTCACCGACTGGCCCGCGGCGGCCTCGTCCAGCGGCCCGTCCGCCGTGTCGATCTTCGTGACGGTCGTGCGGATGCCCGAGGGCAGCACGACGATCTCGTCACCGACCTGCACGGTGCCGGACGCGACCAGCCCCGCGTAGCCGCGGTAGTCGGGGAACTCGGGCGTGCGCGGCCGGATCACGTACTGCACCGGGAAGCGGAACGGCGCGTCGTGCGGGTCCGGCTCGACCGGCACGTCCTCCAGGTGCTCCAGCAGCGTGGGGCCGGTGTACCAGGGCGTGTTCGCCGAGCGCTCCACCACGTTGTCGCCTGCGAGCGCGGAGACCGGGATCTCCAGCACGCTGTCCTCGGTGTAGCCCAGCTCGACCGCGTGCGCGGTGAACTCCTTGGCGATCCGGGAGAACGTCACCTCGTCGTAGCCGACCAGGTCGATCTTGTTGACCGCGAGCACCAGCCGCGGCACGCCCAGCAGGGCGAGCACGGCCGCGTGGCGCCGGGTCTGCTCGATGACGCCCTTGCGCGCGTCCACCAGCAGCACCGCGAGCTGCGCGGTCGACGCACCGGTCACCGTGTTGCGGGTGTACTGCACGTGGCCGGGGGTGTCCGCGAGCACGAAGGACCGTTTCGGCGTCGCGAAGTACCGGTACGCCACGTCGATCGTGATGCCCTGCTCGCGCTCGGACCGCAGCCCGTCGACGAGCAGCGAGAGGTCCGGAGTGGACAGTCCGCGGTCGGCGCTCGCCCGGTGGACGGCGTCGAGCGTGTCCGCCAGCACGGACTTGGTGTCGTAGAGCAGCCTGCCGACCAGCGTGGACTTCCCGTCGTCCACGCTGCCCGCCGTGGCAAGCCTCAACAGGTCGCTCATGTTAGAAGTAGCCCTCCCGCTTGCGGTCTTCCATGGCGGCCTCGGACAACCGGTCGTCCGCTCGGGTCGCACCGCGCTCCGTCAAGCGCGACGCCGCGACCTCGGCGATGACCGTCTCGATGTCGGCGGCGTCGGACTCGACCGCACCGGTGCACGAGCCGTCGCCGACCGTGCGGTAGCGGACCGTCTTGCGCAGCAACGTCTCGTCGTCGCGCGCCGAGCCCCACGGGCCTTCGGCGAGCCACATGCCGTCACGCAGGTAGACCTCGCGCTCGTGCGCGTAGTAGATCGACGGCAGCTCCACGCCCTCGCGGGCGATGTAGTTCCACACGTCCAGCTCGGTCCAGTTCGACAGCGGGAACACCCGCACGTGCTCACCGGCGCGGTGCCTGCCGTTGTAGAGGTTCCACAGCTCCGGGCGCTGCCGCTTCGGCTCCCACTGGCCGAACGCGTTGCGCAGGCTGAAGATCCGCTCCTTGGCGCGGGCGCGCTCCTCGTCGCGACGGCCGCCGCCGAACACCGCGTCGTACTTGTGCGCGGTGATCGAGTCCAGCAGCGGCACCGTCTGCAACGGGTTGCGCGTGCCGTCCGGGCGCTCCTGGAGCCTGCCGTCGTCGATCCAGTCCTGCACGTGAGCCACTTCCAGGCGCAGGCCGTGCTGTGCGACGACGCGGTCGCGGAACTCGATGACCTCGTCGAAGTTGTGCCCGGTGTCCACGTGCAGCAGCGGGAACGGCACCGGAGCGGGGTAGAACGCCTTGATCGCGAGGTGCAGCAGCAGCGTCGAGTCCTTGCCGCCGGAGAAGAGGATCACCGGTCGGTCGAACTCTCCCGCTACCTCGCGGAAGATGTGAATCGCCTCGGATTCGAGACGTCCCAGCGTGTCCAGAGCCAGTGTCATCCGTGCAACCCGCATTCTGTCTTCGCGGAACCGGCCCAGCGGCCGCTCCGCGCGTCCTGACCCGGCAGCGGCTTGGCCGTGCACGGCGCGCAGCCGATCGACGGATATCCCTCCTGCACCAGCAGGTTCTCCAGGATCCCGTTCGAGTGGAGGTAGCCGTTGAACTCGTCGTCGCTCCACGGCGCGATCGGGTTGATCTTCACCAGTCCGTTGCGCTCGTCCCACTGCACGATCGGCGTGTTCGCCCGCGTCGGCGCGTCCACGCGGCGCACGCCGGTGACCCAGGCGTCGTACTTCGCGAGCTCGTTGCGCAGCGGGACGACCTTGCGGAGGTGGCAGCACTTCGCCGGATCCGACTGGTAGAGCAGGCCGAACTCGGCCTCCTGGTCGGCGACCGACTGCTCGGCGGCGGCGTTGACGACCCGCACCTCCGGGTACACCAGGCCGACCGCGTCGCGGACGCCGATGGTCTCTGGGAAGTGGTAGCCCGTCTCCAGGAACAGCACGTCGAAGTTCGGCTTGACCTTGGCCGCCAGGTCGATCAGCACGGCGTCCTGCATGTTCGACGCGACGATGAAGCTGTCGCCGAACGTCCGCGCGGTCCACTCGAGCGCCTCCTGGGCGGTCGCGTCCGCGAGCTCGGTCTCCGCCGCCTCGGCGATGATCTTCAGATCTTCCTTGAGGTCACTCACTTCTTCACCCCCTGAGGCAGGTTGAGTCCGACGAACTTGACCTGGAACACCCGGCGGCAGCCGGAGCAGAGCCAGGAGTAGCTGGGTTCCTCCTGCGGGCGGAGGTCCTCGTCGCCGCAGTAGGGGCAGTAGAAGGGCGTCGCACGCTCAGTCATTGCAGCCTCCGCTGGGAGACGTACGTCGGCCGGCAGTCACTTGAGGTCACCCTCTTCGGCGCGAGCGACCCACTGGGCGAACCGCTCGTCCTCGGTCCGCTGGGCCACGAAGTTGCGGACCACGCGCTCCACGTAGTCGGACAGCTCGTCGGCGGTCACCTTGTGGCCGCGCAGCTTGCGGCCGAACCCGGCGTCCAGGCCGAGCCCGCCGCCGAGGTGCACCTGGAAGCCCTCGACCTGGTTGCCGTCCGCGTCCGTGACGATCTGGCCCTTCAGGCCGATGTCCGCCGTCTGGATGCGGGCGCACGAGTTCGGGCACCCGTTGATGTGCACCGAGATCGGCGCGCTGACGCCGTCGACGATGTCCTTGAGCGAGGTCTCCAAAGTGGACACCAGGTCCACCGCGCGGGCCTTGGTCTCGACGATCGCCAGCTTGCAGAACTCGATGCCGGTGCAGGCCATCACGCCGCGCCGCCACGGCGACGGCTCGGTCTGCAGGCCCAGCTTGGCGAGGTCCGCCTGGAGCGTCTTGATCTCGGACTCGGGCACGTCCAGCACGATCAGCTTCTGCTGCGGCGTCAGGCGCACCCGGCCGGACCCGGCGCGCTCGACGACCTTCGCCACCTCGACGAGCGTGGAACCCGAGACGCGGCCCGCGATCGGCGCGGCGCCGACGTAGAAGAGGCCGTCCTTCTGCGGGTGCACGCCGATGTGGTCGCGGGCCTGGGGCAGTGCTTCTGGCGCGGGGCCGTCGACCAGCTCGCGCTTGAGGTACTCGTCCTGCAGGATCTGCCGGAACTTCTCGGGACCCCAGTCGGCGACGAGGAACTTGATCCGCGCGCGGTGGCGCAGGCGGCGGTAGCCGTAGTCGCGGAAGACGCTGATCACGCCCTCCCACACGTCCGGCACCTCGTCCAGCGGGATCCAGGTGCCGAGCCGCTTGCCGAGCATGGGGTTCGTGGACAGGCCGCCGCCGACCCAAAGGTCGAAACCGGGGCCGTGCTCGGGGTGGTTCACGCCGACGAACGCGATGTCGTGCACCTCGTGCGCGACGTCCTGCAGCCCGGAGATCGCGGTCTTGAACTTGCGCGGCAGGTTCGAGAAGCGCGGGTCGCCGATGTAGCGGGTGAGGATCTCGTCGATCGCGGGCGAACCGTCGATGACCTCGTCCTGGGCGATGCCCGCGACCGGGGAGCCGAGGATGACGCGCGGGCTGTCGCCGCACGCCTCCATCGTGGTCAGGCCGGCGGCCTCGAGCTTCTGCCAGATCGTCGGGACGTCCTCGATCCGGATCCAGTGGTACTGGATGTTCTGCCGGTCGGTGATGTCCGCGGTGTCGCGCGCGTAGGTCTGCGAGAGCTCACCGATCAGCGCGAGCTGCTGCGTGGTGAGCCTGCCGCCGTCGATGCGGACGCGGAGCATGAAGTACTCGTCGTCCAGCTCCTCGGGCTCGAGCGTGGCGGTGCGGCCGCCGTCGATACCGGGCTTGCGCTGGGTGTAGAGGCCGTACCAGCGGAACCGTCCGCGCAGGTCAGCCGGGTCGATGGAGTCGAAGCCGCCGTGGGCGTAGATGTTCTCGATGCGAGTGCGGACGTTGAGCGGGTTGTCGTCCTTCTTGCTCCGCTCGTTGGGGTTGAGCGGCTCGCGATAGCCGAGCGCCCACTGCCCCTCGCCGCGACGCTGCTTGGCGCGCGGGGTCGTCTGCGGCGGGACCATCTGCGTCCTCCGGGGAACTTTGGGCGCAGGATGCGCGTGCGAGCCCGGAGGTGCGTGGTGGGGGTCTCGTCAGCGCACCCGGCGCCGACGGGAACAAAACGGCGCGAGGTTATGCCGAACGACGGCACATCGCGCTGGAAACACGACGGAAGTCGACGTGGCGACGGGCCACGAGGAAAACTCCAGTCGAATGCATGGGACCAAGCGTGCCACGCGTCCAGACGGTGGTCCACCGCCAACCGGATGCTGGGATTTACCAGGATGAGTTGACATTGAGAGCCGATCTCGCTCCGTAAAAGATCTGTCACAGACAGATACTGATGGGCTGTCGGAACCGCCATTCGCGTGCTGCGCGACACTGGTTTCATGCCCTCCGCGTTGCCTGACGGTGAACCCGCACCCCCAGACGGCTCACTGCCGTCCTCGGCACTCCGCGGGCTGGGCACCCGGCCCTTCGGCGTCTACGTGCACGTCCCGTTCTGCGCGACCAGGTGCGGATACTGCGACTTCAACACCTACACCCCCGGTGAGCTGGGCACTTCCGCCTCTCCCGAGTCGTGGCTCGAGGGGTTGAAGCGCGAGCTGGACCTCGCCGCCCAGGTGCTGGGAACCGCTCCTGCAGCGTCCACGGTGTTCGTCGGAGGCGGGACGCCATCGCTGCTGGGCGCCGCCGGACTGGGTGAGGTGCTGGCCGCGGTGCGCTCGTCGTTCGGGCTGGCGCCGGGGGCCGAGGTGACCACCGAGTCGAACCCCGAGTCGACGTCGGCGTCCTTCTTCGAGGGCATTCGTGACGCTGGTTACACGCGGGTCTCGCTGGGCATGCAGTCGGCCGCGCGGCACGTGTTGCAGGTGCTCGACCGCAAGCACACGCCCGGCCGTCCGGTGGCCGCCGCGCAGGAGGCGCTGCGGGCCGGCTTCGAGCACGTGAACCTGGACCTGATCTACGGGACGCCGGGGGAGCGGCCCGAGGACCTGAAGGCGTCGCTCGACGCGGTGTTCACCTCCGGCGCCGACCACGTGTCCGCGTACGCGTTGATCGTGGAGGACGGCACGGGGCTCGCGCGGCGGATCAAGCGCGGCGACCTGCCGATGCCTGATGACGACGTGCTCGCGTCGTCCTACGAGATGATCGACGCCGCGATGACCGCACAGGGCCTGACCTGGTACGAGGTGTCGAACTGGGCTCGTTCTGACGATGCCCGCTGCCGGCACAACATCCTGTACTGGCAGGGCGCCGACTGGTGGGGTGCCGGTCCCGGCGCGCACAGCCACGTCGGCGGGGTGCGCTGGTGGAACGTGAAGCACCCGGCGCGCTACGCCTCGGTGCTGGCGGAAGGCAACTCACCGGCCGCGGGCCGGGAGATCCTGTCGGAAGAAGATCGCAGGGTGGAGCGGGTGCTGCTCGAACTGCGCCTGGCTGACGGCCTGCCCCTCGACGTGCTGGACGCCGAGGGACAGACCGAGGCGCACAAGGCGGTGGCCGACGGTCTGCTCGAACCGCTGGACACCGGTCGGTGCGTGCTGACGGACCGCGGCCGCCTGCTGGCTGACGCCGTGGTCCGTCGGCTGCTGCCCTAAGGGCGCGGGACCTTGATGTTGCCGTAGGTGTCCCAGCCCTCGGAGATGCGCTTGTAGTAGGTGTCGGCCCGACCGGCGTCGCTCACCCAGTCGAACTCACCCTTGCCGGGCGGCGCCGGGTAGGTGCGCACCGCGTCGGCCATCAGCTTCGACTCGTCCAGGCCCTCCCAGATCGTGCGAGCCAGCTCAGGCGTGGGCGTCTTGATGTAGAGCCGGTACCCGAAGTAGGCCTTGGCGATGGAGCGGTGCAGCCGGGTCGAGATCACGGTCCGCTCGAAGTACGCCTTGAGCTGCGCGTAGTCGTCGGCCTTGAGGAACCGTCGCACGCTCTCGATGTCCGCCAGCGACTTCTCGGCCAGCCGCACGCCGTGGTCCTTCTCGGTCACCACGTCGGCCAGGTACGACGGCTCCATCAGGTTGCCCGGCGTCACCCAGCCCCGGTCGAGCACGTACGGCGTCTCGTTGCGCAGGATCGGGTCCAGCTTGCAGTGCGGTGGCGCCAGGTGGTTCACCACGTCGATCCAGTAGTGGTAGTCCTTGTTGACGCCGTGCTCGACGTGCGCGATCGGCGGGTCGATCCACTTGCCGGACACGCTGCGGTGGTAGCCGGGGCAGTACGGGTCGTAGTTGAGCCGCGAGTGGTCGCCGCTGTTGTTGCCCAGCGTGTACAGCGTCGACTTCACGATCTCCGTCGACCGCGACAACGCCCGTGCCACGCGAGGAGCCGCCACCCAGCCGTACTCGCGCGCCGCGAACTCCAGGTAGATCTGCGAGTTCGACGCGTACGGCGCCCGGTGCAACGCCCACAGGTTGACCTCGGTCGGCGTGCCCACGATGTGCGAGTCCTGGAAGCGGTCGGTGCGCGCCACGTACCCGATGACGTTCTTGAGCTTCCGGTAGTGCCGCAACCGATCGGCGTGATCGGCGACGAACGCGCCCGCCATCTTGCCCTGGCCGTTGTACTCACCGGTGGTGTCGTACTCGATCAGCACCGGGCGCTTGATCTGCGGCACGGTCACGTCGATCGGGTGGGTCAGGAAGAAGTCGTGCGGCTGGGCCTTGGCCATCACCCGCACGTGCTGGTTCTTGACCAGGTCGATGGCCTTGAGGACGTTCTGCATCTCCTCGGGGAAGTACGCGAACGTCCTGAGGTACAACAGCTTGTTGCGCTCCTCGGTGACCGAGGCGATCTGGTCGATCAGGTACGCCAGCTTCTCCTCCGCGGTCTTCAGCTTCGTGGAGTGCTGGCGTTCGACGCGCGCGCCGGTCTCGATGAACGTGAGGATCACCGAGTCGATCTTCGGCAGCAGGTCGAGCATCTGCCGGTAGTCGTTGCGGAACCACTCCCAGAACGCGGGGTTGTCGAGATCGATCGTCCCGTTCGGGCCGGTGCGGAACTCGGCTGGGTAGTAGGTCAGCGAGTAGAGGGCGTGGTCCCAGACCGCCACCTCCTTGATGCCCGCTGCGTGCGCCTGGTCGGTCAGCCGGACCGCGCGTTCCCGGCGGGCGTCGGACTCCTTCAGCTGACGCAGGTGGTGGATCACGTCGTGCGACAGCTGCAGGTGGTTGATCTTGTAGTTCTTGGCGGCTGCGATCGTCTGCTCGTTGCCCGCGTCGTTGTTGGACAACAGGGTCCAGCCGCGGATCTGCTCGGGTTTGGCCTGGGCGACGCCGACTGGCGACAGCAGAGCTGCCGCCAGCAGCACACTCACGAATCTCTTCACGGTCGAGGCACCTTGATGTTGGAGTAGCGGTCCCAGCCCTCTGAGATCCGCGTGTAGTAGAGGTCGGCCTGGGCTGCGTCGATCACCCAGTTCCACTCCCCGGTCGACGGTGCCGGGTACGCCCGCACTTGAGCAGCGATCAGCTTCGCTTCGTCCAGTCCCTCCCAGATGGTCTTCGCCAGGTCGGCTGACGGTTCCTGGATGTAGATCCGGTAGCCGAAGTAGGCCTTCGCCACCGAGCGGTGCAGCTTGGTCGTCATGACGGTGCGCTCGAAGTACGACTTGAGCTGCGCGTAGTCGTTGGGGCGCAGGAACTTCCTGACCGTCTCGATGTCGCGCAGCGACGCCTCGGCGAGCTTCACGCCGTGGTCCTTCTCGACGGTGATGTCCTTCAGGTACGGCGCGGTCATGTGGTTGCCGGGCGTCACCCAGCCCTTGTCCAGCACGTAGCCGGCCTCACGCCGCAGGATGCCGTCGGTCTTGCAGTGCGGCGGCGACAGGTGGTCCGCGACGTCGATCCAGTAGTGGAACTTCTTGTTGACGCCGTGCTTCACGAACGTCGTCGGCGGGTCGATCCACTTGCCGGACACGCTGCGGTGGTAGCTGGAGCAGTACGGGTCGTAGTCCAGCCGCGAGTGGTTGGCCGTGTTGCTGCCCAACGAGTACAGCGACGAGGTGATGATCTCCGGCGAGCGCTTCAACGCCCGCGCCACGTGCGGTGCGGCGAGCAGGCCGTACTTGCGGGCCGCGAACTCGAAGTAGATCAGGTCGTTCGACGCGCCCTCGCTCGCCCGCTTCAGCGCGTACAGGTTGATCTCGGTCGGCGTGCCCACGATCCGCGACTCGCGGTACCGGTCGGTCCGGCCCACGTAGCCGATGACGTTCGGCAGCTTCTTGTAGTAGCGCAACCGGTCGGCGTGCTCGGCGACGAACGCGTTCGCGATCTTGCCCTGGCCGTTGTACTCACCGGTGGTGTCGTACTCGATCAGCACCGGGCGCTTGATGTCCTTGACCGTCACGTCGATCGGGTGGGTCAGGAAGAAGTCGTGCGGCTGCGCCTTCGCCATCACGCGCACCTTGGTGTTCTTCACCAGGTTGATCGCGTCGATGGTGCGCTGCATCTCCTCCGGGTAGTAGCCGAAGGTGCGCAGGTAGAGCAGCATGCCGCGCTCCTCGAGCACGGTCGCGATCTGGTCGACCAGGTACGCCAGCTTCTCCGACGCCGTCTTCAGCTTCTCGGAGTGCTGGTTCTCCACGCGCGCACCGGTCTCGATGAACGTGAGGACGATCGAGTCGATGTTCGGCACCAGGTCGAGCATCTGGCGGTAGTCGCTCCGGAACCACTCCCAGAACTTCTCGTTGTCCAGGTCGATCGTCCCGCCGGGGCCGGTGCGGTACTCGGCCGGGTAGTACGTCAGCGCGTACAGCGCGTGGTCCCAGGCGGCGACCTCCTTGACGCCGGAGCGGTGCGCCAGGTCGGTCAGCCGGTTCACCTGCGCCTGGCGCGCGGGCTCGCGCACCTCGCGCAGGTCGTGCACGACGTCGTGGGAGAGCTGCAGGTGGTTGACCCGGTACTGCTTCGCGGCCGCGATCACCTGGTCGTCGCCCGCGTCGCTGTCCGAGAGGATCGTCCACCCGCGGATGCCGTCGCGACCCGATGTCACGTCTCCTGCGGCGACTCCCGGCGGCGCCAGCAGCGCCACCCCCAGCAGCAGACACAGAAATCTGCGCATGCGCGCACCCCTCACTACAACCGGGGCGACGGCGTGCTCCACGAAACGTGGTCGTAATGTCGGGCGTCAAGTCGCCGGGGGCGTTCTGCGGTGTTTACATCCGGGGCCCGCCCCGAAACCACCTGGGTAAACTCGTGGGGAAGGGCATGGAGGTGAAGCGGTGAACGCCGATGAGCGTCGGTTCGAGGTGCTGCGCGCGATCGTCGCCGACTACGTGTCCAACCAGGAGCCCGTCGGGTCGAAGGCGCTGGTCGAACGGCACAACCTGGGTGTGTCGAGCGCCACGGTCCGCAACGACATGGCCGTGCTCGAGGACGAGGGCTTCATCGCCCAGCCGCACACCAGCGCCGGCCGCGTGCCCACGGACAAGGGCTACCGGCTGTTCGTCGACCGGCTGAGCGAGATCAAGCCGCTCTCCCCGGCCGAACGCCGCGCGATCAAGAGTTTTCTGGAAGGCGCGCTCGACCTCGACGACGTGATGCGGCGCAGCGTCCGGCTGCTCGCCCAGCTCACCCGGCAGGTCGCGGTCATCCAGGTCCCCACGCTGAGCCGCTCGACCGTGCGGCACCTCGAGGTGCTGCCGATCTCGCCGTCCAGGCTGATGCTGGTGCTGATCACCGACACCGGCCGCGTCGACCAGCGGATCGTCGAGCTCGGTGACGTGATCACCGAGGACAACGTGCACCAGCTGCGCGCGACGCTGAACGCGGCGATGGCGGGCAAGCGGCTGCCCGACGCGTCCGCGAGGGTCGCCGAACTGCCCGAGGAGGTGCCGAACGAGCTGCGCGACGTCACCCTGCGGATCGCGACCGTGCTCATCGAGACCCTCGTCGACCACCCCGAGGAGCGCTACGTGCTCGGCGGCACCGCGAACCTCACGCGCAACGTCGCGGACTTCCCCGGCTCGCTGCGGCAGGTGCTGGAGGCGCTCGAGGAGCAGGTGATAGTGCTGAAGCTCCTCGCGGCCTCACGCGACCCAGGTACCGTGCTCGTGCGCATCGGCGAGGAGAACGAGGCCGCTGAGATGCGCAGCACGTCCGTGGTGTCGATCGGATACGGCAGCCGTGACAACCTCCTCGGGGGACTCGGCGTCGTCGGCCCCACTCGGATGGACTACCCCGGAACCATGGCGGCCGTGCGAGCGGTCGCGAACTACGTCGGGGAGATCCTGACTTCTCGTTGACCTTGGCAAGTGACTGAGACGGATACACGGTGGCACGGGATTACTACGGCACCCTCGGTGTGGAGAAGGACGCCACACCCGAGGAGATCAAGCGCGCCTATCGCAAGCTCGCGAGGCAGCTGCACCCGGACGTCAATCCCAACGAGGAGGCCCGCTTCAAGGAAGTGACGGCCGCCTACGAGGTGCTGTCCGACCCCAAGAAGCGGCAGATCGTCGACCTCGGCGGCGACCCGCTGGAGTCAGGTGGCGGCGGACGCGCGCAGGACCCGTTCGCGGGCTTCGGGCTCGGCGACATCATGGACGCCTTCTTCGGCGCGTCGACCGGAGGCGGCGGCCGCGGACCGCGCAGTCGCGTCCAGCCCGGTTCGGACGCGCTGATCCGGCTCGACATGACGCTGGAGGAGTGCGCCGCGGGCGCGTCCCGCGAGCTGACCGTCGACACGGCCGTGCTCTGCGACCGGTGCCACGGCGCCGGCTGCCAGAACAACAGCAAGCCCGTCCGCTGCGACACCTGCGGCGGCCGCGGCGAGGTGCAGTCCGTGCAGCGGTCGTTCCTCGGCCAGGTCGTCACGGCCCGCCCGTGCCCCGTCTGCCGCGGCTACGGCGAGGTCATCCCCGACCCGTGCCAGCAGTGCGCAGGCGAGGGCCGGGTGCGCTCGCGCCGCACGATCAACGTCAACATCCCGGCCGGTGTCGCCGAGGGCATGCGCGTGCGGCTCGCCGGCCAGGGCGAGGTCGGCCCCGGCGGCGGCCCCGCCGGTGACCTCTACGTCGAGGTCGAGGAGCACCCGCACGAGATCTTCGAACGCGACGGCGCGGACCTGCACTGCTCGGTGCAGATCCCGATGACCACCGCCGCACTCGGCGCGACCCTGCCGTTCAAGACGCTCGACGGCGAGGAAGAGCTGGAGATCGACCCCGGCACCCAGCCGAACACCGAGATCGTGCTCCAGGGCCTCGGCATGCCCAAGCTCCGCTCCACCGGCCGCGTCGACGGACGAGGCGACCTGCACGTGCACCTCGAGGTCGTCGTGCCGACCAGGCTCGACGGCAAGCAGGTCGACCTGCTGCGCGAACTCGCCGAGCTGCGCGGCGAGACCGAACCGTCGCTGTCGCACAACGGCAAGGGCGGCGGAGGACTGTTCTCACGGCTGCGCGCCTCGCGCGGACACCGGTGACCCTGCCCGTCTTCCTCGTTCCTGCGCTGCCCGTGTCGGACACCTGCGTGCTCGACGGTCCGGAAGGCAGGCACGCGGCCACCGTGCGGCGGCTGCGCGTCGGTGAGGAGCTCGTGCTGTCCGACGGCTCCGGCTCGCTCGTCCGCTGCGTCGTGGAGTCCGTCGGCAAGGACGTGCTCGACCTGCGCGTCCAACAGCGCTGGACCGACCCCGAACCGTCCCCGCGCGTCGTGCTCGCCCAAGCACTCGTCAAAGGCGACCGGGGCGAGCTCGCCGTCGAACTCGCCACCGAAGCAGGCGTCGACGGCGTCGTCCCGTGGCGCGCTTCCCGCTGCATCACCAAGTGGGAAGACGGACCACGCGGAGCCAAACAACTCGCCCGCTGGCAGTCGACCGCCCGCGAAGCCGCGAAGCAAGCAAGACGCTCCCGAGTTCCGTCCGTCGCCGAAGCCGTCAACACCGCCGGACTGTCACGCTTGGTAACGGCCAGCGCACTCACGTTGGTCCTCCACGAGAGCGCTTCCGACAAGCTCGCCGACGTCCAGTTGCCCGAATCCGGAGACGTCCTCATCGTCGTCGGCCCAGAGGGCGGAATCACCGACGAAGAGTTGACAGCCTTGACAACCGCAGGTGCACGCGTTGTCCGGCTCGGAACGACCGTTCTCCGCGCCTCCACCGCAGGCGTGGTCGCTCTCGGCGCACTGGGCGCCTTGACAAACCGCTGGTGACCTGCATCACCTCGAAAGTGAACTTCCGATGGATTGGTTTTCGGAAGGATGTAGCGAACAGCGGGGTTATGGAGTTACGCTGATGCCCTGAGGGGTTGCATTGGTCTAGTCGGAAACGGCGTAGACGATTCGGCTCTTCAGACCAAAAGCTCGCCGGACACCTCCCCCCTCGGTCCGGCGTCGGCGCG
>NZ_VOBR01000041.1 GCF_007845675.1 Lentzea tibetensis | reverse complement strand
ATCACCTCACGGTCGCCACATCGAGAAGTCCCCGTCAAGGCGGAAAGCTGCCTTGACGGGGACTTCTCGATGTGGCAAGGCTGCGCCTGATCAGCGAGACCCTCCCCGCCCCTGCCCTCCGGGAAAGTTTGTTCTGATCATTTGGCTGCCGGTTTGTGTTCGGGGGCCGCGCCCGGTTGGCAGTGCGGGGGTTGCTGGTGCGGCGGGCGCTCCTTATCTTTTGGTATCTGCCGGTTTCGCTGTGCTCCCTTGGTATCTGCCGGTTCTCGCTTTGCCCGCCTCCGCTTCAGTGGACACGGGATTGTCGGTCGTGGCTGGGAGCATGGATTCGGGGGGTTCTCGCGCACGGGGACGCCTGCGTGAGCGCGGCTGCGTGCTCGGCCCACTCCGTGTCCGCCCATCACCGGCCCTGCGCCCGCCGCACGTCTGTCGGGTTCGTGCTCCGTTGCCCATCTCGGGAGCATTTGAGACGGTCCGGTTTCGATTAACCCGGTCGGGTTAGAGGCTGGGCGTTGTGCGCGGGGGACCTGCGCAACCTCGGAAGATCTTCCGCGTCGAGGCGAAGGTGTTCCTCTACGACAGCGGCATGGACCAGCCGTTCACGTCCGGCCGCAACGCCGCGCCGCAGGACATCCTCGCCAAGGCGGGCGGCGACAACACGCCCGAGGAGAAGCAGCGCTTCCTCGAGTCGTACGCGCCGCTGGCCAACCTGCCCGCCATCGAAGCCTTCGCGAAATTCTTGTCGCAGTGAGGGCGCAGCGGTTAGGTGAGAAGCGAACTGGGGGAGGAAACATGAGGGCATCTCTTGTGCTCACGGCCGCTCTTGTCGTCACCGCGGCCGCACCGGCCCACGCGGCCGGGTTCACCGTCACGGCGCTCGCCATGCAGAACAACTGGGTGCACGCGGAACCGCAGGACGTCAGCGACAACGGGTTCGTGCTCGGCCGGATCCGGGAGTACCGGGGCACCGAGAAGGTGGTGCGCTGGGCGCCGGACGGCACGTTCGCCGATCTGGGCGAGGGATCGCCGGTGGCGGTCAACGAGTCCGGTGAGGCGGTCGGCCTGCGGCGCAACGAGCTCCACGAGTACACGGCCGTGCGCTGGAGCCCGGACGGCACCCGCGCCGACCTGCCCACGTGGCCGGGTGTCCGGCGCAGCGAGGTCAGGGACGTCGACAACAGCGGCACCGCGGTCGGCAGGGTGAGCACCGGTTTCGGGGAGTACCACGCCGTCCGGTGGGAACGCGACGGCACGTACACGAAGCTCGCGCCACTGCCGGGCGCCACGGGCGCGGGTGCGCAGAAGATCGCCGAGGACGGCACGGTCATCGGCACGTCCACCGTCAACGACAAGCCGCGCGCGGTGAAGTGGGACCGGCGCGGGAACGTCACCGAGCTCGGCGTCCTGCCCGGCGACGAGTGGAGTGATCCGCACGGCATCAACGCGGCGGGCACGGTCGTGGGCTACTCCTCGCCCGCGTCCGCGGTGCGCTGGACCCGCTGGGGACGGGCGATCGAGCTGCGGAACCTGCCCGGCGACCACCAGAGCAGCGCGCACGCGATCAACGACCGCGGCTTCGTCGTCGGGCTCGGCGACCGCACCGGCGGCGACACGCACGTCGTCCGGTGGGACCCGTTCGGCAGGCCGACCGAGCTGAAGCCGTTGCCCGGTGACGACGACTCCTACGGCACCGGGCTGACCAACCGCGGTGAGGTGGCGGGCCTGTCGAGCAAGAACGGGTCGTACAGCAACGGGCGCGCGGTGCTGTGGGACCGCGGGGGCAACGCGACCGAGCTCCCGGCACTGCCGGACGCGGTGCGCACCTCCGCACTGCGCATCACCCGTGACGGCTCGATCTTCGGCTCTTCGTCGCCGCAGGGCTCATTCGGACGGGTGGTGGTGTGGCGCCGGGCATGACCAGATAGTGGGACATTTGCTCCCGGCCCTTGGTTGGCGGTGGAGAGCTGTGGCAGCATCCGAACCATGGCTCTCAACCTCGCCATCATTATTGACGAGCGCGCCGGGTAAGTGCTTCCCCAAGCACCCGGCGCGCAGACCTCTCGCATCCCGCGGGGGGTCTTTTTGTTTGCCTGAATCCTTCGGCTGAGGAGAAATCCGGTGTCCAAGCTCCCGCTAGGAGACGAGTTCCACGTCTACGACACGACGTTGCGCGACGGCGCGCAGCGGGAGGGCATTTCCTACTCCGTCACGGACAAGCTCGCGGTCGCGCGGCTGCTCGACGGGATCGGCGTCGGCTTCATCGAGGGTGGCTGGCCGGGCGCGCTGCCCAAGGACACCGAGTTCTTCGCCCGCGCGGCGGCGGGCGACCTGAACCTGAAGCACGCGCAGCTCGTCGCGTTCGGTGCGACCCGCAAGGCGGGCGTGAAGGTCACCGAAGACCAGCAGGTGCGGGCGCTGCTCGACTCGCAGGCGCCGGTCATCACGCTGGTCGCCAAGTCGGACCTGCGGCACATCGAACGCGCGCTGCGCACGGACGCCGCGGAGAACCTGAACATGGTTCGCGACACCGTGAAGTTCCTCGTCGACGAGGGACGCCGCGTCTTCCTGGACGCCGAGCACTTCTTCGACGGTTACGCCTTCTCCCCGGACACCGCGCTGCGCGTGCTGGAGTCCGCTGTGGAGGGTGGCGCGGACGTCGTCGTCCTCTGCGACACCAACGGCGGCCAGCTGCCGCTCGGTCTCGCCGAGACGGTCGCGGAGGTCGTGTCCCGCACGGGCTTCCGCGTCGGCATCCACTGCCAGGACGACACGTCCTGCGCGGTGGCGAACTCCGTGGCGGCCGTGCAGGCGGGCGCCACGCACGTGCAGTGCACCGCAAACGGTTACGGCGAACGAGCAGGCAACGCGGACCTGTTCGGCGTCGTGGGAAACCTCGTGACCAAGCTCGGCATGAACGTGCTCCCGACCGGGGCGCTGGCCGATCTCACCCGTGTCTCCCATGCTCTTGCTGAAATCGCGAACATCGCACCCGACTCCCACCAGGCTTACGTCGGGTCGTCAGCATTCGCTCACAAGGCGGGTCTGCACGCGAGCGCGATCAAGGTCGATCCGGAGCTGTACAACCACATCGATCCGGAGATCGTCGGCAACGACATGCGGGTGCTGGTCACCGAGATGGCCGGTCGGGCGAGTCTCGAACTCAAGGGACGTGAGTTCGGGCTCGACCTGACCGGCCGGTCAGACGCGGTCGGGAGCGCCTTGCGCCGCGTCAAGGACCTCGAAGCCAAGGGCTGGTCCTTCGAGGCCGCCGACGCGTCGCTGGAACTGCTGCTGCGGACGGAGCTGTCCGAACTGGACAGTGCACCGTTCCAGCTGGAGTCCTACCGCGTCGTGCTCGACCGGCGCCCGGATGGGGAGGTGGTGTCCGAGGCGACGGTCAAGGTGCACGTAGCGGGGGAGCGCGTGATCGCCACCGCCGAGGGCAACGGTCCGGTGCACGCGCTGGACGCCGCGCTGCGCAAGGCGCTGCTACCGCATCTGTCCTGGTTGGACAGTGTTGAGCTGGCCGACTACAAGGTTCGGATCCTGACGGAGCACCCTGGCACAGATGCTGTTACCCGAGTCCTTGTCGAGTCGACCGACGGGGAACGTGAGTGGACCACCGTGGGCGTGCACGGCAACATCGTGGAGGCCAGCTGGCTGGCTCTGTGTGACGCTCTCGTGCACAAGTCCATGCGCTCCTCTCAGCCCGTCTAGGGTGTAGTACGTGCGCATCGCTCGAATCGCTCATCCGGAAGGTGTCGCCTTCGTCGCCGTACACGGCGAGGAGGCGGCTGAGATCGCCGAACACCCCTTCGGCTCACCCACGTTCACAGGGCGGAAATGGCCGCTCGCGGACGTGCGGCTGCTGGCACCGATCCTGCCGACGAAGATCCTCGGCATCGGGCGCAACTACGCCGAGCACGCCAAGGAGCTCGGCAACGAGGTGCCCGAGAACCCGTTGATGTTCTTCAAGCCCAACACGTCGGTGGTCGGCCCGAACGCGGAGATCAAGCTGCCCGCCACCTCGGAGCGGGTGGACTTCGAGGGCGAGCTGGCCGTCGTCATCGGCCAGCCGTGCCGCGACGTGCCCGCCGCGCGCGCGAAGTCCGTCATCCTCGGGTACACGATCGCCAACGACGTCACGGCGCGTGACCTGCAGAAGTCGGACGGCCAGTGGACGCGCGCCAAGGGCTACGACTCGTTCTGCCCGCTCGGGCCGTGGATCGAGACGGAGTTCGACCCGTCCGACGTCGGCATCCGCACCGAGCTGGACGGCGAGCTCAAGCAGGACGGGCGTACTTCGTTGATGCTGCACGACATCGGCTCCCTCGTGGAGTACGTGTCGTCGGTGATGACGCTCCTGCCGGGCGATCTGATCCTCACCGGGACGCCCGCGGGCGTCGGTCCGATGAAGGCCGGCCAGACCGTCTCGGTGACTGTGGACGGCCTCGGCACGCTCACCAATCCGGTCGCAAACAGGTAGACGTTCGGAGCAATCCGGCTTCCTGCTGTTTCGTGCGCGGGTACCCGCGAGTAACTTCCACGTGTCATGGCGGAGCTCGCGGTTACTCGTGTGCTGCTCGTCGACGGTTCGCAGCTCATCACCGAGGGACTGCGGATCTCGCTGCACCGCACCCATTGCTTCCGCGTTGTGGGCATCGCGCACACCGTGGGCGATGCCGCGCGCTGTCTGCGGAGCACACCCGTCGACCTGGTGGTCACCGATGTCGACGTGCCGGGGGCGGGGCCGCTGCGCACCGTCCGCGACACGGTCCAGTACCAGTCCAAGGCGCGGGTCGTCGTGCTGTCCAATGCGGACTGTCCGCACTGGGCACGCGCCGCGCTGGACGCGGGCGCCGTCGCCTACCTGCTGAAAACATCTCCGGTGCAGGAGATGCTGCCGCTCATCTCGGGCGCCGTCCGCGGCGCGCCCGCGACCATCGACTCCCGCCTCGGCTCGCTGTCGCTGCTGCCGTCCCGGCTGCCGCCGCCCGCCGCGCTCGGCCAGCTGTCCGCGCGCGAGTTCGACGTGCTGGCCGAGATGGCGAAGGGCATGGACAACCAGCGCATCGCGCACCGGCTGTTCATCAGCAACGACACCGTGAAAACCCACGTGAAGGCGATACTGCGCAAGCTCGGCGCGCGCGACCGGGCGCACGCGGTGGCCATGGTTCTCGGCACCTCGTACGACCCGGCCGCCACGCCTCCCCGGACGGTGGTCCGGCCCCCGAGCTCTACGTCCGCTTGATGCGTTCCGGGCTGCGCCGGGCGAACGCGGGCGCGTGCTCAGGGCGCAGGCCGATGGCGACCATGTAGGCCGGGATCGCCTGCAGCGCCGGGAACCGCTGGATGATCTTGATCGGCCGAGGCACGCCCGTGCCCACCACGCCGGCGGACCCGGCCAGCGCCCGCTTGAGGAACGCGTTCTGGATCAGCCGCTGCGCGGTCTGCGTGACGGTCGTCGGCAGCCACCGGCGCCGCCGCACCTTCGCGAGCTGCGCGGACGTGACCTGGCCTTCCCGCAACGGCTTCGCCAGCAACGCGGCCGCCGCCACCGCGTCCTGCACGGCCAGGTTGATGCCGACGCCGCCGATCGGCGACATCGCGTGCGCCGCGTCACCGATGCACAGCAGCCCTTCGCGGTGCCACTTCTTCAGCCGGTCCAGCTTGACGGTGAGCAGCTTCACGTCGTCGAACGACGTGACGGTCGCCAGGCGCTCCTCCAGCCACGGCACCAGCTTCGCGACCTGCTCGCGGAACGCGCCGATGCCCTTCGCGCGCAGGATCGCGTCCATGCCCTTGCGGATCAGCAGCGCGGTCTGGAAGTACTCGCCGCGGTTGATCAGCACCAGCCCGGCGCCCGCACCGAACCGTCCGACCGCGCCGTTCGGCTCGCCCTCGTTGCGCGGCAGCCGGAACCACCACACGTCCATCGGCACGCCGAACTCGTGCACCGGCAGCCCGGCTTCCCGCCGCACCAGTGAGTTCCGGCCGTCGGCCGCGATCACCAGGTCCGCCGCGATCTCGCCGGTCTCGCCGCGCGCGGTGCGGTAGGTGACGCCGGTGACCCGGTCGCCGCGCCTGGTCAGGCCGGTCACCTCGGTCTCCATCCGCAGCGTGAACGACGGCTCGAGCCTGGCCGCGTCCGCGAGCAGGTCGAGGAAGTCCCACTGCGGCACGAACGCGATGTGCTTGTGCGGCCCGGGAAGCCGGGTCAGGTCGCCGACGGTCACCGGTCCGCTGTCCAGCAGCACCTGGGCCTTGTCGACGAGCTGGTGCGGCACGTCGGCGAACGACGGGCCCAGTCCCAGCTCGTCGAGCAGCGTCAGCGTCGATGCGTGCACGGTGTCGCCGCGGAAGTCGCGCAGGAAGTCCGGGTGCTTCTCCAGCACCGTGACCTCGACGCCGCCCCGTGCCAACAGCAGCCCCAGAACCATGCCCGCGGGGCCGCCACCCGCGATCAGTGCAGTCGTCCTCTCCATGATCACCCCTCTTTTCAACACCAGTTGAATAAGTTCAATGTCCTCCTCCCGCGCTCGGTCGTCAAGTCCGATTACCCTGAACGGGTGGCGGTTTCCGCCCCGATGGTCCTCTGTGGACGGTCTGGTACCCGAGTCACGAATCCGATACGGCCCGGTGCGTACCGATACGGCGGCGCGTATGGTGTCGCCCCCGTCGAACTGCCCGCTCGGGCGCAAATCCTTGTCCTGAAAGGAACCCCCGTCTGGGTGATTGCTTTCGGCGCTCGGGGCAGTCTCACTAGTTCGTTTGGGGTCTCAAGTCCTCCTTGATCGTGCAAGGACCCACAGGAATCACCTCGTTAGCCGAATCGGACGAGGGTCCTTCGCCCCTAGCCTCACGGGGTGACAACTGCGTCCCCGACTTTCACGCGTAAGAGAACCGGCGAGATCCGCGCTGTGTGCCTGGACGTCGACGACACACTTGTCGACTACAGCACCTCTTCGCGCGCCGCGTTGGCCTCGATGGTCGGTAACGCCGACGCTTGGTCGCTGTGGCAGCGGATCACGGACGACCACGTCTCCCGTCAGCTCGCCGGTGAGCTCGAGTACGAGAGCATGCGCAACATCCGGACGCAGGCCTTCTTCGCCGCGCTCGGCGAGGAGCTCTCACTCGAAGAGGCGACGAAGCGCGAACTGGCCCGCCAGGAAGTCCTGTCCGCCGGCTGGTGCCTCTTCCCGGACGCCGTGCCGACGCTCGACTGGCTGCGCGCCTCCGGGCTGCCCATCGCCGCGATCAGCAACGCGTCCGGCCGCCACCAGCGCGTCAAGATCGCGCAGCTGGGGCTCGCCGAGTACTTCGACACCGTCCTCATCGCGGGCGAGGTCGGCTGCGCCAAGCCGGACCGGGTGATCTTCCACACCGCGTGCCTCGCGCTGGGCGTTCCGCCCGGTGACACGGTCCACGTCGGCGACCGGCTGCACGCCGACGCCATCGGTGCGCGGGACGCCGGGATGCACGGCGTGTGGATCAACCGGCAGGGGCCGCAGGGCGGCACGCTGCCCGCGGGCCTGTCGACCATCGGGAGCCTCGCGGAGCTTCCCGAGCTCCTCGTGTGCGAGCTGTCGACGGCCACCGCCTGAACGACCCTGGAGACCGGCCCTCACCTCGGCAGATGTCCGTTGGTGGGGGCCGATTTCACTTCTGGCGGGGGCTTGGTCTAGTATTTCTCACGGCACGAACGAGAGGCCCCCGCAAGGGAAGCTGATCAGGACCGCCAATGGGGTATGGTGTAATTGGCAGCACGACTGATTCTGGTTCAGTTAGTCTAGGTTCGAGTCCTGGTACCCCAGCCACAGAGGTTAGAAAGCCACTGTGGTAGAGTACCGAGCAACATAAAGAACTAAATACAGTTAGTTCTAGGGCCCCGTCGTCTAGCGGCCTAGGACGCCGCCCTCTCAAGGCGGTAGCGAGGGTTCGAATCCCTTCGGGGCTACAGAGGTGGAAGAGGTCTGCTCGGCGCATAGCGCCTGAGCAGGCCTCTTTCGCATTTTCATGTTGGGGGGCCGAGCCCCCCACGCCCCCACGTGGTGGGGGTGCGGGGGTGGCGGTCCCTTTGTTATTAAAGGCGAGCTTGCAGTGCTTCGGCCGCCGCCAATAGATCGGCGGCCCATCGCGCACCCGGTCGGCGACCCATTCGGTCAATAGGCCCGGAAACTGAGACAGCGGCCACAACAGCACCGGAACTGTCCCGAACCGGGGCGCTCACGGAAGCGACGCCTGGTTCGCGTTCTGCGACGCTTTGCGCCCATCCGCGGCGCCGCACCTCCAAGAGCGTGCGTTCGCCGTACACGGCGTCCGCCAGGACCGCGCGCTGCGTCCCCGGATCGCTCCACGCCGCGAGCACCTTCGCGCCGGAGCCCGCCGTCATCGGCAGCCGCGCCCCGATCGGCACGGTGTCGCGCAGACCGCTCGGCGGCTCCGCGGCCGACACGCACACGCGCTGCATCCCGTCCCGGCGGTAGAGCTGGACGCTCTCGCCGGTGATGTCGCGCAACCGGGGCAGCACCGAGGACGCCGCGTCGAGCAACGGGTCCGTCGCTCCGCCCGCGAGCTCCCCCAGCGCGGCACCGGGCCGCCACCGACCATCGGAACCGCGGCGCAGCAACCGATGCACCTCGAGCCCCACTGCCAACCGGTGTGCGGTCGCACGGGGCAGGCCCGTCCGGTTGCACAACTCGGCGAGCCCACACGGATCTTTCGCTACGGCGTTCAACACGGCCACGGCCTTGTCCAGCACGCCGATCCCGCTATGCTGTCCCACAAGCCGATACTAACTTCCCAGCAAGTGAGAAGTCCAGATCTGTCGGCGTGTCCAGATCCTGGGAGTCGAAGATGAGCCGCACGCTCGCGGAGAAGGTGTGGGAGGCCCACGTTGTGCGCCACGGAAGTGGTGCGGAGCCTGACCTGCTGTACATCGACCTCCACCTCCTCCACGAAGTCACCAGCCCGCAGGCGTTCGACGGCCTGCGCCTCGCCGGCCGCAAGCTGCGCCGCGCCGACCTGACGATCGCGACCGAGGACCACAACGTCCCGACCGTCGACATCGACAAGCCGATCGCGGACCTCGTTTCGCGCACCCAGGTCGACACGCTTCGCCGCAACTGCGCGGAGTTCGGTGTCCGCCTGCACCCGATGGGTGACGTGGAGCAGGGCATCGTCCACGTCGTCGGCCCGCAGCTCGGACTCACGCAGCCCGGCATGACGGTGGTGTGCGGTGACAGCCACACGAGCACCCACGGCGCGTTCGGCGCGCTGGCGTTCGGCATCGGCACGTCCGAGGTGGAGCACGTGATGGCCACCCAGACGCTGCCGCTGCGTCCGTTCAAGACGATGGCCATCACCGTGGACGGAGAGCTCGGTCCGGGCGTCACGGCGAAGGACGTCATCCTCGCGGTCATCGCGAAGATCGGCACCGGCGGCGGGCAGGGCTACGTGCTCGAGTACCGCGGCAGCGCGATCGAGGCGCTGTCGATGGAAGCGCGGATGACCGTCTGCAACATGTCGATCGAAGCCGGTGCGCGCGCGGGCATGATCGCGCCGGACCAGACGACCTTCGACTACATCGAGGGCCGTCCGCACGCGCCGTCCGGTGCGGACTGGGTCGCGGCCGTCGAGTACTGGAAGACGTTGCGCACGGACGACGACGCCACGTTCAGCGCCGAGGTCCACATCGACGCGGCCGAGCTGACCCCGTTCGTCACCTGGGGAACCAACCCCGGTCAGGGACTGCCGCTCGGTGCGTCGGTTCCGGACCCCGAGTCGTTCACGGACGAGCACGAGCGCGTCGCCGCCGAGAAGGCGCTGACGTACATGGGACTGGAGCCCGGCACGCCGCTGCGCGACATCCACGTGGACACCGTCTTCCTGGGCTCGTGCACCAACGGCCGCATCGAGGACCTGCGCGCCGCGGCGGACGTGCTGCGCGGCAAGCACGTCGCTCAGGGCGTGCGGATGCTCGTGGTGCCCGGCTCGATGCGCGTGCGCGCACAGGCCGAGCGGGAGGGCCTGCACGAGGTGTTCCTCGACGCGGGCGCCGAGTGGCGGCAGGCGGGCTGCTCGATGTGCCTTGGCATGAACCCGGATCAGCTCGCGCCGGGCGAACGCAGCGCGTCGACCTCCAACCGCAACTTCGAGGGCAGGCAGGGCAAGGGTGGGCGCACCCACCTGGTTTCGCCACTCGTGGCGGCCGCGACGGCCGTCCGAGGCACCCTGTCGGCCCCCGCAGACCTGGAGAACTAGAGATGGATGCCTTCACCACCCACACCGGCGTCGGCGTGCCGCTGCGCAGGTCCAACGTGGACACCGACCAGATCATCCCGGCGGTGTACCTGAAGCGGGTGACCCGCACCGGCTTCGAGGACGGCCTCTTCGCCGCGTGGCGCGGAGACGAGCACTTCGTGCTCAATCTGGAACCGTTCAAGGCGGGCAGCGTCCTCGTTGCCGGACCGGACTTCGGCACCGGCTCCTCTCGGGAACACGCCGTCTGGGCGTTGATGGACTACGGCTTCCGCGTGGTCATCTCGTCCCGGTTCGCCGACATCTTCCGCGGCAACTCGGGCAAGCAGGGACTCGTCGCCGCCCAGGTGGACCAGCAACATGTCGAATTGCTGTGGAAGCTGCTCGAGGCTGAACCGGGCACCGAGGTGACCGTCGACCTCACCGACAAGACCGTGCGCGCCAAGGACTTGGTAGCGCCATTTGAGATCGACGACTACACGCGTTGGCGCCTGTTGGAGGGCCTCGACGACATCGCGCTGACCCTTCGCCACGGCGATGAGATCGGCCGATTCGAGGGCAATCGCCAGACTTGGTTGCCCACAACCGATCCGCTTCAGGCCGTCTGAGAGGGGGCCGGATTCCCCTCTGATGAGGCCGGAATCCGGCGCCTCTGTCCCTCTACAGGGCGCAATTAGCCACGCCACAACGAAAAATCTGGCGTGGCGATTGGTATTTCTTGCGTTTTGGGCCTACCGTGGCGTTCTAGTCGGCCTGAACACTTGGGGCCGTGAGCGTCCTGGGAGGGACTGAAGGTGAACAAGGCCCAGCTCATCGAGGCGCTCGCCGAGCGCCTCGGAGACAAGAAGACCGCGGGTGCTGCTGTTGACGGCATCGTCGATGTGATCGTTCGTAGCGTCAACAAGGGCGAGAAGGTCAACATCACGGGCTTCGGCGTCTTCGAGAAGCGCGCCCGTGCCGCTCGCACCGCGCGCAACCCGCGCACCGGCGAGACCGTGAAGGTCAAGAAGACCAACGTGCCCGCGTTCCGCCCCGGTTCGACGTTCAAGGACGTCATCAGCGGCGCGAAGAAGCTGCCCAAGGCTGTTGCCGCCAAGGCTTCCGCCCGTCCGGCCGCCACCGCGGCTACGAAGCCCGCCGCTGCGAAGGCACCGGCGACCCGCACCACCACGCGCACCACGACGACGCGCACCCGCACGGCCGCAGCGGCCACCAAGGCTCCGGCAACCCGCCGGACCACCACGGCCGCCGCCGCCAAGCCGGCTGCCAAGGCCACTGCTGCCAAGGCTCCGGCCAAGGCCGCAGCCGCGAAGCCCGCGGCGAAGGCAACCGCGGCCAAGGCGCCCGCGAAGCGCACCACCACCGCCGCCAAGACGACCGCGGCTGCCAAGCCCGCGGCCAAGGCTGCGGCCAAGCCGGCTGCTCGCAAGCCTGCTGCCAAGAAGAAGTAAGGCACTCACCTCCCATGTGAGGTGCTGAAACGCCGAAGGGCCCCTGTGTGCGCACACAGGGGCCCTTCGGCGTTTGCGTGCCCTGGCTGGGGATCCGGGCGCGGTCGCAGTTCGGCGTGGAGCGGCTTTGCCGCGATGTGTGCGGCTGCGGGCGCGGTTCACGCCTGGCCGGGGTGGCTGATGCGTGGCTCGGGTCCGGTTTTGGCGTGGTGGGGCGTTGTTGTGGGGCCTGGTGCTGCACGTGGTGCTGTTGTGACGGTTCTGGGTGGATGTGGACGGCCCGCGGAGTTGGTGCCGCTGCAGGGGATCTCAGGGCCCGCGGCGGGCGGCCGGAGGGCACAAGTCGACATTGCCTGGTGCCGAAGGGGAGTTCCGGAGAGCTGCCACGCAACTGCCGGGAGTGCCTGGAGCTGCAAGGATTCAGGCCGAGGTCCCATGAATGGCGATCCGAACGCCTCGCCAATGTCCGACCGGGTTGTTGGCAAAGCCGGGTGTTCTCGGCGCTCACCGGGATCGCAAAGCGCGGCGACAATGCGGCTGATGCGTTGGGCATCGTCCGCACACGCACCTTTCACTAGTGCGCAAAGCGAAGCTTCTGAGCCCCTTTGAGGAACCCCGAACACGACTCCGCGCCCCTGCCGACACGGCGGGGGCGCGGAATTGACGACGACTAAGGCCGGGGCAGCGGACTGGCGATGTAGTGCGCCGACACCAGCGTTGGCCAGCGCGAAGGCGAGTCCGAAGTGGACCACGTCCCGAACGGCCGGGTGAATGCGAGCACCCACGCGCTGCCCTTCTTGCAGGGCACCTCACCCAGCCGGAGACCACCCATGTCGGCGAGTGCGGACACCACCGCGGGGATGACCCCGCCCTGGCTGGACACCACCACGCGGCCCTCGTCGGCCGCGATCTCCAGCAGCCGCACGAGCCCGGCGTCCTCGTCGGGCCAGAAGCCCTCCTCGGACATCCGGGCCTCCAGCACGACGTCCACGCCGAGGTCGGCGGCCAGCCCGGACACGGTGGAGACGCACCGAACCCGAGGCGCGGCGTGCACTCGCGTGGGTGACCACAGGGGCAGCAAGGCCTGCAGTGCCGCGGCCTGCCGCCAGCCGGCGTCGGAAAGAGGGCGCAGGTCGTCATCCCCGGACCACTCGGACCGCTTGCCCGCCTTGGCGTGCCGCACGAGCAGCACGATGGACAGGTCCGCGGGCAGCCGGGCGAACTCGGCCACGACGGACCGGTCGTCGGGGTAGGTCAGCAACGCGGGAGCCGATGCGACGGACACCCACCGCAGCTCGTCGACCTCGTCGTTCGCGACGAACGCGCCGGACACGGCCTCGGCGCTGTAGTAGTGGACGTCCTTCGAGGAACCGCGGTGGACGTACGAGACGGTGCGCAGGAACCGGCCGAGCACGCACGCGTACCCGGTCTCCTCGTGGATCTCGCGCACCGCACAGGCGGGCACGGTCTCGCCCTCGTCCAGCTTCCCCTTGGGCAGCGACCAGTCGTCGTAGCGCTGGCGGTGCACCACGGCGATCTCGACGTCGCCATCGGCCTCACGCCACAGGACCGCCCCTGCGGCAACGATCTGCGCCACCTAGCCCAGCGCCCCGTGCTTGCGCAGCATCTCCATCTGGTGGTCGCGCACCTGGCTGCCGTCCGACGGGGACGCCTCCCACTCGCCGTCCGACCGCAGCACCCAGCAGCGGGTCGCCGGGTCGAGCGCCGAGTCGAACATGTCCTCCAGCTGCGCGGTGAGGCGCGTGTCGGTGACGCGCACCTGCACCTCGACGCGGCGGTCGAGGTTGCGGTGCATCATGTCCGCGCTGCCGATCCAGTGCTCGTCGCAGCCGACGAAGTGGAAGACGCGCGAGTGCTCGAGGAAGCGGCCGAGGACGGAACGCACGTTGATGTTCTCGGACAGTCCCTTGATGCCCGGCTTCAACGCGCAGATGCCGCGCACGACCACGTCGACGGGGACACCGGCCTGCGACGCGCGGTACAGGGAGTCGATCACCTGCTCGTCCACGAGCGAGTTCACCTTGATGCGCACACCGGAGCTGTGCCCGGCGCGCGCGTGCTCGATCTCCCGCTCGATCCGCTCGATGATGCCGCGGCGAACGCCGTACGGGGCAACGAGGAGGCTGCGGTAGGTGTCCTGCCGCGCGTACCCGGTCAGCACGTTGAACAGGTCGGTGAGGTCCGCGCCGATCGTCGGCTCGGCCGTCAGCAGGCCGACGTCCTCGTACAGGCGCGCCGTCTTCGGGTTGTAGTTGCCGGTGCCGATGTGGCAGTAGCGCCGGATCGTCGAACCCTCCTGGCGCACGACCAGAGACGTCTTGCAGTGCGTCTTCAGGCCCATCAGGCCGTAGACGACGTGCACACCCGCCTTCTCCAGCGCCCGCGCCCACTTGATGTTCGCCTGCTCGTCGAAGCGCGCCTTGATCTCCACCAGCGCCACGACCTGCTTGCCCGCCTCGGCCGCGTCGATCAGCGCGTCCACGATCGGGGAGTCACCGGACGTCCGGTACAGCGTCTGCTTGATCGCGAGCACGTGCGGGTCCGCCGCCGCCTGCTCGATGAACCGCTGCACGGACGTGGAGAACGAGTCGTACGGGTGGTGCACCAGCACGTCGCCCTCGCGCAGCGTCGCGAAAACGCTCTTGGGCGTCTCGCGTTCGCCGAACGCCGGGTGCGTGGCGGGCACGAACGCGGGGTCCTTCAGCTGCTTGCGATCCACGCCGTACAGCTGCCACAGACACGACAAATCAAGCAGACCGGGCACCGTCACGACGTCGTGCGGGTCGACCTCCAGCTCGCGCAGCAACCGCTCGAGCATGTCCTCGGTCATGTCGTCCGCGACCTCGAGCCGCACCGGCGGGCCGAACCGGCGGCGCGCCAGCTCGCGTTCCAACGCCTGCAGCAGGTCCTCGTCGCGGTCCTCCTCGACCTCGAGGTCCGCGTTGCGCGTCACGCGGAACGCGTGGCTCTCGATGACGTCCATGCCGGCGAAGAGCTCGCCGAGGTGCGCGGTGATCAGCGCCTCCAGCGGCAGGAACGTCGCGGAGGACGACGAGCGGTCCGCCTCGACGCGCACCAGGCGCGGCACGTTGTCCGGCACCTTCACGCGGGCGAACTTCTCACCGCCGCCCTCGGGGTCGCGCACGAACACCGCGAGGTTCAGCGACAGGCCGGAGATGTAAGGAAACGGGTGTGCCGCGTCGACCGCGAGCGGCGTCAGCACCGGGAACACCTGGTCGGTGAAGTAGTTCGAGAGCCGCAGCCGGTCGTAGTCCGTGAGGTCCGCCCACGTGACGATGCTGATCCGGTGCTCCTCCAGCCCCGGCCGCACGTGGTCGAGGAACGCCCGCGCGTGCTGCTCCACGAGCTCCTGGGTGCGCTTGGCGATGCCGGCCAGCTGCTCGCGCGGGGTGAGCCCGTCCGCGCTGCGCACCGTGAGGCCGGTGTCGTCGCGCCGCTTCAGGCCGGCGACGCGCACCATGTAGAACTCGTCGAGGTTCGACGCGAAGATCGCCAGGAATTTGGCCCGCTCGAGCAGCGGCTGCGACGAGTCCTCGGCCAGCGCGAGCACCCGCGCGTTGAAGTCCAACCAGGACAGTTCCCGGTTGAACCACCGGTCGTCGGGCAGGTCGGTGAGCGTGGTGCCCGAGGTCACGGCAGGGGGAGCGGACGGCACTCCGCGCGGTGCGTGCGTCTCGACCTCGGCGGGAGCGGGCTTCGGCGGGGTCGTCGCTCGCCGCGTCGCCGCCCGTGGCTGCCTGCGCGGGGTGGCCGCGGTCTTCCTGGTGCGCCGCTTGGCCGGGGTCGCCTTGCCGTCGTTGTCGTCCGTGCTCACGTCCTGCATTGTTCCGCACTATCGGCCGCAACGCGCCCGTCGAGAACGACGAGACGGTGAACTCCTCATCACAGAACCGGTCTGCGGACCGCCTGCACCGCCCCATCGGGCGTACGTTCGAGGGTTACCCGTTGACCGGGGCGGAGCATCCGCCAGCCACCTTCCGTGACCGCTTCGGCCGTCACGTCGAGCAGGACGCCGTCGTCGCGCAGCACCGTCGCTGACCCATCCGAGTGGAACGCGCTCACCGTGGCCTGCACGCGGGCAAGCCTAGACGTTCGACCGTGGTGGTCTCACCAGGCGCGCACCACGCTGCGTTCATGAGGCTTTTCGCAGCGTTGACCGCAGGCTTGTTGACGGCGCTCACGGTCCAGGGCGTCGCGACAGCACAGGACGAATCGCCCGCGGTGGAGAAACCGCGGATGGAAGCGGCGGCCAAGAACGTCCGGTTGCGCACCGTGCTGCCCGGTACCGAGCGGGCGATCTCCATCGCGTTCATGCAGTACGGGCGCAAGGACGTCGCATTCGTGTCCGGCCAGTTCGGGCTCAAGTCGTTCGACGTCACCGACGTGGACCACCCGAAGCTCCTCGACCACCTGACGAACAACGAGTTGGCCCTGCCGGGCGACGACCCGGCGAAGGGCTTCTGGGAGAACGAGGACCTCAACGTCGACCCGCGGCGCAGGCTCGTCTTCATGGCCCGCGAGATGTCGACTTTCGGCCAGGACAAGCCGACCGGTGTCTACCTGCTGTCCGCTCTGGACCCGGCCGATCTGCGGATGATGAGCTTCCAGCAGCTCCACACCGGCCACATCACCTCGTGCGTCAACAACTGCGACTACCTCTGGACCACCGGGTTCGACGGTTCGGACGAGAAGCAGGGCCGGGTGTACGTCACGGACATCCGCGACCCGCGCAACCCGAAGACGCTGCCGGTGAAGGTCGACCTGCGCGGGAAGCCGGGGCAGGACAAGGTCACCCACGACGTGCAGGTCGACGCGCAAGGCGTCGCGTGGGTCGCGGGCGACGGCGGCACGCGGGGCTACTGGACGGACGGCTGGCGCAGGGACCCGTTGACCGGCGAGCACCGCAGGGCGACCGCCGACAACCCGGTGCCGTACGCGGGCGGTGCCGTGCCGAAGCTGGACATGCCGACCTCGTTCACGCACAACTCGTTCCGCCCGGTCGGCACCAGGCTCGCCGACGGTCCGCTGCCCACGAAGGAGAACCCGGCGGGCAGCCTGCTGCTGCACACCGAGGAGGCGTTCGGTGATCCCACCTGCAAGGACCAGGGCAGGTTCGTCATCTCGTCGTTGAAGGGCACCGAGAACGGCGAGGGCTGGGGCGAGAACCCGAAGGAGATGAAGACGGTCGGCGTGTGGAGTCCGGACGACCAGGAGGGCACGCTGCCCGGCTCCGACACGTTCTGCTCGGCGCACTACTTCGACGTGCGGAAGCGGATCGTGGCCTACTCCTGGTACGAGCAGGGCACCCGGTTCCTCGACATCTCCAACCCGGCCAAGCCGATCCAAATCGCCTACTGGCGGCCGGACGGCGCGGTGTCGTTCGCGCCGTACTGGCACGGCGACTCCCTGTTCCTCGCCGACCTCAGCCGCGGCGTCGAGATCCTGACGCTCACGAAGGACGCCCACGCCGCACAGGAAAGCGGTACCAACGTCCAGCTCGTCACGACTCCGTCAAAGGTGAAAGCCGGGCGGAGCAACGGTGAGCGCCTGCCGCTCGTGCCGGACCCGGTCTACGGCAGGGGTTGCCCGATGATGGCCGGCCGGGACGGGAAGTGCGGTCCCGGCTCCTGCTGCTGACCGTCCGCGCCACCTTTGCGGTCAGGAACGACCGCAAAGGTGGCCGGTCCCACTTGAGAGCGCCAGGGCCGATCGGCCCTCGTCACGGGCGTGAGAGCGCTACCACAATCGCCCGCGTGAAGATTCTTCCCGTACTGGTCGCGGCGGTGCTGGCCGCGACCGCGACACCCGCGGTGGCCGAGCGACGTCGTGATCCTGAGCCTGCAGTCAGGTCTGAAGTCCTACGACGTGTCGGATCCCGACCATCCCGTGCTGCTCGACCACCTCACGCTGGACGAGCTCACCCTGCCGGGCGACAAGACGGACTACTTCTGGGAGAACGAGGACGTCAACGTCGATCCCAGGCGCAAGCTGGTCTTCATGTCCCGCGACAAGTGGGGCATGGGCCACGAGACCGAGCCCGGACCGTCCGGAATCTACGTCGTCTCCGCGGCGAACCCGCGTGACCTGAAGATCCTCACGTTCGCCCGCGATCGACGCGCCCACGGCGTTCACGCACAACTCCTACCGCCCGGTGGGCCGGAAGCTGCTGGACGGTCCGCTGCCCACGAAGGAGAACCCGCCCGGCAGCCTGCTGATCCACAACGAGGAGGCCATGCGCAGCAAGACGTGCGCGGACCAGGGCAAGCTCGTCCTCTCGTCGCTGAAGGGCTCGCACCAGGGCGAGTCGTGGCGCTGCGCGATCTTCTCGGTGGTGGGCTGCCGGCTCGGCTCCTGCTGCTGACCGCAACTAGTGCGGTGACCACAATCCTCACCGGCAATTCCGCGCCCAGAGGCCAGCTCGCGGCACCGCGCAGCGCTCCATCACCTGGCGCCCCCGTACTACCAGTACGAGGACGTGGGGGCGGCACCACGATCCGGCCGCCTGAACACGAAATGGCACGGCAAGGGTTAGTGGTCACAGCACTAGACGTTCGGACGTAGTGGCCGCTGTCCGCGCTTGCCACGCTCAGTGCATGAGAGTTCTCGCAACGTTGACAGCGGCCGCGCTGATGGCGCTCGCCGTCCAGGGCACTTCTTCGGCGGCGGCGGCCGAAGAAGCCCCGGCCGTCGAGAAGCCACGGTTGTCGGCCGCGGCAAAGAACGTCCGGCTGCGCACGGTGCTGCCCGGCACCGAGCGTGCGATCTCGATCGCGTTCGCCGAGTACGGGCGCAAGGACGTCGCCTTCGTGAGCGGCGAGTTCGGACTGAAGACGTTCGACGTGACGGACGTCGACAAGCCGAAGTTCCTCGACCACCTGACCAAGCAGGAGATGGCTCTCCCCGGCGACGACCCGTCGCAGCGCTTCTGGGAGAACGAGGACATCAACGTCGACCCCAAACGCAAGCTCGCGTTCCTGGCGCGCGAGGTCAACGCGTTCGGCCGTGCGCTGCCGGGTGAACGGCCGACCGGCACCTACATCATCTCCGCGGTGAACCCGGCGGACCTCAAGATCCTCACGTTCCACCACGAGGGCACCGGGCACACGACCACGTGCATCAACGACTGCCAGTACCTGTGGACGGCGGGCCGCGACCGCACGGGCGAGGCGACGGGCCGGATCTTCGTCACCGACCTCCGCGATCCGCGCAACCCCAAGCAGTTGCCGGTGAACGTCGACGTCCGCGGCAAGGTGGGCGAAGGCAAGATCACGCACGACGTGCAGGTCGACGCGCAGGGCGTCGCGTGGGTCGCAGGCGACAACGGCACCCGCGGCTACTGGACGGACGGCTGGCACAAGGATCCGCTGACCGGCAAGTCCCGCAGGGCCACGCCGGTGGACCCGGTGCCGTACGCGGGCGGCGGCGTGCCGAAGATCGACATGCCGACCTCGTTCACGCACAACTCGTTCCGCCCGGTGGGCCGGACCCTGATGGACGGCCCGAAGCCGACGCGGGAGAACCCGGCGGGCAGCCTGCTGCTGCACACCGAGGAGGCGTTCGGCTCCTCGACGTGCAAGGACCAGGGGCGCTTCGTCATCTCGTCGTTGAAGGGCACCGAGAACGGCGAGGGCTGGGGCGCGACGCCCAAGGAGATGAAGACGGTCGGCGTGTGGAGCCCGGACGACCAGGAGGGCACGCTTCCTGGTGACGTCACGTGTTCCGCGCACTACTTCGACGTCGAGAAGCGGATCGTGGCCTACTCCTGGTACGAGCAGGGCACCCGGTTCCTGGACATCTCGAACCCGGCCAAGCCGATCCAGATCGCCTTCTGGCGGCCGGACGCGGCGGTCTCCTGGGCGCCGTACTGGCACAAGGGCAACGTGTTCGTCGCGGACCTCGCGCGCGGCGTCGAGATCGTGTCGCTGACGAAGGACGCGTACGCCGCGCAGGAGAGCGGGACCAACGTCCAGCTCGTCACGACGTCGACGCCGAAGGTGAAGATCAGGGACGCGGGCCGGGAACGCCTGCCCCTCGTCCCTGATCCCGACTACGGCTTCGCGTGTCCGATGGTGGCCAGTCGCGGCGGCTCCTGCGGGCCGGGCAGCTGCTGCTGACGCTTGACGCTCCTGCGGGCGATGACCCGTCGCCCGCAGGAGATCATCGGCAGCTCGACGGTCTTGTAGAGGATGCTCGCGAAAATGAGTCCCAGCGTCGTGACCGCGACCGCCTGCCCAATTCCGGACAACTCGGGCACGATGAACGCGATCACGGTCGCGGAGATCCCCTGCACGAGGTAGAGCGAGTACGAGCGTTCACCGATGAACTGCATCGGGCGCGTGGAAAGCGCATTCTGGACCGGTCCCGGCGCGAGCAGCGCGGGCAGCAGCAGGCACATCGCCGCCGCGTACAGCGGAATGACCAGGTTGTGTCCCGGAATTCCGCCGAAGCCGCCCAGCAAAGCGCAGATCGGTCGCACCGCGATGTGCACGGCGACGAATCCAATTGAGACGAAGACGCTCACGACCGGATTCGTCAGCGGGCGCAGCGCGGCGAATCCGCGCGAGCTGTGCATGACCAGAGCGAGCACGCATCCGGTGAGGATCGAGAAGTAGTGGATCGTCCACCCGCCGTTGGGGTGCGTCAGCGTGAGGCCGACGAACGCCACCGAGAGCAGCATGCCGACGAGCGCGACGGAGATCCTCCGCTTGAGCGCCACGGTGCCCACCGCGACGAACAGCAGCGGCCAGACCAGGTAGAACTTCTGCTCGATGCCCAGCGACCACGACTGCGCGTAGGGGTTGCCGGGGCCGAACTCGTTGAAGAACGTCAGGTAGTACTTCAACGCGCCCGCGATGCCGTTGCTGAAGAAGGTGCCGGCCGCGATGCTGCCGAGCACGGTCACTCCGAGCAACACCAGGTACACGGGCAAAATGCGGAACGCCCGGCGGAGGTAGAACTCCGGCAACGCGATCCGGCCCGTTCTCCGCTCCTCGCGCAACATGAGCGTCGTGATCAGGAAACCGCTGAGCACGAAGAACATCTGCACACCGATCCACCCCTGCAGCCAATCCGGGCCGCCGTAGTGGAAGAACACGACCATCACCGCTGCGATGGCGCGGAGACCGTCGAGTGCGGGGAATCGGCGCAACGCCAGGTAGTCGGCGTGCGTCATGGACCTCATCAGTTCGGAACTCCTCGCAGGGTGGACTGAGCCTTCAGACGTAAAGGTGCCGACCCTGGGGGAGAAGTTGCTCGTTTTGGTTATTTCGTGGTTGAGATCACGGTGATTTTCGAGGAGTGCTCACCTATGCCGAGCGCGGTCGCGACGCGGAGGTCGTCCGCCGTGTCCACGTCGCAGCGCAGCGACGGCCACGGTCCGAGCAGTGCGATCGCGCCGCTCACGGCGTGCGCCGAAGCGGACCCGACGCCGAAGCGGGGATCGAGATCACAACCGGGCGCGGCGAGGAGCAACGTCGTGCCGGTGCCCTGGCGGTCCGGGCAGTAGGCCCGCCGGCCGCCTGCCCGCCGGAGAGCCGCCGCGAGCTCCGCCGGCCGCAGCGCGGGCAGGTCCGCCTGGAGCGCGCCGACTCGGTCGGAACGGAGGAACGCGGCGCCGTGCCGGAGCGCGGCGTTGAGGCCCGACTCGGCCGGTTCCGGTACGGACTCCACGCCCAGCGCGGCCATCTCGGCGGCCACGGCCGGGTCCGATGTGACGGTCACCACGCGGCGCACACCCTCCGTGCGCAGAGCCGCCGCGACCGTGTCCATGGCGAGCGCGAGCGCCAGCGCCGCGTGCGTCACCGGATCACCGGTGGCGCTGGTCAGCCTGGTTTTGGCCCGGTCGAGGGTTTTGACCGGAACCACGAGGTCCACTTCGTCCCGCACATGGCCATGGTCCACGATTCCCGGACTAGGGTGACCACGCAGGTCGTGCGACGAAGGAGAGGCTGCCACGTGGCTAGGGAGAAGGGCGGTTTCTGGGTGGGGGTCGCCGCGGCGATCGTCTACCCAATGTCCGCTGTGCTGGGCAAGCACCGCATCATCAACGGTGAGGGCATCCCCGGGGAGGGCTCGGCACTGCTGGTGCTCAACCACATCTCCCATCTCGACCCGTGCTACGACGCTCGGTTCGTGCACACGAACGGGCGCGTGCCGCACTTCCTCGGCAAGCACAGCCTGTGGAACGTGCCGATCATGGGCGCGATCCTGCGCGGCGCGAAGCAGATCCCGGTCTACCGGGGCACGTCCGACGCCCAGCAGAGTCTGCGCGAGGCGCACAAGGCGCTTGAGGACGGCATGGTCGTGGTGATCTACCCGGAGGGGACGATCACCAAGGACCCGGACGGCTGGCCGATGAACTCCCGCACCGGCGTGGCGCGACTGGCGCTGCAGCACGACGGACCGGTGATCCCGGTCGCCCGCTGGGGCACGGTCGACATCTACAACCACTACCAGAAGCGGTTCCGGCCGCTGCCGCGCAAGACGGTGACCCACAAGGTCGGCGAGCCGATCGACCTGTCCGCGTACAAGGGGCGCGAGGAGTCGATCGCGCTGCTGCGCGAGGTGACCGATCTGCTGATGAACGGCGTCAAGGAGCTGCTCGCGGAGGTTCGCGAGCAGACGGCGCCGGAAGGTTTCTACGGGACCTCCAGGAAGAGCTGACGATGGCGATCGACAAAGTCGCGGTGCTCGGCGCCGGGTCCTGGGGCACCACCTTCGCGAAGGTGGTCGCCGACTCGGGCCCGGACGTGGTGTTGTGGGCCCGGCGCGACGAGGTCGCCTCGGCGATCTCCTCCACGCGCACGAACCCGGACTACCTGCCCGGTGTGACGCTCCCGTCGAACCTCGTGGCGACATCGGATCCGGCGAAGGCGTTCGACGGCGCGCAGGCCGTCGTGCTGGCCGTGCCGTCGCAGACGTTGCGCGCGAACCTCTCCGGCTGGCGCGACATGCTGCCCGCGGGCGCCACCCTGGTCTCGCTGGCCAAGGGCGTCGAGCTGGGCACGCTGAAGCGGATGAGCGAGGTGATCAGCGAGGTCGCCGCCGTGCCGTCCGACCAGGTCGCCGTCGTGTCCGGACCGAACCTGGCGAAGGAGATCGCGGCCGGTCAGCCGACCGCGACGGTCATCGCGTGCTCGGACCACGACCGCGCGGTCGACCTCCAGCACGCGTGCTCGAACAGCTACTTCCGGCCGTACACCAACACCGACGTGGTCGGCTGCGAGCTGGGCGGCGCGTGCAAGAACGTGATCGCGCTGGCGTGCGGCATGGCCGCCGGGCTCGGCTTCGGCGACAACACCATGGCGTCGATCATCACCCGCGGTCTCGCCGAGACGTCGCGCCTCGGTGCTGCGCTCGGCGCGGACCCGCTGACGTTCGCCGGGCTGGCCGGGCTGGGCGACCTCGTGGCGACGTGCGCGTCCCCGTTGTCCCGCAACCGGACCTTCGGTGAACGCCTCGGCCGAGGCGAGTCGCTCGCGCAGGCGCAGGAGGCCGCGCACGGCCAGGTCGCCGAGGGCGTGAAGTCCTGCTCGTCGATCCGCGCGCTCGCGCAGCGGGTCGGCGTCGACATGCCGATCACCGACGGCGTGCACATGGTGTGCCACGACGGTCTGTCCGCAGGCGACCTCGGTGCCGCGCTGCTCGGGCGGGAGCGCAAGGCCGAGCGGCAGTGACCTTCGGGGACGGGACGCGTGTGGTCCACACCGGACCGTCGGGTCCCGGTTCCTCGCTCGGGGTGCCGTCCCCGGTCGCCGCGTCGACCTACCGGCTCGGCGGCCCGGACACCTACGGCCGTCCGCACAACGCGTCGTGGCGCGCGCTCGAAGAGGCACTGGGCTCTTTGGACGGTGGTGAGTGCGTGCTCTTCCCGTCCGGGATGGCCGCGATCTCGTGTCTGCTTCGGACGGTTCTGTCCACAGGCGACCGACTGGTCCTGCCGTCCGACGGCTACTTCCTGACGCGGCAGCTGGCCGCGTCCTACGAGGTGGTCGAGGTGCCGACGGCCGGGCCGTACCCGTCCTTCGACGGCGTGCGGCTGGTGCTGCTGGAGTCCCCGTCCAACCCCGGCCTCGACGTGTGCGACATCGCCGCACTCGCCGAGGCCGCGCACGCCGCCGGTGCGCTGGTTGCGGTGGACAACACGACCGCGACACCGCTCGGGCAGCGCCCGTTGGAGCTGGGCGCGGACGTCGTCGTCGCGTCGGACACCAAGGCGGTTGCCGGGCACAGCGACGTCGTGCTCGGGCACGTGACCGTCCGGGATCCGGAGCTGGCCGCCCGGCTGCGCGACGAGCGGACGCTGACCGGTGCGATTCCCGGTCCGTTCGAGGCGTGGCTGGCGCACCGCGGACTGGGCACTTTGGACCTTCGCCTGGCCCGCCAGGCCGCCAATGCGAACGCTTTGTACGACGCCTTGCAGGGCAAGGTGGCGGGCCTGCGGTGGCCCGGCGCGTCCGCGGACCCGGCGCACCTCCTCGCCGCGAAGCAGATGCGCCGGTTCAACGGCGTGCTGACGTTCGAGCTGCCCTCGGTGGCCGCGGTCGACGCGTTCCTGGCGGCCTCGGAACTGGTGGCGGCGGCGACGTCGTTCGGCGGACTGCACTCGTCGCTCGACCGCAGGGCCCAATGGGGCGACCCGGTGCCGGAAGGACTGTGCCGGTTCTCCGCGGGCTGTGAGGACACCGCCGACCTGGTGGCCGACGTGCTGTGCGCTCTGTCTCACGCTCTGGGACTGGATTGACCCCCGCGCCCGGTGTGCGGGACCCTTTTCTCGTGTTGTTGCGCGCGATGATCGACGGACGGGGTCACATCGACCTCCGTCTGGTCTGCAGCGCGCTCTGTCCTGCCTGGTGATAGCCCCGCATTCCTGCTGGCCACCCTTGGTTAGGACCTCTTCTCATGTTCGCCGTTCCTGAGAACACCGTTGCCCTGCCCGCGTCCTCCGCTGTCGTGCACCCGGTGCGCGTCGCGCTGAGCTTCGCCGCGGACCGCGACCGCTGGAAGCACCTGCTCCGCTACTACCCGGAAGAGCGCTTCTCCGCGCTCGTCGAGCGCTCGGACGACCAGGAGATCTGGCTGATGAGCTGGCTGCCGGGCCAGACCGCGTCGCTGCACGACCACGCGGGCACGACCGGCGCGTTCACGGTCGTCAGCGGCACGCTGACCGAGGTGGTGACGACCCGCGTCCAGGTCGTGCACCAGCTCGTCGCGGGCCAGTCGCGCGTGTGGGGCCCCGGCTACGTGCACCAGGTGCGCAACGACGGCGTCGACCCGGCCGTGTCGGTCCACGTGTACCGCCACGGCACGCGCGCCATGACCCCGTACCGCTACGACCCGGTCAACGGCCCCGTTCGCTGACGTGCGCGGGCACCGCGTGCCCGTTGTCGGTGACCGGCACGCCCCACGAGGTGTGCAGCGGCAGCACCCCGGCCCACACGGTGTCGGCCTCGATGTCCTCGGCGTCGTCACCTGGCCCGCCGGTCCGGATCTTCACCGACGCCTCGGTCAGGTCGATGGCGAGCACCGCGGTCTTGGCCATCTCCTTGGGCGTCGGCGTCCGCGCGTACTCCCACGACCCTGGCGAGCTCTGCGCCACGATCGCGCGCAGCCCGCGCACCTCGTCCTCGGCGGGCTGGGCGATCCCGTGGATGACCGCGCTGCGGTAGTTCATCGAGTGGTGGAACACCGACCGCGCGTACACGACCCCGTCCACGAGGGTCACGGCCACGCAGACGGGCTTGCCGGTGATGGCTTCGCGCAACGACCGCGCGCCCGTGGAACCGTGGATGTAGAGGGTGTCCCCGTCGCGCCCGTAGGCCGTGGGCAACACGATGGGCGCACCGTCGACGTCGACCGCGAGGTGGCAGATCAACCCGGCGTCGAGCACCGAGTAGAGCTCGTCGCGTGAGGTGACGGCGCGTTTCTTGCCGCGCTGGACGGTGCTGCGTGGAGTGGGCGAAAGCGTCGTCATGCTTCAACTCTGCGCCGATAAGTGGCATGCTGACAGAGCCAATTTCAAGGCATCTGAGAAGGCCACTTCGGCAAGCCCGACACAAGTAAAGCAGAGGTGGGCAGTGGAGACAGCGCTTCCGGTGGCACTGGACCGCGAGTCCCAGGAGCCGCTGGCGGTCCAACTGGCGGACGCTCTGCGCAGCGCGGCGGCCGAAGGCAGGCTCCGCAGCGGCGACCGCCTGCCGTCGACGAGAGCGCTGGCCGAACGCCTCCAGGTCAGCCGGACGGTCACCGCGGCGGCCTACGAACAGCTGCACGCCGAGGGCTGGATCGCCGGCAGGCACGGCTCGGGCACGTACGTGACCACCACGCCGCCGGGCGCGCTGCGCAAACGTCCGCGCAAGCCGCTGGAGGTGAAGGAGGCCGCCGAGATCGTCGACCTCGCACCGGGCGCGCCGTGGGCGGGCGGTCTCGACCGCGCCGCCTGGCGCCGGGCGTGGCGAGCCGCCGCCGACTCGGCGCCGCTGTCCCGTCACACGCGCGCCGGACTCCCCGAGTACCGCGAGGCGATCGCCGAGCACCTGCTGCGTCACCGCGGCCTCGCGGTCAACGACGACCCGGTCCTCGCGACCGGCGGCACCACGGCCGCGCTCACCGAGCTCGCGGTCGCGGTCTTCAAACGGGGCGACGCCATCGCGGTGGAGGAACCGGGTTACCAGCGCGCCGTGTGGACGTTCCGCGCCGCCGGGCTCAAGGTCCTGCCGTCCGCGGTCGACGAGGAAGGCCTGCTCGTCGACGCCGTGCCGCGCGGCGTGCGCGCGGTCTACTGCTCTCCCGCGCACCAGTACCCGCTGGGCGGCCGCATGTCGGCCGGACGCCGCGTCGCGCTCGTCGAACGCGCCCGCCGCGACGGCTGGCTCGTCATCGAGGACGACTACGACGGCGAGTTGCGCTACGACGTGGCCCCGCTGCCGCTGCTCGCCGCGCTCGCGCCGGACGTCGTCGTGCACCTCGGCACGACGTCCAAGATCCTCACCCCGATGCTCGGCACGGGCTGGATGGTCGCGCCGGAGTCGATCGCGGGCGCCGTGCTCGGCCACCGCGACCGCACCGGCACCGCACCCGCGGCCGCGGGGCAGCGGGTGCTCGTCGAGCTGGCCCGCACCGGCGACCTCGGCAGGCACCTGCGCAAGCTGCGGCGCGAGCTGTCCGAACGCCGCGCGCTGCTCGTCGAAGCGTTCCACGCCAACAAGATCCCGGTGCTGGGCGACGACGCGGGCGCGCACATCGTCGTGCCCGTCGCGAGCATCGAGCGGGAGCAGAAGCTGCTCAGGGTGGCGGAGCAGCGCGGGTTGCGGCTGGACGGGCTGGGCAGGCACCACATCAACAAGCCCGAGGTGCACGGGTTGGCCATCGGGTACAGCGCCTGTTCGCGGGATCAGCTCATAGCCGCTTTGCCGGTACTGGTGGAGTTGTTGCGGCCCTAGGCTCGAACTGCCGTCGCATGACAAGAAGGGCCGTCATGCACGTGTTCGCCGCATCAGCACTCGTACTCGCGGCACTCGCTCCGAGTGCCCCCACCGTCGTCGATCCGCCTGCGGAACCGGTCACCGCCGAGGTCGTCGCCTCGATCGGCCGCGGCTGCCCGGTGGGCGGGTTCACCGCCCCCGTCGCACCGGACAACCGCTCGATCACCCTCACCTCGGTCGGACCCGGTGGGGCCATGGCCACCGCCGGCCCCGGCACCACCTACCAGGACGAGCGCAAGCCCTGTCACATCAACCTGCGGGTCGACGTGCCCGCCGGGTACACCTACGCCGTCGGGGGCAGCGAGTACCGCGGCTTCGCGGACCTCGCCAAGGGCGCCAGCGCGACGCTCTTCTTCTACGGCTACTTCCAGGGCATGAGCTTCTTCCGGGAGCGCACCTACCTGTTCAAGAGCCCGTACAACGACGACTGGGTTCGCGAGGACCGCGTCGGGATCGAGTCGCTCGTGTTCCAGCCGTGCGGGACCAAACGAAGCCTCACCCTGTTCGTGGAGCTGCGGGCGAACAAGGGCACCGCGGACCCGGCGGCGACCAGCTTCCTGTACCGGGACGACAGCGAGACGACCTACGCCCTGCACTGGAAGCGTTGTCCGCCAGCACATTCCTGACCTCTCGCCAGCTGCAGAAGGGTCTGTCATGCACGTGTTAGCAACGCTCGTGTTCGCACTGTCCGCGCTCGCCCCGCTCGACGATCCGCCGACCGAACCGGTCACCATCAACGTCGTCACCTTCAACGGCAACGGCTGTGGGGCCGGTGGCGGGGCGGCGGTCTACGTCGCTCCGGACAACACCGAGTTCGTCGTCCTCGTGGGCGGCAACAGCCTGATCCGCGTCGCCGCGGGCGCGAAGGCCACCCCAGGCGACGCGCGCCGGAGCTGCCAGCTCAACCTCCGGGTCAACACTCCGCCCGGCTACACCTACGCCATCGGCAAGGTGCGCTTCCAGGGCCTGGCCACGATCGAGAAGGGTGCCACCGCGTCGCTGAGGGCCGCTTACTCGTTCCAGGGCCAGGGCAACTTCCGCGACAACACCTACCGCTTCCCCGGCCCGTTCGCCGACTGGTGGGAGCGGGTGGACCAGAGCGGCCAGCCCACGTTCCTGCCGTGCGGGGAGAAGCGCAACCTGACCATGCTCACCGAGATGCGGGCCGCCGCGGGCACATCGGACCCGACGACCACGAGCTACCTGTACCGGGACGCGGGCGAGACGAGGTACGAGCTCCTCTGGAAGCGCTGCCCCTGAGAGTGCCGGATCCACTGACGCAGAGAGGCAAGTCATGCACGCGTTCGCAGCAGCCGCACTGGTCCTCGCCGCTTTGGCCCCGACGACCGACGTCGACCCGCCCGCCGAACCCGTCACCGCCGAGATCGTGAACTTCCTCGGCCGTGCCTGCCCCGAGGGCGGCCTCACCATCTCCGTGGCGCAGGACAACCGCTCCTTCACCCTCAGCTCGGTCGGCCCCGGCATCGTGTACGCCGCGGCAGGCGCCCGCACCACCGTCAGAGACTGGCGCAAACCGTGCCTGATCGGTCTGCGAATCCACCCGCCGGACGGCTACACCTACGCCGTCGGCAGCAGCTCCTACCGCGGCTTCGCCCTGCTGGAGAAGGGCGCCAGCGCGACGCTGCGCACCAGCTTCTACTTCCAGGGCCATGCCACCACCCACAACCGCAGCTTCAACTTCGACGGGCCGCGCTCCGACGACTGGGCGCGTGAGGACCACGTGGGCATCGACGAGCTGGTCTTCCACCCGTGCGGCGAGAAGCGGAATTTCAACCTCAACGTCGAGCTGCGGGTCGCCAGGGGCACATCGGACCCGGACACCACCAGCTACCTCTTCCGGGACGCCGGCGAGACGACCTGGGACCTGCACTGGAGGCGCTGCCCGTAAAGACCAATTAGCCCAAACGGGTATGGTCGGGCGCTATGACGCAAGGGACTGGTACGCAGCGCAAGACGAGGGTGGCCGTGGTGTTCGGCGGCCGCAGCTCCGAGCACACGATCTCGTGCGTGTCGGGCGGAAGCGTGCTGTCCCACCTCGACCGCGAGCGATTCGAGGTGGTGCCGGTCGGCATCACCCCCGAGGGCGGCTGGGTGCTCGGCAAGGGCGACACCAGTGCGCTGGAGATGAGCGGCCGCAACCTGCCGACGGTGCGGTCGCTCGGCGAGCTGGCCCCGATCGAGCCGAGCCACGCGCTGGCGGACGTCGACGTGGTGTTCCCCGTCCTGCACGGCGCGTGGGGCGAGGACGGCACCATCCAGGGTCTGCTGGAGCTGACGGCGCTGCCCTACGTCGGACCTGGCGTGCTGGCGAGCGCGATGGCCATGGACAAGGCGTTCGCCAAGCGCGTCCTGCAGGCCGCCGGGCTGCCCGTCGGCACGTTCTCCGTGCTCGACCGGCGCCAGGAGACGCTGTCGCTCGACGAGCGCGACCGCCTCGGCCTGCCGGTGTTCGTGAAGCCGGCGCGCGCCGGGTCGTCCGTCGGCATCTCGAAGGTCAAGGACTGGGCGGACCTCGACGCGGCCATCGCGCACGCCCGCGAGACGGACCCGAAGGTCATCATCGAGGCCGCGGTGACCGGCCGCGAGATCGAGTGCGGCGTGCTGGAGTTCCCCGACGGCCGGGTCGAGGCGTCGCTGCCCGCCGAGCTGCGCATCGTCGGCGAGGGCGTCGACTGGTACGACTTCGACGCCAAGTACCTCGACGACGTCTGCGAGTTCGACATCCCCGCGAAGCTCGACGACGAGACCGCGCGGCAGCTGCGCGAGATGGCCGTCACGGCCTTCCACGCGCTCGACTGCCAGGGACTGTCCAGGGTGGACTTCTTCGTCACCGACGGCGGCGAGCTCGTGATCAACGAGATCAACACGATGCCGGGCTTCACCCCGATCTCCATGTACCCGCGCATGTGGGCGGAGACCGGCGTGGACTACACCACCCTGCTGACCACGCTCATCGACACCGCGCTCGCCCGCGGCACGGGCCTGCGTTAGTCAGGCGGACGTCTTCACCGCGGTCTTCGGCAGCAGGTCGCGGATCGTGGTGGAGACGTCCTGCAACGGCCCCGTGCCCGCGTCGTCGGGCACCGTGAGCGCCACGTACACGGGACGGTCCACGACGAACCAGGTCGCGGTGCCGGAGCCCTCGACGCGCAGCCACTGCACGTCGGAGATCACCCGCAGCTCGGACGTGGGGGTGAGCTCGTTCGGCCGGTTCAGGCCGCAGCGCAGCACCACCGGGTCGTGTTTCGCGTCGCCCCACGCCACGGCACCGACGGGTGCGGGCGAGGCGATCTCCCTGCGCGGCAGCATGTCCTTACCGGACGGCAGCCCGACGGGGAGCTTCTCGACGAGCGACGTGCACTCCGGGGACGCGGCGGCGGGCGCGTCGACCGTCACCAGCGCGATGGGGCCCGTGCGGTCCGACGGGGTCTCCTCCGGGTTACCGGTCCCCAGCACGAGTCCGATCGCCGCGACGCCGACCGCGAGCAGCACGGCGAGCCCGACCGCGACCGCGATCAGCGGCCGGGACAGCACCGAAGTGGATTCCTGTGTCACACGGCTATGACAGCACGGACCTAGAGGTGCACCACCGGGCAGGTCAGCGTCCGGGTGATTCCCTCGACGTTCTGGATGCGGGCCACCACGAGCTGGCCCAGCTGGTCGACGGTGTCGGCCTCGGCGCGCACGATGACGTCGTACGGGCCGGTGACGTCCTCGGCCGTCGTGACACCGGCGATACCGGAGATTTCGGAGGCGACTGCGGCGGCCTTCCCGACCTCGGTCTGGATGAGGATGTATGCGTGCACCACGGCGTGCCCCTTCGTCGCGACAGGTTGGGTCGGGGTAGGAACGTGTCACGCAACGTACCCCAGTTGGGGTTCCGAATGCTCAGATTGGGAGGCAACTTTGCGTCCGGAGCCGCCGCGCGACGCGGAGACGGTCGCCGAAGTGGGTGAGTTCCGTCTCATCCATCGGGTGACGGCCGGTCGGGCGCAGCCCCCCACCACGTTGCTCGGCCCCGGTGACGACGCCGCTGTCGTCGCCGTGCCGGACGGCCGCGTCGTGGCCTCGACGGACGTCCTCGTCGAGGGTGTCCACTTCAGACTGGACTGGTCGTCTCCCGAGCAGGTCGGCCGAAAAGCGGCCGCGGTGAACCTCGCGGACATCGTCGCGATGGGGGCGCTGCCGTCGGCGCTGCTGGTCGGTTTCGCCTGTCCTCCGGACACCCCCGCGTCACTCGTCGAGGGGGTCATGACCGGTCTCTGGGCGGAGGCCGCGGTCGCCGGCGCTGGCGTCGTCGGCGGCGACATGGTCAGCTCCCCCACGCTGGTGATCTCCATCACGGCACTCGGCGACATGAACGGGCTCGAGCCAGTTACCCGGTCGGGCGCGCTCGTCGGTGACGTCGTCGCGGTGTGCGGGAAGCTCGGCTGGGCGGCCGCCGGTCTGGCCGTGCTCGGTCGCGGCTTCCGCTCGCCGGTCGGCATCGTGGCCGCGCAGCGCACGCCCGAGCCGCCGTACCCGGCGGGCCCGCAGGCGGCCGAGGCAGGCGCCACGGCCATGGTCGACGTCTCGGACGGCCTGCTCGCGGACCTCGGCCACATCGCGAAGGCCTCGGGCGTGGCGATCGACATCCGCACCGAGCTGCTCCCCGTGCACCCGCGCCTGCTGGATGTCGCGTCCGCGCTCGGCGCCGACGCCAGGCACTGGACGCTCACCGGAGGCGAGGATCACGCTCTCGCGGCGACGTTCCCCGGCCCGAAGACCGTGCCCGAGGACTGGCAGACCATCGGCACCGTGCGCGCGGGCAGTGGCGTCACCGTCGACGGCCGGGTGTACGAGAAACCTCCTGGCTGGGAGCACTGGCGCACGTAGACTGGAGTGCGTGGAACTATTCACGGTCGCGTATGACCATCCAGACGCGATGAAGTTGATCGCGGAGCTGCAGCAGGTGTACGTCGTCCGCTACGGCGACGTCGATGCCACGCCCGTCGACCCGGCCCAGTTCGCGGCGCCGGAGGGCTACTTCGCCATCGGGTACTCCGACGGCGTCCCGGTCGCCTGCGGCGGCTGGCGCTACCACTCCGCGATGGGCGGCGCGGAGATCAAGCGCATGTACGTCATCGATCGCCTGCGCGGCCGCGGGCTTTCCCGGCAGGTCCTCGCGCACCTCGAGTCGACCGCGCGTGCGGCTGGCCACCGGCGCATGGTGCTGGAGACCGGCCAGGCGCAGCCCGAGGCGATCGGCCTGTACGTGTCCAGCGGATACACCGAGATCGAGAAGTACGGCGTGTACAAGGACGAACCGGAAAGCGTTTGCTACGCGAAGGACCTGTAAGTTCGGCCCATGGCCATCTATGCACTCGGGGAGTACGAGCCGCACATCCATCCGGACGCCTACGTGCACCCGGACGCGACCGTCATCGGTGACGTGCGCATCGGCGCGTTCTCCTCGGTGTGGCCGCAGGCCGTGCTGCGCGGCGACTACGGGCGCATCGAGGTCGGCGAGCGCACCAGCGTGCAGGACGGCACGGTCGTGCACTGCACCGAGGTGCACCCGGTGCACATCGGCTCGTCGTGCGTCATCGGGCACAACGTGCACATCGAGGGCGCGACGATCGGCGACGACTGCCTCATCGCGTCGGGATCCGTGGTGCTCAACGGTTCCATCGTCGGCAACGGCGCGATCCTCGGCGCGGGCGCGGTGATGTCGTTCGACGGCAGGCTTCCCGAGCGCTCGATGGCGCTCGGCGTGCCCGCACGCGTGCGGGAGGGACACGTTGTGCCGGAAAAGGCGTGGAGCTTCATCGTCGAGAAATACGTTGCCAACATTGAGGTGTACCGGTCGGGGTTGCGGCGCCTCGATTAGATAAGGTCCTTCGCCGTGGCACGTCCTCTGAACGAGATCGTCGAGACCGGCTGGGCTGAAGCACTCGCCCCGGTTGCCGACCGCATTGCCGCCATGGGTGAGTTCCTGCGCGAGGAAGTCGCCGCGGGCCGCACCTACCTGCCAGCGGGCGAGAACGTGCTGCGCGCGTTCAAGCAGCCGTTCCACGGCGTCCGCGTGCTGATCGTCGGCCAGGACCCGTACCCGACGCCCGGCCACGCGGTCGGCCTGTCGTTCTCCGTCGCGCCGGACGTTCGTCCGCTGCCGAAGTCCTTGGTGAACATCTACAAGGAGTACGCGGAGGACCTCGGGCACCCGTTGCCCTCCAACGGAGACCTGACGCCGTGGGCCGACCGCGGCGTGCTCCTGCTCAACCGCGCGCTGACGGTGCAGCCGGGCAAGGCCAACGCGCACCAGGGCAAGGGCTGGGAAGCCGTGACGGAGCAGGCGATCAAGGCGCTCGCCGCCCGCGACGAGCCGATGGTCGCGATCCTGTGGGGCCGCAACGCCCGCAACCTGCGCCCGCTGCTGGAGCCGTTGCCCTGCATCGAGTCCGCGCACCCGTCGCCGCTGTCGGCGCACTCCGGCTTCTTCGGCTCCAAGCCGTTCAGCCGGGCCAACGAGCTGCTGCAGAAGCAGGGCGCGGAGCCGATTGACTGGAAGCTGCCCTGAGCTGAGCCGCGCCCGTGGCGTGCAGCCACGTGCGCAGGTTCATCAGGCCGGGGTGGAGCTTCGCCACCCGGTAGCCCAGCTCGTTGAGCCACCGGTTGGCGAACGCGAAGTCCGCGGGCATGGCCTCCAACGGGATCTGCTCGTACGGCAACGGTCGCCCGAGCACCTCGGAGAAGGCGGCCGCGATCTCCACGGGCGTCACCGAGTCGCCGGCGAGCTCGACGGTGCGGCCGATCCAGCTCGCCGGGTCGGCGAACGCCTGCGCGGCGATCATGCCCACGTCGTCGACGGCCATGAGCTGCTGCGGCACGTCCGGGGCGAGCCCGGTGGCCATGAAGTCGTCGTGCAACGCGTAGTCGCCGGTGAAGTTCTCCAGGAACGACACCGGCCGCAGCACCGTCGCGGGCAGTCCTCGCGCGTAGATGTGCTCCTCGATGCGCCACTTGCTGATCAGGTTCACGGGCAACCGCTCCTCCAGGTGCCTGCCCGTGCCGGCGACCGACGTGTAGACGAAGTGCCGCACGCCCGCTTCGGCCGCGGCCGAAGCGACGTTCATGCCCCAGCGCACCTCGTCCTCGGCGGAGAAGTCCGGCGCGGTGCCGGGGGAGCCGACGGTCGGCTGGACGCTGAACACGCCGTGCGCGCCCTCCATCGCGGCCACGAGCGACGCCACGTCCTCCATGTCTGCGTGCACGAACCCCGGCCGTGAGCGGGACAGCGCCCGCACCGTCCAGCCGCCCGCGCGCAGGTGCTTCGCCACCGCGCCGCCCTGCGATCCGGTCGCGCCCACCACAACGATGTCCATCACCGAGCTCCTAACCGGGGTGGTCCTCCGTTTGCTGGTCGCTACGATATGGAGGGGTACCCCGGTTAGCAAGGAGATTTCGGATGCGAGCGGACGCGCGCCGCAACTACGAGCGGATCCTGGCCGTCGCGGAGGAGGTCGTGGCCGAGCAGGGCGCCGAGGCGTCGCTCGAGGAGATCGCGCGGCGGGCAGGCGTGGGTTCCGCGACGCTGCACCGGCACTTCCCGTCCCGGCAGGCGCTGCTGGACGCCGTCTTCCGCGAACGGGTGGAAGCGTTGTGCGCGCAGGCGGAGGAACTGGTCCCGTGGCTGCGCGCCGTCGCGCGGCACGCCGCCGCCAACCGCGGCCTCGGCCCGTCGCTGACGAACGGCGCCGACTGCCACGCGATGATCATCGCGACGGGAAGCGAGCTGCTGGAACGCGAGGACACCGTGCGCCCGGACGTGACCATCGGCGACCTGCTGACCCTGGCGGGCGCGATCTCGTCGGTCACCGAGGGCGATCCGGACGCGGCGGAACGCTTGATGACCATCGCGCTGGAGGGCATTTCGCGCGGCGTGAAATCCGATGGGCCGAACAGCGCCTGATCAGTAGCGTCGCGAGGCATGTGGGGGAAACGCGACCTGCCGTTGGTCGTAGGCGGCGCAGTGGTGTCCGACTTCGGCAACGCGATCACCATGATCGTCCTGCTCCTCTGGGCGACCCCGATCAGCCCGCTGCTGGTGGCAGGGGTCCTGGTGGCCGAGATGCTCCCGATCGCACTGGGTGCCCCGATCGCGGGCTGGCTGGTCGACCGCTTCCCGAACCGCAGACTCCTCATCGCGGCCCTGCTGTGCCAGGGCGCGGTCACCGCCGCGATCGCCACCGCCATGACCGTCCCGGCGCTGGTGCTGACCCTCGTCTTCCTCTCCGGCTGCGGCCGGGCGATCACCGCCCCGGCCCAGTCGGCACTGATCCCGCACATCGCGGGCGAGGAGAACTCGACCAAGGCCTACGCGTGGATGGGCACCGGCCGCAGCCTGGGCATCCTGGCGGGCGCGACGGGCGGCGCACTGCTGGCGGGCCACTTCGGCTACGGCCCGGCGCTCGTCATCGACGGTGCCACGTTCGCGCTCCAGGCGCTGGCGCTGGCCTTCGTGCGGCAGGAACGCCGCCCGCGGCCGGGCGATCACCAGGAACGCCCCAGCGCCACCGCGGGCCTGCGCCACGTCAGGACGGACAAGGTCCTCCTGGCGGGCATCAGCGGTCTGGCGAGCTTCGTCGGCTGCGTCGTCCTGATCAACGTCGCAGACCCCGCGTACGTCCGCTACGTCCTCAACGGCGACGAGTTCACCTTCGGCGCCATCCAGTCGTGCTGGATGCTCGGCCTCCTGGTCGGCAACCGCCTGGCAGCGCGTCTGACCAGGGAACGTCAGGTAGCGGGGTGGCTGGGCGTGGCGGGAATCGGCATCGGGACGGCCGTGCTGATCCCGGCGGCCTTGCCCTACGTGGTCGCCAACGGGATCGGCTGGTTCCTCGGCGGCATCTGCAACGGCGTGGACAACGTCACGGAGAAGGTGCTGATCAGGATGCGCACCCCGGAGGAGATCCGCGGGAGGGTGTTCGCCGCGGTCAGCTCGGTGGTCACGGCGGCCAACCTCGTCGGCACGGCGGCGGGCGGTGTCCTGCTGCTCTCGCTCAGCCCGCGCTGGGTGTTCGCGATCGGCGGCACCGGGGCGATCATCGCCGGGGCGTTGTGCCTGGTCAGGGTCCGAAAAGCAATGAGCCCGGCCGAAGCCGGGCTCATCACGACGAGCAAGTAAAGCGCGGTCTCAGCCGCGCACCACCTTGCCGGCCTTCAGGCACGAGGTGCACACGTTGATCCGCTGGCGCTGCGAGGACGAGACCTTCGCGCGCACGGACTGGATGTTCGGGTTCCAGCGGCGGTTCGTCTTCCGCTGGGAGTGCGAAACCGAATGGCCGAAGCCCGGCCCCTTTGCACAGACGTCGCACACGGCAGCCACGTCAGCCACTCCTTCTAGATTGCTGGTGTCTCACGCCCCGGCGGGCGCGCAAGCGTATGCACAAGCCTCAACCGGGCACGGCAACCCAGCAAGGGTAGCCGGTGGCCTGCACGGGAACCAAACCGGGTGGATACCCTCGCCGCCATGCACGATCTGGATGCGGTGGCGGTGCGACGTTGGGCGGACGCGTGCGTCCGGTCGTTGGACGCGAATCGCGAGGCCATCGATCAGATCAACGTCTTCCCGGTCCCCGATGGTGACACGGGCACGAATCTCCTGCACACGATGCAGTCCGCGCTGGACGCACTGCTGCGCGCGCCCATGAGCGGCGTCGGCGAGGCGCTGTCCGCGCTCGCCAAGGGTGCGCTCGCCGGGGCGCGCGGCAACTCGGGCGTGATCCTGTCGCAGGCGCTCAGGGGCCTGGCGGAGGCCGCGAAGGACCTCAGCAGCCTCACCGGCACCGCGCTCAGGCAGGCGCTGCACCGGGCCGACGAGCTGGCCACCGCGGCCGTCTCCAACCCGGTGGCGGGCACCGTCCTCTCCGTGCTCCACGCGGCCGCGGAGGCCGCCAAGGACACGTCGACCGACGAGCTCGACGAGGTCGTCACGGCCGCGGCGAAGGCGGGTGCCGAGGCACTGGCCGAGACGCCGCGCCAGCTCGCCGTGCTGGCCAAGGCCGGGGTGGTCGACGCAGGTGGCCGGGGTCTGCTTGTGTTGTTGGACACACTGGCCGCGATCGTCACCGGCAAGGAGCTCGCGACGCTGCCCGCGAACATCGTCCCGCGCACCCTCGAGTCGCTCACGACCGACCGCGAGGCGGGGTCGGCCGAGTTCGAGTACGAGGTCATGTACCTCCTCGACGGCACGGACGAGGTCGATCAGCTCAAGATCGACCTCAACCAGCTCGGCGACTGCGTCTCGGCCGTCGGCGACGGCGACGGCCTGTGGACCGTGCACGTGCACTGCAACGACATCGGCGCCGCCATCGAAGCGGGCGTGCGCACCGGCCGCCCGCACCGCATCACCGTGCAGCGCTTCGCGGACCAGATCGCCGCGCAGGCGTCCCGCTTCGTCCGCGACCGCGCGATCGTCGTGCTCGCCAGCGGCGCGGTGGACCTGTTCCGCGCCGAGGGCGCCTCGGTGGTCGACCTCGCGCGCGACGTCACGGCCAACGACCTCCTCAGCACCATCGCGGGCACGCGCGCGCGGCACGTCGCCGTGCTGCCGGGCGACCCGGACGTGCGCGACCAGCTCGACGAGGCCATCGCCTACGCCGTCGCGGCAGGCCAGGACGTCGTGGTCGTCCCGACGTTCTCACCGGTGCAGGCGCTGGCCGCGCTGGCCGTGCACGACCCGTCCCGCCGCGCGGGCGACGACGTGGTCGCGATGGCCGAGGCCTCGGCCGCCACGCGACGCGGCGAGCTCGAGGTGTCCGACCGCGAGGCGATCACGTGGGTCGGCCGCTGCCAGCCGGGCGACCTGCTCGGCATGCTGGACGGCGAGGTCGTGCTGATCGAGCCGGGCCCCGCGTCGCCGGAGAACCTGTGCGACCTCGCGTGCCGCCTGGTCGACCGGATGCTCGGCGGTGGCGGTGAGCTGGTGACGCTCATCCTCGGCGAGGCCTGCCCAGGCGGTCTCGTCGAGACGCTGGAAGATCATCTGCGGGTCACCCATCCGGAGGTGGAAGTGACCGCGTATCCGGGCGGACAGCCGGACGCCGTCATCTTTGTCGGTGTCGAGTAGTTCAATGGCAGCGATGATCTCCTTCGACGACAAGCTGCAGCCGTTGCTCGGCAAGAAGTCCGCCGACGCACTGGAGTCCGGCCTCGGCCTCACGACGGTCGGCGACCTGCTGCGCCACTACCCGCGGCGCTACGACGAGCGCGGCAAGCTCACCGAGATCGCGTCGCTGGAGCTCGGCGAGCACGTCTCCGTGCAGGCCAAGGTGAAGAAGTGCACCAAGCGGTCCATGAAGGCCCGCCGCGGCCACATGACCGAGGCGGTGATCACGGACGGCACCAGCGAGCTGCACCTCGTCTTCTTCGGCGGCCCGGCGCACTCGGCGGAGAAGGAGCTGCTGCCCGGCACGAAGGCGCTGTTCGCGGGCAAGGTCGGCCAGTTCCGCAACAAGCTCCAGCTCGCGCACCCCGCGTACGAGGTGCTCACGGACGAGGCGTCGGGCTCGGACTTCCTCAAGGCGTTCCTGCCCGTCTACCCGGCGTCGCAGGGCATCAACACCTGGAACATCGAGAACTGCGTCAAGCAGCTGCTGGAGATCTGGGACGGCGTCGAGACGGACCCGCTGCCCGCGGAGGTGCGCGAGCGGCACGACCTGATCGGCCTGGAGAAGGCGCTGCGCGCGATCCACCGCCCGGAGAGCTGGGCCGAGATCTCGATCGCCCAGAAGCGCCTGAAGTGGGACGAGGCGCTGGCCGTCCAGCTCGCGCTCGCCCAGCGCCGCAAGTCCGCCGGCGCGCGCCCGGCCCCGTCGTGCGCACCTGTCGAAGGCGCGATTCTCGACGCGTTCGACGAGCGCCTGCCGTTCACGCTCACGGCCGGGCAGGTCGCGGTGGGAGAGGAGATCGCGCGCGACGTCACGGGCACGCACCCGATGAACCGCCTCCTGCAGGGGGAAGTTGGTTCGGGCAAGGCCCAGCCGCTCGACGCGAAGGTGCTCACGCCCACGGGGTTCAAGCTGATGGGCGACGTCCAGGTGGGCGACGAGATCATCGCCGCGGACGGCGACGTGACGGTGGTGACCGGCGTGTTCCCCCAAGGTGAACGCGATGTCTACCGGATGGTGCTGTCCGATGGCCGGAGCGTTGAATGCGATCTCGAGCACCTGTGGGCGGTCAACACCACTGTCCGGCGGAATCGTGGCAATCCGCTCAAGGTGTTGTCCACGCGCGAGATTCGTGACGACCTGGTCACGGCGAACGGGGCTTCGAAGTGGCACCTGCCAGTGGTAGCCGCGCCCGAGCTGGACTGCGTTGCTGAGCAGGCGATTGATCCTTACTTGCTGGGTCTGTTGCTCGGTGACGGCTCCTTGTTGAACGGCCGTGTCGTGTTCACGACTGCGGACCCAGAATTGCTCGTGGCAGCGATGGCGGCACTCCCGAAGGGGACACATCTCGCCAAATCTGCTCACCGCCCCCATGACTGGTACGTCAATGGCTGTCGTAGGGGGACGAACCCCCTACTTGCTGCGTTGCGACAACTAGGCGCGTACGGCCACCAGGCAGAGGACAAGTACGTTCCCGAGCGCTATCTGGTCGCGCCTGTCAAGGATCGGCTCGCTCTGCTCCAAGGCCTGCTCGACACCGACGGCACGATCAACAGCAAGTGCGGCTCCGACGTGAGCTTCCTGTCCGCGTCCCCCGCGCTTGCCGACAACATCGCCTGGTTGGCAGAGTCGTTGGGGGGCACGGGCCGGGTGCGTCCGGTGACCAAGGCCGGCAACACCTATCACCAGGTGAGCCTTCGCCTGCCCAATCAGTTCCCGCCTTTCCGGCTCAAGCGCAAAGCCGACCTCGTCAGGGAGAGAACCAAGTACGAGAAGCCCGTCCGCGCCATTCGTGCGGTGGAGTTCGTCGGCAGGAAGCCGGTTCAGTGCATCTCGATCGCGCACAAGGACCAGCTGTACGTCACTGATCACTTCGTGGTCACGCACAACACTATGGTCGCGTTGCGGGCGATGTTGCAGGTCGTCGACTCGGGTCGGCAGTCCGCGATGCTCGCGCCGACGGAGGTCCTCGCCGCGCAGCACGCCCGCTCGTTGCGCGAGATGCTCGGCGACCTCGCGATGGCGGGGGAGCTGGGCGCCGCGGAGCAGTCGACGCGCGTGACGCTGCTGACCGGCTCGATGAACACCGCGCAGCGCAAGCAGGCGCTGCTGGACATCGTCACCGGCGAGGCGGGCATCGTCGTCGGGACGCACGCGATCATCCAGGACAAGGTCGAGTTCCACGCGCTCGGTCTGGTCGTCGTCGACGAGCAGCACCGCTTCGGCGTCGAGCAACGGGACGCGTTGCGCGCCAGGGCGGGCAAGGAGAACCCGCACGTCCTGGTCATGACGGCGACGCCGATCCCGCGCACGGTCGCCATGACCGTGTACGGCGACCTGGAGGTCTCCGCGCTGCGCGAGCTGCCGCAGGGCCGTTCACCCATCAAGACCTCGGTCGTGCCGATGCGCGAGAAGCCGGCCTGGCTGGACCGCGCGTTCGCCCGCGTGCGGGAGGAAGTGGCGCAGGGCCACCAGGCGTACTTCGTGTGCCCGCGCATCGGCGACGGCGACGACGACGAGCCGCCGTCGGAGGACGGGTCGGAGCGCCGCCCGCCGCTGTCCGTTGTGGACGTCGCGAACATGCTGGCAGCGGGCCCCTTGAAGGGCCTGCGCATCGAGATCCTGCACGGGCGCATGCCGTCCGACGAGAAGGACGCCGTGATGCGCGGCTTCGCGGCCAACGACGTGCAGGTGCTCGTCGCGACCACGGTCGTCGAGGTAGGCGTGAACGTCCCGAACGCGACCGTCATGGCGATCATGGATGCGGACCGCTTCGGCGTCAGCCAGCTCCACCAGCTGCGCGGCCGCGTAGGCCGAGGCAGCGCGCCCGGCCTGTGCCTGCTGGTCACGGACATGCCAGAGGCCACGCCGACGATGGACCGCCTGCGCGCCGTCGAGTCCACTCTGGACGGTTTCGAGCTGGCCCAGCTCGACCTGGAGCTGCGCCGCGAGGGCGACATCCTGGGCGCCGCCCAGTCCGGCAAGCGCTCGGCCTTGAAGATGCTGTCGCTGCTGCGGGACGAGGACGTCATCACCGCCGCGCGCGTCGAGGCGCAGGCGTTCGTCGACGTCGACCCCGACCTCAAGACGCAGCCGGGCCTCGCCGCGATGGTCGCAGGGCTGCTCACCGAGGAACGAGCGGAGTTCCTGGAAAAGGCCTGAGTAAACGGTTGTCCCCACCCGAACGGGGTCGCCTATGGAACGGGTCCATACCCTACTTTCGGGGCTATGACCTGCAACACCTCCACGCCGTACAGCCGGGATCTCGGCGACGAGCTGCGCCGCATCCGCGAGAAGCAGACCAAGTACAACGGCGTGGCCATGGGTGACTTTCTCGGTTGGGACCAGAGCAAGGTCTCGAACGTCGAGAACGGCAAGGCGCGGGCGAGTGAGATCGACATCGTCCAGTATCTGACGGTGTGCGGCCAGGATCGCGAGTTCGTAGAGGGCTTCCTCTCCCGGTACCGCAACGCTTTCGACACCTACTTCGTGCAGGTGCCGCAGAACCTGCGCACGATGGCGCTGGCTGAGGCCTCAGCCAGCAAGATCACCAGCTACACCATGGTATCGATTCCGGGTTTGCTCCAGACCGAGGATTACGCGCGAGCGTTGTGCGGGCAGTCCGGAAACGTGGCTGACGAGGATGTCGAGGCCTTCGTCCGCTTTCGCATGGAGAGGCAGGCGATTCTGCGGCGGCATGATCGGCCGGAGTGCACCTTCTTCGTGCACGAGTTCGCGCTGCGGATGAAGGTGGGGAGTGACGAGGTCATGGAGGAGCAGTACCGGCGCCTGCTGTTCCGCACCCACATCTTGCGCATCGTGCCGGAGTCGAGCGGCCTGGTCGGCGCGCTCCCGGCGACCTACATCCTGTGGCAGTACGAGAAGCTGGCGCCGGTGGCGTTCACGGAGAGTGCCCTAGCGAAGGTGTTCGTGCAGGATCCTGGCGCGATCACGCACTGCAAGGACACCTTCGAGCAGCTGGATGGTGTTGCGTTGAGTGAGGGACAATCGCGGAAGCTGCTGACGGATCTCGTCAGCCGACCGCGAGAGGACCGCAATGCCCCAGGACTGCGTTTGGCGTAAGAGCAGCTACACCAGTGCCGACTCGGTGGACAGCGAGTGCGTCGAGGTGGCGTTTTCGCAGGCTGTGCGCGTGCGTGACTCGAAGGACGCGACAGGTCCGCAGCTCAGGTTCTCGGCGTCGGCGTGGCGCGCGTTCGTCAAGGCGGACCGAGTTTCGTGAGGTCGAGTGCTTCCCGCGACAGGCTGAAGCCGTCGGGAGGCATGCTCTTGGGCGAGGCGAGCCAGCCGCCCTTGTCGCGGGGCCGCGAACTGACCTCACCGTCGATGAGCAGCGACACGTAGCAGCCGTAGTCGATGGCGAACCCGTCGTACAACGCGCCGGGCGTCTTGCTGTCGACGATGCCGCGGCGCAGGACGTGCAGCAGCCGCGCGTCGTAGAGCTCGTCGATCGTCTCGTGCCGCAGGCAGGACATCTGGTCGACGACGAACGTGCGCGAGCGGCGTCGTCCGACGACCTCGTCGACGAGCAGCCGCAGCATCCGGCGGGCGGCGGAGTTCTCGCTGATGGCGGTCTGCTTGTCGCGCAGGTACCAGTCGCGCGCGGCGCGGCGGATGTCGGCGATGCCGATCGGCTCGTTGTGCGCGTGCTGTGCGGCCAGCGCGGCGATGTTGATCGCGTCGCGCGGCACGCCTTCTGCGGCGCGCACGAGCTCGTTGAACGCGTTGCCGCGGAACAGCAGCTCGACGAACGACTCGGCGTCCTCCGGCTTTCCGGCGCTGGCGGGCATGCGCGCCATGCCGTGGTTGAAGAACAGCTCGGCGAAGAACTCGCGCGCGCCTGCCTGCGTGTGGTCGAAGATCATGACGTCGTCGAGGCTGACCGCGCTGGCGGCGTCCGCGCCGACCTCGATGCCGACGTAGTCCCCGGCGGCACCGGGTTCGCAGAACTTGCTGCGCCGCTCGATCGCGGCGATCTTGACCGTGATGCCCTGCGCGGGCAGCACGCTGCGCCGCAACAGGTCCGCGAGCAGCGGCTGGAGATCGAGCGGAATGCTGCTCCACTCGTCGAGCAGCAGCCAGAGCCTGCGGCGTCCCAGCGCGCGCGTGATTCCCCGCAGCGCGCGGGAAAGCGGCCCGAAGACGATGTGGTGCCGTTCGACGCCGGTGCGTCGCGTCCTGCTCTCCGCGCTGACCGCCTGTCTGCTGCCGAGCGAGATCTTCGGCGCCCGGCTCAACTCGAGCCCCTGTTCGTGGCTGCGCGTGCCGCCGACCCTGGTCTCCTGCTCGACCTGCCCGACGACCTCGACGACCGTCGCCGCCTCGGCCAGCGTGTCGAGTGCTTCGAGCAACTTCGTCTCGTCGCCGATGTCCCGCTCGGACGCGAGCGTCAGCAGCTCCTCGTGCACCGCTTCGAGCGTGTCGACGAGCAGTTGCGTGCCCCGGACGTTCGTGTCGACCGAGCTGTCCCCGTACATCCCGCCCGCCGACCCGATGGTGCGCAGATCGAGGTAGATCGGCACGTCCCCGGTGCGGTCGACGAGGTCGCTGAGGAACTGCAACGCGTGCGTCTTCCCCGTTCCTCTGCGCCCGTAAAGGATCTGATGATCGGTTGAGTGCAACATCGCCGAGAAACTCCCCGCCGCGACGTACGTGCTGGCGAGCGAGTACCTGTCCGTGCTCTCGGCGCGCCTCGGGATGCGCATCAGCGCCTGGTTGAGGTGTTTCTGCCGCATGGCTGCCATTTGCTTTCGAGCGTCCCGCGCGGTGCGGTGAGGCGCAGCCCCCGGTTGGGCGACATGGGTGTGTGTCGCGCGCCGGAATAGTCCGTATCGGCCCTACCCTCCCGCCTTGTGCGTCACGTGATCATCGTTTGTGCGTTGCTGCTGTGCGTTGCCTCTCCGGCTTCCGCGGCCGAGGTCAAGGCGTTGAGCGGTGAGGAATCCCGCTACCCGCACGCGATCCGCCTGGAACACGGCCGGAACGCAGGCGACATCCTGGTGAGCGTCAACAAGTGGACGCAGACCGAGATCTACCGCGGCAACCGCCATGGCCGCTCGTTCCGCCGCGCGGCCGTCTTCACCGACACCCTCGCGGCGACGTCGTTCATGTGCTGCGCTCACCTGTACGAGCTGCCTTCGCCGGTGGGGGACATGCCCGCCGGGACCGTGCTGTGGGCCGGGTCCGTCGGCACCAAGGAACACGGCATGGAGATCCGCATCTGGCGCAGCCCCGACGCCGGCACGACTTGGTCGTACCTGTCGACGTGCGCGTCGTCGGCCAACCGGGGCGGGATCTGGGAGCCCGAGTTCTCCGTCGACGCCTCGGGTCGGTTGGTCTGCCACTTCGCCGACGAGAGCTTCGGCGTCTCGCACAGCCAGGTGCTCGCTCGGACCGTGTCCGCTGACGGGGTGCACTGGTCGGCGAAGGAGTTCACGGTCGCGCTCAGCCCGCGCGGGTATCGGCCGGGGATGGCGCACGTGCGGCGCATGCCCGGTGGGTCCTACTACATGACCTACGAGGTGTGCGGGCAGAGGTCGCAGTACTTCTGCGAGGCCTACTACCGGACGTCCGCTGATGGGTGGAACTGGGGAGATCGGGCTGCGTTCGGCACCCAGTTGCACAGTCGGGAGGGGCGGTACTTCGCCCACACGCCCTCCATCGCTCTCGCTCCCAACGGGACTCCTGCCGGGCGGGTGGTGTTGATCGGCCAGATGTTGATGCACTCGTCCGGGAAGATCGACGAGGCCAACGGGGCTCGGCTGTTCGTCAACGACAACGGCGGCGTCGGGGAGTGGTACGAGGCTCCTGCCCCCGTCGCGGTGCCTCAGGCCCGCGACGTGAACTGCCCCAACTACCATCCGGCGCTGCTGACCTCGTTGGACGGGAAGTCCGTGCTGGAGTTCACCAGCGACTTCAACGCCGCCGGGGCCTGCGTGACCCAGTTCGCTTCCGGGGCTTTGCCGGCTCATCCGTAGATCGAGAAAAAGTTTCGGCCGGCGATGTCGAGAACCGGTGATCGGCTCCGTCCCCGAGGTGAATGCGACCAAAATGGGTCGCACCAGCACCGAGGAGAAACACCATGGCCAAGTACCTGCTGCTCAAGCACTACCGCGGCGCTCCGGCCTCGGTCAACGACGTGCCCATGGACCAGTGGACGCCCGAGGAGGTCTCGGCCCACCTGCAGTACATGCGCGACTTCGCGAACCGGCTCGAGGAGACCGGCGAGTACGTCGACGAGCAGGCACTCGCCCCCGAGGGGACGTTCGTCCAGTACGGCGGCGAGGGGCGCCCGCCGGTCACCGACGGCCCGTTCGCCGAGACCAAGGACCTCATCGCGGGGTGGATGGTGATCGACGTCGACAGCTACGAGCGCGCCGTCGAGCTCGCCGGGGAACTGTCGGCCGCCCCCGGTGCGGGCGGGAAGCCGATCCACGAGTGGCTCGAGCTGCGCCCGTTCTACGGCGTGTCGCCCACCATCACCGAGTGACCACTCAGATGAACGAGGCCCTGCTCCGGAGCCTCACGCCGAGCGTGCTCGGGGTCCTCGTCCGTCGCGGAGCCGACTTCGCGGCGGCCGAGGACGCCGTGCAGGACGCGCTGGTCGAGGCGATCCGCGTCTGGCCGACCGACCCGCCGCGGGACGCGAAGGGCTGGCTGGTCACCGTGGCCTGGCGCCGGTTCCTCGACGCGACCAGGGCGGACGCCGCCCGCCGCCGGCGTGAGGACGTCGTCGACGAGGAGCCGGCGCCGGGGTCCGCGCCCGCGGTGGACGACACGCTGCAGCTCTACTTCCTGTGCGCCCACCCGTCGCTGACGCCGTCGTCCGCGGTCGCGTTGACGCTGCGCGCCGTCGGCGGGCTGACCACCCGCCAGATCGCCCAGGCCTACCTCGTGCCCGAGGCGACCATGGCGCAGCGCATCAGCCGGGCCAAGCGCACCGTGTCCGGCGTGCGGTTCGACCAGCCCGGCGACGTCGCCACCGTGCTGCGCGTTCTCTACCTGGTCTTCAACGAGGGCTACTCCGGCGACGTCGACCTCGCCTCCGAAGCCATCCGGCTGACCCGGCAGCTCGCGTCCGCGATCGACCACCCCGAGGCGGCGGGCCTGCTCGCCCTCATGCTGCTCCACCACGCCCGGCGCGCCGCCCGGACCACGCCCGACGGCAGCCTCGTGCCGCTGGCCGAGCAGGACCGCGGCCGGTGGGACACCGCGTCCATCGCCGAGGGCGTCGAGATCCTGCAGGCGGCCCTCGCCCGCGACCAGCTGGGCGAGTTCCAGGCGCAGGCCGCCATCGCGGCACTCCACGCGGACGCGCTTGTTGCCGAGGAGACCGACTGGGTGCAGATCGTCGAGTGGTACGACGAGTTGGCGCGGCTGACTGACAGTCCGGTTGTGCGGCTCAACCGTGCGGTTGCCGTTGGTGAGGCCGATGGGGCGCGTGCCGGGCTCGCGGCGCTCGCGGGGGTGGATGAGTCGGTGCCGCGGTATGCGGCCGTGGCTGCCTATCTCCATGAGCGTGATGGCGACGTGGTTGCTGCGGCTCGGTTGTACGCCGAGGCTGCTTTGAAGGCGCCCAACCTCGCTGAGCGTGATCACCTGACTCGGCAAGCCGCGCGGCTCAACTCTCTTCGTTGACGGGGTGGGGAGGGGCTCGCTGATCACCTCACGGTCGCCACATCGAAAAGCCCCTGTCAAGGCGGAAAAGCTGCCTTGACAGGGGCTTTTCGATGTGGCAAGGCTGCGCCTGATCAGCGAGCCCCTCCCCACCCCTGGCCCGTTCGGATGCTTGGGATCATTTGGCTGCCGGTTTGTGTTCGGGGGCCGCGCCCGGTTGGCAGTGCGGGGGTTGCTGGTGCGGCGGGCGCTCTTTCTTTTGGTATCTGCCGGTTTTCGCTGGGCTCTCTTGGTACCTGCCGGTTTGTGTGGGTTGCTTGGTGTGCTGGCTTCGCTTCGCTCGCGGGGTCTCCGCCGCGCCGCAGAAGTGCTGGCTTTCGCACCGGTTTCATGGCTGAGGCCGCTGCGCGGCCGGGGATTGTCGGTGCTGGCTGGGAGCATCGATTCGGGGGGTTCTCACGTGCGGGGACGCCTGCGTGAGCGTTGCCAAGCGGGCCGCGCGGCCCGCTTGGCACAGGCCGCCGGTCTCCGCACCCGCCGCCCGTCACCCGTCACCCGTCCCGCCAGGCCCGCCCACGCCGCCTCGTCCCAGTTGCGCCTCGTCCCAGACTGCGCCTACCCCGCTCGCCCTGGCTTGTCGCTGCTCCGGCCCCGCCACTGCTCTGGCCCGCTGCCCAGCTCGAGCGCGCTAGCCGTGCCTGGCCTGGCCTGGCCTGGCCTGGAAACGCAAAACAGGGGTCCCCGGCCGGGGGGAACCCCTGTTTTCAGCATCTCACGCGACACCGACAGTTTCGGCGTTTGCGCAGGTCAGGACTTCTTGCGGTCCTTGTCGGGCCGGGGCAGCGGGAACTGCTCGGTCTTCGCGTCATCGCCAGGCGAGGGCAGCGGCGTCAGGGACTTCACCGCGTTCGCGACCGCGTCCTGCGCTGCGGCGAACTGGGCGGTGAGGTCGTCGTGGACCTTGCGGAGCGTGGTCTCGCGCTGGGACGCGGCGGTCAGGCGGCGGTCTGCGTGTTCGTCGGCCGAGCGCACGGTTTCGGACGCCTTGGCCTCGGCCGCGCGGACCGTCTCGGTGGCCTTCGCGTCGGCCTCGCCGATGGTGCGCGTCGCGTACTCGTCGGCCTCGGTGGTCTTGGATGCCGCGTACTCGTCTGCGTCGCTGACGGTCTTGGCCGCCTTGGTGGTGGCCTCGGTGGTCAGCGCGTCCACCTTGATGAGGGCCTCGGACTCCAGCTCGGAGATCATTTTCTCCGTGTCGGCCTTCTGGGCGGCCAGGGACTCGGCGAGTTCCGCGGCAGCGGTCTTCTCGCGGTCCGCCACCTCGGCCAGAACGCGTTCGGCCTCGGTGCGGGCGTCGATCAGGATCTTCTGGTGTTCGGAGTTCAACGTCGAGCGCAGCTCGTCGTACTCCTTGTCCAGCTCGTCGTGGTACTTGGAGTACTTCTGCTCCAGCGCGGTGCGGCGCTCCTCCAGTTCGGCCGTCTTGCGGTCGAACTCGGTGGTCACGCGCTCGGCGTCGGCGCGGACCTCGACCAGCAGGGCCTCGTGTTCGGCGGACAGCTTGGCGCGGAGCTGCTCGTGTTCTGCCTCGAGTGCGATTCGGCGCTCGTCGTACTGCTGGCTCAGCTCGGCGGTGCGCTGCTGGTGAGCGAGCTCCAGCTGCTTGCGGCGCTCGTCCACCTCGGACAGCAGGCGGGCGTGGGCGGCCTTCGTCTCGGACGCGTAGCGGTCCGCCTCGGCGCGGACGCCGTTCGCCTGGTCGACCGCCGCCTTGCGGATGTCGGCGATCTCCTCCTCGGCCAGGCTCATCATCACGCGCACGCGCTCGGTGACGTTGGACGCGCTCACCGGGCTGTTGGCCAGGTTGGTGAGCTGGCCCTTGACCTTGTCCAGCTCGGCTCTCGTCGCGTTGAGGATCTTGTTGAGCTCGCCGACCTGCGCCGCAGCGGCGTCACGCGCGCGGCTGGAGTTCCGAAGATCGAACTCCAGTCGGGTGACGCGTTCGTTCACCTGTCGCTGGTTGTAACCACGGAGAACTACGTCGAAATGTGCTGTGCGGGCAGGAGGCTGCCCGGTCCCATCGGCCCCGGCCATATGGCTCACCCTACCGAGATGTCACTGAAGATCGTCACTCGATCCGGTTATTCCCACTACACGGCGGAGTCCGACCGGGTGCTTCCACGAGGGATCGATCAGGATGACGCCCGTCACGTGGGACGAATCTCCCGAGTGGCGGGAGGAGCAAGGTAACGTGCCGAAACTGACCGCCGAGTAACCGGGAGGGAACGGATGTTCCGCAAGGTTCTTGTCGCCAACCGCGGCGAGATCGCGATCCGAGCGTTCCGCGCGGCCTACGAACTGGGTGCCGGCACGGTCGCCGTTTTCCCGCACGAGGACAGGAACTCGCTGCACCGCTTGAAGGCAGACGAGTCCTACGAGATCGGTGAGCCTGGTCACCCGGTCCGCGCGTACCTCTCCGTCGACGAGATCATCAAGGCCGCCCGCAAGGCGGGGGCCGACGCGATCTACCCCGGATACGGCTTCCTGTCGGAGAACCCCGAACTGGCGCTCGCGTGCCGTGAGGCGGGTCTCACGTTCATCGGCCCCATCACCGAGGTGCTGGAGCTCACCGGCAACAAGGCGCGCGCCATCGCGGCCGCGCGCGAAGCCGGGCTTCCCGTGCTGGAGTCGAGCGCGCCGTCGTCGGACGTCGACGAGCTGCTCGCCGCCAGCGAGAAGATGCGTTTCCCAGTATTCGTAAAGGCTGTTGCCGGTGGTGGCGGCCGAGGCATGCGCAAGGTCGACGACCCCGCCGGGCTGCGCGAGGCGCTCGAAGCCGCGTCCCGCGAGGCCGAGTCCGCGTTCGGCGACCCGACCGTCTTCCTCGAGCAGGCCGTCGTCGAGCCGCGCCACATCGAGGTGCAGATCCTCGCGGACGGCCAGGGCAACGTGATCCACCTCTTCGAGCGCGACTGCTCCGTGCAGCGGCGCCACCAGAAGGTGATCGAGATCGCGCCCGCGCCGAACCTCGCGCCCGAGCTGCGCGACCGGATCTGCGCCGACGCCGTGAAGTTCGCGCGGCACATCGGTTACCGCAACGCGGGCACCGTCGAGTTCCTCCTCGACCCCGAAGGCCACTACGTCTTCATCGAGATGAACCCGCGCATCCAGGTCGAGCACACGGTCACCGAGGAGGTGACCGACGTCGACCTCGTCCAGTCCCAGATGCGCATCGCCGCGGGGGAGACGCTCGAGGACCTCGGGCTGAGCCAGGACACCGTGCAACTCCGCGGCGCCGCGCTCCAGTGCCGCATCACCACCGAGGATCCGGCGAACGGCTTCCGCCCGGACACCGGCATGATCAGCGCTTACCGCTCGCCCGGTGGCTCCGGCATCCGCCTCGACGGCGGCACGACCGGCTCCGGCACCGCGATCGGCGCGCACTTCGACTCGATGCTGGTCAAGCTGACCTGCCGCGGCCGCAACTTCCCCGCCGCCGTGGCCCGCGCTCGCCGCGCGGTCGCCGAGTTCCGCATCCGCGGCGTGTCCACGAACATCCCGTTCCTCCAGGCGGTTCTGGACGAACCGGACTTCTTCGAGGGTCGCGTCACCACGTCGTTCATCGAGAAGCGTCCGCACCTGCTGACCGCGCGGCACTCCGCCGACCGCGGCACGCGCCTGCTGACCTACCTCGCCGACGTCACGGTGAACAAGCCGAACGGGCCGCGTCCGTCCATCGTGGACCCGCGCGACAAGCTGCCCGTCGTCGACCTGAACACCGAGCCGCCCGCGGGCTCCAAGCAGCGGCTCACCGAGCTGGGCCCGGAGGGCTTCGCGCGCTGGCTGCGCGAGTCCAAGCCGATCGGCGTCACGGACACCACGTTCCGCGACGCGCACCAGTCGCTGCTCGCCACCCGAGTGCGCACCAAGGACCTGCTCGCCGTCGCGCCGCACGTCGCGCGCCTGACGCCGCAGCTGTTGTCGCTGGAGTGCTGGGGCGGCGCCACGTACGACGTCGCGCTGCGGTTTCTCGCCGAGGACCCGTGGGAGCGGCTGGCCGCGCTGCGCGAGGCCGTGCCGAACATCAACCTCCAGATGCTGCTGCGCGGTCGCAACACGGTCGGCTACACGCCGTACCCGGAGGCCGTGACCAAGGCGTTCGTCGAAGAGGCGACCGCGACCGGCATCGACATCTTCCGCATCTTCGACGCGCTGAACGACGTGGAGCAGATGCGTCCGGCGATCGAGGCCGTGCGGGAGACCGGAACCGCGATCGCCGAGGTCGCGCTGTGCTACACGTCCGATCTGTCCAACCCGGACGAACGTCTGTACACACTGGACTACTACCTCAAGCTGGCTGAGCAGATCGTCGGCGCCGGTGCGCACGTGCTGGCCGTCAAGGACATGGCCGGACTCCTGCGCCCGCCGGCGGCCGCACGCCTGGTCTCCGCGCTGCGCAAGGAGTTCGACCTCCCGGTCCACCTGCACACGCACGACACGGCCGGTGGCCAGCTCGCGACGTACCTCGCGGCCATCCAGGCCGGTGTGGACGCCATCGACGGCGCGACCGCGTCCATGGCGGGCACGACGTCGCAGCCGCCGCTGTCGGCGATCGTCGCCGCGACCGACCACACCGAGCACTCCACCGGCCTCGACCTGCAGGCCGTGTGCGACCTCGAGCCGTACTGGGAGGCCGCGCGCAAGGTCTACGCGCCGTTCGAGTCGGGCCTGCCCGCGCCGACCGGCCGCGTCTACCACCACGAGATCCCCGGTGGACAGCTCTCCAACCTGCGCACGCAAGCGGTTGCGCTCGGTCTCGGCGAGAAGTTCGAGGAGATCGAGGCGATGTACGCGGCCGCCGACCGGATGCTCGGGCACCTGGTGAAGGTGACGCCGTCGTCCAAGGTCGTCGGCGACCTCGCGCTGCACCTGGTGGGCGCGGGTGTGTCCCCGAAGGACTTCGAGGCCGACCCCGGCAAGTTCGACATCCCGGCGTCGGTGATCGGCTTCCTGCACGGCGAGCTGGGCGACCCGCCCGGCGGCTGGCCGGAGCCGTTCCGCAGCAAGGCACTCCAGGGGCGTCCCGCGCCGAAGGGCGTCGCGGAGCTGACCATCGAGGACGCCGCGGGCCTGGCCGAGAGCCGCCGCGCGACGTTGAACCGCCTGCTCTTCCCGGCGCCGACCAAGGAGTACCTGACGCACCGCGAGGCGTACGGCGACACGTCGGTCTTGCGCAGCAAGGACTTCTTCTACGGTTTGCGTCCCGGCGAGGAGTACTCGGTCGACCTGGAGCCCGGTGTGCGCCTGCTCATCGGCCTGGAGGCGATCTCCGAGGCCGACGCGCGCGGCATCCGCACGGTCATGGCGACCCTGAACGGCCAGCTGCGGCCGATCCAGATCCGCGACCTGTCCGTCGCGGCGGACATCCCGGTCGCGGAGAAGGCCGACCGCTCGAACCCGAACCACGTCGCGGCGCCGTTCGCCGGTGTCGTCACCGCCGCCGTCGCGGAGGGTGACAGCGTCGAGGCCGGTCAGACGGTCGCGACCATCGAGGCCATGAAGATGGAGGCCGCGATCACCGCGCCCAAGGCCGGTGTGGTGCAGCGCCTGGCGCTGCGCGGTGCTCAGCAGGTCGAGGGCGGTGACCTGCTCATCGTTCTCGAATAGCCGGGAACTAAACGGTCCGGTGCCCGCGTTGCACCGGACATGAAGAAAGCCGTGGGAGCACTGCTCGGGCTGGCCGGGGTCGCGTGGACGCTGCGTGACGTCCCGGCCGCCATGGGCGGCACGCCAGATCCCGAGCAGATGAACCGGTCGCCGCAGTTCAGGGACGGCGTGTTCCACAACCGCTCCGAGGCGCGCGCAGGTGTGCCGGACGGCAACACGTTCCGCGACTTCCTGTTCGGCAAGGAGAAGCGCAAGCCGTCGGCCCCGGTGCCACTCGTCGGCCCCGCCGCGCCCGTTTCGTCCGGTTTGCACGTCACCTGGTACGGGCACGCGTCCGCGCTCATCGAGATCGACGGCGCGTCCGTGCTGCTCGATCCTGTGTGGAGCGACCGCTGCTCGCCGTCGTCGGCAGTCGGCCCCAAGCGGCTGCACCCGGTGCCGCACAAGCTCTCCGACCTGCCGCGGCTGTCCGCGATCGTGATCTCGCACGACCACTACGACCACCTCGACATGGAGACCGTGCGCGCGTTGCGCGAGACCCAGAGCGCGCCTTTCGTGGTGCCGCTGGGACTCGGCGCGCACCTGCGGCGCTGGCACGTCCCCGCGGAGCGGATCGTGGAGCTGGACTGGAACGAGTCCTTCTCCGTCAACGGTTTCTCGCTCACCGCGACCGCCGCGCAGCACTTCTCCGGGCGTGCCTTCACGCGCAACGTCACGCTGTGGGCGTCGTGGGTGATCAAGCGGGGTGAACGCTCCGTCTTCTACAGCGGCGACACCGGCTACTTCGACGGGTACGCCGAGATCGGCGCCGCGCACGGGCCGTTCGACGCGGTGCTGATGCAGATCGGCGCCTACAACGACGCCTGGCCGGACATCCACATGACGCCCGAGGAAGGGCTGGACGCGTTCGGCGACCTCGGCGGGAAGCTGCTGATCCCGGTGCACTGGGCCACGTTCAACCTGGCCATGCACTCGTGGACCGAGCCGGTCGACCGGGTGTGGGCCGAGGCCAAGGCGCGGGACGTGGCACTGGCCGTGCCGCGGCCGGGCGAGCGGGTCAACGTCGACGACCCGCCCGGCGTCGACGGCTGGTGGCAGGCGCTTGCCTGAGCCGCTGGTCGACTCGGGCACCGAGGTCGCCCGGATCGCGGCCGCGCGCCGCAGGCACGGTCACGCGCTCGGGCTCGCGTGGTTCGACGCGCACGGGAGCCTGCACGCGCCCCGTGGTCCGGCCCGGCACGGCACCGCGCTCGCCGCGGTCATGGGGCTGGGCGACCCGGAGTTCGTCGCGTCGCCCCGGATCGGCGGCGGGCGGGTGGCGTTGATCGGCGCGCGCAAGCTGGGCGTGCTGGAGTGGCGGCACGTCTGGGAAGGCCGCGTGCGGCACCTGACCGTGGCCGCCGCCCGGCGGGCGAGCGTCGTCAGCAACTGCCTGCTGGAGACCGACGCGGACGAGGTCTACGTCCACATCGGCCTGGACGTGCTGGACCCGGCCGAATTCGCTGGCGCCGAGCGGCCCGAGTCCGGTGGGATGAAGGTCGCGGAGGTCGTGACGGCGGTCCGCGCGATCGCGGCCGCGCTGCCGATCATCGGCGCCGGGATCACCGGGTGCGCGACCACCGATCCGGAACAGCTGCGGCGGCTGGAGCCGCTGCTCGACGTCGTGGGGGAAGTGTGCGGACTGCGGTCGTGACCGGTGGCGGCACCGGTATCGGCAAGGCCATCGCGGTGGAACTGGCTGGTCAGGGCGTTGACGTCGTGATCACCGGCAGGCGGGCGGACGTGCTGGCGCAGGTGCCCGGTGTGCGGGCGGTCGCGTTCGACGCGACCTCGCCGGAAGCCGTGGACGCGGCGCTGGCCGAGCTGCCTGCGTCGGTCGACGTGCTGGTCAACAACGCGGGCGGCGCCGTCACGCGGGACAGCCTGAAGGAGCAGTGGCTCGCGAACTACGAGTCGAACGTGGTCAGCGCGGTGCTCGTGACCGCCGCGCTCGAACCCCGGCTGGCGGAGAACGGTCGCGTGATCACCATCGGCTCCATCGCCGGCCGGCGCGGCGGCGGCAGCTACGGCGCGGCGAAGGCGGCGGTGGAGGCGTGGACGGCTGATCTCGCCACCGAGCTCGGGCCGCGCGGCATCACGGCCAACGTCGTGTCGCCCGGCCTGATCGTCGACACCGAGTTCTTCGGCGGCAAGATGACGTCGTCGCGGCTGGAGATGCTGGTCTCCCAGACGAAGAACGGTCGCGCGGGCACGCCGGACGACGTGGCGAAGCTCGTGGCGTTCCTCGCTTCTCCCGGTGCGGGGCACATCACCGGGCAGGTGCTGGCCGTCAACGGCGGAGCGCACCTGGGACGATAGGCGCGTGACACGCATCGTGGCCGGCAGCGCCGGCGGACGTCGGCTGAAGGTGCCTCCGAAGGGCACCCGGCCCACGTCGGATCGCGTGCGCGAGGCGTTGTTCAGCTCGCTGGAGGCAGTGGTGGGCCTCGACGGCCTGCGCGTGCTCGACCTCTACGCGGGGTCGGGAGCGCTCGGGTTCGAGGCCCTGTCGCGCGGAGCCGCGTCGGCGACCTTCGTGGAGTCGGACCGGCGCGCGGCGGACGTGCTGAAGGGCAACGCGCGCGAGCTCGGACTGTCCGGCGTGACCGTGGTGAACCGCACGGCCGAGGCGTTCTGCGCCACTCCCGGCGAGGCGTTCGACCTGGTCTTCGCGGACCCGCCGTACGCGGTGAAGGACGCGGCGATCGGGAGCGTGCTCACCGCGTTGGTTTCCAACGAACGGGTGGCAGCGGGCACTGTTCTCATCGTGGAACGCGATGCCCGCAGCGCGGAACCGCCGTGGCCGGATGGAGTAGAACCGTTGCGCGCCAAGCGTTACGGAGATACGACGCTGTACTGGGCGCAGGCGTGATGCGGAACACGCACCCGCCTGGGCGCGTCCGATCGGGTGCTACCGTCCGGCCATGACGCGTGCCGTGACCCCCGGCTCCTACGACCCGGTCACCAACGGCCATCTGGACATCGTCGAAAGAGCGGCGAAGCTCTTCGACGAGGTCGTCGTCGCCGTGATGATCAACAAGAACAAGCGCACCCTCTTCTCGGTCGAGGAGCGGATGGACATGCTGCGCGACTGCACCAAGCAGTGGCCGAACGTGCGCATCGACTCGTGGCACGGCCTGCTGGTCGACTACTGCCGCGAGAACGACATCCAGGCGATCGTGAAGGGCCTCCGCGCGGTCAGCGACTACGACTACGAGCTGCAGATGGCGCAGATGAACCACCAGCTCACCGGGGTCGACACGCTGTTCATGCCGACCAACCCGCTGTACAGCTACCTGGCGTCGTCGCTGGTGAAGGAGGTCGCCACCTACGGCGGCGACGTCTCCTCCCTGCTGCCGCCCCAGGTGGAGCAGCGGCTGCAGCAGCGGCTGGCCGAGACCCGCTAGAGGTTCAGCCTCATCCCGACGTGGCTCGCCACGAACCCGAGCCGCTCGTAGAACCGGTGCGCGTCCTCCCGTGACGCGTCCGTGGTGAGCTGGACGAGGCCCGCTCCCCGTGCGCGCGCCTCTCCGAGGGCCCACTCGACGAGCTGCTGGCCGAGCCCTTCGCCGCGCTGGTCGTCGCGCACCCGCACGGCCTCGATCGTCGCGCGGGTCATGCCCCTGCGGGACAGGCCGCTGGTGAACGTGAGCTGGAGCGTGCCGACGACCTCGCCGTTCTTCTCAGCGACGGCGAGGTACTGGTGCGGGTCATCGTCGAGCCGCTTGAAGGCGTCCTGGTAGCTCGGGTCACCAGGGGATTCGCGGGTGGCGCCCAGCGGGTCGTTCGCGAGCATCGCCACGATGGCGTCCACGTCGTGCTGCGTCGCGCGCCTGATCTTCATGCCAGCTCCAGCTTCATGCCGATGTGCTCCGCGGTGAACCCGAGCCTCTCGTAGAAGCGGTGGGCGTTCTCGCGCGAGGTGTGGCTCGTGAGGCGGACGATGCCCGCGCGCCTGGCCTTCGCCTCCTCGATCGCGCGGGCCACGAGCTGCCTGCCGACACCCTGGTCGCGGTGGTCGCGGTGCACCAGGTCCTCCCTGGTGGCGCGCCTGATCGTGAGCTCCATGCGCCCCCCTGGTCACTGTTGGTTAATGTCAGCGTTGCACGATGTGAGTACGTTTCACTCGTATGAGCCACATCACCCTGCGTCCAGCAAAGACCTTGCTGGCACTGCTCATCACCCTGTTCGCCCTCATCGCCCCGGTCACCAGCGCGTCCGCCCAGGCGGCATGCGGCAACACCTCGGGCTTCACCAAGAGGGCGCTGTCGAGCCTGCCTGCACAGGCCACCGACACCGTCCGCCTGATCCAGCGCGGCGGGCCCTACCCGTTCCCGCAGGACAACCAGACGTTCGGCAACCGCGAGCGGATCCTGCCGCTGTGCGCGTCGGGCTACTACAAGGAGTACACGGTCAAGACGCCCGGCAGCTCCACTCGCGGGGCACGGCGGATCGTCACCGGCAACGCCTCGCCGAAGCTCTACTTCTACACGGCGGACCACTACGCGAGCTTCGTGCTCGTGGACATCTCTCGCTAATACTTGACACGCCCTGCCGATGTCCCCGATCGGGGGAGATCGGCAGGGCAAACTATTGCGGGATCAACAGAGGAGTGTGACGTGTACCGGGTGTTCGAGGCCCTCGACGAATTGGTCACCATCGTCGAGGAAGCGCGCGGCGTCCCGATGACCTCGGGTTGCGTCGTGCCGCGAGGGGACGTCCTCGAACTGCTCGACGACGTGCGCGACGCGATCCCTGCCGAGCTCGACGACGCGCAGGACGTGCTCGACCACCGCGACGAGATGGTCGGCAAGGCGAAGCACGAGGCGGAGGCGGGCGTCTCCAAGGCCCGCGCCGACGCCGACCGCATCCTCGCCGAGGCGCAGGCCGAGGCCGAGCGCATGCTGTCCGACGCCCGCTCCCGCGCGGAGCGCATGGTCGCCGAGGCGGAGGAGCAGTCCGAGCGCACGGTGTCCGCGGGTCGTCAGGAGTACGACGAGCTGGTGGGGCGCGCGCACGCCGAGGCGGACCGGATGGTCCAGGCCGGGCGGGCCAACTACGAGCGCGCCACCGAGGAGGGCCGGGCCGAGCAGACCCGGTTGCTCAACGAGACCGAGGTCGTGCGGGCCGCTCACGCCGAGTCGGCGCGGGTGCTCGACGCCGCTCAGTCCGAGTCGATCCGGTTGCGCAACGAGTGCGACGCGTACGTCGACTCCAAGCTGGCCGACTTCGAGGACCTGCTCGCCCACACGCTGCGGTCGGTCGGCAAGGGGCGTTCGCACCTGCGCGGGCCCGCCGTGGCCGGTGCGGCTGCTCCGTTCGACTACCACGACTGACCCGGCATCGCCCGTTCGGCGGACTGTCCCTCTCCGGGAACCTGCCGGTCGAGTGGGCTTGGGCACACATTCAGGTGCGATCACCTGGCGATTTCACGCCTGACCCACTTGTCCCGTACCCTGGACCGGCTGGACGTGGTAGGTCCCCGCCAGCAAAACCACGATTATGTCTAAATATCGCCACGCGTCCACGCGTCCCACAGCAACCGGTCCCTGGGTCATCGACACCAGGGAGCTCGGTCGTCGAGCGGGCTCCAGCCGACCCGTCAAGAGGTCGGTTCCCGCGGAGGGCGTTGGCCTTGAAGGCGTGATCGCGGTGCCGGAAGGCGGGGAGATCGAACTCGACCTGCTGACGGAGTCGGTAGTGGAAGGCGTGCTGGTCACGGGTTCCGCGAAGACCACCGTCACCGGGGAGTGCTCGCGTTGTCTCGAGCCGCTCTCCGACGAGGTCGAGGTGGTGCTGACGGAGCTGTACGCGTATCCGGACAGCACGACGGACGAGACCACTGATGAAGACGAGGTCAGTCGGATCGTTGACGATCTGATCGACCTCGAGCCTGTGGTGCGGGACGCAATCGTTCTCGCGTTGCCGCAGGTGCCGCTCTGCACGCCGGACTGCCAGGGGCTCTGCTCCGAGTGCGGAGGCAGGCGGGCGGAGCTTGGGCCCAACCACGGGCATGAGACGATTGACCCTCGCTGGGCCGCGTTGCAAGAGCGGCTCAGTGGTGACAACAACGAGGAGAACTAGTCGTGGCCGTCCCGAAGCGGAAGATGTCGCGCTCGAACACGCGCTCGCGCCGCGCCCAGTGGAAGACGTCTGCCGTGCACCTGGTTGCGTGCCAGAACAAGGCGTGCAAGCAGCCGAAGCCGCAGCACGTCGCCTGCCCGGCTTGTGGTCAGTACGCTGGCCGCAACGTCGTTCAGCCGGCCTGAATCTCCTCGGCTCAGTAGTGGGGGGAAGGTCGCCGCGCGGTCAGGCAGCTGATCGTGCGCCTTTGCTCGAAGCGCTCGGCGTCCACCTGGACGCCGAGCTGCTCGTGCTCGCCCTGACCCATCGGTCCTACGCGTACGAGAACGGCGGATTGCCGCCGAACGAGCGTCTCGAGTTCCTCGGAGACGCGGTGCTGGGCCTGGTGGTCACGGACCACCTCTACTGCACCCATCCCGACCTGCCCGAAGGTCAGCTCGCGAAGCTCAGGGCCAGCGTGGTGAACATGCACGCACTGGCTGGAGTTGCGCGTAACCTCGGAGATGGTGGACTGGGAGCGCACCTGTTGCTCGGTCGCGGCGAGGAACTGACCGGTGGCAGGGACAAGGCGAGCATCCTCGCGGACGGTCTCGAGGCCGTCATCGGTGCGGTGTACCTGCAGTGGGGTATTGATACCGCACGAACGTTGGTTCACCGGCTGTTCGATCCGCTGCTGGCCAAGGCCCCTCTTCTCGGGGCCGGCCTGGACTGGAAGACCAGCCTGCAGGAACTCACCGCCCAGGCCGCCCTCGGTGTACCCGAGTACAAGGTCGACGACCAGGGGCCGGACCACCGCAAGGAGTTCACCGCAACGGTGCTCGTCGGTGGGCAGGCCTATGGCAAGGGCGATGGGCGCACCAAGAAGGAAGCCGAGCAGAAGGCGGCCGAAGCCGCCTATCATGTTCTGTCGGAGAGGGTGCAAGCCGAGCAGGAGTCGGCTGCGTCCTCGAACGGGCAGAATGGCGCCTCGGTGACGCCAGGGAGCTCCCCAACCGAGGAAGACTAGAGACAACGCGATGTATGCCACCAGGTATCGCACCAACCGCCGCCGTCCCGCACGGGGCCCGGTCAACGCCAGCCGCAGTGGGGGCATTCAGGGCCTCGTGCTGGTGAGGGACCACAGCCGCGCGGGTGTATGGGTGCTCAAGCCGACGAAGCCGCAGGCCGCGGTCATCGACGCGCCGGACGAGGCTTCGTCCGAAGACTGAGGTGCCCGAACTTCCAGAGGTCGAGGTAGTCCGCCGCGGCCTAGACAAGCATGTCTCCAATCGGGTGATTTCCGATGTGGAGGTGCTGCATCCAAGAGCCATTCGCAGGCACCTGCCGGGCGCCGCTGACTTCAGCGCGCGCCTCGCAGGCCTGCCGATGGTCGCTGCCCAGCGACGGGGCAAGTACCTGTGGGTCGAGCTCGGCGAGGACGCCGCGATACTCGCCCACCTGGGCATGAGCGGCCAGATGCTGGTCCAGCCATCTGACACCCCGGACGAGAAACATCTGCGCGTCCGGATTCGCTTCGCCGACGACGGCCCTGAGCTGCGCTTCGTCGACCAGCGCACGTTCGGCGGCCTCGCACTCGCCGACCTCGTCGACGTCGACGGCACCCGCCTCCCGGAACCCGTCGCCCACATCGCGCGCGACCCCATGGACCCCGCGTTCAGCCCCGACGCCGCCGTCCGCGCACTCCGGGCCCGAAAGACCGAGGTCAAGCGGGCTCTGCTCGACCAGACCCTGGTCTCCGGCATCGGCAACATCTACGCCGACGAAGCACTCTGGCGCACCAAGCTCCACGGCGTCCGGCCGACGGACAAGCTGACCAAGGCGCAGGCCGCCGAGCTGCTGAGCCACGCCACCGACGTCATGCACGAGGCGCTCGACCAGGGCGGCACCAGCTTCGACGCGCTCTACGTCAACGTGAACGGCCAGTCCGGCTACTTCGACCGGTCCCTCAACGCCTACGGCCAGGAGAACGAGCCGTGCCGCCGCTGCGGCGCGCTGATCATCCGCGAGGCGTTCATGAACCGGTCCTCGTACTCGTGCCCGATCTGCCAGCCGCGGCCGCGGGCTACACGGCTTGTTCGCGCACGTCAGAGGTCGTGAGTGATTAGGCGTGCAATAGGCCTCCTAATCACTCACGACGCCTGACCTGCCAACTTGACTGGTGAGCTCGGAAGGTTAGACGGCCCGCTTCGCGTGTTGGCCGAGGATCCGTGCCGCGTCCGGAGCGACGAGGCTGGTTGTCTGTGTTTGCCGAGCTCAGAGCGTTCTCGCCGAGCCCCGAGCCGCGGCCCAGGGCTAGACGGCCCGCTTCGCGTGCCGGCCGAGGAACCGCACCACGTCCGGAGTGACGGACCGGTAGAAGGCGTCGTCGTGCCCACCGGGCCCGACGTGCCCGACCGCGGGCTTGGCGCTCGCGATGAACCGCCGCGTCCCCTCGACGAACCGGTCGCGGTCACCGATCCACACACCCAGCGGCGTCGAGCCGGTCCCACCCAGGTGCCGCAGCGGGTCGAGCGACGCCCACTGGGCCTCGTCGGCGAACGCGCGGCGCTTGCGCATCTCGGGCCACGACGTGATCAGACCGGGGGAGATCGCGGCGACCGCGCTGACCGGCGCACCGCGTTCGGCGCGGCGGCGGCCGTACAGGAGGGCGCCGAAGCCGCCCATCGACACACCGGTGCACGCGAAGGGCTCGCCGTAGCCGCGTTCCCGCAGCCAGCCGGGCACCTCGTCGAGCAGCATGGCCATCGGGTCGTCGCCGGGGACGTTCTCGTGCCAGTAGTTGTTGCCGCCGTCGACCGCGACGAACCCGAACGCGGGCACCGTCCCGCGTGCGACGGCGTTGGTCAGCACCGAGGGCAGGTCGCCGATCGCGGCGTGCCGGGCGTCGCCGTGCAGGCCGTGCAGCAGGATCGACATCGGCAGCTTGCCGGACGCACCCGCGGGCAGCACGAACACCAGCTCGACCTCGCGGCCGCGGGCCTTCGAGAACACCCGTTCCGAACGGACCACCGCGGCCTTGGTCGCGGCCGCCACGTTCCCGGCGTGGCTGATCGCCTCGCTCAGCGGCGAGCGCTCCGACGACACCTTCAGCGCGACCCCGGCCGCGGTGAGTCCCACCAGGCCGATGGAGGCGAGAAGTGTGCGGCGGTTGAACCCCGGATCCCCCATGCTCACCTCATCGCGTGCGTACCGTTCCTCGTTTCCCTAGATGTGATGTCCAGGGAGGTTGGTCAGCCGGGTGATGGGTGGCTTGCCTCCGATGGCTGAGTGGGCTCGGTGGTGATTGTAGAAGTGCAGCCAGCTGGGCAGGGCTGCTCGTCGTTCGGTTTCTGAGTG
>NZ_VOBR01000040.1 GCF_007845675.1 Lentzea tibetensis | reverse complement strand
ATCAAGGTGTTGCCGGTGGTGAGGAAGACCTCGCCGACCGTCTTCGCGTCGAGCTCTGCCAGCTTGGCGAGCACGGCGGTGAACCCGCGCCGCATGTTGACGCCGTGATCGGCGTCGCCGATCGCCGAGTCGAGCTGGGTCAGCTGGTCGGCGTGCTCGGCGATGGCTGCGGCGATGGCCTGCACCCAGGCTCGGGCGAGGGCTACGTCCACCGGGATCTCCTTCGGCTCGGAGGCTGTGCTCTGGGACTGGGTACGTGGGTGGGCGTGCCCGCACCGCTGACACGGCAGGAGCGGGCACGCCCGGTCGGTGGTGGCTACCAGCGCAGCGCGGGGGTCCGCACGGGCGCGTCCCACAGGGTGAGCATCTGCTCATCGGCCTGGCAGATGGTGATGGACACGCCAGCCATGTCCAGACTGGTGACGTAGTTGCCCACCAACGAGCGAGCGATCGTGATGCCCTTGCCGTCCAGTGTGGACGCGACCTCGCCGAACAGCAGGTAGAGCTCGATCAGCGGGGTGCCGCCCAGGCCGTTGACCATGACGATGGTGCGGTCAGCCGGCGCGAGCGGGTGGTCGGACAGGATCGCGTCCAACGCGGTGGCGACCACCTCGTTGGCGGAGGCCAGTTTCTCGCGTCGCCTGCCGGGTTCGCCGTGGATGCCGACGCCGATCTCCATCTCGTCGTCGGGCAGGTCGAACCCCGGCCGTCCCGCCGCCGGCGTGGTGCAGGAGGTGAGAGCGACGGCGAACGAGCGCGACGCGGCGTTGACCCGCCGTCCCAGCTCGGCGACCTCCGCGACACCGGCACCGCCCTCCGCCAGCGCACCCGCGATCTTCTCCACGAACACGGTCGCTCCGGTACCGCGTCTGCCCGCGGTCCACGTCGAGTCCTGCACGGCCACGTCGTCGTCGACCAGCACGGTCTCCACCACGATGCCCTCCGCGGCGGCGAGTTCCGCGGCCAGCTGGAAGTTCATGACGTCACCGGTGTAGTTCTTCACCACGTGCACCACACCCGTGCCGTTGTCGGCCGCGACGGTGGCGGCGAGGATCTGGTCCGGCACGGGCGAGGTGAACACCTCACCGGGACAGGCCGCGTCCAGCATGCCGACGCCGACGAACCCTCCGTGCAGGGGCTCGTGCCCGGAGCCACCGCCCGACACCAGTCCCACCTTGCCCGCGGCCGGCTTCCCGGCGCGGGTGATGATCTTCTGTTCCAGATCGACCCTCAGCTCGGGGTGCGCCGCGGCCAGACCGCGCAACGCGTCCGGGAGGACGTTCTCGGGGTTGTTGATGAACTTCTTCATCAGGCGGCCCTCCCAGCGGGTTCGGGCGTGAGGACTTCCGGGCTCTGTCGGCGGGTGTTGAGTGCGGCGTAGGCGAAGCCCGCCAGGACCGCGCCCGCGACCTCCGCGATCAGGTAGACCGGCAACTGCTCCCAGTGCACCGTTCCGCCGAAGAGCTCGCCCACGAGCATCGGACCGAAGGTGCGGGCGGGGTTGATCGACGCTCCGGTCGCCGGTGCGACCGGGATGATGATCGCGAAGACGGCCAGGCCGATCGCCAGCCCGGCGAACCCGGACGGCGCTCGCCGGTCGATCGCACCGAACACCACGAACGCCAGCAGGAACGTGCCGATGGCCTCGGCGGCGAACGCCTGCCCGGCACCGACCGGCGCGGCGTAGCTGGCGATGCCCAGCCCGACGGTGACGGCTTGCTTGCCCAGCACGGCGATGATGGCCAGTGCACCGATCACCGCACCGAGCACCTGCGCGCCCAGGTATCCGGGGACCTGACGCCAGGGCATCTGCTTGGTGGCGGCCAGCGCCAAGGTGATCGCGGGGTTGATCTGGCATCCGGAGATGTGCCCGATCGCGTAGATCATCGCCACCACGGCCATCGCGAAGGCGAACGAGATGATGCCCAGCTGCGCCATCGTGAACGGCGCGGTGCCGCCGATGATCAGCGTCGCGGGCACCGAACCCACGCCGATGAAGACCAGCGTGGCCGTGCCGATTACCTCGGCGAGCAGCTTCTGTGGGTAAGAGTTGTCATCCATGACGCGCCCAGGCCGGCGGCCGGCCGGGCGTCTCACCTCCTCCGCATCAGTGCGGGGTCCGGGGTTGTGTTCAGCATCACTGAACAGCGTTCCGGAAAGATAGGCCTGAGGCCGAGGTGTGTCAACGGTCGGGACGACCCGTCAGGCTCCGCGACGATGCGAGGTCCGGGTGGCCCCGAGGTCTCGCGAAAGGTTGCGCGCCGTCTCGCGCACCGTGACGGCATGATCCTGACGGACGGGTTCGACCAGCAGTCGTTCCACCGGCCCCACGATGCCGATCGCACCGACGACGTGCCCGGACCGGTCGAAAACCGGGGCCGCGATCCCCGCGTCGCCCAACGTCGACTCCTGGTCCTCCACCGCGTAGCCGACCCGGCGAACCTGCTCCAGCTGAGCCGTGAGCTCCGCCCGGTCGGTCACGCTCGCCCCCGTCAACACCGGCAGCTCGCCGGCCAGCAACCGTTCCTGGTCCGCGATCGGCCCGGCCGCGACGAGCGCCTTGCCCAGCGCGCAGGTGCTCCACGGGATGCTCGCGCCGACCTCGAGGATCTGCACGGCGCCTTCCGGCCGGAACGCGTGGTGCACCACCAGCACGTGATCTCCGGTGAGCACGGCGACCCACACCGCTTCCCCGGTCCGGGTCGCCAGGCCATCCGCCCAGGTCACCGAACGCGTGCGCAGCTCGTGAGTGTCCAGGTAGGCGTTGCCCAGCAGCAGCAACGACGACCCGAGCCGGTACTTCCCGGTCTCCGCGTCCTGCTCGACCATGCCCTCGGCCTCCAGCGTGCGCAGCAGCGCGTGGACCGTCGGCTTGGCCACGCCGACCCGCTCGGCGAGCTCGGTCACCCCGAGCCGCGGACCCGCCGCCGCCAGCTCGCGCAGGATCGACGCCGCGCGACGTACCGACTGAACCAGCATCGGCCACCCCCCTGTTCGGTATTGCTGAACTGCGTTCCGATATCTAACATCTGCGTTCATGAATCGACCAGTCGGGATCGTACTCGTCTCGCACAGCCGCGGACTCGCCGCCGGACTCGGCGAGTTGCTGGCCCAGATCGGCTCCGGCGAGGTACCGGTGGTCGCCGCGGGCGGAACCACCGACGGTGGCATCGGCACCAGCTACGACGTCATCGCCAACGCCATCGCGCAGGCCGACCACGGCAACGGGGTGGTCGTACTCCCCGACCTGGGCAGCGCGGTGCTCACCACCCGCACGGTCCTGGACGACCACCCCCGCCCCGACGTCGCGCTCGTCGACGCACCCTTCGTCGAAGGAGCCGTCGCCGCCGCGGTCACCGCCGCCTCGGGCGGAGACCTGCAGGCCATCGTCACCGCTGCCAAGGAGGCCCGTGATGTCCCCAAGTTCTAGCGCCCAGGCCTCCGTGGTGCTGCCCGCGCACCTGCACGCCCGGCCGGCGGGCAAACTCGCCCAGAGCGCCGCGCGCTTCACGGCGACCATCCACATCGGACACAACGGCCGAACCGTCAACCCCACAGGCGTGCTCGCACTGATGAGCCTCGGCGCCACCGCGGGCACCACCGTCACCATCACCGCAGACGGACCCGACGCCCAAGCCGCAGTGGACACCCTGGCCGAAATCCTCACCACCGCGGAATAGCCGTTCACGCGTCCGCGGCAGCCAGGCCGTCGCGTCGGTCGCGACCGACGGCCGGCTCGACCGCATCACGCCACAAGGGATCGCTAGCCGGGCGTCCCGTCGCGCTCGCTTCTCTGGGCGAATCGCTGGCGTTGCCCTGCGTGTATGTCGCTCACCCATTCCCAGCCAGGTTTGGCCGATGAGCCGATCCGCGGGTCGTCGGGAACATCCCCGTCACGCAGGGCAAGTACGTACGCGCGGTCCTGTTCGATCCTTGCGCCTACCTGATCAGCTCTGCCGACGGATCCGTGACCCGGGATGATGACATCGACGTCGTCCGTCACGTCTTCGAGCAGTCGCAGCCCGACGAGATAGTCCTCGATCGGGTCATTGGTGCTGTTCAAGTCGTCGAGCATCGGAATCAAGACATCGGAAAGCATGTCGCCAGCGACGAGAACGCCGCGTTCCTCGATCAACAGCGCCGCATGGCCCTGGGCATGAGCCGGATGCTCAACAATCCGGATTTGAGGGCCATCCCAAGGGATCCACGCAGTTCCGGCAGGCAGACCGGTGATGAGGCCGAACAGGTCCAGCGGTACCTCCTCGGCGATCTCCGGCGGCAACCCCTCGGCGACGCGGGCCCTCCAGCCCGTGGTTGACAGCAGATCTCGCATTTCGGCCGCACAGCGGGCCGTACCGTAACGAGGTGCTTCGCCGAGTTCGGCGTGCCAGAGCACGTGATCCCAATCAGGATGCGTCGAGAAGCCTGCCACAACGGGCTGGCCCAACTCGGACAGGTCGTTCGCCAGACAGGCCATTTCTGAGCGCGTTGTCCCGGGGTCGATGAGCAACACGCCGGCCCGGCCCTGCACGACAACCGTGTTGTTCTGGATCAACTCGCTCTGGTGGATCAGCACACCCTCAGCAACCTGAATCAGCATGGGATTCCTCCGCTTGTAGTTCGCAACCGCCGTCCGAGACGTGAGTGGTGTCCTGGCTCAGCCGAGAGCCAAGGTGGCAACGGCAAGGGTGCAGATACCGATGCCCGTTCGCTGCCTGGCGCTGATCCGCTCTCCGAGCACGCCGGCCGCGAGCAGCACGGTAACGACCGGGTAGAGCGAGGCGAGGACTCCGGCGATGCCGAGACTCGTCGCTCCGGTAGCGACCACGAACGCGAGGGTGCCCGAGGCGCCGAGCACGCCGGAGGCACTGCCCCAGCCGACGACGCCTGCGCCCACACCGCGGCGGGGCCGCCAAGGCTGTCCGAGGCTCGTGGCGGCAACGATGGTCAGGATCGCGCCGATCAGTTGGTTGGCGGCGAGCGGCAGCAGGCCGGCGTCAGCCGAGATCTGGGCGAGTGCGATGAAGAGGACCCCGAAGCCGACGCCCGCGATGGCACCGTCGACGAGCGCTCCCCGCGCCCGCGCCGGGCGATCCGACGTGGTCTCGCGCGAGACCAACCAGATCCCCGGAAGTGCGGCGAGCACGCCGACCCACACCAGCCAACCAGGACGCTCACCGAGGACCACACCTACCAGCACGGGCAGGACCGCGGCCCCGACCGCCGAGATCGGCGCCACGAGACCCATCCGCCCGCGGGCGAGCCCGCGGAACAGGAAGATGCTGCCGGTCGCCGAGCCGACTCCCGCCAAGAGTGCCCAGCTGAAGTCCGATGTGGCCGGGCTACCCGGCAGCATCAGCCCGGCCACGAGCATGACGAGCGCGCCAGTGGCCTGCCCGACCAGAACGACCTGCCACGAGGAGTACCGACGCGAGCCGACACCGCCGATGAAGTCCGCTGCGCCGTACGCGAAAGCCGACGAGAGCGCCAGCAGGATTCCGATGTTCACGGCATCGAGCCTGGGGCTGATGCGGTCCAGTCTGAAGGTCCACTCGCGGACCTGTGGAGCGGACCATTTGGTGTACTGATGGCATGACGGTGGAATGGGCGCGCGGTGGCCCCGACCTCCTGGTGACGCTGGACCGCGGCGCTGGTCCGCTCGGGATTCAGATCCAGGACCAGTTGCGGGCGGCGATCCGCGATCAACGGCTCGGCGCCGGGGAGCGCTTGCCGTCGACTCGACGCCTGGCCGAGCGGCTCGGCGTCTCCCGCGGCACGGTCGTCGACGTCTACGAGCAGCTGCTGGCCGAGGGGTACGTCGAGTCCGCGGTCGGCTCCGGGACACGGGTGGCGACCCTGCCGGTTGGTGGGCCGGTCCGGCAGGCGACCGGCGTCGCTGCGCCCTCGTACTCGGCCTCGCCGTCCCGACCGGTCGAGGCCGACTTCGAGTACGGCATCCCCGATCTCGGCTCGGTGCCGTTGAGCGACTGGAGTTGGGCGGTGTCGGAGGCGACGCGGACCCTGCCGACCGCCGAGTTGGGCGACGAGGACCCGGCCGGTTGGCGGCGCCTGCGAGAGGTTGTCACCGCCTACCACCGTCGCGTTCGGTCGGGCTGCGCGGTCGCCGAGGACGCCGTCGTCGTTTCGGGTTTCCGGCAGGGACTGGCTTTCGCCCTCGCGACGCTGGCACAGCACGGCCTCCAGCGCATCGCGCTGGAGGATCCCGGACCCCGCGAGCACGACGTCATCGCCCGCCGCGCCGGCCTGGACCCCGTGCCGGTCCCCGTTGACGACCACGGCCTCGACGTGGACCGCCTGCGCGAAACCAGGGCACGGGCGGTGTTGTTGACACCGGCCCACCAATGTCCCACCGGTGTCGCGCTCGGCCCGTCGCGGCGACGCGACCTGGTTGCCTGGGCGGACGAGGTCGACGGGGTGATCCTCGAGGACGACTACGACGCCGAATTCCGATACGACCGTCAGCCGGTCGGGTCGCTGCAGGGCCTCGATCCTGCCCGCGTGATCGCTCTGGGATCGGTCAGCAAGACGCTCGCACCCGCGATCCGGCTGGGTTGGGTGCTCGCACCACCGCGCTTCGTGGCGGGGATCATCGAGGAGAAACGGCTCAGCAGTCGCGGCGCCCCAGGGCTGGACCAGGAAGCACTGGCGTTGCTCATGGAGTCGGGCCGGTTCGATCGCCACTTGCGGCGCGTGCGGGAGATCTACCGCGCACGCCGGGACGTGCTGGCGGCCGAGGCCGAGCTCGCCTTCGGGGCGGGCCGGTTGCACGGGCTGGCGGCCGGCTGCCACGCGCTGCTGCGCCTCCCCGACGGGACATCCGAGAGCGCCGTCGTGGCGACCGCGGCGACCATGGGCGTCCGAGTCAACGGACTCGCCCACTACCGGTTCGCGCCCGCAGGTGCGGAAACCGAGCCGCGCCCGCCCGCTCTCGTACTCGGCTTCGGCAACGTCAGCGAGCTCCAGATCCGCCGCGGCATCCGCACACTCGCCAAAGCCGTCCGACAGACGCTCCAGACGCCTTAGCTGCCCCCAGTTGAGGCAGACCATGCGCGTTCCCTGTCGTCCTGAATTGGTCGGGCGAGGTTGATGGACAGGGCGAGTACGTTCGAAGGCACCGCCGCGCTGGGTTCCCCCGCACAGCTACCTGACACAGGCCGAGATTCCATGTGGGGCGGGATGAGCGTGAGACAGTTCGGTGTCAGACTCGCAGCCGCTACTCTCTTGATCACTTCACTGGCCGCACCGCCGTCGGCGTTGGCGGCCAGCGGGATCGACGAATCCGACGGGTCCGCGCAGTCGGTGATCGTGGTGATGCGCGACCAGCACGACGAGGTTCCGGCGACACCCTCAGGTGCTCCCCGGCGCAAGGCGTTGCTCGAGGCCGATCAGCAGCCGGTGCTGGAGATCGCTCGCCGGGCGGGCGCGCAGAACCTCCAGAAATTCAGTGTGGTCAACGGTTTCGCCGCGTCGATGACACCGGTGGCACAGGAGCGGCTGGCCGCTGATCCACGGGTGTTGGCCGTGGTGCCGGACCGCGTGATCACCCGGCCCGGAACAGTCGAGCCGCGCACCCGTGGCGCCGCGGCTCCGGACCAGCGGGTGTGTCCCGCCAATCCGGCCCGGCCGTTGCTGGAGCCGGAGGCGCTGCAGCTCACGCACACCGCGTTCGAGGACCGCACGGTCCCGCAGGCGCAGAACCTCGCTACCGGCAAGGGCGTCAAGGTCGCGTTCCTGGCCGACGGCCTGGACATCGACAACCCCGATCTCGTGCGGCCGGACGGCAGCCGGGTCGTGGTGGACTACCAGGACTTCACCGGCGATGGCGTCGACGCCCCCACCGACGGCCGCGAGGCGTTCGGCGACGCCGGCGCGGTCGCCGCACAGGGCCGCCAGACCTACGACCTGGCCGACTTCGCGCATCCGGCCTCGCCGCTGCCGAAGGGCTGCACGATCCGCATCCGCGGGATCGCGCCCGGTGCGTCGCTGGTCGCGCTGAAGGTGAGCTCGGCCCAGGGCGCCACGACGTCGCAGATCGTGCAGGGCATCGAGTACGCGATCACCGTCGCCAGGGTCGACGTGATCAACGAGTCGCTGGGCAGCCACCCGGTGCCGGACAACCAGAACGACCCCATCGCACTGGCCAACCGCGCCGCGGTGGCCGCGGGCATCACAGTGGCCGCGGCCAGTGGCGACGCCGGCATCAACGGCACGGTCGGCGCACCGGCTGGCGACCCGCGGGTCATCAGTGTCGGCGCGTCGACCAGTCTGCGCACCGACGCGCAGCTGCAGCGCAACCTGCCCGGTTTCCGCGGCGGCTGGGTCAGCGACAACGTCTCGGCCATCAGCTCCGGCGGCATCACCGAACGCGCCGAGGTGATCGACCTCATGGCACCGGGTGACACCGGATGGGCGTTGTGCTCCCCCAACGTCGAGATGTTCGCCGGCTGCACCGACCGCGAGGACGAGCCGTCCCCGATCCAGGTGTTCGGTGGCACCAGCCAGTCCGCTCCGTTCGCCGCGGCCGCGGCCGCACTGGTGATCGAGGCGTACGCGGCGACGCACCGCGGGGCGAAGCCGGGTCCCGCGCTGATCAAGCAAATCCTCACCAGCACGGCCACCGACCAGAACGACCCGGCCGACCGGCAGGGCGCGGGCCTGCTCAACACGCTGCGCGCCGTGCTCGCTGCTCAGTCCATTCAGGACGGTCATGGCACGCCGCAGCCTCATGGCGACAACCTCCTGGTCGACCGCACCCAGCTCTCCGTCACCGCCCCGCAGGGCACCCAGGGCACCGTGCCCCTGCGCGTGACCAACCTCGGCGCGAACACCCAGACCGTGGCGGCACGCAACCGCGTGCTCAACCGCACCGTCTCCGACGAACGCGGTACCGTGACGCTGGACGCGCGTGCACCCGGCACGCCGACCTGGACCGACGGGTTCGGCGTGCGGCGTGCCTTCGTCACCAGAACGTTCACCGTGCCGCGCGGCGCCGCACACCTGGACGCGTCGATCGCCTTCGCGCCACCCGAACCGCGGTCGGTCACGCTGCGCCTGCTCGACCCCGACGGCCGGATCGTCGGCGACTCGTCGCCACAGGGTCCGACCGGGTTCGATCACGTCGACGCGCACAACCCCGCACCGGGCAGGTGGACGGCGATCTTCGACGCCATCGCGGCCGCCGACGGCTTCCGCGGCCCCGTCGACTTCGGGTTCCGCACCTCGGCCTACGGCACCATCGGCATGGTCACCCCGACCGCGCTCACCCTGCGACCGGGTGAGAGCGGCACGTTCCACGTCACGGCCGACCTTCCGGACCGGGCGGGCGACCTCAGCGCCGCGGTGCAACTGGACTCGGCCCAGCGACGGCTAGCTGTCCCGTTGACGCTGCGCGGCTTGATCACCACCAGCGACGGCAATGGCACCTTCAGCGGCACCCTCACCGGCGGCAACGGCAGGGAGGAAGGCCCGGCGCAAGCCACCCGCTACCGGTTCGACGTGCCGCCGGGACTGCGTGACTTCGGCATCAACGTCAAGTTGAGCGGCGATCCGAACCAGCAGGTGTTCGGCTTCCTGGAGAGCCCGGACGGCCAACTGCTCAGCCAGCAGAGCAACGTGACCGCCATCGACCCCGAGGGCAACCCGATCTTCATCCGCGAACTGCAGGAGTTCCGCCGCGATCCCGCACCCGGCAGGTGGACGTTCACCGTGTGGGTCTTCAACCCGGTGGCCGGCACGGCGATCAGCCAGAACTTCACCGGCACACTCCGGTTCAACCTCGTCGAGGCGTCCGCGACCGGCCTGCCGACCAGTCCGGGCACGGTGCTGCCCGCTGGTCAGCCCAGGCTCGCGCGGGTGACCGTGCGCAACACCGGTATCGCACCACAGCCGTTCTTCGTCGACGCCCGCTCAACCACCACCGGCGATCTGCGGCTGGTCACCGAGGACGACGAGACCGATGTGCCGATCCCGCAGGACGACGCGCTCGACTACCAGGTGCCGCCGCTGACCACCCGGCTCACCGCCACGGCGGCCAGCACCAGACCCGCGCACGTCGGGTTGTTCAGCATCACCGGCCAACCCGAGGTCCTCGGGAGGCCGAACGCCCAGAACCTCGCCACCGCAACGGTGACGGCCGTCGAGGTGCAGCCGGGACCGTGGTCGGCAGCGACCAGCCTGATCGGGCCGTTCCCGCCGGGCGGCGCCCCACCCGCCACCTCGGACTTCCGGGCCGTGGCGCGCACCCAGCTGTTCGACGACGCGGTGACGTCGTCCACCGGCAACGTGTGGCTGGCGGCGGTCCGGCCGGACCCGCCGAAGTTCACACCGCTGGTACTCGATCCCGGTGAGACCGGCACCATCGCGGTGACGATCACACCACGTGGCCCCAGGGGAACTGTCGTCTCCGGCGTGCTGTACCTCGACGACTTCAACGAGTTCTCCCAGACCGGCGACGAACTGAAAGCACTCCCCTACACCTACACCATCGGCTGATCCGGAACTGGTGGGCACGTTGGTTGCGAGCGTGCCCGCCTCATCCGCTCGGCCCGTTAGGACGCCATCCGCTCGAGCAGCGCCTGCCGCAGGCCGGTGACCGACAGGGTGGCCAGCACCCGGTTCGCCGTGCCCTCGCCCCCGGCCAGCAGTCCCAGCAGAAGATTCTCCGTACCAACACAACTGTGCTTTCGGGACACCGACTCGCGCAGACCCCGCTCGAGAACCTCCTTGACCCTCGGGGTGAAGGGCAAGCGCGGGACCATCACCCGGCCCGGCCCGAAGGACTCGTCCGCGCGCCGGCGGACTTCTGTTCGCGGGCCGCGGCCACCTTCACGCCCCACTCGTCGAGCACCGCGCCGGCCATGCCGTCCCGAACGTTGATCAAGCCGAGCAGGAGGTGCTCGGTGCCGATCCAACGGTGTCCGAGCGCGATCGCCTCGTCCTGCGCCGAGGAGATGGCATGCCTCGCCGGATCGGTGAGCCTCTCGAACAGTTCGGTCTTCTTCGCCTTGCGCTTGAACACCTCACCCCTCCTTGCCCTGCGTCTTGCGTCTGCGGGCGTGCTTCTCGTGCACCGTCTGGCGACTGACCCGCAGCGCCGTCGCGATCTCCTGCCACGACCAATTCCGGTCACGCGCGTTGTCCACGTGCAACCGTTCGAGCTCCTCCAGCAGCTGCCGCAACGCGACCACCGCCCGCAGACCCACCGCGGGATCCTCGTCAGTGATCTGTCCCGCCAGCACGGCCGGGGTGTCTTCAACGTCCACCCTGTCAGGATGTCCTGACAAGGTGACGTTGTCAAGAAACCCTGACAGGCCTCGCCATTCGAGTGAACGTGGCGGTGCGGGCCCGCAGTTCAGGTAGGCGGCGTCGAGTTCGTCGTCGGTGAGGTAGGAACCGCCTCCCGCGTGCGCGGCGATCCGGGTGTGGCGCAGCAGCCCGCGAGAGTTGCGAACGCCGCCAAGGCCACCGCCGCACGCACGCATCCGAGTCGCATCACCCATGATCACTACTACAACGAGGATGTGTCGCGGACCGGTTTCGTTGTGTCGCAACGCAAAGCGCCACCGAATGGCGCAGAGCGAGGCCGGCGGGCACCAGGCTGCCCCGCAGACCTCGCGCGGTCCTACGCCCGTGGCTGCTGGTTCCCCTGCGGGTCCCCGTGGCACTGGACACATCCCAACACCAGCCATGCCGACGGAGCTGACGCGAGCCCGACGCTGTCGGTCGAGTGGGAGAGGCCCACCACAGCGACGAGACGAACGCCGATGATCGACAGCCAGCGGAGGACGCTTCGGTTCATGCCTGGATCCGACATGGTGACCCCCATCATCGAAGGAGCCCGATCGTGTCACGCGGGCGTCCCGTTTGGCAGGAAAGCCGGCCAGGTAGTTGGCTCTGTGATCGGCAGATCTACCGGGCAGTCGGCAATCGAGCGCGACACCTCCACAGCCGCGCAGGGCGGTTCCGGCGGCGACGGCGACGGCTCGAACACCGCCGTCAGCGGCAACTCCGGGAACTCGGGAAACTCCGGGTCCACATCACGAGCCTGCACCAAAAGTTCCCAAGAAGTTGGGAACATCCTCCGGCGACGCGCGTAGTGTTCCAGGAAGTGCCCCGGACCCCGGCGTGACGTTGCCGACCGAGGGGTTGTTCCCATGGCACATCTCAACCCGAGTCCCATGACCGCACCTGAAACGGGGATCGCGGAGCCTCACGAGACAACGGTCGCCGCCATCCTGCGCGGTGTCCGGCTGGGCCTGTTCACCGCGGCTGACGCCGACCTGATGATCGACCGGGTTCGCGCGCTCGCAACCAGGTTGCCGCCCTTGATCGGGGACAGCTACCCGTCCGCGGGCAACGGGCACGCAGCGACACCCCTTCCCATGAGTCCTGATAGGACAGTGTCATGACGGCGTCCAGCAGCACGCACCCGCTGGCACGACCTGGTCCCGAACCGAAGCCGACGCCCACTCACGCCCGGTTGATGCGCAACCAGATCCTGGTCAAAGCCTTCGTGCTCATCCTGTTCGCGGCAGTACCACTCGCCTGGGGCTGGGGGCAGAGCTGGACGGACATCGCCCTGGCCGCTGGTTCGTACGTGGTGTTCTGCCTCGGGGTGACGGTCGGCTACCACCAATCCGTCCCCCATCGCGCGGGCGCCGCCAACGACCGAACAGGGCGCAACGTTGCCCCGCCCGAGGAGCAAGACCCATGACCACCGTCCTCCAGCACTTGTCAACCGACCGGATCCCAGGCGCAACCGCCGTCCGGCCGGCACTCCACCCCTGTGCGGAGCTGGTGACCGTCACAGCGCGCCCAGTCCTACCTGGAGCGATCGTGCTGGCGGTGCGCGGGGAGGTGGACTCGTCCACAAGCCAGCAACTGCAGGACGGTCTCCTCGCCCACTTGCGCCCCACCGGCCCGCCACTGGTCATCGATCTCACCGACGTGACGTTCCTGGGCGCGGCCGGCCTCACCGTCCTGGTCAACGTCAGCGAGGCAGCGGTAGCGGCGCGGGTCGGACTGTGCGTGGTCGCGTGCGCACGCTCTGTGCTGCTGCCGCTGAGGATCACCGGCTTGGACGAACTGTTCGACATCCACCCCGACATCACCCACGCCCTGCTCCGGCTGGGCGACGGCCCGGACGGATAACACCCCATGCGCAATCCCAGGGTCACCGAGATCCTTTCGGCGATCGCAAGGCCCAGCGCACCGCCCTCGTCATGACCGGCGTGGCGGTACCTCGCTCGACCGCGAACGGCTCCTCCGGCGAGGAGCACCCGCGGCTGCCCGCGGACACCAGCAGCGTCATCAACAACGTCGTCTACGTGGACGGGGAGTCCATCGCGTCCCCGGCCACCCTGGCCGACACCTTCCAACTGCTCGAGCGGCAGCCCGGCAGCATGGCCTGGATCGGTCTGTACCGGCCGGCCGAGGCGCAGCTGATGTCCGCGGCCATCCAGCTCGGGCTGCACGGGCTGGCGGTGGAGGACGCAATCACCGCCCGCCAGCGCCCGAAACTGGAACGCTACGGCGACACCCTGTTCGTGGTGCTGCGCTCGGCCAGCTACCGCGACGACACCGAACGGGTCGACTTCGGTGAGCTGCACCTGTTCGTGGGCCCCAACTTCGTGCTCACGGTGCGGCACAGCGCCACACCGGACCTGACCGCCGTGCGCCACCGGCTGGAGGCCCAGCCGCACCTGCTGCGGCTGGGCCCCGAAGCGGTGCTGTACGCCGTGCTGGACGCGGTCGTCGACGGCTGCACACCGGTGGTGTCCGGCCTGCACAACGACATCGAAGAGATCGAGACCCAGGTGTTCAGCCGCGACCCGAACGCCTCCCGGCGGATCTACGAGCTGTCCCGCGAGGTGATGGAGTTCCAGCGCGCCACCCGCCCGCTGCTCGCGATGCTCGACAGCCTGTCGGCCGGCTTCGCCAAGTACGGCATCGACGAGGAACTGCAGCGCCACCTGCGGGACGTGGCCGACCACGCCACCGTCGCGGTGGAGCAGGCCGACAGCTTCCGCGGCATGCTCGCCGACATCCTCACCGTCAACACCACCCTGGTCACCCAGGCGCAGAACGAGGAGATGCAACGCCTGGCCAAGGCCAGCAACGCGCAGAACGAGCAGATCAAGAGGATCTCCTCGTGGGCGGCGATCCTGTTCGCCCCCACCTTGATCGGCACCATCTACGGGATGAACTTCCACCACATGCCCGAGCTGAGCTGGCTGTGGGGCTACCCGTTCGCGCTGCTGCTCATGGCACTGGTCTGCACCGGCCTGTACCTGGTGTTCAGACGCCGGGGCTGGCTCTGACACCGGCTCGCGCAGTTCCGGCTTCCCTCGATTTCACCTGCCCAGCCCTCGGCCTCGGCACGAACCGGACGCCAGGTTCGCGACGGGTGGCGACGACACCGGGAATCGGCTATCGGATCGCCTGATCTGACGCGGAACGCAGAACGGCGGCCGTGGACGTGAACCACGGCCGCCGCGAGCCCTGCTGTCTGTGTTGCACCTACTTCAGGTCGTAGGCCCGAATGATCGTCTGTTCCACCGATCCGGCGACGTCACCGGTCTTCGCCTTGAACGACACCGACTTGGCGTCCTTCGGGTGGTGCAGCGTGACCGACCACCTGCCCGCGGTCCGAAACGCCTTCGTCTGCTGCCAGGTCACGCCGTCGTCGTAGGACACCTGGATCTCCGGAGTCCTGACGTCGGTGACGTACCCCGGCGTGCCGTTGCGCTGCACGCTGACGGGGATGGTGAGCGGACGACCCGCAGCCGCGCTGTTGTGCTCGTCGAGCTTCGGAGCGAACCTCAGTGCCAGCAACGGGATCGTCGCATTGGTGCGTTCCGACGTGAACGTCCAGGTCGTGTCCAGTTTCGAGGTCAGCGAGTTCTCCCGGCTGCCGGTGACGTGGAACCGGTAGGTGTCCCTGGCGTCAGGCACTTCGACGGCGGCGTACCCCGGCTTGCGACTCTCCGAGATCACCTGGTCGCCCCGGTAGAGCACCGACCTGGTCTCCTGGCCGACGACGCCGTTTCCGATGGAGTCGCCGTTCTGGCTGAACATCGGCACGCCCAGGAACAGCAAGGTGTCCGAGCGGTCCGCGTTCAGGCTGTCCATCGGGAACGACGGGCCGAACACCGCGGTGTTCCAACGTTCGGCGACGTGCTGGCCTCGTTTGAACGTGCGCGGCCGCGAGTTCTGGACGCCCAGGAGCTTCCACGACTCCACCGGGTCGAACTCGTCGAGCGTCGTTCTCCACGGCACGCCCGGCGTGTAGTACTCCCGCAACCGCAGCGGAGCCGGTCCGAAGGCACCGCCATTGCGCCGGACAAGCGACCCCGGCACACGGACGTGCGTCACCGAGTCGACACGAGCGAGTTCGGAGTCGAGCACCTTGCGCCGCAGGTTGCGGGGCACCTTGCCCTTCTCCGCCATGCGCAGGTTGTACTGGAACGGGCTGCCGTTGAAGGTGCCGCCCGCGTCCCTGCGGGCCTTCAGCACCTCCGCGGACCACTCGAACTCCGGCGCCGAGGTCGTCGACGGGTGCATGCACAGATCGGCGAAACCGGGCAAGCCGAAACCACTGCCGAAGCTGCCCCAGCTCGCCTTCGTGGTGAACTGGACCTCGGCCCCGCCATCGCTCGCGTCCTGCCGTTCGACGGCGAGGTCCGGCACGGTGCCGGTGCGGTGGTCCAGCAGGAACTCCTGCGGACCCTTCACCTCGACGTTCGGCTCGATCAGCCAGGAGATCCCGGACGACGCCGGGAAAGAGGCCATCTCCAGGAGGTAGCGCCCCTTCGGCAGCGTCCTCGTGATCGTGCCGGACTCGTCGTAGCCGTCCTGGTCGCGGCTGCTGAACTCGCTTCCCTCGTCGAGGTTCACGAGCCGGTACTGGTAGCGCGGCGTCGGCTTGCCGTCTCCATCGACGAACGAGAGCTTCACCGGGTAGCTCTCGATCTGCCTCTCGACGGTGAGCGGAATCCTGGTGCCGTCAGAAGACTTCACGACCGCGGTGTAGAAGCCGTCCGGCACGTTCACGCGCGTGTCCGCGGTGACAACAGCTTCGGCCGTGCCGCCCGCGGGCACGGTGAGCTTCGCCGGTGACACGCTGAACACGCCCGCGCCCGGCTTCTGCTCGTCGATCTTCAGATCCAGCGTCACCGGTTCGCTGCCGCTGTTGCGGTAGGTGACCTTGCGGATGATCGGCTCGTCGTCGCCGTGCGGCCACGCCGCCCGGCCGAGGCTCAGGCTGCCCGCGTTCGCCGAGACGGCGGCGGCCACGGCCTTCGCGACGTCCACGCGTCCCGCACCCTGCTCGTAGAAGGTGTTGGCAGCGTTGGGCTTGGCGGAGTTCATCAACGCCGCCTTGATGTCCTGCCCCGTCCACGCCGGGTGCTGCGCGGCCAGGATCGCGGCCGCGCCCGCGACGTGCGGTGTCGCCATCGACGTGCCGTCCATGGCGACGTGGTTCTCGTCGACCGGGGTGCCGATGGTGCCGTTGCGCGCCTTGGCCGCCACGATTCCGACGCCGGGTGCGGTGATGTCCGGCTTGATCGCGTTGTCCTTGAACCGCGGGCCGCGGCTGGAGAAGTTCGCGAGCGAGTCGTCGCGCAGCACCGCTCCTACGGTCAGGGCGGCATCGGCGGCCGCCGGCGAGGCCACCTGGCCGCCGGAGTTGCCGGCCGAGACCACGAACAGGGCGCCCGTCTGCGCTGAAATCCGGTTCAGCGCCAACGACAACGGGTCGTCGCCGGAGCTCGGCCGGCCACCGCCGAGGCTCATGTTGACGACCTTCGCCTTGGTGGCGGCCCACTCCATCCCGGCGATGATCCAGGACTCCTGGCCGCCTTGCGGGCCCAGCACTTTGCCGCTGACGAGCTTCGCGTCGGGCGCGATGCCCTGGTACCTGCCGGCACCGGTGATCGTGGACGCTACGTGCGTGCCGTGCCCGCTCAGATCGTCCGCGGTCGTGGTGTCGGTGAAGTTCTGCGCTTCGACGACCGCGCCCGCGAGGTCCGGGTGGGTGGCGTCGATGCCGGTGTCGAGCACCGCGACCGTCACCCCCGCACCGGTGAGGCCCTTCTCCCAGGCGCTCGGTGCGCCGATCTGGGCGGCGCTGCGGTCCAGCGTCGCCGTGACCTTGCCGTCGAGCCAGACCTTCGTCGTGCCCATCCCCCTGACCTGCGTCCAGAACTCGCCGTTCTTCGGTGCCTTCGCCGCGCGGGCACCGATGCTCGCCAGCGACGGCCCACTCGCCACGCCGAGGTCGCTCTGGACGATCAGCGGAATCGTGTCGCGACTGGTGTCGTCGTAGCCGGACCTGGCGAGCAGCGACACGTTGAACAGCCGCTCGTCGAGTGCCCCGGACGCGACCTGCTGCTCGGCATCCGCGGGCACGACGTGCAGGTCGCCGCCCACTTCGGTGTACCGGTGAAAACCCATGCGCTCACGGCCTGTGCCGGGCCTGGTCCGCACCTCGCCACCGACCACCGAGACCTGGTCGCCGGTGATCAACGTGACCGCGGTCGTGAGACCGTCGGCCCGAACCTCGTTCCGCTCCCCCGTCGCCGTGGCGGGCACGGCTGCTGTGGACATGACCGCGGCAGCCGCCAGCCCGGCGGCGAACATTCGTTTGTTCAACGCGAATCCCCCGTGTTGTGCGCCCCGATGCGGAGCGCTTCCCCTGCATCGAGGACGCCACCGGGGAGTGGAGGTTGCGCCTGGTTCTCAGGAACCTTTCAGCTTCAGTCGATCCGGTGGGCGTCCTCGCCGCCATTCCGTCTCCTCGACGAATCGGCTCGCCGGTGCATACACCGCGTCCGCACGGGTACTGCCTGGATACGTTCCCGCACCGAGGAGGATGCAGTGGCTGCTCGCAAGCCAGGCAAGCTCGTGAAGGCAGCGCTGGAGAAGGCGGTGGACAAGGTCACCGAACTGGTGAACCCGCCGATCCCCGGCGCCCCGGCCAGTGAACCGCCGTCTCTCGACGAGCCGACCGACCCGCGCGGGCCGCTGCCGCCGAAACCGGACCAGACCGGGCCGGAGACGGTGTCGCCGACCGGCGCTCCCACCGGCGCCCCGCAGGTGGCCAACGGGCAGCAGGGCGACTTCCTCACCACGTCGGCCGGCGCGCGGCTGTACGACACGGACCACTCGCTGAAGGCCGGGGAGCGCGGTCCGACGCTGTTGCAGGACCACCACCTGCGCGAGAAGGTCATGCACTTCGACCACGAGCGCATTCCGGAGCGAGTTGTGCACGCACGCGGGTACGGCGCACACGGCGTGTTCGTGGGCTACGGCACGGCGGCGAACGTCTGCATGTCGGCTTTTCTGGGTGACGGCGTCGAGACGCCGGTATTCGTGCGGTTCTCGACCGTTCTGGGCTCGCGAGGATCAGCGGACACCGTTCGCGACACCCGCGGGTTCGCGACGAAGTTCTACACCCAGGAGGGCAACTTCGACCTGGTCGGCAACAACATCCCGGTCTTCTTCATCCAGGACGGGATCAAGTTCCCGGACGTCATCCACGCGGGCAAGCCGCACCCGGACCGGGAGATCCCGCAGGCGCAGAGCGCGCACGACACCTTCTGGGACTTCGTGTCCACCCACACCGAAGCCACCCACCACGTCATGTGGAACATGTCCGACCGCGGGATCCCCCGGTCCTACCGCACGATGGAGGGCTTCGGCGTCCACACGTTCCGCCTGGTCAACGCCGAGGGAGAGACCGCACTCGCGAAGTTCCACTGGAAGCCGAAGCTCGGCGTCCACTCACTGGTGTGGGAGGAGGCGCAGATGATCAGCGGTATCGACCCCGACTTCCACCGGCGCGACCTGGCCGACGCCATCGAGTCCGGCGCGTACCCGCAGTGGGAGCTCGGCCTGCAGGTCCTTCCCGACACGCCTCGGCAGACGTTCGAGGGCATCGACCTGCTCGACCCGACGAAGATCGTGCCGGAGGAGCTCGCGCCGGTGCAGCCGGTCGGGATCCTCACGCTCAACCGCAACCCGCTGAACTACTTCGCGGAGACCGAGCAGGTCGCGTTCCACCTCGGAAACCTGGTGCCCGGCATCGACGTCACCGACGACCCGCTGCTGCAGTCGCGGCTGTTCTCCTACCTGGACACCCAGCTGACGAGGCTGGCGGGACCGAACTTCAACCAGATCCCGATCAACCGCCCGCACGCGCCGGTCAACGACATGCTCCGCGACGGGTTCCACCAGCACGCGGTGCACGCCGGCGTCGCCCCCTACCGGCCGAACAGCCTCGACGGCGGCAACCCGTTCGAGGCAGGAGTCGAGGAACGGCCGTTCGTCGAGGTGGCGCAGCCGTTGCCGAAGGCCGTGAAGATCCGGCAGTCGCCCACGTCGTTCGCGGACCACTACACCCAGCCGAGGCTGTTCTGGCTGAGTCTGTCGCCGATCGAGAAGGAGCACGTCGTGCGCGCCTTCACCTTCGAGCTCGGCAAGTGCTACGAGCAGACCATCAAGGAACGCGAACTGCTGGTGCTGGCCAACGTCGACCCGACGCTGTGCGCCGAGGTGGCCAAGGGACTCGGACTGCCGGTGCCGGCCCCCACCACGCGGCCGAAGAAGGTCACGCCGAGTCCTGTCCTGTCGCAGATCGGGCAGACGTGGCCGACCGACGGGCGCGTCATCGGGATCGTGGTCGATCCGGCCGATCTCGATGGCGTGCGCACGGTCCGCGAGGTCGTCCTGGCCGGCGGGATGGTGCCGCTGCTGATCGCCCCGACGGGCGGGCCGCTCACCGCGGACGGCGGACTGGTCGCGCAGCGCACGTTCCTCACGGCGCGGTCGGTCGAGTTCGACGCCCTGTTGCTCGCGGGCAGCCCACCGCCCGGTGCGGACGCGGCGCCTGCCAGGGACGCGAAGGCCGGTGCGCCGGGTGACACCGTCGACCCGCGCGTCATCCTGATGATCCAGGAGTGCTTCCGCCACGCCAAGGCCATCGGCGCCTGGGGCAACGGACGCACCGCCATCGAGGTCGCCGGGTACGCCGCAGAGCCGGGAATCGTGATCGACGACGACCCGTCGGACGTGCTCAAGGCAGTGACGATGCTGCTCGAAGCACACCGGGTGTGGGAACGCTTCCCCGCGACGATCTCCTGAGGAGTCCGGTCGTGACCGACGCGCTCACCGAGGAGGAGCTCGCGTTCCTCGGCTCGATGTTCGACCTCGCCCGCGCCGGCGACACGGATCAGCTGATCGAGGCCGTCGACGCGGGGATACCGGTGAACCTCACCAACGGGTCAGGCGACTCGCTGCTCATCCTGGCCGCCTACCACGACCACCCGGAGACGGTCCGGGCGTTGCTGGAGCGAGGCGCGGACACAGGGCGAGTCAACGACCGGGGACAGACAGCGCTCGGGGCAGCGGTCTTCCGCCGCTCCGAGCGCATCGTCGGCCTGTTGCTGAACGCGGGAGCGGACCCAGCTCTCGGGCCGCGGTCCGCGCTCGACGTGGCCCGCTTCTTCGACTTGCCGGAGATGCTGGCGCTGCTGACCCCGAGCGCTACCGAGGTTCCTCACGGCGGGTCTGGGTCTCGCGGCGTACTTGGTGGGTCTGCTCCGTGATCGCCCCGATCCGGTCGGCCGGGCCGGCACGGCAGGCAGAGGTCTGACGCGGCTCGACCGGGGTCCGCCCTGTCGACGTCGCCATGTCGTACCGCCACTGCGGCCGCGGTGGCAGCGCGGCCAGGAGCAGGCTGATCCAGGCCTGCCGGGCGAGTTCGGCGACGGCGCGCGGGCGCGTGCCGCATGCTGGTTCCCGTGGAGCTCAGCACCGAACAACTCTCGTCGCTGCGTGACCTCGTCCGCACCGGAGTGCTCGACGAGGACCAGGAACGCGCCGTCGTGGCCGCGCTGCACCGGCCCGCTGCCGCCACCAGACCGGAACGCCTGATCGAGGTCATCGGGTACGTCGGCGGAGGACTGCTGCTCGGCGGTGCCGCGCTGCTCGTCTCGACGTCGTGGGACGACCTCAGCCGGGGCAGCCGGATCGGGCTGCTGACCGCGGCGACACTGGTGCTGCTCGTCGGCGGGCTGCTGATCGCGGGCGGGCCCACCGCGGTGCGCGTCATCTCCGGTGTGCGGCGGCGCATCGTCGGGACGCTGTTCGCGCTGGCGTCCGGCACGACCGCGTTCCTCGGCGGGGCGACGGTCGACCGCGACGAGCTGTTCGTCGGCAGTCTCGCCGGGCTCGTCGTCGCGGCGGCCACCTACCTGCTGCTGCCCACCGCACCGGGACTGCTGGCGACCGGGTTGTTCAGCGCGCTGGTCGTCGGCGACGCGGCGGGCGAGCAGGCGGACGGGACGTCGCTCACCGTCGGGCTCGCCCTCTTCGTGCTCGGCACGGCGTGGATCGGGATCACGCTGTCCGGACTCGTCCCGCAGCGGCAGCTGGGCCTCGCTGTCGGGGCGACCATCGCGCTCATCGGCGCTCAGCTGCCCATCACGGACAACGACACCGCGGCGTGGGCGTACGGGCTCACGGCCATCGCGGCCGTCGGCAGCTTCGCCACCTACCTGCGGGAACACTCGCTCGTGCTGCTCGTCGCCGGAGTGGTCGCCACGACGCTCGTCGTGCCGGAGGCGGTGTGGGACTGGACGGACGGGACGGTCAGCGGTGGCGGCCTGGTGCTCGTCGCCGGCGTCGTGCTGCTCGCCGCCAGCGGGCTCGGCATGCGGCTGCGGAAAGCCGAGAACTGAACCCGTTGGGCTGACCGGCCGTACGCCTGGGTATGCCGGGTAAGCGCACGACCAGGACGACAGCCGCCGCCGTCGCCATCGCCGCGACGGCCCTGATGCCGTCGCAGGCCTCAGCGCAGCCGAGCTCTGATGCGCTGAACACCTACAACGACCTCTCCCGCCAGGCCGAGAAGCTCCACGAGGACCACCTCAAGGCGCAGGAGGACCTCAAGGCCAAGCAGGGCGACCTCGACAAGGCCAACGCGGACCTGCAGAGAGCCGGGCAGGTCGCGGACAAGGCGAAGGCCGACGAGGACCTGTTCCGCGGCCGCGTCGACCTGCTGACCGAGGCGTCCTTCGAGGGCGCCCGGTTCACGCAGCTGTCCGCGCTGCTGGTGAGCGAGTCGCAGCAGGACTTCCTCAACCGGATGTCCGCGATGTCGATGATCGCCCAGGACAACAGCGAGGCGATGGGCAAGCTGTCCGCCGCGCTGGACGCCGCCCGCAAGGCGCAGGCGTTCGCGCAGGACGCCCAGAAGCGCGCGGGCGAGGCCACCGACGGTGCCGCCAAGCTGGTCAACGACATCGCGGCCAAGAAGTCCGCGATGGACCAGCAGGTCAGCGCCGCGCGCAACCAGTACCAGTCGCTGACCTCGCCGCAGAAGGCGCAGCTGGCCAACCCCGGCGACACCTCGCCCGTCCAGGTCCCGGCGGGCGCCGCCGGTGCGGCGCTGGAGTTCGCGCTCGCGCAACGCGGTGACACCTACGTGTTCGGCGCCAACGGCCCCGACGCGTGGGACTGCTCCAGCCTCATGCAGAAGGCCTACGCCGCGGCCGGGGTGTCGATCCCGCGCGTGACCTACGACCAGGCGAAGCTCGGCCGCGCGGTAACCCGTGCGCAGGTCGCCCCCGGTGACCTGATCATCTACTACTCGGGCCAGTCGCACGTGGCGATGGCCGTGGACAACGTCCGCGCCGTCCACGCGTCGACCGAGGGCGTGCCGGTGCTGATCGCCAACATCGACTCCATCGGACCGATCAGCGTGATCCGCCGCGTGGTGGGGTGATCGACGATGACATCGGTCACGTGGTCACGCACGCATCACGTTTTCGCGCCGACCACGCCTGACCAGCGAGGGCCCCGCTTCCGGCCCCCAGACCGCCGTCGTACCATCCGTGACCAACACATCTGATCAGCTGCCGGACGGTGAACGCGGAGGACCCGGTGGTGGACGTACACACCACCGTTCCGTAACCTGTCCGAGACCTTCGGGCCGGTAGTTAGCTCCAACGGGGCACCCGCCAAGGTCGCCGTCTCACGCGCTGTAGTACTGCGCGGGCGGCTGTTAGGACGAAGGAGGAATGCGCGACGTGTTGTCGCACCCCTCACGCCGCACCGTGCGTGGAGCTCTGCTGGCGACTGCTGTGGTCGTGGTGTCGAGCCTTCCCGGTGGCCAGGCAAGTGCTCAACCCCCCGCGAACGCCTCCGACGCGCTCAAGAAGTACGAAGAGCTGTCCCACGAGGCGGAGAAGCTCAACGAGCAGCACCTGAAGGCCCAGGAGGACCTGAAGGCCAAGCAGGGCGAGCTCGACAAGGCGAACGGTGACCTGAACACGGCCAAGCAGGACGAGGACGCGTTCCGCGGCCACGTCGACCTGCTGACCGAGGCGTCCTTCGAGGGCGCCCGCTTCAACCAGCTCTCCGCTCTGCTCGTCAGCGACTCCCAGCAGGACTTCCTCAACCGGATGTCCGCGCTCGGCGTGCTGGCTGCCGACAACTCCGAGGCCATGGGCAAGCTCAGCGCTGCCGTGAACAAGGCCGACGAGGCGTCCGGCAAGGCCAAGGAGGCCACCGACGCGGCGCAGAAGCTTCTCGGTGAGATCGACGAGAAGAAGAAGGCGCTCGACACCCAGGTCAACGACGCGCGCACCCAGTACAACCAGCTCAGCGCGGCCGACAGGGCCAAGCTCGGCGCCGGTGGCGACATGTCCAAGATCCTGGTTCCGCCGGGCACCGCGGGCAAGGCGCTGGAGTTCGCGCTCGCGCAGCGCGGCGACGCCTATGTCTACGGCGCCAACGGCCCGGACCAGTGGGACTGCTCCAGCCTCATGCAGAAGGCCTACGCCGCGGCCGGCGTCAGCATCCCGCGCACCAGTGGCGCACAGGCTGGTGTCGGGCGGTCGGTGTCGCGTGCCGAGGTCAAGGCGGGCGACCTGATCATCTACTACTCGTCCCAGTCGCACGTCGCGATGGCCGTGGACAACGTCCGCGCCGTCCACGCGTCGACCGAGGGCAAGCCGGTGCTGATCGCCGACATCAACTCCATCGGCCCGATCAGCGTGATCCGCAGGATCGAGTGATCCGCAGGATCGAAGGCTGACAAGGCGCAGCAAGCGAAAGGGCCCCGTCCCACGTGGACGGGGCCCTTTCGCGTTCCTCCGGTCAGGAAGCCATCTTCGAGACCTCGATGTAGTCCGGCACCTGCGCCTTGAGAGCGCCGTTGGGCTGGAAGCGGTAGTACAGCAACGCGGTGTGGCACGCGGAGTTGCCGTTCCACCCGTGGTCGCAGGTGATCTGCGGGCCGAGGAAGCTGTCCATGTCCTTGACCGACCGCAGTGCCTCCGTGACGTTCGCGGCCGTGATGGTGCCGTTCATCGTGGACAGCACACGGGACAGCGTCATGGTGTCCGCGAACGAGACCACCGCGCCCGGCACGGGCTCGTTGTGGCCCGCCGCCTTCATCGCGTCCTCGTAGATCTTGATCTCCTGCTGGTTCGCGGGCGGCGCGGACAGCGGGTCGGTCGGGTTCCAGTGGTCCTGCGACAGCTCGACGCCGATCGACTGCTTGCCGACGGCCTTCGGCAGGCCGGTGCAGGACGCGGCCAGGATGCGGCCGTTGTAGTCCACCTCGCGCAACGCGCGCACCATCGACGCGCACTGTTCTTCAGTGGCCGCAATGCTTCCGCTCGCCTCGGGCGCCTCACGCAGCACCTGTTCGGCGAGGACGGTCCAGTTCGGAGCCGCGGCGTCGTAGTAGATGCTCTTGTACTTGATGCCGAATCTCTGGGCGGCGGGCCGCAGGACGCCGTCGGTGAACGCGTGGCTCGTCGGCGCCTCGGGGAGCAGCCACGTCACGGACTTCACGTCCTGGTCGGCGTAGTACTTCAACGCGGCGGTGCCGTAAGCGAGTGAGGCGGCGCCGAAGAAGAACGAGTTGGTGTCCATGATCTGGCCCGGCGCGAGGTGGACGTGCCCGACGACCGGGATGCCCGCCGCGGTGTACACCGGGATGGCGGCGTCGGCACCGATGTCCACGCCCTCCACCGAGACGACGACCTTCTCGCGCACGAACATCTCGGCGCACTGGACGGACTGCTCGGGTGACCCGTCGGTGGCGCAGCGGACGACGTCGAACGGACGTCCTTTGACACCACCGTTCTTGTTGAGGTACTCGACGGCGACCTCGGAACCGACCTTCATCTCCGGTGCGGCGAAAGCACCCTGCTCGTTGTTGATGAACCCGATCTTGATGGCCTCCCCGCTGGCTGCGTTGTCCGGTTCCGAGCCGCACCCCGCTAAGGCGGACGCGGCGACTAGAACGGCGGTGGCGATCCTGGCTCGCATGCTGGTGACTCCAAATGTCGGCATCGGCGGTGATGCGAGGGCCGATGATCACCAGTTGAGATGCCACCGTTAAGTAGGGTTCACCCGACAACTATGCACTTCAGTCAGCACTGAAGTTATTGAGGTGGTCAACTGCTTGTTGCTCGCCCCAGCGGAAGCCGATTCCACGGCACAGTTCCAGGCTCGCCGAGTACGCCTCGACCGGCGAGCGACCGGCCAGCTCGTGCACTTTCCCCAGGTCGAGGAGCAGACTCGCCTCGGTCTGACGATCACCGAGCTCGCGCGCCAGCACCAGCGCGGCCTCGACCGACGCCTGCGCGAGGCCGGCCTCTCCCCCGTCCCGCTGGGCGTTGGCGATGTTCGCCAGCGCGTGCAGCTCGCCCGAGCGATCACCCACCTGGCGGAACGTGCTGAGCGCCCGTTCGTAGCAGTCGACAGCGCCGGTCAGGTCGCCACCGGTCGCGCGCACCAGGCCGAGATTGGTCAGCACCTTCGCCGCACCGGGCTCGTCGTCCAGGTCGACCCGCAGCGCGAGCGACGCCTCCAGACAGACCAGTGCGGCGGCCAGATCACGCCGGTGCCAGTGCACGATGCCGAGGTTGTTCAGCATGAACGCCTCCAGCGACCGGTCGCCCAGCTCCCTGCTGAGCGCCAGCGCGGACGTCCAGTGCTCCATCGCCTCGTCGACGCGCCTGCCGCGTTCGCACGCCGCGCCGAGCTCCTTCAGCGCCAGGACCTCCGCGCGCACGTCGCCCGACGCGCGCGCCGCGGACAACGCGATCTCGTTGAGTGCAGCCCATTCCACGACCTCGGAGCGGCGCCGGAAGTACCACGACAGCGCCTGCGCGAACGCGATGGCCGTCGCCGGTTCGGCCTGCCGCACGGCCGCGAGCAGGTTCAGCCGCTCGACCTCGAGCCACGCGTCGTCCGGTCCGTCGTCCAGTTCGGACAGCAGGTGCTCGTGCAGGCGCCGCAACGCCTTCGTGCGCTCCACAGAGGACTCTTCGGCGCGGCAGCGCTCGCGGGCGAACAGCCGCAGCAGGTCGTGCAGGTGGTAGCGGCCCGGCTCCGGTTCCTCGACGAGGTGCGCGTCGGCCAGCTCGACCAGCACGTCCTCGACGTCCGGGTCGTCGACCAGCGCGACGGCCGACGCGACCGAGAAGTCCGAGCCGTTCACCAGGCCGAGCAGCCGGAACGTCCGCGCCGCCAAGGAGTTCTCCAGCTCGGCGTAGCTCACCGCGAACGCCGTGCGCACCGCTAGGTCGCCGAGCCGCAGCTCGTCCAGCCGCCGCCGCTCGTCCGCGAGCCGCCCGACCAGCGCCCGCAGGGTCCACTGCGGCCGGGCGACGAGCCGCGCACCGGTGATCCGCAACGCCAGCGGCAGGCCGCCGCACCAGCGCACGAGCTGCGTGGCCGCGGCGCGGTCCGCCTCCACCCTCGGCCGCCCGGCGACACCGGCCAGCAGGTGCAGCGCCTCCCGCATCGGCAGCGCGCCGAGCCGCAGGAACGACGCACCCGCGAGGTCGGCGAGCGGACGCCGTGAGGTCACCAGCACCGCCGAGCCCTGCCCGGTCGGCACCAGCGCGCGCACCTGTTCCGCGCTGGACACGTTGTCCAGCACCACGAGCAGCCGCCGGTCGGCGGTGAGCGAGCGGAACTCGGCCGCGGTGTCACCGGGCGCCTGCTCGTCCGCGACACCCAGCGCGCGCAGGAACCGGCCGATCGGGTCACCCTCGGCGAGGTCGGCGTAGAGCTGGCCGTCCGGGTAGTCCCGCGCCACCGAGTGCGCCATCCGCACGGCCAGAGCCGACTTGCCGATGCCCGCCTGCCCGGTGATCACGCACACCGCCACCCGGTCGGCCCTGAGCTGATCGGACAACGCGGACATCTCGGCGGTCCGGCCCGCGAACGTCACGACGTCCGGCGGCAGCTGGCGAACCGGTTCCCCCACAACGGGTTTCGCCCGCAGAATCGCCGCCTGCAACCGGCGCAGCGACGCACCGGGCTCGACGCCGAGCTCGTCGTCGAAAAGCCTGCGGCACTCCTGATAAGCGGCCAGTGCCTCCGCTGATCGACCGGCTCGGTGCAATGCGATCATCTGCTGTTCGCGCAGCCGTTCGTTCAACGGATGATCGCGCACCCATTCCCCGAGATCGGCGACGACCTCGACGTGCCTGCCGCGTTCCAGCTCGACGTCCGCGCATTCCACGCGTGCCGCGAGACGCGACTCGTCGAGCTGCGCGACGACTCCCCGCAACAATCCCGACGCGGCGAGATCAGCCAATGCCGGCCCGCGCCACAACGAAAGGGCGGCGCGATAACGCTCGGGTGTGCGTTCTCGCCGGGCGACGTCCAGCAGCTCGGAGAACCTGACGAGATCGAGCTCCTCCGGCCGCACCGACATCAGATAGCCGGGCGGACTGGACAGCAGCCGCCTGCCCACGATCTTGCGCAGCTGGTACACGTAGACCTGGAGGTTCTTCAACGCGGTCTTCGGCGGCGCGTCGTCCCACAGGACGCTGATCAGCCGGTCGACCGACAGCACCCGCCCCGCCTGCGCCAGCAGCAACGCGAGCACCGCGCGCTGCTTCGGGGGTCCGACGGACAGGCGTGAGCCGTCGTCGGCGTAGACCTCGACGGGCCCGAGCAGGCGGAACTCCACAGGGTCAGATCGTAACTACCGGACGCATACCGGACACATGCCAATCCAGGTGACGTTTGGCGCCATGACGAAAACGCATAAGACGGCTGGGGCACTCGCACTGCTCGCCCTCGTGGCGACCGTGTCCCCCGTTCAGGCGCAGGAGCAGTTCACCGAGCAGCCGTCACAGGCCCAGGCGGTGAAGTCGGCGGCGGGCTACGACGTGGTCGTCGGCGGCGTGAAGCGGGCGACGATCCAGGTCAGCGACCCGGCCTACGCGCTCAGAACATCGGCGTCGAAGGGCGGTGAGCTCGCCGCCGTCATCACCGACTTCGACGGCACCAAGGGCTCGGCACTGCTGACCGTCGACCGTTCGGGCAGGTCGCGCCAGGTCGCGACCGGCGAGATCACCTCGGCCCAGTTCTCCGGCAAGGGCGCGCTGGCGCACCTGAGCAAGGGCGAGGTGCACGTCGACGGCAAGCCGGTCGGCCACGTCGCCGGCCGCGCGCCGGAGATCATCGGCTGGACGAGCGACGGCGGCGGTCTGCTCGTCGTGCAGCACCCCGACGTGCAGAACGACTCCGCCTACGTCGAGACGCTGAGCCGGTTCGACCTGGCCACTGGCGCGACGACCAAGCTCATCGCGAGCGACGACGAGAACCTCTACCGGAACTTCAAGGTCGTCGACATCAAGGGCGAGCGGCATGTGAGTTTCGTCAAGGCGAACGAGATCTACCGCTGCAGCGCGCCCAACGCGCTCGGGCTGGCCACCGAGACGGGCAGGGTGACCAAGCTGATCGGTGAGACCAACAACCACTACCGCTCAGCGGTGTGGAACGAGGACGGCACCAAGGTCGCCTACGAGCTCATGGGCTGCGTCACGGACAAGAAGAACGGCCCGGAGCAGCTCGACGCCGTGCACGGCGTGTACGTGCGGGACCTCGCCGCCAAGACCGACCGCAAGGTCGTCACCGGCCTGTCCTTCAACTACCTGCTGAGCAGCATCAACGGCGACGAGGTCACCATCGGCTCGGCCGCCAACGGCTACCTGAAGACGACCGGGTCGACCAAGGCGGCCCAGCTGGACGCCGCCGCGGCGCCGGCCGGCGAGGTCACCACGCAGGCGCGGCTCAACCGCGCCGAGTACATCCACCAGCTGTGGGACACCCGCAACGAGTTCAACGGCAACTCCTCGTGCGGCCCGACGAGCGCGGTGATCGACCTGGTGACCTACCAGCTGCCCAACCAGTACGGCGTGCAGGTCAGCCAGCCGTTCAGCCACTTCTCCAAGTGGGGGCTGTACATCACCGACCAGTTCACCAACCGCGGCACCACGTTCAACCGCACCATGACCGACTGGGCGGGCCAGGGTGCCTGGAAGGGCGCGCACGGCTGGATCACCGGCCTCTACTGCGGCGGCACCCACCCGTGCGCCTCGTGGGCCGGCGAGACGGACTTCCTCGCCAAGAACGGCGCGGCGGTCATGCAGGGCAACTTCACGCCCGCCCAGGTCAGGGCGTACCTCGACCAGGGCAAGTTCGTCATCATGAGCGGCCGCTGGGGCAACACCGCGGGCCACCTGTCGGTGGTCATCGGCTACCTCGACAACGGCAAGTTCTACGTGCACGACACCTACGGCGCGGGCACGGACGGCAGCTACGACGGTGCCAACCAGGTCTACGACTGGTCCTACATCAACCCGGCCCAGATGTGGGCCGCCTGACCTGACCCGGACATGGATCGAGGGCCTTCACGCGCATCCGTGAAGGCCCTCGTCAGCATGTTTCGCTCAGGAGGCGAGAACCTCCACGAGCACCTTTCCGTTGTCGTCCGCGACCCGGAAGACGGCGATGTCGTGCCACCGCATCGCAACGCTTCCGATCGGGTGGAACGCCTTCTTCTCACCCGCGACCGTCTCCGGCGCGAAGAAGCTGGCGATCTGGGCGACGCGCCCGGTCCGCGACACGGCGACCAAGGATCCCTTGGCGGGAGCCGCCATACCGCTGATCTCGAGCTTGATCGAGGTACCCCACGGTTCGTCCGTGGCCTCGATGCTCGCCGTGACGCCGGTCGCCTGGTTGTTGCCCGACACCTTCTTGCTCTCGTCGGTCGAGTTGTTGGCGACCCTCGTCTGCGACGTCTCCGTCGACGACGTCGTCGAACCCGGTTGCGCCGTGTTCGCCGAGTCGTTGTCACCTCTGACGACGAGCGTCGTGACGACCGCGGTCACCGCGATGATGCCCGCGGCTGCTGCCGCGACACCCTGTGCCACGAACCAGCGGCGACGACGTCGTCGTGCCGCGACCTGGTCCAGCATCACGCGGACCGACTTGCCGTCGGGCCGTTCGGGGGCGGTCCCCCTGAGCATGCCGCCCGCGTCCGCCTCGTCGATCAGGTCCGGCACCACCGCGAAGTCGCGCAGGTCGAGAGCACACCGGCGACACTCGGTCAGGTGGTTCTCGAACGCATCGACCTCCTCGGCATCGAGGATGCCGAGCACGTAGGCCGCTACGTCGAGGTGGTCAGGTGCCGTGGTCACCGCTCTCCCCGATCGTGCAGCGCGCGCCTGAGCGCACGCAGCGCGTAGTACACCCTTGACTTGACCGTGCCGGGAGGCACACCGAGTGCCGCCGCGGCCTCACCAACGGTGCGATCCCGCAGGTACGTCTCGAGAATAGCCTCCCGATGTTCCTCGGACAGCCCGTTCATGGCTTCCGCCACCACGATCGCCGCCAGCGTCCTGTCTTCCTCGTTTGCCTGAGGAGACTCGTCCGAAGGAGTCAACTCGAACTCCTGCGGACGGACGCTTCGCTTGCGCCGATCGTCGATGACCAACCGCCGCGCCACTGTGAACAACCATGATCTCAGCAGTACGGGGTCGCGCTCCAGTTTCTCGGCATTGCGCCATGCCCTGACCAGCGTTTCCTGCACGATGTCCTCGGCCCATTGACGATCATGGCCGGTCAACCGCATGCAGTGGCCGAGCAGTGCACTGCCGAACTCTTCGTACAGCCGGCGAATCAACTCCTCTTCGAGGCTCCCCGGTCTTGGTGTGTCTGCTAACTCGCGTTGACGTCTATGCCGCGCCACGGGGGACATCCTTGCCCCATCAACCGTCTCAAGTCGAGAGGCAAATATTCGTCACGTTGTTCGTGAACCGTGACCGGATGGTGTCCGTACTCCTCGGTACCCCAACAGCGAAAGGACAGCCAAGATGCGACGTGCCCTGGCCCTCCTCGCGGTTCCGGCACTGGCGCTGGCCGTGTCCGCGTGCAGCGCGGGTGCGGCAGCGATTCCGAAACAAGCAGCTCAGGGGAATGAAGCGAAGGCTTCCGACCCGAAGGCGATGATCGCCATCTCGGAGTCTCCACAGCTCGGCTGGTACCTGACCAACGGCGACGGACGCACGATGTACCGGTTCGACGCCGACAGCTCCAAGCCGCCGAAGACCACTTGCGAAGGTGAGTGCGCGAGGAAGTGGCCGCCCGTTCCCGCCGACGTCATGCCCATGACGGCCGGTGTGGACCCGCTCGTTCTCGGAGTGGTGACCAGGGCGGACGGCTCCAAGCAGCTGACCATCGGTGGTTTTCCGCAGTACACGTTCGCCGAGGACAAGGCGCCCGGTGACGTGAAGGGACAGGGCAGCGGCGGCAAGTGGTACGCCACCGCACCGACCGGGGCGAAGGCCGCTCCCGGACAGGGCATGCCCGGTGTTCCCGGCACGAGCCAGACCCCGCAACAACAGCAGACGAAGCCCAAGCAGCAACAGGGTTCGACGCCGACGGCTCCCCCGTCCGGCGGCGCCGGCTACTGAATCCCCCGACTCCCCTCCTACTGACGGACGAACACTGACGACGATGATGATCAAAAGAGCCCTAGTCACCGTCCTGGCCCTGTTCTTCCTCCTGCTGAGCGGCTCCGCATCCGCTCTGGCGCAACCGGCGGAGAACAACCCCACCGTCGACACCCCATCCGGACCGCTCACGCAGAACGACCGCGACCTGATCATCAAGGTCAAGCAGGCCGGTCTGTGGGAGATGCCGATGGGCGAGCTCGCTCAGACCAACGCCGAAAGCGACCGCGTGAAGGTCGTCGGCAAGCAGCTGATGCTCGACCACATGAAGCTCGACACGGCCTCCAACGAGCTCGCGGCCAAGTTCGGCATCCCGATCCCGGACATGCCGACACCGGCGCAGCAGACCTGGATGACCGAGCTGCAGGGTCTGAAGGGCGCCGAGTTCGACCGCAAGTTCGCGGACCGTCTCCGTGCCGCACACGGCCAGGTGTTCACCTTCATCGCGCTGGTGCGGACCCAGACGGCCAACGACGAGATCCGGCCGTTCGCGCAGATCGGCAACGCGGTCGTGATGAAGCACATGACCCTGCTGGAGAGCACGGGACTCGTCAGTGACGAGGGCCGCGCCCAGCCGGTGCCCGCGGGCGGCACGCTCGGCATCGTCAACGCATCACTCGACACGTCGCAGGGCGCACCGAACATGGTCGTCGTCCTGGTCGTGGCCGCCGCGGGCATCGTGACCACGCTCGCGCTCCTCCGAGTTCTCCGCCCGCGAAAGCCGGTGCGGTGATCCGTTAGACCCCTTCGACGCAGCAAGCGAGGAGGTGACGCCTAGCAGCCAAGGCACTCCAACGCGGACCTGTTCCCACCCGTCCGGTCTTACGTGTCCACTCCTGCACGGCAGGGCCGGACGGGTTCCGCGACAACCGCAGACGAGACAGCAGAGCAGTACTTTCCGGAGGATCGATTGTTCAGCCAGATTCCGCTCCTGGTGGCTCAGGCGTCTGACTTCGACTCAGGTGTCAAGAAGATGGCCCAGATCTCCGCCAGGCTGGCTTACGTTCTCATGTGCGCGACCCTGTCCTGGGGCGTGCTGATCGCTACCGGGTGGGCCCAGCGGCTCACCGGCAGGGAAGGTCTGAAGAACGGGCACATGGTGCTCGCCACGCTCGCCATCGCGTTCGGGGCGTTGCACGCCTTCGCCTTCACCTTGTTGCGCAGCGACCCACCCGACTACTCGCCCTTCAACCTGATCCGGCTGATCGTCCCGTTGATCGACGGCGGCCTCGTCCGGCACAGCATGGGCATCATCGGACTCGAGCTGATGGCGGCGATCGCCATCACCGCGTCGGTCCGGCACAAAGTCTTCTACCGCAAGTGGTTGCGCCTCCACCAGGTCGCTTATGCCGCGGTCGCCCTCACCGTGGTGCACTCCTGGCTCGGCGCCATCGCCAACGGCAACCTCTCACTCCTGTGGCTGGGCGGACTGACCGTCCTCGTCCCGACGGCGACGCTCGCGATCGCCAGGTTCATGCCACCGGAGGTCCTCGCCAAGATCGGCATGTTGGAAGCGGAGCCCGCCGCCGTCGGCGAGGGCGACGCGATGGACGTCAGCGTGAACAACGAGAAGTGCCACCGGTACGGCACCTGCCAGGCCGAGGCACCGGACGTCTTCCAGCTCATCGAGGACAACCGGCTCACGTACAACCGGCGCCCGGACGAAGAGCACTTCGCACAGGCCCGCGCGGCAGCGCGTGCGTGTCCGATGCGTGCGATCGAGATCAGGGAGCGTGTGAAGTAATGACCGAACGCATCGTCATCGTGGGCGGTGGGCTTGGTGGAGTCCGGGCCGCTGAACGGTTGCGGGAGATGGGTTTCGACGGACAGGTGACCATCCTGTCGGCCGAGCGCCACCTCCCCTACCACCGGCCTGCGCTGTCCAAGCAGGTCATCACCGGCGAATGGCACCCCGACGACGCACGCCTGTCGTTCGACGCCGACCTCGACGCCGAATGGCGGCTGGGCACCCCCGCGCTGAGCCTCGAACCGGACCGGCAGACCGTGTGGCTGCCGGGCGGCGAGCAGATGAAGTACGACGGCATGATCATCGCCACCGGCGTCGACGCCAGGACGATGAACGGCGCACCGCGCCACGACCCGCGGGTGCACGTGCTGCGCACGCTGGACGACGCCGTCGCCATCAAGAACAGCATCCGGGACAGCCAGGGCCTCGTCGCCGTCATCGGCGGTGGCTTCATCGGCTGCGAGATCGCCTGCTCGGTGCGCCACCTCGGCCGCGACGTCGCGCTCATCGCGCGTTCCCCGCAGCTGCTCGGTGGTGTGGTCGGCGACGACATCGGCAAGACCATCACCGACGCGCACCGGCACCACGGCGTGCGGCTCGCGACCGGTGTCGGCATCCGGCACTGGGTGCGCCAGCCGGGCGGCATCGGCATCCACCTGTCCGACGGCCAGGTCTTCTTCGCCTCGTGCGTCGTGCTAGCGGTCGGCGCGTCGCCTGCCGTGGAGTGGCTGCGCGGCAGCGGTTTGATCATCGAGGACGGCATCCTGTGCGATGCCACCAACCACGTCGTCGGCGCGGAGAACATCGTCGCCTGCGGTGACGTCGCGCGCTGGCCGAACATGCGCTTCAACGGCGCACTGCGGCGCGTCGAGCACTGGCTCAACGCCGTCGAGGGCGGCCGCGCGGCCGCCGAGAACCTGCTGATCGGCAAGTCGGCCGCCAAGCCGTACACGCCGGTTCCCCGGTTCTGGACCGAGATGTACGGCATGCGCGTGCAGGGCGCGGGACTTCCCGTGCTCGGCAAGGACACGACCGACGTGAACGGCCTCACCGGCTTCATCGCCGACGGCAAGCTCGTCGGGCTGGTCGGGCTCGAAGCGCCCGGCCGGATCATCGTCAACACGCCGGAGCTCTTCCGGCAGAACACCGTCGAACTGGACCGTCCCGCGTGGACGAAGCCGGAGCAGGCTCCCGCCGAGCCCGCACCGGCACCCGCCCCCGCACCGGAGCCGGCTCCCGTTCGCGAACAGGTTCCCACCACCGCACTGTCTGTTCCCCCGTCGGTCTCTTCCTCGATGTCTCCGCCGTCCCAACGGCGCAGGCACACGCGGTCGCGACCGGAGACCGTGCGGTCTGGTGGAGGGCGCGCGAGGCCTTAACGGGCCTCGGACGGCAAGGGCAGCGGGCCCGGACTCCCGTCAGCCGCTGTCGTGGTGAGGTGGCGGACCTCGTACCACGCGGCGGTGGGACTCCGGCCCCGCGCCGTCCGGACAACTTCATCGCGCGCCTCCCCCGGTGCTGCGGCTCGGCGGGCTCCCGGGCCGCCGCATCGGGCTTTGCTCCAGGGCTGCCACCTCGGTTCTCCGAGGTGGCAGCCCTGTTTCGTTCACAGTGTGAAATGTTCGGGGTTTTGGGCGATGTGGTGAATCGTTGACCATGCGGTGCGACAGCATCCACCGTGATGGGGGTCTCAATGCTTCTGCGCATGGTCAGAATCCTGTTACCGCTGGCGCTCGCGCTCGGCGGACTCGTGGTCGTCACCGCTCCCGCCCAAGCCGACGGCTGCTTCACCTGGAACCGCACGCTCTCCCAGGGCGCGACCGGCGAGGACGTGCGCCAGCTGCAGATCAGGGTGTCCGGCTACCCCGGATACGGCGCCGTGATCGGCATCGACGGGTCCTACGGCCCGGCGACCAAGGCCGCGGTGACGCGGTTCCAGCAGGCGTACGGGCTCGCGGCCGACGGCGTCGCGGGAACGGCCACCTTCAGCAAGCTCTACGCGTTGCAGGACGACGACTGCACGCCGGTGAACTTCACCTACGCCGAGCTCAACCACTGCAACTCCACCTGGGCGGGCGGCAAGGTCTCGGCCGCGCAGGCGAAGGCGAACGCGCTGGTGTCCATGTGGAAGCTCCAGGCGATGCGGCACGCGCTCGGCGACCAGGCGATCAGGGTGACCAGCGGGTTCCGCAGCGTCGCGTGCAACAACTCGGCGGGCGGTGCCGCGGACTCGCGGCACCTCTACGGCGACGCGGTCGACCTCGGTGCCGGTCCCCATTCGCTGTGCAAGCTCGCGCAGCAGGCGCGCAACCACGGTTTCAACGGCATCCTCGGGCCGGGCTACCCCGGTCACAGCGACCACACGCACGTCGACCACCGCGGCAGCCGGTTCTGGTCGGCCAGTTCCTGCGGAATCTGAATGCGATGAATGTCGTTGTGGCCACCTCGACCCACGTGACGTTGGTTAAGGTGGCCATAACGACACCCCGTTCGTGCCACGGCTGAGCCGATTCATGAGATCCTGGGTGGAGTAGACCTGCTTTGGGAGGCTTGTTCGTGGCGATCGGCCCTGCTGTCGTCGAGCGCTGGCTCGAACTGTCCACTCAGGAGCTGCGCGTGCAGATCAAGCAGTTGGTCGCCGCACGGCTACCCGGTGATCACGCGGTGTGGCAGGCGGTTCGACGTCATCCAGCTCTGGTGGCGCGCATCAGGAGCATCCTTTCCGGACTCACCGCGGAAGCGGGCGGCTCCAAGGACGAGGCCATGCAGAAGGTGTGGATCACGACCGCGCGCACGGCACTTGACCAGCAGCAACCCGCACCGGAGAAGAAGGCGCCCAAGCTGGCCGCCAAGAAGCCGGTGGTCAAGGAGATGCCCGAGGAGGAGCCCGTGCCGGTGCTCGTCGAGCCGCCGAAGCCGACGAACGGCGCGCCGCGGCCGGTCATCCCCGCCATGGTCTTCCAGGAACCGAGCTAGTGGTCGTCTTCGGCGCCGTTCTCGCCGCACTGGGGCTCACGACGCTCCTGGCGCGGGACGCCGCCGTGGCGGGTATGAGCCCCGCGCTCGTCGGCTGGGTGCTGCTCGGACTGGGCGCGGTGTCCGCGGCGATCGGGCTGTACCGCAACCGGCGGCGGAAGCTGCGCGGCGAGCCGCACCCGATCGGCAACCCGATCCAGCGGATCAAGGCGCTCCCCCGGCTCATCCGCGCCATGCGCAACGGCCAGTACAGCGAGCTGCCCAAGAGCAGGCTGGCGCTGTGGGCGATCTCGCTCGTCTACCTCGTCTCGCCGATCGACTTCATCCCCGAGCTGCTGCCGATCATCGGCGTCACCGACGACGCGGGCGTGCTCGTCTGGCTGCTCACCACCGCGTCCGGCGCGTCAGGCCGGTACCTGCTGTGGGAGAAGAAGCATCGCGACACGCCCGGTGAACCCTCGTGAGGCTTCCTCATCCACGATCTCGGCGAGTCCGGGCGTGAGCTCGGTCAGCTCAACAAAACCGAGGCGCGCGTAGTAAGGCGCGTTCCACGGCACGTCCCGGAACGTCGTCAGCGTCAGCCTGCGGTCCCCGAGCGCCGCGATCAGCTGCGCGCCGATGCCCTGCCGCGCCCACTTCGGATCCACGCTGATCTGGTGGATGTGCAGCGCGTCGTCCACCGGGGACACGGCGGCGAACGCGACCGGCACGTCGTCGTCGTTCACCGCGACGAGGACGTCGCATTCGGCCATCGCCGCCAGCGGCATCGGGTCGTCGTCCGCGATCTCCGGCATGCCGACGGAGCGGAACGGCTCACCCGAAGCGACCTCGATCTGCTGCAGGTGGCGGAACTCGGCGGGAAAGGCGTGGCGGATCTTCACAAATCGATATCGTGGCGCGCTCACACGAGGAATACCACTGAGTTAATGTCCACCGCGATGAGAACGAAGACCGTGCGGGTGTTGCTCGTCGAAGACGACGAGGGTGATGCGGTGCTGGTCGAGTCGCTGCTCGACGAAGCCGCAGCGCCGGTGATCCTGTCCCGTGCGCGGACGGTGCAGGAGGCCGCCGCGCTGCTGCCGGACGCGGAGTGCGTGCTGCTCGACCTCGGGCTGCCCGACGCGACCGGCCTCGACAGCCTGCGCAGGCTGCTCGGCGAGCCGGACCCGCCCGCGATCCTCGTGCTCACCGGGCTCACCGACGAACGCCTCGGCATCGACGCCGTCACCTCGGGCGCCGAGGACTACCTCGTCAAGGGACAGGTCGACGGCGAGCTGCTGCTGCGCAGCATCCGCTACGCCGTCGAGCGCAAGCGGGCCGAGGACGCGCAGCGCCAGCTGCGCGAGGCCAAGCTGCTGGCGGCGGAGAAGACGCGGCTCGAACGCGGCCTGCTGCCCCCTCCCCTGCTGCAGCACGGCGACCTCGAGCTCGCCGTGCGCTACCAGCCGGGCGGGATGCGGATGCTGCTCGGCGGCGACTTCTACGACGTGGTCGCAGACGACGACGGCACGGTCCACGTGGTGATCGGCGACGTGTGCGGGCACGGTCCGGACGAGGCGGCGCTCGGCGTCGCGCTGCGCATCGCCTGGCGCGCGCTCGTGCTGGCCGGCCAGCCCGCCGAGAAGGTGCTGCAGACGTTGCACAAGGTCCTGGTGGCCGAGCGTCACGCGGAGGGCCTGTTCACCACGGCCTGCATGGTCACGATCTCATCGGACCGCCGCACGGCGCGCTACTACCTCGCCGGGCACCCCGAACCGCTGCTGGTGCTCGGCCCGAAGATCGTCGAGCTGCCGAAGACGAAGATCGGCGTGCCGCTGGGCGTGCTGCCCGGTTACACGTGGCAGGGACACGACGTCGACCTGCCGCCCGGCTGGTCGTTGCTGTGCTACACGGACGGCCTCATCGAGGGCCGCGTCCCCGACGACGTCGAACGCCTCGGAGTGGAACGGCTGTGCGAGCTCATCAACAGACAGGCGCAGCGCGGTCCGGACTGGCTGGACCCGCTGATCGCCGAGGTCAAAGAGCTCAACGGAGGGGAACTGGACGACGACATGGCCGTGCTCCTGCTGCAGGACCGCCCGTGAGGGGCCGCTGGCCCGCCAAGAGACTGCTCGTCGCGACCGTCGCCGTCCTGCTGCTGATGACGACCGCGGCTGTGACGCTGGTGGTCGTGTCGCTGGGCACGCTGGCCGACAGCCGAGTGCGCGCGATCGACCAGATCGAGCCGGCGAGCAGGCACGCGCAGGACCTGACCCGCGCGCTGCTCGACCAGGAGACCGGTGTCCGCGGCTTCGCGCTGACCGGTCAGCAGGACTTCCTGCAGCCCTACTTCGACGGCCAGAAGCAGCAGGAGGCGTCCACCTCGGGCGTCCGCTCGCTGATCGGCGACTCCGGCGGCGCGCTCACCCGCATCACCGAGTACTCGGCGCGGTGGCGTGCCGAGTACGCCGAGCCCGCGATCGAGCGCATCCGCAGCACCGGTCCCGGACTCGTGCAGGCGGGCGACCAGGACCAGGCCAAGGTGGCGTTCGACCGGATCCGCTCCGAGCTCACCGCGCTGACCGAGGACCTGAGCCGGACCTCGCAGCAGGCCAAGTCGGACCTCGACGACTCGGCGCAGACCGTGCTGCTGCTGTCCATCGTGATGGGCGCGTTCCTGGTGCTGCTCATCGGAGGCGTCGCGCTGGTGCTGCACCGGATCCTGGTGACCCCGCTGGCGCAGCTCGCCGAGGAGGTGCGCCAGGTCGCGTCCGGCGAGTTCCACCACGAGATCGACGTGCGCGGCCCGCACGAGGTGGTCCGGCTCGCCACCGACGTCAACGGCATGCGCCGCCGCATCGTGCAGGAGCTGTCCAAGCTCGACGAGCAGTCGGCCGAGCTCCAGCGGTCGAACGCCGAGCTGGAGCAGTTCGCCTACGTCGCGTCGCACGACCTCCAGGAGCCGCTGCGCAAGGTCGCGAGCTTCTGCCAGCTGCTGCAGCGCCGGTACGGCGGCCAGCTCGACGAGCGGGCCGACCAGTACATCGAGTTCGCTGTGGACGGTGCGAAACGCATGCAGGGCCTCATCAACGACCTGCTCGCGTTCTCCCGCGTCGGCCGCATCACCCGTGAGCACACCATCGTGGACACCGGCGTACTCGTGTCGCAGGTGCTCGACAGCTACTCGGAGCGCATCGAGGAGACCGGTGCCACCATCACGGTCGGCGAGCTGCCGTCCGTGCGCGGCGAGGCGTCGTTGCTCAGCGCGGTGTTCCAGAACCTGGTGAGCAACGCGCTCAAGTTCCGCGGCGAGCGGCCGGAGATCTTCATCGACGCTGCTCGCACCGACGACTACTGGACCTTCACGTTCCGCGACAACGGCATCGGTATCGACTCCGAGTACGCTGAACGGATCTTCGTCATCTTCCAGCGGTTGCACCCGAAGGACGCCTATCCGGGTACCGGCATCGGACTCGCCATGTGCCGGAAGATCATCGAGTACCACGGCGGCACGATCCGGTTGAAGACCGACGACGAGCACCACACGACCTTCGAGTTCACCTTGCCGGTGGTCGAGGAGACCGAGGAGACCGATGACTGATCCCGCCCTGAACGTGATCGACGTCCTGCTGGTGGAGGACGACCCCGGCGACGCGCTGATGACCAAGGAGGCCTTCGAGCACCACAAGATCCGCAACGCGCTGCACGTGGTGCGCGACGGGGTCGAGGCGCTCGAGTTCCTGCGGCGCCAGGGTGAGCACTCGAACGCGCCGAGGCCGGGCCTGATCCTGCTGGACCTCAACCTGCCCCGCAAGGACGGCCGCGAGGTGCTGGCCGAGATCAAGGAGGACGCGGAGCTGCGGTCGATCCCGGTCGTCGTGCTCACGACGTCCGAGGCGGAGGAAGACATCCTGCGCAGCTACAGCCTGCACGCCAACGCCTACGTCACCAAGCCCGTGGACTTCGAGCGGTTCATCGAGGTGGTCAGGCAGATCGACGACTTCTTCGTCACCGTGGTGAAGCTGCCGCGCTGACCTCCCTGGCGATCACGGCGCAGCTGTCGCAGATCCGCGCTTCCGGGCCGGCGAACACTGCGGTGGTCTTGCCGCAGAACGAGCACTCACCGGTGGCTCCACCGGATGCTCTCGCCGCGCAGCCGTCGCAGATGAACACGTTCGGCCCGGTGACGAGCCACGTGACGTCGTCCTTGCCCTTGCCGCAGAAGGAACATGAGGGTCCGGCCCTCCGCACGGCGTCCACGATCTGGTGCACGCGCTGGTGGCTCAGCGCGAGCGCCTCGGCGATCTCGCGCATCGAGCCACCTGCGGCGTGCAGCCTGCGGACGGCGTGGTGGTACTCGGCCTTCGCCAGCTCCGCCCGGTCCTGCGCGGCAGCCCAGCGGGTGGAGGCGTCGCGGGCCTGCCGCAGCAGGGAGTCGTCGAGCGTCATGCGTCTAGGGTAGCTAGACAGTGGTGCTCAGTCCACACTCCGCACGATCAGCGGGTTGACGTCGTCTGGTTCCTGGCTGACCCACTTCTGGGGCTCACGGGGCTCCGGAACCACCGGCGCCCACACACCTGTACCGCCCGGCCTCACCTTTTCCTTGCGTGTCATGCCACTTGGCTACCCGCTCAGGCCTCGTTCAACCGGATGCCCCGCAGCAGGGTGGTGATCGCGGCCATGATCCGCTCGGTCGCCTCGTCCAGCACCTCGCGGCTCAGCTCCCGGTCGTAGAGGTCCGAGAGGTCGACGGCCGCACCCGCGACGACGTGCACGGTCTTGCGCGGCAGCAGCCTGGGCAGCACCTTGCGGTGCGGCAGCAGGTCCCGCGTACCCCACTGGGCGACCGGGATGACCGGGACGCGGCTCAGCAGCGCCATCCGCGCCACCCCGGACTTGGCCTTCATCGGCCAGCCGCCGGGGTCGCGCGTGAACGTGCCCTCGGGGAAGACGCCGACGCACTCACCGGACAGCAACGACTGCACGGCCGGGTCCACCGCGCCCGCCGCCCGGCCGGTCTCGCGTTCGACCGGGATGTGCTTGCCGGACCGCATGATCCAGCCGACCACCGGCATCCGCCACAGGCTCGCCTTCGCCAGGAACCGGGGCACCCGGCCGGACGCGAGGGTGAACACGGTCGTCGACACGGTGTCCGCGTTCGACAGGTGGTTCGCGGCGAGGATGACCCCGCCGTTGGACGGCACGTGCTGCCTGCCCGCCATGCGCATCCGCACGAACACCACCACGACCGGCCACAGCACGTCGATCGCGAGGGAGAACCAGAACCCACGCCCCCGGCGCGGCAACCGCGGCGTGAGCGCCGCCAACTCGAACATCGTCACAGGTGGTATTCGAGCACGCCGTCCCGCTCGGTCGCCCTCAACTCGCCGCGCTGGACCAGCACGTCGAGGTGCGCCGCCGTCTCACCGACCGCGAGGACCTGGTTGAACAGGTCCAGCTCGTCGAACCTGCGGTGCCTGCGCGTCCACCCGACGTTGCACGCCGTCTCATATGCCGTGCCCCTGACGGCGGCCAGCATCGACGTCAGCCGCTCCTCGTGGTGCAGCAGCAGCTCGTCGACCCGCGTGTGCACGCTGCCGCCGACCGACCCGTGCGCGGGCAGCAGCATCATGTCCGGCAGCGCGCGGGTGACGCGCAGCGAGTTCATGTAGTCCAGGAGCGGCATCTCGGGCCGCATCGGCTCGAACCCGATCGACGGCGTGATGTGCGGCAGCACGTGGTCGCCCGCGAACATCAGGCCCGCCGCCTGGTCCGCGAACACCACGTGGCCCCTGGTGTGACCCGGCGTCGGGATCACCCGCAGCACGCGCTTCTCCAGCTCCACCTCGGTCTCGCCCAGCCACTCGTCGGGCAGCGCGTAGTCGCGCAGCAGCTGCGCCTCGTCGATGCCCTCCATGGCGCCGGCCCAGGCGCGCGCCAGGTGCGGTGCGCCCCAGACGTACAGCTCGGCGATCTGGGTGTCGGCCTGGCCTGCGAGGATCCGCTCGAGCGACGGCTGCTCACCGATGCCGAGCGCGATGCGGCTCCCGTAGATGCGGCGCAGGTGCACCGCGAGCGTGTAGTGGTCGCGGTGCACGTGCGTCACCAGGAACCGCGTCACGTCCTCGAAACCGCGGTTGAGCTGGTTCAACGACTTCTCGAGCAGTTGCTGAGCCTCGGCGAGCGCCCATCCGGAGTCGATGAGGACGATGCCGTCGCCGTCCTCGATCGCGTACACGTTGACCGCGTGCAGTCCGTCGTTCGGCAGCGGCATCGGGATGCGGTGCACACCGGGGGCGACTTCCTCGACACACGGTTCGGTCCAGTCCTGCATTCCGCCACCCCGTCGTTAGCGTCAGCAACTATCTACCGGACGGTAACACGGGGGTCGGGGTGCTTCTCCAGATACCTTTTGACGAACGGACAGGTCACGGTCACCTTGTCGTTCTCGAGGTCGTGCAGCGCGAACTCGGCCAGCTTGCTGCCGATGCCCCGCCCTTCGCGCAGGGACTCCGTGTGGACCAGGAGGACGGACTCGCCAACCCTGCGGTAGTCCAGGAAGCCGACCAGCTCGTCGTCCTCGTGGGCCTCGTAGCGGCTTTCGGCCTCGTTGTTGGTGATCCTCATGAACCCCATCATGCTCCGATCGGACGTTTGCAGAGCCCTAGACCAGAGCGGCACCGAGCCGGGCGATCGCGGCCTTCTCCGCATCGTGCAAAGCGGACAACTGGGCACTCATCTCGGGGAACGAGCTCATCTCCCCCAGCTCGTGCCACATCTCGGCGATCTCCCGCCAGCGCGGGGCGAGCGGCGCGTGCCCCGCCTGTTCCAGGAAGTCCGCGAACAACGGCCGCAGGTTGCCGCCGGTGATGCCGAAGCGGCCGTCGACCCCCTCGCGGACGCCCTGCAACGCACCTTCCAGCCCGCGTCCGTCGGCGAACACCTGCGGCCAGCCCTTCGGAGCCTTGGTGTCCGTCATCATCCGCGCCCACTTGCGCCACGCGGGCAGCGAGAACGAGTCCGACTTGGCGGACAGGTGCTCGACGACGTCCCGCAGTCCTTCGAGGACCGCGGCCCCGACGTCCGGTTCAGCGCCTTCACCGGTGATCACCAGCGACATGTTCTTCCAGCTGCCCACGCGGGCGCACGCGCGGTCGAGGTCCTCGCGCGCGACCGTCAGCGGGGCGAGGTTGCGGTCGTCCAGGTAGACCCGGTCGCCGTTGGCCGCGTACGCGACGACGGGGTGACCGCCGTGCCCGTCGAGCCAGTCCGGGAGGTCCCAGTAGCCGATGTGGTAGCGGTCCGGCCACACCATGACCGCGTGGCCCGCGGCGAGCTGGTCCGTCAGGTACGCCTGCGCCGCCTTGGGCGCCGACCGGTGCCAGCGCGCCTCGACGCCGAGCCGCGCGAGGACCTTCTCGGTGCGGCGGCCGACGTACTGCCAGCTGTTGTCGAACCCGAGGGTCAGCGTGGCACTGGCCTCGCGCTTGAACTCCCACAGGATGTAGCCGGCGCCGATCCCGCCGCCGATGCCGAACACCAGCGCCTCGGTGAGCCCGGTGACGCCGCGCTCCTCCAGCATGGCGTGCAGTCCGGCCGCGTCCGGGTCGGTGCCGCCGCGCAACGTCCAGCCCGCGGCGGGCGCGGCTCCCTCGACGTGCGCGAGTGCGGTGGTGTAGCGCTCACCGGTCTTGGCCATGCGGGCGCGGACCTGGGTCTTGAGCTGCTTCCGAGACGTCATCGCCTGTCACTTCCGGCCGTCGCTGCGACACCTCGGGCCCACGCACCTCGATGTCGCGACAGCCTGGTGCTCCGGCATGACGACGTTGACGCGTTCCGAGGCACTCGAAGTCCCCTTTGCCTCCGCGACGCCGGGTGGCGTGGGCACCCGGTCAGGAGGTTGGGCGTGGAATTCGCCTGTAATGATTCTAACCATGGCCCCCGACGTTTACCTGCTGATCCTCGGCGATCACCTGCCGAACCCGTGCACGGGTGAAGAGGTGTCCGAGGCGGACCGGTTGCGGGCGATGGTCGAGCAGGCCGTCGTGGCCGAGGAGGCCGGGTTCACCGGGGTGGCGATCGGCGAGCACCACTTCACCCGCTACATCGTGTCCGCGCCCGAGCTGCTGCTCGCGGCGGTCGCGGCGCGGACCACCACGCTGCGGCTGTCGACCGGCGTGACGCTGCTGGCGCACCGCGACCCGGTGCTGGTCGCCGAGGCGCTGGCCACGCTGGACGTGCTCAGCAGGGGCCGGGCCGAGCTGATCGTGGCGCGCGGTGTCGACCAGCAGACCGACGCGGCCTTCGGCGTGCGGCCGGACGAGCTGCGCGCCCGGTTCGAGGAACACCTGCGCCTGCTCCTGAAGCTGCTGGAGGAGCCGCGGGTCAGCTGGGACGGCCGGTTCCGCGGCCAGCTGACGAACGTGACCACGACACCCCGCCCGGTGCAGACGCCACACCCGACGGTGTGGGTGGGCAGCGGCAGCGCCGTCTCCGCGGACCTGTGCGCCGAGCTGCAGCTGCCGCTGATGCTGCCCAGCACGCTGCGCGACCCGATGGTCTACCGCGACGTCGTCGCCCGGTACCGGGAGCTGCACCCGCACGGCCGCGTCGGTGTGCCCAGCCACGTGTTCGTCGCGTCCGAACAGGCCCGCGAACGCTGGCGGCCGCACCTCGGCGAGTACGCGCGGTTCGCGGACCCGTGGCGCGGCGACGGGTACATCGACCTGGACCAGATCATGGAGGGCGCGGCGATCTGCGGTTCGCCCGGCGAGGTCGCCGACCGGCTCAACGCGCTGGCCGCCGAGCTGACCATCGACACGCACCTCGTGATGGTCGACATCGGCGGCATGCCGCACGAGTCCGTCGTGGACACGATCCGCCTGTTCGGCACCGAAGTCCTACCCCGACTTAACGGGCACGCAGCCGAGGGGTAACACGCGCCGCGAACCATGTGCGGTGTGAGGCACAGTGGAATCACCGTCGTGGGCATCCCGGCGCGCAACGAGGCGACCACCGTCGCCTCCGTGGCACGCGCCGCAGACGAGGGTCTGCGGCAGGCGTTCCCCAACCGCACCAACGTGATCGTGCTCGCCGACAACGGCAGCACCGACGGCACGGCGGACCGGTTCCTCGACGCGGACCTCCACGCGCACCAGATCGTCGTGCGGTCCACCGCGGCCGGCACCGGCAAGGGCACCAACGTGTTCGCCATCGCGGACAAGGCCCGCGAGCTGGGCGCGGACCGGGTCCTGCTGCTGGACGCCGACGTGAGGTCGACCGAGCCGCAGTGGATCGAACGACTGGCCACCGCGGTGGACGACGACTCCCCCGTGCTCGCGCTGCCGACCTACCGGCGCAACAGGTTCGAGGCCAACACCACCAACCACCTGGCCAGCCCACTGCTCGCCGCGATCTTCGGCGTGCACGTGCAGCAGCCCATCGGCGGCGAGTTCGCGTTCAACGCGGCGTTCCTGGAGCGGATGACCCGCTGGCCGCGTCCGGCGAGCGCGTACCTGTACGGCATCGACATCTGGCTGACCGCCAACGCCCTGCGCGAGCACCTGCGGGTGGCCGAGGTCCCGCTGGGGCGCAAGGTGCACAACTCGCCGTTCCCCAAGATCCTGCACCTGCCGCAGCAGGTGCTGGACTCGCTGTTCCACGTCGTGTCGCAGCTCGACCGGGTGCGCCCGGCGTTCCGCGCGGCACCGGTGAAGCGGGAGGCCGTCGACGGCGAGTTCGTCCGGCAGGACCCCGACGTCATCGCCAGGGTCACCACCACCACGAACCACTACCTCAAGGCCTACCAGCCGGACATCCAGCGACTGCTGCCGTCCGCGCGGATCCTCGGCCCGGCGCCCTGGGGCCTGTGGGTCGGCGCGGACGACTGGCCGCACCTGCTCGCCGACGCGGTGGAAGCGCTCGCGGACGGCTGCTTCGAGGCGGCCCGCGACCACCTGGTGGCGTTGTACGTCAACCGGGTGCTGACGTTCTGGGACGAGATCGACGGGCTCAGCGGTCCGGAGATCGACGAGCTGCTCGACCGGCAGGCCGCCGACACCGTCCGCGCGGTCAAGTACCGGTCCATCACGTTCGACCACCAGTGCAACACGGGCGGCTTCGACGCCGGCCTGTGGGCCGCACTCGACGAGCACGCCGCCTAGGGCCCGATGCGACCTAGAGGCCCAGCTCCTCCGCGATCCGCGCCGCCACCTCGTAGGTCGACCCGACGGGCGCGGTGGCGTACCCGGTCGTCTGCGAAGTCCACTCCTTGCCGTACGCGCACCAGTCGATGTTCGGCGGCTTCCCGCTCTCCACGGTCCCGGCCAGCTCGGCGAAGAAGCGCTCCCACCGAGGCTGGTAGAACCCGCCGATCATGCCCTCCCAGTCGCGGTTGGCGTAGTCGCGCAACACGCCGCACGCCCGCTCCGACCAGATGGTGATGATGCCGCGCGCGTCGCGTTCCAGCACCGCCTTCTCCGCGTCGGTGCTCCCCCACGCGCGTGCCGACGTGAGCCACGTGCCGAGCAGCCAGTCGCGCTGGGTGCCGAGCAGTTCGTCGGTGCGCGTCATGTAGGCCAGGTACTCGTCGGTCGTCGTGTCGAGCGCGGCGAGGTCCTTCGCGCCGTAGGCGTCGGCGATCTCGGTGAGCTTGGCCCGGCCGCGGTCGGCGAGCACCTGCCGAGCCACGTCGACCAGGTCGTACTTGTAGGTCTCCAGCTGGCGGACCGAGGCGGGCGCCTTCAGCAGCTGCCGCAGGGCGGGCTCGAACTCCTCCGCCGGGTAGCGCGGCTCCTTCGGACCCCAGTTCGACGCGGACGTCATCTTCAGCGACGGCAGCGCGACGAACGGGCTCTCATGCGGGCCCTCGCCGTTCTCGTGGTTCGTGGCGCGGAACGAGTACGCGGTCTTCAGCAGCGTCTGCCACGCGTCACGCAGGTTCGGGTCGTCCACGCCGTAGCGCCGCTTCGCGTAGTCCGCGATCCACGACCTCAGGTCGACGGGTTCCTCGCGCCACACCATCTCGCCGAACAGGTCCTGCACCACCGGGTTGAGGTGGGTGCCCTCCAGCACCATCGCGGTGCCGACGAGGTTGCCGCGGGTGCCGCTGCCCGCCTTGCGGACCTCCGGCAGCGTCCGGCCCGGCTCGTGGAGGTTGCCGAACGTGCCGAGCCTGCCGCCGAAGTTCTGGATCGTCCCCCACGCCCACGGCGCGCCCCAGAACTTGTCCTTGCGCTTCCACGACGGGCCGTCGTCGGCGTCCAGGTCGAGCACCAGCACGCGCTTGCGGTCGATCGCGTCGATCAGCTCCCGCATCGGGTTGTCCTGCCACGCCTGGAGCACCCAGATCGCGTTGCGGTGCGCGTCCCTCAGCGCGACCTGCACCGCGCGGCCCGCGTCGCCGAGGTCGACGCCGCCCAGCTCGCCACCCTCGTGCAGCAGGTCGTTCGAGTAGTGCGTGGTGTCGCCGAAGCGGGCGCTCTGCGCCGCGTAGAACCTCGCCGCGACCTTGCCGTACAGCTCGTCGGTCGGGTCGAGCCAGTACGGCCGGGGGTGGCCCGAGTAGCCGCCCTGCGGCACCAGGTGCGCGTCCGGGTTGCGCTCGGCGAACACCTGGTCCGGCACGTGGCCGATGAACGCCGGGAACACCGGCGTGATGCCGAGGTCGCGCATCCGGTCCGCGATCCGCCTGCCCAGCTCGGCGCGGCGTGCGATGAGCTCCTTGCTGACGGGACCTGCGTGCACGCCGCCGCCGGGGTCGTAGCCGGACGTCGAGCCGTACCACTGCCACGGCTGCAGCGATGGCTGCGCGATCCACGCCCGCACCTCGGACTCGGACATCCCGAACGACTGGAAGGTGTCGTACCAGACGGCCTCCTGGCCGACGAGCACGAGCGCGCGGTTCACGCCGCTCGCCGCGAGGTAGTCGATCTCGCGCTCCCACTCGGTCCACGTCCAGTACGGCATCGTGTAGCCGAACACGGTGAAGTTGTAGGCGTAGCGGTCCGTCAGCGTGGTGCGCCTGCTGATGGGCTTGCCCGGCGCGGGCAGCGCGTCCGGCAACGAGATCCGGTCGCCGTTCGTCGAAATGTGGTTGCCCGCCACGTACTTGAGCCACCAGTGGAACCCGGAGACGAGCGCGACGTCGCTCGAACCGGACAGCACCACGTGCCCGGTCGTGCCGCCGATGGTGAACGAGTCGGCGAGACCGTCCTGCGCCGGGACCCGCCGCAGCTCGAACTGCGCCGCGCGCCGCTCGTCACCACCGAGCAGGCGCGCGATCGCGGCGCGCGCGGTGGGCGAGTCCGTCGGCTGCGGCTCAGGCCTGCGTTCCGACCGGAGCACGTCGACCACGACGAGCCCGATGAGGAGCAGGACAACCGCGAGCACGGCAAGGGTTCTGCGCACGCCTACTCCACTTCGGACGGAATACCGATGATCTCACCTTGAGACGCCTACACCGATCAGCGGTTTCACCGACACCTCAGAGAGTTAGCGTTTTGTTGCCGCCATGACCACAGGAGTTGGCTCATGAAACGCAAGTTGATCCCTGCCCTGCTTGCTGCGCTGACAACGTTGTCCTTCACCGTCCCGGCCCAGGCAGCCGACCTCGAGACGACCATCGTGTCCCCGGACATGTCCCGAGCCCTGCAACGCGACCTGGGCGTCACCCAGGCTGAGATGAACCTCCGGCTGGCGCAAGAGGCCAGTGCGGCGAACACCGAGACCGCGGCCCGCAAAGCGCTCGGCGAGAGCTTCGCAGGCGCGTGGTTCGACCCCGCGGTGGGCAGACTCGTCGTCCGCACCACCGGCAAGAAACTGGACTTACCGGGCGCTGACGTCCGCACGGCGTCGCGGAGCCTGAAGGCGCTCGACGCGGTCAAGGCCGGCATCGACCGGCTCGGCACCGCACCGAAGGGCGTCACCGGCTGGTACGTCGACGTGCGATCCAACGACGTCGTGGTGACCGTGCTCGAGAACGCCAAGGACACCAACGCTTTCGTCGCCCAGGCGAAGGCGCTCGACCCGGCCGTCCGCGTCGTGGAGACCACCGAGCAGCCGCGGACGTTCGCGGACGTGGTCGGCGCCTGGCCGTACTACATCAACAACGCCGCTCGCTGCTCGATCGGTTTCGCCGTGCGCAACGGGTTCGTCACCGCCGGCCACTGCGGCGGTCCGGGCGCCCGGACGACCAGTCACAACAACGAGTTGCTCGGCTACGTCAACCAGTCCATCTTCCCCGGACGGGACATGGGCTTCGTCGCGACCGTCGGTGGCGTGAACCTGCACCCGCTGATGTACGGCTACGACGGCCTTTACTACTACGTCTACGGATCCAACGAGATGCCGGTCGGCGCGAGCATCTGCCGGTCCGGCTCCACCACCGGCATGCGCTGCGGCGTCGTGCAGGGCAAGAACCAGACGGTGAACTACCCGCAGGGCCAGGTGTTCGGGCTCACCGGGACCAACGTCTGCGCCGAGGGTGGCGACTCCGGCGGCTCGTGGCTGTCCGCGAACCAGGCTCAGGGCGTCACGTCCGGCGGTTACGGGAACTGCACGTCCGGTGGCGCCACGTGGTTCCAGCCGGTCAACCCGATCCTCGGGCAGTGGGGACTGTCCCTGGTGACCGCCTGACCTCTTCATGCCGGATCGGGAACTCAGGGTAGGCATCCGGGAGGTTCCCGACGCACTCGCTTCGTTTCCCGCGTTAGATGTGGCGGGAAACGAAGCGAGAGGGGCAAGCAGGTGGGAACATCCATTCCCGATACAACACGGGGAGTCGCGGCCAGAGCCGTCGACGTGTGGAAGTCGTACGGTTCCGGTGACGCCGCCGTCACCGCGCTCGCGGGGGTGAGCGTCGAGTTCGAGCGGGAGCACTTCACCGCGATCATGGGACCGTCCGGGTCGGGCAAGTCGACCCTGATGCACTGCCTGGCCGGCCTCGACGACGTCACCGACGGCGAGGTGTGGATCGGCGACACCAAGGTGACCGGCCTGAACGACAAGGGCCTCACCGAGCTCCGCCGCGACCAGGTCGGGTTCGTGTTCCAGCAGTTCAACCTCCTGCCGACGCTGACGGCCGAGGAGAACATCACGCTGCCGCTCGCCATCGGCGGCCGCAAGGTGGACCGGGCGTGGTTCGACACCGTCATCGACACGGTCGGCCTGCGCGACCGGTTGACGCACCGCCCGACGCAGCTGTCCGGTGGCCAGCAGCAACGCGTGGCGTGCGCTCGCGCGCTCGTGTCGCGGCCCGAGGTCGTGTTCGCCGACGAGCCGACCGGCAACCTGGACTCGAAGTCCGGCGCCGAGGTGCTGGGGTTCCTGCAGAAGTCCGCGCGGGAGTTCGGCCAGACGATCGTCATGGTCACGCACGACCCGAACGCCGCGTCCTACGCGGACCGCGTCATATTCCTGGCCGACGGCAAGATCGTGAACGAGATCCTCGACCCGACCGCGGACGCCGTTCTCGAGACGATGAAGCACCTCGACACCGCGGTCGGAGTGTCCTGATGCTGCGCGCGACGCTGAAGAGCCTGCTGTCGCGGAAGATCCGCCTCGTGCTGTCCGCGCTCGCGGTGGTGCTCGGCGTGATGTTCGTGGCCGGCTCTTTCGTCCTCACCGACACGCTCGACAGGTCGTTCTCGAACCTGTTCTCGAACATCTACTCCGGCACGGACGTGTCGGTGACCGCCAAGGCCAAGGCGAACGCGGCCGGCACGGTGCCCGCGTCCGTCGTGGACGAGGTGCGCGGCGTGGACGGCGTGGCCAAGGCGCAGGGCCAGGTCAACGGGTCGGCGCGGCCGATCGGCAAGAACGGCAAGGTGATGACCACCGCGGGTGCGCCGCGTCTCGGTGCGTCCTGGGTGGACGGTGACTCGCAGCTCGAGATGCGCGACGGCACCGGACCCAAGGCGGACAACGAGGTCGCGATCGGCGCCTTCCTCGCGTCCACCGGTGGGTTCAAAGTCGGTGACGACATCGAGCTCATCACCTTGCAGCCCAAGCAGAAGTTCAAAGTCGTCGGCATCTACGGCTTCCCGGGAGGCCGGGACTCGTTGGGTGGCGAGCTGATCACCAGCTTCACCGAGCCGGTGGCGCAGCAGCTGATGCTCGGCGAGAAGGGCGTCTACACCGACATCAACGTCACCGCCGCGGGCGGCGTCGCGCAGGACCAGCTGCGCGACCGGGTGTCGGCGAAGCTGGGCTCCGACTACGAGGCGAAGACGGGCGCGCAGCTGGCGAAGGACCAGGCGGACCAGATCGCCGAAGGCCTGAAGTTCTTCAACTACATCCTGCTGGCGTTCGCCGGGATCGCGCTGTTCGTCGGCATCTTCATCATCCTCAACACGTTCTCCATCATCGTCGCGCAGCGGACGCGGGAGCTGGCGCTGCTGCGGTCGATGGGTGCGAGTCGCGGCCAGGTCATGGGCTCGGTCGTGCTGGAGGCGTTCGTCATCGGCCTCATCGCGTCCGTCGTCGGGCTCGGGGCCGGGTACGGCGTGGGCGCGCTGCTGGCGAACTTCTTCGCCACGTTCGGCGGCGGCAGCCTGCAGCTCGCGAGCGTGCAGCTGCCGCTGTCCGCGGTCATCTCGTCGTTCTCCGTCGGCCTCGTCGTCACGATGGTGGCGGCGGTCATGCCCGCGCTGCGGGCGTCGCGGATCGCGCCGGTCGCGGCGATGCGCGAGGCGGCCACGCCGGACCGTCCGCTGACTCGGCCGACCGTGGCCGGTGCGGTGATCCTCGCGGCGGGCGGCGCGGCGATGGCGTTCGGCTTCACGAACCAGTCGCTGGCGCTGATCTTCGGTGGCGTGATGGCCGCGTTCGTCGGTGTCGCTCTGCTGACCCCGTTGGTCAGCAAGCCGATGGTGTCGCTGATCGGGCGCCTGTTGTCGTGGTCGATGCCGGGCGTGCTCGGCAGGCGCAACTCGGCGCGCAACCCGCGTCGCACGGCCATCACGGCGGCCGCGCTGATGGTCGGCATCGCGCTGATCACCGGGGTGAGCGTGGTGCTCACGTCCGCGACCGCGTCGATCACGAAGCTGTCGGACACCCAGATCAAGTCCGACCTGATCATCGCGGGCGAGCAGGCGAACGACGGCGGGTCCGCGACGTTCACCACGGACGTGCTGGACAGGATGAAGTCGACGTCCGGCGTGAAGTCCGTGGTCGGCTGGGCCAACGACGGCGCGCTCATCAACGACGAGCAGTACTGGGTCGCGGCGGTCACGGACGTCGACGCGATGCGCGAGCAGTTCGGCCTGCAGACCAAGTCGGGCACGATCGCGCCGCTGCGCGAGGACCAGGTCGGCGTGTCCGAGGAGCGGGCGACCGAGAAGAACCTGTCGGTCAGCAGCACGATGAAGGTCCAGCTCAGCCGCGGCGAGCCCAAGACCTACACGGTCGCGTTCATCTGGGCGAAGACGCCGGTGATGCAGGGCGTGGTGCTGCCGTCGGACGCGATCAAGAACCTGCGGATCCCGCAGCTGGGCAACGCGTTCGTCCAGGTCGTGCCGGGTCAGTCGGTCGTGGACGTGCAGAAGCGCATCGAGCCGCTCTTCGCGGACAACCCGGAGATCTCGGTGCAGGACCGCAGCGCGTTCACCAAGCAGCAGACCTCGCAGTTCGACACGGTCCTGCTGATGATCCAGATCCTGCTGGCGCTGGCGATCCTCATCGCGGTGCTGGGCGTGATCAACACGCTCGCGCTGTCGGTGATCGAGCGGACGCGTGAGCTGGGCCTGCTGCGGGCGATCGGCATGAAGCGCGCGCAGGTGATGCGGATGATCACCGTCGAGTCGATCGTGATCTCGGTGTTCGGCGCGGTGCTCGGCCTCGCGGTCGGGTCGGCGCTGGGTGTCGCGACCGTGGCCGCCCTGAAGGACCAGGGCATCACGGAGTTCGCGTTCCCGTGGCTGCAGATGGGCCAGTACCTGGTCGTCGCGGCCGTGGTCGGGGTGATCGCGGCGATCCTGCCCGCGATCCGCGCCGCGCGACTGAACGTCCTGGACGCGATCGCGTACGAGTGAAAGCCGTCGGGGGCGCCCTCACCGGGGTGCCCCCGACGACCCGCTCAGTTGACGCGGTAGAGCTCCATGCGGTCGCAGCCCTGGAGCGTGGCCGGGTCCTCCTCCGGCAGCAGCTCCATGGAGTTGACGGCCTTGCCGATCTCCTCGGTCTTCTCGAACGAGGTGCCGAGGCCGACGACGACGAGCGACCGCTTCACGGCGTCCACCAGGGTGTATCCCCGCACGTACCCGTCGAAGCCGCGGAGCAGCGGCTTGATGCGGTGCTCGTGCGCGTACTTCCCGGCGTCCCAGCGAGCCTGGCTCACCGGTCCGTCGAAGTGCAGCAGCACGCACGTGACGGGGGCGTCGTCGACCGACGGCCCGGTCCAGGAGTCCTCGACCTCGTAGACCTGGTCGCTCGCCTCCTTGGCGTCCTGCTCGGTTTCCCAGAAGGCGAGTACCGCCTTGGTTCCCGTACCCACCTGCTCGAGGCGGTGGGCACCGTCCGGAATCTGCGCGATGTCTGCGATGGTTGCGTACATGCCGAGAATGCTCTGGTTTTCGCGGCACCTGGACGTCAGTGCGACCACGTAAGTCCACTACGTACTACCCAGCCCGCGACCTGGGTGCGGTTCTCCAGCCCCAGCTTGAGCAGCAGGTTCCGCACGTGCGTCTCGACCGTGCGCTCGGAGAGCACGAGGCGTTCGGCGATGGTCCTGTTCGCGAGGCCGTCGGCGACGAACAGCGCGATCTCCTTCTCGCGCGCGGTGAGCGGGATCGCCGTCCGCGCCTCGATCTGGGCCACGAGCGGCTTCATGCCGAGGCGGCGGGCGAGGTGCAGTGCCGACTCCAACAGCTCATCGGGCCGTTGGCTGATCTTGGCCAGCTCGAACTGGGCGAGCGCGAGGTAGGGCAGGGCACCGATGCGCTTCTCCATCGCGATCGCGTCCGTGAGGTGCCGCTCCGCGACGTCGTGCCTGCCGAGCGCGGCCGCGACCACGCCGAGCGTGCGGTTGATCGCACCGTCGCAGCCCGGCGCCTGGTTCGCGTAGTACGCGCCGAGCGGCAGCAGCATGTCGTAGAGGACCGCCGCGTTCTCCAGGTCCCCCAGCAGCACCGCGGTCTGCGCGGTGAACACCCCGGTCGACGGCCAGCGCAGCTCGTCCGGCATGCCGGGGATCATCGGGAGCAGCCGCTCGTACAGGATCAGCGCGCCGTCGCGGTCGCCGGTCGAGGCGCGGATCTGCGCCGTCGCCGAGAGGAAGATCGGGTGGTCCACGGCGAGCGTCAGGATCCAGTCCGGGATCGGGTACTCGTCGAGCCTGCCGGTGAACCGGGTGAGCTGCTGCATGAACGAGTAGTAGAGGCCGACCGTCGAGACGTCCTCGAGCGTCTTGGCGATCTCGAAGCACTCGGCCATCAGCCGTTCCGACTCCGCGAAGCGACCGATGAGCTCCGCGCGCGACGCCTTGGCGCGCAGCACGTGCCAGCGGGCCAGCGGCCAGCGCATGCGGTCTGCGAGCCCGGCCACCTCGGTGATCTCGACGTCGACCTGGTCGATCGCGCCCAGCCGGTACGCCGCGTCGATGCGCCAGGTGTGGCCCCACAGCGCGGCCTCCGGCCTGCCGGTGGCGACCATGCGGGTGCCCAGCGCGAGCTGTTCCGGGACGTCCGCGAGCAGCTGCCTGGCCTGCATGGCGAGCATGAGCGCCTCGGTGTCGCCCGACCGTTCGGCCATGGCCAGCGCTCGCGCGCTCAGCGGCGTGATGTGCGCGCGGCCGCGTTGCTCCGCGAGCACGGTCGCGTGCTGCGCCAGCACCTTGGCGTGCCGCGCGCTGTCCTCGTCCCCCAGCCGCTCGCGGGCGCGGGCGCACAGGTTCGCGATCGGTCCGACCGCGTCACCCTGCACGCCGCGCACGACGACCGCGGCGCGCGCGATGGCGTCCGTGTCGCCGAGGTCGGCGGCTTGGGCGCAGTGGTCGAGCGCCTTCTTCGCCAGGCCTTCCTGGTACGCCTGGTCGGCGATGGCGAGGTGCAGCTCGGCGCGGTCGGCGTCGGTCTCGGCGAGCGGCAGTGCGCGTTCGAACCAGCCGACGTCCTGGCACGCGCGGAGAGCTTCCTGCCGGCCGCCGCCGCGCAGCAGGTGCCGGGCGCGGTCGGTGCCGCTGGTCTTCGCCGCGAGGTCCCGGTGGGTGTCGATCCGCTGCCGCCTGGGCAGCGCGTCGTAGACGGCTTCGCGCAGCAGCGCGTGCGACCAGCGGACGCTGTGCGGTGCGTCGGGATCGTCGGCGAGCAGGCCGGCGGCGATCGCCTCGTCGAGCCCTTCGGCGTCGACGAGGCCGAGGTCGACGTCTTCACCGACGACGGATGCGCGTTCGAGGAGGTTCCGGCACGGCGTGCTGAGCGGGGCGAGCCGCGCCTGCACGAGGTGCGCCAGCTCGGCGTCACCGGCGTCCGTTGTGGACAGCAGCCGCAGGTACAGGGGGTTGCCACCGCTGCGGCGCAGGAGTTCCTCGGCCTTCGCGGGTCCGGCGTACTCGGCGACATCGGTGAGGCTGAGCGGGCCGAGCCGGATGACGTCGGCGTTCGGGAGGTCGATGACCTCGCGGCTGGTGGCGATGATCGTCGGACTGTCCTCGGCGGACAGGTGCCGCAGCAGCCTGGTCGACGCCTCGTCGGCCCAGTGCAGGTCCTCGAGGACGATGGTGGTCTCGGTGCGGCGCAGCTCGTCCGCGCACCGGGCGATCGCGCGGAACCGGGCGGAGGCCCGTGACTCGCCGGGCAGCGGGTCGACGTCGAGCAGCTCGCGGCTCAGTCCCGCGCCGTCGAGCACGCGCAGCCACGGCCAGAAGTCCGGCGCTCCCTCGTCCGCGACGGCCCTGCCGACGATGCCGGGCACCTGCCCGACCAGCGTCGACTTGCCGATCCCCGCCTCGCCGACGACGAGCACGACCCGGTTGCGGGCCGCCCGCAACGTCTCGAGCTCCCGCGTTCTGCCCACAAACCGCTCGCGCACGCCTCACAGTCTGCGCCCGAACGTCCCATTCATGGGCCGGGAACGCACGACACGCGTGCGTTCCCGGTCATGGCCGTCAGGAGTGCGGGCAGGTGTCGCGGTACTCGTTGATGCGGGTGTCGGGGCGTGGCGCCGGGCAGAGGAACTGCTCGTAGCGGGTGTCGTTGTCGATGAACCGCTTCAGCCACGCGACGCTGAACTTGCCGACGGTGACGTTCGGGCCCTCGCTGCTCGGCGCCGAGTGGCCTGCGTTGTTGAGCTCCAGGTACGCCTTGTCCGGCGCGCCGGTGATCGAGGTGTAGAACGGTTCGGCGTGCTGGTTGACCGGCGCGACCGTGTCGTTCTCCGCGCCGACGATCAGCGTCGGGACGCCGTCGCTCGACCAGTTCTTGGTGTTGTGCCACGGTGCGAGGGGGATCGCCGCCTGCAGCGACGGCCTGCTGACCGAGGCGCGCAACGCGCCACCGCCGCCCATCGAGTGCCCCATCACGCCGAGGCGGGTCTTGTCGATCCGGGTGCGGACCGCGTGGGTGTTGGTGAGGTAGTCGAGCGCCGCGAGCAGCTGCCTGGCGCGGCTGTCCGGGTCGTCCCAGCCGGACAGGGTGTTGATGGTGACGACCACGAACCCGTGCGAGGCGAGCCGGGGGCCGTACCAGGCGACACTGCTCTGCGTCGCCGAGAAGCCGGGGGAGATCGCCACGGCGCCGAAGGTGCCCTGGCTGGTGTCGGTCGGGTAGTAGACGGTGCCGCCGCCGAAGGAGCTGGTCCTGGCGATGGCGGCCGACGTGGTCGCGAACGGGCCGCGTGCGGCTTCGAGCACAGCGGTCGTGGGAGCCGGACCGCGTTCGTAGGGGTTGGCTGCCGCGTTGGCCGGGAGCGGGGCCAACGCCAGGGCAAGGGCGAGTACAAGCGCCTTCTTGTGCACCACGATGTACACCTCTATTGGTTGCAGGGGAACCAAGTTCGGCGGCAAGGCGAAACTAGCGCGTTTCGATACCATCGGGAAGCTAAGTTTCTTGAACATGACGGGACCGTTGGACGACATCCGTGTGATCGACTTCTCGACCGTGGTGATGGGGCCGTACGCGACCCAGATACTCGGCGACCTCGGCGCCGACGTCATCAAGGTCGAGCCGCCGACCGGCGACACGCTGCGCGTCCCTCCCCCGTACCGGAACGCCGGCATGAGCTCGCTGACGCTCGGGCTGAACCGGAACAAGCGCTCGGTCGCGCTCGACCTGAAGGACCCGCGCGGCCTCGAGGTGATGCTCAAGCTCATCGCCGGCGCGGACGTGCTGGTCACGAACATGCGGCCGCAGGCGTTGACGCGACTGGGCCTGTCGTACTCCCAGCTCGACGCGCCGCGGCTCGTGTACTGCTCGGCGCAGGGGTTCAGCGGCGCGTTGCGCGACCGCGCCGCGTACGACGAGATCGTGCAGGGCGCGTCCGGCACGGTCGACCTGATGCGCCGCGCCACCGGCTCCCCCGACTACGTGCCGACCGTGCTCGCGGACAAGGTCAGCTCGCTGACCATCGCGTACTCCGTGCTGGCGGCGTTGATGCACCGGTCTCGCAGCGGGCGCGGCCAGCACGTCGAGGTGCCGATGACGGACACGATGCTGTCGTTCAACCTGGTCGAGCACCTGGGCGGCGCGACGTTCTCGCCGGAGCACGGCCCGATCGGCTTCCCGCGCTCGCTGGCGCCCAACCACCGCGCGGTGCGCACGAAGGACGGCCTGGCGTGCATCGCCATGTACGGCCCGCTCAACGTCGCGGACTTCTTCGACGTCGCCGGCCGCCCCGACCTGGCCGCTGATCCGCGGTTCCTCTCCAGCGACGTGCTGTACGAGCACTTCGAGGAGTTCTACGACGCCGTCGAGAAGCTGACCGTCGAGCGCACCACCGACGAGTGGGAGGCGCTGTGCTCCTCGCGCAGCATTCCGTTCGGCCGGGTCGTGTCGCTGGAGGAGGCGGCATCTCAACTGGACACCGCGGAGCATCCGACCGAGGGCACGATCCGGGTCGTGCCACCGCCCGTCCAGTTCTCCGAAACCCCTGCGTCCGTTCGGAGGCACGCCCCGACCGTCGGCGAGCACAACGCGGAGGTGCTGGCCGAGCTCGGTTACACAGAGCAGCAGATCGGTCAACTGTCGACCGACGGGGTCACCGCAGTAGCGGTACCCGACTGATTGGTCTAGACATCAGGCTCTGCTCCGTGACCACGAGGCGAGAGTTCCTGGTACTGGGCGCGACGACCGCCCTGGCGTCACTGCTCCCGGAGGCGAGCGCCACGGCCCAGCCGTACGCCTCCTACTGGCATCCCCAGACCCTGCTCAGCTGGGATCCCAGCACCGATCGCGACGCGCGCTACAACCGTGCGTCGGTGCCGCTGGCTCGCCGCGCGGTGCCGCTGCGCCCGGCCAACGCGCACGCCCACGCGGGTGAGGCCCGCGTGCAGGCGCTCGTCGCGTACGCGCCGACAAGCGGCAACCCCGCGCAGGGCGCGCTGGACGTGAACTACTACGCCACGAACTACTGGCAGTACATCGACGAGCTGGTGTTCTGGGGCGGCTCGGCGTCCGAGGGCCTGATCCTCGCGCCGAACCCGACCGTCACCGACGCGGCGCACCGCAACGGCGTGCGCGTGATCGGCAACGTCTTCCTCCCGCCCGTCGCGTACGGCGGCCGGATCGAGTGGGTCCGCGAGTTCGTGCAGCGCTCCGGCAACCGCTTCCCCGTGGCCGACAAGATGATCGAGGTCGCGAAGCACCACGGCTTCGACGGCTGGTTCGTGAACCAGGAGACCTCGGGTGGCGACACCGCGCTCGCCGCGCAGATGCGCGACTTCCTGACCTATCTCCGGGCGAGCGGCTTGCGGGTCATCTGGTACGACGCGATGACTCGCTCCGGGAGCGTCAGCTGGCAGAACGCGTTGACCGCGCAGAACCAGATGTTCTTCGAGCAGAGCCACGAGATGTTCCTGAACTTCTGGTGGAGCTCGGGCGGCCTCACGAACTCCGCGGCATTGGCCCGCTCGATGGGCCGCAGCCCGTACGACCTGGCCGCCGGCGTCGACGTGGAGGCCAACGGCTACAACACGAGCGTCGGCTGGGGTTCGGTGTTCCCGGAGAACAAGCCGCACACGACGTCACTCGGCTTCTACCGTCCGGAATGGACCTTCAAGTCGTCGTCCGGAGTGGCCGATTTCTACACGCGCGACAGCAGGTTCTGGATCGGCCCCAACGGCGACCCGGCCAACACGGACTCGACGGCGTCGTGGAAGGGCATCGCGCACTACGTCACCGAGCTGACCCCGGTCACCACGCTGCCGTTCGTCACGAACTTCAACACCGGCCACGGCAGGAAGTTCGCGGTGGACGGCCAGGTGCTGTCACCGTCGGCGTGGAACAACCTGAGCCTGCAGGACGTGCTGCCGACGTGGCGCTGGACCGTCACGTCGACCGGCACGAAGGTCACCCCGTCACTCGACTTCGACACGCCCTACGACGGCGGCACCTCGTTGCGCATCACCGGAACCCCCAGTGCCGCCAACGACATCCGGCTGTACGCGACATCGTTGCGCCTCGGCCACTACAGCCAGCTGGAGCTCGTGTTCCGCACCGGCCTGGTGGGCCCGTCGCGCCTGCAGGTGGTCGTGAAGTACGGCACGCAGCAACAGATCCTCGACGTGGGCACGTCGACCGGCGGCTGGCAGCGCAAGCTGTTCTCGCTGTCGGAGTTCTTCGGCCGCGAGCTGACCGAGATCTCCCTGCGCGTCCTGCCCGGCGGCGTCGTCAACACCTACGTGGGCCGCATCGGCGTGCACGAGACCGCACCCCGGCCGCTGGCCCCCGCGTCGGCCGTGCGGGTCGAGCAGGTGAGCCAGACCAACGCCTCGACCGCGTCCGTCCGCCTGACCTGGACCCACGCCGTGATCCGCCCGCGCCAGTACCGCGTGTACCGCCGCAACGCGGACAACTCCCGCACGTTCCTCGGCGGCACTCCCAACGACGCGTACTTCGTGCCCGCGGTTGCCAAGACCGCCGGTGAGAGCGTGACCTTGGAAGTAGTCGCGATCAGCGAGGCGTTCGTACCGGCAGGCCCGGCCACGGTCACCGTGACGTGAGGGTGCGCTTGCTGGGCCCGGTCACCGCCGACGTGGACCTGGGCCCCGTCAAGCAACAGGCGGTGCTGGCGATGCTCGCACTGCGCCTGAACCAGCCCGTCCCCAGAGACGAGATCATCGACGGCGTGTGGGGCGAGGCCGTCCCGCCAACGGCCGCGAACCTGGTCGCCACCTACGTGGCCCGCCTGCGCCGCCTCCTCGAACCCGGCCGCGCACGCCGCACCGCGGGCACCGTGCTCGTCTCCACTCCGGCGGGCTACTCACTGCGCCTGCCGTCCTCATCGGTCGACGTCTCCGTGTTCGAGGACCGGTTGGCGCGGTGTGACTTCACCGGCGCGCTGGCACTGTGGCGGGGCACCCCGCTCGAGGGCGTGCCGGGCCCGTTCGCGGCAGCCCAGCGCCGCCGCCTGACCGACCTGCACCTGACCGCGCTGGAACAGCGCGTGAGCGCCGGCCTGTCCCGCGACGAGGACTGGACGTCCGAACTGACCCGCCTGGTGGCCGCTCACCCGTATCGAGAACGCTTGCGCGCGTTGCTGATGACCGCCCTGCACCAGCGCGGCCAATGGGCCGAGGCCTTGGCTGTCTTCGAAGACGCCAAGTGCACCCTGGCCACCGACCTGGGCGTCTCGCCAGGCCCCGAACTGCACCGCGCATACCGCCGCACACTGGCCGCACCAGACTTGGCCCGCCACTACGTGGCCCCGGTACAAGACGCCGACCGCGTACTGCGCCCAGGCCGAGACCCCGGCCGGCGTTTCGGCAGCTACCACGAGGCGATGACCTGGCTGGAACACCGCCGCCACGCCATAGTCGACGCAGGCGTGGCCTCCGACGACCCGACCGTCGCCGCCTCCTTGGCAACCTCACTGCGCGCCTTCATGCACCGCCGCGGCTACTGGGACGACCTGCGCAAACTAGCCGCCGCAGCAGCAGCCCGAGACGACGACCACGCCTCCGCCCAGGGCCTGCTGGAACTGGGCGGCGTCGACTACCTGCGCGGCCGTCTGGTGCAGGCCGACGCACAGGTGAGCCACAGCCTGACCCTGTTCCGCATGCTGGGCGACACCTCAGGCACCGCCCGCGCCTTGAACAACCTCAGCATGATCCGCGCCGACCGAGGCATGCACGCGTCCGCCACCGAACTGGCCGATGCGCACATGGGCCTCTGCGTCTCGCTGGCCGACCGCAGCGTCGCCTTGGACAACCTCGCGCTGATCGCCGTGCGCCGGGGCCGGTTCGACGACGCCGTCCGCCTGTGCACCGAGAGCTTGGACATCCACCGGTCGGTCGGGTCTTCGGTGCTGGCGAGCTTCGCTCTGCACCTGCTCGGAGTCGCCCACGCCGGGCTCGGCGACCGCGCGCGCGGCGAGGCTTGCCTGCGGCGGAGCATCCGGCTGGCTCGGCTCGGCGGGAACCGGTACCGCGAGAAAGTCGCGTCGGCCAGCCTCGCACAACTCCGCAGGGCCGACTCGGCGCCGCTCGACGAGATCCACCTGGGCTTGGCACCGCCGCGTGAGGCGGCGGGGTCCGCGATGCCTCGATAGGCGCCTGGTTGCGGGGTGCTGCCCACTGGGGCTGGGCCTCGCCGCCCGTTGGGGTTCGCTTGGCTGCCGGTTCTCGTCGGGGCTCGGGTCTTTGCTTGGCTGCCGGTTTCGTGTGGGCTGGGTTCTGATGCTTGCTGTGCTTCGGTGTTTCGCTGTCGTGGGTTGGGTCGCGCCTTCGGCGCAGCGATTGGGCCTTGACAGTGAGGATGTGTGTGGTGGTCCTTGCTGGGTGGGTCTGACTCGTGGCTTGACTGACCTGGTGTCTTTCCCAAGATCTGTCGTCCGGC
>NZ_VOBR01000004.1:199718-448782 GCF_007845675.1 Lentzea tibetensis | reverse complement strand
GATCAGGCGAAGCCTTGCCACATCGAAAATGCCCTGTCAAGGCAGCTTTTCCGCCTTGACAGGGCATTTTCGATGTGGCGACCTCTGGTGATCAGCGAGGACCTCCCCACCCCACCACGAAAGCCCACATACCGAGACCTACTTCCCACTAACTGAACCACCACCTAGCGTCAACCGCATGCGCTACAGGTGGGTAGTCCTGGCCGTCGGCGCACTGGCACAGGGCACAAACGCCGCAGTCTTCCTGGGCCTACCAGCCATAACCCCACAACTGCGCACCCACTTCGCCCTGTCCCTACCCCAGGTAGGCCTACTGCTGGGCGCGGTGAACCTGGGCACAATGCTGACCCTCGTGGCGTGGGGAGCAGCAGCAGACCGCAGAGGCGAACGCCTGATCATGACGATCGGCGGCGCGGGCGCAGCTCTCTGCCTGCTCGCAGCCGCCACCGGAAACGCACTGCTAGCGGGCCTGGCCCTGCTGGGAGCAGGCATGTTCGGAGCCAGCGTCAACGCGGCCAGCGGCCGAGCGGTGATGACCTGGTTCAGCGAGGGCAGACGCGGCCTGGCCATGGGCATCCGCCAGACGGCGACGCCGCTGGGCGCCGCGCTGACCGGGGCGATTCTGCCGATCGTCGCGATCAACCAGGGCGTACCGGCGGCGTTCGCGTGGCTGGCAGCGGTGACGGCGACGGTCGCGCTGGCCGTGGCGATCTGGGTCAAGGAGCCACCTGGGGCGATCCGCACCACGGGCGAGCACGGCCTGCTCATCAAGGATCCGAAGCTGGTCCGCCTGAGCGTGGCGAGCGGCCTGCTGGTGGTCCCGCAGTTCACGGCGGCGGCCCTGCTGGTCGAGCTGCTGCACGAGCACCGCGGGGTGGCGCTGGGCGTGGCGGCGGCGGTGTTCGCGACCGCCCAGGCGCTCGGCGGGGCTGGCCGGCTGGCGGTGGGCGTGTGGTCGGACGCCGTGCGCAGCCGGATCGGGCCGATGCGGGTGCTCGCGGTGGCGATGGCCTGCGGGTTCGTGGTGTGCGCGCTGCTGGACCAGGCGCCGGTTCCCGTGCTGGTGGCGGTGCTCGTGCCGACCGCGGCGCTCGCGCTGTGCTGGAACGGGCTGGCGGTCACCGCGGCGGGCGAGATGGCGCCCGCCGGGCGCAGTGGCACGGCGCTGGGGATGCAGAACTCGGCCAACTACCTCAGTGCCACCCTCACCCCGCCGGTTGCCGGGCTCGTCGTGGTGCACGTGAGCTGGCCTGCGGCGATGGTGCTGGCGGCGGTGGCCGCCGTCGCGGCCCGGTTGCTGCTCGATCAGCCGTGACGTCAGCCGTGACGTTCGCGGCGGGCCAGTTCGCCCCAGAACTCGCGCAGCACCTCGTAGCGCAGGGCCACCTCTTCGGCGTCGCCGGTTTCGAGTGCGTCGACGATGGCGTTGACGTCCTGGGCCGAGGTGTCCTCGAGCAGGTCCTTGTCGTCGACCAGCTGCACCAGGCCGCCGTAGTCGAGCTCGACCGCCGAGTGCGGGTGGAAGTGCTCCAGCCAGCGGCCGGTGTCCGCGAGGACCTTCGCCGGGCCCTCGTCGCCGATGGTCTTCTTCACCACGGTCAGCGCCCGTGCGACGCGGCTGCGGGCGTCGGCCATGGCGACTCGCCACGAGACCTGGCGCTCCGGGTCGTCGCGCGGGGCCAGGACGATGCGGCGGCTGTCCGGGTCGACCAGGGCGAACCAGGGCAGCGGCACGGTCCAGGTGGTCGAGATGACGTGCACCGCGCCTGCGGTGAGCTCGGCCATCACGGCGGACGCGCGCGAGCGGACGGTCTCCGGGCCGAACGACAGTGCCGCCTCGCGCAGGACGGGCGTCGAGGTGGCCAGGAAGCCGACCAGGGCGGCCGCGGCGCGGGGGCGCAGGTCGACGGGGCAGACGAGCGGGCCTGGGCCGACGACGGCGCCCTCGTTCGCGGGAACCTCGGCCGGGCTGATGGTCATGACCTCGAACGGGGCGTCGGGTGCCGCCCGGCCGTCGGAACGCTCACCGGGGAGCAGTCTGGGCGGGCGAGCCAACTGTGATCGTAGCCACAGTTCGCGTTCTCGATCTCCGGCCTCAGCACGGCTCAACGAGCCGGATTCCAGTGCCTTGTGCACCTTTTCGGCCAACGGTGAGTCAAGAGCCGACAACGGTTCGTACACCCTGAGGTAGGCGACGAACGGTCTTGGCACCGGAGCATCCTTCCACGAACGAGCCGATCGAGATTTGGCGGCACGTCTCACGCCTACCGCGTCGCGAGGAACCCCATCGGCACGGTACGGTAGTTACCAGGAACTAGTTGTCGAGACGAGTGGGGCCGCCGTTCCCCCGGCCGCCCCCGTCCCTGTGCGAGGGGGTCGAGCCATGGGGCGCGGCCGAGCGAAGGCCAAGCAGACGAAGGTCGCCAGGGAGCTCAAGTACAGCTCTCATGAGACCGACTTCGAGGCCTTGCAGCGTGAGCTGTCTGGCGGCGAGGCGTCCGCCAACGGGCGTGGTGGCGAAGAGCATCACGACGACCCGTATGACGACTACGACGACTACCGTCGCTGAATTCAGCCCGAGGGTTTCAAGGGTTGGGCGGCCACAGAATGGCCGCCCAACCCTTGAAATCTGAGGGCTTCTTCGTCACCTAACACAGCGAAGCGCTGCCGCAACCGCGGCACGCGCTCCGCTGTGCCACGGGTCAGAACGCCCTTGCGTACTGCTTGGGAGCCTTGACCTCCGCACCCAGCTGCTGTGCCGCGCGCAGCGGCCAGTAGGGGTCGCGGAGGAGCTCCCGTCCGAGCAGGACCAGGTCGGCTGAACCGTCCACGAGCAACTGCTCGGCCTGCTGCGCCTCGGTGATCAGACCGACGGCGCCGGTCAGCACGTCCGCCTTGCGCCGCACGGCTTCCGCGAGCGGCACCTGGTAGCCGGGCCCGACCGGGATGTCGGCGTTGGCCGTGTTGCCACCGCTGGAGACGTCGACCAGGTCGGCGCCCGCCTCGGCGAGCCGTTGCGCGAGCACGACGCTGTCGTCGGCCGTCCAGCCGTCCTCGGTCCAGTCGGTACCGGAGATGCGGACGAACACCGGCACGTCAACGGCTTCGCGGACGGCGGCCGTGACGGCGACCGGAACGACGATGCGCTCGTCGAGCGTGCCCTCGTTCGTCAGCGGCGAGTAGAACTCGTGCAGCAGGTACCCGTGCGCGGCGTGGATCTCGACGACCTCGAACCCGGCCGCCACGGCACGCCGTGCTGCCGAGACGAAGAACGAGATGATCTCGCGGACGCCCGCGTCGTCGAGCTTCTCCGGGGTGTTCATGCCGGGGAAGGGCTCGGTGGTGGGCGCGACCGGCGTCCAGTCGCCGAACGCCTTGCGGCCCGCGTGCGCGAGCTGGACTCCCGGAACCGACCCGTTCTCCTTGATGAAGCGGGTGATCGGGCGCCACGCCGCGACCTGCTCGTCGTTCCAGATGCCCGTGTCGCCCGCCGAGATGCGGCCGCGCGGCTCGATCGCGGTGGCCTCGGCGATCACCAGTCCGGCACCGCCGACGGCACGCGAGCCGAGGTGCACGAGGTGCCAGTCCGTCGGCACGCCGTCCGCGCCGGCCGAGTACTGGCACATCGGACTGACCGCGATCCGGTTGGGCAGGGTGACCGAGCGCATGGTCAGTGGGGTGAACAGCAGGCTCACGTCCGGCTCCTCAAAAGTTCGCGTAACCACGAACATTTCAAGGAGCAGGCCGCGGCGTGTTGTTCCCCGCGTGATCGGCGTCTCACCGCTCCGGCCGAAGCGGCCCCACCAACTGATCCATCTGGGGTAGAACCATGGGCGTGGGTGACACGCACAACGAGCTGACCGGCGACGTCCACGGCGTGGTCTACCAGGCGAGGACCATGAACTTCTTCGCCGAACGAGCCGCGCCCGCGCTCAGCGGCCTGCCGCGTCCCGAGCCGGACTTCACCGGCCGCACCGCGGAGCTGGCCCGCCTCGCCGAGCAGCTGCGGCCGGGCCAGGACGAGCGGGCCGTCGTCGTGTCCGCCGTCGCCGGGCTCGGTGGTGTCGGCAAGACCACGCTCGCGGTCAAGGCCGCGCACGACGCGGTCGCCGCGGGCTGGTTCCCCGGCGGTGTGCTGTTCCTCAACCTGCACGGCTACTCACCGGAAGGACGGGTCCAGCCCGCCGACGCGCTGGCCACGTTGCTGCGCGATCTCGGCGCTCCCGTGCCGCCGAACCTCGCCGGTCGGGAGTCGTTGTACCGCACCGAGTTGGCCAGACGCACCGAACCGATGCTGATCCTGCTGGACAACGCGTCGTCGTCGGACCAGGTGCTGCCGCTGCTGCCGAACTCGCGCGTGCACCGCGTGCTGGTCACGAGCCGCCACTCGCTCGGCGACCTCGGCGCCACACCGATCGACCTGAACGTCCTCGACGAGGCCGACACGGCGAAGCTCGTCGAGAACTCCCTGCGCACCCGGCTGCCCGACGACCGCCGCGTGCGAGACGACCCCGCGGCCGTCGCCCTGCTCGGCGAGCTGTGCGGGCACCTGCCGCTGGCACTGGGAATCGCCACGTCCATGCTGGCCGACGACCCGGAGATGCCGATCAGCGAGCTGGTCGACGCGCTGCGCGGCGAGACGACCCGGCTGAAGGAGCTGGTGTACGGCGAGAACCACGCCGTGCGGGCCACGTTCGACCTGTCCTTCCACCGGCTCACCGAGGCGCAGCAACGGATGTTCGCGCTGCTCGCGCTGCACCCCGGCAAGCAGGTCGGTGTCCGGTCGGCGGCCGCGCTCGCCGGTGTGACCGAGCGGGAGGCGCGGCGGACGCTCGACGACCTGCGGCGGGCGCACGTGGTGTTGAGCGGCAAACCCCGCGGCTGGTTCAGGTTCCACGACCTCGTGCGGTTGTACGCGGTGGACCACGCGCGCAGGCTCCCGGACCGCGACGATGCCGTGGAACGGTTGCTGGAGAACTACTACGACACGGTCTACTCGGCGCAGTTGTGGGTCATCGACGACGAGGGCAAGAGCGACACGTTCTCCGGGATCCGCGACGTGTTCACCTGGTTCGAGTCCGAGATGTCGTCGTTGCGAGCGATCGTCGACCTGGCGGCCAAGACGCTCCACGACCGCGAAGCCGTGATGATCCCGCTCCTCATCACGCACATCTGGACCACGACGGGCGCCGACGAAGATCTCGTGCACATGCACCGCATCGGGCTCGACGTGGCGCGCCGGGCGGGCAACTCCTTCAAAGAGATGGGCGTGCGGCTCAGCCTGAGCCGCACGTTCCGCAGCCTCGGCCGGATCGACGAGGCCGCGGTGGAGGTCGACCTGGCCCGCGCGCTCACCGTCGAACACGACTGGCCCGAGTTCACGCTGCGATGCGACATCGAACTCGGTTGGGTGCGCATGGCCCAGCACCGCTACCGGGACGCGGTCGAGGTGCTCGAACGCGGGTTGGCCGCCGCGGCCGAGTTTCCCTCCATCGAGCCACTCGTGCTGAGACCCCTCGCCGATGCCCACACCTATCTCGATGAACTACCGCGCGCCAGGGAACACGTGCTCCGCGCCCTCGACGTGTACCAGCGATCGTCGCTGTCGATCGACTACGCGCACCTCCTGGGAGTGCTCGCGGACATCGAAGGCAAGCTGGGTGACACCGCTGCCGCGCTGGAGTCGCACGCGCGGGCGCTGCTCATCCACGAACGGCTCGAATACGCCAACGGCCAGGACGTCACGCTGCGCAGGCTCGCCGAGATCCACGCGGCGCGGAAGGAGCACGACGTCGAAGCGCGCTACCTGGAACGACGGGCAGCCCTCCTGACCGGTGCGTCGGAAGAACGCGCGGATGCCTTGCGCGCGTGGGGATCGAGCCTCGTCAACGCAGGCCGCCACGCCGAGGCCGCCGAGCAGCTGCGCGCTGCCGTCGCGCTGTACGCGGAGCTGAAGCAGCGGCGAGGTGAGGCGTTGAGCTTCGACTGGCTCAGCAGCGCTGAGTACAGCCTGGGGAACTACTCGGTGGCAGAAGAGGCGGCGCGCAAGGCGGTCACACTGTTCCGGGAGCTCGGCGACGGCTGGGTGCCTGAGTCGAGGTGGCTGGCCGAGATCCTGCGGGACGCGGGCAAGACGGACGAGGCGGAGCAGTTGCTCCAGGACCTGCTGCGCCACCACGAGGCGGAAGCCGATGCGCGCGCACAGGCAGACGACCTGCGCCACCTCGCCTACGTGTCCAACGCCCGCCGCGACCACGGGGCCGCAGCTGGCCGGTTCGAGCAGGCGGCGGCGCTGTTCGAGGCGGTCGACGACCAACAGGCATTGATGGAGACGCTGATCAGCGGGTGCAACGCCTTCTCCAACGCGGGGAACCACCCGGCCGCGCTGGAAGCCGCTCGCAAGGGGCTCGCACTGGCGCGGACACTCGGGGCGACCGACCAGATCGGGCTCGGGCTCCTCCGGCTCGGCCGCGCTCTCAACGGTGTCGGGGAGAACCGCGCCGCACTCGAACCGCTCACCGAGGCGCTGCCCTTGTACGCGGGCAACGCGCACGAGTCCACAGTGCGCTACCACCTCGGGCTCGCGCACCGTGAGCTCCGCGAGTTCCCCTCCGCGCGCGAGCACCTGCTGATGGGGCTGGCACTCGACCAGGGTGAAAGCAGCCGGTTCGACGAGGGAATGACATTGCACCAGCTCGGATTGCTTCACCGGGACGAGGGGGACCTGGTGGAAGCGCGACGCCTCGGCGAGCAGGCCTTCGCCATGCTCACCGAGGCGGGTCACACCGAGCACGCCGCGCGCACGCGGGCGTGGCTGGACGGGCTCTAGCCCAGGTAGCGCACCTGCTTCGCCTTGCCCTCCTGGACCGACTCGCGAGCCGCGGCGATCTCCGGGCGGTGCGACGTCTCGGGAACGCCGACCTCCCACCAGGCGCCGGCCTCGGTCCACGACGACGGGTGCGTCTTGATCACGACGACCGCCGGGCGGTGTTCGGCTGCCGCGACCTCGCGGGCCTTGCGGTACGCGCCTTCCAGGTCGCCGAGTGAGTCGGCTGGGAAGACGGCGCAGCCCAGAGAGGCCGCGTGTGCGGCGAAGTCGGTGCGCGGGGCCTCGGTGTGCGGGGTGAGGCAGTCGGCGTACAGGTTGTTGAAGCCCGCGCCGCCCTGGCCGGTCTGCAGGCGGTGGATCACCGCGTAGCCGTCGTTGTCGCAGACGACCGCGACGAAGCCGTGGCCCGCGAACGCCGCGGAGAACAGCTCGGAGTTGAGCATCAGGTACGAGCCGTCGCCGAGCAGGGTGGTGACCGCGCCGGTCGTGTGGGCGATCGCGGCGCCCCACGCGCCCGCCAGTTCGTAGCCCATGCAGGAGAAGCCGTACTCGACGTCCATTGTGGACTCGCCGGTGGCGCGCCAGCCGCCGATCAGCTCGCCCGGCATGCCGCCGGACGCGGTCATCACGTAGTCGGACGGGGTGCTCACGTCGTTCACGACGCCGACGACCTGCGCATACGTTGGCAGGCCTGACGAAGGTGCGCGCAGCGAGGAGATGTGCTCGTCCCAGCGGAGGCGTTCCTGGCGGGCGCGGGCGGCCCACGTGTGGTCGGCCTGCCATTCGCCGAGGACGTCGGTCAGCTCGCGCAGGCCCTCGTCGGCGTCGGCGACCAGTGCCAGTGCGCCGTGCTTGACGGCGTCGAACCTGGCCGCGTTCAGGGTGACCAGGCGGACGTCGGGCGAGAACGCGGTCCACGACGCGGTGGTGAAGTCCTGCAGTCGGGTGCCGACCGCGAGCACCAGGTCCGCGTCGCCTGCCAGGACGTTGCCGGACGTGGAACCCGTGATGCCCAGCGGGCCCGCGTGCAGCGGGTGGTCGTGCGGCACGAGGGTGCGGCCGGCGGTCGTCTCGACGACGGGGATGCCGTGCTGCTCGGCGAAGCGGATGGCGCGGCCGCCCGCGCCGGAGTAGCGGACGCCGCCGCCCAGCACGAGCAGCGGGCGCGACGAGTTGCGCAGAGCGCTGGCCACGTCGGCGAGAGCGCGCAGGTCCGGGCGCTGGCGCAGCGGGCGGTGCACGACCGTGCGGAACAGTTCCTCGGGGAAGTCGTACGACTCGGCCTGCACGTCCTGCGGCAGGGCCAGGGTCACCGGGCCGCAGTCGGCCGGGTCGGTCAGCACGCGGGCGACCTGCGGCAACGTGCCGAGCAGCTGCTCCGGCTTGGTGATCCGGTCGAAGTACCGGCTCACCGCGCGGAACGCGTCGTTGACCGTCGTCGTCGGGTCGCCGTAGTGCTCGACCTGCTGCAGCACGGGATCCGGCGCACGACCGCAGAAGGTGTCGCCGGGCAACAGCAGCAGCGGCAGGCGGTTCGCGTGCGCGACACCGGCCGCGGTCACCATGTTCAGCGCGCCGGGGCCGATGGACGACGTCGCGACGCCTACCTGGCGGCGGTGCGTCGCCTTGCCGATGCCGACGGCCGCCAGCGCCATGCCCTGCTCGTTGTGGCCGCGCCACACCGGGATCTGGCCGCGGACCTCCTCCAGCGCGTTGCCGAGCCCGAGCACGTTGCCGTGCCCGAAGATCGCGAACACGCCGGGGAACAGCGGTGCCTGCGTGCCGTCGAACAACTCCGTGCGCTGCGCGAGCATCCATCGCACCAGCGCCTGTGCCGTGGTCAGCCTCATCCCACTCGCCCCTCGGCGGAAGTCACGGGGCAGCGGGAGTCCAGTTCCTGCTTTTCCCAACTGCCCCTGATCCAGGTGTGCGCCGGGTCGTCGCAGAACGCCATCGACCGCTCGGCACCCGGCCCGGCCAGCACGTTCAGGTAGTACATCGGGTAACCCGGCGCCGCGACGCACGGACCGTGGTAGCCGCGCGGGATCAGGAAGACGTCGCCGTCGCGCACCACGACGTCCTCGTCGATCGTCCCGTCGTCGGTGTAGGTGCGGTGCAGACCGAAGCCTTCGCGCGACGGGGTTTCGCCGTCACGGCCCGCGATGCGGAAGTAGTAGATCTCCTCGTTCACCACGTCGCACGTCTCGTCGTGCTTGTGCGGCGGGTACGACGACCAGTTGCCGTCCGGGGTGATCAGCTCGCACGCGACCAGCTTGTCCGCGTGGTCCCACACGCCGGGCGTGCCGAAGTTCGTGACCTGGCGGGTCGCGCTGCCCGCGCCGCGCACCTCGACCGGGACGTCCTCGGCCGGGCCGTACTTCGGCGCGAGCCGGTTCGCGCAGCGCGCCATGGGCAGCGCCACCTCCACACCGTCCTCAGTGGACAACGTGACCGTCGCGTCGCGCGGCACGTACGCGAAGTCCGTAACGCAGGTGAACACCGAATCGCGGCCGCGCAGCTCGAAGCGCTCGCCGTCGACCTCGACGACGCAGCCGCCGGACAGCGGCAGCACGAACGCCTCGAACTCGCCGGTCTCGATCGTGCGCGACTGGCCTCCGTGCAGGAGCACCACGCGCAGTCCCGTGTAGGTCCAGCCCGCGTCATCAGGTCCAAGACGAATCGCGTCCTCGCCTTCGGACAACGTCCCTAGTGGACGGTGCAGCGTCATACCGGGATTCCCCTCGCGGATCGCAGAACTTCGGCAGCGGCCTCGACGGCAGCGGCCACGTCACCGTGCGGCGGGTAGAGCAGCGCGCGTCCGATCACCAGGCCGCGCACGGTCGGGTGCCGCAGCGAACGGCCCCACGACGCCAGGTCGTCCTCCGGCCGCTCCGACGGCACGCCGCCCAGCACGAGCGCGGGCAGCGACGTCGTGTCGAGCACGGCCTCGGGCTCGGCCGGTGCGGGCAGCTTCAGCCACGTGTAGGCAGAGGTGTTGCCGAGCCCGGCGGCCACGCTCGCGGCCCGCGCCAGCGCGGCGGAGTCCTTCTGCAGCACCAGCTTCCCGGCGGCGTCGCGCTCGTAGGGCAACGGCTCGACCATCGCCATCAGCCCGTGCTCGGCCAGCTCGGACACGGCCTGTGCGCAGCTCTCCAGCGTCGGGATCGTGCCCGCGTCCGAGTCGACCAGGCGCAGCAGCATCTTGCCGCCGTCCAGGCCGAAACGGGCGATCGACGACGCGTCGTACGCGGTGAACCGGTCGTCGATCTCCCAGTCCGCGCCGGCGAGACCGCCGCGGTTCATGGAGCCGATGACGACCTTGTCGTGCAGCCCGTCGAGCAGCAGCAGTTCCTCGATGACGTCCGGCGTGCCGAGCACGCCGTCCACGTCCGGGTTGCGCAACGCGGTCAGCAGGCGGTCGAGCAGCGAACGGCGGTCGGCCATCGCGAGCGGGTCCGCGCCGACGCCGAGCGCGCCGCGTGCCGGGTGGTCGGCCGCGACGAGGAACAGGGTTCCCTTGTCGGACAACAACTTGAGCCGACGGCGGCGGGACTTGTACGCCCGCAGCACCGAGCCGGGGTCGGCAGCGCGGGTCTCCAGCAGCTCGGCCCACTGCACGTCGGTGATCACAGGAGCTCCTCGATCTCTTGCCCGGTCGGCATCGCGTCCGCGCACGCGAGCCGCGACGCGACGATCGCGCCCGCCGCGTTGGCGTACTCGGCGATCCGCACCGGGTTCCAGCCCGAGAGCAGGCCGTGCACCAGCGCACCGCCGAACGCGTCACCCGCGCCGAGACCGCAGACGACCTCGACGAGGTTCGGTGCCACGGTCCACGAACCCTCGGGCGTGGCGACGAGAACGCCATCGGCACCCTTCTTCACCAGCGCCAGGTGGACACCGCGGTCCAGCATCCGGCGTGCCGCCTCGTCCGGGTCGGACGTGCCGACCGCGACCTCGACCTCGGCGCGGTTGCCGACGGCGACCGTGACGTGGTCGAGCATCCAGCCGATCTCGGTGCGCGCGGTCTCCACGTCCGGCCAGAACATCGGCCGGTAGTCCAGGTCCAGCACGGTGTGCGCCCTGCGCCCCCGGTGTTCCAGCATCTTGCGCTGGGTGCCGCGCGCGGGCTCGGTCGAGACGCCGGTGCCGGTGACCCACAGCAGCGGCACGTTCGCCACCACGTCCCACGGCACGTCGGTCTCGCTGATGGTCAGGTCCGGCGCGGTCGGCAGCCGGTAGAACAGCAGCGGCGGGTCCGCTGGCGGGTTGAGCTCGCAGAACACCACCGGTGTCAGCAGTTCCGGTGACGTGCCGACGAAGTCCGGCGCCACGCCGAAGTCCGAGAGCGCCGTCCGCACGTAGTCGCCGAAGCCGTCCGGGCCGACCTTGGTGAGCACGGCGGCCCTGCGGCCGAGCCGCGCGGCGGCGACCGCGACGTTGGTCGCGGTGCCGCCGAGCGACTTGGCGAACGTGCTGACGCCGGCCAGCGGGACGCCGCTCTGCTCGGGGTAGAGGTCGACCCCCACCCGGCCGACGGTCAGTACATCGAGATTGCTCACGCTTCGGCCGCCCGCAGTTCGTGCGCGAGTGCCTCGAGCTCGGCGCCACCCGCCATCTGCCGGGTCAGCTCCTCGATGTCGATCTCGTCCTTCTCGTAGGACCCGAGCGCGCGCCCCCGCTTGAGCAGCAGGAACCGGTTCGCGACCGGGTAGGCGTGGTGCGGGTTGTGCGTGATCAGCACGACGCCGAGCCCGCGGTCACGGGCCTGCGCGACGTACTTGAGCACGACACCGGCCTGCTTCACGCCCAGTGCGGCGGTCGGCTCGTCGAGGATGAGCACCTTCGCTCCGAAGTGGACGGCCCGCGCGATGGCGACGCACTGGCGTTCACCACCGGAGAGCGTGCCGACCGGCTGCTCCACGTCACGCAGGTCGATGCCCATGTCGGACAACGCCTTCTTGGTGACCGCGCGCCCCTGCTTCCGGTCGATGAAGCCCAGCGCGGTCGTGGGCTCCGAACCGAGGAAGAAGTTGCGCCACACGCTCATCAGCGGCACGACCGCGAGGTCCTGGTACACGGTCGCGATGCCGTGGTCGAGCGCCTCGCGCGGCGAGGAGAAGCGGATCTCCTCGCCCTCGACCTGGAACGAACCCTCGTCGTGCTGGTGGACACCGGCCAGGATCTTGATCAGCGTCGACTTGCCGGCCCCGTTGTCGCCGAGCACGCAGGTGACCTCGCCCGCGTGGACCACGGTGGACACGTCGCTCAACGCGATGACGCTGCCGTAGGTCTTGCCGATGTCCTTGGTCTCGATCAGTGGAGTGGTCACCTTCGCACCCTCTCTGCACGGCGCCGCAGGACGTTGTTGACCAGCACCGCGGACAGCAGCATCACGCCGAGGAACAACTGGAACCAGTCGCTGTTCCAGTTCGCGTAGACGATGCCCTGACGAGCCATGCCGAAGATCAGCGCGCCGATCGCGGCACCCAGCGCGGAACCGAAGCCACCGGTGAGCAGGCAGCCACCGATCACCGCGGCGATGATGTACTGGAACTCCAGCCCGATGCCCTGGTTCGCCTGCACGCTCGTGAAGCGCAGGATGTTGATCGAACCGACGAGCCACGCGGCGAACGCGGTCGTCATGAACAGCACCACCTTGGTGCGCAGCACCGGGACGCCGACCGCGCGGGAGCTCATCGCCGCGCCGCCGACCGCGAAGATCCAGTTGCCGAACTTGGTGCCCACCAGCAAGATCGCCGCGACGGCGGTGAACAGCACCCACCAGACGATCGACACGTAGAACTCCTGGCCGAACACGGGGAACGTCGACGCGAACAGGTAGCCGGCCGACTCGTACCCGGCCGTATCGCGCATGCCGGACACCTGGACGCTGCCGGTGACCAGTCGCGTGACACCGAGGTTGAGTCCCTGCAACGCGAGGAACGAACCGAGCGTCACGATGAAGCTCGGCAGTCCGGTGCGCATGACCAGCCAGCCGTTCAGCGCGCCGACACCGAGCGCGAACGCGAGCGAGATGAGCAGTGCCAGCCAGACGTTCACGCCGAGCTGGGTGGAGAGGATGGCCGTGACGAGAGCGGTGGACGCCGTCATGACACCCGCGGAGAGGTCGAACTCGCCGCCGATCATCAGCAGCGCCACCGCGACCGCCATGATCCCCAGTGTCGACGCGTCGTCCAGCCACGTGGCGGCGCCTGCCAGGCTGAGGAACTGTTCGGTCGCCGCCGAGAAGAACACGAAGACCAGCAACGCGCCGAGCGCGGCGCCGATCTCCGGGCGAACGACCAGCCGGTCGAGCACCCTCGGCTTGCTGAGCCGTTCGTCGGAGACGGGTGGTGCTTTCGCCGTCACGGTCATCTCTTCCTCCTAGTCGGCTGTCAGCGCCTGCCGTTGTTGGCGTACTGCTCCACCTTGTCCACATTGGACTTGTCGACGAAGCCCGGCCCGGTGAGCACCGGCTTGCCACCACCGAGGGTGTTGGCGTTGTCGCGGTAGAGCTTGTGCATCACGATCGGCAGGTAGCCCTGTTCGTACTGCTGCTGGTCGACGGCGAACAGCACGGTGCCTCCCTTGATCGCGGCCACCACGTCCGGGTTCAGGTCGAACGTCGCGACCTGCGCCTTCGAGGACGCGCCCTTGACCGCGCTCGCGGCGAGCACCGCGACCTGCGGGTTGAGGCCGAGCACCCCGTCGACCGAGCTGTCGGACTGCAGCGACGCCTTGATCCGCGCCTCGATGTCGGTCGGGTTGTTGATGTCGACCTGCAGGTTGGTCACCTGGCCGCCGAAACCGGCCTTCGCACCGTCGCAGCGCTGGTTGAGGCCGATGTTGCCGGCCTCGTGGATGATGCACAGCAGCTTGGTCTTGCCCGCCGCCTTGAGCTTCTTGCCCGCTTCCTCACCCGCGATCGACTCCTCCTGGCCGACGTGGGCCAGTGCACCGAACTCGACGCTCTTGGCGCTGCCGGAGTTGATCGTGATGACCGGGATGCCCGCCTTGATCGCGTTCTCGATCGACGTCTTCAGCGCGTCGGGGTTGGCCATCGACACGACGAGACCGCCGACCTTCTGCGACACGGCGTTGTCGATGAGCTTCGCCTGGGCGCCGGGGTCGCCGTCGGACGTGTAGTCGACGGTGACGCCCAGCTGCCCGCCCGCGTCCGCCGCGCCGTTCTTCACGACGTTCCAGAACGCGTCACCGGCGGAGCCGTGCGTCACCACCGCGACCCGCAGCGGGCCGCTGCTGGGCTGGGAACCGCCGCCGGTGTTGCTGGTCTGCGTGTTCTGCGAACCGGTTGGCCCACTGCAGGCGGCGAGCAGTGCGGCGCCGGCGAGCACGACGCCCGCCTTGAGGTACAAGCGACCGGACTTCATCGTCTCTAGTCCCTTCCGAGGATCTTGCCGAGGTGCGCGAGGCTGCGCGCGGTGTCCTGCAGTGGCTTGGTGGCAGAACTGTCGTCACCGAGCGCGGTGTCCTGCTCGAGGACGAACCAACCGGTGTAGCCCGCCTCCTGGACGAGCTTCACCAACGATTCGACGTCCACGTCACCGTCGCCGAGCGGGACGTACATCCCCTGTCCGACGGCGGTGGCGTAGCCGACCTCTCCGCTGCGCACCTTCACGGCGATGTCGTCACGCACGTCCTTGAGGTGCACGTGACCGATCCGGTCCGGGTAGCGGCGGGCCAGCTCGACCGGATCCGTGCCACCGATGAGCAGGTGGCCGGTGTCCAGGCAGAGCTGGAGATCTGAGTCCGCGAGGAACCGGTCGACCTCCGCCTCCCGCTCCACGTGGGTGCCCACGTGCGGGTGCAGCACGGTCCTCAAACCGTGCCCGGCGGCGATTTCCCTGATCTTCGCACAGGTGGCGACGAGGGTGCTCCACTCGTCGTCGGTGAGCTGCGGGCGTTCGTCGTACCCGTCGAGTCCCGTCGCCGCGGCGAGCACGAGCACCTCGGCGCCGCCGGCGGCCAGGATCGCCGACACCCGGCCTGCTTCGTCCAGAGTGGACTGGTCGCCGTCGTGCAGCGTGACCGCGAGGAAGCCGCCGACCAGGCCCAGCTCGTGCTGACCGAGCAGGGTGCGCAGCTCGTCCGGGTCCGCGGGCAGGTAGTCCGGCGGACCGAGCTCGGTCGCGGTGAGACCCAGTTCGCGCATCTCCGAAAGAACGGTGCGCGCGTCGAGCACGCGACCCCAGCCGGGGACTTCGCAGACGCCCCAGGAGATCGGCGCTCCAGCGATCTTGGTCATGCGGAGGTCACCTTCTCGTCGAGGCGGACCGGGGCTCCGGAACGCCGGGATGCCTCGCACGCCTCAGCGAGACGGAGGCTGATCAGACTCTCCCGCGCCGGGGAGGGGTTCGCCACTCTGCCGCCCACGACGTCGGCGAACACGGCCATCTCGTTCATGTAGGCGCGGTGGAACCGTTCGGGGAATCCGGGGTACGCGTCGGCTCCGGCGACGTGGCCACCGGGCTCCAGCGAGCTCAACGGGGTGCGCGCGTCGACGCCGACGGCGAGCGAGTCCTTGCTGCCCAGCACCTCGATGCGGTGGTCGTAGCCGAGCGGGTCGTGCCTGCCACCGGACAACGTGGCGTGCGCACCACCGGCGAACTTCAGCATGACGACGGCGTTGTCCACGTCGTCGGCGTCCGCGAACGCCTGGTGCACCAGCACGCTGCCGGACGCGTAGACCTCGACGACCGGCTCGCCGACGAGCCACGGCACCGCGTCGAGGTCGTGGATCAGCAGGTCGCGGAAGATGCCGCCGGACGCGGGCAGGTAGCTGAAGTCCGGCGGGTTGGCGTCGTTGCCGACCGCGCGGACCAGGTAGACGTCACCCACTTCACCAGCGCGGATGCGGCGGTGCAGCTCGAAAACGGCCGGGTCGAAGCGACGCTGGAAGCCGACCAGCACCTCGACACCGGACGCCTCGATCTCGTCCACCAGCGAACTCATCTCGGCGAGGTCGCTCGCGATGGGCTTCTCGCACAGCGTGGGAACCCCGGCCGCGATGGCCTCCCTCAGCAGAGCCGGGTGGGTGTTCGTCGGCGTCGCCAGCAGCACTCCGTCACTGGCCTCGAGCAGCTCACCGAGATCGTCGACGCTCTGCGTGCCGGGCAGTCCCGCCGAGGCCTGCGCTGCGCGACCGGGCACCGGGTCGAAGAGGAGCACCTCTTCCACCTGGTCCAGCGCGGCGAGGTTGGTCGCGTGCATGGTGCCGATCCTGCCGACACCCGCTACTCCGATCCGCATCGCAGGTTTCCCCTGTTCCTGGAGGTGATGTGTTAGAGCGCTCTATTGGTTGGAGCGCTCTAATGCTGTAGCTTCAGTCACACGGGTGTCAAGGGTGTGTTTCGCAGCCGTGACGTGTGGGGAGGTGGCGGGTGACTCGGCCGACGATGGAGGACGTCGCCCTGCGCGCGGGGGTCTCCCGCGCTCTGGTGTCGCTGGTCATGCGCGGGTCGCCGAAGGTGAGCGACCTGCGGCGCAGCGCGGTGCTCAAGGCCGCGGAGGAGCTGGGGTACTCCCCGCACGCGATGGCGCGCTCACTGGCGTCGCGCACGTCGACGGTGCTCGGCGTGATGGTGTCCGACCTGCACAACGCGTTCTTCGCGGAGGTGGTCGACGGCATCGACGCCGTCGCCCGCGAGCAGGGGTTCGACATCATCATCAACACCGGCGGCCGTTCGCCGTCCCGCGAACGCCGCGCGCTCGACAGCCTGCAGTCGTTCCGGCCGGCCGGGCTCATCCTGCTCTCGCCGGTCGTGCCCGCCAACGCCATCGCGAAGGCCGCGGAGCAGCTGCCGATCGTGCTGGTCGCGCGGTCGTCGCGCGTCACGAACGTGGACACCGTCAACGACGACGGCGAACAAGGGCTCGGGCTGGCCGTGGAGCACCTGGTGTCGTTGGGGCACAAGCGGATCGCGCACCTCGACGGCGGTGAGGGCTCACAGGCCGGACCGCGGCGCCGGGGCTACCTCGCGGCGATGGAGCGGTACGGGCTCGAGCCGCAGGTCGTGCCGTCCGAGTACACCGACACCGGTGGCGCGCGGGCGATCAGGCAGCTGCTCGACGCCGGTGACCTGCCCACGGCTCTCCTGTCCTGCAACGACTTCAACGCGGTCGGCGCGATCTCCGCATTGGAGGACGCCGGCCTGCGCGTCCCCGACGACGTCTCGGTGGTCGGGTACGACAACACGTCGCTCGCGGCGCTGCGGCACGTGTCGCTGACCACGATCGACCAGCCGCGCGCCGAGTTCGGCCGGCTGGCTGCCGAAGCCCTGCTGCAAAGGGTGCGTGGAGAACGCACCGAACCCGTGCGGCACCTGCTGCACCCGTCACTTGTGGTTCGTTCCACGACAGCTCCCCCAGGAGGAAAGCAGTGACCACCATCCCCCACTGGATCGACGGCGCCCGCACCACGGGGGTGTCCACCCGCACGTCGCCCGTCTTCAACCCGGCAACGGGTGAGGCCGCCAAGGAGGTCGTGCTCGCCGAGCAGTCCGATGTGGACCTGGCGGTGGCCTCGTCGCTGAAGGCCGCGGTCTCCTGGAGCGAGTCGTCGCTGTCCACCCGCACCCGCATCCTGTTCGCGTACCGGCAGCTGCTGCACTCCCACCGCGACGAGCTGGCCGCGATCATCACGTCCGAGCACGGCAAGGTGCTCTCCGACGCTGCAGGCGAGGTGCAACGCGGCCTGGAGGTCGTCGAGTTCGCATGCGGCATCCCGCAACTCCTGAAGGGCGAACACTCTGAGCAGGTCTCGCGCGGCGTCGACGCTTACTCCATCCGCCAGCCGCTGGGCGTGGTCGCGGGCATCACACCGTTCAACTTCCCCGTCATGGTCCCGATGTGGATGTTCCCCATCGCCATCGCCAGCGGGAACACCTTCGTCCTCAAGCCCTCCGAGCGCGACCCGTCCGCGTCGGTTCGGCTGGCCGAGCTGTTCAGCGAGGCCGGGCTTCCCGACGGCGTGCTGAACGTCCTGCACGGCGACGCGTTCGCGGTGAACGCGCTGCTCGACCACCGGGACATCTCTGCTGTGTCGTTCGTGGGCTCCACGCCGATCGCGAAGCACGTCTACTCGCGCGGCACGGCCAACGGCAAGCGCGTGCAGGCGCTGGGCGGCGCGAAGAACCACATGGTCGTGCTGCCGGACGCCGACCTCGACGGCGCGGCCGACGCGGCGGTCTCCGCCGGTTACGGCTCCGCCGGTGAGCGGTGCATGGCGATCTCGGTCGTCGTGGCCGTCGGCGACACCGGTGACGAGCTGGTCGAGAAGATCGCGTCCCGCACGCGCGAGCTGACCACGCTGCCCGGCACGGACCCGGACGCGCAGATGGGCCCGCTGGTCACCGGTGTCCACCGCGACAAGGTGAAGTCCTATGTGGACGCGGGCGAACAGGAGGGCGCGAGCCTGGTCGTCGACGGTCGCGGCTACGCGCCGGAGGGCCACGAGAACGGCTTCTGGCTGGCGCCCACGCTGTTCGACCACGTGACGCCGGAGATGTCCGTCTACACCGACGAGATCTTCGGGCCGGTGCTGAGCGTCGTGCGGGTCCCCACGTTCGAGGACGCCGTGGAGCTGGTGAACGCCAACCAGTACGGCAACGGCACCGCCGTCTACACCGGTGACGGCCTGGCGGCGCGCGAGTACCAGCGGCGCGTGCACGTCGGCATGGTCGGCATCAACGTGCCCATCCCGGTGCCGATGGCGTACTACTCGTTCGGCGGCTGGAAGGACTCGCTGTTCGGCGACACGCACGTGCACGGTGCCGAAGGCGTGAAGTTCTACACCCGCGCCAAGGCCATCACCGCGCGCTGGCCACGTCAGCACGGTGTCGACCTGGGCTTCCCCACCCACGGCTAGAGCGCGTGCAAAGGCCCCCGCGGGATGCGCCGCGGGGGCCTTCGGTTGTGTCACTCAGGCGTCGACCTTCTCCGGCTCGGGGAGAGGGGTTGGAGGGGTCTTGCGCCCGGCCACCCGCTTGATCAGCGGGAAGAGCAGGATCATCAGGATGATCACGTAGACGACGATCGAGAACGGCGTGTTGACCAGGCCGGTCAGCGAACCGTCGGACAGCTGCAACGCGCGGCGCATCTGGAGCTCGGCGGACGGGCCGAGGATCACACCGATGATCGCCGGCAGCACCGGGAGGCCGTAGCGGCGCATCCCCAGGCCCAGCAGGCCGATCACGAACATCACCAGCAGGTCGAAGACGTCCGCCTGCACCGCGTACGCACCGACCGACGCGAAGAACAGGATGCCCGCGTACAGGTACGGCCGCGGGATCCGCAGCAGCTTCGCCCACAACGGCGCCAGCGGCAGGTTCAGCACCAGCAGCAGCGTCAGACCGATGAACAGCGACGCGATGAGCGCCCACACCAGCTCCGACTCGCGCTGGAACAGCAGCGGGCCCGGCTGGATGCCGTACTGCTGGAACGCGGCCAGCATCACCGCGGCGACCGCCGTCGTCGGCAGACCGAGGGTAAGCATCGTGACCAGCGTGCCCGCCGCGGACGCGGAGGCGGTCGACTCGGGACCGGCGACGCCTTCGATGGCGCCCTTGCCGAACTCGTCCTTGTGCTTCGACAGCCGCTTCTCGGTCACGTACGAGAGGAACGTCGGGATCTCCGCGCCACCGGCCGGGATCGCGCCGAACGGGAACCCGATCACCGGGCCGCGCAGCCACGGCTTCCAGGTGCGCTTCAGGTCCGAGCGGGACAGCCAGGGACGTCCGACCGGGATCGGCTCGAACGCCTTGCGCCGCAGGTGCGCGGCGACCCACAGCGCCTCGCCGACCGCGAACAGGGCGACGGCGACCACGACGACGTCGATGCCGTCGGCCAGGTGCAGCGACCCGAACGTCAGCCGCTGCTGGCCGGTCAGCTGGTCCAGCCCGACGAGCCCGATGGTCAGGCCGATGAGCAGCGACGCGACGCCGCGGATCCGGGAGCTGCCGAGCACCGAGGTGACCGCGATGAACGCCAGCACCATGATCGCGAAGAAGTCCGGGGCACCGATGTCGACCGCGTGCTTCGCGACGAACGGGGCCAGCAGCACGATCAGGATGGTGCCGATGATGCCGCCGGTGAAGTGGCCGATGGCGGCAGCCGCAAGCGCTTGCGGACCCCGTCCCTTGCGGGCCATGGGATTGCCTTCGATCGCCGTGACGACCGCCGCGCTCTCACCCGGTGTGTTGAGCAGGATCGACGTCGTCGAGCCGCCGAACATGCCGCCGTAGTAGATGCCGGCGAACATGATGAACGCACCGGTCGGCTCCATGCCGTAGGTGATCGGGAGCAGCAACGCCACCGCCATGGCCGGGCCGATGCCCGGCAGGACGCCGATCGCGGTGCCGAGCAGCACGCCGATCGCGGCGAACAGCAGGTGCGTCGGCGTCAGCGCCGTCGCGAAGCCGTCGAGGAGCTGTTGCATCAGAACACCTCCATCAAGGGGCCACCGGGCAGCGGCACGCCGAGCAGGTTGTTGAAGATCAGGAACGTCAGCACCGACATGCCGGCCGCGATCAGCGGGTCACGCACGAGGTTGCGGCTGCCCAGCGCGTAGGCCGCGCCCCAGAACAGGATCGCGCCGGAGATCGGGAACCCGACCACGCCGATCAGCGCCGCGTTCGCGAGGAAAGCACCGCACAGCAGCAGAACCGTGCGCCAGTCGGCCGGTGCGGCCAGGTCGATGTCCTCGCCGCCCTCGGCCTCGCCACGGCCGCCGCGCAGGACGTCCCGCGCCAGCAGCACCGCGACGACCAGCAGCAGCCCGCCGACGACGAGCGGCACCGCCTTCGGCCCCACCGGGCCGCGCTGGGCGAAGTCCGTCGACATGCGCAGCGTGTCGGTCAGCACCAGCACGCCGAGCGCCGCCAGCACCAGGCACATCCCGAGCTCGGAACGCTCTTTCAGCCACGTGTTCATGCGAGTCCCAGATCCTTCAGCACCGTTGCCACCCGCTTGTTCTCCTCTTCGAGGAACGAACCGAACTGCTCACCAGGCGCGAAGGCATCGGTCCAGCCGTTGCGCCGCAACGCTTCCTCCCACTGCGGCGTCTTGTGCAGCGCCGTGAAGAGGTCCACCAGCTTGTCGCGGTCCGCGGTGCTGATGCCGGGCGGCGCGACGACGCCGCGCCAGTTGGTGAACTCGACGTCCACACCGGACTCGGAGAGCGTCGGCGCGTCGATGCCGTCGATCCGCTTCCCGCCGGTCACCGCGAGCACGCGCAGCGTCCCGGCCTGGATCTGGTCGCGGTACTCGCCGACGCCGGAGACGCCGAACGCGACCTTGCCGCCGAGCACGGACGCGAGCAGCTCGCCACCGCCGTCGAACGGGATGTAGTTGACCGTCTTGGGCGTGAGGCCCGCGGCCTTCGCCGTCAGCATCGCGGCGAGGTGGTCCGGTCCGCCGGGCGACGAACCGCCGCCGACGGGCACCGCACCCGGATTGGCCTTCCACGCGGTGACCAGGTCGCCGAGCGTCTTGTACGGCGAGTCCTTGCCCACCACGACGATGTCCGGCTCCTCGATGAGCTTCGCGATCGGCGTGGTGTCGAGCAGCGACGACGGCGACTTGTTCGTGTAGACGCTGCCGACGACGCCGAGTCCCATGGACATGACGAGCTTGCCGTTGCCGCGCTCGCTGACCGTGCGGCCGAGGCCGACGGTGCCGCCCGCGCCCGGCAGGTTGAACACCTCGGTGTTGCGCAGCAGGCCGGCGTCCTCCATGGCCTTGGCCGCGGTGCGGGCGGTGATGTCGTAGCCGCCGCCGGGAGCGTTCGGCACGAGCACGCGGAGGGAGCGCACCTGGGTCGTCGATCCGCTGTCCGCGCCGGGCGTGAGCAGCGGTGGTACCAGCAGCACGGCGAGCAACGCTCCCGCCACCGCCAACCACGTCTTGACCTGCACTGTGATCCCCGCCTCTCTGCCGCGTGGTTGCACATGTTGCACTCGTGTAAACAGAGATGTCCCGCTTGCGCGCCTAAGGGTTTTTTTGGTCTTTGTGGTCATGGGAGGTCCCATGGGAGGACGTGGCTCGCTGGCCCGTCAGCTGCTCACCTGGCAACTCGTGGTGGTCACGTGCCTGCTGTGCGCGGTCGGCGTGCTGACCATCGTCCAGGCGCGGAGCGACTTCCGCGACACGGAGGGGCGCCGGATGCAGGCGGTCGCGGAGAAGGTCGCCGCGACGCCGGTCGTGCGGGAGAAGTTCGGCGACGTCGGTGCGCTGGACGTGCTGCGCGCCGAGAGCGAGGGTGCGCGGAGCCTCTCCGGCGCGACGTACGTGATCACCGCGGACGCGAAGCGCAAGGTGCTCACGTCGCCCGACCCCAGCCAGGTCGGTACGACGCTGGACATCGGAACGAGCTCCGTCCTCTCCGGACGGTCGTGGATCGGTGACGTGGACGGCTCGATCGCGGCGCACGTGCCGGTGCTGAACGACCAGGGCCGGGTCATCGGGATGGTCGCCGCAGGGCTGGAGCCGCCCGGTTTCTTCGACGGCGTGCCGGACTCGACGGGCAGCGCGCTGCGGCTGCTGGGGGTCGCGCTGGTGATCGGCGTGACCGGCTCGCTGCTGCTGGCGCGCAGGGTGAAGAACCAGACGCTCGGCCTGGAGCCGTACGAGATCACCGCGCTGGTCGAGAACCGCGAGGCGCTGCTGCACGGCATCAAGGAGGGCGTGGTCGGGCTCGACCCGCAGCACCGGATCACCCTGGTCAACGACCAGGCGCGCGAGCTGCTGTCGTTGCCGGACGACGCGGTCGGCAGGTCCGTCGAGGAGCTGGACCTCAACGAGCGGCTGCGCGACGTGCTCACCGGACGCGCGACCGGCGCCGACCAGATCGTGCTGAAGAAGGGCCGGGTGCTGACGCTCAACCGGATGCCGATCGAGGAGGCGGGCGCGGTCGTGACGCTGCGGGACCGCACCGAGCTGATGACGCTGCAGGACGAGCTGGCGGCCAGCAAGTCCGCCACGGACACGCTCCGGGCGCAGGCGCACGAGTTCAGCAACCGGCTGCACACCATCGCCGGGCTGCTGGAGCTGGAGGAGTACCAGGAGCTGCGCGGGTACGTCAGCCGGATCAGCTCGGCGCAGGAGCAGTGGCGGGCGGAGGTGACCGGGCGCATCGGCGACCCGGCGGTCGCCGCGCTGCTCATCGCGAAATCGTCGCTGGCGGCCGAACGCGGAGTCGGCCTGCGCATGGCGGCGGACAGCAGACTGGGACGTGCGGACGAACTTCTGTCCACAGACCTGGTGACGGTATTGGGAAACCTCGTCGACAACGCGTTGGATGCCCTGAGTTCGTCCGCACCGGGCGACGAACGCGGCTGGATCGAGGTCGGCGTGCGGCAGGAGGACGGCGAGGTGCGCGTGGTGGTGCGGGACTCCGGTCCCGGCGTCGCGCCCGAGATCGCCGACGAGGTGTTCCGGCACGGCTTCACCACCAAGGCCGCGTCGCACGGGCAGCGCGGGCTCGGTCTCGCGCTGATCAGGCAGGCCTGCCTGCGGCGCGGTGGTTCCGTGCAGGTGCGGGGCGCGGTGTTCACGGCGGTGCTGCCGCTGTGATCCGGGTGCTCGTCGTCGACGACGACTTCATGGTCGCCAAGGTGCACAGCGGGTACGTCGCGCGCACGCCGGGTTTCGGCGTCGTGGGTGTCGCGCACTCCGGTGCGGACGCGCTGCGGCTGGCCCGCGAGCTCAAGCCGGACCTGGTGTTGCTGGACGTCTACCTGCCGGACGTGGACGGACTGTCCGTGCTGCGGCAGCTGCGGGCGACCGAGGACGTGGACGTCATCGTGATCACCGCGGCGACCGACGTGGAGACCGTGCGCGGCGCGATGCGCGGCGGCGTCCTGCACTACCTGATCAAGCCGTTCGAGTACGCGGCGCTGCGCGACCAGCTGGCGCACTTCGCGGCGTTGCGCGAGAAGCTGCACCGGCTCGGGTCCGCCGGCCAGGCCGACGTCGACCAGGTGTTCGGCGCGCGGCCGCAGGCGAAACCCGTGCTGCCCAAAGGTTTGACGGCCGAGACGGCCAGGCTGGTGGAACGCGCGCTGCGCGAGCGCCCGGACGGTCTGTCGGCGAGCGAGTGCGCAGAGGCGACCGGGGTGGCGCGGGTGAGCGCGCGCAGGTACCTGGAGCACTTCGTGGCGACCGGCAAGGCCGAGGTCAGCCTGAAGTACGGCGGAACGGGCCGTCCGGAACGCCGCTACCGGTCCAGTTCGAGCCACTGAGCGGCTCCGTCCGAATCGGACGGTGGTCGTGCCTAGTCCCAGCCTCCGCCGGAACGGCCGCGTTTGGTGTCACCGCGGCGTTTCTTCTCGGCGATGCGCCGTTCCTTGGCGCCACGACTGGGTTTCGTCGGACGCCGCATCGGCGGAGGCGGCGCCGCGGCCGACCGGAGCAGTGCGCCCAGCCGGTCGCGCGCGGCCGCCCGGTTCTGCAGCTGCGCCCGGTGCTCGGAGGCCGTGATGGTCAGCACCCCGTCGATCAACCGGGACGCCAGCCGTTCGAGCATCCTGGTGCGCAGCCACTCCGGCACGGAAGGCGAGCGGGCGAGGTCGAACGACAGCTCGACCCGGCTGTCCGCGGTGTTCACGCCCTGCCCGCCCGGTCCGGACGACCGGGAGAAGCGCTCGCGCAACTCGGACGCCGGTATCACCAGCGTCCGGGTCACGGTCACGTCATCAGCCACGCCGGACAGGTTAGAACGTGAGCCCGTCCATCGACGCGTACTTTTCCAGCGTCGTGAAGCCTTCCGCCGGGATGTCGGCCGAGTCCGAGACGGAGATCACCCGGATGTTCGTCCCGTCCGGAAGGAACGCGCTCACCTCGTGCCGCGTGCCGTTTCCGCTCGACGGGTGCCGGACCAGGCGACGATCCGTCAGGTCCCTCACCTGGCAGCCTTCGCACGGGCGGTACACGTCCCAGCGCACCTCGATCAAGAGCGTCATCCTGATCGGCGGGTTGCGCTCCAGGACGATGGTGTGTTCGGCGGCGTAGTGGTCACCCTTGTTGACGACCGTGATCGGGCGGAGGTTCTTGTCGAGCACCTCGGTCAGCTCGGCGGCGTGCTGGTCCGAGGTCGACGGAGCGGCCAGCAGTTCGGTGGGCAACTGCAGCCCGGCCGGAACCCGCGGGTCGACCGCGTTCAACGCGACGGGCGTGCCGGCGAGGACCAGCGTGGCGGCCGCGACGGCGAGCAAGCGGCGACGGTGCACCGTGCGCTTCCCGGTGCGGATCGCGCGGTCCCGGTCGATCGTCAGCGGCGGCTCGTCGTCGAGTGCGCTGGTCAGCAACGTGCGGATGTCGGTCATCGCAGCTCCTCCACCACGGGGTCACCGAGGAGCTCACGCAGTGCGGCGAGGCCCTTCGCCGACTGGCTCTTCACGGTGCCTTCGGTCCGACCGAGCAGGCGAGCGACTTCGGTGACGCTGAGGTCCTCCCAGTACCGCAACACGACGACCGTGCGTTGCCCCAGTGGCAAGGCGGCAAGCGCACGTCGCACGTCGAGGTCGGGCGCGGCCGACGTCGTCGACGTGTCCGGCACGGCGGGGACAGCCTTCTCCCGTCGGAAGAAACCCCGCCGCCCTTCGTCGATCGCGCAACGCACCAGCACTTTCCTGGCGTACGCGTCGACGGTGCCGCCCCGGTGCACCCGCGGCCACGCCAGGTAGAGCTTGGTCAGCGCGGTCTGCACGATGTCCTCAGCGCGATGCCAGTCACCGCAAATCAGGTACGCGGTTCTCCGCATCACGAGAGCACGTGCGTCCACGTACTCCCCGAACTCACGATCGCGGTCCAACGATCCCTCCTCGGTCGCCCCTTGGTACGGAGCGACCGGCCTCGGAGGTTGCCTCAGAAACGAGGGTGATCTCCGACGAGCTCAGCGCCCTCGCCGGGACGGATCTCGCCGAGCACCCACGCGGGCACGTGGCGCGCGGTCAGCACGGCCAGCGCGCGGTCGACGTCCTCCGGCGCGACGACGGCGACCATGCCGACGCCCATGTTGAACGCCTTCTCCATCTCCTCGCGCTCGACCCGGCCGCGCTGGGCGATCAGGGCGAACACCGGCTGCGGCGACCACGAGCCCCGGTCGAGGCGCGCGGACAGGCCGTGCGGCAGGACGCGGGCCAGGTTCGCGGCGAGGCCACCACCGGTGACGTGCGCGAAGCCGCGGACCTCGGTCTCGGCGATCAGCGCGAGGCAGTCCTTGGCGTAGATGCGGGTCGGCTCCAGCATCTCCTCGCCGAGGGTGCGGCCGAACTCCTCGACGTGACCGGACAGCGGCATCCGCCCGATCTCCAGCAGCACGTGCCTGGCGAGCGAGTAGCCGTTGGAGTGCAGGCCGGACGAGCCCATCGCGATCACGACGTCACCGTCGCGCACCCGGTCCGGGCCGAGCAGCTTCGAGTGCTCGACCACGCCGACGCCGGTGCCGGAGATGTCGTAGTCGTGGTCGGCCATCAGGCCGGGGTGCTCGGCCGTCTCGCCGCCGAGCAGCGCGCACCCGGCCAGGACGCAGCCCTCGGCGATGCCCTTGACCAGCGCGGCGATCTTGTCGGGGACGACCTTGCCGACCGCGATGTAGTCCTGCATGAACAGCGGCTCGGCACCGCAGACGACCAGGTCGTCCACGACCATCGCGACGAGGTCGATGCCGACCGTGTCGTGCTTGTCGAGCGCCTGCGCGATCGCGATCTTCGTGCCGACGCCGTCCGTGGAGGACGCCAGCACGGGCTCCTTCCAGCGGTCGAGCTTGAGCTGGAACAGCCCGGCGAAGCCACCGATGCCGCCGAGCACCTCGGGGCGGCCCGCCTTCGCCGCCCACGGCTTGAGCTTCTCCACCGCCTCGTCACCCGCGGCGATACTCACTCCGGCTGCTGCGTAGGTGGCCTTGGCGCTGTCGGTCACGTCAACTTCTTCCACTTGTTTCAGGGCCTGCGAAGGGCGTCTTCGGCACCGTACCCGTTCGCCAGAACGGGAGCCGCTGAGCCCGCGACACCCTTCAGGCCCTCGAGCAGGTGCTTGCCCATGAGCGCGTCGGCGGGCAGCGGGATCGGGTAGTCGCCGTCGAAACACGCTGAACAGAGGCGCGTCTTCGGCTGCTCGGTCGCGGCGACCAGCTGCTCCAGCGACACGTAGCCCAGCGAGTCCGCGCCGACCGAGCGGCGGATGCCGTCGTCGTCCAGACCGTTCGCGATGAGCTCGGCGCGGGACGCGAAGTCGATGCCGTAGAAGCACGGCCACTTCACCGGCGGCGACGCGATGCGCACGTGCACCTCGAGCGCACCGGCCTCGCGCAGCATGCGCACGAGCGCGCGCTGCGTGTTGCCGCGCACGATCGAGTCGTCGACGACGACGAGCCGCTTGCCGCGGATGATGTCGCGCAGCGGGTTGAGCTTCAGCCGGATGCCCAGCTGGCGGATCGTCTGCGACGGCTGGATGAACGTTCGGCCGACGTAGGCGTTCTTGACCAGGCCGGTCCCGTACGGGATGCCGGACGCCTGGGCGTAGCCGATGGCGGCGGGCGTGCCGGACTCCGGCACCGGGATCACCAGGTCCGCCTCGGCCGGGTGCTCCTTGGCGAGCCTGCGGCCGATCTCCACGCGCGTGGCGTGCACGGAACGGCCGGAGATCGTCGTGTCCGGGCGCGCCAGGTAGACGTACTCGAAGACGCAGCCCTTGGGCTCGGGGTTGGCGAACCTGCTGGACCGCAGGCCGTCCGCGTCGATGGCGATCAGCTCGCCCGGCTCGACCTCGCGGACGAACGACGCGCCGACGATGTCCAGCGCGGCCGTCTCCGACGCCACGACCCAGCCGCGCTCGAGGCGGCCGAGCACGAGCGGGCGGACGCCGTGCGGGTCGCGCGCCGCGTACAACGTGGACTCGTCGGAGAACGTGAGGCAGAAGGCGCCGCGCAACGTGGGCAGCAGCTCCAGCGCGGCCTGCTCGATGCCCTTGTCCGCCGCGGCGTGCGCGAGCAGTCCGCAGACGATGTCCGAGTCCGTGGTGGCGCCGTTGCGCTCGACGATGCCCAGTTCCTTGGCCTTCGCGAGCAGCTCGGCGGTGTTGACCAGGTTGCCGTTGTGCCCGAGCGACAGGCCGCTGCCCGCCGCGGTGGTGCGGAACGTCGGCTGGGCGTTCTCCCAGGTCGTGCTGCCGGTCGTCGAGTAGCGGCAGTGGCCGACGGCGACGTGGCCGCGCAGCGACTGGAGCACCTGCTCGTCGAAGACCTGGCTGACGAGACCGAGGTCCTTGAAGACGACGACCTGCGAGCCGTCGCCGACCGAGATCCCCGCCGCCTCCTGGCCGCGGTGCTGCAGTGCGTAGAGGCCGTAGTAGGTGAGCTTGGAAACATCTTCACCGGGAGCCCAGACGCCGAAGACGCCGCACTCCTCACGAGGTTCCGGATCGGGCTGGGAATGGTCGGCGACCACCGAGGGGCTCCCTCACGACGGGGGCAGGCTGCTCCCGCGAGTGTAAGTGGAGCAGGGGGTCAACCACCCCCATCGGCACCCGCTCGACGTGACGAAACGCACGTCTGGTGGACCCGCTTGACACTGCCGGTGGTTGTCGGCGACCGCACGGTAGCGCACGCTCCGGTCCGGGGAATACGAGCGGTAATCCGACAAAACCCATTGTTGAGAATGACGGCACCTGGTCCGGAAAATGCGTCGCGTTACGTTTCAAATGGTCACCCTCCGATACGCTCCCGGCCATGTCCTGCCCGGTCTGCGGTGAGCGCCTGCCCGCGGCGCCCGTCCGGGCGGGCCGCAAAGCGCAGTACTGCTCTCCTGGGTGCAAGCAGCGCGCGTACCGGCGGCGGCAGGCCACGCCGGTGGTGGGCAACCTCGTGCCCCGGCTCGACAGCTTCGTGGGCCGCGTCCCCGAACGGGTGGCGCTCGCCCGGCTCGTCCGGTCGCAGCGGCTCGTCACCGTCGTCGGATCGCCCGGCGCGGGCAAGACGCGGCTGGCCGTCGAGGTCGCGGGCACCATGACGTTCCCCGGCGGCACCTGGTTCGTCGACCTGGCCGCGGTGCCCGATCCCGATCAGGTGGACCAGGCCGTCACGGCGGCCATCCGGGCGGAGCACGGTGACGGCGCGGCGCGCGACACGCTCGCCGCACACCTGGCCGGGCAGCGGGTGCTGCTCGTGCTGGACAACTGCGAGCACGTTGTCGAGCGGTGCGCGGACCTGGTGACCTGGCTGCTGCCGAGGTGCCCGAACGTGCGGGTGCTCGCGACCAGCCGCGAGGCGTTGCGGGTCAACGGCGAGCACGTCTACACGCTGGGCCCGCTGCCCGTGTCGTCGGACGCGGTGCACCTGTTCGCCGACCGCGCGGCGGCCGTCGACCACGCGTTCCAGCTCACCCGCGACATCGAGGACCTGTGCCGCAGGCTCGACGGCCTGCCGCTGGCGATCGAGCTGGCCGCGCGCCGGGTGCGGCACCTGCCGACGGCCGGCCTCGCCGAGCTGCTGCGCACCGGTGAGCGCACGGCGAGCAGGCACCGCAGCCTCGACACCGCCATCACCTGGAGCTACGAGCTGCTCGACCCGCGCGAGCAGGAGGTGCTGCGCAGGCTGTCCGTGCTGGCCGGGCCGTTCAGCGCCGAGCTGGCCGCGGCCGTGTGCGGTGCGGACGTGCTGGACCAGCTCATCAGCCTCACGGCGAAGTCGCTGGTGGTCACCGAGGACTCCAGGTACCGGCTGCTGGAGGCGATCCGGATCTTCGGGCTCGCCCGGCTGCGCGACCACGACGAGCTCGACGCGGCCTACGGTGCGCTGCTGACCTGGTACACGGGCCTGTGGGAGCCGGAGGCGCCCCGGTTCTACCCGGACATCAAGCAGGTCAGATCGGCGTCCGAGCAGGTCAACACGCTCGGTGCCGTCACCGACTGGGCCGCCCGGTCCGGTGCTCCCACCGCCGCGCTGCTGACGTGGGGGCTCAGCATGGTGTGGGTGCGACTCGGCCACATCGCCGAGGCCAAGGCGCTCGTGCTGCGGGCACTCGACCGGAGGCCGCCCGCCGTGTACGGAGCTCCACTGATGTCCGTGCTCGCCAGCCTCGAGATCTGGATGGGCCGCACGGCCGAGGGAGTGTCGCTGTTCCGGCACGTGCTCGAGCTGGAGGGCGAGCTCGGCAGGCCGGGGCGGCAGGCCCGTGCGCTCGCCGGGATCGGCAGCGCGCTGGAGCAGACGGGCGAGTTCGACGGTGCCCGCAGCAACTGGTCAGCGGCACTCGTGCTGCTCCGCGAGGCGGGCGAGCTCCCCCGCGGTGGGGAACCTGCTGAACCTCCTCGCCTGCCTCGCGCTGCGCGTCGGCGACCTCGACGCCGCCGAGGCCGACCTCCAGGAGGCGCGCGCACTGGTGGCCGAGCACGAGCTGTCCACGACGGCCACCGCGGGCATGTGGCACACCTTCGGCGAGCTCGAGATCGCCCGCGGCAACCACGACGAGGCCGAACAGCACTTCGTCCGCTCACTGCGCATCGAGCCGGACCTTCCGCAGCAGGTCGTGCACGGCCTCGTGGGACTCGCCGAGGTCGCGTGCGCACGCGGTGACGACGAACGCGGGCTGCGGCTCGTCGGGAGCGCGACGGCGATCCAGGACGACATCAGCGCACCCGACCACGCCTGGCAGCAGCAGGTCGACTCGGTCACCGCGCTCGCGACGGGCCGGTTGGGTCACGCCCGTGCGCAGGCCGCGCGCTCGGCAGGCAGGCGGATGACCATCGCGCACGCCGTGCACTACGCGCTCGACGGTGTGCGCGAGGCCGAGTCACCGCTGAGCCTGCGGCAGCTGGAGATCTCCCGGTCCGTCGCAAAAGGACAGACGGACCGGCAGATCGCCCGCGAGCTGGGCGTGTCGACGCGGACGATCAACACCTACCTGGAGGAGATCCGCACCGTGCTCGGCCTGCGGTCGCGCGCCGAGCTGGCCGCGTGGATCACCCGCTACGACCACCCGTGACCGTCAGGCCTTGCGGCAGCCGCTGATCTCAGTCTTGATCGTGTTGGTCTGCCCCGCTCCGATCGAGTGCTGCTTGGCGGTGCACACGACCTCGTCGCCCACCGCGACCTCGCCACCGGAGATCTCGCTCGGCGACAGGATCTCGCTCTTGAAGTACTTCTTCTCCAGTGCGTCGTCCGGCAGCTCGCCGACGAGCTCGAGCCAGATCTCCTGGGGGTTCTCGATCTTGTCGACCCTCAGCCGCACCTGGCCCTCCCAGTCGGAGGCGCATCCGCCCAGCGCGAGGCAGGACAGCAGGACCACCGCGATCTTGCGCATCAGTGACCCCTTCCGACCTGCAGCAGCCCGAGGATCGAGCGGTCGCCGGCCACCGAGTCCAGCGTCATCCGGTTCCACAGCCAGTAGTAGATCATCGCGGCCTCGCCGGTGACCCGGGCGTCGCCCTCCTCACCGGGGGCCGCGGCGCGCACCTCGGGTGCCTCACCCGCGGTGAGGGAGAAGAACCACGCCTCGGGCACGTCGGCCGGGCGCACGACGGCGGTGCCGGAGATGGTGTTCGGGACGTCGCCGTCGATCTTCGCGGCGACGATGGTGGTCAGCACCTCGTCGATGCCGTCGACGGCGAGGTCCGGACCGGTCGCCACCAGCGCGCGGATGGTGGCCTGCGCGTCGAACCGGCGCAGCGTCATCTCGTGCGCGATGCGCCGGTGCCACACCCACGCGAGGTCCGGCGCGGCGGGCGAGAACGTCCAGACCGGCCGGTTGCCGGGCACGGCGGGCAGCACCTCGTTGGCCTCGGTGAGCTGGATGTCGAGGTACTCCAGCGGGGTGAGGTCACCCGGTGCGGGAGGCGGGCCGATCGGGTTGCGGCTGCCGGTGCGCAGGTAGGCGGTCGAGGTCTCGAGGAACCGCGCGACGTGCAGCACCAGCTCGCGGACCGTCCACCCAGGACGCGTCGGCACGGCGGTCGCGAGGTCGGCGTCACCGACGGCCTTGCGGAACATCTCCGCCTGCTCGGCGAACGCTGCCGTCCACCGCTGGGCGGTCCATCCTGTCTGCACCATGCGCGTCATCGTGCCCGAAACGATCCACGGGTGCGGCGGGAACCGGTCATGATGCTCTTGCGTCGCAAGTGCATAGCGAACCGATGGGGGTGGCGATGTTCGGCGTTGAGCCAGAGTTGCTGCGCAACGCGTCCAAGGAGTTCAGCAGCGGCTCCGACGCGGTGCGCGAGGCGGCCGAGATGATCTCGATGCTCCGGCTCGACGCGGGCGCGCTCGGCGAGGTCGACGCGGCCGCCGAGTTCGCGGACGCGCTGTCGAAGTTCGTCGGCACCCATTCGGATGATCTTCGCAAGGGCTCGGAGTGGTTCACCGACGCCGCCGAGGGCCTCATCTCGAACGCCGACGCCTACCAGCGCGCCGACGACGACAACGGCATCAGCTTCTCCGACATCTTCAACGCGCTGGGGGGCGGCAAGTGAGCATTGCGGACCCGGAGGTCTTGTACGCGCGGCTCGCCGCAGGCGACTCCGGCCGCATCGCCGCCGCGGCCGACCCGATCACCGGTGCCATCAGCGCCGTCGGACGCGCGGGCGAGTCGGTCGTGAACGGCGCCCGCACGGCCGTGAGCAGCTGGACCGGCGACGCGTCCGACAAGTTCAGCGCGCGCGGCGAGCTGTCCGCGACCGCGGCTCGTGCGGCCGGTGACCGGCTCGGCGCCGGCGTGGACATCGTGCAGGCCGCGTCCCGCGCGTACGGGCAGATGCGGTCCGCCGCCGATCACGCGATCGGCGTGTGGCGCGGCCGTCCGGCCGGGCTGGACGAGGAGCAGACTCGTCAGCTGGCCGGCCAGGTCAACGACTCGCTCACCAGGGTGAAGTCGAGCTACGAGGGCGTGCTGCGCTCGTACGCGGGCGCGCTCGGCAAGATCACGCCCGGTTTCGGCGACACCGCGATGTCCGACTGCGGCTGGAGCCGCGCGGCCGAGCGAGGTCCCTCGCTCCCGCCGGTGCCGCCGCCCGGCACGGACCCGAAGGCCGTCGCCGACTGGTGGAAGTCGCTCTCCCAGCCGGAGCGCGACGCGCTGCTGGCCAGCAAGTACCAGGAGCTCGGTCAGCTGCGCGGACTCCCGGCCGACGTGCTGGACACCGCCAACCGGCAGCGGATCAACGAGGACGTGACGCGCTTCAACCAGCAGAGCGCGCAGCTGAAGGACCAGATCGCGGAACGGGCGCGTGAGCTCGGCGTCGACCCGAACACCGAGGACGGCCGCAACAAGCTGATGAACGACCCGCGCGGGTCGCAGCTCGTCGCGCAGCAGGCCGAGGCGGAACGCCGGGCCACCAACGCCGAGAACGCGGCCGAGGAGCTGAAGAACGCCAAGAAGAACTCCGTCGACCTCGCAGGTGGCAAGCAGCCCTTCGTCCTCTACTACAGCCCGGACGGTCCCGGCGCCAAGGAGGGCGCGCTGGCCATCGCGTACGGCAACCCGGACGACGCGGACAACGTCGCCGTGTGCGTGCCCGGCACGACGTCCAGGCTGGGCGAGAACGGCTTCAGCCAGGAGCAGGCAGCCGCGCTGAGCGGGAAGATGGGGCCGAACGGCGTCGCGATCCAGTGGCTCGGCTACGACGCGCCGGAGTTCTCGCTCGGCCAGGTCAACGACCCGGCGCAGGCCAAGGAGGGCGCGGCGATCCTCGCGCAGGACGTCGAGGGCTATCGCGTGGCCGGCAAGGAAGGCGCGCACGTCACGGTCATCGGCCACAGCTACGGCAGCACGGTCGTCGGCTACGCGGCGATGGACCACGGGCTGAAGGCGGACGACATCGCGTTCGTCGGCTCACCCGGCGTGGGAGCGTCCACTGTGGACCAGCTGTCCGCGGGACGCGGCCACGTCTACGTCGGCGCGACCGAGCACGACCCGGTCGTGCAGGGCACCAGCGGCGACTGGTTCACCCAGGACGGCTCGTCCACCGGCCCGTACGACTCGAAGTTCGGCGCGAAGACCTTCGGCACGCCGGACGAGACCGGCATCGGCGGTGCGCATTCGCAGTACTACGCGCCCAACTCCGAGTCGCTCGACAACCTCGCCAAGATCGCGACCGGCCGCGGCGACGAGGTCACCGAGCAGCGCTGGCAGGACAGCCCGACGCCGCGCGACGTGGTGCCCGGCTCCGACCTGCCGGTCGTCGGCCCGGTGGTCGACTGGGGCACCAACACGGCCAAGGAGGTCGTCGACATCGGCGAGGACGTGTGGCACGGCGGTGGCCAGGTGGTCGACGACGTGTCGCGCGGCGACTTCGGCGGCGCGGCGGGCCACGCGTGGGACACCACGAAGGAGGTCGCCAGCGACGTCGGCGACTGGGCCGTCGACACCGTCGGCAACGTCGGTGAGCTGGGCAAGGACGTGTACGAGGGCGGCAAGGCCGTCGTCGAGGGCGGTGTCGAGGTCGTGAAGGACGTCGGCGGCGCCATCTCGGACGGTGCGAAGTCCGTCTACGACAACACCATCGGCTCCTGGTTCTAGAAGCGCACCACGGGCAGCAGGGCCGAGATGTCCGCCCTGCTCCCGGACGCGCTGACCTTGGCGCCGTCGACCGCGTCCGTCCACTCCAGACGGCCGGTGGCCAGCTCGAGCCAGGTGCGCGGGTCGGTCTCCACGACGTTCGGCGGCGTGCCCCTGGTGTGCCGCGGACCCGCGACGCACTGGACGGCGGCGAACGGCGGCACCCGCACCTCGACGCTGCGGCCCGGCGCGACCTGCTCCAGGGTGCGCAGGCTCAGCCGCACGGCCGCGGCGAGCGTCGGCCGGTCCGGCTGCTCGGCCGCGCCGTCCAGCCACGGCAGCACCGCCTCGACGGCGGAGCGCAGCTCTTTCGGGTCAACGGGTTTGGCCGGCACCTGGGCAGATTAGCGAAGCGACAGCCCGCCTCTTGCGCGTGTTGGTATACCAGTGCGGTGATCGAGAACCTCGCACTCGTCGGGCCCGAGCCTGCCACCAGGCAACGGCTGCACGCGATGCTCACCACCTCGACGGCCTCGGTCTACCGGATCGGCCGCGGCGCGGTGCCGCTCCCGGTGACGGCGACGTTCGACCCGTCCGACCAGCCGGGCAGCAGGAGCCTGCTCGACTGGTTCGAACGCGAGGTGCTCGACGGCAGGCGCGACGCGGTGCTCGTCGTCGACGACTGGGCGTTGTGCGAGGAGCAGGACGCCGGGCTGGACTTCGTGGTGCAGTGGATCGCCGCGTTCGGACCCCGGCGCGGGATGCGGGTGGTCGTCACCGCTCGGGAGTGGGACGAGATCCCGCGCCGGGTCCGCACGCTGGTCACGAGGTCATGACCAGCGACGCAGCTTCTTCTGCGCGTCGTACAGGTTGCGCGGCACGACGTCCGTGGTGCCGTAGGACTCCAGCCTGGAGTTCAGCGGCCCGGTGAAGTCGGGCTTGTCGATCTGTCCGAAGTCGCGCACCTCCGAGATCGCGACCGTCGCGCTGCACGGCGCCACCTGGTCGATGCGCACGTTGCCGGCGCGCTGGTTCGAGACGGTGATGTTCCAGTGCGCGAACCTGGCCCCGTACAGGGGACCCGCGTTCGCACTGCCGCCGTGCGAGCCGACGTTGTTGATGGTGATCTCGGTGCGCACGTTGCCGAACGGCAGGCCGCGGTGGGTGTCGAACACGTCGACCTCCATCGTGCCGCGCGTCCAGACGTTGCCGCAGGACAGGCCCTCCACGTTCAGGCCGTGGTTGCCAGCGCCCGACTGGGACGGCTCGGAGAACGCCTTGATGCTGAACGTGTCGAAGAGGTTGTCGTGCGACTGCTCGCGCGTGGCGTAGGCGTGGTGGTGACCGCGGCCGGAGACCTTGGTGTTCTTGAGCGTGATCCCCTTGGCGGACACCAGGAGGAAGCCGTTGTCGACGTCCACCGCGGAGACGTCGTCGGCCCAGCAGTCCCACGCGCACTGGAACACGAGGCCGTTGTGCCCCTTGTCCTGCAGGTGCTTCGGGTGCGGCACCTTCGTCGGCTGGATGGTGATGCCCTCCACGCCCGCGCCGGTGATCACCGGTGCCATGGTGGTGAGCCTGGGCTTCCAGTTCGCGCGGACCTCGACCGGCAGCGGCTGCGCCAGCTTGACCCGCTTGCCGCGCACCCACTCGATGCGCACCGGCCACAGGAACGGGAAGTAGGACAGCAGCTTGTCCTTGTCGTCCCACTTGTACGTGGTGGTGCCGGGGATGTCGCCGCACATGTGCTTCGGCAGGCTGTACTGGTCGTCGTCCAGCCGCAGCAGCACCCGCTGGCCGGGCCGCAGCCTGCGCGCGTTGTCGACGGTCAGCGTGAACGCCCCGCGCGGCGCCGGAGCGGTGACGGTCGTCAGCGTCTCGCCGAGCTCCAGCTCGTTGCCCGTCCAGCCCTCGAACGGCCACTTCTTCGCCTTGATCGCGTCGACCAGCGGCTGGTAGCGGTCGCGGTGGCAGACCCAGACGAGGCCGCCCGACCAGCTCCACGCCGAGTTCTCCGAGCCGTAGCGGCTGCGGTTGATGCCGACGATCTCCTCGAGGGACCTGGTCGCGAAGAACTTCGTGCGGTCGCTGCCCGCGCCGCGCAGCACGACGTTGTCGTAGCCGATGCGGATGATGTCGTCGATGCGGTAGGTGCCCGCGGGCACGAGCACCGTGCCGCCGCCCCACCTGCCGACGTGCTGGATCGCGCGGTTGATGGCGGGTGCCGCGTCAGCCGACCCGTCGCGCTTCGCGCCGAACGCGAGCACGTTGGCCAGCACGGGACGACGCGGTAGTCGCTCGCCGGTTCGGTACCCGGCGTACGCCACGTTCGGGATCTGCGGATGGTTGTAGGGGTTCTTGACGAACTCCTGCCACAGCGTCGCCGTCGCCGACTCCGCCTGCGCGGGGGTGGCGAACACCGACGTGCCAAGGAAGGCAGCTCCTGTAGCCAGCAAGAACTGCCGTCGCTCGATGCTCATTTCGCCGTCTCCAAGGGGTCTTGGCCACGGCGGCGGTGTTCAGATCAAACATGCTGAAGGGCGCCTCGCGCAACGGCTGGCGTTGCGAAGGCGCCCTTCAGGACCTGTCAGACGCCTGCGGTGCGCACGGCCTCCGCCAACAGCTCGTCCACCTGGTGCATGAGCCGGCGCGCGTCGGTCGGCGAGAAGGTGCTCCACGCCTCGGCGCCGTTGGACGAGCGCCGTTGCTGCAGGTAGCGCCCCTCCTCGGTGTCGAGGAACGCGACGACCCGCTCGGGGCGCCAGCGCTTGCCGTAGCGGTCACGTGCGGCGGCACCGAAGTTTCCGGTGTGCACGAGGCCGGTGAACATCTTCACCAGCGCCTTGGCGTCGTCCTCGCGCAGGCCGATGCCGCGGAACGCCGCCTCGAGACCCTTGGGCGAGCCGTCCGAGCTCTGGACGGCCTTCTCCAGGTCGACGCTCGGCAGCGTCACCGAGATGCCGGTGCCCGCCGGGTGCTGCGGCAGCGAGGCGAGCACGGCCGACGGCAGGCCGCTGCCCGCGCACGGCTTGAACGACAGCTGCTCGCCGTCCTTCAACGCGAGTGCGCCGTAGTCGCCGTTCGCGACGGCCAGCACGCGGACGCTGCGGCCGACCCAGACGCGGCCGTCCACCTCGCGCTCGGGGCGGACGAACATCCGGAGCAGGCCTTCGAGCTCGGGGTGCAGTCCACGCGCGTTGCCGAGGCCTCTCGCGTCGAGCGCCTGCCAGACCCGGTCTTCGAGCTGGCGGCGTTCCTGCCGCGACTTCCCTGGCGACGGCACCTTGATGACCAGGGGCATCGGCTCACCGATGCGCTCCCAGACGACGTCGAACTCCTCAGCGGAGAGGGTGATGGGCTCCCTCTCCGCTGGGCCGCCGAAGTAGCTCACGCCTCCGGACTTCCACCGATCACGGGCGGCGCGACGAGCCGCTCGTCGCCGAACACGTCCTCGGTCTCGACCAGGTAGTCCGCGGTCTGGTGCTCGATGTCCTCTTCGCCCTGCCCCTGGCCACGACCGCCGGCACCACCGGCGCCCGCACCGGCCGCGCCACCCTTGCCCGCCGCACCAGCGGCGCCGCCGCGGTTGGCCGGGTGGTGACCGTCGTCCATCGCGCCGGCCATGCCGCCGGGACCGGACATGCCGGGCATGCCCTTGGAGCCACCGGCGAGCGAACCGGACATCGAGCCGAACGGCTTGCCGCCGGGGCCACCGGGACCACGGCCGGCACCGCCACCGCCGGGGCCGCGACCTGCGCCGGAGCCCTCGGGACGGGTGAAGATCGGCGGGAGGACCGGGCCGCCGCCCTTGATCGGGGGCTGGCCGCCCTTGTCGATCGGGGCGGGCGGAAGCGTCGTGGGCGGGTTGACCGGAGGCTGCGGCTTCGGGTCGGCCCAGGACGTCTTGGTGCCGTCGGTCGGCGGCTGGTTGACCGTGCCGGTCTGGTGCGCGGGCGGGCCGGACGGCGGCTCGGTCCACGACGTGTTCGTGGTGCCGGTGTTGCCGCTGCTGAAGCCCGAGGTCTGGCCGTGGCTGTAGCCGACGTTCGCGTTCGGGTCAGTGGTGCCCGACGGCGGCGGCGTGTCGATCACGACCTGCGGCGGCTCGTTGAACGTGCCGAGCGTCTCGCGGTTCCACGTGCTCTCGGACTCGTAGTCCTCCATGACCTTGATCGCCTGCTGCTGCGCGTTCTCCTGCGCGGCTTCCTGGCGCTCGTGGTCCTGCTGCTGGTTGATCACGTCCATCGCGCCGAACGGACCGGTCATCGCGCCCAGCGCGATGTCGAACCCGGACGGAGCCTCGGTCGTGACCTTGAGCGGCTCCGGCATCTTCTTGCGCGCGTCCGCGATGTTGTCGGCCTGGATGACGGCCGAGCTCTTCATCACCTCGGAGCCCTGTGCCGCGTCGGCGGCCCACTGGGCGAGCGGCGAGAGAGCTGCCGTGGTCGCCTCGGCCGTGCTGCCCTCCCAGTCAGCGCCGACCTTGCCGAGCGCCTTGTTGAGGTCGTCGTCGATGCGCGTGAGCGAGTCGGCGAGCTTCTTCCACTTGCGCTCGAGCTCGTGCGACGCGGAGACACCAGGGCCGCCGTTGATCATGGCGTGCAGCTGCTCGTGCGGGTAGCCGCGCCAGCGGTGGTCAGACATGCCTCAGTTCCCCCCTCAGCGGTGGTGCTTGCCCCAGAGGGCTTCGTTGTCGCCCTCGGTCATCCGGTACTGCTCCTCGATGGCCTTGAGCTGGTCGACCACGCCCGCGAGCTGCGCGCGGTAGCCGGTGAGCGCCATCAGCGCCTTGTCGTGCGTCTCGACGTTGAACTGCTTCGCCGTCTCGCCACTGACCGGGTCGTCGGCCCACGGCCGCGCCATGAGGGCGGGCCCGGCGTCGCTCATTTCCTTGTCCAGCTCGTCCAGCGCGTGCTGGAACGCGGCCTTCGCCTGGGGGATCGCTGATGGATCGACCTTGAGCTTCTTCTGACCGCTGTAGTCAGGCGGAAGCGCCTGGCCGGAGCCCCCACCATCCGCGATGAACACGGCACACCCTCCCGAACGTCTGCGTGTGCATTTGGAACGACTGTATCTCTGATGTATGACGCGAGTGGACGGTTCCCACCGAATTCGAGCAGTACTACTCGGTTCAGCTACCGGCCAGAACCGCCTCTGACATGGCCTTGACCTTCGGGCAGAAGATCTGCGGGTCCTTGGCTGACGGCTCGAACGCCATCATCATCAGCATCTGGCCGTCCGCGACGTCGATCGCGAGAGTGCAGGCCTTCAGCACGTCGTCCGTCTTCTGGTAGGCGGTGAACCCGGCGACCTGTTCCTTCGTGACGCCCGCACCCGAGCTGTACTTGGGTTCGACACCCTCGGACACGATGGCCGTGTGGATGTACAGGGCCGACCGGTCCTCGGTGCTCGCGCCGCACGCCTTGGCCCCCGGCCACAGCCCGGTCTGGTCCGAGACGTTGATGTTGCGGAGCCCGAACTGCGTCTGGACGGCGGCCGGGTAGAAGAAGGCGCACGGGTCGCCCAGCGTCTTGAGGTCGATCTTCTTCGGGCGGGTGACCGGCGCCTTCGAGCTGGTCGGCGCCTTGGTCGACGAGGAGCCCGCGGTCGGCGTCTCACCGCCGGCACTGGGCGTGCCCGTCGTCGTCTCCGAGCATCCGGTCAGCACGGCAGCCAGCGCGAACAAGAGCACCACACGACGCATGCGGGCCAAACTATCGGATCACCGCGCACGGAGTGTGGCTAACGGAGTGGCCCGCGTCACCCGTAAGGCGCATTGCCGTACCTGAATTAAACAGGAAACCTTCTTTACGATCCCCGGAAGCGCCGCCGCCCCGATGCGTCGAGGAGCGACATGCTGCGCAAACGGCCAATTCCCTGGCTGGTCGTGGCGGCGATGGGCCTGGCAGTCATCGTGCCGGACGCCGCTGCCAACGCCGGCCCAGCGCCGGACCCAGGCAAGGCGCTGAACGTGGCGTCCGCGCCCGGACAGACCTCCACCATCCCCGACTGGCGACTGCAGAGCAGTGCCAAGGCGACACAGGCGGGCGATGTCATCTCGGCACCGTCCTACTCGGACGCGGGCTGGCTCACGGTGCCCGCCCGTTCGACCGTCCTCGCCGGTCTGATCGCGAACAACAAGTACGCGGACGTCAACTTCTCGAACAACCTGAGCAAGGTCAACCGCGCGGACTTCCAGGTCCCGTGGTGGTACCGCAAGGTGTTCCAGGCCGACCCGCAGCCGGGCGTCAACACGTTCCTCAAGCTCAACGGCGGCGTGATCTCGCGCGGTGAGATCTGGGTCAACGGCAAGAAGGTCGCGGGCACGGACACCGTGATCGGCGCCTACCCGACGTTCGAGTTCAACGTGACGGGGTTGCTCAAGAAGGGCGACAACGCCATCGCGATCAAGGCGTCGCCGTCCGACCCCGGCAAGGACCTGGTCATCCACTTCATCGACTGGTCCCAGCTGCCGCCCGACCGCAACCAGGGCATCTTCCGCCACGTCGACCTGGTGCAGAGCGGCGCGGTCTCGCTGCGCGGCCTGCACGTGCTGACCGACCTGCCGCTGCCGAACCTGAACAGCGCCACGGTCACGGTGAAGGTCGACGCGCGCAACAACACCGGCAGCGCGGTCACCACGACCGTCGCCGGCAGCGCGGCCGGCCAGAACTACAGCCAGAACGTGAGCCTCGCGGCCAACGAGACGAAGACGGTGACGTTCACGCTGAACGTCAGCAACCCGCAGGTCTGGTGGCCGTTCCAGATGGGCGGCCAGCCGCTCTACGACGCGACGGCGACCGCGACCGTGGGCGGCGCGAAGACCGACGAGCAGAAGGAGACCTTCGGCATCCGCGAGGTCACCTCGAAGATGATCAGCGGCAACCGGCAGTACCAGATCAACGGCAAGCCGTTCCTGGTGCGCGGCGGCGGCTGGGCGTCGGACCTGTTCCTGCGCACCAACGTGCAGAAGCTCGCCGACGAGATGATGCTCACGAAGTCCATGGGCCTCAACACGATCCGGCTCGAGGGCAAGCCGGAGAACGACGAGATCTACGACATGGCCGACCGCATGGGCATCATGCTCATGACCGGCTGGGAATGCTGCTCGAAGTGGCAGAACACCGGCGGGTTCTCGGCCGAGGACAAGAAGGTCGCCGGCGCGTCCGCCGAGGGCGAGGCCAAGCGGATCCGCAACCACCCCAGCGTGTTCACGTTCCTGATCGGCTCTGACGAGGCTCCGGTGAGCGCCGTCGAGACGATCTACCTGGACGCGTTGAAGCGGGCCGACTGGCAGACGCCGATCGTCACCGCGGCCGCGCGGCGCAGCTCGCCCCAGCTCGGTGCGTCCGGCATGAAGATGGACGGTCCGTACTGGTGGGAGCCTCCGGTCTACTGGTACAACAACCAGAAGGGCGGCTCGGCGGGCTTCGCGTCGGAGATCGGCCCCGGCCCGGCGATCCCGGAGATGGACGAGCTGAAGAAGTTCCTCAGCCAGGGCGAGATCAACAAGCTGACGGACTACAACGCCTCGCAGTACCACCTGTCCCCGTCGAGCACGTTCAGCAAGCTCGGCTTCTGGGGCACGGCGCTGGACAACCGGTACGGCAAGCCGTCCAACGTGGACGACTTCGTGAAGAAGGCGCAGCTGCAGCAGTACGAGACGAACCGCGCGCAGTTCGAGGCGTTCGGCCGGGACTTCTCCGACACGGGCGGCAACCAGGCGCAGGGCGTCATCTACTGGATGCAGAACGACCCGTGGCCGAAGCTCTACTGGCACCTCTACAACTACAACCTCGCCACCGCGGGGTCGTACTTCGGTGCCAAGACTGCCAACAAGGCGCTGCACGTGCAGTACTCCTACGACGACAAGTCGCTCGCCGTGGTGAACATGGGCCTGCAGGACGTGCAGGGGCTCAGCGTGCAGGTGACCGTCTTCAACTCGGACGGCACGCAGAAGGCGGACGAGACGCGTCCGGTCACCGCGAAGGCCAACGGCTCGGTGCGGGTGGGCAACCTCCCGCAGCCGGCGGGCCTGTCCACGGCGTACTTCACGCGACTGCTGCTGAAGGACTCCAGCGGCAAGGTGGTCGACCGCAACGTGTACTGGCTGTCCACCAAGGCGGACACGCTGAACTACGGCGGCGGTGACTGGTACTACACGCCGCAGTCGGCCTACACCGACCTGAAGGGCGTCAGCAGCCTGAAGGCGGGCCAGGTCTCGGTGACCAGCGCGACCACGCCGGGCTCCGGCGAGGGCAAGCTGGCCACGCACGTGACGATCAAGAACACCGGCACGAGCGTCGCGTTCTTCCTGCGGGCGTCCGTGCGCAAGGGCTCCGGCGGTGCCGAGGTCCTGCCGGTCGACTGGACCGACAACTACATCACGCTGTTCCCCGGCGAGACGGAAATCCTGCGGGGCGAGTACCGCGAGGCCGACCTCGGCGGTGCCACGCCGGTGGTCGAGCTCTCCGGCCACAACGTGGCGAAGAAGTCCATCAAGTAGTCCGACCGGCCCGAACGAGGGAGTGCTCCTTGTGAGCGCTCCCTCGTTTGCGCTATACATCGGAGGTCTGCCGCCGCCAGCCAGACTGCAGAGCTGGAGGACGCGGTGCGCAAGACCTTCACAGCGGCTTTAGTGATCGGATCACTGATCCAACCTGCCGCGGCTCACGCGATACCCCCCGACGCGGTCGCCCGCGCCAAGATGATCGTCGCGCAGATGACGCTGGACGAGAAGATCGACCAGATGCACGGCATCAAGACCGCGACGCAGTACCGCGTCGTGCCGGGCAACGACCGGCTGAAGATCCCACCGCTGCTGGTCACCAACGGCCCGTCGGGCGTCGGCCCCGGTGACGTCGTGCAGCCGTCGGCGACCGCGCTGCCCGCACCGATCTCGCTCGCGGCCACGTGGGACGTCGGCGCGTCCCGGCGGTTCGGCGACATCATCGGCTCGGAGACGGTCAACGTCGGCCGCAACCTGATGGAGGCGCCGACGATCAACATCGCGCGCGTCCCGACCAACGGCCGCACGTTCGAGGGCTACGGCGAGGACCCGTACCTGGTCGGCAAGCTGGCTGTCGCGAACATCCAGGCCATCCAGGACCACAAGGTGCTCGCGAACGTGAAGCACTACATCGCGAACAACCAGGAGACCAACCGCTTCAAGGTGAACGAGGTGATCGACGAGCGCACCCTGCGCGAGATCTACCTCCCCGCCTTCGAGGCGTCCATGAAGGAGGGCAAGTCGGCCTCCGCGATGTGCGCGTTCCCGAAGATCAACGGCACGTTCAGCTGCGAGCACCCGTGGCTGCTCACCGGGCTGGCCCGCGACGAGTGGAAGTGGGACGGCTTCTACACGTCCGACTTCGGCGCCGTGCACAGCACCGTCGAGTCGTCCAAGGCCGGGCTGGACCTCGAGATGCCGACCGGCAAGTTCTTCGGCGACGAGCTGAAGAAGGCCGTCGCGGACGGCAAGGTCACCGTCGAGGAGATCGACGCCAAGCTGGTGCGCCGCTTCGCGAAGATGATCGAGTTCGGCATCTTCGACCGGCCGATCACGCAGACGCCCATCCCCGCCGAGAAGAACGGCGCAGTGGCGCGCGCGCTCGCGCAGGAGGGCATGGTGCTGCTGAAGAACAACGGCAACCTGCTCCCGCTGGACCCCAAAGCGCTGAAGTCCATCGCGTTGATCGGCCCGTACGCTGGTGCCGCGATGACCGGCGGTGGCGGCAGCTCCAAGGTCAAGCCGCTCTACACCGTGAAGCCCTTGGACGGCTTGAAGTCCCGGACGACGGCGCCGATCTCCTACGTGGACGGTGCGGACATCGACGCGGCGGTGGCAGCGGCGAAGGCCGCCGAGGTCGCGATCGTGATGGTCGGCGACAACGCCACCGAGGGCAAGGACCGGCCGTCGCTCGCGCTGGACGGCAACCAGGACGCGCTCGTCGAGGCGGTCGTGGCGGCCAACCCGAAGACGGTCGTCGTGCTCAAGTCCGGCGGCCCGGTGCTGATGCCGTGGCTGAACAAGACACCCGCGCTGCTCGAGGCCTGGTACCCCGGCGAGGAGGACGGCAACGCCGTGGCGGGCGTGCTGTTCGGCGAGGTCAACCCGTCCGGCAAGCTGCCGATCACGTTCCCCAGGGCACCCGGTGACGTGCCCGCGAACACGCCCGCGCAGTACCCCGGCATCGACGGCACCGCCACCTACTCCGAGGGCGTCTTCGTCGGCTACCGGCACTACGACGCGCGCAAGATCGCGCCGCTCTTCCCGTTCGGCTACGGCCTGTCGTACACGAGGTTCTCGGTCAACGCGAAGATCGTGGGCAACGTCGTGCACGTCCAGGTGATCAACACCGGCAAGCGCGAGGGCAGCGAGGTCGTGCAGGTGTACGTGGGCAGCCCGTCCACGCCGACGCTCCAGGAGGCGCCGCGCGAGCTGGGCGCGTTCGCCAAGGTCTCGCTGAAGCCCGGTGAGCGCAGGATGGTCTACCTCACCCTGGACGACCGGGCGTTCAGCCACTGGGACACCCCGTCCCACAACTGGAAGATCACGCCCGGCCAGCACAAGATCAGCGTCAACGGCAGGCCGGTCGGCTCGATACGCCGCTGACGTAACGACAGGCGACGACGTCGGGCCGCTCCACCGGGCGGCCCGCGTCGATCGACCAGGCGAGCCGCACGTACTGGGCGTGCGTCCAGGCGAGCGGCGTCGCCGAGGTCGTGCCGGTGAACGTCGTCTCCCACACCTGCTCGGGCAGCATGCGGCCGCTGTTCGCGGTGCGTGCGATGTCGCGCAGCCGCGGCCGCGCATCCCGTCCCAGCAGCAGTTCGTACTCGCCGCGTTCGCCGGAGAAGATCGGCCACAGCCGCCCGTGCGTGCGGGTGGGCGTCGGCCAGTTGATGTTCCACGGCCTGCCGTCCGCGGTCTCGCCGTACCCGTCAGCGGTGAACCGGTGCCAGTACCGGCCGACGCGCAGCTGCTGGTCCACCACGGCCACCGAGTTCGCGACGACCGGGTCGGACGCGTCCTTCACACCCAGTCGCACCAGCTCGAGGAAGCTGGGGTCGACGACCGCGCGCTGGTCGGCGTCACCGGGGTTGTTGTCGCCCAGGTTGTACCGCGTGCCCACGTCCGGCCGCCCGTCCTTGGTGAGCCGCAGGTAGTACGGGTCCTTCGAGAACGGCCCGGTGCGCGTGACGGTCCACGACTCGACGCGGGCCTGCCACTCGTCGGCCACCTTCAGGTAGGCGGTGCCGTCCTGTCCGGTGCGCCGCAACAGGTCCGCGTAGCAGACGAGCCCGGCGACCGCGGACGCGATCGTGGCGGGCGAGTACCCGCTCTGGTTCTCCCAGCGCTCCTGCTCCGTCACCGGGCCGTGCGCGACCAGGAAGTCGGCCGCCCGGCGCAGCGCGTCCATCGTGGACTGGTCTGTGCGGCCGAGCTGCCAGGCCAGCAGCATCGGGGCGGCGGTCTCGTCGAGCTGGACGCTGGTCCAGTACGGCGTCCCGTCGACGCGGGTGTTCTGCGCCAGGTGTCCGTCCGGCTGCTGCTGACGCCGCAGCATGAAGTCCAGCGCCCGGTCCGCCATCCCGCGGTCGCCGGCGGCGATCATGGCCGTCGCCACGTGGTAGAGGTCGCGCGGCCACACCAGCGCGTACGGGCCGAGCTCGGGTGCGATGGTCCGGTCGAACCCGAACGCCCACGGGAAGCTCGGCGACGCGATCAGCGCGCCGGGGTTGCGCTTGTCCTCGGTCGCGGCCAGCACCATCACCGACGTGTCGTACAGCCGCCGGTCGGCGGACCGCGGCCTGCGCAGCCCGGACAGGTACTCGTGCCAGCCACGTGCGTAGTCCCGTGCCACCGCGGGGAATCCGCGCCGCAGCGACTCCTCGGCCACGGCACGCGCGTCGTCACCGAAGCCGACCGCGAACGTCGCGTGCCGGTTCCGCACGCCGTCCAGCCGCAGATCACCCACGACGACCGACGTGGGCTTCATCGGCACGTGCCGGACGGACACCCGCACCGGACGGTGCGACGACAGGGACACGTCCGCGAGCACGGTTGCCCGCGCCGGGTCGGTCACGTAGGTGACGGTCGCCGTCCACCCCTTGCCGCGCAACGACTGCCGGAACGTGAGGCTGCGGTCGTCCGCGGGTTCGGTGCGCGACGACTCGGCGGGAGAGCCGTCGACCAGCAGCGTCGTCTCGCGCGTCGCGGGCGTGCTCAGGTCCGGGTAGAAGATCTCCGACAGGCCCTGGTGGCCGACCGTGAACCAGACCGGGCTCGATCGCTCACGAGCCGTGCCGAACGCCTGCTTGTCCGCGGGAAGGGGAACGACGTCCGCCGCGGGCACGGGCACCACCGCCAACACGAGAGCGACCACCAGTGACTTCATGCCACCGGGGATGCCCCGTGTTAGAGATCACCACGCAACAGGCTGTCGATGGCGTCGGGCGGGCCGGGACGGGCGAAGAACCAGCCCTGACCGGTGTCGCACCCGATGCGGTGCAGTCGCTTGGCCTGCGCGGGGGTTTCGACGCCCTCCGCGGTCACGCCGAGGCGCAGCGCGTGGGCCAGCTGCACCAGCGTGGCGACGATCTGCGAGTCGACGGGGTCTTCCTCGTCGGCCGCCCGCAGGCCCTCCATGAACGATCCGGCGATCTTCAGCTCGTGCACCGGCAGGTGCTTCAGGTACGCGAGGTTCGAGTACCCGGTGCCGAAGTCGTCGATCGCGATCTTGATCCCCATGTCCGACAACGCCCGCAGCGACTCGAGCGGCTCGTCGGCGGTGCCCATGATGGCGCTCTCCGTGAGCTCCAGCTGCAGGTGGTGCGGGGGTAAGGCGCACTCGTCGAGGATCCGCTTCACGTCGCGGACCAGCTCGGGGTCGCGGGACTGGCGCACGGCCAGGTTCACCGACACGAACGGCGCCGCGTCACCGAACTCGACGAGCCAGCGGCGGGCCTCCTCGCACGCCTTGCGCAGCACCCACCGGCCGAGCGGCACGATGAGGCCGGTCTCCTCGGCCAGCTCGATGAACCGGTCCGGCGCGAGCCGGCCGAACTCGGGGTGCTGCCAGCGGACCAGCGCCTCGACGCCGACGACCGTGCTGTCCTCGAGCCGCACCAGCGGCTGGTACTCGACGTAGAACTCGTCGCGTTCCAACGCGCGTGGCATCGTCGCGGACAGGGTGAACCTGGCGACCTCGCGGGCGTTGCGCTCCGGGTCGTACAGCGCCCAGCGCGACTTGCCGTCCGCCTTGGCCCAGTAGAGCGTGATGTCCGCGTCCCGCATCAGGTCCGCGGCGGTCGTGCCCGCCAGCGGGCGTTCGACGATGCCGATGGACGCCGAGACGGACAGCTCGTGCCCGCTGATCCGGATCGGAGCCTCCATCTCGCGCAGCACCCGATCCGCGACCTGCACGATGTCGTCCGTGCCGCTCGAGCCCTCGACGAGGATCACGAACTCGTCGCCGCCCATCCGTGCGACGAGCTTGCCCTCGCCGGACACCGAGTGGTCGAGCCGCCTGCCGACCTCGACGAGCAGCTGGTCGCCGATGTCGTGGCCGAGCGAGTCGTTGATGACCTTGAAGCCGTCCAGGTCCAGGTAGCAGAGCCCGGCGCGCCTGCGCTTGCCGCGGTTGTTGAACACGCGGCCCAGCCGTTCGAGGAACAGCGCGCGGTTCGGCAGCCCGGTCAGCGGGTCGTGCAGCGCCTGGTAGCGCAGCCGGTTCTGCAGCAGGTGGCGATCGGTGACGTCCTCGATCATCGCGACCTGGTACTGCGGCTCGCCGTGGTCGTCGCGCACCAGCGACAGCGTGAGGTGCGTCCACACCTGCTCGCCGTCCGCGCGGTGGAACCGCTTCTCGGCGCGGTAGTGGTCGCACTCGCCCGCGATGAGCTGGTCGTAGAGCCGCCAGACGCTGCCCGCGTCCTCCGGGTGCATCAGGTCGCGGACGTTGTACTGGCGCATCTCCTCGACGCTGAAGCCGAGCATGTCCTGCAACGCCTGGTTGACGTCCAGTATCCGGCCCTCGATGTCCGCGATGCCGATGCCGATCGCGGCCTCGGTGAACATGGCGCGGAACCGGGCCTCCGAGGCGCGCAGCGCGGCCTCGGCCTGGTCGCGGGCGTCGAGCACGGCGGCGCGGATGGCCTCCTGCTCGGCGAGGGTGCGTTCGCGCAGCGCGCGGGCGTAGCCGGCCGACAGCGCGCCCTGGAGCGCGGCGAGCCGGGAGCGGAGCCGGTCGTCGCTGTCGGCGCCCAGCTCGACGAGCAGGTCGTCGCCGACGAGCTGGATGGTGCGGCCGAGCGTGTCCGTGCCGGTGAAGTGCGCGTCGACGAGGCGCGCGCCGATCTCGTAGCCGGGCGCGGTGCGGAACGGGGTCGCGTACAGCGCCTCGACCAGCATCTCCGTGAGGTCTTGGAGGTGCTGCGCGACCTCGGCCCTCGTCATCGGGACGTAGCTGCTGCCGATGACGGCGGTGGCCCAGCTGCGCGCGAAGGACTCGGCCCCGGCAAGCACTGCCGGGTCCAGATGAGATCGGTCGTCACGCACCCGGTGGTCAACCCGTTCGGTCATGTCGCTGGCCCTACCGCCACGAACGCGCAGCATACGGGCGGTCGCGCTGTGGAGTCGACTTTCACGCCTTCCGTCCGACCGCTCCGAAGCCGAGGAACGTGGCCGCGTCGTCGCCGACGTCGTCCGGTGAGTCCGGCTGCCACAGCGGCAGCCTCGCCACACCGGGCTCGACCAGCTCGAACCCGTCGAACATCGAGATGATCTCGGCCTTGGTCCGGTAGGTCATCTGCTGGACGTTGCTGTTGTAGGCGGTCCGGGCGGCGTTCCAGTTGGGGTCCCACTCGCCCGGCTCGTAGCCCGCGTGCGACATCGCGAGGTAGCTGCCGGCCGGCAGCGCGTCGCGGTAGGCCGCGATGATCTCGCGCGGATGCTCGCCGTCCGGCACGAAGTGCAGCAGGGCGACCATCAGCACCGCGATCGGCTGGTCGAAGTCCAGCAGCTCGGTGACCTCGGGCGACTTGAGCACCACGGCAGCGTCGCGGACGTCGGTCTGCAGGACGTTCACCTGGTCGTTGTCCAGCAGCAGCGACCGGCTGTGCGCGACCGCGACCGGGTCGATGTCCACGTAGACGACCTTCGAGGTCGGGTCGGCGCCCTGCGCGATCTCGTGCACGTTCCCCACGGTCGGGATGCCCGAGCCGAGGTCGAGGAACTGCCGCACGCCCACCGACACCAGGTGCTTGACCGCACGGCGCAGGAAGGAGCGGTGGTTCACGATCACCCCGCGCAGGTGCGGCACGTCCTCCAGGATGCGCTGCGCCACGGCGCGGTCGGCGGCGAAGTTGTGCGCGCCGCCCAGCCAGTAGTCGTAGACCCGTGCGACGCTCGGCCTCTCCAGGTCGATGTCTCCCGGCGCCCAGTTCGGCCGCTCCACGCCCTCACCTCATCCGCGTTCGGACCCGTTCGGAACATCATGGGCCAATTCGTCGGCCAGGCACACCGTCTGGTTGGCAGAATGCCGGTCTCGTGAGGTTCCTCTGGATCGTTGGTGCCGTTGTCGTAGTTGTGGCACTCGTCGCACTGCTGCGCAAGCACCAACGCAGGGAAAGCCTCCTCGTGCCGTCAATACTCGGCTCGCTCGGCCTGTTCCTGCTGGTAGGAGGCTTCCTGCTGGTGGTGGACCCCGGCACTCCGAAGAGCGAGGCCATCAAAACCGGCGGCCTGGCGGGCGGCGCGGTCATCGCGCTGTACGCCCTTTGGCTGAACGACCGGCGGCGCCGAACGGACGAGGCCCGTCAGGTGATCGAGAAGGACCGTCAGCTCCTCGAGGACCAACGCGCGGAGCACGACCGGTCCCGCGTCGCCGACGAGCGGTTCGCGCGCGCCATCGAGCTGCTGGGGCACGAGACGACCCAGGTGCGCGTGGGCGCGATGCACGCGCTGGCGGGGCTGGCGCGGTCGCGGGCCGAGTACACCCAGACCGTGCTCGACATCCTCTGCGCGTACCTGCGGCGGCCGTACGCGCAGGACGAGGCCGAGCTGGAGGTCAGGCTGACGTCGCAGCGGCTGATCGCCGAGCTCCTGCCGCACGTGTCGGACGAGGGTGCGCCGCTGTACGACCTGAACCTCACCAAGGCGCACCTGGAGTACTTCGACCTCTCCTACCGGCAGGTCGGCGACCTGGTCGCACGGGTCGCCAGGCTGGTGGAGTCGAACGCGTTCCACCACATGAAGATCCACGGCGACCTGTACCTGACCGAGGCGACGTCGTCCGGGCGCTTCTTCATGCACCACAGCGAGATCTCCGGCCGGGCGTGGTTCAGCCGGTTCAAGGCCGAGGACGTGGCGGTGTTCACCGGCACGAAGTTCCTCGGTGAGACGAAGTTCGACAGGTCCAGTTGGGCGAAGGAACCGGAGGGGCTCGAGTGCGCTGGCTGATGGCGGTGCTGACGGCGGTCGTGGTGACCGTCGGCACCGGCGTGGGGATCCTCCTGTGGGACAAGAACACCCCCAAGATCGACATCGTGAAGACCGCGGGCGTCGCGGGCGGTGCGGTCGTCGCGCTGTACGCGTTGTGGCTCAACGACCGGCGCCGCCAGACGGACGAGGCCCGGCAGGCGATCGAGAAGGCCAAGCACGGGCTGGAGACCGACAAGATCGCCGACGAGCGGTTCGCCCGCGCGGTCGAGATGCTCGGCCACGACGCGGACCAGGTGCGGCTCGGCGCGATGCACGCGCTGGGCGGGCTGGCCGAGTCCACGCCGCGCTACAAGCAGACCGTGCTGGACGTCCTGTGCGCGTACCTGCGCCGGCCGTTCACCCATCCCTCGTTCGACGAGGGTTCGGCGGACCCGGATCGGCACCACCTGGGCAACGTGCACGAGAACGACCACGAGCGGATGGTGCGCCAGACCGCGCAACGGCTGATCACGGATCTGCTGCCGTGGGGCGACGACCGGCACTCCGGCCCGATGTACGACCTGGACCTCAGCGGTGCTTCGCTCGAGTACTTCCGGCTGGAGGGCAGGCGGATCGGCTGGCTCACCGCGCGCCGCGCCCAGTTCTACGGCTACAGCCGGTTCCGCGGGCTGCACACGTGCCGTCCCGCGCTGTTCTCCGGCGCGACGTTCCACGGCAGGCTCCAGCTGGGCGAGGCCGAGCTGATGGGCGGGGTCTCGTTCCAGGAGGTCACGTTCAAGACCGAGGTCGAGCTGACCGGCGCCAAGGTCGGCATGTTCTTCCACCCCAGCAACGAGCCACCGGCCGAGCAGATCGGCGCGCTGGAGGTGTTGCCGGACACCGACTTCCGGACGGACACGACCGGGTGGGCGCTAACCGGCGACGCGGACGCGGCCGGACTTCGCTTCAAGAACTATGTCCACCAGGGCGGAGGCGGCCGCGCTGACCGCGTTGCTCGTGACGACAACGGTCTCGACCGAGGGCGCGTCGCCGGCGAGTCCGACGAAGTGCGCCCGCGTGGGCTTGACGGCGAACGACTGCGGAACGAGTGCGACGCCGAGCCCGAAGCCGACGAAGTCAAGAAGTGAGTGCACGTCGTTGACCTCGACCGCGACGTGCCGCTCGACACCGGCCCGCGCGAGCCTGCGGTCGACCTCGTCGCGGGTGCCCCAGTCCGGGTTGAAGTCCACGAAGGACTGACCGGCCAGCTCGTCGAGCGAGACGGACTCCCGTCCGGCGAAAGGGCTTTCCGGCGCGCACGCGAGCACCAGCGGTTCCGAGGCCAGAGTGGACACCCGCACGTCGTCGGCCGTCTTCGGCTGGCGGGTGACGAACGCGATGTCGAGGTGCCCAGCGCGGACCTCCTCGACGAGCTCGCCGCACCCGGCCTGGCGCATGCGGATCTCGACGCCGGGGTGCTGCTCGTGGAACCGCGCCAGCACGGCGGGCAGGTGCACCACGTGCAGGCACTGGAGCGAGCCGACGGACAGCGTGCCGCGCAGCAGGCCCTGCACGGCGGCGACCGCGTCGCGCGCCGACTCGATCGTGCCGAGCGCGCGCCGCGCCTCGGGCAGCAGCGCGCGGCCGGCCTGGGTCAGCTCGACCTGGCGGGTGGTGCGCAGGAAGAGCGGTGCGCCCAGTTCGACCTCGAGCGCTCTGATGGACGCCGACAGACCCGACTGGGCGACGTGCATCCGGCGCGCGGCACGCGTGAAATGGCACTCCTCGGCGACCGCGACGAAGTATTCGAGCTGGCGAAGTTCCACATTCATCACCCGTAGCGCTCAATGGCATCAGTTCTTTGCGTTGGACAGCTTAATCGCCAGGCGGCACAGTGGACACATGCAACTGCGTCGCATCGGAGAGACCGAGGTCAGCGCGATCGGGCTGGGCGGCATGCCCATCTCGATCGAGGGCAGGCCGGACCGGGCCCAGGCCGTCAACACGATCCACGCCGCGATCGACGCGGGCGTCACCCTGATCGACACCGCCGACGCGTACTCGCTCGACGACACGGACTTCGGGCACAACGAGGAGCTCATCGCCGACGCGCTGGACGGCATGGCGGCCGAGGTGTACGTCGCGACCAAGGGCGGCCACACCCGCACGCCCGGCGGCGGCTGGGCGCTCGACGGCAGGCCCGAGTACCTGAAGAAGGCGGTCGAGGGGTCGCTGCGGCGGCTCGACGTCGACGAGATCTTCCTCTACCAGTTCCACCGGCCGGACCCGAATGTCCCGGTCGGGGAGTCGGTCGGCGCGCTCGCCGAGCTGCTGGACGAGGGCAAGATCCGCTACGCGGGCGTGTCCAACTTCAACCCGGCGGAGATCGTCGAGGCCAACGAGATCCTCGGCGGACGGCTCGCGGCCGTGCAGAACCAGTTCTCCCCGTCGTTCCGGTCGAGCGAGCCCGAGCTGGAGCTGTGCGCGAAGCTCGGCATCGCGTTCCTGCCGTGGAGCCCGCTCGGCGGCATCAGCAGCGCGGGCGGCCTCGCCGGAGGGTTCAAGGAGATCGGCGACGCGCACGGCGTGAGCCCGCAGCAGGTGTGCCTGGCGTGGATGCTCGCGAAGGCGCCGGTCGTCATCCCGATCCCCGGCTCGTCGCGCCCGGCCAGCATCCGCGACTCGGCCGCGGCCACCCACCTGGAGTTGACCGCGGAGGAGCTAACCCGCCTGGACGGGTGAGTCCAGTGGCCAATTAGGACAAACGGTCGGACGATCTAGTCCATGCGGACTTTGATCATTGCTGCACTCGTCGCAAGCATGCAGCCCACACCGGCGTCCGCGGCGCCCTTGCCGGAGGGCTCCGCGGACCACTACGCGGGTTCGGAGATCGCCAGGCACGAAGGCGACGGCCAGGAGGCGCGGCTGACCCGGACCGGCGAGGAACCGCCGCTCGAGGGCAAGGTTCCCGGCATGGACGTCAGCAGCCACCAGGGTGACGTCGACTGGAAGAAGTCCTGGGACGACGGCGCCCGGTTCGCCTACGTGAAGGCCACCGAGGGCGTGAAGTACAAGAACCCGAAGTTCGCGCAGCAGTACAACGGGTCGTACGGCGTCGGCATGATCCGCGGCGCCTACCACTTCGCGCTGCCGGATCGGTCGAACGGCGTCGACCAGGCGAACTTCTTCGTGGACAACGGCGGCGGCTGGTCGAACGACGGCAAGACGCTGCCGCCCGCGCTGGACATGGAGTACAACCCGTACGGCGAGACCTGCTACGGCATGAACCAGGACGTCATGACGACGTGGGTGCAGGAGTTCAGCGACCGGGTCTTCGCGCGCACCAAGCGGCATCCGACGATCTACACGTCGACGAGCTGGTGGAACAAGTGCGTCGGCGGCAAGGTGAAGTTCGGGGAGAACAACCCGCTGTGGGTCGCGCGGTACGGCGACACGCTGGAGTCACCTGGCACGCTGCCCGCCGGGTTCGAGTTCCACACGATCTGGCAGTGGCGGGCCGCCGGCAAGTTCCCCGGCGACCAGAACATCTTCAACGGCAAGCCCGACCAGCTGCTGCGCATCGCCACGGGGTGATGCGCAGCAGCCGCTGTTGATCAGTCGAACAGGGCGGGGAGGGTGCCCTCCCAGGCCGCGCGCAGCTCCGCGAGCGGCAGCTGACCGAGGTCCTGGATCTCCAGCGAGTCGGACTCCGGGTCGACCACGCCGACCTTGCGCCACGGCAGCTGACGCGCCGTGCACATGTCGGTGAAGCGCTGCTCCTCGGTGCGCGGGACGGCGACCAGCACGCGTCCGGCGGACTCGCTGAACAGCTCGGTGAACAGGTCGCCGTCGAGGAACACCCGCGCGCCGGTCTCACCGATCAGGCAGGTCTCCACGAGCGCCTGCGCCAGGCCGCCCTCGGACAGGTCGTGCGCGGCGGACAGCATGCCGTCGCGCGAACCCGCGACGAGCACCTCGCCGAGCAGCTTCTCCCGCTGGAGGTCGACCTTCGGCGGGAGGCCGCCGAGGTGGCCGTGCACGTGGTGCGCCCACTCCGAGCCGCCGAACTCCGCCCGCGTCTCACCGAGCAGCAGCAGCGTCTCGCCCGCCTCGGCACCGATCCCCGTGGGGGTGCGGCGCCGCACGTCGTCGATCACGCCCAGCACGCCCACGACCGGCGTCGGCAGGATCGCCGTGGAACCGGTCTGGTTGTAGAAGCTGACGTTGCCGCCGGTCACCGGGATGCCCAGCTCGACGCAGCCGTCCGCGAGGCCCTTCACGGCCTGCTCGAACTGCCACATGACACCGGGGTCCTCCGGCGAACCGAAGTTCATGCAATTCGTCACCGCGACCGGCGTGGCACCGGACGCCGCGACGTTGCGGTACGCCTCGGCCAGCGCCAGCTGCGCGCCCGTGTACGGGTCGAGCTTGGTGTACCGGCCGTTGCAGTCCGTCGAGAGCGCCACACCGCGGTGCGTCTTCTCGTCGATGCGGATCATGCCCGCGTCCGACGGCTGCGCGAGCACCGTGCCGCCGCGCACGTAGCGGTCGTACTGGTCGGTGACCCACTTGCGGGACGCCAGGTTCGGCGACGCCACCATGGTCTTGATCAGGTCGAGCACGTTCTCCGGGCGCGGCAGGCTGTCCGGCGTGTCGGCCTGCAACGCGTCCTGGTCGGCCGGGCGCTGGATCGGCCGGTGGTAGACCGGGCCCTCGTGCGCGACGGTGCGCGGCGGCACGTCCACGACGACCTCGTCGTGCCACGTGATCACCAGGCGGTCGCCTTCGGTCACCTCACCGATCTCGGTGGCGATGACGTCCCACTTGCGGCAGACCTCCATGAACGCGTCCACGTTGTGCGGCTCGACGACCGCGCACATGCGTTCCTGCGACTCGCTGGAGAGGACCTCCGCGGGCGTCATGCCGCTGGCGCGCAGCGGAACCCGGTCGAGCCACACGTGCATGCCGCCGTCACCGGCGGACGCCAGCTCGCTCGTCGCGCAGGACAGGCCCGCGCCGCCGAGGTCCTGGATGCCGACGACGATGCCCTTCTGGAAGAGCTCCAGCGAGCACTCGATCAGCACCTTCTCGGTGAACGGGTCGCCGACCTGCACGCTCGGCAGCTTCTTGCGCTTGCCTGCCGTGTCGTCGAACGTCTCGCTCGCGAGCACGCTGACCCCGCCGATGCCGTCGAGGCCGGTGCGCGCGCCGTACAGGATGACCTTGTTGCCGGCACCGGACGCGTGCGCCAGGTGCAGGTCCTCGACCCGCATCGCACCCACGCACAGCGCGTTGACCAGCGGGTTGCCGATGTAGGTCGGGTCGAACACGACCTCGCCGCCGATGTTCGGCAGGCCCAGGCAGTTCCCGTAGCCGCCGACGCCCGCGACGATGCCGGGCAGCACGCGGCGGGTGTCCGGCGCGTCGGCGGGGCCGAAGCGCAGCGGGTCCATGACCGCGAGCGGACGGGCACCCATCGCGAGGATGTCGCGCACGATGCCGCCGACGCCCGTCGCCGCACCCTGGTAGGGCTCGACGTACGACGGGTGGTTGTGGCTCTCCGCCTTGAAGGTGATCGCCCAGCCGTCACCGATGTCGACGACGCCCGCGTTCTCGCCGATGCCGGCGAGCATCTTCGAGCGCATCTCGTCGGTGGTCGTGTCGCTGAAGTACTTCAGGTGGACCTTCGACGACTTGTACGAGCAGTGCTCGCTCCACATGACGGAGTACATGGCCAGCTCGGCGCCCGTCGGTCTGCGGCCGAGGATCTCCTTGATGCGGGCGTACTCGTCGTCCTTCAGTCCCAGCTCCTTGTAGGGCTGGTCCTGGTCGGGCGTGCTCTCCGCGTTCTTGACGGTGTCGATGCTCATGCCTTCACCACCGAGTCGACGAGCGAGAGGAACATCCCGAGGCCGTCGTCCGTCGGACCGGTCAGCGCCTCGATGGCGTGCTCCGGGTGCGGCATGAGACCCACGATCCGGCCGTTGGCGCTGGTGATGCCCGCGATGTTGTTGCGGCTGCCGTTCGGGTTCTCGCCCACGTACCGGAACACCACGCGACCTTCGCCCTCCAGCTCGTCCAGGGTGTGCTGGTCGGCCTGGTAGCCGCCCTCACCGGACTTGAGCGGGACGAGGATCTCGGCGTCCTTGTCGTACCTCGTGGTCCAGGCCGTCTGGTTGTTCTCGACCTTGAGCCACTGGTCGCGGCACACGAAGTGCAGCTTCGAGTTGCGGGTGAGGGCACCCGGCAGCAGATGCGCCTCGCAGAGGATCTGGAAGCCGTTGCAGATGCCCAGCACGGGCATCCCCTTGTTCGCGGCCTCGATCACCTCCTGCATGACCGGCGCGAACCGGGCGATCGCACCGCAGCGCAGGTAGTCGCCGTAGGAGAAGCCTCCCGGCACGATGACGGCGTCCACGCCCTTGAGGTCGTGGTCGGCGTGCCACAGCGGCACCGCCTCCGCGTCCGCGTACTTGACCGCACGCTGCGCGTCGACGTCGTCGAGGGTGCCGGGGAAGGTGATGACCCCGACCCTCATGCGTCGACCCTGCGCACGACCCAGTCCTCGATCACGGGGTTGGCGAGGAAGGTTTCGGCGATCTTGGCGAGCGTGGCGTCGTCGACGTCGTCGGCGACCTCCAGCTCGAAGTGCTTGCCCTGACGGACTTCGGTGATCCCGTCGAACCCGAGGCGGGGCAGGGCGTTCGCCACCGCCTGGCCTTGGGGGTCGAGAATCTCGGGCTTCGGCATGACGTCGACGACGACTCGGGCCACGACAGGCTGCTCCCTGGTTGGAGAGGGCTGGCGGTACTCGCGGAGCCTACCTGACCTGCCCGTTCATCAACTCGACAGGTGTTGCGGCCAACACCTTAGGTGGGAAGTTTCGCGTCCGTTCCCCGGTCAGACGGACCCGAACGACCATAGAGTGGGGGCGTTCGCCGTGCGCGAGATCAGTGGAAACCGAGTGCGCTCAGGGGGAGTGTGGAGATCATGAAGATCCTGGTGATCGGTGGCACGTTGTTCCTCAGCAAGACGGTCGCGGCCGAGGCGGTGTCCCGAGGCCACGACGTGCTGTGCGCGGCGCGGGGTGCGTCGGGCCGCGTGCCGGACGGCGCGGGCCTGGTCCACGTCGACCGGGACACCGAGAGCGCCTACGACAAGCTGCGCGGCGAACGGTTCGACGCCGTGGTCGACGTGGCGCGAACATCCGTGACCTGGGCGCGGGAGGCGGTCAGAGCCCTGGGCCAGGACGCGGGGCACTGGACGTTCGTCTCCAGCTGCTCGGTCTACTCCGACCACTCGGCACCGGGCAGACACGAGACGCTCGACCCGATCGAGGACGACCCGACTGCCGAGTTCACCTCGGAGCGGTACGGCGCGCAGAAGGTGGCCGCGGAGAACGCGGTCAGGGAGGCGCTGGACGATCGCGCGTTCATCCTCAGGGCGGGCCTGATCACCGGGCCCGGCGACCCGTCGGACCGGTTCGGCTACTGGCCGGCGCGGATGTCCGACGGCGGGCAGGTCGTGGTGCCGGACGTGCCGGACCAGGCGGCGCAGCACATCGACGTGCGCGACCTGGCGGCGTGGATCGTGGACGCGGCCGAGCAGCGGCTGACGGGCACGTTCGACGGAACCGGGCCGAGCGAGCCGCTCGGCATGCTGCTGGGTGAGATCGCCGGTGCGACCGCCGCGCAGGGCACCGAGCTGGTCCGCGTGCCGGAAGCCGTGCTGGACAGGGCGAACATCAACCCGTGGGCCGGGCCGCGCAGCCTGCCGCTGTGGTTGCCCGCGAGCCACCGGGCGATGATGTTCCGCGACGCCGGTCCGGCGCTGGCCGCGGGGCTCAAGACCCGGCCGGTGGCCGAGACCGCGCTCGACTCGCTGGAGTACGAGCGCGGCCTCGGGATCGACCGGCCCCGGAAGGCGGGGCTCACCCACGCCGAAGAGGCGGAGGTGCTCACCGCCGCGGGGTGATCAGAGCAGCGGGCCGATCGAAGCCGCCACCAGGTCGATGCGGACGCCCTGGTTCGGGCAGCCGCCGAAGTGGTGCAGGCCGATGACCTTGTGCGTGCGGCGGGACAGCACCGGTGAACCGGACGAGCCGCCCTCCGTGTCGCACATGTAGCTGATGTCGGACTGCGAGGAGCTGCCGTTCACGCGCACCGCGCGCACGACGCAGTTCCCGGCACCGTCCTTCAGCGACACCTTCTTGAGCTTCCCGGCGGGGTGGCCGATGACGTACATCTCCTCGCCGACCGCGGGCACCCGCGCGTCCAGCTCGAGGAAGCCGAACGAGCTGATCGCCGCGAAGTTGTTCACGGAGAAGAGCGTGTAGTCGAGTGCCGCGTTGGTCTTGAGGACCTGCGCGGCCAGCACCTTGGTCACCGGCGCGGTCGCCGTGCCACCGCAGGTCGGGCACTGGTAGTTGAACCACACCTCGATGCCGGTGGTGCTGGTGAAGCAGTGGTTGTTGGTCAGCAGCCGGTTGTTCGCACCGACCCGCCACGCGGTGCACAGCGAGCTGCCGTTGCGCAGCAGCTTCGCGACCGACTTCGACTTGGTGAACTCGGCCGGGTTGCTGGTTTGGTAGCAGACCGCGTCCTTGTAGTCGTTGGTGCCGCAGATGCTCTGCGTCGACACCTGGTCCGACATCTCGGCCGCGGTGTAGCCGCGGGCGAGCTTGTCGATCTTCGCGCGGCTGAACGGCGACGTCACGGTGACGACGGCTTTCTCGCCGCTGATCGACATGGCCCAGAAGCCGGTGCTGTCGATCGTGGCGGTGAGGGACGACTTCAGGTCGCGCGTGTAGGTGTACTTCTCGGTCCCGTCAGGGTTGGAGACCGTGAGCACGTCGCCCTTCATCAGCCGGACGTTCGTGAAGTGCAGCTTCACGTAGCCGGAGCCGGGACGTTCGACCGTCGTCGACTTCGCGGAGCCGCCAAGGCCGATCGAGACCGACTCCTCGGTGCCGATCTGCTGGGACTGGGGTAGTTGTTGTTGTGATTGAGCCACAGCCGACGCCGAACCGACCAGAGCCGGGATGACAAGGGCTGCCGCAGCGAGGAGTTGCAGGGTCCTCCGCACTGTGTCACCTCACCTAGTGAGCAGGGATAGTCACAAAAAGTGATACTTCCGACGTCACTCGGTCGTGTCAGCCCGCCAAACGTCGGTAATGGAGGAATCCATGCGACTTGTCCATTTCGGTCATGCCTGCGTGCTGATCGACACCGGCAACACCCGGCTGCTGATCGACCCCGGCACGTTCTCGACCGGGTTCGAGCAGGTCAGGAACGTTGACGCGGTGCTGGTGACGCACCAGCACTTCGACCACCTCGACCTCGACCGGCTGCCCGCGGTGCTGGCCGCGAACCCCGGCGCGCAGCTGATCGCCGATCCCGGCTCGGCCGAACAGCTCGGATCTCTGGCACGCGTCGCAGCGCCCGGCGAGGTCATCAAGGTCGGTGGCGCGACGGTGCGGGCGGTCGGCGGGCAGCACGCGGTGATCCACCGGGACATCCCGGTCATCCCGAACACCGGTTACGTGATCGACGACGGCGCGTTCTACCACCCCGGCGACGCGCTGTTCGTGCCGGACGAGGACGTCGACGTGCTCGGTCTGCCCACGGGCGCGCCGTGGATGCGCCTGGGCGAGGCCGTCGACTTCATGCGCGAGGTCGCGCCGCGGGTGGCGGTGCCGATCCACGAGGCGGTGCTGGCCCGCCCGCAGGCGGCCTACGCGCAGTTCGAGAACCTCAAGCCGGACGGCACGACCGTCAAGCCGCCGACGCCCGGCGAGGAGATGGAAGCCTGACGTAGGTCGTCGGCACGGCGGCGTGCGACAGCGCGGCGTCCACCGCGTCGAGCACGGCCTGCCGCGGCCCGATCCGGTCGAGGTCGGCCGCGTCGACGGCGATCCGCACGAGCCCGCCGCGCCGCGCGGTGCGGCCGGCCGAGTAGACGAGCGCGAGGCAGCGCAGCGACTCCACCCGGTCGCCGAGGGCGTGGACCTTGCCGTTCTGCTCGGTGCCGGTGCGCAGGTCGCGCACGGCGACCGCGTCCGCGCAGAGGCTGAACCGGTGCCTGCGCAACGCGGTCAGTGTTCCCGGTGACGCGATGCTGCACCGCGGGGCGAAGCAGTCCGCGTCGAGCCCGAGCGTCTCCATGGCCCGGCGGGCACCGGTGAGGAGGAGGTTCGCCTCGTGCGCCGGAACCCTCCGGCCGCCGAGGCCGTGCAGCAGGAGCGCGTCGCCGTTGCCTGCGCGTTCGCGCACCCAGCCCTGCGCCTGCCCGAGCTCGCGCGGTGCGACGAGCAGGGACAGCGGGACGTGCCGCCGGTCGAGTTCGGCGGCGAGGTCGGCGCACCGGTCCGCCGTGCGGGTACCGATGCCGGAGAGCGAGACCACCAGCTGTGAGCGCACCACATCAGTGCGCCACACCCGGATGACACGAACGTGACAGCCCGACGAACTCAGGCGAGCCAGTCGGCGAAAGCCCGGCCGGTGAGCCGCTCGTACGCCTCGACGTACTTGCTCCTGGTCGCCTCGACGACGTCCTGCGGCAGCGCGGGCGGCTGGGACTTCCCGTCCCAGCCGGACTCCGGGCCCGTCAGCCAGTTGCGCACGAACTGCTTGTCGAACGACGGCTGGACCTTGCCGGGCTCGTAGCCGTCGGCGGGCCAGTAGCGCGACGAGTCCGGCGTGAACACCTCGTCCGCGAGCACCAGTTCGCCGTCGCTGTCGTGCCCGAACTCGAACTTGGTGTCGGCGAGGATCAGCCCACGCGTCTTCGCGAACGTGCGCGCCTGCGCGTAGATCTCCAGCGTGCGGTCCTTGAGCTGGGTTGCCAGCTCCACGCCGTGCTTCTTCGCGATGACCTCGAAGCTCACGTTCTCGTCGTGCGCACCGATCTCCGCCTTCGTGGCCGGCGTGAAGATCGGCTCGGCGAGCTCGTCGGCCTCCCTCAGGTTCTCCGGGAGCTGGACGCCGCAGACCGCGCCGGTGCGCTGGTAGTCCTTGAGCCCGGACCCGGTCAGGTAGCCACGCGCCACGCACTCGACGTCGATCATCTTGAGCTTGCGCACCAGCAGCGCCCGCCCGCGGACCTCGGCGGGGATGCGCGGGTCGTCGTGCGCGACCAGGTGGTTCGGCTGGAACATCTCGAACCAGAAGACGCTCATCGCCGTCAGCACGCGGCCCTTGTCCGGGATCTCGGACGTCAGGACGTGGTCGTACGCGGAGATCCGGTCGGACGCGACGAACAGCAGCAGCTCGTCGTCCACGTCGTACAGGTCGCGGACCTTGCCGCGGGCGATGTGCTGGTAGTCAGCGAGCGTTGGCACGCTGGTCAGCGTACGTACGGCTTCATCGAACGGCGAACTGCCCTTACAGTGCACCCCGTGCTTTCCCGAAAGGCGCTGTGGATACCGGCCGCGGCCAGCGGCGTCCTGCTCGTCGTGCTGGCACTGACCGGCTGGGGCGGGTCCGACACCGCCGCACCACCCACGTCCGCGCCACCCACGAAGCGGACCACCGAGGTCGTGTCGGTGGTGCCGACCGTGGCCGCCATCGTGGTGAAGACCACCACGACCACGCCACCGCCGCCCGCGCCCACGACGACCACTGAGGACACCACCTCTCCCGAGGTGACCATTCCCGTCGTGCCGCCCACGTCGGCGTCCGAGACGCCTGACCGCGGGCTCATCGTGGTGGAAGGGGCGCCTTGCCGGCCTGAAGGGGCTATCGCGGTTAGTTCGCGCGGGAAGCCGCTCGTGTGCCGGAAGGGTGACAACGGGCGGTTGAGGTGGAACGAGGCGTGAGACGGCTCGTGGCCTGAGGAGGCACGGAGCCTGAGAGGGCGCTTGAGTTGTCCACAGGCGCCGAGTTGCCCCATGCGGCGAGTTGTCCACAGCCGCAGAGTTGTCCACAGGCCAGGCCTCACACGCCCCGAAATGTCGGTCCCAGCTGGGAGAATGAAATCCAGGGGTCCCCTGGCCGGGGACGCCTGTGCAGCCGGGCCGTGACCCGGAGATGCTGGGCGGCGGACCACTGGGCAACCGGACAACGGGCTGGGGATGCCTGCGCAACGAGGCCAGATCAACTCGCGGCCCGCGCACCAAGACCGAGATCAGATCTCGGCCGATCCCCACTCCTGCACGTCCACCTTGTCCCCGACGGCCAGCTCACCGGGCCGGATGACGGCCGCCTTCATCCCGAACGCCACCCCGCCATCGGGGTGCCGCCGGTAGGAGGCGAGCGTACGAGTCGGCTCAGGCCCGTCCTTCTCCCCGGTCTCCTGATCAACAGTCGGCACCGCGCACCGGATGCAGTCCCGCGCGTACCCGAGCTCGACGCTCCCGATGGTCACCCGCCGCACCCGGTCCTCGGTGTGCGCCTCGGCCCACCCGGACACGACGACGTTGGGCCGGAACCGGTCCATCGGCACGCCGGCCCCACCGCGCAGCACGATCCGCTCGTTCAGTCCGTCCAAAGAGGACAACGAGGTGATCAGCACGGCGTGCCCGTCGGCAAAGCCAACCAGCCCCGGCGTCGACCCGAACGACTCGCGGCGCAACGACGGCGGAACCCCGACCAGCCGAACCGCCTGTCCCAGCACGTCGGAGAAGTACGCGGCGGCCAGATCGCCCTGGTCGACGCCGGACCCGTCCCACGTGTGCACCCGGACCGGCACCTGAGGCCCATCGGCAACAACCGGGCACGAGAAATCGCCGACGGACAGCACAGACCCGGCCAGCGAAGGCCGGATGGCGGCCATCGCCGGCTCACGACGCTGGCTGAGGAACGTCCCCTCGGCATCGACCAGCATCAGCATCCGGTCGCCGACGAGACCCGTCGGCACCACGGCGGACGACGGCACCGCCACGCCGCCGCAACCCTTGATCGGGTAGTGGAACAGGGAGTGCACCTTCACAGGATGGGCTCCGGCACGTACCCCGACGCGGCCGGGAACTTCGCCAGCACGTCCTCCACCTGCGCCACCACGGACAGGACCTGGTCGGACGCCACGCCGGTGAACGACAGCCGGTCGGCCAGCAGCGCGTCGAGCGCGGCCCGGTCGAGCGGCAGCCGCGAGTCGGCGGCGAGGCGGTCGAGCAGGTCGTTCTCGACCAGGCCGTCCTCGCGCATCGCGAGTGCGACGGCGACGGCGTTCTCCTTGATCGCCTCGTGCGCGGTCTCACGGCCGACGCCCGCGCGCACGGCGCCCATCAGGACCTTGGTCGTCGCGAGGAACGGCAGGTAGCGGTCCAGCTCGCGGACGACGACGGCCGGGTACGCGCCGAACTCGTCCAGCACGGTGAGCAGCGTCTCCAGCAGGCCGTCGAACGCGAAGAACGCGTCCGGCAGCGCGACGCGGCGCACGACCGAGCACGACACGTCGCCCTCGTTCCACTGGTCACCGGCCAGCTCGCCGACCATCGACAGGTAGCCGCGCAGGATCACCGCGAAGCCGTTGACGCGCTCGCACGAGCGGGTGTTCATCTTGTGCGGCATCGCCGACGAGCCCACCTGGCCCGGCTTGAAGCCCTCGGTCACCAGCTCGTGCCCGGCCATCAGCCTGATCGTCTTCGCCAGCGACGACGGTGCCGCGGCCAGCTGGACCAGGCACGACAGCACGTCGAAGTCCAGCGACCTCGGGTACACCTGGCCGACGCTGGTCAGCACGCGTTCGAAGCCGAGGTGCCCGGCGACCGCCTGCTCGAGCGACGCCAGCTCGGACGGTGAACCCAGCAGGTCCAGCATGTCCTGCGCGGTGCCGACCGGGCCCTTGATGCCGCGCAGCGGGTAGCGCGCGATGAGCTCGTCGAGCCTGCGGAACGCCACCAGCAGCTCGTCGGCGGACGTCGCGAAGCGCTTGCCCAGCGTCGTGGCCTGCGCCGCGACGTTGTGCGACCGGCCCGCCATCACGAGGTCGGTGTGCTCGGCGGCGAGCCGCGCGAGGCGGGCCAGCACGGCCGCGGTCTTGCCGCGGACGAGTTCGAGCGAGCGCAGGATCTGCAGCTGCTCGACGTTCTCGGTGAGGTCGCGGGACGTCATGCCCTTGTGCACGTGCTCGTGCCCGGCGAGGGCGTTGAACTCCTCGATCCGCGCCTTCACGTCGTGCCGGGTGACCCGCTCGCGCGCGGCGATCGACTCGAGGTCGACCTGGTCCAGCACGCGGGCGTAGTCGTCCAGCGCCGACGACGGCACGTCGATGCCGGCGGCGGCCTGCGCGCGGAGCACGGCCAGCCACAGCTGGCGCTCCAGGACGATCTTGTGCTCGGCTGACCACAGGGTCACGAGCTCGGCGGAGGCGTAGCGGTTGGCCAGAACGTTCGCGATGCGGGGCTTGCTCACCCGGCCAGACTAGTCCCAGCTGATCTGCGGGTCCGTCGCCAGCACGCGCAGTCCGCCCGACCCGATCGGCACGGTCTTGCGGATCCCGCTGCCGGTCAGCGGGTTGTACGAGAACGAGGTGACCGTGACGGCCGTGCCGTTGGTGCGCACGTGCGTGACCATCGACTCGATCATCTCAGCGCCCTCGTAGTGCTCGGCGATGATGACCTTGCTGCCGTCGGACTCGGCCTCCTGTCTGCACGTCTCGAAGCCTCCGCAGTACTTCTCGTCGGTCATGTGCCCACCGATCTGCAGCTGGATCGCCGTCGGGCCGATGGTGTCCTCGAACCTGATGAACCAGCCGAACCGGCCGACCGCCATCGGCGGCACCGGCACCCCCCGGCCGTCGTCGACGTACTCGGGCACGACACCGATTGCCGAAGGCAGGATGAGGTGCAGGCGCTTCACGGCCTGAACGGCCACCTTCTCCACCTGCTGCGAGTTCGGGGCCGGTGGCGCCGTCACCGCCGACGAGCGGGTCGGTGACTCGGCCACGTTCGCCGAGTCCGGCCGCGACGGGCTGAACAACGTCGGCAGCGCGAACGCCGACACGACGACCAGCGCGGTCCCGACGCCCACGCTGACCAGCGCACGCCTGCGCGTGCGCACCTTCTCGGCCTGCGCGATCAGCGCGTCCGGGTCGAAGTCGAGCGGCGGCTCGTCCCAGACTGCGACCCGCAAACCCTCCCGGATCTCCTGCTCACTCATGACGCGACCCTCCCCGCGGTGCTGCTGTCCAGCTTCTCGACGGCGGCGCGCAGCGCGACGAGCCCGCGTGCCGTCTGACTCTTGACCGTCCCCTCGGTGCATCCCATGGCGACGGAGACCTCGGCGACCGACAGGTCCTCGAAGTAGCGCAGCACGAGCACCGCCCGTTGTCTGGGAGGGACCTGCAACAACGCCGCGTGCACCAGCTCGCGCGCCCACAGGCGGCTGCTGGTGAGGTCGGGGTCGGCGGTCGCGTCCGCGGTGTCCGGCAGCTCCCCGTCGTGCTGCTCGGCGCGGCGCCACGGCCTGCGCTTCTCGTCCAGCCAGGTGCGCAGCAGCACCTTGCGGGCGTACGCGGTGACGTTGTCCAGGTCCTTCGCCCGCTTCCAGGCGAGGTACATCTTCATCAGGCTGGCCTGCATCAGGTCCTCTGCCGTGTGCCAGTCACCGCAGAAGAGGTAGGCCGTGCGCCGGAGCGAGGCGGCATGCGACGCCGCGAACTCACGAAAGCCCTGTTCATCGGCCTTGCGCATGCATGCCCCTTCCACGTCTTCACTGAGGACGACGCCTCGAGGAGAGGGAAGGTTGCATCAGTCCTGACGGGACAGTGCGGTGCGCAACATCCGGCCGGCGACCCCGCGCGGGTCCGAGTCGACCTCGATCAGCGCGTTCACGACGGCGCCGTCGACGAGCGCGATGAGCTCCTCGACCCGTTCCCTGCCGAACCGGCGGCCGGACCTGGTGAAGATCTCGTAGATCAGCCCGCGCAGCTCGCCGCCGAGCGCGCGCATGAGCGGGCGGAGGTAGGGGCGGCGGCCGGTCGCGACGAGGCGTTCGTAGCGGAGCACGACGGCCTCGGCGTCCGCGCTCTGCCCGAGCAGCAGGTCGAGCACGAGGTCGGCGAGCACCTCGTCGTCACCGAGCCGGTCGGCGACCTCTTCCAGCCGTTTCGCGCCCCACACCAGCTCCTGGCGGGCGTGGAACTCGGTGGCGGCGACGATCAGCTCGTCGAGCGAGTCGAAGTAGTACGTGGTGGAGGCCAGCGGCAGGCCGGCGCGTTCGGCGACGGCGCGGTGCCTGACCGCGTCGAACCCGCCGTCGGCGAGCAGCTCCGCGGCGGCCTCGACGAGCGCCTGCCTGCGGCGCTCGCCCTTGGGAGTGGCTGCGGTCATGGTCGAGTCAGGGTAGTGCGTCCGGTCCGTCAGAACTGACCGATCAACGCACCCGCGATCGCCTGCACCCGATCGGCCGCCTGTCCGTCGGCCGGTTCGGCGAACACGTGCAGCGTGAGGCCGCTGGCCGTGGGCACCTGGGTGAACTTCGTGTTCGCCTCGTACTGCATGGCGGCGCCGCGCGGCGTCACGATCGCGGCGATCTTCTCGCCGTCGACGACGAACGCGGCGGCACGGGAGTCGGCCGGGCACGCGATGCCGACGGGGACCGCTTCTTGGCCGGCGGGGACCGAAAGCTCGACGGCGAGGGCGTCGGCGAGCTCCCGGTCCACCGTTCCGCACCCCTGCGGTGCGGAAGTGCCGGCGCTTGCGCCGACACTCCACGGTGGTGTGCCCCCCTGCGTAGGCACGCCACCGGGAAGTTCCTTGTTCAGCGAAGTGTCACTTCGGTCGACTTCGGCCGGAGCCTGCATGACCGTGTTGTCACCCTTCGCAGCACTTGTAGTAGCGGAATCGGGCCGCGCAATCAATCCGGTGGCCACAACTGCCCCACCCACGAGGAGCACAGCGGCCATCGTGGACCCCAGCGCGAGCTGGGTGCGGCGGCGTGCGGTGACGCGGCGGGACGCCGAACGGACGTCCCCCTCGTCGAAGGACGACGGCGGCGTGTCGCGCACCGCGTCGCGGAACAGCTCCGCGAGCTTGTGCTCGTCCACCTACCTCCACCTCCCGCTCATGACGCCGGTCGCAGGTCGTCGATCGCGTCACCCAAAGCTTCTCGCAGTGCTTCGAGTCCTCGTGCAGTCTGACTTTTCACAGTGCCTTCCGAACACCCGAGCACTTCCGCCGCCGAAGCGACGTCGAGTCCCTCGAGGAACCTCAGCACGAGCACCGCCCGTTGCCGGGGAGGAACCCGCTTCAAGCCCTTCATCAGCGCGTCGCGCGTCGCCACCGTGTCGCCGACCTCGTGGTCGCTCGACGGCGACTCGGGGAGCTCGTCCACGAACCGCTCCCGCCGCCACGGCCGGCGCGACTCGTCGATCACCGCGCGCACCAGCGTCCTGCGGACGTAGGCGTCGAGGGCCTGCTTGTCCCGGATCTTGCGCCACCTCCGATGCACGGCGACGAACGCCGTCTGCGCGAAGTCGTCCGCCCGGTGCCAGTCACCACAGAGCAGGTACGCCGTTCGGCGCACGGCCTCCCGGCGAGCCACGAAGTACTCCGCGAACTCCTGCTCGTCGCGCTGATCCACGCGGACTCTCTCCGCTCCTCGTGCTTGCACTTACCGGACGGTGCATCGGCCACCAACGGTTGCATGAACCTCTGGAGAGAGCTACATCACCCCATCGGTCGTGAGCCGAGTGTGATGTGATCCGATGCGTGACTCCCATCGACCTGCGCTCGGACACCGTCACCCGTCCAGATGACGAGATGCGGCGGGCGATGGCCGCGGCCGAGGTCGCCGACGACGTGCTCGACCACGACCCCACGATGCGCGCGCTCGAGGAGCGCGTCGCCGGCCTGCTGGGCGTCGAGGCGGCGCTGTGGGTGCCGACCGGGTCGATGGGCAACCTGATCGCGCTGACGCTGCACCTGTCGCGCGGTGATCGTTTCCTCGCCTCTCCCGGCGCGCACGTGCTGGACGCCGAGCTGGGGACCGCCGCGTGGCTCGCGGGCGGGATGCCGCACGCGGTGACGCTGACGCCGGACGCGGTGCGCGGGCTGGCCGGCGGTGAGTCGCCCTACTACGGGCTGCGCACGACGTTGTTGTGCCTGGAGAACACGCACAACTCGACCGGCGGCACGGTGACCTCGGTCGACTCCCACGTCGCACTGATCGCGGCCGCGCGGGACGCCGGGTTGAAGGTGCACCTCGACGGCGCGCGGCTGTGGAACGCGGCGGTCGCACTGGACGTGCCACCGGCGGCACTGGCGGCCGGTGTGGACACGGTGCAGGTGTGCCTGAGCAAGGGGCTGGGCGCGCCGGTCGGGTCCGTGGTCGCCGGGTCGGCCGCGTTCGCGGCCGAGGCGCGGCGGGTGCGCAAGATGCTCGGTGGTGGCGTGCGGCAGGGCGGCGTGCTCGCGGCGGCGGGGCTGGTCGGGCTGGACCGGATCTCCTCGCTGGCCGCCGACCACGCCAACGCGCGTGCGCTCGCCTCCGGGCTCGCGTCGCTGGGCTGGGACGTCGCGGCGCCGGAGACGAACATCGTGCTGGCCGGGGTGCCGGACATCGGCGTCGCGCTGAAGGAGCTCGAACGGGTCGGCGTGCTGGCCAGCCCGATGGCCGGGAAGATCAGATTCGTGACGCACCGGGACGTGTCGTCCGACGACGTGGCCGACGTGGTGCGGAGGATCGAGGGGGTCAGCTGACGTGCGCTGGATCGTGTTCGACTACGGCGAGGTCATCAGCCGCTACACCACGGCGCTGCCGACGCTCGCGTCGATGTACGGCGTCTCGGTGGCCGACTTCGAGCAGGCCTACTGGCCCGCGCGCGACGCGTACGACCGCGGCCAGTCCGATGTGGACTACTGGCGCGCGGTCGGCGAGCCGCTGGGGGTCGACGTCTCCGCTTCGATGGCCGAGTCGCTGACGGCGGCCGATGTCGCCGGGTGGCTGCACACCGACCCGTCGACCCTGTCGTTGCTGGAGTCGCTGGACTCGGCAGGCGTGCCGATGGCGTTGCTGTCGAACGCTCCCGTGTCGTTCGCGCGGGTGGCCGAGGAGCAGGAGTGGACCAAGCACTTCCGGCACCTGGTGTTCTCCGGCGACCTCGGGTGCGCGAAGCCGGACCGGCGGATCTGGGACCACCTGGTGTCCCTGTTGGACGCGGCGCCGGGTGACGTGGTGTTCCTCGACGACCGTCAGACCAACGTCGACGGCGCGCTAGCCGCGGGCATCGACGCCAGGCTGTGGGCCCCGCACGTCGGCCCTGAGCTCGGCGCGGAGTTCCGCCAGCTCGGCGCGTAGCTTCCTGACCTCGGCCGCGGTCTCCAGCTCGGCTTCCTCGACGCCCTTGAGCTTCTCGACGAGCCAGCTGGCGATCGTGCCGGTGATGACACCGAGCAGCGCGATGCCACCGACCATGAGCAGCGCGGCGACCAGCCTGCCCTCGGTGGTGACCGGGTAGCGGTCGCCGTAGCCGACCGTGGACATCGTGGTGAGCGTCCACCACAGAGCGTCGGGGAACGTCGTGATGGTCGCGTTCGCGTGGTGCCGCTCCGCGTCCAGCACCGCGAGGCTGGCGCACAACGACACGAGCACGGTGACGCCGCCGACGTAGATGCCGACGCGCTGGCGGATCTTGCCCTGGAACCGCTTGTTGAGGACCTTGAGCACGCTGACCAGCCGCAGCACGCGCAGCTGCCGAACCATCGGCAACAGCACGGCGAGCAGGTCGAACAGGTGCTGGACGACGAAGCGGCCCTTGTTCTCGGCGAGCTTGAACCGGGCGAGGTAGTCGACGAGGAAGACCGCCCACACGCCCCACAGCACGATCTCGAGCACGGCGTGCAGGCCGGTGGTGGCCTTGTCGTCGAGCACCTGCCAGGCGTAGGCCACCAGGAAGACCACGGCGAGGGCCGTCATCGGCCACTCGACGCGTGCCTCCCACCTGGCCAGGCGTGCCTCGTCGGACTGCAACACCGCTACATGGTGAACGTCTTCCGGCCGATATTCCAGTGCATCACCTGCGGCTCTTGATCGCGCCGTACGCGGCCGTGCCCGCCAGCAGGACGCCGCCGACGACCGCCAGCCAGAACAGTCCCTTCACCACCGCACCGACGACGGTGAGCACGAGCCAGATCGCGACGAGCCACCCGATGATCGCCCACATAGTTCCGCTCCCGTTTTTGTCGGACCCTCCCGGTACAACAGTGCCATGCCAGCCCGGCCCGCTGCCGTCCTCTGGCAGTGCGGCTAGGGCAGCCAGGCCTTCAGTCGCCGCAACGCTTCCTCGATGTCCTCAGTGGACCCGGCGAAGGACATCCTGATGAAGTGGTGCCCGTCGACGGGGTCGAAGTCGATGCCGGGGACGATCGCGACCCCGGTGTCGTCGAGCAGCTTCTTGCAGAAGCCCATTGAGTCGTCGGTGAGGTGCCGGACGTCGGCGTACGCGTAGAACGCGCCGTCAGCGGGCGCGAGCCTGTCGATGCCCAGCTCGTCGAGCCCGGCGAGCAGCAGGTCGCGGTTCGTCCGGTAGCGCAGGACGTGCTGCTCGATCTCGGCGTACGACTGGTGGCTGAACGCCTCGACCGCCGCGTACTGCGCCAACGCGGGCGGGCACAGCGTGAAGTTGCCGGTGAGGCAGTCGACCGCGCGCCGCAGCCTTTTCGGCAGCAACATCCACCCGAGCCGCCACCCGGTCATCGCGAACGCCTTGGAGAACGAGTTGACCACGATCGCCTCGCGGTCGGTCTCCCACGCGCAGTGCAGCGGGTCGCCGTAGCTGATCCCGTGGTAGATCTCGTCGCTGACGAGCTGCACCCCGTTCTCCGCGCACCACCCGGCGATCGGCCCGACGTCGACCACCGTGCCCGTCGGGTTGGCCGGACTGGCGACGATCACACCCTTGAGGCTCGGGTCGAGCATCTCCACCGTCGGCTGGAACCGCGTGTCCGGCCCGCACGGCAGCTCGACCACCTCGCACCCGAGCGCGCTCAGGATGTTCCGGTACGCCGGGTAGCCCGGCCGCGCCAGCGCGACCTTGTCCCCGGCGTCGAACGCGCTCAGGAACGCCAGCAGGAACGCACCCGACGACCCGGTCGTCACGACCACGTCGTCCGGGTGCACGTCCAGCTCGTACATCCGCTCGTAGTGCCCGGCGATGGCCTCGCGCAGCTCCAGGATGCCCAGTTGCTCGGTGTACCCGAGCGTCTGCTCCCGCAGCGCGCGCTCCGCCGCCTCCCGCACCGGCCGCGGCGCCGGGCTCGAGGGCTGCCCCGCGGCCAGCGACACCACGTCCCCGTGCGTCCGCTGCCTGCGCGCGGCTGCGGACAGCACGTCCATGACGTGGAACGGCGGGACAGCGGCCCTCGCGGCGACGGTCAGCATGCCGCCAGGTTAACCACCCGGCAGGCGGCGACGCCGTAGTCCGAGACGCCGTAGTCCGCTCAGCCTGCCCGCCGTGCCGATGGCGGTATCCCTGCCGCTGCCCCCGCGCGCTTCCTCGTTGCGCAACGATTTTCCCGCCCACTTCGTTCCGCCCACAACGGCGGAGGTCGAGTGAACGGCCCGTTCACCGCACCAGGCGTCAGTAGCCCTGGTAGCCGCCGCCCTGCGACATCGCCTTGAGACCGGGGTGGCCCTCGAAGCCGCCGTACCGCGAGAACGTGTACCGGACTCCGGCGATGATGTTGTCGACCGGATTCCAGATGTCGTCGTGGCCGGGCAGCTTGTGCGCCTGGAACGTCGGGTCGATGCACTGCATCAGCCCCTTCGACGGCGTTCCCTTGGCGGCGTTCGAGTCCCAGTCGTTGATGGCGTGCGGGTTTCCGCTCGACTCCTTCTCGATGATCTTCCAGATCTCGTCGATGTTCTCGTCGGTGACCGGGATGCCGTTGGCCTGCAGGATCTTGATGGCCTCGCGGATCCACTCCTCGACGTTGCCGGGCGGCGGGCTGCCGGACGGCGGGCCGCCGCTCGGGCCGAGGCCACCACCTCCGCCACCACCGGTGCCGCCGCCTCCGCCACCGGAACCACCACCATCGCCGGAACCACCGCCGGAACCACCGGAACCGCTTCCGGTGGACCCGCCGGTGCTCGGCTTCGGCTCGGCGCTGGACGGCTTGGTCGACTCGTCGGGCGGGGGCGTCGGCGCCCACTCGATCGACTTGCCCGGTGCCGGCGTGAAGGACTGCGAGGTCGGGTCCTCCATCGTGGAGAACTTCGGCGAGAGCCCGCCCGCGCGGCCGTTCAACGCACCCTGCGCATTGCTCAGTGCGCTGTCGGCCTGCGCGATGACGGGTTCCGCGTCGCTGGTCGCTTCCTGGCACATGCCGGCGATCGCGCTGTTCAGATCTTCCTCGGGGAAGTTCCGGTACTGCTGGCGCAATTGCCGAACCCGGCTCAGCAGGTCCTCACAGATGCGCGACATCGACGTCTTCGCGCTTTCCAGTGCGGACGCCGCGGCTTCGACATCGGTCGCCGCATTGTTGAGCGCCTCAGCCATCGCGGTGCCGCATTTGCCGAAGTTGCCCATGTACGCGACGAAACCGTCCGCCGAGCCGCCCTGCCACGCGCCGTCGAGCTGGTTGACCGACTGCTGCACGGTGTTGGTGTTGTCACCGCACTTGCCCGCGGCCTGACGCCAGCGGGTCGCGATCTCGCGCACGGCCTCGGGCTGCGCGGTCTCGACCTTGTCCGCGAGCGCGGCGAGCGGCGCCCCGCCGGGAAGTGCCGCGACCTCGTCCTTCGCACTCATCAGCTCACACCGTCCGGAACGACTGCACGTTGGACTCCTCGATGTCCGCGACGTTCTGCTGGACCGCGTCGAGCGTTCGCTCCACCTTGCCGAGCAAAGTCTCGGCGGCGGCGAACTCGCGTCCGGCGGCCTCGTCCATCGAGCTCACCGAACCGGACATCGAACCGGAAGCGGACAGCTTTCCGAAAATGTCCGGATTGCCATACTGATTGGAAAAGCCGTCCCCGATCGCGCCGAATTGCCCGGCCTGACTGCTCACGGTAGTGCGGCACTGTTCCATGGCTTCGGTGTTGAACTTCGCGACAGCCACGCCGGCCAACCCCCTTGGTCTCTACTTCTCGACGATAGAACGAATCGTGTCGACCATGGAGCCGATTCGCGCTTTCAGCGCCTCTTGGGTGACACCGTCGTTCGACGACCAGTCGACGACGTCGGCGGCACGCTGCCTGCGCCCACCCGCGTCGACGACGGCGGCCCCGAACTGCGCGCGCAACTCACCCGGCGCGTCAGGCAGGAGACCGACGAGCGCGTCGATCGGATCGTCGATCTCCCTGATCGTCATCGCGTCACGCGTGAGCACGGCGAGCACGTTGCTCGTGGCCAGCGCGCGCACCGAGGTGCTGCCGTACCCGAGCCGGAGGTCGATCGACAACGGTGGCGTGGCGATGAGCTTGAACGCCGCGGCGAGCCACGGATCGAGCTCGTTTCCCTGCATGTGTTCGGCGAGCTCTTCGGGCTCGCCGGGCTCCTCCACGTAGAGCACGATCGGCATGGCGCCGAGCTCGAGTTTCTCCCACGCGGAACGGTAAGCGGCTGGGCTGAGGACTGCTCTCAACGGACGTCTCCCAGATGGCAGCGGGCTTCACCCCTGGCCCCCCAGGCCCGCGACTCTTAAGACGACGCTGGTGCCCGTTAGGTTCCCGCCTAGACCTCCTGGAGCAACTCCCAGACGCTGCTTGCGAGCTTCTGGTTGCTCGCGGGCGTGACCGTGCTCCAGTTCCGCCCGTCCGAGCTGGGCCGCATCTGGTGCAGGAACCGCCCGTTCGGCGTGTCGTGGAACGCGACGACCCGGCCCGCCCGGTCCCGTCCGCGCTCGACCCCGAACTGCCCGCGCGTGCTCATGCCGTCGCACATGCGGGCGAGCTCCTGCGCGTCGCTGAGCGGGATGCCCCGCCGTTCCAGCGCGAGGAGGAACTTCTCCGCGTCCTTGCCCGCCTCGGCGGACGCGTCGCGCAGCGTGTCGTGCGGCAGGCTGATCGACCGCCCGTGCCCGGACGGCATGTCGCCTGCCACGGACACCGCGGCCTCGGCGAGCGCGCTGGCCCGAGCCTCGATCAGCCACACCTCGTTGCCGTCGACGACGGCGAGGATCGCTTCCTCACCGATCGAGGCCGCGAGCCCGGTGATCTGCCGGTCGGCCCAGATCCAGATGTCGATGCTCACCTGCGGGTTCGCCAGCAAGGCGAACCCGTCGGCGAGCTCCGGCACGACCCGGCCTCTGCTGGCCAGGCCGCGCCCCTCCAGCGATCCCCAGGCGCTCGCCACGAACTGCGCACGTTCGGTGTGCGTCGTACCGGGGCTGGGCACGTCGAGCGCGACGTTGCGCGCGGGGAGGCGCTGGGCCTCCCACGCGACGTCGAACTCCAATGTGGACAGAACCACAGAACCTGGAGAGCTCAAGGGATCTACTTGTCCTTCGGGTCTTCGCCGATGACCGACTGGACCACCATGCGCTCGTCACCGAACACGTCGTCCGAGTCGACCCCGTACTTCCGCACGTGCTCTTCGTCCTCGTCGCCCTCGCCCTTGGCCGCACCGGCCGCGGGAGACATCAGGCCAGAGCCGCCCTTGCCGGCAACACCGGCGCCACCCTTGGCACCAGGCCGGTTCGGACCGTGCTCGTCGGCAGCCCCGACACCCGCGGCGCCACCCTTGGTGGTGCCACTGCCGGTGCCCGTGCCACCGGCACCGATGGTGCTCGGCGCACCCTTCGGCCCAGCGGGAGCGATCGGCGTCTTGGGCGCCTGGCTCGGCCCACGCCCACCGCCGACGGTCTGACCAGGCCGCGCGGTCGCCGCGGCCGCACCGAGACCAGCCGCCGCGGCGGTCGCGATCCCGAGCCCGACGGGCAACGGCGAACCGAGCTTGCCGGGCAGACCGGGACCGGGCGGGATGGCGCCGGGCGGTGGCGTTCCGGGGAGCGTGCCGGTGGTGCCACCGGGCACGTTCGGCACGGGGCCGACCGGGTTGCCGCCCGTACCTGGGGGCAGGCCGGTCGAGCCGGGCGTGCCCGGCGTGCCGTGGAATCCGGGCGTGCCGACGCCGGGTTGCTGTGTGTGGCCGACCGGCGTGCTGACGCTCGACGTCGAGGTGACCTCGAAGTTCGGCGGGCGGCCGGGGTCCTGGAACCGGTTGATCGCGTCCTGCGAGTTCTGCGAGTAGCCGTTGAGGCTGTCGATCGCCTGCTGCCGGGCCGCGTTGGTCTCCTTGACCTCCTTGGCGCGATCGGTCTCGTGCCCGAAGAACCCGGCCACGTCGTCGACGATCCCGGTGGAGGTGGCGCCGCGAAGCTTCTGAGACTCCGGCATGGTGTTGCGGGCCTGGCTGTTGGCCTCGCTCTGCATCATCGTGGCCTGGGCGTTCTGCTTGGCCGCATCGCTGCTGTCGCCACCGTGCTTGGCCGACGCCTCGACGCTCTGCCCTGCGTTGTCGCCCGCGAGCCCCTGCCAGGAGATGTTCAGCTTGCCGAGCTCCCGGCGCAGGTCGTCATCGGTCTTCTCGAGCTGCAAGGACAGCTCGCGCAGCGCAGCAGACGCCTCGCCGAAAACGCGGGCGCCTCCGCTGGCCCGGAAGCCCTCGATCAGGTTGGCGAGGCCAGCGTTGTCATATCCCGCGTAGCGGGCGTCACCGAACGACTCGTTCGACATCGTTCCCCCTCACTGCAATGTCTTCAGTGTTTTAAGGGCGGACTCGGCCCCCTGCTTCGCCTTCTGGCACATCTGCTCTCGGGATTCTTTCTCCGTGGCCGGACGATATTCGACCATGAGCATTTTTCCGTCAGCCACGTCGAGCCAGTAAACGCATTCAGTGGTCACGCCGGTCAGATTCGTCTGCAACGCGGCGTACCCGGAAACTTCATCATCGTTGATGTCGAGGTTGCTGCCACCGGAACGCAGGTAGTCGATTCCCTTCGAGCCGACCAGTCCCACGCCGTAGGAGAAACGCGGAGCACTCGCCGTGGCGAAGTTGCACAACGGAATGTCCAAACCGATGATCTTGTTGGTCTCCGGAACAGTTCGCTGGACCTTGAGCGTCTGCATCTGTTCAGGCGTCAGGACCTTGCAGGCGTCGATCCCGTCGACCTTGAGGGCCTCCGGCCGATCTGGACGGTTCGCGCTGGATGAGGTGCTCGCGGGCGGTGGCGTTTCGCTCGAACCGCCTCCCGTACCGGGCACCTGCTGCGTGCAACCGGCCACGGCCAGAGCGACCACGACCGCAGCGAGAGGAAGGCTTACCCTACTGAACACCCTTGTCTCCGAACGCTGCTTGAACTTCATCCTCGGTGAAACCGTATTGCTTCGCAGCTTCTTTCAGCTGGCCGGCGAGGTTGTCGAGGCTGTTGATGTACTGCTGAATCCGGCCCGCATAAGACGACTCGCCGTTGACGAGCCTCGTGTTCCAGGCCGAGGCGATGGGCTTGTTCACATCGTCGTCGACCACGACTTCCAGTCGCTGGCCCGCATGCGAGAGAGCGTCCTGCAGCACGGTCGCCTGATCACTGATCACCTTGCCGGCCTGCAGGACCGTGCCCTTGTCGACCTCGAATTTCTGCCCCGATGCCCCGGCGAGCATTCTGCCGAGAGCCCCCTCAGCGGCGAACAGCGATCCGACAGCTGCACCCACCGCTCCACCGACACCAGCGACGGCGCCGAGGAGGGCCCCCGCTGCCGCGTTGTCCTCTGCCACGACGTCCTACCCCCGTACGTTCGGTAACGGTTCGGTCCCACTTCGCAGGCTACCAACGCCTGCGTGAGGCACACCTGTGGTTGGACGAAGACCACCCGGAGATGGTTCCCACCTGGACGCCCTGACGCCGCGTGCGCGTCAGCGGAGACCGCGCTCGCTCTAGGGGACCGTGATCGTGCCCTCGGCCGCCTTCAGCGCGATGTCCGACCGGTGATGCGAGCCGGTCAAGTGGATGCCATCGATCAACTTGTACGCCCGATCACGCGCCTTGTTGAGAGACTTCCCAGTCCCCACAACGGAAAGCACGCGCCCGCCGGTGGACACGACGGCGCCGTCCTCGCGGCGACGGGTGCCTGCGTGCAGCACGCCCTCGGCCTCGGCGCCGGTGATCACGTCACCGGTGCGCGGCCTGCCGGGGTAGCCCTCGGCAGCCACGACGACGGTCACCGCGTAGCCGGAGTCCCACTCCAGGGCGGGGAACTCGGTCAGGGCGCCGTTGGCGGCGGCGAGGAAGAGGCCGCCGAGAGGAGTCCTCAAGAGGGCCAGCACGGACTGGGTCTCCGGGTCGCCGAAGCGGCAGTTGAACTCGATGACCTGCGGGCCACCTGAGGACGTCAGCGCCAGACCGGCGTAGAGCAGGCCGGTGAACGGCGTGCCGCGGCGTGCGAGCTCGTCGACGACGGGCTGCACGCAGACAGACACGATGTCGGACACCAGGCCTGCCGGGGCCCACGGCAGCGGGGCGTAGGCGCCCATGCCGCCGGTGTTGGGGCCGTGGTCGCCGTCGCCCACGCGCTTGAAGTCCTGCGCGGGCAGCAGCGGGACGACGGTGACGCCGTCGGTGACGCAGAACAGGGACACCTCGGGGCCGTCGAGGAACGACTCCAGCAGCACCGGGTGGCCGCCGTCGAGCAGCGTCATCGCGTGGGCGCGGGCCGCGGCCAGGTCGGCCGTCACCACGACGCCCTTGCCCGCCGCGAGGCCGTCGTCCTTCACGACCCACGTCGGGCCGAAGCGGGCGAGGGCGGAGTCGAGGCGCGCCGGGTTGTCGACGACCTCGCTGTGCGCCGTCGGGACGCCCGCCGCGGTCATGACGTCCTTGGCGAACGCCTTGGAGCCTTCGATTCGGGCCGCGTCGCGGGACGGGCCGAAGCACGGGATGCCGGCGGCGCGGACCGCGTCTGCGGCCCCGGCAACCAGTGGTTGCTCGGGGCCGATGACGACGAGATCCGCGTCCCAGTCCTTGGCCAGCGCGGCTACCGCCGCGGGATCGGAGACATCCACCCCGTAGATCTCCGCGAGGCCCGAGATGCCGGCGTTGCCCGGCGCGCAGGCAAGCGCGGTCAGCTGAGGATCGCGTGACAACGCGAGGACAAGGGCATGTTCACGGGCGCCAGACCCGATGACCAGGACACGCACGATGCCCGAGCGTAGTTCATTCAGCCGAGTGCCTGCTTGGCGCCGGGGTGGAGTGGCACCGGGTCGGTCGCCGAGGCCTTGTCACGGGCGATGTCCTTGGTGGCCGGATGCACCTTTTCGAGGTCCGACTTCTTGTCGAACAGCAGCTTGGTGATGGCGCACGCGTTGTTCGCCGGGAAGTCGTCCTTCACCAGCAGGACGTTCGGCACCACGATGGTCGGCGCGTCGGCGGCCTGCGAGTACGTGGCCGCCGGGATGGTGCCGCGGTCGTAGACCGGGTTGACCTTCTTCAACGCGTCGAGCTGCGGCGTGATGTCGACGAACTTCACCTTCTCCTTCAACGACGTGGTGATGTCGGTGATCTGCGCGGTCGGCAGGCCACCGGACCACACGAGACCGTCGAGGCTGCCGTCCTTCATGCCGTCCGCGGTCTTCGCCAGGTCCAGCCGCTGCGCCTGCACGTCGGTGTCGATGGACAGGCCGGCCGCCTGCAGCAGCCGTCCGGCGATCACCTCGGTGCCGGACTTCGGCGAACCGGTCGAGATCCGCTTGCCCTTCATGTCCGCGACGCTGTTGATGCCGGAGTCCGCGCGCACGAGCACCTGCGTGTAGTTCGGGTAGATGCGCGACAGCGCGGACACCTTGACCGGCTTGCCGTCGAAGGCGCCCTTGCCCTGCACGGCGTCCGCCGCCGTGTCCGCCAGCGAGAACGCCACGTCGTAGCTGCCCGCGACGAGCTGCTGGATGTTCTGCACGGACGCGCCCGTCTCGGCGGCCGACGCCTTCAGCTTGGTGTTGTCGCTGATCAACTTCGCCAGTCCACCGCCGACGACGAAGTACACGCCGCCCGAGTTGCCGGTCGCGATCGTGATGCGACCGTCGGCCGCCTCACAGCCCGCGCCTCCGCCGGTGTCCGACGGCGATGCCGTCCGCTTGCCACCGCACCCCGAAACGACCACGGCGAGCGCGAGCAGGCCGATCGTCAACCTACGCATCTTGCGTCCTCCTACGAAGTACGAAATGCACGGCAACAGCGAGCACCAGGAACCCGATCCCGATGCCGATGGTCAGCGGCTGCAGGTAGAGCAGGAACAACGCGGCCGGCACGCACAGGAGCCGTTCCGGCCAGCGCGCCGCGCCGAGCAGCCAGCCGCTCGTCAGCACGGCCAGCGCGGCCACGCCAAGAGCGGACACGACGAACGTCCACAGCGAGTCGAACAGGGATCCCCGCAGCAGCAACGCGGAACCCTCGTCGGTGAGCACGAACGCGAGCGGCACGAGGAACGCGGGCAGCGTGTACTTCCACGTCTGCCACATGGTCTTCAGCACGTCGCCGCCGGTGATCGCGGCGGCCGCCACGGCGGCGAGCGCGGTCGGCGGCGTCACCTCGGACAGCACCGCGTAGTAGAAGATGAACATCGCCGTCTCGGCCTTGTCGACGCCGAGGTTGATCAGCGCGGGGCCGATCACGACCCACGAGATGATGAACGACGCGGTCACCGGAACGGCCAGTCCCAGCACCGAGACGGCGAGCGCCGAGAACACCGCGGTCAGCAACAGCACGATCGTCGCGTTCGACGCCATCAGCTCGGCCAGGTCGACGAGCGACGACGCGAGCTCCTGCCCCAGCCCGGTCTTGGTGATGGTCGACGTGATCACGCCGGCCGCCGCGCACACCGCGATCACCGGGAACGCCGAGCGCACGCCCGTCGACAGCGAGTCCGCCACCAGGTAGAGCCAGCCGCGGCGCTCCTTGAGCAACGCGAACAGAGCGGCGACGCCACTGGCGTAAACGACTGCGGCGTAAGGAGGGATGTCCAGCGCCAGGAACACGACGATGATGCCGAGCGACAGGAAGTGGTAGCCGCCCTGCTTGAGCAACGTCAGCGGCGACGGCGAGTCGATGTCGACCGGGCGGGCGCCGAACCGCCGCGCGTCGGCCTCCACGGCCAGCGCGATGCCCAGGTAGTACAGCAGGGTCGGGATGATCGCCCAGATCAGCACCTGCAGGTACGACGTCTCCAGGTACTCCGCGATGATGAACGCCGCGGCGCCCAGTGTCGGCGGCGACAGGATCGCGCCGATGCCGGACGCGGCGAGCAGGCCGCCCGCGTTCTCCTTGGGATATCCGGCTTTCCGCAGCATCGGCCACGTCACCGCGCCCAGCGACACCGTCGTCGCGGTGCCCGACCCGGAGACCGTGCCGAGCAGGAACCCGGCGGTCGCCGCGGTGCGGCCCGGCGCGGTGTGCGACCTGCGGAACGCGGCGAAGCTGATGTCCACGAAGAACTTGCCGGCGCCCGAGGCGTTCAGCACCGCGCCGTAGATCGTGAACAGCACGATGTAGGTCGCGGCGACGTCCAGCGGTGTGCCGTAGAAACCGCTGGCGTCGTTGTAGAAGCCGTTGATGATCTGCCCGAAGTCCACGCCCGCGTGCGCGATCCCCCAGCTGGGCGGCAGGTATCCGCCGTAGTAGGCGTAGGCGACGAAGCCGAGGCAGACGATCGGCAGCACCAGCCCGGTGGTGCGCCTGCACGCCTCCAGGATCAGCACGAGCAGCACCGCGCCCGCGGCGACGTCCAGCGGCGTGAGCTGGCCCTGCCGGTCGAGGAACGCGTCGAAGCCGCCGAGCAGCGGGTAGGCCGCGACAGCGAACGCCAGCGCCGCCAGCACCCAGTCGTACCAGGCTGGGTCGTCCTTCTCCGGCGCCTTGCCGCCCGGCCGGTAGCAGAGGAACACCAGCGGCAGCGTCACCGCCAGGAAGATCACCAGGTAGAACTGGTTTCCCTTGCTGAACGGGAAGAACACCTGCTTCAGCACGAGCAGCGCGACGGCGAGACCGGCGATCCACATCGCCCGTTCCCAGCGCGGCGACAGGGTGCGGCACGGCCGCTCCTCGTCGAACTCGGCGACGAGTTTCGCGACGTCCGGTGTCGGTTGTGCGGTCACCCCTGGACCGTACTGTGGTGCTGGTCACAGGCGCGCGGTAATCGTCTAAAGGGAATGTAAAGAACCCCGACTGTCCACATGGCACGCGCCGGGCCCGCCGTCGTGGCGCAAGATGAGCGCATGCACGGGCCGGAACTGCTGATGTTGCTGCTGGGTGCGCTGCTCGTCACAGCGCTGGCGAACCGACTGAACTGGTCGGCGCCGCTGCTGCTGGTGGCGGTGGGCCTGGGGGTGTCGTTCATCCCGGGGCTGCCCGCGTTCGACCTGGATCCGCACCTGATCCTCGTGCTGGTCCTGCCGCCGCTGCTCTACTCGGCCGCGCTGGACAGCTCGTACCTGAACATCCGCGCGAACCTGCGGCCGATCGGCTTCCTCGCGGTGGGACTCGTGCTGTTCACGACGGTCACCGTCGGCTGGGTCGCGCACCTCGTGATCCCGGACATGCCGCTGGCCGCCGCTCTCGTGCTGGGCGCGGTCGTCGCACCGCCGGACGCGGTCGCCGCCATCACCATCGGGCGGCGGCTGGGTCTGCCGCGCCGCGCGATGACGTTGCTGACCGGCGAGAGCCTGATCAACGACGCGACCGCGCTGACCGCGTACAAGGTCGCCGTCGCGGCCGCGGTCGGGACGGCGATGGGCTGGGGCGAAGGCGTGTTCGTGTTCCTGGCCGCGACCGTCGGCGGCATCGCGCTCGGCCTGGTCTTCGGGTTCCTGGTGCAACGGGTCCGCCGGATGTGCGGCGAAGGACTGCTGGACAGCGCGTTCGCCCTGCTGGTGCCGTTCGGCGCCTACCTGTTCGCGGAGAGCGTCGAGGCGTCCGGTGTGCTCGCCGTCGTGGTCGCGGGGCTCTACGTCGGCCACAACGCGCCGAGCACCGGCTACTCGACCCGGTTGCAGGACGCCGCGGTGTGGCGGTCGGTCGACGCGCTGCTGGAGGCGTTCGTCTTCGCGATCATCGGGCTCCAGGTCCGCAAGGTGCTCAGCGACGTGGACCTGAACTGGCAGCTCGTGCAGGCGGCGCTGCTGGTGCTGCTGGCGACGATCGTCGTGCGGTTCGTGTGGATGTACCCGGCGACGTACCTGCCGATCTGGCTGTCGAAACGGGTCCGCGAACGGGAGGGCATGCCGCACGTCGGCAAGGTCAACGTGATCGCGTGGGCCGGCATGCGCGGCGTGGTGTCCCTCGCCGCCGCGGCCGCGATCGACTCACGGGTCGAGGAGCGCAACGTGATCCTGTTCTGCACGTTCGTGGTCGTCGTCGGGACGCTGCTGATCCAGGGCACGACCCTGCCCTGGGTGATCCGCAAGATCGGGTTCGAGAACAACGAGGAGCGCGGGGACGCGCTCGCCGAGGCGCAGGTGCAGCACCGAGCCGCGCAGGCGTCGGTCGACCGGCTGGACGAGCTGGTCGGCGAGGACGTGCCGCCGCAGATCGTCGACCGGCTGCGGATCATCGCCGAGCACCGCGGCAACGCGGCGTGGGAGCGGTTGGGCAGGCAGGAGAGCGAAAGCCCCGCGGCGGCGTACCGGCGGTTGCGCCGGACGATGCTGGCGACCGAGCGCGAGGTGTTCGTGCAGGCCCGCGACGCCGGTGAGATCGACGACGAGGTGCTGTTCCGGGTGCTGCGGGAGCTGGATCTCGAGGAAGCGGCACTCGCCAGAGAGTGACCGTTCACCTGTTCTTCGTGTTTCGATGCTTGGGTGCCCCTTTCAGCGCGGAAACGGGAGGTCCAGCGATGTACCGAAGAGCTCTGGCAGCGACAGTCGTGGTGCTCGCGGCGGTGGTGGTTCCGTCGGGCGCGGCGACGGGCGGCAACGACGAACCGCTGGTGATCGGGCACCGCGGCGCGTCCGCGTACCGCCCCGAGCACACGCTGGCCTCGTACGAGCTCGCGGCGCGCATGGGCGCCGAGTACGTCGAGCCCGACCTGGTGTCCACGAAGGACGGCAAGCTGGTCGCGCGGCACGAGAACGAGATCGGCGGCACGACCGACGTCGCCACGCGCACCGAGTTCGCCGCGCGCAGGACCACGAAGACGATCGACGGCATCGCGGTCACCGGCTGGTTCACCGAGGACTTCACGCTGGCCGAGCTGAAGACGTTGCGCGCCAAGGAGCGCATCCCGGAGATCCGGCCGCGCAACACCCTGTACGACGGCCGGTTCGAGGTGCCGACCTTCCAGGAGGTCGTCGACCTCACGAGGCGGCTGTCCCGCGAGCTGCACCGGGAGATCGGCATCTACCCGGAGACCAAGCACCCGACCTACTTCAAGTCGATCGGGCTGGCGCTGGAGCCCAAGTTGGTCGACGCGCTCAACCGCAACGGGCTGAACCGGCGCAGCGCCAAGGTGTTCGTGCAGTCGTTCGAGGTCGGCAACCTCAAGGAGCTGAACCGGCAGCTGCGAGTGCCGATCGTGCAGCTGATCAACGCCGCGGGCGCGCCCTACGACTTCGTGGCGGGCGGCGACAAGCGGACGTACAGCGACATGATCACGCCCGCCGGGCTGAAGGAGATCGCCACCTACGCCGACGGCATCGGCGCGACGAAGGACCGGATCATCCCGCGCGACCCGGCCGGGTTCCTGCAGCAGCCGACGTCGCTGGTCAAGGACGCCCACCGGGCGCGGCTGGTCGTGCACGCGTGGACGTTCCGCAACGAGAACGCCTTCCTGCCCGCCGACTTCCGCTCCTCCGTCGACCCGGCCGCGTACGGCAGGGCGTTCGCCGAGTACGAGGTGTTCTTCAAGCAGGGCATCGACGGGCTGTTCGCCGACAACCCGGACACCGCTGTCGAGGCACGCTGAGCACCCAGCGCTCGTCCTCGGTGAGGTAGCGCTCCACGGCCAGCCCGTGCTCCTCCAGCAGCACGGGCAGGTCGTGGTCGCGCACCACGAAGTCCTCGGTCCACGTCGTGGCGCCGATCGTGTGGTCGACGGTGGCGGCGAGCAGGCCCGGTCCGGGGCGGGTGACGTCGCGGACCCCGGCCGGGTCGGCGAACCACGACGGCGGGTGCCGTTCGATCAGCACCACACCGCCCGCGTGCCTGCGACAGGAGTCCAGCAGCGCGCCCGGTTCCGGCCGGTTGACCAGGTGCGAGCCCAGCAGGACGACCGGGAAGCGGCGCCCCAGGTCCAGCTCCTCGATGCGGGCGCAGACCAGCTCCGCGCCGCGGATCCGGTCGAGCATGCGCGGATCCGAGTCGACGGCCACGACCGGGTGGCCGAGCGCGATCAGCTCGTGCGTCACGCGCCCGGCGCCGCTGCCCAGCTCGAGTATCTCGGCGCCGGCCGGGATCGCGCGTGGATGATCTCCGGCTCTCCGAAGGACGGCATCCGCGCGTACATCTCCACGAAGTCGCTCACCTCGCCGAGTGTGCCCGTCGTCCCAACGGACGAGTGACACAGCCGATCTGTCCACGCAGCATCTAGGGATGGATCACGAGGACTTCGTCAGTACCGTCGCACGCGAAGTGGTCGCGGCCGTCGCACCGGACGAGCTAGCGCTGTTCGAGCCGGTCAGCCGCGCGTACCTGCGTGATCCGGAGAAGGTGCTGGCGCAGCGCGGCAGGCCCGGCGAGGTCCTCGGCTCGGGCATCGACGTCGCCATCGCACTCGTCTCACCGGTCGCGCTCGCCATCGCCACCGCGACCTACAACCGGCTGGCCGACAAGACCGGTGAGGCGGTGGTCAACACCGGCAGCAGGCTGTGGAAACGCCTGCGTCGCAAGGAGCTGCCCGAAGGAACGATCACCGACGAGCAGCTCGACGAGCTGCACGCGATGGCGCGGGAGCGGGCACTGGAGCTGGGGCTCTCGGAAGAGCAGGCCACGAAGGTGGCCGACGCGCTGAGAGCCCAGCTCACACGTGAGAACTGACCTGCTGCGAGTGCCGTCCGGTACGACGCTGCGCTTCGCCACCCTCGTCGGGCTCGCGGTCGCGACCACGCTGCTGGTCTTCGGGCGGTACGCGGCGGTGTGGCCGACCGCCACCTCGCTGGACGACGCCCGCTGCCAGGTGCGCGCGGGCCTCTACTTCACCTCGGCCCTGGACGTCGACCCCGACCAGCGGAAGTGGGACGCCTACCGGGCCTGCATGTCCGTCTTCCTCGTGCCGCGCGCGGCGTGGCTGGCGGGCGGCGTGCTGCTGCTGTTCGCGGTCGCGCTGGTGATCTACCTCGCGCGGCCTGCCTGGCGGATCCGCCGGTCACGCCTGGTGCCGCTCGAAGGCGCGCTCGCCGACGAGCTGAGCGACACGCTGGCCGAGTTGGTGGTGCGGGCCGGGCTGCGCGAGGCGCCCGAGTTCGTGCTCGACCCGACGAGCCGGCGAGCGGGTGGCGTCGCGTTCGGGCACCACCGGCGCAAGATCGTGTGCCTCGACGCGGGCCTGGTCGCGTTGCACCGCCGCGATCCGGACTCGTTCCGGGCGATCGTGCTGCACGAGCTGGCGCACGTGCGCGGTGACGTGACGACGACGTACGCGACGCTCGCGGTGTGGCGCGCGTTCCTCATCACGGTGCTGGTGCCGTACGGGCTGGTGCTGGTCAACCCGATGCTGCTGTCCAAGACGCCGTGGCGGCTCCCGGACTTCTCCAGGCCCGGTGAGGGCGTCACGTGGGGCATCGCGTGGCGGCTGGCCGTCATGGTCGCGCTCGTCTACCTGGCGCGCACCGCGGTGCTGCGGTCACGCGAGAAGTACGCGGACGCGCTCGTCGTGCAGTGGACCGGTGCGGACGACCCGTACCGGAACCTGAGTCCGAGCAAGAACATCCGCCGGTGGATCGCGATCCACCCGACGCGCGCCGCACGGGCGGCGGCGATGCGGGACCCGAACTCCTTGCTGCGGCCGGGTTTCTGGGAGGTGCTGGTGAGCGCGCTCGCGGTGCAGATCGCGTGGTGGCACGCGGTCACCGGGCTGCGCGAGCTCACCTGGTACCGCGAGGGCAACGGGTCCATGCTCGTCATGCGGATCGTGTGGGCGGTGATCGCGGCGGCTCTGGTCGGCACGATCGCGTTCCGCGGCGCGGTGTTCCTGCGCACGGGCGGCGCGCACCGAGGTGTGTTCGCGCTGCCGGGCCTGGCGCTCGGCATCGGGTTCGTGCTCGGCGACCACCTCGACACGCAGGACCGGCAGCAGATCACCGTCCTCGGCGCGACCGCGTCGGTGCTGCTCGTGGTCACCGCGGTGCTGGTGTGCTCCTGGGTCGGCCACTGCGCGACACTCGCCCGCGTCCGGTGGCACGCGGTGCTGATCGCGGGGGCGACGGCCGTCGTCTGCTACAGCGCGCTCGGCTGGTTCACCGAGATCGGGGCGGCGGACGCGTTCTGGCACAACTACATGCGTCCCGTCGTGGAGCTGATGCGGAGCTACGGGACGTCCGCTGTGGACGACGCGGTGCTGAACGGCGCGATCGTCCCGTTCCTGCTCAACTTCGACCGGCTGACGACCGCGGCCGCGCTCGGCCTGCTGTGGCTGGTGCCGCTGGTGCTGCGCCGCGAGCTGCCCCGCTTCGCACTGCTGGCGGCACTGGTGGGCGCCGGAACCTGGCTGCTGATCATGGCGGCGGTCGCGGTGGCTGATCCGTCGCCCACGCTCGTGCGATCGGCGTGGGCGGTGCTCGCGGTCGCGGTGGTGCAGTTCGCGACCGCGACGGTCGTCGCACGACAGGTGGATCGCATCGCGGCGCTCCTGTCGGCGTGGCTGGTCGGGCTCATCGCGACGGTCGCCATCTGGATCATGCACCTGGACGGGTTCCCGCACGTCGACAGCGCGCTGGCCACCCGTCCGATGCAGGTGCTGCCGTTCCTCGGCACGGCCGCGGCGCTGCTCGGCGGCCTCGCGGCAACGGGAACACGCCCGGCAGGCAGACAGACGAAGCCGTGGGGACTCATCGCGATCGCGGTCGTGTCAGCGTTTCTCGTCGCGTGGTGGCCGACGGCGCCCAAGGCCTCGCCGCTGCAACCACCGCCGCCGTCGGGCGACACGGAGCTCAACCGCGACCAGGCGGTCAACATCTGGATCTACGGCGGCGGCTGGGACACCTACCTGTCGGTCATCAACAGCAACGGCCGGGTGTTCGACCAGGTCAGGGCCAACGATCCGGCCAAGATCGCGAGCGCGTGCGACGAGCTGCTGCCGGTGCTGCGCGACGCCGCGGCGTTCCCCGAACCACCGGAGGAACGCGTGCGCGGCAACTGGAAGGCCGCGCTGGGCTCGTTGGAGAACGGTGCGCGGGAGTGCGTGCTGGTCTTCCGGGACAGCTCGGGCAGCGCGGACGAGATGGGCAAGCAGTTCGTGCTGGGCCTCGACCAGCTCAAGGTCACGCAGACCATGCTGCTCGAGGCCCAGCAACGGGCGCTCAGCTGAAGGAAGGCGCGCCGGCGAGCGAGAGCTCTCGCTCGCCGGACAGCAGGCCGCGCTGGGCCAGGATCGGGCGCACGCCCTCCCCGAACCAGTAGGCCTCCTCCAGGTGCGGGTAGCCGGACAGGATGAACTCGCTGATGCCGATCGCGTGGTACTCCTCGATCAGGTCGGCGACCTCCTCGTGGCTGCCGACCAGTGCGGTACCGGCACCGCCGCGCACGAGCCCGACACCGGCCCACAGGTTCGGGTAGATCTCCAGGCCGCGGACGCCCCGGCTCAGGTCGCCGCCGTGCAGCGCGACCATGCGTTGCTGCCCAACGGACTCCGACGCCCGCAGCTGTGACTGGGCCTGCGCCACCGCGGCGGGGTCCAGCGCGTCGAGCAGCCGCTCCGCCGCGGCCCACGCCTCGGCGGAGCTGTCGCGGCTGATCGTGTGCAGCCGGATGCCGAAGCGGATCGGCCGATCGGTCAGCGCGCGCACCCGAGCGATCTTCGCCGCCACATCGGCTGGCGGCTCGCCCCAGGTCAGGTACACGTCGGCGCGTCGTGCCGCCACCGGAAGGGCCGCGTCCGACGAACCGCCGAAGTAGATCGGCGGCACCGGGTCCGGCGGTGCGAGCACCGTGGCGCCCTCGACCTTGTAGTGCCTGCCGTCGAACGAGAACGGCTTGCCCGACCACACTTCGCGCACGATCTGCAGGAACTCGTCGGTGCGGGAGTACCGCTCGTCCTTGTCCAGCCAGTCGCCGAACCGTTGCTGCTCAACGGCATCACCACCGGTCACGACGTTCAGCAGCAGCCGCCCGCGGGAGATCCGCTGGTAGGTCGCCGCCATCTGCGCCGCGAGCGTCGGCGACAGGACGCCTGGCCGGAACGCGACGAGGAACTTCAGCCGCGAGGTCTGCGCGATGAGCGCGGCGGTGGTGAGCCACGCGTCCTCGCACCACGTGCCGGTCGGCGTCAGCACGCCGGTGAACCCGACCTGCTCGGCGGTGCGCGCGATCTGCGCCAGGTAGTCGATGTCCGGCTCGCGGCGTGCGCCCGCGCTCGGCGCGCGGTTGGCGTGGAAGTGCTCCACGACCGTGCGCCCGTCGCCGGACGTCGGCAGGAACCAGTGCAGCGTGATGCTCATGAGAGATCTCCCTGGAACCTCGTGTCGACGAACTTCGCGAACTCGACCTCGCCGGGCAACGTCTTGTCCTCGGTGAAGGCGTCCGCGAGCTCCTGCTCGGACTTGATCACCGTGTCGTCGAGCCGCACCGGCAGGTCCGCCGCGCGTTCCACCGCGGCCCGCGCGACCTCGTACTTCAGTCCGGTCTCCTTGGACCACGCCTGCGCCCACTCGTCGCGGTGGCCGTCGGCCCAGCGCTGCGCCTTGTAGTAGCGGACGAGGAACTCCTTGATGGCGGGGTTCTTCGCCTGGTCGTCCAGCGCCTTGCGGCTCGCGACCTGGAAGCCGTAGCCGTTCGCCGAACCCTTGCCGTCGGCGAGCACCCGCGCCTGGACCTCCTGCTGCGCCTGCGCGGTGTAGGGGTCCCACACCGCCCACGCGTCGACCTTGCCCTGCGTGAACGCGCCGTACGCGTCCGACGGCTGCAGGAAGTTCAGCGTCACGTCCTTGGTCGTGAGACCGGCGCCGCGCAACGTCGTCAGCACCTGGCCGTGCGCCGAGCTGCCCTTCGCCACGGCGATGTTCTTGCCCTTCAGTTCCGCCACCGAACGCAGGGCCGACGAGGCGGGCACGAGGATCGCGTCGCTCTCGACGTTGCCCTTCGACGCACCCACCGCGGCGATCTTGGCGTTCGCCGCCGCGGCGAAGATCGGTGGCGTGTTGCCGACGCCGCCGACGTCGATCGCACCCGCCGACGCCGCTTCCAGCAGCGGCGGGCCGGAGGTGAACGTCGACCACTCGATCTTGTAAGGGAAGTCGTTCAGCAGACCGGCCGCGGTGAGCAGGGACTTCGCCCCGCCCTTCTGGTCACCGACCTTCAGCACGACCTCGCCGGGGGTCGACGCGGCCGCGCCGCACCCCGTGGTCAGCAGGATCGCGGCCAGCAGGCTAAGCAGCTTGCGCATCGTCAACTCCCAGATCAGCCAGCACGCGCACGCGCTGCTCCACGAACGACGCCCGGCGCCGCGGGCGTGGCAGGTCCACGAAGTGCGAGGCGACGACGCGCCCCTCGTCGAGCACGACGATCCGGTCGGCGAGGAGCAGCGCCTCGTCGACGTCGTGCGTGACCAGCAGCACCGCCGGGCGGTGCGCCTCCCACAGGTCCTCGACCAGCCGGTGCATCGCGAGCCTGGTCAACGCGTCGAGCGCGCCGAACGGCTCGTCCAGCAGCAGCACGTCCGGCTGCCGGACGAGTGCCCGCGCGAGCGAGACCCGTTGCGCCTCACCGCCCGACAGCGTCAGCGGCCACGCGTCGGCGTGGTCGGGCAGGCGCACCTCGTCCAGCGCCTTCCTGGCGACCTCGCGGCCGTCGACCCCGTGCAGCCCAAGGGAGACGTTGCGCCACACCCGTCGCCACGGCAGCAGCCTCGGCTGCTGGAACGCGATGGACACCGTGCCCGGCACCGAGAACGACCCGCGCACGTCCGAGTCCAACCCGGCGAGGATCCGCAGCAGCGTGGACTTCCCACAGCCGCTGCGTCCCAGCAGCGCGACGAACTCGCCGGGCGCGATCTCCAGGTCGACGCCGTCGAGCACGACCCGTGACCCGAAAGCCTTGTGCAGACCGCGAATGCTCACCGCGCTCGCCATCGCAGCACCCTCCTCTCGAGCAGCCGGACGAGGTAGTCCGTCGTCAGGCCGAGCAGCGCGTAGACCACCAGGCCCACCACGACGATGTCCGTGCGCAGGAACTCGCGGGCGTTGTTGATCAGGAAGCCGAGGCCCGCGTCGGCGTTGATCTGCTCGCCCACGATCAGCGAGAGCCACGCCGTGCCGAGCGCGATCCGCAGACCCACCAGGGATTGCGGCACGGCGGACGGCAGCACGACGTGCACCACGCGTTCGACGCGCGTGTAGCCGAGCACCTTCGCCGCCTCGACCAGGCCGGGGTCGGTCTGCCGGATGCCGGCGTGCAGGTTGAGGTACAGCGGGAAGGCGACGCCCGCCGCGACCAGCGCGAGCTTCGGCTCCTCCCCGATGCCGAACCACAGGATGAACAGCGGGATGAGGCCGAGGTGCGGCAACGTCCGCAGCATCTGCACCGGCGGGTCGAGCAGCGTCTCGCCCCAGCGCGAAAGCCCGGACACCAGGCCGAGAACGACGCCGACGACCCCGCCGAGCAGGAAGCCGAAGAACACCCGGCCGAGCGAGACGGCGAACGCCTCGCCGAGCTGGCCGTCGGCGATCAGCTCACCCGCCGAGGCGACGACGGTCAGCGGTGAGGCGAGCTTGTCCGGTGGCAGGACGCCGGTCGAACTGGCGGCCTGCCACAGCAGAACCAATGCGACCGGACTGATCCAGCGCAGCGGTAGGGAACGTTTTCGTGGGCGGGGTACGGCTGTTTTCGGGCGCGCGAGTACGCCCGCAACAGAAATCGACACGATTTCTCCCAGCGGCGAGCGAGAAGGTGGGTTTGATCAGCGCGTACGACAGATCGCGCTCGCCTGCCGCCGAAGATCGACGTGCAGGCGAGCCACCAGGATCTCGCGCTCACTCATGCCGCTGAGTACAGGCGAGCGTCAACCCGAAGTCAACGCCGCCCGAATTCTGGAAATAGCTCTGTCTAAGACAGAAAGTCGTGCCGGACGATCGTTTCGTCGCGGCCCGGTCCGACACCGATCGCGGACACCCGCGCGCCGATGATGCCCTCGAGGTACTCGACGTACGCGCGAGCGTTCGCCGGCAGCTCCTCGAACGTGCGGCAGCCGCTGATGTCCTCGAACCAGCCCGGCAGCTCCTCGTACACCGGGACGGCGTGGTGCACGTCGGTCTGCGTCATCGGCATCTCGTCGACGCGGCGACCGTCCACTTCGTACGCGACGCAGACCGGCACCTTCTCCAGGCCGGACAGCACGTCCAGCTTGGTGAGGAAGTAGTCCGTGATGCCGTTGACGCGCGAGGCGTAGCGGGCGATCGGCGCGTCGAACCAGCCGGTGCGCCGCGAACGGCCGGTGGTGACACCGAACTCGCCGCCGGTCTTGCGCAGGTGCTCGCCCATGTCGTCGTTCAGCTCGGTCGGGAACGGGCCGGAGCCGACGCGCGTGGTGTACGCCTTGAGGATGCCGATGACCGTGGTGATGCGGGTCGGGCCGATGCCGGAGCCGACGGCCGCGCCACCCGAGGTCGGGTTCGACGACGTGACGAACGGGTAGGTGCCGTGGTCGACGTCGAGCAGGGTGCCCTGCGAGCCTTCCAGCAGGACGGTCTCGCCGCGGTCGAGCGCGTCGTTGAGCAGCAGGCGGGTGTCCGCGATGCGCTGCACGAAGTGCGAGCCGTGCTCGAGCACGCTGTCCACGACCTGCTCGGCGTCGAGCGCCTTGCGGTTGTAGACCTTGACCAGCACCTGGTTCTTGAAGTCGAGCGCGGCCTCGACCTTCTGCCGCAGGATCTTCTCGTCGAGCAGGTCCTGCACGCGCACGCCGACGCGGGCGAGCTTGTCCTGGTAGGCGGGGCCGATGCCGCGACCGGTCGTACCGATCTTCGCCTTGCCCAGGTACCGCTCGGTCACCTTGTCGATGGCAACGTGGTACGGCATGATCAAGTGCGCGTCGGCCGAGATCAGCAGCTTGCTGGTGTCGACGCCCTTCGCCTCGAGCCCGGACAGCTCCTCGAGCAGCACACCGGGATCGACCACGACACCGTTGCCGATGACGTTGGTCACGCCAGGGGTGAGGATGCCGGAGGGGATCAGGTGCAGCGCGAAGTTCTGGCCGTCGGGCAAGACGACGGTGTGCCCCGCGTTGTTGCCACCCTGGTAGCGGACGACCCACTGGACGCGTTCACCGAGCAGGTCGGTGGCCTTGCCCTTGCCCTCATCGCCCCACTGGGCACCGATCAGCACGACGGCCGGCATGTGAAACTCCAAGCGCTTGGACTAGTTCGAGCGAATGCCGGTAAGCGAGGGTAGACCAGGAGATGACCGTGCGTGGAATCGTGCTGGCCTGCGGAAACACGCAGTTGCCGTTGATCACTGACGGTGACGGTTTCGAGGTCGTCCAGGTCCCGGAACGCCCCGGCAAGGACGACGTCGACCAGCACCTCGATCACGGTCGGCTGATCGTCGCCGGGACGGACACCGACCTGGCCGCCGTCGCGCTGCGCCTGCTGCGCAAGGAGCGGCTCGGCGACACGATCGTCGGCTACGTGCCGACCTCGCCGCGGTCCGCGGTCGCGTCGCTGTGGACGTTGCCCGTGAACGTCGCGGGCGCGCTGAAGCTCGCGATGAACGGCGACCCCGACCCGGTGCCGCTGGTGCGCGACGACGTCGGCGGAGTGCTTGTGGGGCTTGGGGTTCTGTCGCCGGTGCGCGGCGTCGGGTACTGCGACGCGGACAACGTGCTGCGCGGACAGGCGTCGCGGATCGAGGTCACGCCGGACCCGGAGGGCGGCCTCGGGCTGGTCGTCCGGGTGATCCACCGGCGGCTGATCGGGTCCAAGGTGAAGGAGCACCGGACCCGCGCGTTCCAGCTCGGCTGCCTGCCGACGACGCCGGTGCTCGACGGGCGGAAGCACCCCCGTCCGGTCGACAAGTGGACCTGGTACCGGCACACGGAGGACCTGCGACTCGTCCGCGGGCTTTAACTGTCAGCCATCCGGGTGTCACCCAGAGGTATTGCCTACGCCTAATTACTAGCCGACAGTGTTCCCGATCACTTCCAACCAGGAAGGTCGGGATGATGTCAACAGTTAACAAGGCCCTGGTCGCGTTCGGCGCTGCTCTCGCGCTGACGCTGGGGCTCGTTTCCCCTGCACTCGCGACACCGCCGAACATCCCCAGCAGCACCACCGCCAAGTCCGAGCTGGCGGGCCTCACGGTCAAGGCCGACGGCTCCATGACCGGCTACTCGCGGGACAAGTTCCCGCACTGGATCACGCAGTCGGGCGCCTGCAACACGCGTGAGGTCGTGCTGAAGCGCGACGGCACGAACGTGCAGCAGGACTCGTCGTGCGCCGCGGTCTCGGGCCGCTGGTTCAGCCCGTACGACGGCGCGACGTGGACCGCGGCGTCCGATGTGGACATCGACCACATCGTGCCGCTGGCGGCCGCCTGGCGTTCGGGCGCGTCGTCGTGGACGACGTCGCAACGGCAGTCGTTCGCGAACGACCTGACCGGTCCGCAGCTGATCGCGGTGACGGACAACGTGAACCAGGCCAAGGGCGACCAGACGCCGGCCACGTGGAAGCCGCCGCTGACGTCCTACTGGTGCACCTACGCCAAGATGTGGGTACACACCAAGTACCGCTGGAAGCTCAACGTGAACTCGGCGGAGAAGACGGCGTTGACGGACATGCTCGGAAGGTGCTGATGGCCGAACTCTCGTCCCTCTTCGTGGCAGGACCGGGCGGGATCATGACCGACGAGGTCGGCGTGGTCACCGGTGACCTGGAGCTCCGGACTCTCCTGGAGGACGGAACCCTGCGGTCGCTGGTCCGCTACGAAGGCGCTGACGAGTGGTACGGCATCACCGGCGGCACGGTCGCCCTGACTGATCCCCGTGATCACGAGGCCGTGCACGCACTCCTGCTGGGCGTGCTCAACCGCCCGTCAGGCTAGGCAGCGACTCGGCCGCCTCGGCTCGCGAGAGCCCGGTCGCCTGGAGCAGGTCGACGGCGATGCTCCGGATCTGCGCCAGCACGACCTTGGTCGAGAACCCGTCGCCCCCGAGGTGCCGCGCGGTCAGGTACTGCGCGGCATCTCGGATCGCCTTGCGCGTCTCCACCGGCGTGACACCCCGCGACAGCTCGGTCCTGAGCATGTCCACTGCGTCCGCGTAGCGCCGCAGGACGTCCGGGAGGGTCTCGGGCATGTCTTCCTTCGCGCGGAGCGCGGCGAGGGCTCTGCGGGCCAGCACGCGGGTGTTGCGCAGCGCGTAGTCGATCGGGGAGGCCGCCGTTTTGTAGCGGCCCAGCTCGTCTTTCGACCGCCAGCGAATCGGCGCGATGGTCGCGATCTCGCCGCCGGTCTTCAACGCGCCCTTGAAGTCGTCCACCGCGGTCTGGGTGCTGCGCAGCTGGGAGAGGACGCCCGCCGCCTTCACCAGGTCCTGTTCGGACACCGCGGTCGCGACGCCTCTCAAGGCGGTCGCGAGTTCACCGAACAGCTGTTTCGCCTGGCGCTGGGCGACGATGAGCGGGTTGGCCGGGAGCAGCGCCGTCACGGCCAGGCCCACCAGGCCACCGATGAGCGCGTCGACCATCCGGTCGAGGCCGCCGCCCGTCTCCGGTGGGAGGAGCGTGGCCACCAGGACCGCGCTGCTGCCCGCCTGGAGCGCGATCACCGCGCCGCCGTCGAGCAGGACGGCTCCGGACATCGCCAGCGCCACGACCAGCGCGATCTGCCACGGTCCCGAGCCGATCCAGCCGACCAGTGCGTCGCCTACGCCCACGCCCACCGACACGCCGACCACCAGCTCGCCGACGCGGCGCAGGCGCTGGCCCAGTGACACGCCGAGGCAGACGACCGCGGCGATCGGGGCGAAGAACGGGTGCTCGTGGCCGATCAGGCTGGTGGCGACCAGCCAGGCCAGACCCGCGGACAGCGCCGACTGCGCGATGGGCAGCGCGGTGCCGCGCCAGCGCTTGAGGCGGCGGGTGATCTCTTCGCGGACGGCGCCCACGGTCAGGTGCCTCGCGGAGCGCGGGGGGCGGGCGGAGCAGCCACCCGCGCCCCGTGCTTCCGGTCCGTCGAACGAACGGGTGCGGTCAGAAGTTCCATCGGTGACCGAGGGATGACAGCGCGTGGCGGCGCCACTGTGGACGATCGCCCGCCGGTCTGCACGGGCTTCGGCTCGCCGGGCTGCACACCGAATGGCTTCGCAGGGGTACCCGCCTGGGGGTCCCCTGTTTCAATCATCCCAGGCAGCACCGACAATTCCGGTCCCGCGCCGAACCGGCCGGTGGACGGGGAAGGCTTCGCAGGGGTCCCCCGCTGGGGGTCCCCTGATTCCATTCTCCCAGGCAGCACCGACAGTTCCGGGCCCCGAGACCGGCACTCATCCACAGGTCAGGCCAGGCCGAGAACCGAAGCGGCCTGCGGGTCGCTGTCCACCAGGAACTTGCGGCAGCGGTCGTACTCCTCGTCCTCGCCGATCTCCTGAGCGGCACGGGCGAGTGCGCCGAGAGCGCGGAGGAAGCCCTGGTTGGCGCGGTGCGTCCACGGCACGGGCCCGAAGCCCTTCCAGCCGGAACGGCGGAGCTGGTCGAGGCCGCGGTGGTAGCCGGTGCGGGCGTAGGCGTACGCGGCGACGGGGTCACCGGCGTGCAGCGCGCGTTCGGCGAGCAGTGCCCAGGCCTCGCTGAAGTCCGGGTACGCCCGGACGATCTTGGCGGGATCGGTGCCGCCGTCGGCGGCGGACTCGGCTTCCGGCCGCGCGGGCAGGCGGGTCGGTTCCGGGCCGAGGAGGTTCTCGTTCAGCGACATGCGGCCATCGTGCCGCACTCGGGACGATCAGGTCAGGAACACCCTGGTGACGGCGGCCACCACCATCAGCATGAGGGCGGAGACCAGTACGCCTGCGATGACCTTCTTGCTCATGGCCGTGCAGAGTGCCGCAGGTAGGCCGTTCAGAGCAACGGCACTCACCCGAACGTGAACACAATATGAAAACTTCAGGGTAAAACCAGGGCGGTTCGCACTACCTGACCATGCGAGGTCAGCTCATCATGGGCGAATGATCCAGGGGGTTAGGCAGTTCCGCGACCAGTACTGGGAGCGGGGCGAGCCGGGGAGAGAGACTCCGCGGCGGCTGGTCGAGCAGCTGTACGTGCTCTGGCTGGCCGGTCTGCTGTTGAAGATGCTCGGCTCGTCATGGGACGTGGCCTGGCACTTCAAGTGGTTGCGCGACGATCTGGCGCCGCCACACCTGATCAACACCGCTGGTTCCGTCATCGTGGTCGCGCTCACGCTCTTCCACACCTACACCGGTTACGGCGCGGACCGCGCCTCGCTGCGGCTGATGCAGTGGGGGTGCGGGATCTTCCTGGTCGCGCTGCCCATCGACGTCATCAACCACCGGATCAACGGCCTCGACATCACGTCGTGGAGCGGATCGCACGCCCTGCTGTACCTGGGCACCGCGATCATGCTGGCCGGCGCGATCCGCGGGTGGCTGAAGTACTTCCCCGAAGGTCGTGCGAGGACCTTCGGGCTCGTCGCGCTGTGGTTCTTCTTCCTGGAGAACATCTGGTTCCCCAACCAGCACCAGGAGTACGGCGTGCGGGCGCTGCAGGCGTGGGACGCGGGCTCGCCGGAAGCGGAGCCGATCCTGCTCAAGTTCGCGGCCGACCAGCTCGGGATCGCGGTCGGACGCGAGTCGACGGCGCGGTTCGCGTTGCCGATCGCGGACTGGGTGTACCCGCTGTGGGGCCTGGTCGCGGCCGGGCTCGTGCTCGTCATCGCCCGGCGGACGATCAACAAGCCGTGGGCGGCCACCGCGGTCGCGGGCGGCTACGTGGCGTACCGCTGCCTGGTGTGGCCGATCCTCCAGGGCATCGACTTCCCCGCTTCGGCGGTGCCGCTGTTCCTGGTGCTCGTCGGGCTGGTGATCGACGTGGTGCACCTGCTGAAGGTGTCGGTGCCGGTCGCGGCGCTGCTCGGTTCGGCGGCGGTCACGACCGTCGGGTACGTGGGCATCTGGACGCAGCAGGAGTACCTGCTCGCCCCGCCCATCTACTTCCCTTCGGCCGCGGCGACGTTCGTGCTGCTGGCCGTGCTGTGGACGGTCGGTGATCTCCTGATACACCGGCCGGAGGTCAAGACCGTCGCGGCGAGACTCCACCTCGTGTAGCGAAAAGGGCCCCCGGCGAACCGGGGGCCCTTTTCACGAGAACGGTCAGCCGGCGATCATGCGGCCGGACGACTTCAGGTGCTCGCACGCCTGGGCGATGCGCGCGGCCATGGACTGCTCGGCCGCCTTCAGGTAGCTGCGCGGGTCGTAGGCCTTCTTGTTGCCGACCTCGCCGTCCACCTTCAGCACGCCGTCGTAGTTCGCGAACATGTGCGCCGCGATCGGGCGCGTGAACGCGTACTGCGTGTCCGTGTCGATGTTCATCTTGATGACGCCGTACGAGACGGCCTCGTGGATCTCCTCGAGCAGCGAGCCGGAGCCGCCGTGGAAGACCAGGTCGAACGGCTTGGAGCCGGCCGCGAGGCCCAGCTTCTCCGCCACGACGTCCTGGCCCTGCTTGAGGATCTCCGGGCGGAGCTTGACGTTGCCCGGCTTGTAGACGCCGTGCACGTTGCCGAACGTCGCGGCCAGCAGGTACCGGCCCTTCTCGCCTGCGCCCAGCACCTCGACGGTCTTCAGGTAGTCCTCGGGCGTCGTGTAGAGCTTGTCGTTGATCTCGTTGTCGACGCCGTCCTCTTCGCCGCCGACGACACCGACCTCGATCTCGAGGACGATCTTCGCCTTGGCGGCCAGGTCGAGCAGTTCGCTGGCGATGGCGAGGTTCTCGTCCATCGGCACAGCGGAGCCGTCCCACATGTGCGACTGGAAGAGCGGGTTGCCGCCCTTGTCGACCCGCTCCTGGCTGATCGCGATCAGCGGGCGGACGTAGCCGTCGAGCTTGTCCTTCGGGCAGTGGTCCGTGTGCAGCGCGATGTTGACGGGGTACTTCTCCGCCACCACGTGCGCGAACTCGGCGAGGGCGACAGCTCCGGTCACCATGTCCTTGACCTTGGTGCCGGAGGCGAACTCCGCACCGCCGGTCGAGACCTGGATGATGCCGTCGCTCTCGGCCTCGGCGAACCCGCGCAGTGCCGCGTTGAGCGTCTCCGACGAGGTGACGTTGATCGCGGGGTAGGCGAACTCGTTCGCCTTGGCCCGGTCCAGCATCTCGTTGTAGACCTCGGGGGTTGCGATGGGCATCGGTGGTTCCTCCTCAGGTGCCCGGAACGCCTGGTCGCGGCAATCCTAGAAGAGGGCTTCGGCCAGCTCCGCATAGCGGCCGTTCAGCGACTGGATCGCGACGTGGTTCGCGCCCGCGTCGAGGTGCGAACGGAGCTTCGCGGCCACCTGTTCCGGCGATCCCCACGCGAACAGCGCGTCCACCAGGCGGTCCGAACCGTCGTTCGCGAAGTCGTCGGCCGTGAAACCGTGCCGGAGCAGGTTGCCCGTGTAGTTGGTCAGCGTGAGGTAGAAGCCGAGCATCTGCCGCGCGATCGCCCGCGCCGCCTCCGGGTCCTCCTCGACCACGGCGGTCACCTCGGGCGCGAGCACCCCGTCGCCCAGCACCGCACGGGCGTGCGCGGTGTGCGCGACCGGCACCAGGTACGGGTGCGAGCCCGCCGTGCGGTCGGCGGCCAGCTTCAGCGTCTTCGGGCCGAGCGCGGCGAGGACCACCTGCTCACGCGGCACGTCCAGCTCGTCGAGGTACGACACGAGCTTGGCGTACGGCTTCTCGTAGGCCTGGTCGAGCTGGCGGTGGCCGGGGCCGACGCCGAGCACGAACCGGTCGCTTCCCAGCCTGTGGAACGAGCGGCTGACTTCCGCGGCAGGCGAGTCCCAGACGTTGACGACACCGGTGGCGATCGTGATGTTCTTGGTGGCGTTCAGCAGACGCTCGGGGATGGCGAGGTCCGCACCAGGGGAGCCGCCGAGCCAGAACGTGCCGTAGCCCAGTCGCTCCAGCTCAGCGACCCGCTCCGGCTCGTCACCCCAGCCCTGTTGCCACGAGCCCCACACACCGAACGACCCGAACATGTCGACCCCTCACGTTGAAAGCGGTAGGTTCGTAGTATGCCGAAATTGAGTTCAACTGATCTTGACGTGTCCCGCCTCTGCCTCGGAGGCAACGTCTTCGGGTGGACCGCTGATTCCGAGCAGTCGTTCGCGGTGCTCGACGCGTACCACGAGCGGGGCGGCAACTTCATCGACACCGCGGACGTGTACTCGCAGTGGGGTGAGGGCAACTCCGGCGGCGAGTCCGAGGAGATCATCGGCCGCTGGCTGGCGACCAAGGACCGCGACGACGTCGTTCTCGCGACCAAGGTCGGCATGCTGAAGGGCTTCGACGACCAGAAGGCCACCACCATCGAGGCCGCCGCCGAGGCGTCGCTGAAGCGGCTCGGCGTCGACCACATCGACCTGTACTACGCGCACCGCGACGACCCGGAGACCCCGCTGGTCGAGTCGCTCGCGGCCTACGACCGGCTGGTGAAGGACGGCAAGGTCCGCTACATCGCGGCGTCCAACTACTCCGCCGCACGCCTTCAGGAGGCGCTGGAGATCTCCGAGCGCGAGGGCTTCGCGAAGTTCGTCGCGCTCCAGCCCGAGTACAACCTGGTGTCCCGCGCGCAGTACGAGGGCGACCTGGAGCGGGTCGTCCGGGAGAACGGGCTCGCCGCGGTGCCGTACTGGTCGCTCGCGAAGGGCTTCCTGACCGGCAAGTACCGGCCGGGCGTCGAGGTCGAGAGCGCGCGCAAGGTGGCGGCGTCGAAGTACCTCGACGAGCACGGGCTGAAGACGCTGGAGATCCTCGACGAGCTGGCCGAGCAGCACAGCACGACGGTCGCCGCCGTGGCGCTGGCGTGGCTCGCGAACCAGCCGACCGTGGCGGCGCCGATCGCCAGCGCGCGGACCGTCGAGCAGCTGGCCGACCTGCTGCCCGTGCTCGACCTGGAGATCGACACGACCAGGCTGAACGTAATTTAACTTGCCAGTAGCTTACTCAAAGTAAGTTGCGCTACCGTGACCTCATGGACGTCACGGGCAAGGTGGTACTGATCACCGGCGCGGCCAGGGGCATCGGCGCCGAGGTGGCGAGGCAACTGGCCGCGCGCGGGGCACGTCTCGCGCTCGTCGGACTCGAGAAGGACCAGCTCGACGAGGTCGCGGCCCAGACCGGTGGCAAGGCGTGGGAGGCCGACGTCACGAGCTGGGACGACCTCGAGCGCGCCGTCAGCGGGGCGAAGGAGCACTTCGGCGCGATCGACGTGGTCGTGGCGAACGCGGGCGTCGCGTCGACGGGGTTCGTCCGGTCCATGGACCCGAAGGCGTTCGAGCGGGTCATCGAGGTGAACCTGCTCGGCGTCTGGCGCACCGTCCGCGCGGCGCTGCCGCACGTCATCGACTCGCAGGGGTACGTGCTGGTCGTGTCGTCGCTGGCCGCCATCGCGCACACGCCGGGCATGGCGAACTACACGGCGGCCAAGGCGGGCTGCGAAGCGTTTGCGGACAGCCTGCGCGCCGAGGTCAAGCACCTCGGCGTCGACGTGGGCGTCGCCTACTTCTCGTGGATCTCCACGGACATGGTCAACAGCGCCGACGAGCACCCGGTGTTCGGCCCGATGCGCACGGCCATGCCCGGTCCGCTGGGCAAGAAGTACCCGGTGCAGGACGTCGGACGGGACGTCGTCCGCGGCATCGAGAGGCGCGCGAAGGCGGTGCACACGCCCGGCTGGGTCGGCGTCGTGAAGCTGTTCCGCGCGCTGCTCCCCGCGTTGATCGACCGGCAGGCGGCGAAGTCCGTGCCCGCCGCGGACAGGGCGATGGCCGACACGGACACGTCCGGCCTGGTAGGACCGGGCGGAAAGGCTGCGGCAAAGCAGTGAGCCTGGCGACTGCGCCCAGGCAAACACGGTACGGTCCTCTCTGTGGTTGGCGACCAGACTCCGAGCAGCGTGCAGGACACGCTGACCAACCTGCGGATCGCAGATGGCGTGGCAGCCCCTCCCACGGGGCCGTTGACGCTCGAAGACCTGTACAAGCAGCACCGCATGCGGCTCATCCGCCTGGCGCTGCTGCTGGTCGACGAGCCGGCGACGGCCGAGGACGTGGTGCAGGAGGCTTTCACCGGCCTGTACCGCAACTGGAAGGGACTGCGCGACGCCCAGGCGGCTGTCGGCTACCTGCGCACGGCCGTGGTGAACGGCTCGCGCAGCGTGCTCCGGCGCCGCAAGACCGCACGTGACTACACCCCGCCGCACGTCGCGAACGCCCGTTCGGCGGAGAGTCTCGCGATGCTGACGGCCGAGCACCAGGCCGTCGTGAAGGCGCTCCAGCAGCTGCCTCCGCGCCAGCGAGAGGTGCTCGTGCTGCGCTATTACGGCGACCTGTCGGAGGCCGAGATCGCCGAGGCGACCGGTATCTCGAAGGGCACCGTGAAGTCCACCGCGAGCCGCGCGCTGGACGCACTCCAGAAGATCATGGCGGGTCGCTGACACCCGTTTTGTCCGTGGCCGCGCTTCCACGGCGTGGACGCGCGGGCCCAATCCGGTACTTGGTATAGACCAATGGCGTGCTGATGCCTCAGGATCAGACCTCGTGGCACCCAGCAGACACGTGGTCGCCGTCGACATCGGCGGGACGGACACCAAAGCCGCGCTGGTCACCGGCACGCCGGAGGGCGTGACGGCGGTCAAGCACAGCCGCAGAGGCACGCCGAGACCGGTCGGCCCGATCCTCGACCTGGTCACCGAGCTCGTCGGCGAGCTGCGCCAATCGTCCGAGCACCCCGTTGACGCGGTCGGAGTGGTCGTGCCGGGCGTCGTCGACGAGGTCAACGGCATCGGCGTCTACTCCGCCAACCTCGGCTGGGAGGACTTCCCGTTCGCGGCCGAGCTGACCCAGCGCACCGGGTTGCCCGTCGCGTTCGGGCACGACGTTCGCGCAGGCGGTCTCGCGGAGCTCCGGATGGGAGCGGCCAGGGGTCTGCGGGACGCGGTGGTCCTGCCGATCGGCACGGGCATCGCCGGTGCGCTGGTGCTCGACGGCCGGCTCTACAGCGGCGGCGGGTACGCGGGCGAGATCGGGCACGTCGACGTCGGTCACGGCGAGCCGTGCGGTTGCGGTCAGACGGGGTGCGTGGAGACGGTCGCGTCGTCGGCCGCCATCGCGCGCCGCTACTCCATCCGAACCGGAAGACCCGTCAACGGCGCGGTGGAGGTCGCCGAACGGGTGCGTCTTGGCGACCAGGACGCGGTGGCCGTGTGGCACGAGGCGGTGGACGCGCTGGCCAGGGGCATCCTGGTACTGGCGACCCTGCTCGGGCCGGAAGCGGTGGTGCTCGGTGGCGGACTCGCCCTGGCAGGCGACCTGCTCATCGAGCCGTTGCGCGACAGGCTGGACGGTCTCATCGCCTTCCAGCGCCGACCTGAGCTGCGGCTGGCGGCTCTCGGTGACGAGGCCGGCTGCCTCGGTGCCGCCCTGCTGGCCATCGACATGCTGGAGGACAGATGAGCACGTGGGGCGGGCCCGTGGACGTGACCTTGACCGGCGGTCGGGTGGTCACGCCGGACGGGGTGCTCGAGTCGGGCTGGATCAGCGTGCGCGAGGGCCGCATCCAGGCCGTCGGCGACGGGGTGCCTCCCGACGGACCCACGACGGACGTGTCGGGCAACCTGGTGGTGCCCGGATTCGTCGACATCCACTGCCACGGCGGCGGCGGGCACGCGTTCACCAGCGACGACCCGGAGAAGGTCCGCAGGGCGGCCGCCGCGCACCGCAGGCACGGCACGACGACGCAGATCGCCTCGCTCGTGTCCCGGCCGATCCCCGAGCTCGCCGACCAGGTGTCCGCGCTGGCCGAGTTCGTGCAGGACGGCCTCATCGCGGGCATCCACCTCGAGGGCCCGTTCATGTCGCCCGCCCGCTGCGGCGCGCACGACCCGGCCATCCTGTGCCCGCCGGACGCGGACTCGGTGACCAAGCTGCTCGACGCGGGCAAGGGCACCGTCCGGATGATCACTCTCGCGCCCGAGCTGGAGGGCGCGGTCGCCGCCGTGCACCAGCTCGTCGACAACGGCGTGATCGCGGCCATCGGCCACACCGACGCGACGGAAGCGCAGGTCAGGCCCGCTGTCGACGCGGGGGCGTCGGTCGCGACGCACCTGTTCAACGGCATGCGCCCGCTGCATCACCGCGAGCCGGGCCCGATCGGCGCGCTGCTCGACGACGAGCGGGTGACCGTCGAGCTCATCTGCGACCTCGTGCACCTGCACCCGACCGCCGTCCGGCTGGCCGCGCGGCACGCGGGCATCGACCGCACGGTGCTGGTCACGGACGCCATCGCCGCAGCGGGCGTCGGCGACGGCGTGTACGACGTGGGCGGACTCGAGGTACGCGTGGTGGACGGCGTGCCGACGCTGGCCGGTGGCGCCGCGCTGGCGGGCAGCACGCTGACGATGGACATGGCGTTCCGCAATGCCATCAACTCGTGCGGGCTGTCGCTCGTGGAGGCCGTGCACGCGACGTCGACCCGCCCCGCGACGCTGCTCGGACTGCAGACCGGACAGCTGCGCGCCGGTTACGCGGCGGACCTAGTGGTGCTCGATGCAGAATTGAAGCCGAGGGACGTGCTGAGCAAGGGCGAGTGGGTCAAGGACTGAAGGACTGATGGACGATTCGGAGCGGGTGCTGACCGACGCGCTGCGCAGACAGGCGACCAGCACCAACGCGGGCATGACGCCGGTTCAGCCCGCTCCGGCACCTCGTACTGACCGCATGCCGGTGCTCTGGGTGCTGGTGCTGGCGTTGCTGCTGGGTCTGGCCGCGGGCACGGTGGCTGCGGTGATCACGCTGAGCTGACCTGTACCGTTGTGGCCGTGACGTTCGCTGACTTGCTGAATCCCGAAAAGCTCATCACGTTGCTCGACACGTGGGCGCTCGTCGGGGTGTGCCTGATCGTGTTCGTGGAGTGCGGTCTGCTGCTGTTCTTCCTCCCCGGCGACTCACTGCTCTTCACGGCGGGCCTGTTCATCGCGGCCGGCGCCATCAAGACCCCGCTGTGGCTGGCGTGCATCGTGCTGATCGCGTGCGCGATGCTCGGCAACGTCGTCGGCTACTGGATCGGCCACCGCGTCGGCCCCGCGCTGTTCAACCGGCCGGACTCGAAGATCTTCAAGCAGGAGTACGTCGACAAGACGCACGAGTTCTTCGAGAAGTACGGGGCCCGCGCGATCGTGCTGGCCCGCTTCGTGCCGATCGTGCGCACCTTCATCACCCTGGTCGCCGGTGTCGGCCGGATGGACGCGAAGAAGTTCTTCACGTACTCGTTCATCGGCGGCATCTTCTGGGCCGGTGGCCTGACCGTTCTCGGCTACTTCCTCGGCTCGGTCCCGATCATCCGCGAGAACCTCGAGCTGACCCTGATCGGCATCGTGTTCCTGTCGATCGTGCCGATCATCTTCGAGTACCTCAAGGCGCGCCGTGAGAAGAAGGCGCTGAACGGCGCCACCCAGGTCATGCCCCGCATCGAGGACTGACTTTCGTACCCTTGTGGCAGCAGGGCCTCCAGCCTTAGGTTTGGTCTAAACCAGTTGGCTGGAGGCCCTGATGTCGTTGTTCCGCAAGACTTTGGCGGTCGCGTTGACCGCACTGTCTGCGCTCTCCGTCTCGGTTGGTGTTGCCGACGCCGCTCCCCGCCGGATCGTCGGGGCCTACTACGGCAACTGGTACAGCGAGAGCTACCCCATCTCGGCGATCCCGTCCGACACGCCCATCACGCACCTGTTCTACGCGTTCTCGTTGATCGAGAACGGCAAGTGCGTGATGCCCGCGGCGACGGCTGCTCGCGATTTCGCGGACATCCGGGACCTGAAGAAGCGCAAGCGTTCCCTGAAGGCCCTGATCTCACTGGGCGGCTGGGGTGCGGGCGGTTTCTCCGACGCCGCTTTGACTTCCGCGTCCCGAACGGTGCTGGTGCAGTCCTGTGTGGACCTGTTCTTCCGCGACGGGACGTTCGACGGCATCGACATCGACTGGGAGTTCCCGGTCTACGGCGGTCCCGTCGAGATCAAGGACCGGCCCGAGGACCGGCACAACATGACGTTGCTGGCGCGCGACTTCCGGCGCGCTCTGGGTTCGCGTCTCGTGACGGCCGCGCTGCCGACCGGGCGTCTGCAGACCGATGGTCCTTACGACCCGGCCAAGTCGTTCGAGCTCGGTGAGCTGTCCCGGGTTTTGGACTTCATCAACGTGATGACCTACGACATGGGCACCGGGTTCTCGCCCGTGTCGACGTTCAACGCGCCGTTCCGCGAGGTGTCGTCGGACCCGATGCCGGCCGCGGATCGCAAGTGGAACAACGTGGTTCGCGCCGTCGACTTCTACCAGCGGCACGGGGTGTCGCCGCGCAAGATGGTGCTCGGGGTGCCGTTCTACGGACGCGGTTTCGTGGTCAAGCAGGAGGGTCCGCAGCACGGGCTCTACCAGCCGTACGAGAGCGCGTTCTGGGTCGACGGGTACGTCGAGGTGCAGCAGCTGCGCGCCACTCCGGGGTGGAAGGAGTACTGGCACCCCGTCGCGCAGTCCCCGTGGCTGTACAACGCCGCGGAGCGCAAGTTCGTGTCGTATGAGAACCCGCGCTCCATCGGCATCCGCGCGGACTTCGCGCGGTCACGCGGCCTGCTCGGCACGTTCATGTGGGAGCTCGGCCACGACGACGCGCAGCACTCGTTGCTGAAGGCTATGTCGCGCTGAACATCGAGCCGGGGTTGAACAGGTTCTCCGGGTCCAGCGCGCGCTTGATGTCGCGGTGGACCCGGAGACCGATCGGCCCGATCTCCTGCGCCAGCCAGTCCCGCTTGATCTTCCCGACCCCGTGCTCGCCGGTGACCGTGCCGCCGAGCGCGAGCCCGACGGCGAGGATGTCGTCGAACGCCTTGCGCGCGCGGGCGAACTCGTCAGGGCTCGTGGGGTCGTAGACGATCGTCGGGTGCATGTTGCCGTCGCCCGCGTGGCCGACGACGGCGATGCGCAGCCCGACCTCCCGGCTGATGTCCTCGCAGCCCTGGATCAGCTCGGCGATCCGGGTGCGCGGCACGCACACGTCGTCGGTGAGCCACGAGCCGTAGACCTCGAGCGCGGTGAGCACCGCCCGGCGCGCGGTGAGCAGGTCACGCCCCTCGCTCAGGTCGTGCGTCGCGTAGACCAGGTCGGCACCCGCGTCGTGGCAGACGGTGTCGATCTTGTTGAGCTCCCGCTGCGCCGCCTCGGCCCCCGCGTCCGACTGGCAGATCAGCAGCGCCGCGCAGCCGGGACCCGCGCCCAGCTCGGTCTTGAGGTAGCGCTCGACTGCCTCGATGGAGCTGCGGTCCATGATCTCCATCAGGGACGGCACGAGGCCCTCCTTGATGATCCGGCTGACCGCGGCACCTGCCTGCGCGGTCGTCGGAAAAGCCGCGACGAGAGTGCTCGGCGCCTGCGGCAACGGCCGCAGGGCGAGCGTGGCCTTGGTGATCACGCCCAGGGTGCCCTCGCTGCCGATGAACAGCTTGGTCAGGTCGTACCCCGCGACGCCCTTCACGGTGCGGCGCCCGGTCTTCAGCAGCTCGCCGTCGGCCAGCACGACCTCGATCCCCAGCACGGAGTCCGTGGTGACGCCGTACTTCACGCAGCACAGGCCACCCGCGTTGGTGGAGAGGTTGCCGCCGATCGTGCACCAGTCGTAGCTCGACGGGTCCGGCGGGTAGAACAGCCCGTGCTTCTCAACCGCGTCGCGCAGGTCGAGGTTGATCACGCCCGGTTCGACGACCGCCAGCCGGTTGTCCGCGTCGACCTCGATGATGTCGTTCATCTTCGTCATGACCAGGACGACGCAGCCGTCGATGGCGTTCGCGGCGCCGCTCAGGCCGCTGCCCGCGCCTCGGGGGACGATCGGTGTCTTGGCTTTGGCGCATGCTCGGACCACCGCCTGGACCTGCTCGGTGTTCGTCGGGAAGACGACGGCGAGCGGGGTGCCGTGCGGGGCCAGCGGCATCATGTCGCGCTGGTAGCTCGCGGTGACGTCGGTGTCCGTCAGGACGCCCGTGTCTCCTACGGCAGCGCGAAGTTCAGCGAGCAGCGTCTCCATACCGACACGCTAGCCCCACGAAAGCGCGGAAGCTGCTGCCGGAGAAGAAGATCGTCTCGGCTGGGTTCTTGGAGTCGCGGAGTACCGCGGTCGGGCCCGTGAAGTCGATCTCCACGCACTCCGAGTTGTCGGTCGCACCACTGCGGCTGCTCTTGCGCCACCGGCTCACACGACCTCCTAAAGCTCCGCCATGATCTGCTCGATCAGGACCCGCGAGTCCGCCATGCTCAATGCGATCGACCTCAGATACCCAAAGGTGAGCTTACAAGTGTCGACGTCGGCGGCGCGGTTCACGAAGGTCGGACCGGTGATGTGCTCGTAGTAGCCGATGGCAGGCTCCTCCGGGTCGGGGAACTCCAGTACGGAGAAGGATCCGAAGAAGCCGAGGTGCGCGCCGACCTCGGCGGGCAGCACCTGAATGGACGCTTCGGATTGGTCGAGCAGGTGCTGGAGCTGGGCACGCATGACATCGCGGCCGCCGACAAGTCTGCGCAGTGCGCTCTCGTCAATCACAGCCACCAGTTCCAGCGAGTCGTCGGGGTCGGCGAGCCGCCGCTGGCGGATCTTGCGGATCTCGACCTGATTGGCGACTTGGCTTTCGGTGCGGGGCGAGATGCTCGTGTGGAAGACCGCACGCATGTAGGCCTCGGTCTGGAGGAGCCCGTGGAGGTAGCCGAAACAGAAGGCCCAGATCACTGAGGCAGCGGTTTCGAGCGCGGTGTGATGCTTGTTCGTCAGACCGAATCGCGCCCACCACCCTTTCCTGTTGGCAATGCGAACCAACTCGAGGATGGGTTCCCACTCATCGGCTCCGACCCCGTACAGATCGAGCATCGACTTCGCGGTGTGGATGGTGACCTTGGTTTTGCCCAGTTCCATCCGATGCAAGGTGGTGTCCGACAGCTCCAACTGCCGGTGCGCCGCCTCCACCGAATATCCGGCCGCTCGCCGCAAGCGTCGAAGCTGCCGTCCGAGCGCCTTCCGGTAGTAGGCAGGGCTGTCGTCCACACCCACCCTGACCGCCTCCCCTTTGTAGCTGCCCAGTCACACAGCATGACAAGTGACACCGACAAAGTGACGTCGTCACTTGATCGTCGCCATCCGCACCATCAGAGAAATGGCACTTCACGACTACCGGCACCGCATCGAGTACAGGCGCGGCCATGAACTCGTTCACTCGGAAGAGGTGTTCGACCACGGCTGGTACATCAACGTCGGCCAGGAGTGGAAGGTCGAGTACACGACGGCCTGCGCGGCCGAGTACCTCCACGATCAACGGGGTACCTGGGTGGTGATGGTGTGGCGAGTCGACGAGGGCGGTTCACGTGGTGACTGTGTGTGCTCAATCCAGTATTCGTCGGCTCGTTAGGTCCATGTCGCCGACCTGGGCCAGCAGTTCGACGTAGGCTGCGACCCGTGGCGCACGCTTTTGCCTCGCTCGAGACCGCAGGCCCGGTGGCCGTGTGGCTCATCGTGCTGAGCTTCGTCTTCTTCGAGTGCGCATTCATCTTCGGCCTGTTCCTGCCGGGTGACTCGCTGCTGTTCGCGGCCGGGGTCGTGCTGGCGCAGCACGGCAACGAGCTCAGCGCGTGGGGTCTGTCGGGCGCGGCCATGGTCGTCGCCGTCGTGGGCAACTGGGTCGGGTACTACGTCGGCAGGCACACCGGCACGCGGCTGCTCGCGCGGCGTGGCGGCAAGGTGCTGAACCGGCGGAACCTGAACAAGGCCCGCGACTTCCTCGACCGCCGCGGCTTCTGGGCCGTCGTGCTGGCGCGCTGGCTGCCGTGGGTGCGCACGCTCGCCCCGATGATCGCCGGCGCGGCGCGCATGGACGTCAAGCGGTTCACCGCGGCCACCACGATCGGTGCACTCGCCTGGGTGCCAACACTGGTGCTCGCCGGGTACTACGCGGCAGGGTTGCTCACGTCCATCCCGTGGCTGGAGACGGCCGCGGTCGTCGTCAGCGTCGCGTTCTTCGTCGGAGGTACCGGGTGGGGCATCTGGCGCTACCGGCAGGAGATGCACAAGCCGGTCGACGACATGGTGGACGTCTAGTCGTCGCACTGGTCGCACTGGCCACATCTGCTCTGGTCGCGGCGTGCACGAGCACGCCCGCTGCCGCGCCACCTCAGTCGAGGGAACCCGTGGAACCGTTCGTGCTCGAGACGTCCGCCAAGGGCGTGCGGGAGTGGAAGACCGACGACGAGCACATCGGGTTCGTCTACCGGCAGCAGAGCATCGACATGATCCTGACGCTCGGCAACAACACCGACGTCCAGCAGGAGCGGACCGAGATCAAGTTCGCCGTGGAGAACCTCGACGGCGAGGGCGACCTGAACGTCGACGGTGACGGCTGGACGTGCGCTGGCGACACCGAGATCACCTGCACGAGCACGCGATTCGTCGAGCCCGGCGGGATCTGGCCCGCGCTGCCGTTCACCATGAGCCACACCAAGGGCGGGCAGACCGAGGTCACCATCACGTGGGGCGACCTCACGCGATCCGTGATGTTCCGCTACGACACCAGCACCTGACCCGGCGCACTCCCAGGCACAACACGGAGCCAACGCGGAACGCCGTACGGTGGCCGGCATGCGTCCTCAGGCGCCACTGGCAGCGATGCTCGCCTTACTGCTCACCGCGTGTGGCAGCGCGCCCGCGGCCACCCCGAAGAACCCCGTGGAGAAGTTCTCGCTCGACACCGACGTGCCGGACGCGCGGCGGTTGTGGTCCGACGACACGCACATGGGGTTCGTCTACGACGAGCAGCCCATCGCGTTCCGGCTGAAGCTCGGCAACACGACCTCCGCACGGCAGGACAAGGCCCACGTCACGTTCAAGAGCGAGTACCCCGACGGCCAGGGCGACATCGTGGTCGGGGGCGAGGGCTGGCAGTGCACGGGCGACGCGTTCGTGAACACGTGCGACAGCACCGTTCAGGTCGAGCCCGACACCGCGTGGCCCGCTCTGTTGTTCACGATGCACCACACGAAAAAAGGGCAGAACCAGGTGACGATCACCTGGGGCGACATCACCAAGTACGTGTCTTTTCGGTACTCCTAGAGCACCTCGGTGATCAGCAGGTCCGCCGAGCCCTTCGACGAGTTGACCATCAGCGCGTTCACGTGGTCGGTGCCGTGCAGCACCCGCTCCTCGGCCTCGGACAGCGTCCGCCCGTACCGCAGGTGCCGGTCGATCAGCCGCTGCACCCGCACGTCCTCGTCGATGAACAGGAACCACGCCTCGTCCAGGATCATCCGGACGCGCTTCCACTTGTCGTAGTTGAGCAGCAGGTAGTTGCCCTCGGTCACGACGAGCGGGATCTCCGGCGGCACGGGTACCGCACCCGCGATGGGTTCCTCGATCTCGCGGCGGAACTCCGGCGCGTAGATCAGGTCGGGGCCTGCGGCCTTCAACCTGGCGAGCAGGTCGACGTAGCCGGGGATGTCGAACGTGTCGGGCGCGCCCTTGCGCTCCACCAGCCTCAACCGCTCCAGCTCGCGCTGCGCGAGGTGGAAGCCGTCCATCTCGACGAGCACCGCCGAGCCGTCGAGCGCCTCGACGAGACGGCGCGCGAGTGTGGACTTGCCGGAGCCGGGGGCTCCGCCGATGCCGAGGATCTTGCGTTCACCGGACACCGCCAATGCGCGTGCCCGGCCTAGCAGCTCGTCGAACCTGACCTGCTGTCCTGCCACCGTGCCAGCTCCCTAACCCAGTCCCCGACCGCACTGCCGACCCGAACCGCCGCGGCAGCGGACGCAGGCCCGATCGCCGCGACCGGGTCCGTTCCGCGGGCCAGTTCGAGCGCGTAGGCGCCGTGCCAGACGTCGCCTGCGCCGTTCGTGTCCTTCACGTCGACCGACGGGACCGGCACGGCACCCGTCACGCCGGAACGCGACCAGGTGACCGGGGCGGAGCCGTGGGTCCTGATCACCAGCGGCACGCCGCGGGCGTGCAGCTCGTCCTCCGAACGTTCGAAGTTCGACGAGCAGGCAGCCACGTCCACCAGCGGCAACAGGTGATCGAGGACAGGTTTCCAGCTCCCGGCGTCCAACACCACAGTCAGACCGCACCGTTTTGCGGACAAAGCAGCGGAAAGCGCCAGCGCAGGGTGGTGGCCGTCGACCAGCACGACGTCCGCGCGCGCCACCAGAGCGTCCGAATCGTCCACATGCGCCTCATGGGAACCGGCGTTGTGGGACACGACGACGCGCTCGCCGTCCGACTCCCGCACGACCACCATGCTCACCGGGGTGATACCCGTCACAGCACGCACGTCGACGGGTGCGAGTGCCGACACGACCGCCCCCGCGAGCGGGTCGTCGCCGAGCGCGGTCAGCAGCGTCGCCGACCCGCCGAGGGCCGCCACGGTGCGCGCCGCGTTGGCGGCCGGTCCGCCGGGCGCGTAGGACACCGACGACGACTGCACCTTCCGGCCGGGAGCGGGGAAGTCCGCGACCGTCTGGACGACGTCCAGAGTTGCCAGCCCGACACACAGCACGGCAGCCATCTGGCGATCCTCCAAACGGGTAAGGTCCCGCGCATGGTCACCATGCGGGATGTCGCGGCTCTCGCGGGGGTCTCCATCACCACGGTGTCACACGTGATCAACGAGACCAGATCGGTCGCGCTGGACACGCGCGACCGGGTCCAGAAGGCGATCGACGAGACCGGGTACACGGGCGACGCCATCGCGAGATCGCTGGTCATGGGCGGCACCAAGTCGTTGGGGCTCGCCGTTTCACTCGTGTCGCACCCGTACTTCGCCGAGCTGATCGCGGCCATCGAGAGCGAGGCGACCCTCAACGGGTACACGCTCGTGCTCATGGACACCCGTGACACACCGGAGTCCGAGCAGGCGGCCGTCCGCAAGCTCAGAGGCCGCCGCGTCGACGGGCTGCTGCTCACCCCGTCCGCGGGCGCCAGCGGCGTGGTGCTGCCGGAGCTGAAGCGGCTCGGCATCCCGACCGTGCTGGTCGACCGACTCACCGTCGCGAAGGACATCGACCAGGTCGGCCCGGAGAACGTGCAGGCGACGTCGTCGCTCGTCAGACACCTCGCCGAGCTGGGCCACCGGCGGATCGGCATCGTCTGCGGCAAGGCCGGTGTCGCGACGACCGAGGAGCGCATCCTCGGCTACCGGCTCGGACTCGGCCGCGCCGGACTCAAGTGGGACGAGGCGCTGGTGTCCAGCAACGGCTGGCTGGCGCCTCTGCTCGACCTCGAAGAACCCGCGACCGCAGTCGTCGCCGCTGATCACCTCGTGACGGTCGGCATGCTGCACGAGGCGCGGGCGCGCGGCCTGAAACTCGGCCACGACCTCGCGGTCGTCGCGTACGACGAGGTGGAGTGGGCGACGCTGATCGACCCGCCGCTGACGACGCTGGCGCAGCCCGTCGAGGAGATCGGCCGCACCGCCGTGCGACTGCTGCTGTCCCGCATCGCCGACCCCGACCGGCCGCCGGAGACGATCCGGCTCTCGCCGTCGTTGATGCACCGCCAGTCCTGCGGATGCTGATCACGGGCCTGGTCTCGGTGACCTTCCGCCAGCTGTCGGTCGAGGAGATCGGCGAGCTGGCCGCGGAGTGCGGGTTGCAGGCCGTCGAGTGGGGTGCGGACGTGCACGTGCCGCCGGGCGACTTCGCGGCCGCGCGCAGGGCGCTGGACACCGGGCTGAAGGTCGCCGCGTACGGCTCGTACTACCGCGCCGGTGTCACCGACCGGGCCGAGTTACCGGCGATTCTGGAGACCGCGGCCGAGCTGGACGCGCCGCTCGTCCGCGTGTGGGCGGGCACCTCGGGTTCCGAGGACGCCGAGCGCGGGCCGGTGATCGAGGCGTTGCAGCACGCCGTCGAGCACGCCGACGCGATGGGCACGAAGATCGCGCTGGAGTACCACCGCAACACGCTGACCGACACGCTCGACTCGACCGTGCAGCTGCTCGAAGAGGTTCCGGGCGTCGTGCCGTACTGGCAGCCGCGCGGTGGGCAGGACGTGTTCTCCGCGGTGCACGAGGTGCGCACGCTGGAACCCGTGACGGCGCACGTGTTCTCGTGGGGCCCCGGTGGCGGCAAGGACCGCCTGCCGCTGGCCGCGCGCAAGGACATGTGGCGCCCGGTGCTCACCGAGCTCGCGCGCGACGGCATCGACCGCAACGCGCTGCTGGAGTTCGTCGTCAACGACGACCCGGACCTGTTCCGCCAGGACGCCAAGGCGCTGCTGAGCTACATCCGCACGTCGTGACGTTCGAGCAGCGCCGCTGCTTCGAGGCACATCCAGCCACCGAGCTGTACGGACAGATCGCGCGCGTCCCGATCCACGGTCGGCTGCGCCCAGTCCGGCCCGAACAACGGCCCGCTGACGGCCATGGACCTGTTGAGCCACGCGGCTTCCGCTGACTGGTACACGAGTTCGGCGGCAAGACTGCCGACCTCACCCCGTTGCGGATCGAGCTCGGGGATCACGAGCGCCGCTTGTGCCAGGTAGCGCACGAGGATCCCGGCGAACAGCCCGCCGTCGCCGCCGCCGGCACCCTTGACCACGCCGTTGGTCGCCAGGTGGTCGTGCACCCCGGTGACCACGCGCGCGGCCCGGTCGAGCCACACCTCCGGCTGTCCGGACCGGCCGATCTCCACGCAGGCGCCGAGCAGAACCCCTTGGCAGTACGTGTAAACGTTCTTCTCGATCTCCCTGATCTCGCCGCTCGGGTGCACGTGCAGCCCGTCCCACGCGAGCCCAGTTCCCGGATCGACGAGGTGCTCCTCGATCCAGTCCACAGTGGACCGCGCTCTGGTGAGATCGCTGCGTTCACCGCCCGCGTTGGCGAGCCTGGCGAGGAAGATCGCGGCGGGCCCGTTGGCGGGGACGTTCTTGAAGTCGTCGTTGCGCCTCCACCAGATCCCGCCGCCCGCGTGGTCGGTCCAGCCGTCGCGGAGACGCCGCGCGATCGCGTCGATCGCCTTGGGCCTGACGACGTCGACCTCCTTGGCGGCGCGCAGCAGCGCCAGCCCGAGCCATGCGACGTCGTCGTAGAAGTCGTTGGTCCAGCTCGTGAGGTTCCGCACCCGGATGCCGCGCACGAGCCGCTGGACCACGTCCTTGCGCGCCCCGGTCGGCTTGCGGAGGTAGGCGTCGACCATGCAGTCCAGCAGGTGCGCCTGCCACCAGTAGTTGAACCGCACGTGCGTCCGGTCCCGCCAGTTCGGCGGCCACGCACCGGTGCCGAGCAACGTGCCCGGCATCCCCCACACGCGGCGCAGGTGCCTCGACTGCACCGCCCGCTCCGCAACGCCGGCTCGCGCCGCAAGCAGTTTCGCGATCACCACCGGGTCATCGTCGTCGCTTGAACGGTCAAGACGCCCGGTGAATCACCCAGTGGTACAGCGCCATCGCGACCGACGTCGTCAGGTTGTAGCTGGAAACCTTGTCCCGCATGGGAAGGCTGACGATCCGGTCGGCCCTGTGCCTCACTCGTTCGGACAGCCCGTGGCGCTCGCTGCCGAACGCGAGCACCGCGTCGTCCGGGATCGTGCCCTTCAGCAGTTCGCCGTCCGCGTCGAACGCGATCAGCTCTCGGTTGAGGTCGAGGCTCTCGGTCCTGGCCACCGGGAGCGCGAAGTGCAGACCGGCCGAGCCGCGCAGGACGTTGGGGTGCCACGGGTCCACGTCGCCGATCGACAGCACGCCTCCCGCGTCCAGCCCCGCGGCCACGCGGATCGCCGCGCCGAAGTTGCCCAGGTTGCGCGGGTTGTCCAGCAGGACGATCGGGGCGTTGCGGTCGAACGGCAGGTCCGGGCGTTCGGCGAAGCCCGCCACTCCGGTGGGGTGGGTGCGGCCGACGGTTTTCTTGAACTCGACCTCGTCGACCTCGGTGGCTCTCGTGGTGAGCTCGTCGAGCAGATCGGGTGCGTGCGACTCGGCGAGCTTCAGCAGGCCCGGCAGGCTCGTGGTGAGCAGGGGCCGCACGTCGCCGCCGAAGCGGAGCGCGTGCTTAACAGCGTGAAAGCCTTCGAGCAGCACGGGCGCCAGCATAGAAGCCGACCCACGAGATGATCACGATCGTGCCGAGCACGAGCTGGACGGTCACCGACGCGCTCTCCGGGTACCAGACACCGTCGATGTAGTGGTCGATGAACCCGGTCTCCAGCACCGGCATACCGGCGCGAGCGCGGAAGAAGTTCTCCCACACGGTGAGCGGACAGGTGACGTCGACCAACAGGCTGAGGATCGCCCACGCGCCGATCGCGAGATGCGGGTAGATCACGCCCCGCCACCGCCAGGCGAAGAAGCCGCCCAGCACGAGGAATGCCAGCAACGCGAAGTGCAGAGCCATGACCAGCTCGGCGAGCACTCGGGCCATCCGCACCACCCCTTCTCCAGGGTAGAGCGGATGGCCTGGAAGTGCTCTCGAGAAACCTCAGAGACCCAGATCGGCGAGATCGAGCAGGTAGCGGTAGGGCAGGCCCTCGGCCTCGATCGCCTCGCGGGCACCGGTGTTGCGGTCGACGACGGTCGCGACGCCCACCACGTTGGCGCCCGCCTCGCGCAGCGCCGACACGGCCGTCAGCACCGAGCTGCCGGTCGTCGAGGTGTCCTCGACGGCGAGCACGCGCTGGCCCGCCACGTCGATGCCCTCGATCTGGCGCTGCATGCCGTGCGCCTTGGCCGACTTGCGGACGACGAACGCGTCCAGCACGTCGCCTGCCGAGGCGGCGGCGTGCATCATCGCGTAGGCCACCGGGTCGGCGCCGAGCGTGAGACCGCCGACGGCGACGAAGTCCCAGTCGGTCGTGAGCTGGCGGAGCAACCTGCCGATCAGGGGCGCGGCCGCGTGGTGCAGCGTCGCCCGACGCAGGTCGATGTAGTAGTCCGCCTCTTTGCCGGAAGACAGGGTCACCTTGCCGTGCACGACGGCCAACTCGCTCACCAGGCGGGCCAGTTCGGCCTTCGCGCCCGCATCCAAGACCACTTCAGTACGCACAGGTCGTGAGCTTCGCACACGAAAGCATCTGGCGCCCGCATCGCCTCGTGCGACGTGACCCTTATCGCCCGCTGGGACTTCCGCGCCCTCGTTGTCCGCCGCCGTACGCGCCCACCAGCCCGCGCCGCAAGCCGTGCTCACGCAAGGGTCCCCGCCCAGGGGCACCCTGATTCCATTCTCCCAGCGAGCACCGACAATTCCGGCCCCTCACGCAGCGAGAGGCCGAAATTGGAGGAAAAGTCCAGCCACGGACCAGAGGCCTAGAAGGCGTCCTCGGTGAAGTCGCTCGGCGCGTCGTCGTCGAAGTCGCCGCGCGACCGCCGGGTGCGCGACTGGCCGGCCGCGACGATCTCGTCGAGGTTCTGGCCCTCCTTGATCGCCGTGTACGCGCGCTTCAGCGACGGCATGCTGCCGCGCATCGCCCGTTGCACCTCGGGATCGTTGACGGCCTTGCCGGACGCGATGTCCCGCCAGGACATCTCGCCCGAGTCCACCTTGCGCTGCAGGTCTTTCAGCGCGTTCGGCGCGGCGGACGAACGCGCGTACTTCTCGATCTCCGCCACGTCCGAAGGAGACAGGTCGGCGCCGCGGGTCTGCACCTTGGACGCTTCGAGAGCGACCTTCTCCAGCTGCGCGCCCTTGGCGTCGAGATCTTCCTGCCACGACTGCAACTGCTGACGCGCACTGTCGTACGGGAACGTCATTCCCCACCGCCCGAACTCGAAGAAGAGGGACTGTCCGCCCAGCGCGGTTCCTTCTCCGCGTCCTTGAACTTGCTGCGCGCCTTGTAGCCGTTCTTGGCGATGCCCCAGGCACCGCTGCCGACCGCGGACGTGCCGTCGCTGAACTTCTCCCTGCCGTCCTGGAACGCGTCGACCACGTCGAAGAAGTCGTTGGCGTCCCGCACGTCGGGGATCCGGGCCAGCGCGGTGCCCATCATCTTGATGCCGTTGATCATGCCCTTGACGCCCTCGATGAGCGTCTGGATCGACTGGATGATCTTGCGGATCTGGTCGACGATGTTGACCACGTCGTAGACCATCCACACCGCGCGGCCCCAGCCGACGATGGGGATCCACGCGGTCATCGCGGCCTTCATCAGCTTGTCGCAGACCTTGTCGAGCAGGCCCAGCGCGAGCTTCGCGGCCGACCGGCAGGTGCTCGCCATGTTCTTGAACCGGTCGCCGATGAACTTCGCGACCTGCGAGTCCCACTCGATCGCCGTCGTCCACGTGCGGCGCATCCGGTTCTCGAAGCTCTGCGCCGCGCCGCCGTCCCAGTGCGGCGAGAGCTCCTCGATGCCGTTGTTCACGTTGTGCCGCACGGCGTCCAGCGACTTGGCGATGCGGTCCCACGCGGCCGCGTTGGCGTCGATCTTCTCGAAGTCGCCGGTGAGCGGCATGATCAGATCGCGGATGAGGTCGTCGCCGGTGACCTCCTGGTAGATCCAGTTGACGCCCTGGATCTTCCATCCGGCGGCCTCGATCAGCTCCTTGACGGTCTGCCGTCCCGGCCGGTCCTCGGCGGGCGCGCGCAGCGCGACGTTCGGATCCTCGAGGTCCTGATAGCCGTTGCAGACTCCGCCAGTCACTGGCCCACCCCCAGGAAGCGCTCCAGCCAGGACGGGGCCTCCATCTTGCCGCCGGCGGTGTCGATCAGGCAGACGCCGATCTCGTCCGCCTTCTCGTAGGCGTTGGCCGACTTCACCAGCGTTTCGGCGTCCTGGGTCATCTTCTTGTTGGCGGCCTCCAGGGTCTCGCCGTAGAGCTGCGCCACCCCGATCACGACGGGGTCGAGCAGCGACAGCAGCCCGGTGAACCCGGACGTGTCCCCACCCTTGACGATCGCGTGCTCGCGGATCGTCAGGAAGTGCTCAGCCTGACGTTCGAGCAGCCCGCTGTACCCGCGCAGCTCATCAGGCACGACTCTGAAAGCTTCGTCCATGGGCCCTCAGACGCCTGACCTCTATGTGTGGTTCCTTCGCATTTGGCCCAATAATGTCCGTTTATCAGGTACGGCCGCGACCACCGGCGAAGCGTGAGGCCATTCGGCGTACGAGCGCCCGCGGCAGGACCTTCGTGATGGTCACGATCGCCTTGTACTGGAAGCCGGGGATCGACAGGACCTTGCCCTTGCGCAGGTCGAGCAGCGCCTGGTGCACGAGCCGGTCGGCGTCGACGTACAGCCAGGACGGGGTCGACGACATGTCGATGTTCGCGCGCTTGTGGAACTCGGTGCGCACGAAGCCGGGGCAGAGCGCCATGATCCGCACACCGGAGTCGCCGACGGCGAGCGACATGCCCTCGGAGAACGACGTCACCCACGCCTTGTCCGCGCTGTAGCTGGTGCCGCGGCCCGGCAGGAACGACGCGACGCTGGACACGTTGATCACGTCACCGCGGCGGCGCTCGACCATGCCGGGGATCGCGGCGCGGCACAGCCGCAGGACGGTCGCGACGTTGACGTCGAGCTGGGCCTGGAGCTTCTCCACGTCGGCCGCGAAGAACTCGCCCGAGTTCGCGAAGCCGGCGTTGTTCACGAGGAGGTCGACGGGCGACTCGGCGAGCCTGGCCTCGACCTTGGCCCGGTCGGTCGCGTCGGACAGGTCGGCGGGCAGCACGTCGACGTGCACGCCGTGCCGTTCGCGGAGCTGGGCGGCGAGGTCCTCGAGGCTCGACGCCGTGCGGGCGACCAGCACCAGGTCGTTCCCCTCGGCGGCAAGCCGCCTCGCGAATGCCGCTCCGATCCCGACGGTCGCTCCGGTTACCAGCGCAGTAGGCATGCCCTGACGCTAATGGAGAGACCGCCGGGTTCGAAGCGTGCGGTCATCTCCGGATCTGCTTCGCCGGACGGCGAAGAACCGCGACGCGCAGCATCAGACCGGAGATGAGCAGTGCGGCGCCACCGAAGAGCATCCAGCCGACAGACGCACCGGTGTTCGCCAGGACCACAACGGATCCGGTCCCGGCTGCGGCCGGGACGGTGATGACTTTTGCTCCGTACATCGTGGTTCCTCCAACGGGTCAGTAGGACTCACGACGGCGTGCGAGTACTACGCCTGAGGCGTCACCCGGCGGGGCGACATCCCGGGCAAGGGGCATCCGCACGGACTATCTGTTTTGGAAGCTAATCTTTTACACAGGGTTAACTGTGATCCAGGTCACATTCGACCGGGTGAGGTTAGAACTCAACTCTGCTTGCGGCCGAACGAGGGACGGTAGATCTCCCCGCCGGGCTCGTTGTCCGGCTCGACGTCCACGTCCACGTCGACGGCCACCTCGGGCTCGGCCTCCGCGTCGAACGGGTCGACGACGTCGGCGAGCTCACCCAGGTCGCGCAGCAGGCGTTCGATCCTGGCCGGACTGGAGTTGGGTGCCGCGGCGGCGAGGACCCAGTCGCCCTCGAACCAGACCACGGTCACGTCGCCGCCGATCTCCTCGGCCGCGTCGATCAGGTCGGGCGTGATCAGCTTGCGCGCGGCGGGCACGTCCGTGACGAACGCGTACCGCGAGCCGACCGGCCCGAGCAGGTCCGGCATCTTCTCGCGCTGGAACGGCACGGTGGACAGCCACAGCTCGATGACCACGGGCAGAGCGCGCCGGCAGCGGACGCCGACCAGCACGGAGTTGACCTTGCCGCCGGTCTCGTGGTCCAGGACGTACACGCCACGACGGCCGTCCGCGGTGAAGGTCGAGCCCGCGACGACGTCCCGCGCGAGGCCGGTGCCGTAGTAGGCGATCGCCCCCGCTTCCCACCGTGTTGGCAGCACGTGGTCCGTTTCCTCGAACTGCCAGCCGCGCAACGCCGCCCACCGGCGCCGCTCGCGATTGCGAGCGGTGCGCTGTGCACGGTCGGTCGCGAGCAGCGCGAAACCCGCGACGCCAGCTACGGCGGCGACGGTGAACCAGACCCACGCCGGAATGCCCACACGTGGAGGGTAGTGGTTGCGGGCCTCAATACGAAGATCACTTTCCCGCGTGGTGCGCGAAGTCGTTACCCGAGGTGGCGCGAGCCGACTGTCGCGTATGGAGACGCCGCGGTACCCCATTGGTGCTTTTCGGCGGTATCGCGCAGGTGAGGCGAACGCGATCGGCACGCGGTCCGTTGTGCTGACATGACCGCCACCTTCCCCTTCACCACACCGCACACCCTCGACGAAGATCCCGAAGCACTCCGGCTGCTGGAGCAGGGGCCGGTCGTGCTCGCTCGGATGGGCCCGACCGAGATCCACCTCGCGCTCAGCTACCACGCCGTCCGCCAGGTGCTGACCGACAACCGGTTCAGCCGCGAGGAGGCCACGAAACCGGGCGGGCCGGTCTACATCCCGTCCGCGTCGAACCCGCTGGTGCTCACGAGCCTCGACCCGCCGCGGCACAACCGGGTGCGCAAGCTGATGGCGCAGACGTTCAGCCCGCGCATGGTCGACGGGCTCGCGCCGCGGGTCCAGTCCATCGTCGACGAACTGCTCGACGCGCTCGAGTCGCCCGCCGACCTCGTGCAAGGTCTCACCAGGCCGTTGCCGATCATGGTCATCTGCGAGTTGCTCGGCGTGCCGTACACCGACCGGCAGAAGATCCACGTCTGGTCGCAGACGCTGATGAGCGTCACGCTGCCGCCGGACGAGCTCAAGACGGCCGAGCGGGAGATCCAGGCGTACCTGCTGGAGCAGGCCGAGGTGAAGCGGCACGAGCCGGACGGCGCGCTGATCTCGGAGCTGGTGCGGGTCAACGACGCGGAAGGCCACCTCACGAACGACGAGATGGCGTCGAACCTGCAGATGCTGCTCTCGGCGGGACACGAGACGACGGTCAACCAGATCGGCAGCTTCACCGCGACGCTGCTGCGCCACCCCGACCAGCTCCAGCTGCTGCGCGACGACCCGTCGCTGATCGGCAAGGCGGTCGAGGAGCTGCTGCGCTTCGCCCGCCTCACGAGCGCGCTGCTGCCGAGGGTCACCACGGAGGACGTGGTGCTGGAGGGCGTCGAGATCCCGAAGGGCGCGGCGGTGCTGCCGATCATCGCGGCCGCGAATCGCGACCCTTCCGTCTACCCGGAGCCGCACCAGCTGGACATCCGGCGGGACGGACCCGCGCCGCACACCGCGCTCGGCCACGGGCCGCACTTCTGCCTCGGCGCCCACCTGGCCAGGCTGGAGATCCGGACCGCGCTCACGACGTTGTTCCGGCGCTTCCCGAACCTCGCACTGGCGACGGACGACCTGCCCTACGACGAACGCAGGGCAGGCCGCACGCTCACGGCGTTGCCGGTGACCTGGTAGCACCCACGATCAGGCCCGAGTTGTCGTCGAGCACGTCGACCCTGACCGTGTCGCCGTCGCGGACCTCGCCGGCGAGCAGCTCCTTCGCGAGCTGGTCGCCGATCGAGGACTGCACCAGCCTGCGCAACGGCCGCGCCCCGTAGACGGGGTCGAAACCGTTGAGCGCCAACCAGTCCCGCGCGGACGGCGTGACGTCCAGCGTCAGCCTCCGCGCGGACAGGCGCTTGCCGAGCCGCTCGATCTGGATGTCCACGATGGACGTCAGCTCCTCGGTCGCGAGCGAGTGGAACACCACGACGTCGTCGAGCCGGTTGAGGAACTCGGGCTTGAAGTGCCGCTGCACCACGGCCATCACGGCGTCGCGGCGCTCCAGCTCGTCGAGCGACGGGTCGGCGATGGCCAGCGAGCCGAGGTTCGACGTCAGCACCAGGATGGTGTTGCGGAAGTCGACCGTTCGGCCCTGGCCGTCGGTGAGACGACCGTCGTCCAGCACCTGGAGCAGCACGTCGAACACGTCCGGGTGCGCCTTCTCCACCTCGTCCAGCAGCACGACCGAGTACGGCCTGCGCCGGACGGACTCGGTGAGCTGGCCGCCCTGGTCGTAGCCGACGTAGCCGGGAGGCGCGCCGAGCAGCCGCGCGACCGAGTGCTTCTCGGAGTACTCGCTCATGTCGATGCGGATCATCGCCCGCTCGTCGTCGAACAGGAACTCCGCCAGCGCCTTCGCCAGCTCGGTCTTGCCGACGCCGGTCGGGCCGAGGAACAGGAACGAGCCGGTCGGCCGGTCCGGGTCCGCGACACCGGCGCGCGACCGGCGCACCGCGTCCGACACCACGCGCACGGCCTCGGCCTGCCCGATGACGCGGCGGGCCAGCTCGTCCTCCATGCGCAGCAGTTTGACGGTCTCGCCCTCCAGCAGCCTGCCTGCCGGGATGCCGGTCCACGCCGACACGACGTCCGCGACGTCGTCCGGGCCGACCTCCTCCTTCAGCATCACCGAATCGTCCTGAGTGGACTGGGTGGCGACCTCGAGCTCCTTCTCCAGCGCGGGAATCCGGCCGTAGCGCAGCTCGGCGGCACGGCCGAGGTCGCCGTCGCGCTCGGCGCGTTCCGACTCGCCGCGCAGCGACTCCAGCTGTCCCTTCAGCACGCGGACCTTGTCGATCGAGCCCTTCTCGTTCTGCCAGCGCGCGGTCAGCCCGGACAGCGTCTCGCGCTTCTCCGCCAGCTCCTGGCGCAACGCCGTCAGCCGTTGCATCGACGCCGGGTCGGACTCCTTCGCCAGCGCCATCTCCTCGATCTCGAGGCGGCGCACGGCGCGTTCCACCGTGTCGATCTCCACCGGCCGCGAGTCGATCTCCATGCGCAGCCGGGACGCGGCCTCGTCGACGAGGTCGATCGCCTTGTCCGGCAGGAAGCGCGCGGTGATGTAGCGGTCGGACAGCGTCGCGGCGGCGACCAGCGCGGCGTCGGTGATGCGCACGCCGTGGTGCACCTCGTAGCGCTCCTTGAGGCCGCGCAGGATGCCGACGGTGTCCTCGACGCTCGGCTCGCCGACCAGCACCTGCTGGAACCGCCGCTCCAGCGCCGGGTCCTTCTCGATGCGCTCGCGGTACTCGTCCAGCGTCGTCGCGCCGACCATCCGCAGCTCGCCGCGGGCGAGCATCGGCTTGATCATGTTGCCGGCGTCCATCGCGCTCTCGCCCGTGGCGCCCGCACCGACGATCGTGTGCAGCTCGTCGATGAACGTGATGACCTGGCCCGCGGAGTCGGTGATCTCCTTGAGCACGGCCTTCAGCCGCTCCTCGAACTCGCCGCGGTACTTGGCGCCCGCGACCATCGAGCCGAGGTCGAGCGAGACGACCTTCTTGCCGCGCAACGACTCCGGCACGTCACCCGCGACGACGCGCTGCGCGAGGCCCTCGACGATGGCGGTCTTGCCGACGCCGGGCTCGCCGATGAGGACCGGGTTGTTCTTGGTGCGCCGGGACAGCACCTGCACGACGCGGCGGATCTCCGCGTCCCTGCCGATCACCGGGTCGAGCTCGCCCTTGCGGGCCCGCTCGGTGAGGTCGACGCCGTACTTGTCCAGCGCGCGGAAGGTGCCTTCTGGGTCCGGCGACGACACCCGGCCCGAACCGCGGACGTGCACGAACGCCTCGCGGATCGCCTCCGGCGTCGCGCCGTGCCTGCGCAGCAGGTCCGCCACCTGGCCGCCGTACTGCGCGAGCCCGGCGAGCAGGTGCTCGGTCGAGACGTACTCGTCGCCCATCTCGGTGGCGAGCTCCTGCGCCCTGCTCAGCACGCGCGCGGCGTCGCGGGACAGCTGGGGAGCCGAGACCGTGGTGCCGGACGCGCTCGGCAACGACCGGGACAGCTGCTCCAGCTCCTTGCGCACGAGCGTGGGATCAGCGCCGACCGCGGACAGCAGCGGCGCGGTCAGCCCGTCGGTCTGGGCGAGCAGCGCGCTGAGCAGGTGCACGGAGCTGACGTCCGGGTGCCCGCCGACCGTCGCCGCCTGCACCGCGGCCGACACGGCCTGCTGGGTCTTCGTCGTCGGGTTGAAAGCGTCCATTCCTCCACCTCGTGGTCAGCCTTGCGCAAGCACCGTCATCCCGCACAACGTCAGAAAAGTTGAGTCAGTTCCACTCAACTATGAAGAAGTGACCGAGGTGACTCTCGGTTCCCATATCCTTACCCGATGTCGGACGGCCACCACCGGGAAGCCGTGCGGGAACTGACGGCATTGATCAAGCGCTTCCCGCTGGACGAGCGGCCCGTCGAACAGCTGATGCGGACCTACCAGCGGCTCGGGCAGCGCAGGGAGGCGCTGGACGCCTTCCACCGGCTGCAGGCCAGGCTGGCGCTCGACAGCGGCCGCGCGCCGAGCGCCCGGCTGCGGCGGCTGCACGACGAGATCCAGGACGACGAGATCCCGGTGCTGGACCAGCTGCCCGCGGACGTCGCGCACTTCGTCGGGCGCACCGAGCTGCTGGAGCGGCTGGACGCGCCCACCGGGGCCACGGTGATCACCGGGCAGGCCGGCGTCGGCAAGACGGCGCTCGCCGTGCACTGGGCGAACCGGTTCCGCAGCGCCTTCCCCGGTGGCCAGCTGTACCTGAACCTGCACGGCTACGACAACGGTGAGCCGCTCAGCGCCGCGGACGCGCTGAAGCTCTCCCTGCACGCGCTGGGCGTGCCGCCGGCCATGGTCCCGGACGCGGTGCAGGCCCGCGCGACGCTGTTCCGGTCGCTGCTCGCCAGACGGCGCGTGCTGGTCGTGCTCGACAACGCCGCACGTGCCGACCAGGTCCTGCCGCTGCTGGTCGCACCGCACGAGAACGCCGTCGTGATCACCAGCCGCGACCCGCTCGGCTCGCTGCCGGACGTCAGCCACATCCACCTGGGCCTGCTCGAGGTCCACGAGTCGCAGCTGCTGCTCAAGCACCTGCTCGGCGCGAGCCGGGTCGACGCGGAGCCGGAGGCCGCCGACGAGCTGGCGTGGGCGTGCGGCCACCTGCCGCTGGCGCTGCGGGTCGTCGCGGGCGAGCTCGCGGCCACGCCGGACCGGCTGATCGCCGATGCCGTGGCGGAGCTGGCTCGCTCCACCGCGGACCGGACGGCGGCCGCGCTGGACCTCGCGTACGACAGGCTGCCCGCGGGAGCGCGCACATTGCTGCGGTGCATCGGGTGCGCGCCGATCGCCGACGTCACGGTCGAAGCCGCGTCCGCGCTGCTCGGGGCACCCGCGTCCCGGCCGCTGGCCACGTTGTCCGACACGCACTTCGTCACGCTGCACCAACCCGGCCGGTACCGGGTGCACGACCTCGTGCACGTGTTCGCGGCCGCCCGGTCCGCGGCCGAGGACAGCAGAGCGGACCAGGACGCCGCGCTCGCCCGCTGGCTCGACCACCAGACCGCCGCCGTCGACGCGGCGGGCACCGCGCTGTCGCCGACGTTCAAGCGGCTGCCGCGGCCTCGTGCGGCGGACGCACCGGCGTTCCCCGACGGGAAGAGCGCGTCGGCCTGGTTGGCGGACGAGCACCAGAACCTGATGGGTGCCGTCACGTGGGCGGGCGGCAACGGCTTCGACGCGGCGTGCGCCCACCTGGTCGACGCGCTGCGGGGCTGCTTCTGGCTGACGCAGGATCTGACGGACTGGATTCGCGCGGGCGAGACGGGGCTGGCGGCGGCCGAACGCGACGGCGACCCCCGGCTGCGAGCCGCCATGCACCGCAACCTCGGGCTCGCGACGTACGCGCTCGGCAGGATCGACGAGTCGACCGATCACCACGACCGGGCGTTGGCGCTGTTCGAGCAGCTCGACGACCGGCCGGGCATCACGTCCACCCTGATCAGCCTCTGCCTCGGCGACAAGGGCGCCAACCTGGCGGCGGCGCGGCGACTCGAAAGGGCCATCGCCATCGCCGTCGAGGACGGCAACGTCACCACCCAGATCATCGCGTTGGGCAACCTGGGGATCACCCAGCTGCGGCTGGGCACGCCGCAGCTGATCATCGACACCGCGCGGCGGTGCATGGAGCTCTGCTCGCCCGCCGAACCCCGGCAGTGGGCATCGGGGCTGCAAATTCTGGGATGGGCGCATCTCGACCTGGGAGGTCTCGAACGAGCGCAGGACCACCTGCACGAGGCGCTCGAGATCCACAGCGCCTGCGGCAACCGCACCGACGGGCTGCACTGCCTCACCACGCTCGGGCTGGTGCTCCTGCGCGCGGGCGACACCGACCGCGCGGTGGCGTTGTTCCGGCTGGCGCTCGAGGAGACCGAGCAGCTCGGCGCGCGCCGCCGGGTCGCGAACGCGCTCGGCGGGCTCGCCGAGGCGCAGGTCTTCACGAACCCCGCGGAGGCGCTCGACCTGGCCGAACAGGCGTTGCGCCTCTACCGCGACCTCTCGGACATCGGCAACCTGGTCGGCACCCTCGTCGTGCTCACCGACGTCCACCTGGCGCTCGCTGATCCGGACGCGGCCGCCGGCTGCGCCGAGGAAGCGGTCGTGCTGACCGAGAAGTACGAGGTCGGCAGGCACACCGGTCGTGCGCTGCACGCACGGGCGGCCGTCGCGCTCGCGCGGCAGGACCACGAACAGGCGCGGACAGCGGTGTCACGCGCGCTCGACCGGCACCGGAGCACCGGCCAGCGGCTGCACGAGGTCGACGACCTCATGCTGCTCGCCGAGGTGCTCCGGCTGACCGGGGACGGACGTGCGGCCGACGAGCACGAGGCCGCGGCGAGCCGGCTGTGCGCTGAGGCGGCCGGCTCGCACGCGCCCGGTGTGCTGCGTGCCGCGTGGGTCAGGACCAGGGGCCGACTTCAGCCGTGGTGAGCGGGGCCCGCCGCGGGTGCGCCCACCACGCCGACGCCTCGATCGCGCCGATGTCCGGCGGGGACAAGCGCTTGCGGCCCTGCACGTCCTCGCGCGGATAGCCGGATGCACCCGCGCGCAGCGCCGGGCTGTGCCAGCCAGGCCGGAGCAGTCCGTCCCTGCGCACCAGCTTCGGGTCGGCCTGCAGGAAGCCCGGTCCCGTGACGCCCGGCTCGCCGCCGAACAGCAGGTTGCCCCGGTAGGTCGGCGTGGTGACGGTCGCCGCGTTGCCGATGTTCAGCCCGCCCGCGTGGACCAGGTTGTTGACGAACGTCAGGTTGTCCGGCGGCTTCACACCACCGCCGAAGTCGACGGCGCGCCCGGTGGTGATGAACGTGTTGCCCGCGACGAGCGCGTTGCGCACCTGCGCGTGCCCGGTGAACGGGCCCGACGGCGGCACGCCCGGCGGCGGGTTGCCCGGCTTCTCGTCGCCGGGGAACAGCAGGAAGGCGTCCTCGACGGTCTCCACGTAGTTGTTGTAGATCTTGTGGTCGTCCTCGCTGAGCCGGATGCCGTGCGCGGCCTTCACGCCGTCCGCGAAGATGAAGTTGCCGTAGATCTCGTTGGACTGACCGGCCCTGATGTTGATCTCGCCGGTGGACGCGCGCACGGTGTTGTAGCGGAAGACGTTCGCCGAGCTCTTGAGCGACAGGACCTCCTGGTCGCCGTTGCAGCGGACGATCAGGTTGTACTCGAACACGGTGAGCGCGTGGAAGTAGTCGCCGGGCGGGCCGAAGCCGCCGACCCGCAGCGCCTCGCCGCCCTGGATGCCGTCCGCGAGGTCGTGCAGGTAGTTGTGGTCGACCCGCGTGCGCGTCGGCGTGTACGGGTTCTTGCCTATCTGGATCATGTGGCCCATCTGCGCCTTCGGGCCCATCTCGTTGTGGTCGACCCGGTTCCGGTCGCCCTTCTGCCCGTGCAGCTGCACGTACTCGGCGGCCGACGAGGTGAACTTGCTGCGGGTGATCCGCGAGCCGACCGTGTCCGCCAGGCGGAAGTTCGCGCTGCCGGTGAAGGTGAAGCCCTCCACCGTCACGTTCGAGCCGGTGACGATGACCGTGCCCGCGGCGAAGCCCGCGCCCAAGCGCTTGCGCGCCTTGAGGTGCACGCCTTCCGCGGCGATCGTCAGCGCGGTGTACGTCCCGTTCTCGGCGATCACGCAGTTGCCGGGTTTCGCGGTTTCGGCGGCGAGTGCGGCGTCCGTCGACACGGCCGTGCAACGGCCTGCCTGTGCGGTACCGGGGATGAGGAGACTTGCGAGGATCGCGGCTGCCAACAGCCTCATGTCACGCCCTCTCACAAAAGAGGTGGCGGTGCGGCCAGGCTAGCGCATGATCAGGCTCATGACGTCTGAGATCCACAGCTTCACGATCGACTGCTCGAACGCCTACGAACTCGGCACCTGGTGGAGCGAGGTGCTCGACAAGCCGCTCGCCGACGACGACCACCCCGGCGACCCCGAGGTGCTGATCGCGATGCCGGCCGGCCCGCCACTGCTGTTCATCGAGGTGCCGGAGCGCAAGACGGTGAAGAACCGCCTCCACCTCGACCTGCAGCCGCTGGTTCCCCGTGATCAGGAGGTCGAACGGGTGCTGGCGCTCGGCGCGACCGTCGTGGACGACCAGCGCAAGCCCGACGGCACGGGCTGGGTCGTGATGGCGGACCCGGAGGGCAACGAGTTCTGCATCTTGCGCAGCGCAGCCGAACGCGCCGCGACCTCCTGATTACCGTCAGCCGTGCGCCGCTTCACTTCCATTCCAAAGGTGGCGCGGTGCACAGCTGATTCACGCCTGATGGCGCAAATGCCCCGAACGGGTCACAAGCTTCGCGGTCCTCCGCTTAGCCGGGGTAAACCGCGGTTTCACCCTTGGTCACGTGGCTGGTTTGGGCCGCATCTTGGTGCGACTCCGATGCGAGGAAAGCATCGATACGACTGCGGCCTTGGATCGTGGCGCCTGAGTAGTTGTTGATCGCTCACCAAATGTCGATGTAACCACGTCGGCGAGTTCCGCTGGGACTGGAGGGGACCAGTTGGTCCAACGGTCCAAATGCCCGCGATCAAGCCCTACAATGTGCGCAGCGCTCGCAACAGGGTCAATTGTGCCACGCATGGCCTTTTCGATTGCCTTAATGAACCAAATTGCCTGCTCAGTACCAACCGGTACTGGTTCCTTTTTGTTCCAACCTCGTGCGGATATCTGCTTGAACAGGCTGCGCGCATGGTCAGCATCGATCACACCAAGGCTCCGGAAGCGGGTCACCAAGGCCTTGATTGAGATCCCCCAGTGTTCCTTGATTCGAGCGAGGGTCTGCAGGGTCACTCGCCCACCGAGACGTTCAAGCGCTTCGAGCATTGCATCTCCAGGAGCAAGAAAAGCACCTGCGAATGCGTTTGCTTGCTTCTCGATCTGACTTGCTTCCTCGGCGCTCGTTGGAGCGCTCTGACTCATGTGAAGAGCTAGATGACCGAGTTCGTGGGCAACTGTCCATCGCTGCCGATCTCCCGGAACCGGTACTCCGTCAGAGGTCAAACGCCCTAGACAGATCATGCCGATGCGATTAGCACGCACCGAAAGCCCAATATGACGTCCCACTTCATCAGACATCGGTAGAACAACGCAACCTAGCCGTTCTGCAGCACGAATCGAGTTGCCGACTACATCACCTTCACCAAGTCCAGCCGCAACACGAACTTCCATGGCGAATTCCTCGATCGCAGACTGATCCATGAGATCGCCCGTGAAATGGGGAATTGAATCTTGCAGGAGCTTCAGATCCAGCCCGACGATGGCTTCCATCGCCGTGGTGCAATCATCAACAATCTGATCGACAGTGCGCTTAGGTGCGTCAGCATAGGCCCGCAACCACGGTCGCGTCGTCGGAGCTAGCTCCACGGCCGAAGTCAGGAAGTTTGGCGTACACCCCAGCACCTCACCAATGCCCGATAGAACATCACCGGGTATCGACATGCGGCCGTTCTCCAACTTTGATACCGAACCCGAAGCGATTCCGACCCTCTTGGCGAAATCGTCTTGCCCTAGGCCCGACACGTGCCGCAACCGTCGGATGCGCTGTCCCACGAGTGCCTGCGACACCACGGTGAATCATCCCCTCTTGATCACGATGACTAACGAGGCCGAGTTTGTCACGCTCCAAGATCGTCCCGAGCGTCGCCCATGTCCTCGTCGTCCACATCAAGGTCCAGACCTTCGTCAGACGGTGTGAAGCCGCCGCCAAAGGGACTTCCACCACCGAGCAGCAACGGGCGCCCGAGCAAGAGCCGCCCAGGACTCCCAGGTTCGATGCCGTAGATTTCGGCGACAAAGACGTCCGCGATCAAGCCGTCGTCGCCGGGGACCCAGCCGAACACCCACGACTCCAGAGGGAAGAGACTCTCCTCCTCCACCACGCCGAGGCTGGACTCGGTCGACACTGTGACGACGAAGCTCTCGCTTGCGTCTCGGTGCGCCTTGCGCACCCGGTAGCGGTGTCGCTCTCCAATCAGTTCGCGCCCACTGCCGTTCACAGGGTTGAAGCTGAGGCTGACCTGACTCGCAGCGCTGCCGATAGCGTCCAGGACCATATCGCGCAGCAGCGCGCTCCGTGTTGCACCGCTACCGAAAGATGAATCTGCTTCGAGTGCAACATCGACCCGGTACCCGCGCTCCTCAACCGCCTCGCGAAGGTCGAGGGCGATGACGTCCAACTGTCGACGCTCGCCATCACTAGGGAGTGACATAGTCGATGAGCATATTCTGACGAATGTCACTCGTCAACTCGGCGCGCCGCACGAGTTGATTGTCGCCGGCAGACACGCTCGATCGTCTCCTCGATCACGATCAGGGTGCACGATCAGGAGGTCGAACGGGTGCTGGCGCTCGGCGCGACCGTCGTGGACGACCAGCGCAAGCCCGACGGCACGGGCTGGGTCGTGATGGCGGACCCGGAGGGCAACGAGTTCTGCATCTTGCGCAGCGCAGCCGAACGCGCCGCGACCTCCTGATTACCGTCACCCACACGTACCAACAGCTTGTCCACAGCGGTTGCGGAGTTGTCCACAATCCGCAGTTCGGCATCCACAGGTGAAGCAAGCTCAGTGTCCACTGTGCGTGCACCAGCCCCCGGCTGGGTGACATCGACCGACGTCCGGAGTGGTGACTCCTTGATCAACAGGACCGCGATGACGGTGAGCACGGCCAGGCCGGCGGCGATGAGGAAGAGCTCGCCCATCGCGTCGCCGTAGTCGTCGCGCACCTCGGCGGTCAGAGAGCCGAGCGTCTTCGTGCTCACGTGGCTCGCGAGGATCGCGCCGAGCACGGAGACGCCGGCCGTCCCGCCGAGCGAGCGGAGGAACGTCGCGGTCGAGCTGGCGACGCCCAGGTCGGACAGGCTGACGCCGTTCTGCACGGCCAGCACGAGGTTCTGCATCGTCAACCCGACCCCGACGCCCACCAGCAGCAGGTAGCCGCCCATCAGCACGAGGTTCGTGCGGTGGTCGATCGTGCCGAGCAGCGCGAGTCCGACGACCAGCGAGAACGCGCCGGTGACCAGGTAGCCCTTCCACCTGCCGTGCTTGGAGATCAGCTGGCCGGACACCGTCGACGAGATGCTCAGCCCGAGCACCAGCGGCACGGTCAGCAGACCCGCCTTCGTCGGCGAGAAGCCGCGGGAGATCTGGAAGTACTGCCCCATGAACACGCTCGCGCCGAACATGGCCGTGCCGACCGCGATGCCGCCGAGCATCGCGAGCAGCACCGCGCGGTTGCGGAACAGGTGCAGCGGGATGACCGGTGAGCTGGCCCGGCGTTCGACGAAGTAGGCGAGCACGAGCAGCGCGGCCGCAGCCGTGACGTAGCCGAGGCTCTTGGCAGACATCCAGGCGAAGTCCTTGCCCGCGAAGCTGACCCAGAGGAGCAAGAGGCTGACGGCGCCGGTGATGAGCGTGGCGCCCAGGTAGTCGATCTTGACGTGCCGCTTGGTGGTCGGGAGGTGCAGGGTGCGCGCGAGGATGGTGAGCGCGCCGATCGAGAGCGGGACGCAGACGAAGAAGCACCAGCGCCAGCCCAGCCACGGCGAGTCGACCAGGAAGCCGCCCACCAGCGGGCCGCCCACGGTGCCCGCGGCGATGACCATGCCGGTGTAGCCGCTGTAGCGACCCCGTTCCCGCGGGCTGATCATCGCGCCGACGATCACCTGGGCCAGCGCCTGGACGCCGCCCATGCCGAGGCCCTGGACCGTGCGGAACGCGATCAGCTGGGTCATGTCCTGGCTGAAGCCGGCGAGCACCGAGCCGATCGTGAAGATCGTGATGCTGACCTGCATCAGGAGCTTCTTGCTGAACAGGTCGGACAGCTTGCCCCAGATCGGCGTGCTCGCCGTGGAAGCCAGGAGCATCGCGGTGATCACCCAGGTGTACTGGGTCTGGGTACCGCCCAGCTCAGCCAGGATCGTCGGGAGCGCGTTGGCGACGATCGTCGAGCTCAGGATCGCGACCAGCAGGGCGACCCAGAGGCCCGACAGCGCCTCGCGGATCTCCCGATGCCTGTTCAAGCACACACCTCCGGTTAGTTCGTGTGAAACAACTATATCCGGAGATAGTTAGCTAGGGCAACTTGTTGTGGGTCACTTACCGGTCGGCCTTCACCCCGAAGTAGTCGCCACCCTTGCGCTTGACGTCGTCCGTGCCCCAGTCGCGGGTCCGGTCGACGGCCACCATGCGCGGGATGTGCTTGCGGCAGTGGATGTACGCCTCCTGAATCTCGACGACGACCCACCGCTCGGCCTTCGGGTCCGCCCGGCCGGTGAACTCGGCGGCCTCGACGATGCGCGCACGTCCGTTCACGTGCAGCCCGATGAGGTCCCGCGTGAAGTCGACCATGAGCATGCCGACGTGCGGGTTCTCCTTGATGTTGCCGAGGCTCGCCATGACGCCGTTGCCGCGGTACTCCGGGTAGGCCACGCGCCGGTCGTCCAGCACCTGGATGAACCCCGGTTGCCCCGATCTCAAGGTCGCGTCGCACTCCCCGTCCGCGTCGGCTGTGGAGATGAACGCCAGCTCCATCCTGCGGATGAAGGTGGCCATCGCCGGGTTGAGCCGATCCAGAACCTGGTCCGCGTAGAACTTTGTGGCGCGCTCCTCCGTATTAAAGGCAGATTGGAGGAAATGCTCGCCCAGCGAACCGGGTCGGACGGCGCAGTCGGGTGAGGTGGTGGCAGTCAGGTCAGACGGGGACACACGCGTGAGCGTCGCACGCAAGGCTCGATCAAGGTACTTCTCGCATCGCATAATCAACCAGTTGCGGGAACAACCAACTGCGGAGCGTAACCAGACTGCACTCGAAGGTGGCATCAAGGACCCACAGGCCTGTTCGACGGGTTACTGTCCACCCTGTCGGGGGACGGATGCTTGACGAGGACTATCGCGCCTTGCTGGCGCCAATCAGAACGTGGAGACTGCGCGCGGACCATGACTGCGAACGCTGTGCTGAGCCCCATCCCGACCCCGCCACACCGCGAGCCGCCACCCGGTGTCACCGCAATGGTGCGCATGATCCGGGAGAGCTTCGCGGTGGTGGAGCCGCATGCTGAAGAGGTAGCGAAGTTCTTCTACGGCATGCTCTTCTCCCTGTCGCCCGCCACCCGCGAGATGTTCCCCGCGAACATGGAGGTGCAGCGCAGCCGCCTGCTGCGCGCCCTCGTGCACGTGGTGCAGATGGTGGACCGCCCGGACGACCTCATCCCCTTCCTCCGCCAACTCGGCCGCGACCACCGCAAGTTCGGTGTGGTCAGCGCCCACTACGAAGCCGTCGGCACCGCCCTGCTGTCGGCGGTCAAGAAGTTCGCGGGCGCCTCGTGGACGCCGAAGGTCGAGATGGCCTGGGCCGAGGCCTACACGATCATGGCCCGCGCCATGCAGGAGGCCGCCGAGGCCGACAACGGCCCCGCCTACTGGCACGCGACGGTGCTGGAGCACCAGCGCGTCTCGTGGGACCTCGCGGTCGTGCGCCTGCAGCCCGACCACCCGGTGTCCTACCGCGCCGGTCAGTACGTCTCGGTCGAGACACCGCAGCGCAAGCGCCTGTGGCGTTACTACTCACCCGCCAACGCACCGCGCGAGGACGGGATCATCGAGTTCCACGTGCGCTCCGTCGACGGCGGCTGGGTGTCGCGCTCGGTCGTCGGCCACACGCAGGCCGGTGACACGTGGCGCATCGGCCCGCCGATGGGCCGCCTGTCGGTCGACCGGACCGCGGGCACCGACATCCTGATGGTCGCGGGCGGCACCGGTGTCGCACCGATGCACGCGATCATCGACGAGATGGCGCAGTTCGGCGAGAACCCGCGCGTGCACCTGTTCTACGGCGGACGAACACGCGAGGACCTCTACGACCTGGACAACCTGCAGCGGATCGCCACCACCAACCCGTGGCTGACGGTCGTACCGGTGCTGGAGTCCGACCCCGGTGCCCGCGGGGTCGAACAGGGCACGCTGGCCGACGTCGTGACGCGGTACGGCGCGTGGGAGGAGCGGGACGTGCTCGTGTGCGGCTCGCCGGCCATGATCCGTTCGACGGTGTCGCGCATGCTGGTCGCGGGCACGCCTCTCGACAAGATCAAGTACGACCCCTTCACACTGGACTGATGGATTTCCTGGACACGACACGAGCGGGCTGGGACACCGCGGCTGTCGGGTATGCGGAGATGTACGCCGGAGAGCTCGAAGGCATGCCGCTGTGGCGCGCTTTGTTCGCCGCGTTCGCCGAACTCGTCGACGGCCCAGTCGTCGAGGTCGGCAGCGGCCCCGGATGCACGACCGCGCACCTCAGCTCGCTCGGGCTGGACGTGTCCGGCATCGACCTGTCGCCGGAGATGGTGGCCGTCGCCTCCCGGCAGCACCCCGATCTGCGCTTCACCGTGGGCTCGATGACCGCGCTGGACCTGCCGGACGCCGGCCTGGCCGGGCTGGTGGCGTGGTACTCGATCATCAACATCCCGCCCGTGCACCTGCCGGGCGTGTTCGCCGAGTTCCACCGCGTGCTGGCGCCCGGCGGGCACGTGCTGCTGGGGTTTCAGGTTCGCGATGAGCCCAAGCACCTGACGTCGGCGTTCGGGCACGAGATTTCGCTGGTGTTCCAGGCGTTGTCGCCCGAGTTCGTCGTGCCGATGCTCGTTGATGCCGGGTTCGTCGAGGTGGCCCGGATGTTGTGCGCGCCCGACGAGAAGATCGCGACGCCGACCGCGCATCTGTTGTTCCGCAAGGGGTAGCGCCGCGGGACATCACGCGCGTGGGCAGGCCTGCCGTGCCTCGCCTGCGCCCGCGCCCCGCACCACCCGCACACGCGCGAGCGCCCGCGCATCACGCGCGACCTGCCGCGCCCGCGTCACGCCTGCCGCGTCGTGCCCGCGTCACGCGTCACCGCTGCACCCAACGCCGCCAACTGCTTCGGCCTCGGCACCACTCCGCCGCAACGCCCTGCCCGGTCCGCCTCACCACTCGAGCCATCCGCCATCCCCGCTCCGCCGCCCGCGATTTCCGTATTCACGGGAGCGCCGAACAAGCCGAATCGGGACACGGTTCACCCGACTGGGTTACTTGCGAGGCTTGGGCTTCCAGACGACGAGCGCGGTCTCCTGGCGCAGCGGCACCAGGTCACGGCGGTAGGAGGCGTGCACGGTGGCGGCGGTCTGCTCGGCCACCGCCAGGGCGTGAGCCAGTTCCTCGGTCAGCTCGACGACCTTGGCGCGCAGGGCGTCGACCTCGTTCTCGAGTTCGATGATGCGCTTGATGCCCGCCAGGTTGACGCCGTCCTCCTGGGAGAGGCGCTGGACCTCGCGGAGCAGGACGATGTCGCGCATCGAGTAGCGGCGGCCGCCGCCGGAGGTGCGCCCTGGCGAGACCAGGCCCAGACGGTCGTAGGACCGCAGGGTCTGGGCGTGCAGGCCGGAGAGCTGCGCTGCCACCGAGATCACGAAGAACGGGGTGTCCTCGTTGGTGCCGGGCGGGAACGGGAAGCTCACGGCTACCTCCCCTCGAGCAGGGCGTTCAGGTCGGCGCGGGGGTCGTGGTCGGCGGTGGCCTCGGCGTAGGCCGCGAGTGCGTCGCGGGCCTTGCCGTCCAGGTTCTGCGGCACCGCGACCTCCAGGGTGATCAGCAGATCGCCCGAGGAACCGTCCCGGCGCGTGATGCCCTTGCCGCGGGCGCGCAGCACGCGCCCGCTGGTCGTTCCCGCGGGCACCTTCAAGGTCACCTTGCCGTCGAGGGTCGGCACGGTCAACGTCGTGCCGAGCGTCAGCTCGGGGTAGGTGACCGGGACGGTGATGGTGAGGTTGTTGCCGTTGCGGCCGAACACCGGGTGCGGGTTGACGTGCACGCGGACGAACAGGTCGCCCGAGGGTGCGCCGTTGCGGCCCGGTTCGCCCTGGCCCGCCAGGCGGATGCGCTGGCCGTCGTCGACGCCCGCCGGGATGCGGACGGTGAGCTTGCGGGTCTTGGTGCTGACGCCCTCGCCGCCGCACTCGGGGCACGGGTCGTCGATGATCTTGCCGGTGCCGCGGCAGTCGCGGCACGGCTCGCTGAACGCGAACGCGCCCTGGCTGCGGGTCACCAGGCCCGAGCCGCTGCACGTCGCGCAGGTGTGCGGCGTGGTGCCGGGCTTCGCGCCGGAACCGTGGCACGTGCCGCACGCCGCGGGCGACGACAGGCGCAGCGGAACGGTCGCGCCCTGCACGGCCTCGGTGAAGTCGATGCGGACGTCGGTCTCGACGTCGTCGCCGCGGCGCGGGCGGGCCGCGGACGACGCGGTGCCGCCGCGGCGGTTGAACAGGCCGCCGAGCAGGTCGCCGAGGCCGCCCATACCGCCCTGCGCGCCGCCCTGTTGCGCGGCGCGGCCGAACAGGTCGTTCATGTCGAAGCCGCCCTGGCCGAACCCGCCCGCGCCGGGGAAGCCGCCGCCGCCCGCGAACAGGCGGCGGGCCTCGTCGTACTGCTTGCGCTTGGCCGGGTCGTTCAGCACGCCGTAGGCCTCGGACACGGACTTGAACCGCGCCTCGGCCTTGGCGTCGCCCGGATTCGCGTCGGGGTGCAGCTCGCGGGCGAGCTTGCGATACGCCTTCTTGATCTCGTCCGCGGAAGCGTCGGAGGAGACGCCCAGCTCGCAGTAGAAGTCCTTTTCGATCCAGTCCCTCGAACTCATGCGGACGTCTCCTCCTCTCTCAGTTTTCCTCGGTTGCGGAAGGCTCGGCCGGCGCCGGCTCGTGGTCGGTCACGGCCACCATCGCGGGCCTGACCAACCGCTCACCGAACCGGTAGCCGCGCCGCAGCACGGCGGTGACGGTCGGCCCTGCGACGTCCGGGGAGGTGCTGTGCTGCACCGCCTGGTGGACCGCGGGGTCGAACGCCTCGCCCTCGTGCGCGAACGGCTCGAGGCCGGCCTTCTGCAACGTGCTGACGAACTTGTCCGCCACTGCCTTGAACGCACCGGTGAGGTCGCCGTGTGCAGCGGCTCGCTCGATGTCGTCCAAAACGGGCAGGAGCTCGGAAGCCACCTGCGCCTTGGCGGAGTTGATCACCGCTTCCCGGTCGCGTTCCACCCGCTTGCGGTAGTTCGCGTACTCGGCGGTGAGCCGCTGCAGGTCCGCCGTGCGCTCGTCGAGCTGGGACTTCAGCTCGGCGGCGACGTCGTCCCGCACCACGACCACTGGTTCCTCGACGACGACCTCGGTCACCTCGGGCTCCGGCTCCGCGCGCCGGAGCTCCCCCGTCTCGGGGTCGATCCGGCGCCGGTCGTTGACCACGAGGTGAGGCTGCTCGTCGTCCGGAGCTGCATGCCTCGGTTCGGTCACTTCTTCTCGTCCTCGTCGACGATCTCGGCGTCCACGACGTCGTCGGCCTTGGCGTCCGCTCCTGCCTCACCGGCGCCGGCGGCACCGGGGGTCTCGGCGGCACCGGGGGCGTTCGCGTAGAGCGCCTGGCCGATGGACTGGGACTCGGTGGCGAGCTTCTCGACCGCGGTCTTGATCGCGGCGATGTCGGTGCCCTTGAGCGCCTCGTTGGCCTCGGCGATCGCGGCGTTGACCTTGTCCTTGACGTCGGCCGGGAGCTTGTCCTCGTTCTCCTTGACGACCTTCTCGGTCTGGTAGACGAGGGTCTCGGCCTGGTTGCGGACCTCGGCCTCCTCGCGGCGGCGCTTGTCCTCCTCGGCGTGCGCCTCGGCGTCCTTGACCATGCGGTCGATGTCGTCCTTCGGCAGCGCGGAGCCACCGGTGATCGTCATCGACTGCTCCTTGCCGGTGCCCAGGTCCTTGGCGCCGACGTGGACGATGCCGTTCGCGTCGATGTCGAAGGTGACCTCGATCTGCGGCAGGCCGCGCGGGGCCGGGGGCAGGCCGGTCAGCTCGAACATGCCGAGCTTCTTGTTGTGCGCCGCGATCTCGCGCTCGCCCTGGAAGACCTGGATCTGCACGGACGGCTGGTTGTCGTCAGCGGTCGTGAAGATCTCGGAGCGCTTCGTCGGGATCGTGGTGTTGCGCTCGATCAGCTTGGTCATGATGCCGCCCTTGGTCTCGATGCCGAGGGACAGCGGGGTGACGTCCAGCAGCAGGACGTCCTTGACCTCACCCTTGAGGACACCGGCCTGCAGTGCGGCGCCGACGGCGACGACCTCGTCCGGGTTCACGCCCTTGTTGGGCTCGCGGCCGCCGGTCAGCTCCTTGACGAGCTCCGCGACGGCGGGCATGCGGGTCGAGCCACCGACGAGCACGACGTGGTCGATGTCGCCGACGGAGACGCCGGCGTCCTTGATCACGTTGTTGAACGGCGCGCGGGTGCGCTCGAGCAGGTCGTTCGTGATGCGCTGGAACTCGGCGCGGGACAGCGTCTCGTCCAGGAACAGCGGGTTCTTGTCCGAGTCGACCGTGATGTACGGCAGGTTGATGCTGGCGTTCGTCGAGCTGGAGAGCTCGATCTTCGCCTTCTCAGCGGCCTCGCGGATCCGCTGCAGCGCCATCTTGTCCTTGGTCAGGTCGATGCCGTTGGCGGACTTGAAGCGCTCGACCAGCCAGTCGACGATGCGCTGGTCCCAGTCGTCGCCACCGAGGTGGTTGTCACCGGAGGTCGCGCGGACCTCGACGACACCGTCACCGAGCTCGAGCAGCGAGACGTCGAACGTGCCGCCACCGAGGTCGAAGACCAGGATGGTCTGCTCCTTCTCGCCCTTGTCGAGGCCGTAGGCCAGCGCGGCGGAGGTGGGCTCGTTGACGATGCGCAGGACGTTGAGGCCCGCGATCTGGCCGGCCTCCTTGGTCGCCTGGCGCTGCGCGTCCTCGAAGTAGGCGGGGACGGTGATCACCGCGTCGGTGATCTCCTCGCCGAGGTAGGCCTCCGCGTCGCGCTTGAGCTTCTGCAGCACGCGGGCGCTGATCTCCTGCGAGGTGTACTTCTTGTCGTCGATCTGGTCCGTCTGCCAGTTCGTGCCGATGTGGCGCTTGACGGACCGGATGGTGCGGTCGACGTTGGTGACAGCCTGGTTCTTCGCGGGCTGACCGACGAGGACCTCGCCGTTCTTGGCGAACGCCACGATGGACGGGGTCGTCCGAGAGCCCTCCGAGTTGGCGATGACCGTCGGCTCACCGCCCTCGAGGACGGCGACGACGGAGTTGGTCGTCCCCAGGTCGATGCCGACTGCACGCGCCATTTGGAGTTCCCTTCGCTAGTACTTGTTGAGTGGTGCTGGCTCAAGTTTGCCAGGCCACCCAGAGTTGAGTCCACTCGACTCAAGCTTTCTGACTGGCTCAACGGACGGGCCGCGCCTGGTGTTCCCGGCAGAAGGTGATCGGGGACACTCGACGACATGGCAGAACCAGCCGACATGATGGCCGCCGTGACCGCGTCGATGACCGACCGCACCGGCCGCACGCTGGACGAATGGGTCGCGCTCGTGCAGGGGTCCGGGGTCGACCCGCTCGACCAGCTCGCGGTCCGCACCTGGCTGCGCGACGTGCACGGAGTGAAGCAGAACACCCAGTGGGCGATCGCCGACGCGGCCGCGCGGGCGGCGGGCTGGGAGCGTCCGTCGGTCGCCGAGTACACCGACTCCCAGTACACCGGGAAGAAGGCGGCGCTGCGGCCGATCTACGACCGGGTGGCCGAACTGGCCCTGTCGCTCGGTGAGGACGTCCACGCGGAGGGCCGCTCGACCTACGTCCCGTTCGTCCGCGGCCGCCAGTTCGCCGCGGTCCAGGCGCTCGCCGCGCGAGTGGACCTCGGCCTGCGCTTCACCGCCGCACCGGACAGCCCGCTGCTCTCTCCGGCGAAGGCACCCGGCCAGTCCACCCACAAGCTGACCCTGACCTCACCGGACGACGTCACCCCCGAGGTCGAGGCCCTGCTCCGCGCCGCCTACGAGCAGAACGCGTAATGGCCGTCGGGGGCACGTCCGTGGACGTGCCCCCGACGGCATCCCCCTTGGTCAGGCCGCGGAGACGATGATGTCGCCGGAGCCGGTGTGCAGGTTGAGCTCGGTCGGTGCGCTCGGGTCGGTCGGCACCTTGACGGTCTTGTCGCCGGAACCCGAGTCCGCGGTGACCTTGTACGGGCCACCCGGCACGGTGATGTTGATGTCACCCGAGCTCGCCTCGGCGCGCACGGCCTTCTGCGCAGTGAGCTTCAGCGTGACGGAACCCGAGCTGGCGTCGGCGATGACGTCGGACTCGAGACCCTCGCCGACGATGTCGCCGGAGCTGTTCTTCAGCGTCGCCTTGCCCTTGACGTCGGTGACCTTCAGCTGGCCGGAGCTGACGCTCGCGGACACCTCGCCGGCGATGCGCTCGGCCGTGAAGTCACCGGAACCGGCGTCGAGCCGCACGTTGCCCGTGATGTCGCGCGCCGTGACGTGACCCGAGCCGGCACTCAGCTCGACCGAGGCGACCCCCTCGATGGTCACGTCGCCCGAGCCGAGCTGACCGACCACCTTGGTCGTCTTGTCCGGCACCGCGACCTCGTAGTCGACGGTGCAGTTGTTGCCGCAGTCCCTGAGCACGAGGACGCTGCCCTCCATGCGGTGCGACACACCCTCCGGCTTGGCGTCCCGCTGGTGCTGGACCCTGCGGTGGATCGTCGTCTCGGTCGCGCCCTCCGAATGCCGGACGGTCACGCTTCCGGAACCGCTCTGTATTCGGACGGACGCCACCTTGTCCTTCAGTGAGTGGTCGTCCTCGAACTCGTGCTGCACGAAGCGGATGCCGCACGCCGAGAGCGTGATTCCCAGTGCCACCATCACCAACGCTGTCCTCGCCACCATGTGTTCAAAGTTAGGGGGACGAGGCGGCGGGAACACCAGGGAAAGCCCCCGAAGTGGTGGTGGGGACAGCCCTACCTATGCCAGGTCCTCGACAACTTCGCGCAACGCGGGCGCACATCTGGCCGGATCCCGCAAGAAAGCCGACGAGGCGAGCACGTGCCCCGGCGCGACGCGCTCCCACACCATCCCCTGCACCGGCACGTCGGTGATCACCAGCCGAAACGGCCTGATCTGCCGACCGAGCCTGGTCTCGACGCCGTGCACGACCTCGCCGACGGGCAGCACGTTCGGCCGTCCCTCCGGGCCGCGGAAGCGGTAGAAGTCGTCCCGCAGCGCGATCACGGCCTCGCGCAGTGCGGGACGCGTCAGCAGCGTCGCGGTTTCGGTCACGTCCTCGACCTGTTCTGGTTCGTCCGACCGCGCCTCCTCCAGCGCGTCGGACCACCAGCCCGGCCACTCGCGTGTGGCGGCCGCGCGGTCGACGCCGCGCGGCACGATCACCGGCACCGCCGGGTCGAGGCCGGGCAGATCGGGTGACGTGTCGACGGACAGCGCGAGCGTGTCCCTCACGAAAAGGGCGGCCAGCAACGACGGAGGTGCGACGCCGCGCTCCACCGTCCACGAACCCCGCTTCGAGAAGGCCACACATCCATTGTGTGGCCTGGTCAGTCGCGGGTGCGGATCAAGAAGGACACGATTGGCTCCAGCTCGTCCGCTGTGGGCGGAACATCCGCCAGCAGGCCCTGGATCAGCAGCCCGTCGATCGCCGCGAGGAACGCGCGGAAGCGCACCGGGTCCTCCGGCCGCACGATCTCGAACGCGAGGTCGAGCCAGCGCCGCGCGGCCGGCCGCAGCTCGGGGCGGCGGACCGCGAGCAGGTACAGCTCGTACTCGGCGAGCGTCCGGCCGCGATCTTCACCGACGGCCTTCGCGAGCAATGCCGCGATCTCGCCCGGCTCGGCCTCGACCATGCGCAGCATGTCCGTGCACAGCGTCTCGGCGGCGCTGACGAGCGTCGCGATCAACAGGTCGTCGATGGTCGCGTAGTAGTAGGTCGGCGACGTCGGCGGCACGTCGGCTTCGCGTGCGACCGCGCGGTGCGTGACCGCGCTGACCCCGTCGCGTTCGATCACCCGCAACGTCGCGTCCAGGATCGCGCGGCGCCGCCGTTCACCGCGCAGCTTGCGGCCGTCGATCGTCTCCTGACGTCCGGTCAGTGCATCCTCCCGAGTTCCAGGGTCACGACGCCCGCCACGACGAGCACCAGTCCGACGATCATCGTCGGGTTGAGGTTCTCACCGAGGAACCGCCAGCCGATGATCGCGACGGCGGCGACGCCCACCGCGGACCAGATCGCGTAGGCGACGCCGATGGGCATCCCCATCTTCAACGCCTTGGACAGCATGGTGAACGCGATCGCGTAACCGGCGACGACGACCACCGAGGGCCACAGCTTGGTGAAACCCTCCGACAACTTCAACGAGACGGTCGCGGCGATCTCACCCGCGATCGCGACGGCCAGCACCAGGTAGAGCACGACTTCACCTCGACGACTCCCGAAACAACTTGAACTATTGTTCCACAAGTTTCCGCATGACACCGGCCACGTCCAAGTGGTTACTCGTCGGTAATGAGGCGTAATCTCCCTCTGCACCACATCCCGGACTCCGAAAGAGGCCCACCACATGGGAGCCGTCCAGCTCGCACTGGGGCTCACCGCCGTCGCGGTGAGCGTCGTCGCCTGGGGCGTGTTCGTCGCCGGCGTCGTGAAGATGATCAAGATCATCCGCCTCGGCCAGCCGGACGCGACGCGCAACGGTCCGTTCGTGCCCCGGCTGCGGACGATGATCGTCGAGTTCGTCGCCCACACCCGAATGGCCAAGTTCCGCAGCGTCGCGCCGTGGCACTGGATGGTGATGTGGGGCTTCCTCATCGGCTCCGCCGTGCTGTTCGAGGCGTACGGCGAGGTCTTCGACCCGCACTTCCACTGGCCGATCATCGGCACGTGGTCGGTGTGGCTGCTGCTGATCGAGCTGCTCGGACTCGGCACCGTGGTGGGTGGCGTCGCGCTCGCGGTCATCCGCCAGCTCAACCACCCGCGCCGCGCCGACCGGGTCTCCCGGTTCGCGGGCTCGAACTTCAAGGCCGCGTACTTCGTCGAGGCCGTCGTGATCATCGAGGGTCTCGGCATCCTCGGCGTGAAGGCGTTCAAGCAGTCGAGCGGCCTGGAGACGGCTCCGCTGTGGACGAGCTTCGTCACGCAGCCGCTGTCGCACCTGCTGCCGTCCGCGCCGATCTGGGTCTCGATCATGGCGCTGGTCAAGCTGCTGTCCGGCATGATCTGGCTCGTCGTGGTCGGCAAGAACCTGACCATGGGCGTCGCGTGGCACCGCTTCAGCGCGTTCTTCAACATCTACTTCAAGCGCGAGGCCGACGGCGGCGTCGCGCTCGGCGCGCTCAAGCCGATGATGAGCGGCGGCAAGGTACTCGACCTCGAAGAAGCCGATCCCGACAAGGACATCTTCGGCGTCGGCAAGGTCGAGGACTTCAGCTGGAAGGGCTGGCTGGACTTCAGCACCTGCACCGAGTGCGGTCGCTGCCAGTCCCAGTGCCCCGCGTGGAACACCGGCAAGCCGTTGTCCCCCAAGCTGGTCATCACGCAGCTGCGCGACCACGCCTACGCGAAGGCGCCGTACCTGCTGGCCGGTGGTAGCAAGGACATGGCCGGCGACGAGGTCGGCCTCACCGAGGACAAGTACGCGGACTACCAGAAGCGCCTCGAGAAGATCGACGTGCTGGCGATGGCCGAGGCCGAGCGCCCGCTCGTCGGCGGCCCGGACGAGATGGGCGTCATCGACCCCGAGGTCCTGTGGTCGTGCACGTCCTGCGGTGCGTGCGTCGAGCAGTGCCCGGTGGACATCGAGCACGTCGACCACATCGTCGACATGCGCCGCTACCAGGTGCTGATCGAGTCGAACTTCCCGACCGAGCTCGGCGGCATGTTCAAGAACCTCGAGAACAAGGGCAACCCCTGGGGCCAGAACGCCAAGGACCGCCTCGCGTGGACCGACGGCCTCGACTTCGAGGTGCCGGTGTTCGACGGCGAGCTGGGCGACACCGAGTACCTGTTCTGGGTCGGCTGCGCAGGAGCGTTCGAGGACCGCGCGAAGAAGACCACGCGCGCCGTCGCCGAACTGCTGCACACCGCGGGCGTCAAGTTCACCGTGCTCGGCCCCGAGGAGACCTGCACCGGCGACCCGGCTCGCCGCGCGGGCAACGAGTTCCTGTTCCAGATGCTGGCGCAGCAGAACGTCGAGGTCCTCAACTCGGTGTTCGAGGGCCGCGAGGCGGGCAAGCGCAAGATCGTCGTCACGTGTGCGCACTGCTTCAACACGCTGGCCAACGAGTACCCGCAGGTCGGTGGCACCTACGAGGTCGTGCACCACACGCAGCTGCTGAACAAGCTGGTGCGCGAACGCCGTCTGGTGCCGGTCGCGCCGGTCACCGAGGACGTCACGTACCACGACCCGTGCTACCTGGGGCGCCACAACAAGGTCTACGAGGCTCCGCGTGAGCTCGTGGGTGCTTCCGGCGCCACGCTGCGGGAGATGCCGCGGCACGAGGAGCGCTCCATGTGCTGCGGCGCCGGTGGCGCTCGCATGTGGATGGAGGAGCGGATCGGCAAGCGCATCAACGTCGACCGCGTCGACGAGGCGCTGTCGACGGCGCCGTCGAAGATCGCGACGGGCTGCCCGTTCTGCCGCGTGATGCTGACCGACGGCGTCACCGCGCGGCAGGCCGACGGCCTGGCCGGTGCGCACGTCGAGGTCGTGGACGTGGCGCAGCTGCTGCTCACCGCGGTGAAGCGCGGCGCGGACGAGAAGGCTCCCACCGCCTGACGTGCACATGAGAAAGGCCCCGGTCCACATCGGACCGGGGCCTTTCTCATGTGGTCAGTCGTTGTCGGTGACCTTGTCGTAGACCAGGTTCAACACCCAGCTGGTCAGTGCGACGATGATCGCACCCCAGAACGCGGGCCAGAAGCCGTCGACCTGGAACGGGAGCCCCGCCTGTTCCGCGAGCCAGCCGCTCAGCATGAACAGCAGCGCGTTCACGACGAGGCCGATCAGGCCCAGCGTGACGAGGTAGAACACGCAGCCGAGGAACTTCACGACCGGTTTCACGATCGCGTTCACCAGACCGAAGATCACCGCGACACCGAGCAGCGTGAGGATCCGCGACGTCGTGGTGCCCCCGGTCAGGTCGATGCCGGGAATCAGCGTCGACACCCAGACCGCCACCGCGGTCAGCAGCACATGAACCAAAATTCCCATGCCGCAGGCTAACGGTGGCGGTCCGGCGTCGTGCTACTTCGTCGCGGCGCGTCGCTTCCTGGCCAGGACGGTGACGAGCGCACCGATCGCCAGCAGCAGGCCGCCGATGCCGATGAAGCCCAGCGGCGACGCACCCGTGCTCGCCAGGCCGCTCTTCTTCACGACGGGCGCGACCGCGGTGGTCGTCGGCGCGGTCGTGGTGGTGGTCTCGGTCCACGATGTCGAACTCGTCGTTGCGACCGTCGATCATCTTGACGTTCGGGGTGGCCGAGAGGGTCTTCGCCGCGAAGCTGCCGAGCACGAACGACGTCTTGTCCGGTGCCTGGCCGTTGTTCTTGATCTTCAGCTGGACGTCGCCCTCTTCGCCGACGATCGTTTCGTGATCCGAGTCACTCGGAAACCGGGTAGCCGTCCACGTCGCCTCCTCCGATGTCGCACTGATCAGTACGATATCGGATAGTACGAGTTCGTAGCAATCTACTCTTTTCCGTCCAACGCAAGCCGCGTCCGGCGGTGCGCGGGCCCCAGTTCGCCCGCCATGACCTCCATGACCTGCTTCAACAGCTCGCGCAGCCGTTCGAGCTCGGGCTCGGGCAACGCGGTGAACAGCTCCTTCTCGCGTTCGGCCTGGCCGGCGACGATGCGGAGGAAGACCTCCTTGCCCGCGTCGGTGATCGTGGCGGGCAGCGAACGCCGGTCGCTCGGGTCCAGTTCGCGCACCACGAGTCCGGCCTTCTCGAGCCGGTCGAGCCTGCTGGTGATGGTCGTCGCCGGGCTCAGCGTGCCGTTCGCGAGCTGCTTCGGCGTGAGGCGGTGCGGCGGCCCGATCCAGAAGAGGCGGGCGAGGATCTCGTAGTCGGCGCGGTTCAGCCCGTGCGGTGCCGCGATCTCGGTCGCGAGGAAGTCCAGGTACTTGCTGATCTGGTGCACGCGGTCCACCACGCCCTCGACCACCGGATCGATCGCGGGAACCATCGTCCTCCAGGATTCGACCTCGGCGTCGGTGTCGTCCTCGCCTCGCATCTTCCGATGGTAACTGGAGCGGCCCGTGTCCAATGTGGACACGGGCCGCTCCGACCTACCCCCTGGTGATCAGCGCCCCCCAGCGTCGATCCCGTACGTAAGACACCGCTCGGAGGTCCGATGTTGCTTCGTTCCGCGAACGTCACTCGAATGCACTAACTGGCCAGGGGTCCTAGTGTTGTCGCATGAGCGAGAAACCGGCTGGTGAGAGCACGCTGACCGTGGTTCTCGCACTGTTCGTGAACCTGGCGATCGCCATCATGAAAGCGATCGCGGGCGTGATCACCGGCTCGGCCGCCGTGCTGTCGGAGGCCGCGCACTCCGTCGCGGACACGTTCACCGAGGCCCTGCTGCTGACGGCGTTGCGCCGTTCGGACCGCCCGGCCGACCGCAAGCACCCCTTCGGTTACGGCAAGGAGCGCTACTTCTGGTCGCTGCTCGCCGCCGTGTCGATCTTCGCGTCGGGCGCGATGTTCGCGTTCTACGAAGGTTTCCGCACGTTGTTCCAGGACTCGGAGCAGGAGGTCGACCCGACGGTCGGCTACATCGTGCTCGGGCTGGCTTTCGTGCTGGAGTGCGTGTCGTGGACGCAGGCGTTCCGCCAGGTCCGCTCGTCCGCGGCCGCGGAGGGACGCGGGATCCGGAAGTTCCTGGAGGTGTCCGACGACCCGACCGTGAAGACCGTGTTCCTCGAGGACTCGGCCGCGTTGATCGGCCTCGTGCTGGCGTTCTCCGGACTCGGCCTGCACCAGCTGACCGGCTCGCACGTGTGGGACGGCGTGGCGTCGCTGCTCATCGGCGTCCTGCTCGCCGTCGTCGCCTACGTGCTGGCGCGCACCAACCGCGGTCTGCTCATCGGACGTCAGGCCGACCCGGTGATGGTCAAGGCGATCTGGAAGCAGCTGTCGGACGTGCCCGAGGTCGACGCCGTGGTGGACGTGCTGACCATGCTCATCGGCACCGACCGCGTGCTGCTGTGCGCCCGCCTCGACTTCGACGACTCGGTGACCGTCCCCGCGCTGGAGCACGCGTGCGTCCGGATCTCCGGTGAGCTGCGGGCCGCGTTCCCCGACCTGGACGAGATCTTCCTCGAACCCGTGCCGCGCACCGATCCCGATCTGCGGCAGCGGGTGCTCGACCGGTACGGGTTCTAGCTTCTCAGCGTCGCGTGTCCGTGCGGTGGAAGTTGAGGTACGCGCGGCTCGGCGTCGGGCCGCGCTGCCCCTGGTAGCGGGACCCGGCCTGGGCCGAGCCGTACGGGAACTCGGCCGCGCTGGTCAGCCGGAACAGGCACAGCTGGCCGATCTTCATGCCCGGCCACAGCGTGATCGGCAGGTTCGCGACGTTCGACAGCTCCAGCGTGATGTGGCCGGAGAAGCCGGGGTCGATGAAGCCGGCCGTCGAGTGGGTGAGCAGGCCGAGGCGACCGAGGGACGACTTGCCCTCCAGCCGACCGGCCAGGTCGTCCGGCAGCGTGACCATCTCGAACGTCGAGCCCAGCACGAACTCGCCGGGGTGCAGGACGAACGGTTCCTTCTCCGGCGTCTCGACCAGACTGGTCAGCTCGTCCTGCTGCACGCTCGGGTCGATGTGCGTGTACTTCAGGTTGTTGAAGACCCGGAAGAACCGGTCGAGGCGCACGTCGATGCTCGACGGTTGCACCATCTCGACGTCGAACGGGTCCAGGTGCAGACGCCCGGACTCGACCTCTTTGCGCAGATCCTGGTCACTCAGAAGCACTGGGACAGGGTAACGGGGCCCTGTGTATGATCGGCGGCGCACCATCAAGCGGGTGTAGTTCATTGGTAGAACGACAGCTTCCCAAGCTGTAGAGGCGGGTTCGATTCCCGTCACCCGCTCTCACTCAAGGCGGCTCATGCTCATGGAGAGCATGAGCCGTTTTCGTTCGAATCACACTGGGGGCCGAGCCCCCAGACCCCCAGCCGGCGGGCTTCGCCCCCGGACCCCCGGACGGCTTGCCGTTGATCTGCGGTCAGGCGCGCTCGCCTTTCAGGTCTACGAGTCGACCATCAGGCGCAGCAGGTCGCGCAGGGCGAGGCGCTGGTCCGCGCTGAAGACGGCGAGGGGGTCGCGCGCGAAGCGCAGTCGCTCGCGGAGATCCGCGGCCGCGGCCGCGCCTGCGTCCGTGGTGACCAGGAGCTTGACCCGCCGGTCGTTCGGATCGGGTTGCCGCTCGACGAGTCCACGGGCCTGCAGGCGGTCCACCACGCCGGTCAGGTTGGACGGCTCGACCCTCAGGTGCTCGGCGATGCGCCGCATGGGCAGCGCGGTCTTGTCCAGGGCCAGGAGTGCCTTCACCTGCTGCGACGTGAGGCCGTGGTGGGCCGCGGCGGACTCGTACTCGCGGGTGTAGCGATCGGTGATCAACGCGAAGAGCGTGATCACCTCAGAGGACAAGGGGTCATCCGCAGACATCACGTATCGAGACTACGTGAACTAGTTAACAACCACAAGGGTTGACTATGATGGTTATGCATCATAAGTTAATCCCTGCTGGCAGACCGCTGAACACCTCTGATCGGGAGTCGTCACGATGAAGCACCGCACGCTGGGCACCAACGGGCCCGCCGTCTCCGCCGTCGGCCTCGGCTTGATGGGCATGTCCGAGTTCTACGGAGCCACCAACGACACCGAGTCCATCACCACCATCCACCGCGCCCTCGACCTCGGGGTGAACCTGCTCGACACCGCCGACATCTACGGCGCGGGCCACAACGAACAGCTGCTCGGCCGCGCTCTCGCCGGTCGACGCCGCGACGAGGCCGTGGTCGCCACCAAGTTCGGCTCACGGCTGCACGAAGGCACCTTCACCGTCGACTCCACCCCGCAGTACGCCAAGAAGGCCGTCGACGCCTCGCTCGCCCGGCTCGGTCTCGACCACATCGACCTGTACTACCTGCACCGGCGCAACCCGGCGGTGCCGATCGAGGACACGGTCGGCGCGCTGGCCGAACTCGTCGCCGCTGGCAAGATCCGCCACATCGGCCTGTCCGAGGTCAACGCCGACACCCTCCGCCGCGCGCACGCCGTCCACCCCGTCGCCGCGCTGCAGAGCGAGTACTCCCTGTGGGAACGGGGTCTCGAAGCGAAGACCCTGCCCACCGCCCGCGAGCTCGGCATCGCGGTGGTCCCGTACTCCCCGGTCGGCCGCGGGTTCCTCTCCGGCGCGATCAAGGACGTCGCCACGCTCGCCGCGGACGACTACCGCCGTTACGACCCCCGGTTCCAGGGCGAGAACCTGCGCCAGAACCTGCGTCTGGCCGACCAGGTCCGCGCCGTGGCCGCCGAAGCCGGCATCACGCCCACCCAGCTCGCGCTGGCCTGGCTGCTGCACCAGGGCGACGACATCGTCCCCATCCCCGGCACCAAGCGCGTCAGCTACCTGGAGGAGAACGCGGCGGCCGCCGACATCGAGCTCGACGCACGCCAACTCGCCGAGCTCGAGGCCGCTCTGCCGCCCGGCGCCGCGGCCGGGCTTCGCTATCCCGAGCAGCTCATGCACCGCGTCGACAACTGAGTCGAGGCCTTCGGTTTAACACCGGGTCAGCCGCACTCGGCACGGACGACCGCTGGTCCGACATCGATCTCGCGCTGTCCGTGACAGCCGATCTCGACCAGGTGGTCGCGGAACCTGACTGAGCGCATCTACGCCGCGCACGACGCGGTGGGTCACCTCGACCTGTGGCAGGGCGGGATCCTGAACCGCGTCTACCTGCTCGCGAACACGTTGCGGTCGACGTCGCGTTCTGGCCGGAGGCGGAGTTCGGTGCGACAGGGCCGGGTTTCGCGCTGCTCTTCGGCACGGCGAACGACCTGCCGCAGGCTCCGCCGACCACGGCCGGCGAGCTGATCGGCTGGGCGTGGCACTACGCGCTGCAGGTGCGGTCGAGCCTCGCCCGAGGGCGGATGTGGCAGGCGGAGTACACGATCGGCGGGAGAGGTTCACCGCAACGCGCGTCCACTCGCTCGATCCGGCCGAGCTCGTGCGTGCGTTCGACGCGACCACCGAACTGCTGGTGGCCGAGATCGACGACGAGGAGCTCGCGAGCACGGTGCGGGCGCTAGTGCGCTGACCACGCCACCCGCATGCTGTTGCGCTTGGGCAGGATCACCAGCGGGGCGAAGTCGAGCGGGAGATCCGTCACCACGCGCAGGTCGGTGAGCCGCTCGAAGAGCACGCGGGCCGCGACGGTCGCCTGGGCGCGGCTGAGCGGCGCGCCGGGGCAGGCGTGCGGGCCGCGGCCGAACGCCAGGTGGTCCGCAGGGTGCGGGCGGTCGATGTCGAACCGCGCCGGGGTGTCGTAGTGGTGCGGGTCGTTCGACGCGCCGGTCAGCGCGAACCAGGCCAGCTCTCCCGCGCGGATGGTCACGCCGCCCACGGTGACGTCGCGTGCCGCGGCCCGTGCGGTGAAGGTGGCGGACGGACGCCTGCGCAGCGTCTCCTCGGTGACGTTCGGCCACAGGTCGGGATCGCGGCGGGCTTTGGCCAGCTGCGCGGGGTGGCTGGACAGGTGCTGGACCATGTTGGCGATGAGCTGGGCGGTCGTGTCGTGCCCGGCGAAAGCGAGCTCGGCGACGTGCAGTGCGACGCGTTCGCGGGTCAGCACCGGGTTCCCGTCGTCGTCCGTCGCGGTCGCCATGAACGAGATGATGTCGTCGCCGGGGTTGGCGATCCGCTCGTCGACGACCGTGCGGATGTACTCCTGACCGGCGAGGTAGTCCTCCCACACCTGGCTCAGCTCGGGTTCGGCGAGCGGGACCTTCACCGCCTCCAGGATGCGGATGGCGGCTTCACCGAGGTCGTGGATCACCTTGGCGTCGGTGTCCGGCAGACCCAGCATGCCGAGCAGGGTGTTCAGGGTCAGCGGATAGCAGTAGGTCGCCATCAGGTCGACCTCGCCGGCTTCGGCGTACCCGTCGATGAGCTCGTGCGCCGCGGTCGCGATCCGGTCCTGCAGCTCGAGGATTCGCGGGCGCCGGAACCAGCTCTGGATCGCGCGCCTCGGCGCGGTGTGCTCGGGCGGGTCCATCGCGGGCAGCAGGTAGTTCATCAGCTCGGACGGGAAGCGGTCGGCGAACTTCTCCGGGACCGTGAACGCGTCGTGGACCGGGGCGCGGAAGACGTCCAGCTCGTTGAGGTAGCGGTGGACGTCGTCGTAGCGGGTGACGATCCAGGCCCCGATGGCCTCCGACCAGAACACCGGGCGGTCGTTCAGCGCGGTGGCGAACATGCACGCGGGATCGCGCAGTGCGGCGTCGCTGAGCGGGTCGAACTCAGGGGGCGCCACGAGTGCGCGCAGTTCGGCGCGCCGCGATCGCACCAGTTCGGGCAGGCGGCGGGGCGGGCGGCCGATGAGGTGTTCGACGTCGCTGGTGGGCACGGCGAAGTGGCCGTGCCGCATGGCGCGTTCGAACGAGACCATGTCGTCGCTGCAGAAGCGGTAGCCGTCGACGTCGAACTCGGCGAGCGCCTCACGCGGGATGCCGAGCCGGCCGAAGTGCTCGTACAGCCCCTCGTCGGTCACGTCGACGAACTCGACGGGCGTGCCGGCGACGTCGGAGACGAGCGCGGCGACGTCGCGGAACGACAGCAGGTCGCCGCTGTTGATCTCGTAGGTGCGGTTCTCGTGCCCAGGTGCGGTGAGCACCTCCACGGCGCAGCTCACGCAGTCGGCCCGGTCGACGAAGCTCACCGTGCCGTCGCCGCCCGCGCTGACCCAGCGACCGGTCCGCACCGCGATCGGCACGCTCGCGTCCAGCATCGACTCCGCGTAGAAGCCGTTGCGCAGAATCGTCCAGTCGAGCCCGCTGGCTTTGAGGATTTCCTCGGTTTCGAAGTGTTCCCGGCTGACCGACGCGGTGTTGTCCGCGGTCGTGCCGATGAACGAGGTGTAGACGATCCGCCGCACTCCGGCGGTTTTCGCCGCTTCGATCGCGTTTCGGTGCTGTTCGACGCGGTGGCCGACTTTCACACCACTGATCAACAACAGGACGTCGCCACCCGCGAACGCCTCTGCCGAACCGGCACGGTCGTCGAAGTCGCCGCGGCGCACGGCGGCACCCTGGTCAGCGATTTTCTCAGGCGTGCGCGAGGTGAGGATCAACTCGGGCTGAACGGGGTGCCGCAGCAACAGATCGGTCACTGCTCGACCGAAGAACCCGGACGCTCCACTGACGACAATCCTCATGGGGCGGACGGTAACTCGGCCTGAGGCCGTCAACTCGGGTCGCCGACTTCGGCTACCTCGGTCGCGCCTCAAATGTGGTCGCTCCACCACCCGTGGTGAGACAAATGCGCGACCTAGATCCTTTGATCGCGAATCCGAACAGGGCGGCCGTTCGCTCGATCAGGCCGACGCTCTGTCGTTAGGCTGCGGCTCATGGACCAGCCCGTCAGGTACTTCCAGCCGCGACTGCGCGCCTTCGGCGTGGTCGCCTTCGGGATCGTGCTGGTCGGGGCCATCGCGGGCCTCGTGCCGTTGCTCGGCCAGCCGGATCCCGTGCAGATGGTGTTGTCGAGCATGACCGCGCCAGTAGCGGTGTGGGGCATCTGGCGGGTGTGGCGGCAGTCGATCACCGTCACCGCGGACGGTGTCGTCGTGCGGAACCAGCTCCGCGACCACCACCTGCGGTGGAGCGAGATCACCGGAGCCGAGTACCGGATGTTCCCGCGGTTCTACCAGCCCGGCGGCGTGTTCCTCCTCCTCGAGGACGGCCGGGAGGTGCGGTGCCACGCCTTCGGTGACGGCCCGCTCGACGACATGCGGGCCACCCAGCACGTCCTGCAGGCGTTGAACGCCAGGGTGGTGACAACACCATGACGACGTTCAACCAGCCCAAGATCCGGGCCGTCCAGGTGGCAGGCTTCGCGTTCCTGCTGGTGCTGGCGGCGGTCTACCTCGTCTTCGGCATCAACCGCGGCTCCACGGCGCAGGTGTGGGGCTCGGCCGCGTTCATCGCCTTCCTGCTCTACGGCACCTGGCGGACGTGGCGCGTGGCGGTCGTGCTCACCGACGACGGCATCGAGGTGCGCAACCACATGCGCGACCGCAAGCTGAAGTGGGCCGAGATCGAGGGTGCGGAGCTCAGGTCGAGCAGCGGGTTCATCGCCCGTGACGCCCTCTACCTGAAGCTGACGGACGGCAAGACCGTGCCGTGCGACGTCTACAAGGGCAGCCCTGCGGACGACGAGAAGATCGGTCAGACGATCGTCGAGGCGATCAACGCGCGGTCAGTCGACCGGTAGGCCCCACGGGCGACGTTCGGCGTCCAGCGAGGCCCAGCCGCCGCCGCGAGCCAGCGCCGCGCGCACGCCTGCCACGTGTTCGGCGAACGACGCGAGGTCGCCGTGCAGCAGCGCGGCGCGTTCGACGTCCAGCGGGTGGGTGTCGTCGTGCCACAGGTCGACGGGGAAGCTCGCGACGAAGGTCATCGACTGGAGCAGCTGCAGCAGTGCGATCGACGGCGCGGTGCTCTCGCCGACGTAGGAGGCCCTGATCTCCTCGCACGCGGCCAGCAGGTCGCGCATCTGCCGGATCGCGTCCGCCGGTGTTCCGTCCCACGACGGATCCGGCCAGACGCGGGTGCTCAGCTCGAGCCACAGCCGCCAGCCGGCGGCCAGCTCGGCGTCGTCCATCGGCTGCCACGATCCCATGCACTCCACTGTGCCCGCAGGAACGCGCGCAGTCTCGCGACGATGAGAACAACCACAGGGTGACGTGAGACGTCCACCGGGGATGACCAAGATCCTGCACGGCCTCACGGCGCTGCTCAGCCTGGCCGCCGGGGGCTCGTGGACCAGCAGGGCGGCGGCGCCGTCGTGCTCGCCGCCGCCCTGCTGGTCACCACCTACGCCTTGACGGCCTCGTCGCGCTCGGGCTCGTCGGAGCGCAGCGACTCGAGCAGCTCGTCACGGGACTCCGAGGGCTCCGGCTTGAGCAGCCCGATCCCCAGGTAGAGCACCAGCGACACGATCAGCGGCGTCGACACGATGAGCGCCTGGGTCACCGTGAAGTCCTTCAGGAACTGCTGCTCGGTGTAGAGGAACGCCCAGGTGCTCAGACCACCCACGACGGACGCGATCGCCGCCGACGGGCCGAACTTCCGGAACCAGGGCAGCAGGCCGAGCATCAACGGGATCGCGATCGGGCCCATGGTGGCCGCGACGAGCGCGATCACGACTTTCAGCACGAATCCCTTCGTGTCGGCTGTCAGTGCGATCGTCATGGACAGGCCGATGAAGAGGAACGTGGTGACGCGGGCCAGTTGCAGCTGGGCGTCCGACGACAGCCGGACCGCGCCCTTCCAGATGCGCGGCAGGATGTCGCGGGTGATGACCGCGGTGATCACGTTGGCGTCCGAGGACACCATCGCCATCGTGTGCGAGAAGAAGCCCGCGAGCACCAGGCCGATCATGCCGGCCGGGAGCATCATCTTGCCCATCGCGACGTACGCCTGCTCGGCGTTGTTCTCCATGCCGGGCACGATCAGCGGCGCCGCCCACATCGGGAAGAACAGCACCAGCGGCCACACCAGCCAGAGGCCCGCCGAGAGCAGTGCGGAGCGCTTGGCCTCGTAACCGGACGGCGCGGCCATGTAGCGCTGCGCCAGGTTCCACATGCCGCCGTTGTACTCGAGGGTCTTGATGAGGAACAACGCCATGAAGAAGGTCAGCGTGTACGGGCCCGCCAGCGGCTCGCTGTGGTTCTCCGGGAGCTTGTCCCAGATCTCCCACATGAACGAGATGCCGCCGAAGTGCGACGCCACCGCGAAGAACATCGCGAAGCCGGCCGCGGCCTGGATGATGAACTGGCCGAAGTCGGTGAGCGCGTCGGCCCAGAGACCGCCGAGCACCGAGTAGATCATCGTCACGACACCGGTGAGCGCGATGCCCCAGAAGATCGGGACACCCGCGAAGCCCTGGAGCAGCAACGCGACCGCGACCCACTTGGCCGCGATGTCGACGACCTTGAGCATCGCACCGGCCCACGCCATCACCTGCTGCGTGGGCACGTTGTACCGGCGGGCCAGGTACTCGAGCGGCGACTTGACGCCGTGCTTGCTGCGCAGCCGGTTCCAGGCCGGTGCCCAGAGGAACGCGCCGATGCCGACACCGATGCCGATGGTCAGCGACCACCAGACGTAGACGGTGAGACCGAGCCGGTAGGCCTCGGCCGCGAACGCCACGAACATGACGGCGCTGTAGCCGGACATGTGGTGCGAGATGCCCGACAACCACCAGGGCATCTTGCCGCCCGCGGTGAAAAAGTCGGAGATGTTGTGGATCCGCCCGCGCGACCAGATTCCGATCGCGACCATCACGAAGAAGTACCCAGCGACGACGATCCAGTCGAGGGTGCCCATGTGACCTCCCTGCGTGTGCACACGTATGTGCCCGCGAGAGCGCACCAGGCCTCGGGGCGGCGGAACCTGGCACATCCGCACGGGATATGTGACGTAGGTCTTACGAGGCCGTTGCCCGTGAGGGAAGAGTTACGGCGGTCTTGAATCACATTCGTGACTCTTGTTCTCCCATGTGAACAGCGTTGGCACGTTTGGGCGCACGCCAAGGCGCTGCAGTGTCTGATTGACCACGAGCGGGTGGGGCCCCTTGCCGGGGTTACTGGCAAGTAATATGCTGTTGTTACCGGTCAGTAGGCGATTCGCCGCCGCGACCCTGAGGAGTGAGCTGACGAGATGGGCCACTACAAGAGCAACGTCCGGGATCTCGAGTTCAACCTGTTCGAGGTCTTCAACGTGCAGGACCACCTCGGCACGGGGCCGTTCGAGCAGTCCGACGAGGACACCGCGCGCGGCGTGCTGGCCGAGCTGAAGAACCTGTCGGAGGGTCCGCTCGGGGACTCCTTCGTCGACGCCGACCGCAACCCGCCGGTGTTCGACCCGAAGACCCACACCGCCACGCTGCCCGAGTCGCTGAAGAAGTCGTACAAGGCGGTCTGGGACGGCGAGTGGTACCGCCTGTTCCTGCCGAACGAGCTGGGCGGCTTCGGCACCCCGCCGTCGGTCACCTGGGCCGCGTCCGAGCTGATGCTCGGTGCCAACCCGGCGATCTACATGTACCTGGCGGGTCCGAGCTTCGCGACGGTCGTCTACAACAACGGCACTGAGCGCGACAAGCACTGGGCCAACCTGATGATCGAGCGCGGCTGGGGCGCCACGATGGTGCTGACCGAGCCGGACGCGGGTTCGGACGTCGGCGCCGGCCGCACCAAGGCCATCAAGCAGGACGACGGCACCTGGCACATCGAGGGCGTGAAGCGCTTCATCACGTCCGCGGACCAGGACCTCACCGAGAACATCATGCACATGGTGCTGGCGCGTCCCGAGGGCGAAGGCATCGAGGCGAAGCCGGGCACCAAGGGCCTGTCGCTGTTCCTCGTGCCGAAGTTCCACTTCGACCCGGAGAGCGGTGACCTGGGCGAGCGCAACGGCGCCTTCGTCACCAACGTCGAGCACAAGATGGGCCTCAAAGCGTCCACCACGTGCGAGCTGACCTTCGGCCAGCACGGCGTACCCGCCAAGGGCTGGCTGCTGGGCGAGGTGCACGACGGCATCGCGCAGATGTTCGACGTCATCGAGTACGCCCGCATGATGGTCGGCACCAAGGCCATCGCGACGCTGTCGACCGGTTACCTGAACGCGCTGTCCTACGCCAAGGAGCGCGTGCAGAGCGCCGACCTGACGCGCATGACGGACAAGACCGCCCCGCGCGTCACCATCACCAACCACCCGGACGTGCGCCGCAGCCTGATGCTGCAGAAGGCGTACGCCGAGGGCCTGCGCGCGGTGTACCTGTACACGGCGACGTTCCAGGACAAGGTGATGCTCGGCGGCGACGACGCGGAGCTGGCGGCGAAGGTCAACGACCTGCTGCTCCCGATCGTCAAGGGCGTCGGCTCGGAGCGCGCGTACGAGCAGCTCGCGCAGTCGCTGCAGACGTTGGGCGGCTCGGGCTTCCTGCAGGAGTACCCGATCGAGCAGTACATCCGCGACGCGAAGATCGACTCGCTGTACGAGGGCACCACGGCCATCCAGTCGCTGGACTTCTTCTTCCGGAAGATCATCCGCGACAAGGGCCAGGCGCTCGGCTTCATCAACGGCGAGATCCAGAAGTTCCTCGACAACGAGGGTGGCAACGGCCGCCTGAAGGAGGAGCGGGCGCTGCTCAAGCAGGGTCTCGAGGACCTGCAGGGCATGCTGGGCGCGCTGGTCGGCTTCCTGACCACCTCGCAGGAGGACGTGCGGAACATCTACAAGGTCGGCCAGAACTCGGTCCGCCTGCTGATGACCGCCGGTGACGTCCTCGTCGGCTGGCTGCTGCTGCGCCAGGCCGAGGTCGCGCTGCAGAAGCTGGCGGGCACCCCGTCGGCCAAGGACAAGGCGTTCTACGAGGGCAAGGTCGCCGTCGCGTCCTTCTTCGCGAAGAGCGTCCTGCCGGAGCTGACCGCGCGCCGCAAGATCGCCGAGCAGACCGACAACGCGCTGATGGACCTGGACGAGAACGTCTTCTAGTTCTCCGGTCCCGCAGAGACGACGGGGCCTCGCACCTCCTGCCCGAGGTGCGAGGCCCCGTTTTTCACCCCTTGAGGGCGCGTGCGGCGACGAAGCAGTACACGCCGAACGCCGCCATGCCGAGCGCGACCGCGGTCAGCAGGAACGCGCCGTAGGGCTGCTCGACGACCGTGTGCAGCGCCTTGTCCATGCCGCCGGACTGCTCGGCATCGGCGTAGAAGGCGGCTAGCCCGACGAGGATGCCGATGACGCCGTACGCGACGCCCTTCGCGATCCAGCCCGCTCGTCCGACCGGCTCGATCCAACCGGGCGCTCGGCTCATGTCGAGGTCTTCCTCGAACGACTTCTTCACGCCCTTGCGGGCGATGACGAACGCGATGACCAGGATGCCGATGGCGACCGCACCGACGAGCAGCTGACCACCCGGCATCGCGAGGACCTTCGCCGTCAGCGTCTGCTGCTGTTCGGTCGAGTCACCGGACGAGCCCGCGGTCGCGTACTTGAACGCGGCGATCGCGATCGCACTCGCGGTGATGCCGCGCGCTGCCGCGCCGATGCGCTTGGTGATCCGCTTGCGCTTCTTGTGGATGTACCAGTACCCCACACCGGCCAGCAGGAACTGCCACACCGCGAAGCACGCCAGCCCGATCACCAGCACCCACAGCAGGAACGGGCCGAACGAGGTCTGAGCGAGCTCGGACACCGCGCCCTTGGAGTCGGCCTGCTCGTCGCCGCCCAGGACGATCTGGATCGCGAGCCACGCCACCAGGACGTGCACGACCCCGTACATCACCATCCCCGCCCGCCCCAGAACCTGGACTACGGGATGTCTTCGCGCCTCGTTAACGACAGTGGCCATGACCGGGTGAGTACCCGCTCATGGCCACTGGGAACCGCGAAGAGTCAGCCCGCCGGTGGTGGCGGCGTCTCACAGACGATCTTGGGTGCCGCGTCGTACCTGACCGTGCGGCTCTCGGACCGCGACTGGCCGGTGCGCCGGTCCCTGATCGTGCGGGTGTCGGTCACCGTGAAGCCCTGCGCGCCGTTACCCGCCGCGCACGGCTGGGTGGTCTTCTTGATCTCGCGCGGCTCGGTGAAGTTCGTGCGCTCACCGGTCGAGCCCGTGACGTCGTAGTTCTTGGTGCCCCACAGGACGATCTTCAGCGTCGACGGCGTCCAGATGGTCTGGATCGCGATCCCCGTGTCGTCCGGGTTGGTGAACTTGATGTCGATCAGGCTGTTGCCCGCGCCGTCCATGAACACCGTGGCCTCGCGGCCCGCCGGGTACCGGGAGATCCAGTAGCTGTGCTCCTTGTGCCCCGCGTCCTGCATGCCCGCGTGGTACCCGGCGTTGTAGAGCGTCGTCGCGAACTGCGAGATGCCACCGCCGACCGCGCGGCCGGGGGCGCCGTTCTCGATGATGCCCGCCTCGACGTAGCCCTGCGCGACGCCGCGCGGACCGGTGTAGCCGTTGAGGCTGAACGTCTCCTTGGGCTTCACGATCGCGCCGTTGACCTTGGCGGCGACGACCTTGATGTTGGTGCCGGAGTCCGCGGCGAAGCCACCGGTCTGGAACTCGCCGATGACCTCCTTGATGCCCATCTTGTTCGCCTGCTCGGTGGTGACCTTCGCGGGCGTGTGCTTGTACTCGGCCTTGATCTCACGCTTGTCCGAGCTCTTCAGCACGTCGAAGTACTTGGCGAAGCTCTTGTCCCAGTCGATGCCGAGGCCGTCGACGGACTCCTTGACCTTGGGCGCGCCGCCTTCGAAGACGATGGCGGCGTCCTTGCCCTCCTTCTCGGTCTCCTTGAGCTGGGGGCCGGCCGCTTCGATGATCTTCGCGTTGTCCTGCTTGACGTTCAGCGCGCCGCCGTCGCCCGGCTCGAAGCTGAGCGTCGAGGCGATCTGCTCCGGCGTGAGCGTCGCGTCCTTGCCCTCGCCCTTGACGAGCACCGGGCCGGACACGGCGGGCTTGACGACCTCGTCCAGCATCTTCTGGACGCCTTCCTTGGTCGTCTTCACCGGCGTGCTGTCGACCGGCAGCTCGACGACGCGGCCCTCGGCCCAGCTCGCGATCAGCGCGTTGGCTGCCTCGTCGGCCTTCAGCTTCTGACCGTTGTGCGGGTCGACCGCGACCGGCTTGGCACCCTCGAACTTGATGGTGCCCTCGGTCGGCTCGTGGTCCGTCTTCGCGCGCAGCGCCTCGACGGCCGCGTTCAGCTTCTCGTCGTCCGCCTGCGTCGCGACACCGACCTCGCGGCTGGTGAAGAACGAGGTGACGCGGGTGACCGGGTTCAGCGGCTGGCTGCCCGCGCGGTCGATCGTCTTGTTCCAGTCGAGCGTGAGACCGGCGCTCTTCGGGTCGACCTCGGTGTCGACGTCCCCCGCCTTGGCGGCGACCGGCTTGCCCAGCCTCGGCTCGATGGCCTCGCGCAGCTTCGACTCGGCCGCGGTGTGGCTCATGCCGCCGACGTCCACGCCGGCGACGGTCACGCCGCGCGGCACGTTGCCGCTGGAGATCAGGATGTCGAGCCCGTAGAGCAGGCCCAGCGCGCCGACGGCCGCGGCCGCGACGATCAGCGCCTTCTTGCGGTTCTTGCCGGCATCGGCCTGGTCGGCGTCGGGCTCGACCATGACCGGCCCGTAGACACCCGAGTCCTCGGGCTCCGGGAGCACCGGCGCCATGTGCTGCACCGTCGGGTCCGCGCCGAAGTCCGGCCGCGTCAGGTCCGCGCCGAAGTCGGCCCGCGGCACCTGCTGGGTGACCGGCGTCACCTGCTGGGTGACCGGCGGTGCGACCGGCTGCGTCACCTGCGTGACGGGCGGTGGCACCGGCGTCTTGACGGTCGGCTGTTCGGCGTCGGGCTCGTCCTGCGGCCACGCCTCCTGGTCCGCGCGCATCGCGTCGACCGAGATCTTCGTGGTCTTCTCGGATGCGGTTGGTTCAGGGGCCACCGGCAGCATCGCTCTCGTCTTGTCAGCGTCGTCGTACGGCACTGCTCTCCCCGTTGCCTGTCGTCCGTCTGAGGGCGTGCACGCGTGTAACTACCACGCGCAGATCACGAACCGGTCCGTCATAGGTACAGACCAGTCCCGTGCTCGGTCAGCTCGGAAGCCACCGCGTGCAGATCACGTTCGCGCATGACGAGGTAAGTGGTTCCCTTCACCTCGACCTCGAGCTGGTCGTCCGGGTTGAACAACACCCGGTCGCCGACCTTCACGTGCCGCACGCTGGTACCGACTCCGAACACGTCGCCCCATGCCAGCCGCTTCGCCATGGTGGCCGTAGCGGGGATGACGATGCCACCGCTGCTGCGGCGCTCGCCATCCTCCGGCGAGATCCGCACCATGACGCGGTCGTACAGCATCTGGATCTCGAGCTTGACATCAGGCACCGGCAGAGTCTACGTGCACCCGGAACTAGGCCTCGTCCATGCCGCCCATCATGAGCGGCAACCGGTTTGGACCCGTATCGGTGACGCGCACGGGCACACCCCAGTCCTGCCTGGTCAGACGGCATGCCGGATGCTCGACCGATGGGTCGTCGGTGCAACTCGCCGCCTGCGCCACGACGTGCAGAACGCCCTGTGTGATCTTGTTGTTGATCTTTATCGTTCTCGACAGGTTCGTACCGACGCCCGCGCCGTCCAGGATCAGCTCCGGCGGCGAGCTGGTGATCTCCAGCCGGGTCGACGGCCCGTACCGGTCGTCCAGCTTCGATCCGGTCGGCGGCGTGAACACGACCGCGAGCTCCAGCTCACCGGGTGCGATGTCCGTCGGCGGCCGCTTCACCTCGTGCGCGTCCCCGATGATCTTCGTGATGTTCGCGGCGAGCTGTTCGATCCGGTGCCCCGCGCTCGCGACGACGAGCAGCTCACCGTCCGCGATGACGACGTCACTGGGCTCCGCGATGCCGGTCGCGATGGTGCTGACCTCGTTCGTCGCGGGGTCGTAGCGGCGGATCGCGCCGTTGTAGGTGTCCGAGATCGCGACCGAGCCGTCCGGCAGGACCGTGACGCCCAGCGGGTGCTGGAGCAGCGCCTCGTCCGCCTGGCCGTCGCGGTGGCCGAACGAGAACAACCCCTCGCCGATGACGGACCGCACCTGGCCGTTCTCCAGGTACCGCAGGGCCGAGGTCTCCGAGTCGACCATCCACAGCCGGTCACCGTCGGCCGCGAGCCCGCTGGTCTGCGCGAAGAAGGCCTCGTCTTTTGGACCGTCGTTCAAGCCTTCGACCGTCGTGCCGGCGAGCCTGCTGACCTGCCTGGTGACCGGGTCGAAGAAGCCGAGCGTGTGGTTGCCCGCCATCGCGATGGCGACGCCGTTCCGCCACCACGCCACGTCCCACGGGCTGGTGAGGTCGATCTTGTCCGCGTCGCCGTCGGTGTCGCCGTCACGCCACTGCTCGCCCGTGCCCGCGATCGTGGTGACCTCGCCGGTGTCCAGGTTCACGCCCCTGAGCAGGTGGTTCACCGTGTCCGCGACGACCACGTGGTAGCCGACCCTGTCCGCTACTTGTTGCGGGATCGTCGTGAGGCCAGCCGGTTCGGAGAAGGTCGGCTGTGTTCCGTCCTGCCTGCCGCGTTCGCCCGTGCCGATCCGGCGGACGATCGTCTCGCCGTCCAGCTCGACCAGGCTGTGGTGGGCGGAGTCGCTGACCAGCAGCGTGTTGTTCGGCGTCGTGATCGCCTTGGCCGGGAAGCGCAGCACGGTGTCCGGCGCGGGCGGCGGCACGTACGGGCCGTCGCCGCGGTGCAGCGTGCCCTTGGTGTCGTGCTCCTCGCTCAGTTCCTTGATGATCGTCCTGAGCGCCTCGACGTGTCCCTCACCCGCGGCCACGTGCACGACGTAGCCCTCCGGGTCGACCAGGACGAGCGTCGGCCACGCCTTCACCGCGTAGTTCTGCCACGTGGTGAGCTCGGGGTCGTCGAGGACCGGGTGGTGCACCTCGTAGCGCTCGACGGCGTCCCTCAGTGCCTGCTCGTCGGCCTCGTGCACGAACTTGGGGCTGTGGACGCCGATCGTGACCAGTACGTCTTCGAACTCCTCCTCCAGCGGGCGCAGCTCGTCCAGCACGTGGAGGCAGTTGATGCAGCAGAACGTCCAGAAGTCCAGGAGCACGATCTTGCCGCGCAGGTCGGTCAGGTTGACCTGCTTGTCACCGGTGTTCAGCCAGCCGCGTCCTACCAGCTCAGGGGCACGGACGCGGGCGCGGCGCTTCGCAGTGGTCACGGGAGAAGTCAACAACAGGTGGGACGTTTCCTGTTCCGGGTTCCATCATGTGGACGGGAGGAGCAGGCCCGGCTTCTCGCCGTCGTCGAACACGGGCGGCGACGTGTAGTGGTCGGCGCTGACGGCCGACAGGTCGACCTCACCCCCGGTGAACCGAGCACCGCGGAAGCTGACCTCCCCGCCGGTGAACGCGGCCCCCTCGAACCGCACCCGCCCACCGCTGAACTCGGCACCGTCGAAGTTGACCGAAGCGCCGGAGAAGGAAGCGCCGCCGAACCACACCTCGCCACCGCTGACGTGCATGCCGTCGAACGCGATCCGGCCGCCGGGGAACTGGGCCAGGCTGAAGAACAGCCGGCCGCCGGACACCTGGATGCCCGCGAAGTCGGCGTTGCGGAGCACCGCGCGGACGAGGTTGAACTCGTGGCCCTGCCAGCTGACCGGAGCGCCCGCGCGCAGGTGGTCGCTGATCACGCGGGTGATGGACAGGCGGATCTCGGACTCCTCGTCGTGCAGCCACGGCGAGTCGAGTGCGGGTTCGTACGGGATGCGCAGGTACGCGCACAGGACCTCGATGCACACCTGCCGCTGCTCGACCCACTCGTCGGCCAGGCTCGCCATCGCGTAGACGCCCGCCAGGCGCACGGTGGGGCGGTCGTGGCCGATCTGGGTGCACGCGGAGGCGAAGCGGTCGTTGAGGACCTTCACGCGTTCGCGAGTTTCGGCCGACTCGCTGATCTGCTGCTTGCGGTAGGCGACGACCAGCGCCACCACGCCGCCGACGCCCGCCACGACGGACAGCGCGATCTTGATGACGTCGAGCCTGGTGTTCGGCGCCAGCGCGGTCGGCAGGCCGAGTGCGAGCCACAGCAGCGAACCAGAAACCAAGAACACCGCGAGGCCGACCAGAACCACGACGACGATGTGCGCCTTGATCGATCTCATGCCGGCACCAGCACCCCGGCGGCGAACAGCAGGCCGACCAGTGCGAGCACGAGCCCTGCGGCAGAAGCGAACTGGCGTGGACGTCCGGGCATCCGCCACAACGCGACACCGGCCGCCAGCAAGGGGAACGCGTCGGCCGGTGCTGGTGAGAAGTGAAGTTGCTCGGGCCCCATGGCACGGCAGCCTAAGTTGATCTCGGCGGAAAAATGGGCTTCGCCATGAAGATCCCGGTCAGCGACGGGTCGGACGCCAGCGCACGGCGTTCGCCGGTCGGCTGAAAGCCGAGCCGGGTGTACAGGGTGATGGCGACCGAGTTGGTCTCGGTCACCGCGAACCTCATCGACGAAGCGCCTCGCTCCAGGCCCCACGCGATGATCGCGGAGATCAGCTCCTCGCCGAAACCGCGGCCGCGCGCGGAGGCGACGACCCACATGCCGGTCGCGTCCAGAACGTCACCGCGCAGGATGCAGCCGGCCATGCCTAGCCACGCGGATTCCTCCTCCACCACGTACATGACGCGGCCGGCACCGGCCCACAGCTCCCACTCCGCGACCGATACGGATTCCTCGACCTCGATGGGCCAGTAGAAGGCATGCGGTGCGTCTTTCAGCGCACGCAACCGGAACTCCCTCAGCCGAGCGCCTTCACCTGGGCGAACAGGCCGGATTCCCGCTGAACCCTTCACAAGAAAACAGCGTAGAGGTGAACGGAATCGGGGAGGTTTCACGTGATCGACTACCTGGTGGTCGGGGCAGGCCCGGCCGGACTGCAGCTCGGCTACTTCCTGAAGAAGGCCCGCCGGAGCTACGAGATCATCGAGGCGGGGCCCGCACCCGGAACGTTCTTCCGCACGTTTCCCAGGCACCGCAAGCTGATCTCCATCAACAAGCCGCACACCGGGACGAACGATCCCGAGCTGAACCTGCGGATGGACTGGAACTCGCTGCTGTCCGACGATCCAGAGCTGCTGTTCACGAGGTACAGCGACCGGTACTTCCCGGACGCCGACGACCTCGTCCGGTACCTGGGGGACTTCGCGGCGAAGACGAACCTCAACGTCCGGTACAACACGCGCGCCACCAGGATCTCGCGCAACGGGCACTTCGAGGTGCTCGACCAGCGCGGCGAGACGCACACCGCGCGCAGGCTGATCGTGTCGACCGGGCCGTCGAAACCGTTCCTGCCGAACATCCCCGGCATCGAGGGCGTCGAGCGGTACCACACGGTCAGCACGGACCCGAAGGACTTCACCGACCAGCGCGTGCTGATCATCGGCAAGGGCAACTCGGCGTTCGAGACCGCGGACAACCTCGTCGAGACCGCCGCGGTGATCCACGTCGTCGGGCGCAGCTCCATCCGGATGGCGTGGAAGTCGCACTACGTCGGACATCTGCGCGCGGTGAACAACAACTTCCTCGACACCTACCAGCTGAAGTCGCAGAACGCCGTGCTGGACGGCAACGTGCTGAAGATCGTGAAGGACGAGGAGGGCTACCTCGTCACGGTCAGCTTCTCGCGCGCCGACGAGGTCACCAAGGACATCCGCTACGACCGCGTCATCGCGTGCACCGGGTTCCGCTTCAACGCCGACCACTTCGCCGAGGACTGCCGGCCGAACCTCGTCATCGACGACCGCTTCCCCGAGCTGACGCCGGAGTGGGAGTCGGCGAACATCCCCGACCTCTACTTCGCCGGCACGCTCATGCAGGTCCGCGACTTCAAGAAGTCGACGAGCGGGTTCATCCACGGCTTCCGCTACTGCGTGCGCGCGCAGCAGCGGATCTTCGAGCGCAAGTACCACGGTGCGGACTGGCCGAGCACGCGGCTGCCCAACCGGCCGGAGTCCATCTCGAACGCGATCATCAGGCGGGTCAACAGGTCCAGCGCGCTGTGGCAGCAGTTCGGGCAGCTCGGCGACCTCGTCGTCACCAACTGCGACCACGCGAGGTACTACGAGGAGATGCCGGTCGGGTACATGCCGCCGACCGGGTTCGTCGTCACGCTGGAGTACGGGCCGGACCACGACAAGGTCGACCCGTTCGACATCACCGTGCGCAGGCCCGCGCAGAACGCGCCCGAGCAGGCGCTGGACGCCGCGTACCTGCACCCGGTGATCCGGCACTACCGGGGCGGTGAGCTGGCCGGGACGCACCACGTCGCGGAGAACCTGGAGAACGACTGGACCAGCCGCGACGCGCACCGCGTGCCGCTGGAGCGGTTCCTCGCCAGACAGCTCGCCGTCCCCTCGATCGCATGATCTCCCTGCGGGAGCTGGAGAACGAGGCGCGGGCACACCTCGCGCCCGAGGTGCACGACCTGTTCGCGGGCGGCGCGGACGACGAGATCACGTTGCGCGCCAACGAGTCCGCCTTCGCGCGGATCGGGCTCGTGCCGCGCGTGCTGAGCGGCAGCGCGGAACGCGACCTGAGCACCTCGTTGCTCGGCAGGACGATCGCGCTGCCGGTGGTGATCGCGCCGACGGCGTTCCACCGGCTCGCGCACCCCGACGGTGAGATCTCGACCGCACGCGCGGCGCAGGCCGCGGGCACGATCATGATCGTCAGCATGGCCGCGACCACGCCGGTCGAGGAGATCCCTGGGGACACGTGGTTCCAGTTCAACGTCCAGCCCGACCGCGAGCTCACCAGGTACCAGGTCCAACGGGCCGAGAAGGCGGGCTGCCGCGCGCTGGTGCTCAGCGTGGACGTGGCCGCGTTCGGACACCGGGAAAGAGACCTGCGCAACGGGTTCGACCACCTGCCGGACGGGCTGGTCTGCGAGAACATGCGCGACGCCGCGGGCGTGGTGCGACGCATCGAGTTCGCACCCGACCTCGCCTGGTCCGACCTCGCGTGGATCCGCGAGATCAGCGCGCTTCCCCTGGTGCTCAAGGGGATCACGCATCCCGCCGACGCACGGCGCGCGCTCGACCACGGCGTCGACGGGCTGATCGTGTCCAACCACGGCGGACGGCAGCTCGACTCGGTGGCCGCCACGATCGACCTGCTGCCGGACATCACCTCAGCGGTTGGCGGCCGGGTGCCGGTGCTCCTGGACGGAGGGGTGCGCAGGAGCACCGACATCGTCAAAGCGCGCGCTCTCGGCGCGACGGCCGTGGGCATCGGCCGGCCGGTGCTGTGGGGTCTCGCGATCGACGGTCAGCGCGGCGTCGAACGCGTCCTCTCGCTGCTGCGCGAAGAACTCGACCGCGCGCTCGCGTTGTGCGGCGCGAGCTCGCTGGACGACCTGTCCGAGGACCTGCTCCGATGGTGATCACCAGGCTGCGCAACTGGGTCTTCGCCCGCGTCAACGGCGACGAGGGCATCCCGGTGCCCGGCGACCTGGTCGGCATCGACGAGTTCCGGCGCGTCTACGAGCATCCGGCGGCGAACGGCCGGAGCAGGGGCGCGGCGCTGTCCGACCTCTTCTGGTACTGGCTCGCGCCAGGACCGCACGTGCACCAGGAACACCTCGAACCCGGTGAGCAGTACCGCGACGTCGCCCGCACCACCCGGCACGTCCTGGCGCGCGTGCCCGTCGAGGAGCTGGCCGAACGGTGCGCCGCACGCGTGCTCGACGGGCGGCGCGGGCTGGTCCGGTTGCGGGACCTGATGATGCCGATCTGGGCCGAGTTCTACTACGAGGTCGTGTTCGGCACGCGGTGTCCGCGCGAGGCGCGGGACCTGATCGTCGCGAACGCCGACGACGTCGTCACCGCGTTGAAGTGCACCGGTTTGCGGCACATGAAGCGGCGCGCCCGGCTCACCCGGTACCTGCTGGCGCGGCTGAACGACGTGCCGCACCACCTGCCGTCGTCGTTGTCCCGCATCGAGCAGGCGTGGTACCTGCAGGGCACGTTCTTCAACACGGCCGTGGTGCAGTCGTCCGAGGCGATGGCGCACCTGCTGCTGGTGCTCGCCGAACGGCCGCGGGATCTCGACGAGGCCATGGACGAGGCGTTCCGGCGGTTCCCGCTGTTCGGCATCGCGCACCGGATCACGTCGGCCGACGTCCCGCTGGAATCGGGCCGCACGATCCCGCGCGGATCGGTGCTGTGCTTCAACTACCCCGAGTACCACCGCGCCGGGCTCGAGCCGATTCCCTTCGGTGTCACCGGAAACCGGCCGTGCCCCGCCCGCGTCCACGCGCCTGCCGCGATGCGCGTCGTGGCCCGCGAGGTGCTGGCGCGCTACGACCTCTACTCCTCCGCGACGCACACCCGCCCGCTGCCCAACCGCGGCCCGTGCGTCCTCGTTCCGCGTCCGGGGCGCGAACCCCTGGCGCTGCTGGTGTTCATGCGCGTGCGCGACCGGTGGGAGGACACCTGGCGCGGACTCGTCCAGCTCGTGCTCGGCAGCTACATGGTCTGGGACGCACGCAGGGTCAAGCTCTGCCAACGCCACTTCGGGGGTTGAGTCATGGATGTCGCCGCCACCGCCGCGCGGTTCTTCCTCGCCGCGGTCGTCGTGTTGATCGTCTGCCGGATCGTCGGCAACGCGGTTCGCCGCATCGGGCAGCCACCTGTCGTGGGCGAGATGATCGCGGGCGTGCTGCTCGGGCCGTCGCTGCTCGGGCTGCTCTTCCCGGCCGTGCAGGAGACGCTGTTCCCCTCGGGCGTGCGGCCGATGCTGTACGTGGTGAGCCACATCGGGCTCGTCGGCTTCATGTTCCTGGTGGGCCACGAGTTCGCGTCCCGCAAGGTGACCGGGCTCGGCCGTCCGGCGGTGATCGTGTCCGCGGCCGGGGTGACCACCCCGCTGCTGCTCGGCATGGGCCTGATCTTCCTGACGCACGACCAGGTCGACGTGCTCAAGCCCGGCATCCCGCTGTGGGTGTCCGCGCTGTTCGTCGGCGTGACGCTGGCGATCACCGCGTTCCCGATGCTGGCGCGGATCATCACCGAGCGCGGGCTGACCAACACCCGCTTCGGTTCGCTCGCGCTGGCGTGCGGCGCGCTCGACGACGGCGTGGCGTGGGTCCTGCTGGCCGTCGTGCTCGGCGTCGCGTCGGGTGACCCGACGAAGGTGCTGATCACGGCGGGCGGCGCGGTGGTGTTCGTGCTGGTCACCGCCACGATCGGCAAGCGCGGTCTCGACAAGGCGATCAACCAGCCGGGCGCGACGCTCGACAAGCTGGTGCTGGTCACCGCGGTCGCGCTGTTCGCGGCCGCCTGGTTCACCGACACGATCGGCCTGTACTCGGTGTTCGGCGGCTTCTGCGTCGGGTACGTGTTCCCGCGCGGCCAGGCGTCCGACCGCGTGATCAACGCGATCAGCCCGATCACGCGCGTGGTGTTCCTGCCGCTGTTCTTCGCCTACTCCGGACTGAACACGCGGCTCGCCGTGCTCGCCAGCCCGCCGGTGCTGTTGCTCGCCGCGGCCGCGATCACCGTTGCGGTGCTGGGGAAGTTCGGCGCCTGCTGGCTCGCGGGCAGGCTCGCCCGCGAGTCGCATTCGGACGCGCTGCGCGTCGGCGTGCTGATGAACGCGCGCGGCCTGATGCAGCTGATCGCGCTGAACGTCGGCCTGCAGGCGGGGATCGTGACGAGCGAGCTGTTCAGCGTGCTCGTGCTGGTAGCGGTGGTGACGACGGTGATGACCTCGCCGTGGCTCAGCTGGCTGGACCGACGCGACGCGCGAGAACACGGCAACATTGACGAATATGGGCGGCAAACAGCGCACGGATGAACACCGGGTTCTTTCGACGACGACAATCGCGATCTGGTCGGCCGCACTGGTTGGAATATCCACCCTTTCCATAGGATTGCTATGGATGATGATCGGCAATGGCAACCCCCGTGATTCCGTGCGACTGGACGCGATTCGCACGGCGTCGAGCATCGTGCTCGGCGCGGGCGGCGGCGCGGCGTTGTTGCTGGCCGCGCGGCGGCAACGGGTGAGCGAGCTTGACCTGGTGCAGAAGGACCACGACGCTACCGAGCGCCGCGTCACCGAGCTCTACGGCAAGGCCGCCGACCAGCTCGGCAACGACAAGGCGCCGGTCCGGCTCGCCGGCCTCTACGCGCTGGAACGCCTCGCCGTGGCCAACACCGCGCACCGGCAGACGATCGTGAACCTGCTGTGCGCGTACCTGCGCATGCCGTTCGACCCGCCGTCCGAGGCGGGCGGCAGGCCCCGGCTGCGCGACGAGAACCGCGCGCAGGAGCTGGAGGTGCGCCAGGCAGCGCAGTCGTTGCTGGTCAACCACCTGCGGACGGGTGAGGGGCAGTGGGCGGACGTCGAGCTGAACCTGGCGGGCGCGACGCTGGTGAAACTGACCCTCACCCACGCCTCGGTGCGGGCCGCGTCGTTCGCGGGCGCCCGGTTCGTCGGGCCCGCCACGTTCCGCGGCAGCACGTTCGGCACGGCCGACTTCCGCGGCGCGCGGTTCACCGGCCTCGCGGACTTCCGCCGCGCTTCGTTCGTCCGCGAGCCGGCTGTGTTCCGCGGCGCCGAGTTCCTCGGGGAGGTCGACTTCGGCGTGCAGACGACCGCGTCGCTCACCGGTGCTCACACACAGACACGCGATGCACGCCGAAAGTGGCCTTCCGGATGGCTCGAGCAGAATATTCCCGCCCGAAAGGGATGGGCCGCGTTGAGTTACCAGAACGTGCCCGGCGACGACATTCCCGAAACGGGATCGGACCGATAGGCTTCGTCATTCAACGCAACCAGCCGAAGGTGAGACCCGCTTACCAGACCTGAAAGAGGACACAGTGTTAATGCGATGCACGATCATGCTCTCCAGCCAGCGGGCAGGGTCCCGCTACGGCTCGAGCGCTGATGGTTCCGCACTCGCCGACGCGGTGTCCGAAGTGGTCTCGGCGGATCGTTCCCACGGCTTGGAGGTCGTGCCGGCTCCGCCGCACCACTAGCGGACCCGCGCGGTGTCGTGAACGACACCGGACGACCACGACGGACCGAGCCCGCGGCTTGGGGGTCGCGGACGTGCGTCAGGCCACCGGTGATCGTCGGATTCGGACTCAACAGCGCTCGGACTTCAATTCGCGTGGCCCTGCGGCGATCTTGGCCGATAATCGCCGGATGATCCGGCTGATAGCGACCGACCTCGACGGCACGTTGCTGCGCAAGGGCGGCGCGCTGGCCGACCGCACGCGCGAGGCGCTGGACCGCGCGGAGGCCGAGGTGGTCGTCGTGACGGCCCGGCCGCCGCGGTTCGTCGCGAACCTCGGGCTGCACGGCACGGCGATCTGCAGCAACGGCGCGATGGTCTACGACCTGACGGCGAGCGAGGTCGTGTCCGCGCAGCTGTTGCCGCTCGAACTGGTGCGCAAGGTCGCGTCCGAGCTCGCCGTCCACATCCCCGGCGTCGGCATCGCCGTCGAGACCGGGGCGGAAGTCCTGTGCGAACCGGCGTTCCGCGGCTTCTCGGCGAGCAACCCGCACCGGACGCTCGAGCTGCTGGACCACGTGTGGGAGGAGGCCGGGCAGGTCGTGCAGCTGCTCGCGTGGGCGCCGGACGCCGAGTCCGACCACATGATGGAGATCGCGACCGAGGTCGTCGGGCACCAGGTGTCCGTGACGCACTCGGGTGGCGTGGGGATGCTGGAGATCAGCCCGAGCGGCGTGTCGAAGGCGAGCACGCTCGAAGCACTGTGCGCGGCAAGGGGAATCGGGGCGCACGAGGTGGTCGCGTTCGGCGACATGCCGAACGACCTGTCGGTGCTGCGGTGGGCCGGGCACGCGTACGCGATGGGCAACGCGCACCCGCTGGTGCTGGCCGCGTGCGAACGGCACGCGCCGACCAACGAGGAGGACGGCGTCGCGCAGGTGATCGAGGAGCTCTTCAGCCTCTAACGGCGCGGGACCGACGTCGGTCCCGCCACCTCGGCGCCGAGCTCGGTGACGCGGCGGCGCAGTTCGCGGTCCGCGGTGACGACCGTGACAGGTCGTCCGGCTCCCTCTGTCCGGACGACCTCCACGATCTTGTCGTCCCCCGAGTGTTCAGCGGGGACGACTCGTACTCCGTCGACGCTCGGCACACCCCTTGCCTTGCCTTCGACGACGAGTACGACGTCTTCGGTTCCCGAACGCCCGGCGAGTGCGTCGCGCAGGCGTTCGGCGGCTCCGAACCGGTCACGCCACCAGCCGTCGGGGACGGATCCCACGACGTTGGCGGCGTCGACCACGAGCAGCGGCTTCACACCGTCAAGCCTGCACTAGCCGCGACGAGCGCGCAGAGCCTCCAGCGAGTCGGGGTCGGGCCCCTGGTCGGCGGACGCGGCCTTCATCGCCGGGGCGACACCGGCCCACCGCTGCAGCGCGGCGGTCGCCTCGGCGCGCTGCGCCTCGGGCAGCTTCGAGATGTTCGAGCCGTGGTTGCCCGCGGGAACCGTGTAGTAGAAGGAGTCGCGCGTGCCCGGACCGAGTCGGAACGGCTCGGCGCTCCACGGGTCGTTCTGGCCGTTGACGAACAGCAGCCGGCTGCCGCACAGGCGGACCCAGCTGTCGACGTCGCGCATCACGCCCGTCTCGAAGCGCATCTTGATGTCCGCGGGCACCATCGAGCGCGGCACGCTGGCACCGGGGTACCGCAGCAGGTCGCGCACGTGCGACTCGTCCGCCGCGGGCCAGCCGAGCTGCGTGCCGGCCTGGTAGTAGTACGGCGAGTAGGGCGCGACGCCCGCGTCGGTGTAGAAGTCCCAGCCGACCGTCTTGTCCATGAAGTCCCAGATCTGATCGACCGTGGCGTTCGCGCCGGGCACGATCGCGCAGTCCGCCTGCAGGCCGTACTGCCAGAACGTGAACGGCGTGTCGAGCACCAGGATCTCGAGCGACCGCTGCACCCCGCCGAACTGCTTGTAGGTGTAGCCCTTGGCCTCCAGCCGGGCCGCGAACTCGTCGCGGTGCTGGAGGATCTGCCGCTGCACGCCCTCGAGGCGACGGTTGCACGTCGGGTCGTTGCCGACGTTCTCGATGAACTCGCCGTAGTTGTCGCGGTTGTTCACCACGTCGTTCGGCGCCACGTACGCGACGGTCGCGTCGACGTCGCGTGGGAAGAAGCGGCGGTGGTAGACCGAGGTCATGCCGCCCTTGCTGGCGCCAGTGGAGATCCACTTGGCGCGGTAGATCTTCTTCAGCTTGCCGACGATCTCGTGGTGGTCGTTGGCCGCCTGCCAGATGTTCAGCAGCTTCCAGTCGGCCGGGTCCGGCCGCGACGGCGTGAAGAACCGCTGCTCGACGCTGATCTGGTTGCCGTCGATGATCCGGGCGGGCTCGGACGCGCCGATCGTGCCGGGCAGGCCGTAGCCGCTGGTGTGCAGCACCATCGGCTTGGCCTCGTCCTTGTGCAGCAACGAGAACCGCTGCTCGAACTGCTGCCCGCGTGGACGCCGGTGGTCGACGGGCTGCTGGACGCCCAGCACGAATGTCCGCGCCGTTCCGACCGTGCCCTCGCTGATGATCCGCACGCCGGGAACGGCCGCGATGCGTTCCTTGATGTCGGGCGCGGCCTGAGCCGTCACCGCCATCGTCAGTACCTGCGCCGAAACCAGTGCGGCGACGAGAAGCCTCTTCACGCCGTCAAGTTATCCAGTGAACTCCTCAATCAGTACCGGCCGATCGGCGGGCAGTGACCAGCAAAGCAGTCCGATCGCGGAACTTCTCCTGGCCGCTGCGAGCCTCGGCGACGAGGTCGTCGGTGACGTCATCGCCGACCTCGGCACGCAGTTCCCGCTCGTGCGCGATCCACTCGTCGTAGAGCGCCTGCATCCGAACGAACACCTCGGGAGCTTCCGTGCGGTCCTCGACCTCCAGACCAGCGCTTTCGAGGTCCGGTCGCCACGAGTCCGTTGTCTCCCACACGCTCGCGACGAGCCGCCCGCCGGGTTTGAGGACGCGGCGGATCTCGGCCAGCGCCGCGGCCCGGTCCGGTGCGAACGGCAGCGCGTCCACGCTGACCACCCCGTCGACCGACGCGTCGGGCAGCTCGGTCGCGTCGAACGTGCCCGTGTGGAACGCGGCGTCGACGCCGAAGTGCTCACGCCGCACCCGCGCCTGCGCGATCCCCTCGGCGCTGAAGTCGATCCCGATCAGGCGGACGCGCAGCTCCCGCGCGAGCCACAGGCCGGGCCCGCCGCGCCCGCACCCGAGGTCGACCAGCGTGTCGCCGGGGCGCAGCGCCAGCCGGGATGCCGCGTAGTCCAGCGTCCGCCGCGAGCACGAGCTGAACGCCTGGATCTCGGGCACGAACTCCGTGCCGAAGGCCCGCGCGGTGAGCTCGTGCAGCAGCGAGACCCCGCCCGTCCGGTGGACCTGGTCGTACGCCGTCGCGTCACTCATTCCAGCTGGCGAAGTACGCGGCCGCCATGTCCTCGTCGCCGTGACCTTGGGCGATCGCACGGGTCATGCGCGCACCCGCCGCGGCTGCGGCGTCGAGATGAACACCCGCGAACACGGACGCCTCTTCGACGAGGTGCGCGTCCTTGGCCGCGTTGGCGACGGAGAACGCGGGCGCGAGGTTGCGGTCGAGGATCGCACCCGCCTTGACCTGCAGGTAGCCGCAGTCGAGCGGCCCGCCGGAGACGGCGTCGACGAACAGCCGCGGATCGATGTCGAGTCCCTCGGCCAGCGAGATCGCCTCGCCGACCGCGGCGGTCAGCGACAGCACCCAGCTGTTCGCGACGAGCTTGAGCTTGGACGCCGCACCCGCCTCACCGACCCAGATCGTTCGCGCGCCGATGACGTCGAAGATCGGCTGCACGGCGTGGTGCAGCTCGTCGGGACCGGCGGCCAGGATCACCAGCTTGCCCTCGATGGCGGGCTTGGTGCTGCCGAGCACGGGGGCGTCGACGAAACCGAGTCCGAACGACCGGGCCAGCTCGATGTGGTCGTCGGTGGCGTGGACGCCGACCGTGCTGCTCTGGATCCACACCGCATCGGGTGACAGCCCGTCGGCGGCATCGGTCATCACATCGGTGACCGTCGCGCCGTCGTTCAGCATGGTGATGACGACCTCGGCGTGCCGCACGGCCTCGGCCGGTGTCGCGCAGAGGGTGGCGCCGCGGCGGAGCAGAGGCTCGGCGCGCGCACGGGTCCGGTTCCACACCCGGACGTCAAATCCCTGTTCAGCGAGGTTTCCCGCGATCGGTGCGCCCATCAGGCCCGTACCGAGTACCGCGACCTTCGTAGTCGACATGGGACCAGGCTAGTGAGGAAACGAAGAAACCCCGGGTGCTGCCAGGTCGGGGGTCCGACAGCACCGCGGGGTCACTCACAACATCGGCTCACGTTCGTGGGCCGTTACACACCCAGCTTAGTGTGACTTGCTTCACGTTTGACCGTATACGACGAAACTCCTGACGCGCGGGAGGTGCGTCAGGAGCTTCGTCGTTGGTTCCCCTGCGGGGACGTGCTTCGCGACGGGGGCGCGGTCTGCGTGTCGATCAGACCTCGTCGCTGAAGCAACCAGGGGATTTCATTCAGCGGAGGGTGGAGACCTGAGCCTGGGCGATCACCATGAGCTCGTGACGCATGGCCGGCGTGGAGGCCATGTCGATCGCGCGAGCCACGGCCTTCCGGTTGCGCGCCTCGGCACGACGGGCGCGGAGCTTCGCTGCGATGTTCATCTGGGCTGTCATCCCTCTCGGAAGTCTGGTCTTTCTTGGATGACTCAAGTATGCACGATTCAGCCGCGCTATGCACGGGTTTGTCCGGTGAGTTGGGGCACACGCCGATGATTCATCGGCTCTTGCTACGAAACACCGGACAAGCGCCTAGTCCTCCCGACCGAGCAAGAAGCGGCCGAAGTGGGGCACCGTGAAGGCGATCTGACCCCGTTCCGCGCTGTAGACCAGGCCTTTCTTGATGAGACTGTCCCGTGCGGGCGACAGCGACGACGGTTTGCGCTGCAGGTGGTCCGCGACCTGGGCGGTGTTGACGCCCGCGTCCTTGCCGTCGGTCAGCTCGGCCATGGCCCGCAGGTACTCCCGTTCGGCGGGCGTCGCGCGCTCGTAGCGCGAGCCGAAGAAGCCGACGGCCAGCTCCGCGTCGGCCTCAGGAGCCGCGACGGACACGTCCAGCGCGGTGATCGGGTCGGCGGGCGCGGCGTCCCACGCGGCCTTGCCGTAGGCCTGGATGAAGTAGGGGTAACCGCCGGAGGCGTCGTACATCGCGTCCAGCGCCTCCTCGCTGATGCCCGCCTCCTCTCGTTCGACGGGCGCGAGGACAGCGCGGTCGGCGTCCTCGCGGCTGAGCCGGTCGATCCGCGTGTACCGGAACAGCCGCTCCGAGTACGACTTGCTCGCCGACAGCACCGCTGGCAGGTGCGGCAGGCCCGCGCCGACCACGACCAGCGGCGCGCCGGACTGCGACAGCTCGTGGCACGCGGCGCACAGCGCGGAGATGTCGTCGGCCTGGAGGTCCTGCATCTCGTCGATCAGCAGCGCGACGCCGGTGCCGACGTCCTGCGCGAGCTCCGCGACGTCCGTGAACAGCTCGACCAGGTCGATCTCGATGTCACCCGAGTCCGCACGCCCCTGCTTCGCGGGCACGTCGATGCCCGGCTGCCAGCGGTCGCGCAGCTTGGCGGTGTCCGGCGCGGCGCGCAGCGCGAACGCCTTCAGCACACCCAACGCGTCCTCGACCCGGTCCGGCGCGCGGTGCCGCACGGCGAGATCGCGGATCGCCCGGTGCAGTGCGGCGGACAACGGCCTGCGCAGCCCGGCGTCCGGCCTGGCCTCGACCTTGCCCGCGCCCCAGCCGCGTTTCACGGCCATCGACCGCAGCTCGCCGAGCAGCACGGTCTTGCCGACACCGCGCAGCCCGGTCAGCACGAGGCTGCGCTCCGGACGTCCGCGGGCGACGCGTTCCAGCACCACCTCGAAGGCGCCGACTTCCTTGTCCCGCCCCGCGAGCTCGGGTGGACGCTGGCCTGCTCCGGGGGCGAACGGGTTGCGCACCGGGTCCATTCGAGCACCGTATCGGCGTGTCTAGTGCTGACCCGATAGACGCGCAGACACGCCTACGGCTTGTTTCGTATACCGCTTTCTAGTGCTTGTGCTAGATAGGTCAATTGTTGCGCATGAACCACTACGCGAGTTGGCTGGCTTCCGTGGCTGACGTAGTGACCGTGGGGACCGGCGAGGTCGAGCGCACCGCCGACCGCGCCGAGGTGACCGTCTCGTTCGACGCGACCGGCGCGGACCGCGCCGAGGCGGTGAGCTCGCTGAACCAGAAGGTGGCAGGCGTTGAGCCGCTGCTGACGCGGCCGGGTGTGGAGGTGCGTTCGCGGCGGCTGAACGTGCACGACAACTGGGACGGCAAGCGCCGCGCGGGCAGCATGGCGTCGCAGAACTACGTGATCAGGGTGACCGACCTGGAGCAGCTCGACCTGCTGCTCGGCGAACTGGTGCAGGCGGAGCCGTCCTGGATGAACGGCCCGTCGTGGCAGCTGATCGACGACGCCGAAGCGTCCCGCGAGGCGCAGCGCGAGGCCGTCGCGGACGCGTCACGGCGCGCCGAGGGCTACGCGACCGCGCTCGGGCGGCGGCTCGGGCCGCTGCACCGGATCGTCGACGGCGAGAACGACCGGCACGGACCGCTGATGGCGCGTTCCATGGCCTACGGCGCCGCACCTGGCGCGGAGGGCATGGTCGACCAGCTCAACCTGGAGCCGCAGCAGATCACCGTGCGGGTGACCTGCACGGCGACCTGGACCCTCCTCGACTAACGCTCGACGATCGCGGTCACGCCCTGGCCGCCTGCCGCGCAGATGGAGATGAGGCCGCGGCCCTTGCCCTTCTCGGCGAGCAGCTTCGCCAGCGTGGCGACGATGCGGCCGCCGGTCGCGGCGAACGGGTGGCCCGCGGCGAGCGAGGAGCCGTTGACGTTCAGCTTGGCGCGGTCGATCTCGCCGAGCGGTGCGTCGACGCCGAGCCGGTCCTTGCAGAAGTCCGGGTCCTCCCACGCCTTGAGCGTGGCGAGCACCTGCGAGGCGAACGCCTCGTGGATCTCGTAGAAGTCGAAGTCCTGCAACGTGATCCCGGCGCGCTTGAGCATCCGCGGCACGGCGTACGCGGGTGCCATGAGCAGGCCTTCGCGCCCGTGCACGTAGTCGACGGCCGCGGTCTCGGTGAACGTCAGGTGCGCGAGCACCGGGATCCGGTGCTGCTTCGCCCAGTCCACAGTGGACAGCAGGACGGTGCTGGCGCCGTCGGTGAGCGGCGTCGAGTTGCCCGCGGTCATGGTGTCGCCGAAGACCGGCTCGAGCTTCGCGAGCTTCTCGGCGCTGGAGTCGGCGCGCAGGTTCTGGTCGCGGGTCAGGCCGAGGTACGGCGTGACCAGGTCGTCGAAGAAGCCGTCCTCGTACGCCCGCGCGAGGTTCTGGTGGCTGCGCGCGGCGAGCTCGTCCTGCTCCTCGCGCCCGATCGCCCACTGCCGCGCGGTGATCGCGGCGTGCTCGCCCATCGACATGCCGGTGCGCGGCTCGCCGTTGCGCGGGATGTTCGGCACGACGTGGCCCGGCCGCAGCTTGGTGAGCAGCTTGAGGCGCTGGCCCGCCGTGCGAGCGCGGTTGAAGTCCAGGAGCACCTGCCGCAGTCCCTCGTTGACGCCGATCGGCGCGTCGCTCGCGGTGTCGACGCCACCGGCGATGCCGGAGTCGATCTGGCCGAGCGCGATCTTGTTGGCGACCGCGATGACCGCCTGCAACCCGGTGCCGCACGCCTGCTGCACGTCGTACGCGGGCGTCTCGGGGCTCAGCCTGCTGCCGAGGACGCACTCGCGGACGAGGTTGAAGTCGCCGGGGTGCTTGAGCACGGCGCCCGCGACGACCTCGCCGAGCCGTTCGTCCTGCAGGCCGAAGCGGCTCACGAGGCCGTCGAGCGCGGCGGTGAACATGTCCTGGTTCGACGCGCGCGCGTACGGGCCGTTCGACCGGGCGAACGGGATCCGGTTGCCGCCGAGGATCGCTACTCGCTTCATGACCGCCAGTGTACCTACTAGCGAGTAGACTTACTAGCGAGTAGGTTAGGGCTGTGGACAGGTACCAGAAGTTCGCTTCCTCCGGCCTCGGCCGTCAGCTGGTGCGCAGGCTCGGACTGCCCGACCCGTACCCGTTGCGCCGCGAACCCGGACTCGCCGGCCCGGTGCTGGTCGGTGGCGCCTCGCGACTGCCGTTCCTGAAGCAGTTGGAGACCGGCCCCGCTCCGTACGGCGCGCTGGTCTTCGACGCGTCCGACGTGTCTTCGGTGGCGGACCTGCGGCAGTTGTACGACTTCTTCCACCCGAACCTGGCGTCGCTCGGGCCGTGCGGCCGCGTCGTCGTGATCGGCCGCTCGCCCACCTCGATCGCGCAGCGCGCTCTGGAAGGGTTCGTGCGCTCCGTCGGCAAGGAGCTGCGGCGTGGCGGGACCGCTTCACTGGTCCACGTCGCCGACGGTGCCGAGGACGGTGCCGAGTCGACGCTGCGGTTCCTGTTGTCCGGACGGTCGGCGTACGTGTCCGGCCAGGTGATCCACGTATCGGCACCCTCGGCTGCGCCCGAGTCATGGAACGCCCGCTCGACGGCAAAGTCGCTCTCGTGACCGGCGCCTCGCGGGGTATTGGTGCCGCTATCGCTTCGGTGTCGGGCCGCGACGGTGCGCACGTCGTGTGCCTGGACGTGCCCGCGGCCGGGGACGAGCTGTCCGCGGTCGCGAACTCGGTCGGCGGATCGGCGCTGCAGCTGGACATCACCGGCGATCCCGCGCGGCTGGTGTCGCACCTGACCGAGCGGCACGGCGGCGTGGACGTCGTCGTGCACAACGCGGGCATCACGCGCGACAAGACGTTGGCGCGCATGGACTCCGCGCAGTGGGACTCGGTGCTCGAGGTGAACCTCGCGTGCCAGGAGCGGGTCAACGCCGCTCTGCTGGAAGGAGACGTGCTGCGTCCCGGTGGCCGGATCATCGGCGTCTCGTCGATCGCGGGCATCGCGGGCAACGTCGGTCAGACGAACTACGCGACGTCCAAGGCGGGCGTGATCGGGATGGTCGAGTCGATGGCGCCCGTGCTGGCGGCGCGCGGCGGCACGATCAACGCGGTGGCGCCGGGGTTCATCGAGACGAAGATGACCGCGGCCGTGCCGCTGATGACGCGTGAGGTCGGGCGGCGGATGAACAGCCTGTCGCAGGGCGGTCTCCCGGAGGACGTCGCGGAGACGATCGCGTGGTTCGCCAGCCCCGGATCCGGTGGCGTGAACGGCAACGTCGTCCGCGTGTGCGGCCAGATGCTGCTGGGGGCGTGATGCTGCTCAAGGCCGCTCTGACGTCGTTCCGGCGCGGGTCCACTTTGGACGCCGCACCGGTGTCCGCTGTCGTGCAGGTCGACCGCACGCACCTGGCCGCGTACAGCGCGGTCTGCGGGTTCCGCGTCAGCGACGTGCTGCCGGTGACCTATCCGCAGGTGCTGTCGTTCGCGCTGCAGATGAAGCTGATGAGCGGCCCCGGATTTCCGTTCCCCCTGCCGGGCGTGGTGCACGTCGCGAACCGGATCACCCAGTCGCGGCCGCTGCTCGCGTCCGAGGAGCTGCCGCTGGAGGTGCGCGCGACCGACCTGCGGCCGCACGCGCACGGCACGCAGGTCGACGTGGTGACGTCCGTCGGCGACGCGTGGGTCGGCGTGTCGACCTATCTCCGCCGGACCGGCGGCGGTTCGTCGTCGGGTGCTTCCGTCGAGCGGCCGGAGACTTCGGCGGTGTGGCGGGTGCCTGGTGACATCGGACGGCGCTACGGGGCCGTGTCGGGTGACCGGAACCCGATCCACCTGCACGCGTTGACGGCGCGGCTGTTCGGTTTCCGGCGCGCGATCGCGCACGGCATGTGGACCAAGGCGCGCTGCCTCGCGGCCATGGAGGGCGGGCTGCCGGAGGCCCTGACCGTCGATGTCCAGTTCAAAGCGCCGTTGTCGTTGCCGGGCAAGGCGTTCTTCGCGGCGTCCGGCACCGAGTTCAGCGTGTGGGGGGCTAATCGTCCCCACCTGCTGGGGAGCTGGTCACCCGCGCCGTGACGGCGGGTGCCAGATGTTGCCCTTCACGAGGTCGCCGAAGCCCATCCAGACGAGGTTCATGAGCCGCGCCGCGACCACACCGGCCGGCTCGTCGGGGTGGTCGAGCCACCAGTCGGCCAGCGACTCGCCCGCACCGACCAGCGCGGCCGCGAGTGACTCGGCCTCCAGCTCGGTGGCGGGCGCGGCCTGGGTCGACTGGGCGAGCAGCGCCGCGACCAGCGACACCGCCCGGCCGCGCATGTCCGCGAGCTCGGCGGCGAACGGTCCGCCCTGCGTCGACGCCTGCCGGTGCAGCACCTGCCAGCTGGCCCGGTTCTCGCCGACGAACCCGAAGAACGCGCGCAGGCCGCTCCACAGCTGGACGTCCGGCTCCTGATCAGGCTCGACGCCGCCCGCGATCGCCTCCATCATCCGCGTCGCCTCGCGGCGGATGCAGGTGGCGAACAGCTCCTCCTTGGAGCCCAGGTAGGCGTAGAGCATCGGCTTGGAGATCCCGGCGACGTCGGAGATCTCGTCCATCGAGGCGGCGTGGAACCCGAGGCGGGAGAACACGTCCACGGCGGCGTCCATGATCTGACGTTCCCGAACCGCACGCGGCAGCCTCTTGGCCCTGCGTTGGTCTGCTTGCATCACACCCCCTGCTGGAAGGGGACAAGATTATCCCGACCGGCTTGCAGCCTTACCTACTCGTCAGTAGTCTTACTCGCGAGTAGGTACAGGGAGGGTCAGATGGCCAAGGAAAAGATCGATGTCTCGGCGTTGAAGATCGAGGACATCGACCCGAAGAAGCTCGGCAAGGACGAGTTCGCGGACCTGCTCGACGCGTTCGACGGCGCCGAGCTCAATTTCGCGCAGATCGATCCGCAGAACTTCGCCCGGATCATCTCGCGCGCGTCGAAGGACCAGATCGAGACCGTGATGAGCCGTCCCGCGCTGCGGGTCCGGGTGCTGGACGAGGTGTTCCGCCGGATGGAGGCGCACTTCCGCTCCGACCGCGCGGGCGCGACGAAGGCCGTCGTGCACTTCCACATCGTCGACGACGTCTACGAGACGATCATCGAGGACTCGGCGTGCTCCATCAACAAAGACCCGTCGCGCGAACCGCGCGCATCGGTCACGCTGACCCCCGCGGACTTCCTGAAGCTCGCCACCGGCAACGCCTCCGCGCCCGTGCTGTTCATGACGGGCAAGCTGAAGGTGAAGGGCGACCTGGGATTCGCGGCCGGGTTCATGAGCCTGTTCAACATTCCGAAGGCCTGAGGGGACTTAATACATGGGTGGCTTCTCGCTCGAGCTCAACGAGGACCAGACCGACCTGCGCGACTGGGTGCACGGATTCTCCCGCGAAGTCATCCGCCCCGCGGCGTCCGAGTGGGACGAGCGCGAGGAGACGCCGTGGCCGGTGATCCAGGAGGCCGCGAAGATCGGCCTGTACGGGTTCGAGGCGCTGGCGACCTGGTTCGCCGACCCGATCGGCCTGTCGCTGCCGATCGCCACCGAGGAGCTGTTCTGGGGTGACGCGGGCATCGCGTTGGCGTTGATGGGCACGGGCCTGGCGGTCGCGGGCATCTTCGCGTCCGGCGAGCCCGAGCAGCTCGCCGAGTGGGTGCCGGAGTGCTTCGGTGACGAGGCGGACCCGAAGCTGGCCGCGTTCTGCGCCTCCGAGCCGCAGGCCGGTTCGGACGTCGGCGGCTACCGCACGCGCGCCCGGTACGACGAGGCCACCGACGAGTGGGTCATCAACGGCCAGAAGGCGTGGGCCACCAACGGTGGCATCGCGAACGTGCACGTCGTGACCGCGGTGATCGACCCGGCCCTGGGCACCCGCGGCCAGGCCGGGTTCATCATTCCGCCCGGCACACCAGGACTCTCGTCTCCCGGCAAGATCAAGAAGCACGGCATGCGCGCGTCGCACACGGCCGACGTGTTCCTCGACGACGTCCGCGTACCCGGTCGCTGCGTGCTCGGCGGTCGTGAGCGCGTCGAGGCCCGCCTGGCCCGTGCCCGCGAAGGCCAGAAGGCAGGCGGCCAGGCCGCGATGGCGACCTTCGAGACGACGCGTCCGACCGTCGGCGCCATGGCCGTCGGCGTGGCCCGCGCGGCCTACGAGTACGCGCTCGAGTACGCCAAGGACCGCGAGGCGTTCGGCCGGAAGATCGTCGAGAACCAGTCGATCGCGTTCGACCTCGCCAACATGCGGATGGAGATCGACGCCGCCCGCCTGCTGGTGTGGCGGGCCGCGTGGATGGGGCGCAACAACGTGCCGTTCACCGCGGGCGAGGGCTCGATGTCCAAGCTCAAGGCGTCCGAGGTGTCCGTGTGGGCCACGGAACGCGCGATCCACGTGCTCGGCGGTGCCGGCTACACGCGTGAGCACCCGGTCGAGCGGTGGCACCGCGACGCCAAGATCTTCACCATCTTCGAGGGCACGTCCGAGATCCAGCGGCTCGTCGTGTCCCGCGCGATTTCGGGCATGCAGATCAAGTAGGACGCTTACCCTGCTGCTGCAACCAGCAGCAGGGTTCACGTCCACTTGGAGGACCGCGTGAAGCACGTCGGAGTGGTCGGCGCGGTCGTGTGCGCCGCCGTGATCGGGTCGACGTTCGTGCCGGGTGCGCCGCGGGTGCCGTTGCCGGTCGTGTTGCTGCTGGTGGTCGCGGCCGTGCCCGTGCTGGTGGTCGTCGGTCGCAGGCGGTTGAGGTTCGCGGGCCTGCGCGGGGTGTGGCAGGAGTTGCGGGCGCGGGTGCCCATGGGGGCGATCGCGGTGGCCGCGGTCGTGTTCTACGGCGCCTGGCTGCTCGCGCTCATCACGCTGGTGACCGGACCCGGTGGCGCACCCGAGATCCGCGACGGGAAGTACGTGCTGGTCAACCGGAACAAGGTCACCGAGGTGAGCCGCGAGGTGCACGACCGGGCGGCCGTGCAGGGGTGCGGTTGATGGCGTGCATCGGGCTCGGGCTGCACTCCGGTGGTGCGGTGCTCATCCGGCTGACCGGAGAGCCCGCCCGGTCAGAATGACGGCAGCGGCAGCACTCGGTCGATCTTCTCCAGGTCGGCCTGGTGCACGGCCAGCTGGGTCATGCCGTCCGCCGTCACGTAGTGCAGCACCACCATGTTCGGCGCGATCATCCACGCCTCGTCCTCGTCGACCGCCTCGATGACCAGGCCTTCCTCGCTGCTGAACACCATGCGGTTGTTCCACACCAGCTCGGTGTCGCCCAGGTACAGCGTGCCTTCTTCCCAGTGCCCGTCGACCAGCACCGCCGCACGCGCGTTGCGGTCGTCGGACCGGTAGCCGGTGCGCCAGCTGAACAGCTCGGCGAGCATTCCGCCGAGCACCTCCACGAAACCGGCCATCCGCGCTCCCCCTCGTCGAACGTGGAACGAACGGGCCTGATCGGGCGTTCCCGGCACAGCCGTCGCGATCGGCTGTGCCGCCTACCGGCCCGGCTGAGTCACGCCAACGGCTGACCGGCGGCGCGCAGCCACGCGCGTTCCGCGGACGTGTCCGGTACCGGCGGCCAGCCGTTGATCTTCGCGATCAACACCCAGTACCGCTCGGCCCGCGGGTCGGCGAAGTCCTGGTGCAGGAACAACTTCTCGCGCAGGTGCTCGTCGTTCGGCACGCCGAAGGCCTCGGCCCACTTCGCGTTGACGCGGTCGACGATCTCGCGCGCCTGCGGCGAGTCCGGGGCGATGCCCGCGTCCAGTGCCGCGCGGGCCTCCTGGACGGAGTTCGTGAACGCGTCCATCTGCCCCTGGCTCGGGGCGCCCATGTTCTCGCCGTCCGCGCGCATCTGCTCGTGCCTGGCGGACATCCGCTTGATGCTCGCGCGGAAGTCGTTGTCCTGCACCAGCTTCGCCAGCTCGACCCACGCCTCGAGCTGCTCGGTGGACGGGTCGTCAGGCAGCTCGATGCGCACGGACCGCATGTGCGACTCGAAGCCGGGGTCCAGTTCGTACGGTCCGAACACGTCCTCGAAGAAGTCGTCGAGGATGCGCTGGCGCTCCTCGTCTGTCATGCGCGCCAACTCGTTCATCAGTTCCATCTCCCCTCCCTTGGCGACCGCGCGCAGCACGGCGCGACGGAGTCGCAACGTCCTCATCTGCGCGTCGATCGCGTCCGCGTGCACGCGCGCCACCTCGGTCACCGTCACCTCGCGGGTCAGCACCCGTTGCGCGGTGGGCAGGTCGACACCGAGCTCGCGCAGGGTGCGGACGAGCTTCAGCTTCGCCAGCGCCTCCACGTCGTACGTCCGGTAGCCGGAGTGCGTCCTCGCCGACGGCGGGATGATCCCCTGGTCCGAGTAGAACCGGATGGTCCTGACGGTCAGCCCGGTCATCCTGGCCAGCTCACCGATCTTGTAGCGCGTCACGGGAACCACTCTGAACCCTCCAGTAGGTGGAGAGTCAACTCGAATCCCTCGTTCTGGTTCCGCCTTTTACGGCCTGGTCAGCCCACTCCTGGAAGGTCAATCAGCTCAGGCACACTCACTCCACGCGACGGATTGAGCACGGTCGGATTCATGCGAGCGTTGGTCACGTTGTCCACCGAGCAGGAGGAAACGTGCGACTCATCGCTGGCGTCGCCGCGATCTTCGCGGCGCTCGCCCTGGCCGTCCCCGCCCACGCCGACACCGGACCCGCGACCACCACCGCGGGCAGCCCGAACAAGCAGAGAACGACCCTCGAGGTCCCGGCACCGCCGAGCAGACCACTGATCGCGGCAGCGACGATCTGCCTCAACGCCCACCTGCAGGACATCGGCTGGCAGGGCTGGGTGTGCGGGCAGAACGGCGGTGTGGCCACGGTCGGCACGACCGGTCAGTCCCGCCGGATGGAAGCGCTCGCCGTCACGACCTTCGGCGCGGGCGGCGTCTGCGCGCAGGCGCACGTGCAGGACCTCGGCTGGCTGAGCCAGGTCTGCGTCGCCGACGGAGCCGTCGCGGCCGTCGGCACGACCGGCCAGTCCCGCCGCATGGAGGCACTGGGGCTCGGCTCACCGGGCTCCACCACCTGCGCCGAGGCGCATCTGCAGGACATCGGCTGGCAGGGCGCGCGCTGCGCCGGTCCGGGCGTGGTCGCGTTCGTCGGCACGACCGGGCAGTCGCGTCGCATGGAGGCGCTGCGGGCCTGGTTGCCGTAGCCGCGGCACGGGGAGCCCTCGGCGGGGGCTCCCCTCGGCGCGTCATCAATTCCACCCGAACTCGATTGCCGATTGCGGTAGAAAGGAGTAACCGGCGGTACAACGGATGACACCGCTGGGTGACCGATCTGGGGGATCGATGATGACTCGAATTGGCCGAAGCCTGCTCGCGGGCGCACTGCTCTCGCTGGTCACGGTGCTGCCGGCGACGGCAGCGCAGGCCGACCCGACGCTGTGCCTGCGCGGACACGTCGCCGACGGCGCCTGGCAGGCCTGGACGTGCGAGGCAGGCACCAGCTGGGCGTCCGCGGGTGCCGAGGGAGCAGAGCTGGACGCGGTCCAGTTCAAGGCGACCGGCACCGGTGGCTCGACGTGCGTGACGGGGCGCGTGGAGGGCGAAGGTCAGCTGCCCGCCGTCTGCACCGCCGACGGGCAGGTCGGCACGCTCGGCGCCTACAAGAAGCTCGGGTCCATCGGCATCGGCAACTCCGCGCACAGGACGTGCGCGCGGGGGTACTCCACGGATGCGGGGTGGCAGTCGAGCCAGTGCGCCGAAGGCGGCTACACGGTGCAGATCGTCGCAGGCGCCTACAAGGCGCTCGGCGTGGTCACGGCCAACCTGTCGTGACGTGCGGAAGCCCCCGGTCTCCTTCGACCGGGGGCTTCCGCCGTGCTCAGTAGGTGATCGCCAGGCCGGGATCGGCCAGCAGCGCACCGACGTCGGCGAGGAACTGCGAGCCCTGCTGGCCGTCGACCACGCGATGGTCGAACGACAGCGCGAGCTGGCAGATCTTCCGAACGACGATCTGGCCGTCCACCACCCACGGCATGTCGCGGATCGCGCCGAGCGCGAGGATCGCGGACTCACCGGGGTTGAGGATCGGCGTGCCGGTGTCGACGCCGAACACACCCACGTTGGTGATCGTGATGGTGCCGTTCATCATGTCGGCCGGTGACGTCTTGCCTTCGCGGGCAACGGAAGCGAGCTCGTCGAGCGCGCCGGCCAGCTCCTTCAACGACATCCGGTCGGCGTCGCGGACCTTGGGCACCACGAGGCCGCGCGGCGTGGCTGCCGCGATGCCCAGGTGCACGTAGTCCTTGTAGACGATCTCGCCCGCCGCGGCGTCCCAGGTCGCGTTCACGTCCGGGGTGCGCTTGGCCGCCAGGACGACGGCCTTCGCGCAGAACGCGAGCGGCGTCAGCTTCACGCCGCGGAACTCCGGCGCGTTCTTCAGGCGCGCGCGCAGTTCCATCATCGGCGTGACGTCGACGGTCAGGAACTCCGTGACGTGCGGCGCGGTGAACGCGCTGTCCACCATCGCCTGCGCGGTCGCCTTGCGGACGCCCTTGATCGGCACCCTGCGCTCGCGCGTGCCGTTGTCCACAAAGGATGGAGCAGCGGCGGCGGGAGCGGCGACGGCCTGTTCGACGTCCTGACGCGTGATGACGCCGTCCGGGCCGGAGCCCGTCAGCGCGCGCAGGTCGACACCGAGGTCCTTGGCCAGCTTGCGCACCGGCGGCTTGGCCAGCGGCACGTAACCACCAGGAGCCGCAACGGGTTCCGGAGCGACCGGAGCGGCGACCACCGGTGCGGCGGGAGCAGCGACGGCGGCGGCGGGAGCGACGGGCGCCGAGTCCTTGCGGGCACGGCGCTTGGCCGCACCGGACTTGGGCCCGTAGCCGACCAGCGTGGCGATCCGGCCGCCCGGCATCTCCTCGCCGATCTTGCCGCTGGACGGCGTGCCGTTGAGATCACCCGACACCGAGGCCGCGGGCGCCGGCTCGGGAGCCGCCGCACCACCGGGGTCGGTGTCGATCGTGATGATCGGGACGCCGACCTCGACGGTCTGACCGGGCGACGCGTGCAACTCGGTCACCACGCCCGCCCACGGGCAGGGCAGCTCGACGGCGGCCTTGGCCGTCTCGATCTCCACGATGATCTGGTTGACCGTGACCGCGTCGCCCGGCTTGACGTGCCAGGTGAGGATCTCGGCCTCGGTCAGCCCCTCGGCCGTGTCCGGCAGGGGGAACTGCTTGTACTGCGGCATCGAAGATTCCCCTTACCAGGCGAGCGAGCGGTCGACGGCGTGCAGCACCCGGTCGAGGTCGGGGAGGAACTCCTCCTCGAGCTTCGACGGCGGGTACGGGGTGTCGAAACCGGTCACCCGCAGCACCGGTGCCTGCAGGGAGTAGAAGCACTCCTGCTGCACGCGAGCCGCGATCTCGGATGCGATCGACGCCTCGGACGGCGCCTCGGAGACGACGACGAGGCGGCCCGTGCGACGCACCGACTCGAACACCGGCTCCAGGTCGAGCGGAGACAGCGTGCGCAGGTCGATGACCTCGAGCGAGGTGCCGTCCTCTGCCGCGGCGGCCGCCGCGTCCAGCGAGGTGCGGACCATCGGGCCGTACGCGACGAGCGTCGCGTCCGTTCCGGTGCGCAGCGTGCGCGAGGCGAAGAGCGGACCGGGTGCGACGGTCGTGTCGACCTCGGCCTTCTCGTAGTAGCGGCGCTTCGGCTCGAAGAACAGCACCGGGTCGTCGCAGTCGATCGCCTGCTGGATCATCCAGTACGCGTCGGTCGGGTTCGAGCACGAGACGACCTTCAGGCCGGCAGTGTGCGCGAAGTACGACTCGGGCGACTCGGAGTGGTGCTCGACCGCGCCGATGCCGCCGCCGAACGGAACCCGGATCACCATGGGCAGCTTGATCTTGCCCTGGGTGCGGTAGTGCAGCTTCGCCACCTGCGACACGATCTGGTCGAAGCCGGGGAAGATGAAGCCGTCGAACTGGATCTCGCACACCGGGCGGTAACCGCGGATCGCGAGGCCGACGGCGGTGCCGATGATGCCGGACTCCGCGAGCGGCGTGTCGAGCACGCGCTGCTCACCGAAGTCCTTCTGCAGGCCGTCGGTGATGCGGAAGACGCCACCGAGCTTGCCGATGTCCTCGCCCATCATGAGGACCTTCGGGTTCGCCTCCATGGCGGCCCGCAGGCCCATGTTCAAAGCCTTGGAGATCGTCAGGGTCTGCACGGGGGACGCAGCCGAGGACGACGCGCGATCCATGGTCGGAGCAGCCATCAGTGCTCACCTCCAGCGAAACCCGATACGTAGCTGAGGAACTCGTCGCGCTGGGCCTCCAGGTTGGGGTTGCCCTCCGCGTACACGTTGCTGAAGATCCGTTCCGCCGGCGGGTCCGGCATGTTCACGCAGAACTCGCGCAGCTCCTCGGCCAGCGTGTCGGCCTCGGCCTCGATCTCGGCGAAGAACGCCTGGTCGGCCCACTGCTGCTTGACGAGGTAGACCTTGACGCGCTCGATCGGGTCCTTGAGCTTCCACAGCTCCAGCTCGTCGGAGAGCCGGTAGCGGGTGGGGTCGTCGGACGTGGTGTGCGCGTCCATGCGGTAGGTGAAGGCCTCGATGAGGATCGGGCCGTTGCCGTGGCGGCACTCCTCCAGCGCCCAGCGCGTGACGGCCAGCGTGGCCAGCACGTCGTTGCCGTCGACGCGGATGCCGGGGAAGCCGTAGCCGCGGGCGCGCTGGTAGAGCGGGAGGCGCGACTGGCGCTCGGTGGGCTCGGAGATGGCCCACTGGTTGTTCTGGCAGAAGAACACGAGCGGCGCGTCGTACACCGCGGCCCACACGAAGCCCTCGTGCACGTCGCCCTGGCTGGTCGCGCCGTCGCCGAAGAAGCACATCGTGGCTTCGCCGTCGTCGTCGCCGACCTTGCCGTCGAACTTCTGGCCCATCGCGTAACCGGCCGCGTTGAGGACCTGGTTGCCGATGACGATCGTGTACGGGTGGAACTTCCGCTCCACCGGGTCCCAGGTGCCCTGGTCGGTGCCGCGGAAGATGCCGAGGAGCTCGGTCGGGTGGACGCCCTTGGTCCACGCGATGCCGTGCTCGCGGTAGCTCGGGAACGCCATGTCGTCCGGACGCATCGCGCGGCCGGCGCCGATCTGCGCGGCTTCCTGACCGAGCAACGGCACCCAGATGCCGAGCTGGCCCTTGCGCTGCAGGGCGTTGGCCTCGCGGTCGACCCGGCGGATCAGGACCATGTCGCGGTACAGGCCGCGCAGCTCCTCCGCCGTGATGTCGATGTCGAAGTCGGGATGCTGAACACGCTCGCCCTCAGGAGTGAGGAGCTGCACCAGGTCGGCGCCGCCCTCGTCTGTAGCTCGCAAGCCTGCGATCACCTGTTCCGCTGTCGGTTTTGCGGCAGTGGCGGCCGGCGCTGCATCCGGCTCCGGGTGCGTCCATTGCTCAGGGGACGACATTGCGCCTTCTCCTCGTCTACGAGTCCGCCCCGGTCGCTCGTGACGACCTCGTGCGGCGGCGCCGCCGGTCGCCGCCGCCCCTGTGGGGGCGTCGTGCGTTCCGTCGGCGCTGACGGTGTTCTCATCCACATCCTGACACGGCCTCACCCGTGTTGGTGAGTGGCATCCCACCTAGTAACACAATCGGCAACGTTCTGAACAGCGCAAACAGTAGGAAGGTCAACCTTTGGCAATCCGACTAGGCCGTTCGGTGACCGGACAGCACTGTCCCGGTTACCGATCGTTAACCTAGCAGCGGCTTGGTGTCATGACAGGATCGGCTGCGTGGAGCGCTCCGTTGTAACCAGCACCGTTCGCAGGCTCTGGGACGAAGAGATCGTCCCCAGCCTCTCCGAGCTCGTCGCCGTCCCGGCCATCTCACCGGTCTTCGACCCCAGGTGGGCGGAGAACGGCCAGCTCGCCGCCGCCATCGAGCACGTCCGCGCCTGGCTCGCCCAGCGCTCGCTGCCCGGCGCGACCATCGACGTCGTTCAGCTCGATGGCAGGTCCCCGTTGCTGCTGGTCGACGTGCCGGCCACCGACTCTTCTTCTGACACGGTGCTGCTCTACGGCCACCTCGACAAGCAGCCGCCGGTCGCGAACTGGTCCGACGGTCTCGGTCCGTGGACTCCGGTGCTCAAGGACGGCCGCCTCTACGGCCGCGGCGCGGCCGATGACGGCTACTCCGGCTACGCGGCGGTGGCCGCGTTGGAGGCCGTGCGCGCCGCGGGCGGCACCCATTCGCGTGCCGTGATCCTGTTGGAAACCGGCGAGGAGTCCGGCAGCCCGGACCTCCCGGCGTACCTGGAGCACCTGAGCGACCGGCTCGGTGACGTGTCGCTCGTCGTCTGCCTCGACTCCGGCGGCAGCGACTACGACCGGATGTGGCTGACCACGTCGCTGCGCGGCCTGCTGCAGGTCACGGTCACCGTGCGCATCCTCGAGTCCGGCCTGCACTCGGGCATGGCGTCCGGCATCGTGCCCAGCTCGTTCCGCATCGCGCGGCTGCTGCTCGACCGGCTCGAGGACGCCGAGACGGGCGTCGTGAAGGTGCCGGAGATGCACGTCGAGATCCCGCCGCACCGCATCACCGAGACCCGCGAGGCCGTCGAGACCGCGCCCGGCGCGCTGCTCGGCGCCGTCCCGCGCGTCGGTGACCTGCGGGCCATGTCCGACGACGAGACCGAGCTGGCGCTCAACTCCGGTTGGCGGCCGACGCTGTCCATCACCGGCGCCGACGGCCTGCCCGCGCCGGACGACGCGGGCAACGTGCTGCGCCCGTTCACGTCGATCATGCTGTCGTTCCGCCTGCCGCCGACCGCGGACGCCAACGCCGCGCTGGCGGCCGTCACCGAGCTGCTGACCACGGACGTCCCGTACGGCGCGACCGTCGAGCTCAGCCGCATCGAGGCGGGCAACGGCTGGAACGCGCCCGAGCTGGCGCCGTGGCTGCGGGCCGCGCTGGACGACGCGGGCAAGGAGGTCTTCGGCGCGCCGTGGCGAACCGTGGCGCTCGGCGGCTCGATCCCGTTCATGGGGTTGTTGCACGAGGCTTACCCGGACGCGCAGTTCGTCGTGACCGGCGCCGTAGGGCCGGACTCCAACTGCCACGTGCCGGACGAGTGGCTGCACCTGGCCCAGGCCGCGCGGGTCACCGAGGCGGTCGCGTTGGTGCTGGACGCGCACTCGAAGCGCTCGTGAGTGGTAAATGACTCAGACCTGACCCTGGATTAACCAGCGGCCGGAACCGGTGCCCCACACTGGGCGCCATGAGCGAGCGAACGGAACGGGAACGTCTGGCGACGTCGGGTACTCCGACGTCGCCGTGGCGTCTGTGGGGCCCGTACCTCGCCGGGCGCCAGTGGGGCACCGTGCGCGAGGACTACTCGGCGGGCGGCGACGCGTGGACGTCGTTCCCGTTCGACCACGCTCGCGCCCGCGCCTACCGCTGGGGCGAGGACGGCATCGCGGGCATCTGCGACGTCCACGGGTTCCTCAACTTCGGGCTCGCGCTGTGGAACGGCAAGGACCCGATCCTCAAGGAGCGGTACTTCGGCCTCACCAACGACGAGGGCAACCACGGTGAGGACGTCAAGGAGCACTGGTGGGTGACCGACGGGACGCCCACCCACTCCTGGATGCAGGTGCTCTACCGCTACCCGCAGCAGGAGTTCCCGTACGACGAGCTCCGCAGGCTCGCGCGCGAGGCCGGACGCGAGGAGCGCGAGCCTGAGCTGAGCGACACCGGCGTGCTCGACCAGAACCGGTTCTTCGACGTGCGGGTGACCTACGCCAAGGCGGGCACCGACGACATCTGCGTCGAGATCAGCGCCACCAACCACGGGCCCGCACCGGCGCCGTTGCACCTGCTCCCCCAGCTGTGGTTCCGCAACACCTGGGCGTGGGGCCGCGACGAACGGCCGTGCTCGATCGTCGGCAGCACGAGGAACGGCCGGAGCTTCACCGCCGAGCACGGGCAGCTCGGGCGCTACCACCTGCACACCGAGGGCACGCCGACGCTGCTCGTCACCGACAACGAGACGAACGAGCAGCAGCTCTTCGGCGCGCACAGCAACCCGACGCGGTTCACCAAGGACGGCATCGACGAGTACGTGGTGAAGGGGTCGACGACCAGCTGCCAGGTCGTCGGACCGGACGACACCAGCGAGCCGGGCACGAAGGCCGCCGCCTGGTACTCGTTCGACCCGGTCGAGTCCGGCGAAACCGTGACCGTCCGGCTGCGCCTCACCGCGCTGGAGCACGACGACCCGTTCGGACCGAGCTTCCAGTCCACTGTGGATGAGCGAAGACGAGACGCGGACGACTTCTTCGCCGACCTCCTGCCCGGCGGCACGCCTGAGGAACAGCAGGTGCTGCGCAAGTCGCTCGCCGGCCTGATGTGGACCAAGCAGCACTACCGGTTCCGCGCCCGCGACTGGCTCGACGGCGACCCGACCAAGCCCGAGGCGCCGCAGTCGCGCCGGACGCCGACCGCGCGCAACACGCACTGGCGGCACCTCGACGTCGCCGACGTGATCTCCATGCCGGACGAGTGGGAGTACCCCTGGTTCGCCGCGTGGGACCTGGCGTTCCACACGATCCCGTTCACGCTCGTCGACCCGGCGTTCGCGAAGGAGCAACTGCTCCTGCTGTGCCGCGAGTGGCTGATGCACCCGAACGGCCAGCTGCCCGCGTACGAGTGGGAGTTCGGCGACGTCAACCCGCCGGTGCACGCGTGGGCCGCGCTGCAGGTGTACCGGATGGACGGCAGCTGGGACCGCAAGTTCCTGGCGAAGGTCTTCCACAAGCTGCTGCTCAACTTCTCCTGGTGGGTCAACCGCAAGGACGCCGACGGCAGCTACCTGTTCGAGGGCGGCTTCCTCGGCATGGACAACATCGGCCCGGTCAACCGGTCCGAGCCGATGCTCGGCGAGTGGCGGCTGGAGCAGTCCGACGCGACGAGCTGGATGGCCGCGTACTCGTTGCACCTCATGCAGATCGCACTGGAGCTGGCGCGCGAGGACGAGTCCTACGAGGACGTCGCGACGAAGTTCGTCGAGCACTTCCTGAGCATCGCGGAGGCGTTCACGCACTTCGGCAGCGCGGGCACGAGCATCTGGAACGAGGAGGACGGCTTCTGCTACGACCTGGTGAGCCGCAGGCACCCGGACGGCAGGGTCGAGTCCGAGCCGGTGCGCGTCCGCTCGATGGTCGGCCTCATCCCGTTGCTGGCCAACGCGGTGCTCGAACCGTGGGTGCTCAGCGACCTGCCCGGATTCACCAGCAGGCTCGACCACCTGCTGAAGCGGCGTCCCGAGCTGCGCCAGTTCATCTCCTTCAGCGACAAGGGCGCGTTCGTCAGCCTGCTCAACGAGCCCAAGGTGCGACGCCTGCTCAACCGGATGTTCGACGAGCAGGAGTTCCTGTCGCCGCACGGCATCCGCTCGCTGAGCGCGGCGCACCGCGAGGGGCTCGAGGTGATCGTCGCGGGCAAGGAGCACCGGATGGGCTACGAGCCAGGCGAGTCGCACACGCCGATGTTCGGCGGCAACTCGAACTGGCGCGGCCCGATCTGGTTCCCGACGAACGCGCTGCTCGTCGAGGCGCTGCGCACGGCGGACGCCTACTTCGACGGCGGGTTCTCCGTCGAGCTGCCCACCGGGTCGCGGCAGTTCGTCACAGCCGCCGAGGCGGCGGACGAGCTGGCGCGCAGGCTGGTGTCGCTCTTCCTGCCGGACGCCGACGGGCGGCGGCCGAGTGACGGCAAGCGCGTCGAGGCGAGCGACCACCCGCTCTGGCGCGAGCACGTGACGTTCTCCGAGTACTTCGACGGGGACACCGGCGAAGGACTCGGCGCCACGCACCAGACGGGGTGGACCGCGCTGGTCGCGAGCCTGCTCAAAGATCGCGGAGCACCGTCCGGCGGGCATTGACGCCGCAGGTCACGGCCCTGTTGATCAGATGACACTGCAGAGAGTCGTCATACGGCCGCATTACGTGCATCTGTTGTGTGATCTAGCCCAATTCGCGCAACAAACTGCGGCCGGACGGGCGATTCGACGCAAAAGTCATGCGTGAACGCGGTCTGTAACACGCACGTGCTGTGCACCACGTCACCCAAGTGGCAGTATCCCGGTCACTCGTCCGCGACAGTTACGAGGAGTGACGCAGTGGCTCGTCGAACCAGGCAGGTGCTGGCCCTGATCCCGGCGGTGGGGTTGGCCGTGATGGCAGCAGCGGGCTGCGCAACGCCGGTGAACCAGGGGTCGGGAACCGGCGACGTCCCCCTCATCCAGAGCGGCAAGCTGGTCACCTGCACGCACCTGTCCTACAAGCCGTTCCAGTACAGCGAGGGCGACAAGACCGTCGGCTTCGACGTCGACCTCGTCGACCTGGTGGCGAAGGACCTCGGCGTCAAGCAGGAGATCTTCGACACCCCGTTCGAGACGATCACGTCCGGCACGAGCTTCAACGCGAACCAGTGCGACCTGGCCGCGGCCGGCATGACGATCACCGAAGAGCGCAAGGGCGCGATCGACTTCTCCGAGCCGTACTTCGACGCCTCCCAGGCGCTGCTCGTGAAGAAGGACTCGGGTCTGAAGGACCTCGCCGCGCTGAAGGGCAAGAAGCTCGGTGTCCAGCAGGACACCACCGGTGAGAAGTACGCGAACGACAACGCGGCCGCCAACGGCTACACCGTCGTCCAGTTCGAGGACCTCCCGCTGATGGAGACCGCCGTCCGCACCGGCGCGGTCGACGCGGCGATCAACGACAACGGCGTGCTCTACGACTACGCCAAGGAGTTCCCGGACACCGAGGTCACCAAGGAGTTCGACACCGGTGAGCAGTACGGCATCGGCGTCAAGAAGGGCAACACCAAGCTGCAGGCCAAGATCAACGACGTGTTGAAGAAGGCCAAGGACAGCGGCGAGTACGACAAGATCTACGAGAAGTGGTTCGGCAAGAAGCCCGAGAAGAAGTAACGGCTTCTCACGGGGCCGGTGCAGCACAACGCGCCGGCCCCGCCGCATGTCCGAACCAAACCGCTAGGAGCCCTCGATGGCAATGTCGAAGCGCAAGCGGGCGCAGTACATCCGGTACGGGCAGTACGGCCTGCTGGTCGTCGTCGCCGGGCTGGTCGCCGTGCTCGCCGACTGGGGTCAGATCCGCCGGGCGTTCTTCAACACCGACATCGCGGCGTCGATGTTCCCCAACATCATCACCGTGGCGTTGAAGAACACCATCCTCTACACGGCGCTCGGCTTCGGTTTCGGTCTCGCGCTGGGTCTCGTGCTCGCGCTCATGAAGCTGTCCACGGTCGCGCCGTACCGGTGGATCGCGACCGTCTACATCGAGTTCTTCCGCGGCGTGCCCGCGCTGCTCGTGTTCATCGGCATCTACTACGGCGTGCCGATCGCCTTCCAGGTGCAGTTCCCCGCGCTCACCACCGTGATGCTCGCGCTCGGCAGCGTCGGTGCGGCCTACATGGCCGAGACGATCCGCGCGGGCATCCAGGCGGTGCCCAAGGGGCAGGTCGAGGCCGCGCGCTCGCTCGGCATGTCCGCGAGCCGCGCGACGATCACGATCGTGATCCCGCAGGCGTTCCGGATCATCCTGCCGCCGCTGACGAACGAGCTGATCCTGCTCACCAAGGACTCGTCGCTGATCTACATCCTCGGCCTGTTCCGCGAGCAGTACGAGCTGACGAAGTTCGGCCGCGAGACGCTGAGCCGCAGCCCGTCGCTGACGCCGATCCTCATCGCCGGCCTCTGCTACTTGATCATCACGTTGCCGCTCGGCTACCTGTCGCGGTACCTGGAGCGTCGTACGGGCGGGAAGAAGGTGTCGGTCCTGTGAGTGGTGCCGCTGTCGAGATCACCGGGCTGTGCAAGTCGTTCGGCCCGCTGGAAGTGCTCAAGGGCATCGACCTGACCGTCCTGCCGGGCGAGGTCGTCTGCATCATCGGACCGTCCGGCTCCGGCAAGTCCACGATGCTGCGCTGCGTCAACATCCTCGAGGAGCCGACCGCGGGCAAGGTCGTCGTGAACGGCACCGAGCTGACCGACCCGGACGTCGACATCGACTCCGCGCGCACGAAGATCGGCATGGTCTTCCAGTCGTTCAACCTGTTCAGCCACCTGAGCGTCATCAACAACCTGACGGTGGCGCAGCGCAAGGTGCTCAAGCGCGGCGAGAAAGAGGCGCAGGAGAAGGCGCTGCACAACCTCGAGCGGGTCGGGCTGAGCGACAAGGTCAACGCGATGCCCGCGCAGCTCTCCGGTGGCCAGCAGCAGCGCGTCGCGATCGCGCGGGCGCTGTCGATGGACCCCGAGGTCATGCTGTTCGACGAGCCGACGTCCGCGCTCGACCCCGAGCTCGTCGGTGACGTGCTCGGCGTCATGCGCCAGCTCGCCGACGAGGGCATGACGATGCTGATCGTGACGCACGAGATGCAGTTCGCCCGCGAGGTCGCGGACAAGGTGATCTTCATGGACGGCGGGTACGTCGTCGAGGAAGGACCTGCCGCCGACGTCATCGGGAACCCGCAGGAGGACCGCACCAAGTCGTTCCTCGCGCGCGTTCTGGACCCGATCCACCACGGTCCGAGCGATCCTGAGTAGTGATCGATCCCCATCGGGAATGCTGATCGCGTGATCCCACGATCCCCGTTCGAGCGGCAGTACTTTGGCTCCGTACCAGCCAGAGCTCGAGCGGGGATCGCATGCAGCCGCAAGAGACCGTCCACCGGACCGTGCTCGTCGTGGACGTCGAGGCGTTCGGCGACCTCCGCCGCACCAACCCGCACCAGAGCGCGGTGCGCGACGCCCTGTACCGGATCCTGCGGCAGGCCTTCGACGAGTCGGGGATCGGTTGGGACGACTGCCACCACGAGGACCGCGGCGACGGCGTGCTGGTCGTCGCTCCCGCCGAGTTCCCGAAGGCGCTGTTCACCGAGGCGCTGCCACCCGCGCTGGTCACCTTGCTGGCAGAGCACAACAGCACCCATCCCGACGAGCAACGCATCCGCCTGCGCATGGCCGTGCACGCCGGTGAGCTCAGGTTCGACGGGCACGGTGTCGTCGGCGCCGCGGTCAACCACACGTTCCGGCTGCTGGAGGCCCGTCAGCTGAAAGCGGCGCTGACCGGATCGCCCGGTGTGCTGGCGATCATCGCGTCGTCCTGGTTCTTCGACGACGTCGTCCGGCACAGCCCCGCCAGCGGTCCGGACACGTACCGCGCGGTGCGCGTGTCCACCAAGGAGACCAGGACGACCGGCTGGATCCGGCTGCCCGACCACGTTTACCGCCCGCGCGACCGGAGACTCGTCATCGTGGGGGCCGCGATCGCCGCCGTCTGCGTGATCTCGTTCGCCGCCGTCAAGCTGCTCAGCCCGGACTCGGCCACCGGCCAGCCGGGTTCGTCCGCTCCCACTCCTGCACCCACGTCGGTCTCCACGAGCGAGCAGACGTCCGTTCCCGCGACGACGTCGACGACCACGGCGCCCGCCCCGACTGCCACCGCGCCGTCCCGGCCGCTGGATCCGACTGGCAGGCCGACCGGTTCCGCACCACCGCCGCCACCACCCACGACCACGGTCGGAGCGGAAACCGCGACCGTGCACGTGCAGCGCGACGTCACACTGGACAGGTACTCCGCGATCGACGTCGACTCGGGGGCGTACAACCCCACCTACGGCGGCGACCTCTACTACGGGCAGGACGCGAACACGCTCGAGTTCTTCTTCCAGCCCATGGCGGACAGCGAGATCTGGCCGGTCGGCGGGACCGGTCAGGACATCGACCGCTGCACCGCCGCCCGCTCGCCGCAGGAGAAGATCGTGCTGACCTCGGTGCCCGTCGTCGTCTGCCTGAAAACCACAGACGGCCGCATCAGCGCGGTCAAAGTCATAAGGTCGGTGGAGGGGCCGTCCGGTCGCAGCTACGACGTCAACTACCTCACCTGGGAGCGCACGACATAGATGGCGCTGAGCAAACTCCCCGCCGCCGACGTGCTGCGGGGCTTGGGGGAGTCCGAGAACAACAGCAGCGGCACCTGGCGCCTGCCGAGGCGCAAGGCGAGCGTGTCACCGGTGATCAGGGTCGTCGACCGGACGATCACCGGTGCGCTCGACCTGCGTGCGGTCGAGGTGCCGTACCTGCTCGAGTTCGTGCGCTGCACGTTCGAGGAGACGCCGGACCTGCGGCAGAGCCGCATCGCGGGCATCGAGTTCAACGAGTGCTCGCTGCCCGGCTTCGCGGGCCGGAACCTGAGCAGCGACAACGACGTGGCGTTCATCAGCTGCACGGTCACCGGCCAGCTGGACCTCGTCGACGCGGACATCGCGGGCACGCTCGTGTTGCGGGACAGCACCTTCCACTCGCGCGGCAGGCCCGCCGTGCAAGCGGACCGGGTGACGCTCGCGGGCGCGCTGCTCGGTTTCGACCTGCGCACGAGCGGTGAGCTGCGGCTCGCGGGCGCGCGCATCGGCGGCAACTGCAACCTCAACGGCGCCGTGCTCGACAACGAGGACGGCATGGCGCTCAACGCCAACGGCGTCCAGGTCGGCGGCAACATGCTGTGCTCGTTCACCGCGCGCGGCACGGTGTTCCTGACCAACGCCAAGATCAGCTCGGCGTTGTCGTTGCGCGGCGCGAACCTCTCGCGCGGGCCGGCGACCGTCGACACGACCGACCCGCACGCCGATCCGAACGCGACGCTCGTGCTCGACCGCACCGACGTCAGCGGTGATGTGGGGCTGGACCGCGGTTTCGTCAGCGCGGGCACGTTGCGGCTGGTCAACGCGAACATCGGCGGCTCGCTGTCGCTCGTCGGCGCGTCGGTCGACGCGATCAGCCCGCCGCAGACGGGCAACGAGCCGATCGGCCGCGGCCGCGCGCTGCACATGGACGGCGCGCAGATCGGCGGTGACGTCGTCGGCAGGAACATGCGGATCAAGGGCCAGCTGCGGATGGTCGACCTGCACGTGCGCGGCAGCCTGATCCTCGACGGCTCGCGGCTGGAGAACCCGCAGGCGGACTGCGTGCTGGCCAACCGGTGCGTCGTCGGCAGCAACTTCGCGGTCCGCGACGCCGAGGTCGAGGGCGGGCTGGAGCTGCGCGGCGTCAACGTCGGCGCGAACCTCGACCTGCGCGGCAGCAGGCTCATCGCGCCCGGCCGCTACCGGCACCAGCCGAAGGAGAAGCCGTCACTGGACATCGGCGGCGCGATCATCGGCCGCGACCTCGTGTGTGCGCAGGGCGACAAGGAGTTCGTCGCGCACGGCGGTGTGCGGTGCCGTCGCGCCACGATCGGCCGGATGGCGAACTTCAACGGCGCGGTGCTCGGGTACAAACTGGACAGTCACGCGCTGAACGGCATGGGCATGCAGGTGCAGGAGCTGATGCTCAACGTCGTGACGCCGCCGAAGGGCGACGTGACGCTGCGGCAGGGCCGCTGCACCTCGTTGGACGACAACGCGATCTTCTGGCAGGCCACCGGGTACATCGACCTCGACGACTTCCGCTACGACTCGCTCGCCAGCCCGATCGACCTGCGCGACGACGCCCAGGTCGAGCTGCGGCTGCACTGGTTGCGGCAGGCGACCAGGCGCGCGTACCGGCCGCGGCCGTACGACCAGTTCGCGGAGATGCTGCAGGCGAGCGGCAACGACGAGCACGCGTCGACGGTGATGATCGAGAAGCAGCGGCTGCGGTACAAGGCGCTCGCGGAGGGCATGCGCTTCTACGGTCCGCTGGTGCTGCTGTGGAGCTGGCTGCAGCGGTCGATGGTCGGCTACGGGTACCGACCGGCGCGGGCGCTGGGGTGGCTGATCGCGTCGTGGCTGCTCGGCAGCCTGTGGTTCGAGTTCAAGCCGGACCTCGTGCCGATCAACGCCGACGACCACCTGCCGTGGAACGCCTGGCTGTACACGATCGACCTGGTCGTGCCGATCGTCGACTTCGGGAACAAGAACCGCTGGCAGACGCCCGGCGCGTCGCAGTGGATCGCGTCCGGGCTCATCGTCACGGGCTGGATGCTCGCGACGACCGTCGCCGCCGGTCTCACCCGCATGCTCAAGCGCTGAGCAGCCGGTGCAGCTCTTCTGGCCGGTGCACGACCAGCTTCTGCCGTCCGGTGCTGAGCACGCCGTCGTCGCGCAGCACGCGCAACGCCCGGCTGACCGCTTCGCGTGAGGCCGACACCAGCCCGGCGATCTCCTGCTGGCTGATCCGCAACGTGATCAGCCAGCCGTCGGCCGTCTGCACGCCGTACCGGTTGACCAGCTCGATCAGCAGCGCGACGACCCGCACCAACGTGGTGCGGTCGGCGTACTCGGCACGTCGCAGGCTGGCGATGCGGAGCCGACCGCTGATGATCTTCAGCAGGGCAGCCGACACGGCGGGCTCCCGCATCAGCTCGGTGAACCTGCCCGCGGGCAGGAAGAGCGCGGTCACGTCCTCGACCGCGATCACCGACGCCGACCGGGGGTTGCCGTCGACCGCGGACATCTCGCCGATGATGTCGCCCGGCTCCCGGACGCCGAGCACCGCGTCGTGGCCTCCCCCGGTCGACGACACGACCTTGACCCGGCCCGCGGTCAGCACCAGCACCCAGCCGGACCTGTCCCCCTCGTTGATGACCACGGCTCCCGACCGGAAGTTGCGGACGTCCGCAACGGACCGGAATGCTTGTCGTGTCGATTCGTCGAGCATGCTCCAGAAGTTCACATGTCCTCCCCCCGGAGAAATGGCCAGTAATTGGCCATTTCTCCGACTGCTGGCCCACCCCAATTGTTGTGTGTAATGTCACCCGCATCCAGTTCCTCGTTGTGTGTCACTTGGCACAGAACGAGTGCCCTCTTCACTGCCACCCTTCCGGGGCCAGCGCAGGAGAAGAGGGGTGAGCGAGATGGAGCCGCACAGGATCGTGGTCTTCGTGCTGATGGGCTGAGTGGCCAGCGGGGAGGAGGTGGGTCAGCTTGCGGGAGCTGACCCACCGGCCCAGCGCCATTGGACTCCGTATCCGAAGCCTTGCACCAACTCGTGGAACTCGGCGCGGATCTCGCCATTCGCGTCCACGCTGAGCAATTCGCCGCACGGCGTCGCGTCGTCCACCATGCGAATCGGCAGGTGGGATACCAGCCAGACCGCGCGAGGTGGATTGCGCACGTCGAAGTGGATTCGCACCGAGAACCTGTCACACCGGCGGTGCGGTGAGAACACGTAGTGCGGCCGCATCGGCTGCCCCTGCGGGACGCGCAGCTGCATCGCGTACTCGTGCGTCTGCCCGGTCTTCAACGGCTGCGGCAGCGCGATCGTGAACCGGAAGTAGCTCTCCGACGGCTGTTCCTGCTGGATGAGTTCGCCGCCGTAGAGGAGCGACGCGTTGACGTCGTGCAGCGGCCGCTGGTCCGCGCGGTGCCTCGGCAGGCTCAGTGCGGGCACGATCGCGTCGACGCCGTCCCTGGTCGCGACGATCGTGCGCCGCTCGACGACTTCCGGCGTGCGCGTGTCGAGCCGCACCTGGGCGTCGAACGCCTCGACGTACCAGCCCTCGTCACGCGGCCGGTTCTCGGCGGCCTGCGCCAGCAGCTCCAGCGCGTCGTCCGCGCGGCGCCGCGCGGTGCGGACCTGCTTGCCCAGTTGCTCGGCGAGCCACGCGACTCGGTCGGTCAGCAACGGGTGCTTCGCCTGCGGGTGGATGGCGAGCGCGGCCAGCGCCGCCAGCCGCAGGTCGGGCTGCAGCGTCTCGGCGAGCTTGCGCAGCTCCTCGGTCACCTTCTGCCTGATCACCGGTTTGGTGTCGGGTGCGGAAATCCCACACAATGCACGCAAGGCGTTGCCTGCGAGCGTGTCGATGTCCGGCGCGAGGACTCCCCTGCCCTTGCGCAGCCGTTTGAGCTCGTCCCTCAGGCCGGACATGGCGCATATGGTTGCAGTGGTGCCGGGGTCGGGGCCAGACGCAGGGACAATGTGCCTCCTAAGGGATCAAGAGAGAGGCACGTGGTGACTGATCTGGTGCTGGCACTGGACTTCGGCGGCACCAAGATCGCCGCTGGTCTGGTGGACCGGCTCGGCGAGGTGCGCCGGTCCGCGCAGGTGCCGACCCCGCGGACCGACCCGTGGGACGCCGTCGTGTCCGTCGTGACGCAGGTGCTGGACGGCGAGCAGGTCGCAGGCGTCGGCATCGCCTCCGCGGGTCCGGTGGACACCGGGCGCGGGACGGTCAGCCCGATCAACGTGCCGTCCTGGCAGGACTTCCCGCTGCGGTCGCGCGTCTCGGAGCTGCTGCCCGGTGTGCCGGTCGAGCTGGCGGGCGACGGCGTGTGCATGGCGCTCGGCGAGCAGTGGCGCGGGGCGGGGCGGAGCAGCCGGTTCATGGTCGGGCTCGTGGTGTCGACCGGTGTCGGCGGCGGGCTGGTGCTGGACGGACGGCCGTTCGGCGGCCGGACCGGCAACGCCGGGCACATCGGGCACGTGGTGGTCGAGCCGTCCGGCGAACCCTGCACGTGCGGGGGACGCGGGTGCGTGGAGACCGTGGCCGGTGGACCACGCATGGTCAGCTGGGCCGTCGCCCGCGGCTGGCGCGGCGACGACGCGGTGGCATTGGAGGCATCAGCTCGCGCCGGTGATGCCATCGCTCAGGCCGCGTTCGAGCGCGCCGGTCACGCGGTCGGGCTGGCGATCGCCGCGACGGCCGCGGTGTGCGACCTCGACCTCGCGGTGATCGGCGGTGGTGTGGCGCGGGCGGGCGGGCTGTTGTTCGACCCGGTGCGCCGCGCTCTGGCGACGCACGCGGGTCTCTCCTACCTGTCCACTTTGGAGGTTCGCCCCGCCGTGCTCGGTGGCGCGGCGGGGCTCGTGGGTGCCGCTGCTCTCGTCAGTGGGGTGCCGCGACCGGCTTGACCCGGTCGCTGTCCTCGTCGACGTGGTAGTCCGACGGGTCGGTCTGGTCGGTGCCGTTGAACACGTGCGTGCGCTTGGCGATCAGCGTGACGACCACCGCGACGAGCAGGTTGAGGACCACCGCGACCGCACCGACGTAGATCTGCGTGGCCGACCCCGAGAACGGGTGCCAGCCGAAGAGCGACAGCTTGTCCAGCGCGAGCGCCGAACCGGCGAAGTGCGGGCGCTTCCCGTCCGCGCTGGGGATGTTGTACAGCAGGTACATGCCGTAGCCCATGCCCGCGAACCAGCCGGCGACCAGGCCCCAGATGTGGAACCAGCGCGTGTACAGCGCGATCGCCACGGACGGCAGCGTCTGCAGGATCATCACGCCGCCGATGAGCTGGAGGTCGATCGAGAACTGCGGGTCGATGAACACGATGAACGCGACCGCGCCGAACTTGACCACCAGGCTGGCGAGCTTGGCCTGCTTGGCCTCCTGCGCCGGGGTGGCGTGCTTGCGGATGTACTCCTTGTAGACGTTGCGCGTCCACAGGTTCGCGGCCGCGATCGACATGATCGCCGCAGGCACGAGCGCGCCGATGCCGATCGCCGCGAACGCGATGCCCGCGAACCACGACGGGAAGTTCGCGCCGAAGAGCTCGGGGACGATCGTGTTCGTGTCCGGGCGTCCGGTGGCCTGGTTGACGATCGGCTTGGTGCCCGCGCTGATCGCGACGTAGCCGAGCAGCGCCAACAGGCCGAGCAGCAGCGAGTACGCCGGGAGCGCGACCATGTTGCGCTTGATGACGTTGCGGCCGCGGCTGGCCAGGATGCCGGTCAGCGAGTGCGGGTACAGGAACAGCGCCAGCGCGCTGCCGAGCGCCAGGGTGGCGTACTGCAGCTGGTTGTTCGCGGTGAGCAGGATGCCGTCGGTCTTCGACGGCGTGGCGTCGAACTTGGCCTGCGCGTCGTTGAAGATCTCGCCCCAGCCGCCGAACTTCGACGGCAGGTAGATGACGGCGACCAGGATGACCGCGTAGATCAGGATGTCCTTGACGAACGCGATCAGCGCGGGCGCGCGGAGGCCGGACTGGTACGTGTAGAGCGCGAGGATCACGAACGCGACGAACAGCGGCGCGTGGCCGAGGATGCCGCTGCCGTTGAGGCCCATGCTGCGCAGCACCGCTTCGAGGCCGACGAGCTGCAGCGCGATGTACGGCATGGTCGCGACGATGCCGGTGATCGCGATGATCAGCGCCAGCCAGTGCGAGCCGTAGCGGCCCTTCACGAAGTCCGCGGGCGTGACGTAGCCGTGCACCCGGCTGACGCTCCACATGCGAACGAGCGGCAGGAAGACGATCGGGTACAGGATCACCGTGTACGGCAGGGCGAAGAAGCCCGTCGCGCCCGCGCCGAACACCAGCGCCGGGACGGCGACGAACGTGTACGCCGTGTAGAGGTCACCGCCGACCAGGAACCACGTGATCCAGCTGCCGAACTTGCGGCCGCCGAGCCCCCACTCGTCGAGATGGTCGAGCGTGTCGCCCCGCTGCCAGCGCGCCGCGAAGAAGCCCATGACGGTGACCAGCAGGAAGAGGAAGCTGAACACCACCAGCTCGGTCCACTGCATCACTTGGCTCCTTCGTCCAGGTCGTCAACGCCGAGCTTGTCCGGTTTCCCCTTGACCGCCGGTTCGTCCTTCGTCTTGACGTAGACCAGTCCGACGCAGAGCACGCCGACCGGCACGAAGACGAACTGGTACCAGTAGAAGAAGGGGAGGCCGAACAGTCGCGGCTGGTCGAAGTTGAACCACGGCGTGATCAGCATCAGCAACGGGACCAGCAGGAGCACGTTCCAGTTGCTCCAGCGCAGGCTCCGGGTGCGGTCCATGTGGCCCTCCGTGTACGCGGTGTTGCGCGGATGTTAGGCCCGTTCACCTGCCAGGGCAGCAGATGTGCTCGCAATCGTGACCAGCTGACTAACTAGCCGACAGGTGTGTGACCACGTCCTGCTCGGCGATGCGGAAGTACTCGTCGAGGGTGCTGACCGCTTCCTGCGTCTTGTTCTTGTTGAGCAGCTCGACGATCTTGACGTTCCACTGCAGGTAGCGCTCGTAGAACTGGCGCGTCTCCCTGGTCATCTGGAAGGCGAGGCGGACCTCGGCGTAGAGGCGGTCGGCGTCCTCGTTGAGGCGTTCGCTGCCGGCCAGCCTGGTGATCGCCTGGTGGAACCTGATGTTGCCGGTGCCGACGTCGGCCCAGTTGTCCGTCCTGGCGCCCTGCTGGCCGAACTCGACGGCTTCCTTTACTGCTTGTTTCGCTTCGTCCGACGCTTCGTCCCACCGGCTCAGTGCGCCGCACTCGATGATGCGGCGGGCCGCGTAGATGTCGTGGACGTCGTCTTTCGTCGGGACTCGGACGAAGACGCCTCGGCTGTGCTCGTGGACCAGCAGCCGGTCGTGGGTGAGGAGGCGGAACGCTTCGCGGAGGGTGTTGCGGGAGACTCCCAGTGCTCCGCCGATGGCCTCTTCGCTCAGCTTGACGCCAGGGGCGAGCTCGCCGTTGAGGACTCGGGCGCGGAGGACGTCCGCGACCTTCTGCGCTGTGGTGGCTCGTTCGAGGTCCGCTTTGCCCCTGGCCAGGGTCGACGCGACATTGTCCGCCATGTGAACAATCCTACTGGAGTATTGCTCAATTGCTCCCTTGTAGTATCGTCCACTTGTAGAATTGTTCAACAATCTTGCTCTTCCCGGCGAGGGCGGTGAACCATGGATCTGAACGCGGACCTCGGTGAGGGTTTCGGCCATTGGACCCTCGGCGACGACAAGGCCCTGCTCGACGTCGTCACCAGCGCGAACATCGCCTGCGGCGCCCACGCCGGCGACCCGGACACCATGCTGGCCGCCGCCCGCGGCGTCGCCATCGGCGCCCACGTCGGCTATCGCGACCTGGCGGGCTTCGGCCGACGCTTCATCGACGTCGCGCCTGACACGCTGACCAACGAGATTCTGTGCCAGCTCGGCGCTCTGCAGGCTTGCGCTGCGGTGGCGGGTGCCCGGATCAGTTACGTGAAGCCGCACGGCGCGCTCTACAACGCGCTGGTGCGCCACGAGGCTCAGGCCGATGCCGTGGTCGACGCGGTGCGACTGTTCGACCCGCGGCTCGCCGTGCTCGGCTTACCCGGTGCGGTCTGGCTCAAGCGCGCCCAGGTCGCCGGGTTGAGCGTGCGCTACGAGGCGTTCGCCGATCGGGCGTACACCTCCAGCGGCACGCTCGTGCCGCGCGGGCTGCCCGGTGCGGTGCTGCACCAGCCCGCCCAGATCGCCGAGCGGTGCGTCCAGCTCGCCACCGAGGGGTGGCTGACGTCCATCGACGGGCGCGCCATCCGGGTGCGGGCCGACTCCATCTGCGTTCACGGCGACACGCCTGGGGCCGTGGGGATCGCGCGGGCGGTGCGCGATGCGCTGGTGGCGGCCGGGGTGTCCGTTCGGGCTGTGCCCCGTGTCGACGCCAGCCGATCCATCGCCTGACCGTCCCTCTTGATTCCTGTCGACACGGACAGAGTCAACGGAATGGGCCGGATGAAGGGTTCTGCCGGCCCACGCACCCCGAGAGGATCAGCGGCGTGAACAACATCGCCCGACTGGTGACCCTGGTCGCGTTGAGCCTGGTCGCGGTACCCGGCATCGCCAACGCGCAGGACAAGGCCTCCTGTTACGACGCGGCCGCGCCGCTCACGGTCGAGGAGCAGCGCCTCGACGACACGCTCGCACCCGGCGGACCGGCTGTCGGTCCTGAGCTGACGAAGCGAGCCGGGTTCGACGACGACGTGGAGCGGTTCACGCAGAAGCTGTGTCGCACGTTCGTCAAGCGGCAGGCGCAGCAGACGGCCGAGCAGGCCGGCGCGGACCTGTGGCGCACGGCGGTCAAGCGGGCGCAGGGCAAGGAGCAGACCCACGACGTCTTCGACGACCGGCCGCTGTACTGGGCGCGGTTGCAGATGACCAAGGCGCTGCGGCAGTGGCAGCCGCGGTTCGCGTTGGACGGGCAGGAACGGGCGAAGCTCGTCCAGGGCCTGGACTGGGCGTCCAGGGGGATCGGGGACATCAACTTCCCGAACAAGAAGGCCAAGCGGATCGTGCTCACCGGGTTCGACCCGTTCCAGCTCAACGGGCCCACGGTGCGGCGCAGCAACCCTGCCGGCGCGGCGGCGTTGCAGCTCGACGGGCGGGAGATCGACACGCCCGAGGGCAAGGTCGTCGTGCAGGCCGCTGTGCTGCCGGTGCTGTGGGGCGGGTTCGACGAGGGGATCGTCGAGCAGTTCTACGGGAGCGCGGTCAAGGCGAAGCCGCAGGGGTTCGTGACGGTCAGCCAGGGCAGGCCGGGGCGGTTCGACATCGAGCGGTGGGCCGCTCGGTGGCGCGGTGGGTTCCCGGACAACAACGACCTGCGCAGCTTCGGCACGGTGCCGAACGCGGCGGGCTGGCCGCAGCCGGCCACCGAGTTCATCGAGACGACGTTGCCGTTCCAGAAGATGATCGACGCGAAGACGACGCCGTACCCGGTGGCGTTCAACCTGTCGTTCTGCGAGTGGCCGGTCGGCACGACGCCCGGTGTCGGGCCGCGGAGCTGCCGGACGGACCAGCCGACGCCGGGTGCGGTGGCCGCGGTCGGTGGCGGTGGTGACTACCTGTCCAACGAGAGCATGTACCGGGCGAACCGGGTGCGGATCGGCATGCAGGCCAACAACGTTGTCGGTGGACACCTGCACACGCCGGTGCTCGGGCAGCCGACCGACCCGGCCGCGCTGACCGACGCCGCCTTCGAACTCGAACGTCGGAACATCGCCAACCAGGTGGTAGCCCTAGTCTCTGCGGTGTGAACTGTGTGCGACAGGCGGTGCTCGTCCTTCTGACCATGCTGGCGGTGTCCGCCTGCGCGATCCACGTCGGGGGGTACGCGGTCCCCGGACCGCTGCCGAGCACCGCCTCCGCACCCGCTCCTGACCTGCCGAAGCTCGGGCAGTGCATGAACTCCGCCGACTTCAAGGTGCTCGCGTGCGGTGAACCGCACGAGGCCGAGATCACCGCGGTCGGCGAGATCTCGGGGCTGTCCAAGGAGTACCCGAGTGAGCGGGACCTGCGCCGCGCCGCGTTGCCGCCGTGCCGGGACGCGCTCACGGAGTACCTCGGCAGTGCGGACGCGGACGCGACGCGGCTGCAGGTGTGGGCGTTCTGGCCCAACAAGAAGGGCTGGGAGGACGGCCAGCGCTGGCGGTTGTGCTCGGTGATCGAGATGTCGCCGAACGACGAGAAGAAGGTGAGCCGCAAGGGAAGCCTGAAGGGCGTGCTCGCCGCTTCCGGGTTCGGCACCTACCAGCTGTGCTCGTCCGGTTCTCCCGCCAAGGACACGAAGCTCGCGCTCGTCGGGTGCGACACGCCGCACGTCGGCGAGGCCGTGCCGGGCGTCGTGTCCCTGGGGAAGTTCACCGATCCCGCGCCGTCGCAGGACCAGATCACCGCGATCGCGAAGGACAAGTGCGCGAAGGCCGTCGCGGACTACGTCGGATCGGACAAGCGCACCGACGTCATCGCCGCGTGGCGGCCGTTCGGCGCTCAGGCCTGGTCAGAGGGATGGACGAACGCCATCTGCTACGCGGAAGCGTCCCGTACCTTCAGCGGACGATTGTGGGGACTCGGCGTCAAGCCGCTCCCGAACTAGTCCCGCGATCACGACCATCAGCACCGCGGCAAGGGACAGCACCAGCATCGCAACTCCCGCAACGATCCCCACGGCACACCTCCCTTTCCTCCAGGTGACGATCTTCAGTGACCGTCCTCACATATAGGACGTACCCGGAGGGGGTGAGGTTCACTCCCAATTTTTCGTCCACAAGCTGTGCACAACTCCATGCACAACCTGTGGACAACTCAGAGGACGACGGTGGACAGCAGGGCGCCGAGCACCACACCTAGGACGAGCCCGGCGATGAACAACAACATGGGGCGCCACCACGGGGTGCGCGAGGCCGGTTGCTGATCCACAGGGACGGGGTAGTAGCGCACGATCCCGGTCATCGGCCCGACCTGGACATCACGTGCCGAGCCGTCGAAGTGGAGACCGCCGGGGAGATCGTCATCCTGCGTCACACCACTATTGGTACCTCAAAAGAGTGACCCGGTGGACGTCGTTGTCCACCGGGTCACGGAAACACCCGGAAACTCAGCCCAGGCGCTGCTTCAGCGCGGCGAGCTCGTCGCGCAGCGTCGTCGGGACCTTCTCGCCGATCTTGGCGAACCACTCCTCGACCAGCGGGATCTCGGCACGCCACTCGTCGACGTTCACCTCGAGCGCGGCCTCGATGTCCTCGATCGGCGTGTCGAGGCCCTCGAGGTCGAGGTCAGCCGCGGTCGGCACGTGCCCGATCGGGGTCTCGACCGCGGCGGCCTTGCCCTCGATGCGCTCGATGGCCCACTTCAGCACGCGCGAGTTCTCGCCGAATCCGGGCCACAGGAAGCGCTTGTCGTCGCCGCGGCGGAACCAGTTGACGTAGAAGATCTTCGGCAGCTTGTCCGCGTCCGCGCGCTTGCCGAGGTCGACCCAGTGCTGGAAGTAGTCACCGGCGTTGTAGCCGATGAACGGCAGCATCGCCATCGGGTCGCGGCGCACGACACCGGTCTTGCCGACCGCGGCGGCCGTGGTCTCCGACGACAGCGTGGCGCCCATGTAGGTGCCGTGCTGCCAGTCGCGGGACTCGGTGACCAGCGGGATCGTCGTGGCGCGACGGCCGCCGAAGAAGATCGCCGAGATCGGCACGCCGTTCGGGTCGTCCCACTCGGGCGCCTTGATGTCGCACTGCTCGATCGGCGTGCAGTAACGCGAGTTCGGGTGCGACGACAGCTCCTCGGAGTCCGGCGTCCAGTCCTGGTGCTTCCACGAGGTGAGGTGGGCCGGGGGCTCGCCCATGCCCTCCCACCAGATGTCGCCGTCGTCGGTCAGCGCGACGTTCGTGAACAGCGAGTTGCCCTTCGCGATGGTGCGCATCGCGTTCGGGTTGGTGTGGTAGTCCGTGCCGGGCGCGACGCCGAAGAAGCCGTTCTCCGGGTTCACCGCGTACAGGCGGCCGTCCTTGCCGAAGCGCATCCAGGCGATGTCGTCGCCGAGCGTCTCGACCTTCCAGCCGGGGATGCTCGGCTCGAGCATCGCGAGGTTGGTCTTGCCGCAGGCCGACGGGAACGCGGCCGCGATGAAGTAGACCTTGTCCTCGGGCGAGGTGAGCTTGAGGATCAGCATGTGCTCGGCCAGCCAGCCCTCGTCGCGCGCCATCACCGAGGCGATGCGCAGCGAGTAGCACTTCTTGCCGAGCAGGGCGTTGCCGCCGTAGCCGGAGCCGAAGCTCCAGATCATCCGCTCCTCGGGGAAGTGGACGATGTACTTCGTGTCGTTGCACGGCCACGAGACGTCGGCCTGGCCGTGCTCGAGCGGCGCGCCGAGCGAGTGCAGCGCGGGCACGAACTCCGCGTCCTCGCCGAACACCGCGAGCGCCTTGGAGCCCATGCGGGTCATGATGTGCATGGAGACGACGACGTACTCGGAGTCGGTGATCTCGACGCCCAGCATCGGCTTCTCCGCGTCGAGCGGGCCCATGCAGAACGGGATCACGTACATCGTGCGGCCACGCATGCAGCCGCGGTACAGCTCGGTCATGATGGCCTTCATCTCTGAAGGCTCCATCCAGTTGTTCGTCGCGCCCGAGTCTTCCTCGCGCACCGAACAGATGAACGTGCTCTCTTCCACACGCGCGACGTCCGTGGGGTCCGAGGCGGCCCAGAACGAGTTCGGCTTCTTCTTCAGCGGCACGAACGTGCCCGCGTCGACGAGCTTCTGCGTCAGGCGGTTCCACTCGTCCTGGGAACCATCAGCCCAAACAACCTCGTCGGGGCAGGTCAGCTCAGCGACTTCCTGCACCCATGCGAGCAGGCGCGCGTGGTTGGTAGGTGCCTGATCGAGACCGGGAATGGTCACTGCCGTCATCTCGTCTCGTCTCCTGACTGAACGCCTCGGCCTCCCGAGCACGTCACCGTCCGTGTGGATGGACTTCGTCGTCCTCGGAAATAGCTGCGCCCGCCCGGTGGGGGCCGGGCGGTTGCGGTAGGGGATGAACCGAGGTTAGCCCGGTGAATGGCAGGTAACGCACCCCTGGCCTGAGGCTTCTCTCACAAAACCGATTCTGGAATCGATTCAGCACACGGACGGCGTTATGTCTCCCTTAAACGGGGAAAACACAAGAGGCGTTGGGTGTGGTTTGGGGCACCCTTCGGTGCTGTGACCTGGGCTTCAGTTGGGGCTGATCCACTGCCCGGTGGTCGAATCGATTCGGACGACCCCGTCGAAGCGCTCTTCCTCGACCCACACGTCGGTGTCGTCGAGCACGCCGCTCTTGCTGTCCGTGACGTACTTGCCGTCCGAGTCGATGTGCCCGTGCTCGACCTCTACCCAGTCGTCACCGCGGTGTTCCGCCATCGTGACCTCGCCCGACCGGGTGATCTCGGTCGACAGGTCGGCCTTGCCGTCCCCGTCGCGGTCGGTGAACAGCCACGTGTCGCCGTGGTCGTCCTGCACCACGGCGGTGTCGGCCCTGCCGTCGCCGTCGGTGTCCTCGGTGGCCGGACCGACCTTGCGATCGCCTTCGTCGGTGTCGACGACAATCGTTTGTTCCTGCGTGGAATTCGTCTTTTGTTGCGTGTGGTCGTTCGGGGCCACCTCGACCCACTCGCCCGAATTCTCTTCGAAGCGCGCTTGGCTGAGGAGTTTCCCGTCCTTGTCGAACGTGCTCATCAGATCGGCGTCGCCGTCGCCGTTCGTGTCGGTGAACGCCAGGTGTCCACCGTCGTCGGTCTCGACCACCGCGCTGTCGTTCACGCCGTCGTCGTCGAGGTCGTAGGTGGCCTCAGCGGTGTACTCCTCATCGGCCACGGTGACCTTCAGCTCGCCGTCGGTCGCACCGTTCTCGTCGATGTACACCGGGACACACCTCCTGCAGCTCCTGCGTACCGGTAAGACCCACGTTATGCCGGTTCGGTTCCGTCGCCAACCTCATCCACCCCGTGGCGCACCGTGCAAGACGTCTGCAAGACCGGTCCGGGAGGGTGGATCACGTCCGAACACGAGAAGGGGGAACCGATGTTCACCACGAAACGGCTGACGATCGCGTCACTCGCCACGGCCATGCTGCTGGGCGGACCGTTCGTCGGACAGGCGCTCGCGAAGCCCGCGTTCCAGCTGCCGTTCCAGTGCAACACGAGCTGGCGGCTGAACACCTGGGGTCACGCGCCCGCGCTCGACATGGTCAAGGAGCCCAACCAGGTCGGCACCGAGGGCGCGCCGGTGCTCGCGTCCGCCGACGGAGTCGTCAACCAGTCGTTCTACCACTCGAACGCCGGCAACATGATCCAGATCAACCACGGTGGCCGCTGGTTCACCACGCAGATCCACCTCCAGTCGCGTGCGGTCGCGGTGGGTGCGCGGGTGAAGCGCGGGCAGCTGATCGGCCGCGTCGGCAAGACCGGGCCGGGTGCCAACAACCACCCGCACCTGCACTTCGAGCAGGCGTACGACGCCAACAACGACGGCAGGGCGTCGTGGGGCGCGCCCGGCACCGAGCGGGTCAAGGCCGTGTTCAACGGCGTGACCTACGGCGGTCCCGAGCACCGCAACGTGGTCAGCAGGAACTGCTGAGCTAGGCGCGGTCTGGTCGTGAGCCGATCAGCAGGAGGCACAACGTGGTGACGGCCGCGACCAGACCGGCGAGCAGCAACATCGGGTCGAGTGCGTTCGGTTTCTGCGCCGGCACGACAGCCGCGGCGACCGCGGTGGTCGTGGCGGCGGTTGTGGTGGTGGTCGGTGCTGCTGCCGCCTCCGTTGTGGTCTGGACGGGTTCCCGCGCCAACGGTTGAGTGGTTTCCGCTGCCAGCACGGTGATCCGCGCCCGCATGTCCGGGTGGATGGAGCAGACGTAGTCGAACGTGCCGGGCTGGGTGAACGTGTAGCTCCACGACTGGCCGGTCTCGAGCATCGGCGAGCGGAACGTGCCCGCCGCGACGTCGTGCGGTGCCTGGTCCTGGTTGGTCCACGTGACGACGTCGCCGACCCGCACGGTCATGGCGGGCGGCATGTAGGAGTACTGGGCGATGGGGATCTGGTGCGTTGCCGCGCCCGCAGGCGCCGTGCTGAACGCGGTCAGCACGGCGAGCGCGGCCAGGACGGCACTGGCCAGGCCGCGCCTCATCAGCAGATCGCCTGGTTGAACGCCGGGTCGAGCATCTGCTCGAGGAGCACGGTGTGCGCCTTGATGTAGTTGTCGAACGCCAGCGCGTCGTTGACCTGCTGCACCGGCGAGGTCTCCAGGTGCGCCGCCTTCACGTGCGCGATGAACGGCGCGAGCACGTCCTGGGGCAGCGACGAGCCGAGTGCCGGGTCGAGCATCTGCTCCAGCAGCACCGTGTGCGCCTTGATGTAGTTGTCGAACGCCAGCACGTCGTTCACCTGCTGGAGCGGCGAAGTCTCCAGGTGCGCCGCCTTGAGGTGGGCGACGAACGGGGCGAGCGCTTCCTTCGACACGCAGTCACCGCTGGTCGGCGGCGTGCTGGTCGGCGAGCTGGGGTGGGTCGTCGGATGGCCGGTCGGCGGGGTCGTGGTGACCGGTGGCGTGGTGGTCGGAGGAGTCGTGGTCGGCGGCGTCGTGCCGCCGGACACGGTGACCGACGCCTTCATGTCCGGGTGGATCGAGCAGTAGTACTGGTACGTGCCCGCCTTGGTGAACGTGTAGGTGTAGGTCTGCCCCTGCTGCAGGGTGGGCGAGGTGAACTTCTCCGGGCCCGAGGTCACGACCACGTTGTGCGGTGCCGAGTCGTGGTTCGTCCAGACGACCGTGTCGCCGGGCGCCACGGTCAGCGCCGACGGCGAGTAGGCGTAGTTCATGATCTCGACCTTGGTCGTCGCCGCGGCCTGCACCTGTTGCTGCTGCGCGGCGAGGTCGACGCCCACCGGTGCCGCCTGGCCCGCGCCCACGAGGTTGAGGCACATCGCCGTCCCCGCGATGCCGAGCGCCGCCAGCAGCACGGCGAACCGAGTTGGTTTGTCCACAGTGGATCCTTTCTGGTGCATCAGCGACCGGGACCGGTCGTGACGAGGAAAGCGGCCACCCCGAGTACGGCGACGGCGAGGACCGTCTCGACGGTGACCGAGATGGCGAGCGTCCTGGTGTCGGCGGCGACCTTCATGCGCCGGTCGACCCAGGTCTTGCTCGCCAGTCCGGCGAGCAGCATCACCGCGAACGCGGCGAGCTTGATCAGCAGAATCCGGCCGTAGCCGGTGTGCAGCAGCGAGTCGACCGAGCCGACGAGCCGCCACGCGAGCAGCGCGCCCGCGGCGGTGAGCGTGGCGACGGAGACCATCGCGAGCTTCGAGTAGCGCGGCAGGACGGCGGCGAGCACGGCGCGGTCGCGTCCGGGCAGGACGGCGAGCAGCAGCACCGCGAGCCCACCGATCCACAGGCTGACGACGAGCAGGTGCACGAACACCGCGACCTGTCCCCAGCCGGGCAGGTCCACCGCGTGGCCGGTCATCCCGTTGGTGCGCAACACACCCAGCCCGACCGCGAGCGCACCGACGCGCCACGCGAGCGATCGTGCGGCCGGCGCGCCGCGGCGGGCCAGGTCGATCAGCACGACCAGCCCGAGCACCCACAGCAGCACCCGCGCGACCCACAGCCTGCCGAACTCGCTGTCCAGCACCGGTCCGACGACCGCCAGCGTGAACGCCTCGCCCGGTGGCCTGCCCGCGACCCACGCCGCCTGGAAGCACAGCCCGGCGGCCGAGCCCGCGAAGCCGCACAGCCAGCCGAACCCGAGCAGCCTGCGCACGCGCGCGGTGCTCGCGCCGTCCGGCCACAGCATCGCCACGAACGCCATGCCGCCCAGGAAGAACGTGGTGCCCAGGTAGTCGAACGACCTCGACAGCAGGTACCAGGACTTCGCCGCCTCGGTCACGGCTGGTCCAGCAGTCCGGTGACGCGGCCGGTCTTCTGGTCCACGACGAGCCGGCACGTCCCACCGAGCAGGCCGGTCAGCGCCGACAGGTCGGCCGGGGCCGCGTCGGTGCCGCCCAGCGGAAGGGTGCCCACCGGCAGTTTGCCCAGCGGCAGGCTGCCGCCGAGTGACCCGAGCAGCCCGGTCAGCAGCGCGGGGTCGACCGCACCCACGAGTCTCTTGTCCACCAACGACAAGCCGTCGACCGCCAGCGCTCCACCGGTCAGCTCACCGACGATCGGCAGCTCACCGACGAGCACGCCGAGCTGCTTCAGCAACGCGGCGATCGCGCCCGCGTCGCACGGTGCGGCCGGCTTGGTCGGCTGGGTCGGCGTGGTGGTCGGCGTGCTGGGAGGCGCAGTCGGGTGCGGATGGGTCGGCGCGGGCACGTGCGGGCCAGGGCCAGGCTGGTGCGCGACCGGGGCGGGGTTGTGCGCCACCGGTTGCGGCGCGTGGTCCGCCGGGTGCGGCTGCTCGGACCGCGTCTGGCTGGGCGGCGTCTGCGCCTGGGCCACCCCGCCTTGCGCGACGCGTCCGATGCCGGAGGCGAACCCGAGCACCACGACCACGGTGCCCACCAGGCTCGCCGCGACCACCTGGTCTCGCTGCAGCTTCATGCTTCAAGAGCGAAGCAGTGGCGAATTACCCGGCGTGCCCATTCAGTGACGCGGCCGTGAACTAGACCCCATTTCCGCCGAATACACCCGGTGCACCTTCGGTCACACGCAATTAAGTTGCACGAACAACAGCGTCCTGACCAGCGAAAATGAGCACCACTCGATTAAGTTCGATCGAATTGGAAATTCATGCGTATCCCGCGACGGACACGTTCGTTGTTGCTCTTTCAGGACCGATCGCGGACCGATCGGATTCGCGCGAGCAGCTCGTCCGTCTTCACCCGGCCCGCCTGCACCTCGGCGATCTTCTTCGTGACGGACTGGAGCTCGCGGCCGCGTTCGCCCGCCTCCATCCGCATCGCCTTCTCGACCTCGCGCAGCTCGGCCTCGATGGCCTCGATGCGGCGGGTGAGCGCCTCGTCCAGCGCGAGCGACAGCGCCTGCTCGGCCTCGATCAGCTGCTCGGCGGCGAGCTGGTCCAAAGTGGACCGAGCGTCCGCGATGGCGTCCGACAGCCACTGCTTGACGTGCTGCTTCTCGGCGGTGTGCGTGCGGGTGCGGGCCATCCACCAGCCGGCGCCGAGCCCGAGCACGATGGTCACCGGCAGCACGATCGGGTTCAGCGCGGCGACGCCGAGCCCGGCCAGCGGCATGACGGCGAGCTTGCCCGCGCCGAGCCCGCCGGAGACACCCATGAACACGAGCAGCTTGTCCTCGGCCGTCGGCGGGCGCTTGTCCTTGGGGCGCAAGATGATCGGCGGTTGGGCGCCGCGGGCGAACTGGCCGCGGATCACCGCGAGCTCGTCGGCGGAGAACAGCTCGGCGAGCGACGCGTCCGCGACGCGGGCCAGCCGGAACGCGAGGCCCTCGCTGATGCGGCCGGACACCACCTGCAGCGCGGTGTCGACCTGCTGGGGCAGGCCGGCGAGCTGCTCGCGTGACGCGACGTCGACCGCCTGCCGGAACCACGTCTGCAGATCGCGCATCTGCCTGCTGATCTCGTGGTTGTTCTCGACGCGGGCGCGCTGCACCTCGCCGCGCAGCCGCACCTGCCAGCCGCGCGTGGACGAACGCCGCTCGGTCATCAGCTCGTCACGGCGCAGCCGCAGCGCCTCGGCCTCCGACTCACCCGTCGCGAGCGCACGGCGTTCGGAGTCCAGCCGCACGTCCAGCTCGGCGAGCACGGTCGCCAAGGCGCGCAACGTGTTCGCCTCGCCGAGCATCGCGGCCCTGCCGACCACGAGCTCCTGCAACGCGGTCTGCAGCTCGGCGATGCCGGACCGCTCGCGCAGCATCGCGCCGGCGTCCGGGTTCGGTGCCTTCGCCGCCATCTCGAACAGCCGCGACGACACCGGGTGGAAGACCACGGAGGCGAACCGCGGCGCGTGCTCGGCGAGCAGCGCCTTGTTCGCGTCCAGCACCTGCCGCCAGCCGCGGTACTGGTCGGTCTTGGTCAGCGCGAAGACGACGGTCTCGACGCGGTCGCCGACGGTCTGGAGGAACGTCAGCTCGCCGCGGGTGAACGGCGACGACGCGTCGACCACGAACAGCAGCGCGGTCGCCGAAGCGGCGGCCTCGGCGGCCAGTTCACCGTGCACGGAGTCGAGTCCGCCGACTCCGGGAGTGTCCACGAGGGACATGCGTTCCAGCAGCGGGATCGGCGCGTCCACCTCGACGTAGCGCGGCGGCAGCTGGCCGGGCGGCAGCTCGTGCGCCGCCGACACCCAGTTGATCATCTGGGACCGGTCGAACGGCACCGGCGCCAGCTGGCCCGGATAGCACGCGCGAGTCGCCCAGTCCGCGCCGTGCTGGAACACCAGGTAGGTCGCGGTGGCGACGTCGGCGTCGACCGGCGACAGTCCCGGCACCGCGAGCAGCGCGTTGACCAGTGAGCTCTTGCCGCGGTTCGTCTCGCCGACCACCACGACCGTGGGCGTCGCGGTCGGCGGCACGAGCCAGTCGGCCGCCTTGGGGTCGAGCTCGCGGACCAGGGCGGTGAGTCGTTCCCTGGTCTGCCGGACGGTCTGCGGAAGGGTGCTCACCTGGCTGTGTACACCGTGACGATCGGGGCGCGCAGCGTGCGCCCGCGGTCGGAGAAGCCGACGACCTCGGTCTCGGCGACCAGCCCGTCGAGCGTCGGGTCGTCCGTCTGCACGGTGCCGCCCGCCTCGTGCCGCGACGGGTCGAAGCGCTGGCCGTCCGGTCGCACGGCGGTCACGCCGATGCCCGCGAGGCCCTCCTCGATGCGCTCGACCACGCCCGAGCTGCGGGCCCGGTCCATGGCGTACACGCACAGCTGCACCAGCGCGCGTCGCTCGGCCAGTGCCTGGTCGAGCAACTCGTCGGCGATGGTCTCCACACCGGTTTCCGACGGTTGGATCATGGGATCGGTTCCACTCATCGCTGCCCCCCAGCACGCAGTTGCTGCCACATCAGGAAATACGCCCTGTGCACGACGTGCGCCACTCGGCCCTGCGCGGGCGTGGCTCCGAACGACGCGAACGAGCGCCACCAGCCCGCGCGTTCGAGCGCGTAGGCGGTGAGTTCCTGAACGGGGCGGCCGGCGAGACCGAGCCGGCCGGGGATGTCGGGGGTGCTGCCGACCCGCAGCACCTCCTCGGCGAGGTCCTCCGGCATGGCGACGGCGCCGGACACGACCAGCGTCAACGCCTCCAGCAGCCGGAGCTGGTGCGCTTCGGGCTTGGCGAGCAGCACCTCGATCGCGTCGTGCACGCGGCGGCGTTCGCCCGGATCGGCGGACGACAACGACGTCACGGACGCGAGCGCGGCAGCGGCCTTGATCCCGTCCGCGCGGGCCCGGAACACCGCGTCCAGCCTGCCGCGCACCTCCGCGAAGCCGGACGAGTCGAGCAGTTTGCGGCGCAACGCGCCCGCGGTGATCGCGGGCTCGGCGTCGACCGCCTTCAGCGCCTCGCCGATGCCGTGCAGGTCGAGCTTCTCCAGCAGCCGTGCGCGCGTGCCGCTCGGGACGTCGCACTCCCAGCTGGTGAAGAGGTCGCCGGACATCAGCATCATCTCGCGCGTCTCCGCGTCCAGCTGGGCGAGCTGCCGCAACGACTCCGCGTCCGGCGCGGAGAAACTGCCGGTCTCGGCGGACTCGGCGAGCAGGCTGATCACCGGCAGCACGTCCGCGACGCGCGGCTTGAGCAGCTGCGCCTGCTTCCGCGCGAGGATCACGGCCGCGCGCCACACGTCTCCGTCCGCGCCCTCCACGGTCTCGGGCGCGACGGCGTCGACCTTGTTCAGCACGGCGAACGCGTTGACCGGACCGGCTTCACGTGACGCGGTGGCGGCGGTGAAGGCGGCGATGGCCTGGTGGTCGTCCGCGCGCACGCCCTGCGTGACGACGTACAGCACGGCCTCCGCGCCGGCGACCGCGTTGCGCGACACGGGATCCAGCAGTTCCTCGGTCCGCGCGACGGACGCCGCGTCCAGCGAGCCGAGCCCCGGTGTGTCGATGACCGTGAAGTCCCGCAGCACCGCGTTCGTCAGGTACGCCTCGACGTGCGACACCTGTGCGACGTCCACGCCGAGCGACGCGGGGATCATGCCGTCGGCGTCGAACGGCAGCACCAGCCTGCGCCCGTCGGTGAAGACGACCTCGACGCGGTCGACGTTGCCGTACTGGAATCGGGTGACGAGCCGGGTGCACTCACCTACGTCCGTCGGCGCGACCCGGCGGCCGATCAACGCGTTGACGAGCGTGGACTTCCCGGACTTGATGCGACCGGCGACGGCGACCTGGAGCGGCGCCTGCAACCGGCGCAGCACCTCGGCGAACCCGGCCGCGGTGGCGGGCGAGACCTGGGGCTGCAGCGCCACGCACAGGTTGGCCACGGCCGCGGAGAGCGGCCCGGCCAGCTGCTGCCCCTGGAGCGCGGTCACGGCCTGATCGTGCCACGGTTTGTGACGGCCGGTAGGCGGGTAGCCACAGCTCATGGGCGACAGCTACGTCACGTTCTTGGTGCTGGGGGTTCTCCTGGTCGCGGTCGACGGCCAGCTGATCTACCACAGCGGTAAGCGGTACATGCGCAAGGCGTACGAACCCGCTGAGGCCACCGCGATGATGCGGCTGGCGACCGTGCTCTTCCACCTCGTGGTGCTCGGTCTTGTCCTCCTGGTGTCGCTGATCGAGTTCGACTCGGCTGACACGGCGAAGAACGTCGTGGCGAAGCTGGGCATCCTGCTGCTGGTTCTGGCGCTGACGCACGCGGGCACGATGGCCATCCTCTCGCGCATCAGGGAGCGCCAGATGCAGCGGCAGATGGCGGACGAGATGGCCGAGGACCACCGCATATTCGACGAGCGTCACTCGCACATCACCGAACCTCGGGTGCAGCGAACCGTCATCGAGTCCCCGCGCGAACCCTATTCGACCCCGTAGACCACCCGGACGGCGTCGACCGCCTGTTCCAGGCTCGCACCGAGGGACATGGCGACCGCGCCGTACTCCGCCGCGGCGAGGGCGAGCGGATCCGGATGATGCGAAGGCAGGGCGGCCACCACCGTTCCCTGCCTTCGCCCCGTTCTGAGCACGCCCGCCGTCTCCAGCTCGCGGTAGGCGCGCGCGACCGTTCCCGCCGCCAGACCGAGGTCGGTCGCGAGCTGCCTGATCGTCGGCAGCCGCGAACCGACCGGCAGCTGACCACCGATGATCAGCCGTTCGAGCTGGTCGCGGACCTGCCGCCACGGCGCGACGCCGCTTTCGACGTCGACGACGATGCGGGTGCTCACGCGATCTCCCGCTCGCGCGGCGGGGTGTTCGCCATCGCGACCCAGAACAGGATCCCGGCCAGCGCCGCGAACCCGCCCGCCAGACCGAGCGCGACCGAGATGCCGAGCCCCATCGACACGTGGATGCTGCGGGTGCGCAGCGCGCTGTCCACGTCCGGGTCGCCGCTGGCGGGCCGCACCACCGCGGCCCAGGTCACCACGGCGACGACGAGCGCCGACACCAGCACCGCGACCAGTTCGACGGTGCCTCGCCAGAGCAGCACCAGGACGACCGAGGTGATCACCCCGGCCAGGTAGGTGGCGGCCACGACCGGCGAGGCGATGACGAAGAGGCTGCGCGGCACGAGCGTCGCCTGCCGCAGCGGGTCACGAGGAGGGCGCAGCGCGATGAGCTCGGCGAGCAGGGTGCCGATGAGCACGGTGATCACGATGCCGTCGAGCGAACCCTGGAACTTCCCGGTCATAAAGCCGGCCGCGACGTAGAGCCACGGGTAGAGCAGCCTGCGCCGCTTCAGGTAGCGCACGCCTTCGGCCACCTGCTCGGGTGACGGTTCGGCGACCTTCCACTTCTCCAGCAGGCGGCGCCCGGTGCTCGGCACCGGCCACAACGCCATGAGCAGCACGAGGCCCACCACCCCGTAGACCAGCGAGGTCACCAAGAACTCGGTCACGACACGCACCCCCGTTTGTATCGACTCATTGACACAATAACGTCCGACCGAAGTCGTACGTTGAGTCAGCCCGTGGCGCGACGCGCGAAAGTCCCGCGCGTACCTAATCTTGTGCAGTGCGGCGGTTGAGTCTGTGGATGCGAGCTCACCCGGTGTTCGGGGACTCCCTGATCGCCGGGGTGCTCGCCATGTTCGACCTGTTCAGCACCGCGGCCAGCGCGATGACCGTGTCCACGTCGTGGTTCCTGGTCGTCGGCCTGCTGCTGATCGGGCCGATCCCGTTCCGCCGCTACCACCCGCTCGGCTCGAGCTACATCATCCTCACCGGCGGGTTCCTGCAGCTCTTCACGCACACCACGTCGTTCGACGGCGGCGGCGTGCCGGTGCGGATATCGGACTTCGCGCTGGCCGTCGCGCTGTACACGATGGTCGCGTACGTCGGCAGGCGGCAGTCGCTGGTCTACGCGTTGTGGCTGGTCGTCGGCTCGGTGCTGTGGGCCGTGTTCCAGGTGCGGACGCTCGAGGCGCTGCCCTTGCTGTTCGTGGTCTTCGTGATCTTCGCGTTCAGCTGGGCGCTCGGCGAGTTCGTCGGCGCGCGCAGGGCGTACCACAGCGAGCTGGAGCAGCGGCTCAAGCTGCTGGAGACCGAACGCGACCAGGCGTCGAAGCTGGCGGTCGGCGAGGAGCGGTCGCGCATCGCGCGCGAGCTGCACGACGTGGTGGCGCACTCGGTGAGCGTCATGATCGTGCACGCCGACGGTGCGCTCTACAACATCAGGTCGAACCCCGAGCAGGCCGAGCGCGCGGTCGGCACGATCGCGGAGACCGGCCGGTTGGCGCTGACCGAGATGCGCAGGCTGCTGGGCGTGCTGCGCAGCGAGGACGAGGAGACGCAGTGGGCGCCGCAGCCGGACGCGCGCGGTGTCGTCGAGCTGGCCGAGCAGTCCAGGACCGCGGGTGTGCCGGTGCGGCTGGAGATCACCGGTGACGTGGACAACCTGCCGGTCGGTGTCGGGCTCGGCATCTACCGGATCGTGCAGGAGGCGCTGACCAACATCCTCAAGCACGCGGGGCCGGGCACGTCGACGCTGGTGCGGCTGGCGCGCACGGACGAGGAGGTGCGGCTCGAGGTCGTGGACAACGGCTTCGGCTCGCCGCAGGACGTGGTCGCCGTGTCCGGCGGCAACGGGTTGATCGGCATGAGGGAGCGGGCGCACGTGCTCGGCGGTTCGCTGGACGCCGGGCCGAACCCCGGTGGCGGATGGCGGGTCCGGGCGGTGTTCCCGGTGACGGCGGGATAGCTTGTGAGCGTGATCCGAGTATTGCTAGTCGACGACCAGGAGCTCATGCGCATGGGCTTCCGCATGGTGCTCGGCGCACAGGAGGACGTCGACGTGGTCGGCGAGGCCGCGGACGGGCTGGACGCCGTGCAGATGGCCGACCAGCTGCGGCCGGACGTCGTGCTGATGGACGTGCGCATGCCCGTGCTCGACGGTGTCGAGGCCACGAAGCGGATCACCGAGGCGGGCACCGCGAAGGTGCTCGTGATGACGACGTTCGACATGGACGAGTACGCGCTCTCGGCGTTGCGCAACGGCGCCAGCGGGTTCCTGCTGAAGGACACCCCGCCCGGCGACCTCGTGTCCGCGCTGCGCGCCGTGGCGTCGGGCGACGCGGTCGTCTCGCCGTCGGTGACGAAGCGGCTGCTCGGCCGGTTCCTCGGCGACGGCGGCGGTGAGCTGCGCGACGCGACCGTGCTGGACGTGCTGACCGAGCGGGAGCGCGAGGTGCTCGTGCTCATCGCGAAGGGCCTGTCCAACACGGAGATCGCGCGCAAGCTGTTCCTGTCCGAGGCGACGGTGAAGACGCACGTCGGCCGGATCCTGGCGAAGCTGGAGCTGCGGGACCGCGTCCAGGCCGTCGTGCTGTCGTACGAAACCGGCCTGGTGCGGCCCGGCGACGTCTAGCGGTAGTCGCTAGCGTCCACAGTGGACAGATCTTTGCCCGGCTTGACCACTTCCTCGAACCAGCGACCCCAGTCGGGCTTGCTGCCGTCGAGGTCGGTGAAGCCGTACTCGCGCATGAGCGCCCACGAGGACAGCGCTTGCCCGGCGAACCGGTGCTTGTCCGGGTCGGCGGCGAGGTGCGCGAGGCCGCGGCCGACGTAGTGCGGCGTCTCGGACAGCGCGTAGTGCGGGACCTTCGCGATCGCGTCGCGCCAGTTCTCCTCGGTGACGCCGAACAGTTCCAGCATGTGCTCGGAGCGCAGGAAACCGGGCGTCGCCGCGAGTGCCGTGACGTTGGTGTCCTTCAGGTCCTTGGCGAGGATCCAGCCGAACCTGCGGATGCTGTGCTTGACCGCGTCGTAGGTGAGGTTGACGTAGTACTGCTCGTTGTCGTCGCCGTCGGTGACCTCGACGATCAGTCCTGCGTCGCTCTTCAGCACGAGCGGGACCAGCTTGTGCAACGTGACGAGGTGCGTCTCGATGCCGTTGCGCCACATCCTGAGCTGCCGCTCGAGGTCGTGCTCCCAGAACTTGCCCCACTCGACGAGGCTCTCGCCGCCCCACGCGTTGTCGATGAGGATGTCCAGCTTGTCGATCTTCGATGCGAAGTTGTCCACATCGGACGGATCGGTGAAGTCGCATCGGACCGCGATGCCCTTGCCGCCCGCCTTCGTGACGAGCTCGGCGGTCTCCTCGATCGTCTCGTCCCGGTTGACGGGCGACTTCTGCTCGCGGGTCGTGCGTCCGCCGACGAACACGGTCGCGCCCGCGGCGCCCAGTTCGACGGCGATCGCTCGTCCGGCCCCGCGGGTCGCTCCGGTGACGGCGGCGACTTTCCCGGACAGGTCAGGTCCTGACGGCACGGCTGACTCCCTTTCCCTCGTGCCAAGAGACGATCACCAGTTCGTTCCCCTCGACGGTGATCGTCACTGCTTCGGTGATGTCCGCGGTGAACGTGTCCGCGTCGTCCGACGAGCTGTGCAGCGCCATGGTGCCGCTGATGCGCGCGTCGCCGTCGGTCATGGTCTGGTCGGAACTGGTGCTGTGCAGTGCGAACCGCGGATCCCGCTTCAGGTCGCGGGACTTCCACGAGTCGGCCATGCTGCCGACCCTCAGCTGACCGTCCTCGAACACCGTCTCGATGCCGGTGATCCGCGGCGCCCCGTCCTTGCGGACCGTGGCCAGCAACTTGTGCTTGTCCCGGTCGAACCGGTGGCGCACCGCCTTCGCGAGTTCCGGCGCCTGCCGCTCGAACTCCTGCCACGTCGCCATCAGCGCCACCCCTCCAACACGCTGTCGATGTCTTCCTCGATCCGTCGCACCAGCTCGCCTCTCGGTCGTACCGACCAGTCCATCGAGATCCCGTAGACGAGCGCGGCCAGCACCCGCGCCGCGTTGCCTGGGAGCTCTTCCTCGCGGCACAGCACTTCCAGCTCGTCCTCGAGCGCGGCGTAGTGCTTGCCGAGCAACGCCCTCAGCTCGGGATCGATGAGGTCGACCCCCAGCTGCGCGAGGTTGTTCGTCGCGACCTCGGGGTCCGCGAGCCGGTCGAACCAGGTGAGCAGCGCCAGCCGGACACTGCCGGCTTCGCGCATCCTCCGGACGACCGTCTCCGTGCCGGCCTTCGTCAACGCCTGCAGCAACCCGCTCTTCGACCCGAACCGCTTCGCAACCGCGCCCACGCTCACTTGTGCCTCCCGCGCGACGTCCGCGATCGTGAACTCGGGCCCTTTCCGGTCGATGACCAGGGCCAACGCGTCCAAGATGCGCTCATCGGTGATGCTGCGCGGTCGTGCCACGCCGTTAGTGAACCACAATTCACTAACCGTCGCATAGTCTTGTGCCAGTGAACTGGAGACCCCGGCTCGTCGCTCTCGACATCGACGGCACCCTCGCGCGCAGCGGCACCAACGACATCGCCCCGGCCGTGCACTCGGCCATCACCCGCGCGGCCGCCCATGGCACGCACGTCGTGTTGTGCACCGGGCGGTCGTTGATCGGCACCACCCCCATCGCCGACCAACTGGACCTGCCGGGGATCTCGCTGTGCTCCAACGGAGCCGTGTGGTGGGACCGCGGGTCTCGCGCCGTGCTGCGGCGCACCACGTTCTCGCCTGGGCCCACCATCGCCGCTCTGCGGGAACTGTTGCCAGGGGCCGTTTTCGCCGTTGAGCAGACCGGGGTCGGGAACATGTCCCTGGGGCGGTTCCGCACGGGCGACCTGTGGGGTGTCGTGACTCTCGGGACGTTCTCAGAGCTGGCCGCGGTCGCCACGCCTCGGCTCGTGGTGCGGTGGCACGACCGGACGCCCGAGGAGCTGGCGTTCGCGGTGCGGGACCTCGAGTTGCCCTCTGTGGCCTGGACCGTTGATCACACCGAGCCGTGGTTGACCGCGGTGCCGCCTGGGGTGACCAAGGGGTCCGCTCTCGAGGAGTTGCGGGTGCACCTCGGGGTGGCGGCCGGTGACACGCTCGCCGTTGGGGACGGGCACAACGACGTCGAGATGTTGCGGTGGGCGGCGCACGGGGTTGCCATGGGGCAGGCACCTGCGACCGTTCAGGCTGCTGCCGACTCGGTGACCGACACCGTGCTGGAGGACGGGCTGGCTACCGTGCTGTCTCGCTTCTTCCCCGCCTGACGGCAACGCCGCAAGGCCTTTCGCCGGCCGGGCAGCCCCCCGCCCTCCCTGGGGGGCGTCCCTGCTCCAGTCTACCGTCAGTAACAGGTTGACCACAGGTTGTTGACCAACCTGTGGATAACTCGCCACCTGTGGACAACTCAGGCGCGCAGCCGCGCCGCCACCACGCCGACGTTGCGCTGAGCCTCGACGCGGTCCACCTTGGTCGACTCCCCACCGGCGACAACCTGCTCACCGGCAACCCACACGTCGGTCACCCGCCGCGACCCGGACCCCCACACGAGGTTCGCGAGCAGCTGCGCATCGGGCGCGTCGAGCCCCACGGCGAAGGCCGGGTCGTCGGCGTCGATGTGCACGAGATCAGCCCAGTAACCGCTGGTCAACGACCCGATGTCGGTCCGGCCGAGCGCAGCGGCACCGCCACGGGTGGCCATCAACAACGCACCGGCAGCGCCCAGAGCGGACGCGTCCATCGAGGACACGCGGGCGAACAGGGCGGCGAGTCGCATCTCCTCGAACAGGTCGAGGTCGTCGTTGGACGCGGGCCCGTCGGTCCCGAGCCCGACCGACACGCCGGCCTCGAGCATCGCGGACACGGGCGCGATGCCGGACGCGAGCTTCCCGTTGGAGCCTGGGCAGTGCGCGACACCGACGCCGTGCGACGCGTAGATCTTGATGTCCTCGGGCGACAGGTGCACCGAGTGCGCGGACAGCACGCGCCCGCCCAGCACGCCTGCCGAAGCCAGCAGGCGCGGAACCGACCCGTGCGCCTCGCGCTGCGCGATGTCCTCGTCCGGGGCCTCGGCCACGTGGATCTGCATCAACGCACCGCGGGCGCGGGCCTCGTCGGCGATCTCGCTCAGCATCTCCGGCGTCAGCATGTACGCCGAGTGCGGGCCGTAGCCGACCTCGATCCGCTCGCCCGGCCCGAACCGCAGACCGTCCGCGTCGATCCACTTGGTGATCACCTCGGTCATCGGGCGCCACGGCATGCCGGGCAGGTCGAGGATCGCGCTGCCGAACACGACGCGCGAGCCCGCCTCGAGCACTGCCGAGACCAGTTCCTCGCCGTAGAAGTACATCTCCGCGCTGGTCGTGACGCCGTGCCGCAGCATCTCGACGGCGCCGAGCAGCATGCCGGTGCGCACGTCGGCTCCGTTCATCTGCGCCTCGGCGGGCCACATCGCCTCGCGCAGCCAGCGCAGCAGCGGCAGGTCGCTGCCCAGTCCGCGCAGGACGGTCATCGGGCTGTGCGCGTGCGAGTTGATCAGGCCGGGCAGCAGGATGCCGCTCAGCCGCCTGACCTCGCCGTCGAACGCGGGCGCGTCCGCGGCGGGACCGACGAACGCGATCCGTCCGTCGACCACGTCGACGACCGCGTCGCGCAGCACGGTGCAGGACGCGTCGCAGGGCAGGACGACCGGAGCGTGCAGGCGAAACGACATGCGCCTAATCCTGCCATTGTGAGCTGGCTCACTTTCAGGTGTGGGTTCTCGGCGGCGCGGGAAAACCCGTCTCGTCGGGGACGGGCCGACCCCCAGGGTCCGCCCCCGGCACTCACACTTCACCCCAACCGAGGGGCCCGCCGCGACGCACGCGGCGGGCCCTTCGTGCAACCACGGGGTAACACACGCGTCTTCAAGATCGAACAGACTGAGCAGGAGGTGCACTACATGTCGAAGAAGCCCTGCACGTCTCGTGGTGACTTCAGGCGCGCGCAGAAGCCCGCGACGCCGAAGCCGCCTAGGCGATCGGCAACGAAGCCCTGACTTCCCAGCCGCGCGGCTGCCGCCTGCCCGCGTGGAACGTTCCGCCGAGCAGCTCGACCCGCTCGCGCATGCCGACCAGTCCGTAGCCGCCCGATCCGCCGACCGGTGCGTGCTGCTGGCCGTTTCCGTTGTCCTGCACCAGCACGTGCACGTTTCCATCCCTTGTGGACAGACTGACGTCCACCGCGGACACGTCGGTGCCGTGCTTGCGCGCGTTGGTCAGCGACTCCTGCACCAACCGCAGCACCGACCTGCCGAGCTCGGGTGGCACCTGCTCGGCGAGGTCGAACGACAGGCGCACCGGCTGGCCGGACTCCTCGGCCAGCCCGCGCACGTCGTCCGCCAGGTCGCTGGTGGTGTTGGCACCTGACGAACCAGCGGGCTCGCTGCCGCGCAACGTGCCGACCAGCCTGCGCATCGCGGTGAGCGCCTCGTTGCCGCTGTGGGTGATCACCGGCAGCACCTGCATCGCGGCCTGGGGATTCACCTGTCCCGCCTGCGAATGCACGACGATGGCCGTGACGTAGTGCGCGACGACGTCGTGCAGCTCGCGCGCCAGCGCCATCCGTTCCGCGTGCTGCGCCTCGGTGACCTGCAGCTCGACGGACTTCGAGCGTTCCCGGTCACGGGCGCGGAAGTACAGTCCCGTCCCGACGGACAGCACGAGCATCAAGGTGCCGCCGAAGTAGTACTGGTCGAAGGAACCGCGATAGCCGTAGTGCACCAGGTCGTAGTTGGACCGAAGCACCTCCGCGACGGCCATTCCTTCCACCACGACAACTGTTCCGATGACCGCACGCCGTGGCGTGGCTTGACGAACCACGAACGCGATGATGGCCATCGCCGCCGCGGTTTCGGTCAGAACGGCTCCGCTGACGAAGAACTGCGGCGTCGGCGCGACCTGCAACCACTTCAGCAACACCGAGCTCGCCAGCAGTGTGGCGCTCGCGGCGAGCGCGGCGTCGAACGGACGACGCGGCGCGAGCACCGCCAGCGCGATCATCACCAGCGAACCCGGTACCTGCCACCACAGTTCCGGTTCGGCGGACGAGAAGCCCGTGACCTCGATTAACAGGAAGGCCAGCAGGATCAGGGCCAGCGGCCACTGCCGTCTCGCGAGGCTGCGCCAGCTCAGATCGGGGCTCGTCACGCGAACACGGTAAATGCTCAGGACTGATCGTGCGTCGTACCTGGGTCGGTTACCGCATCAGCCAGAAGGCTGATCCAGCGACCTGCGGAAACAACCCTCCTGGTGGATGCCGGATGACGTGTGCGCAGCTCACTCTGGAGTCAGAAGTTCGGGGAACGGAGGATGCGATGTTCGGGATTGTGCTCACCTGGGTCGCTGCGGTGGCCGGTTTGGTTGTTCTTGCCCTGATGGCACTTTCGGGCGTGATCGTCGACTCGCAGCAGCGCTGAAGCGGGAGCCAGTGGTTGATGGGGAAGTCAAGCACTGGCCTCTGCTGCAAGTGAATGCAACCGCATGAGCTCGGCGAGCCGGCCGTGCGGACGGGTCTCCTCGACAGCGCCGGGCGCGAACCGAGCGGGACCACCGGTGCGGGCGCGTTGCGCCGCAACGGGATCGAGCCGGAACGCGGGACGAGCTGGTGACGGCTTCTGCCGGGAACGCAGCCACGCCAACCGGTGCAGCGCCTCCGCGTGGTGGTCGGTGATCGTCACCTGCGCCTTGTCGAACGAGTGCAGCACCGCGCGGTTCAGGTGCACCGTCGCGAGATCGCGCCACAACGTGCGTTCGGACGACGTGTCCAGGCCGAGCGCTTCGGCGACTTCACGTGCGGCACCGTAGGCGCCTTCGTCCGCGAGGCTGCGCGCGCCGATCTCGGCACCGACGAACCAGGAGTTGAACGGCGCGGCCGGGTAGTTGATGCCGCCGATGGTGAGGCGCATGTTGCTGATCACCGGCGTGGAGTGCCAGCGCAGCCCCAGTTCGGCGAACTCGGGGATGTCCGGGTGCTCCAGCGGCACCTCGTGCACGACCTCGCGCGGCATCGTGAACAGGCGGGCGCCCTCGTGCGCGGTCTCGACGACGAGCGGCAGGTAGTCGAAGCGCGAGCGGTCGTCCGGCGGCACCCAGCCCATGCCCTGCATGGTGTCGGTGAACTGCGCGTAGCGCGGATCGCCCATGCCGTCGGAGTAGCCCGCGTAGCGGATCAGCTGTTCATTCCAGATGCACGGTCCCGGCGTGCCGGGCGTGTCCGGTGCGAAGACCGTGACGAGCGGCCGGATCTCACCCTCGTTCGTCGCGAGCCGCAGGTGTTCGACGCATTCGCCGGCGACCGCCGCGGCGTTGCGGTAACCGCGCAGGTCGCGCACCTTCAGTCTGCGCCAGGGAACGCCGGACGTGCACCAGCCCGAATCTCGCAGCGCGATGCGCGCGCCGTACGCGAGTTCGTTGGTGGTGTGGCGGTAGGTTCCCGTGTCGGCGACCTCGGCGCGCACCTGCGCGATGCGCGCGCTGACAGAGCCGGCTTCGGAGTGCGCCACGTGGAACATGCGGAGGAATTCCTCCGCGACATCGAGGTCAACTGCGGTCACGGCGCGAAACCTATGGCCGGAACGGCTTCACTCGCCACTGCCACTCGGGGCACATCGGGTGATCAACACGTCCCAGCCAATCGGGTGACATATCGACGGAGTGTGTTCGTCTCGACAGTCTCAAGAGTCATCTTGAGTACACGGTCAGGTGACGTTGTTCCGCTTGAACATCAGATCGTGGCTGATTCGAGCCTCCTCAACGGCCCGCTGCTCGAACTTCGTCACCGGCCGCCAATCGGGACGCGGCGCCCAGCCGTCGTACACGTTGTCCAAGGTCGGCTCGGCGGAGCACACTGCGAGCATCTGGTTCGCGTAGTGCTCCCAGTCCGTCGCCATGTGCAGCACGGCGCCCTCCTGAAGGCGCGACGACAGCAGCTTCACGAACTCCGGCTGCACCAGCCTGCGCTTGTGGTGCTTCTTCTTCGGCCACGGGTCCGGGAAGAAGATGCGCGCACCGCTCAACGAACCGGGTGCGATGTGGTCGGTCAGCAGGTCGACGGCGTCGCCGCGCAGCACCCGCAGGTTGTCCAGCCCGCCGAGGTGTTCGGCGCGCAGCAGCAGCTGCGCCAGGCCGGGCTTGTAGACCTCGACGGCCACGTAGTTCAGCTCGGGCGCGGCCGCGACGAGCTGCGCCGTCGTCTCACCCATGCCGGAGCCGATCTCCAGCAGAACGGGCGCTTCGCGGCCGAACCACGACGTGAAGTCGAGGTGCCCGTCGGGCAGCGTCTTCACCTCGGCGCCGAGCTTCTCCCAGTGGGTGTCCCAGGCGCGCTCCTGTCCAACGGTCATGCGCTCACCGCGCTGGACGAAGCTGACGATCGATCGGTGGTGCTCAGGCCTGGTCACGGCCATACAGACTAGGCGATGAGCTCGATGTCCTCGATCTGCGCACGCAGGTCGGCGATCGTGAAGTCGATCGGCTGCCGCAGACCGGGCCCTCGGTGGGCGGGCAGCAGGTCGACCCAGCCGGGGTGCCGGTCCGTGAACTGCACCGTTGTCGGCTCTGCCGGGCCGTAGACGCCGCTCTCCGACGGCACGAACTCCCAGTAACCGACCTCACCCGCGTTCACCCACGGCACGTACACCCAGCCCGGACGGTCGCCGAGCAGTTCGGTCACCTCGTCCTCGACCGCGTACCCGGCCGCGCGGGACGGCAGCTTGCCGCGGGCGACCGCGCGCAGCCACCACGGCGACGGCGGGCTCGTCTCCATCCTGCGAACCGCCTCGAACAAGGCGAGCACCTGTCGTTCGTCGGCGCGGTCGATCCACGACCTCCGCGCCTCGGCCGGTGTGGCGGCCAGTTCGCCGTTCGTCGATTCGATCGCACCCGCCCACTCGAGACCAACCATTGGTTCAACACGCAGCACGACGGTCACCTCCGCAAACGGGATGTACCCATGTCACCGCGAGTTGGAACAAAAGTCATTGTCCCGAGGCCGATTTCACGCGCTATTAACGACAGCCTTACGTGTGATGTGAGGCCCAGCACGTTGCGTTCTGGTGTTTTGTGACGATGGACATGACGTGCCGCTGATGCCCGTGCTCGCTCTCGCGCTGCCGCTGCTGCTCGCCGGTCAGACGATCGAGGAGCAGGAGTGGCACCTCGACGCGCTCGACGTGTACTCGGCGCACGAGATCAGCAGGGGCGACGGCGTGGTCGTCGCGGTGATCGACTCCGGTGTGGACGCCTCCCACCCCGACCTCGCGGGCCAGGTGCTGCCCGGCACCGGCTTCGGCACCTCCACCGGTTCCGACGGCACGAAGGACACCGACGGGCACGGCACCGGCATGGCCGCGATCATCGCGGGCAAGGGCACCGCGGGCGGCGTCCGCGGGATCGCTCCCAGGGCCAAGATCCTCCCGGTCGCGTCGGCCGAGAAGGAGCAGTTCGCGCTCGACGTCGTCGCCGACAGCATCCACTGGGCGACCGATCACGGCGCCCGCGTCATCAACATGTCGCTCGGTTTCACGTCATCGCTGACGCCTTCGTTGGTGCGCGCCGTGAACTACGCGATCGAGAAGGACGTCGTGCTCGTCGCCGCGACCGGCAACGAGGGCGGTGCCGTTTCCGCTCCCGCCAACATCGGCGGCGTGATCGCGGTGGCGGGCACCAACCAGGCTTCGGAGCCGTGGAAGCAGTCCAACGTCGGTTCCGACACCGTGCTCGCCGCGCCCGCCGAGGGCATCGTGACCGCGTCGCCGACGTCCGTGTTCGCCACCGGGTACGCCGAGATGGACGGGACGAGTGCCGCCTCGGCGATCGTGTCCGGGGTGGCCGCGCTGGTGCGGGGCAAGTACCCGGCCATGTCTGCACCCGACGTCGTCAACCGGTTGATCACCACCGCCCGCGACATGGGCGAGCCGGGACGGGACAAGCCGACCGGGTTCGGGATGGTCGACCCGGTGAAGGCGTTGACCGCCGACGTGCCGTCGGTGGCCCGCAATCCCCTCCTGCCACCGCCTCGGGCGTCCAGTTCGGTGCCCACCACGGTTCCCGCTCCGCCCGTTCAGGCCGCCGCTCCGGTGGAGGGGCGGGTGCCGTTCGTGCTCGGAACCGTGCTCGTCGTCGGGCTGTTCAGCACGTTGCTGGTCGTGGTTCCGGCTTCGCGGTCTCGGCGGAGGCACGCGCCGGTGGCCGGTGCTCCACCTCTGCCACCGGACTCGTTCGCCCCTTGGCCGGTCGCGGCGGTCGGTGAGGACGCGCTCGCGGCCCCGATGACCTACAGCGCGCCGCCCGCGGTCACGGCTGTGGAGCCTGCGGCTGAGCAGGAGCCGGTTCCGGCACAAGAGCCCTCGCCGGAGTCGGCCGCAGACCAGTCGTCTCAGCCGTCAGGGCCGCAGGCCTCGAACTGAGGCGGCTCAGGCGCTGTTCGGCGTGGCGCTGAAGAACTTGAACGGCAGTTCGTCGACCGCCCGCAGTTCGCACCGAACGTCTCCGCGGTCCCGCAGCTGCTCGTACGCGTTCTCGGTCAGCAGGGTCTCGCCGGCGCAGGCGGTGTCCTCGCCCAGCTTCGACGCGCAGTTCATCTCGTTGCCCATCGCCAGGTTCGGACCGATGGCGAACACGTCGCCGTACCCGATCCCGATGCAGCCGGCAGCCTGGTAGATGCCAGTCCGCCGGGCCAGGCCCTCATGGATCTCGAACGCCGCGTCCAACGCCGCATTCGGGTCGTCGAACAGCGCCACGATGTCGTCGGCGAACGCGCGGATCAGGCTCGCCCCTCGGCGCTGCAAGATCGGCTGGCACAGCTTCTGCACGTTCAGGATCCGCAGAAACGCATGAACCTCGCTGGATTTGAGGGCAGTCGTGGTGAAGCCGGTGATGTCCAGCACCAGGATGGCCTTGCGGTGGAGGTACCGGTCGCGGAATCCCTCCTCGGTGAGCTCGCCTCGTTCGACCGCCAGCAGGTCCTCGCAGACCGGCTCCGTCCACACGCAGAGACCCGCCAAGAGCTTCGGATCTTCCAGTAGTTCGTCCACCACGCGACCTCTCACGTCCGAGAAAGGTCGGCACGCTACTTCAGTCGTGGGCGTGGTAGTCCACGGACTCCTTGGTCAGCTGCATGAAGGCCTCCTCGAGCGACCCGCGCTGCGGCGACAGCTCGTGCAGCACGATGCCGTTCTCCGCCGCCACCTCACCGACGACGGACGCCGCCAGCCCGTGCACGACGAGCGCCCCGTCGACCGCGTCGTCGGCGACCAGTGCCTGGCCGGCCAGCAGCTCGCGCAGCCGCGAGGCCTGCGGGGAACGCACCCGGACGCGGTCCTCGGTGGCGTCGTGGATGAACTGCTCGGTCGTCGTCGCTGCGATCAGCTTGCCGCGGCCGATCACGATCAGGTCCTGTGCGGTCTGCGCCATCTCGGACAGCAGGTGCGACGACACGAACACGGTGCGACCGTCGTCGGCGAGGCGGTGCATCAGCTGGCGGATCCACAGGATGCCCTCGGGGTCGAGGCCGTTGACCGGCTCGTCGAACAGGAGGATCTCGGGATCGCCCAGCAGCGCGCCTGCGACACCGAGGCGCTGTGACATGCCCAGTGAGAACCCGCCCGCGCGCTTGCCAGCCACCGCGGTCAGGCCGACCATCTCCAGCACTTCGTCCACACGCGACACGGGCAGCCGGTTGGACTTCGCCAGCCAGCGCAGGTGAGCGCGGGCGGAACGGTTGGGGTGCACCCACTTCGCGTCGAGCAGTGCGCCGACCTTGCGCAGCGGGTGCTTCAGACCGGCGTAGTGCTGGCCGTCGATCAGGACGTCGCCGCCGTTGGGGCGGTCAAGGCCCAGGATCATCCGCATGGTCGTGGACTTGCCGGCGCCGTTGGGCCCCAGGAAGCCGGTGACCCGGCCGGGGTTCACGGTGAACGACAGGTCGTCGACCGCGACGGTCCGGCCGTAGTGCTTGCTGAGCCGCTTCGCTTCGATCATCACAAGCCTCCCGATAGCGGTGCAGAAAGACAGCGGGGCGCGGATCACCCCCCGAAGGTGACCCGCGCCCCTGTTCCCCCATGGTCAGGCGTCCCGCCTCTTCGCGACGACGAACGCCACGATCAGCAGGCCGACGGAGATGGCCGCGAAGTAGCCGAGCGATCCCCACGCCCCGAACGGGTAGTTGATGACCGGCTCCCCTGGGAACGGCTCGGTGCCCGCGGTGAGGAAGCGGTTGCCGTTCACGAAGGGCATCCAGCGCTGGATGTCGTCACCGATCTTCGGGATGATCCCGACCAGCGACTCGACCACGAGCGCCCACACCAGCAGGAGCGCGACGGCGCCCGCCGTGTGCCGCAGCAGCGTGCCGATCGCGATGGCGAAGATCGCGCCGACGAAGAACACCGCCCCGACACCGGCGACGTTGCGCCACTCCTGCGCGGTGTTGATCGCGATGTTGACGTCCGGCTTGATCAGCTTGCTGATGCCCCACGAGCCGAACGCGACCAGCTCGCCGATGACACCCGCGAGCAGCGACACGACGACCGTCTTCGCGAGCAGCGCCGAGATGCGGTTCGGCACCGCGAGGAACGTCGCGCGGATCGTGCTGAAGCGGTACTCCGTGGTGATCGCGAGCGCCGCCATCACCAGGACCACGTACATGCCGAACGTGTAGAACGCCTGCGTCACGCCGACCGTCAGCGGGAACTCCGTGCTGGTGTTCGCCGCGATCAGCGCGGTGATGCCGACCGTGATCACCAGCGCCAGTGCGGCGCACCACCACGGCGAGCGCGTGGAGAAGAGCTTGATTCTCTCGACTGCCAACAGGGTCATGGTGTCACTTCCCGATCTCGGCGTGGTACTCGACAGCATCGCCGGTGAGCTGCATGAACGCCTCTTCGAGCGAACCGCGCTGCGGCGACAGCTCGTGCAGGACGAAGCCGTTCGCGGCGACGATGTCACCGATCTGGTCACTCGTCGCACCCGATACGGACAGCGACGTGTCGCCGTTGTCACGAACGGTGAATCCCTTGTCCACCAGCAGGGGACCAAGTGCGCCCAGCTGGGGGCTTCGCACCTTCACCGAGGCTTCGGACGAGCGCTCGACGAACTCCTGCGTGGTGCTCTGCGAGATCAGCTTCCCCTTGCCGATCACGACGAGGTCCGACGCGGTCAGCGCCATCTCGGACAGCAGGTGCGACGAGACGAGCACGGTGCGGCCCTCGGCGGCCAGGCCCTGCATGAAGTTGCGGATCCAGAGGATGCCCTCCGGGTCAAGGCCGTTCACCGGCTCGTCGAACAGCAGCACCTGCGGGTCGCCCAGCAGTGCCGCGGCGATCCCCAGTCGCTGCGACATGCCGAGCGAGTACCCGCCCGCGCGCTTCCCCGCGACGGCGGTGAGACCGACGGTCTCCAGCACCTCGTCGACACGGCGCGCGGGCAGGCCGTTGGACTTGGCCAACCACCGCAGGTGTGCCCGCGCCGAGCGGTTCGGGTGCACCCACTTGGCGTCCAGCAGCGCGCCGACCGTCCGCAGTGGACGGTGCAGGCCCGCGTACGGCTTGCCGTCGATGAGCACCTTGCCCGACGTCGGGCGGTCGAGGCCGAGGATCATCCGCATGGTCGTGGACTTGCCCGCCCCGTTGGGACCGAGAAAGCCCGTCACCTTGCCCGGCGCGACGGAGAACGACAGATCGTCGACGGCTACCGTCTTGCCGTATCTCTTGGTGAGGCCGATCGCCTCGATCATGGTGTCTCCCCTGGGTCCCTGTGTTGGGAATCAGAGTCGCCCCACCACCCGTGCGAGGACATCACTCCCGGGTCTTCGAAATGCGTCAACTTAGGTCTGGGGAAAGATGGCCTTTATGGGTTACACCGAAGCTCCAGAAGGCTGGTGGCGGGAGTTCGTGCTGGCGTCGCCGGCGCGAACCGGCAAGCTCGCGGTCACGCGCAAGGACGGATCTCCGCACATCGCGCCCGTCTGGGTTGATCTCGACGGCAGCGATCTCGTGTTCCTGACCTCGAAGGACACCATCAAGGGCAAGTCGATCCTGCGGGACGGCAGGGTGTCTCTGTGCTTCGACGACGAGCACCCGCCGTTCAGCTTCGTGACCCTTACGGGTCGTGCTACTACCGATGAGGACCCCCAACAACTTTCGTATTGGGCAGGTCGAACGGCCGCTCGCTACATGGGAGCGGAGCGTGCTGACGAATACGCGGAGCGCAACGCCGTGCCCGGCGAGATGGCCATCAGGGTGAAAATCGACAAGATCGTCGCGAAGGTCAACGTCTCCGACTGAGCGGACTCAGTGGGCTCGCGGGCGGACGACGATCTCGGTGAAGTGGGCGTCGTCCCCGGCGAGCACCGCGGTCGCCACCGCCTTGCCGACCGAGTCGGCCTCCAGGTAGTACTGCGGCTGGTAGTCGCCGCCCTCCTGAGCCCGGACGTCGCGCTGCATGTCCGTGTCGACCCGGCCGGGGTGGACGGACGTGACCCGCAGCGACTGCTCCTCGGCGCGCAGCGAGTCGCCGAACGCCCGCAGCGCGAACTTCGACGCCGCGTACACGCCCCAGTTCGGGTTCGCCTGCAGGCCCGCGCCCGAGTTGATCAGCACCACGTGCCCCTGCGCCGCGCGCAACGCGGGCAGCAACAGCCTCGTCAGCGACGCGACCGCGATCAGGTTGATCTCGAACGTCTGGCGCCACACGTCGACCGAAGCCTCGGCGAGCGGCCCCAAGAACGCGACGCCTGCACTGTGGACCAGCACGTCCAGCGACGAGATGGCCGCCACGTCGTCCGACGACACCGACGTGAGGTCGACCGGCCAGGCCCGCGCCGACGGCAGCTCCTCGGCGAGGTCCTCGAGCAGGTCGCGGTCACGTCCGCCCAGCAGGAGGTCGTGCGTTGGCGCGAGGCTGCGGGCGACCGCCGCACCGATACCGCGGGTGGCCCCGGTGATGAGGGCGACGGGTCGATCACTCATGGGGGAGACCGTAGCTTGCGGAAGGCGTTCCGGATGCCCTCCTTTTGTCGGCTGCACGAATCGTTGGCAGCGCGAAACCGCCCCGGCCACCAGAGGAAGTGAGGTGGCCGGGGCGGCGATGACCGCGCCAGGGTCAGGCCTCGGGCGCGAAGAACGTGTAGAGCGCCGAGTAGGGCACGGAGGTCTGGGCGCCCTGGGTGCAGCCACCGCTCGGGGCGACGCCGCCCTCGGTCTGCAGGCGCTGCACGTAGTTCACCTTGCCGAACAGACCGTCGCCGCGGTTGGCCTTGGTCTTGAGCAGCAGCTCCGGCACGGCGCCTGGACGGTCGACCTTCGCGCCGTCGACCGGGGCGGCCTCGACCGCACTGCCATCCACAGTGGACACCCAGACCGGGCCGCGGGAGTGCAGGATGATCGGCTTGCCGTCCTTGTCGACCAGTGTCGCGGCGGGCTCGAGACCCTTCCACGCGTTGCCGGTGCAGGTGTAGACCTGCACGCCGGTCGCTTTGTACTTGCCGACGAGCTCGTTGCCCGCGGGGACCTGCACGGCGGCCGCGACGGGTGCGTCAGCGGCGTCCGAGGCCGGGGTGGAGGTGGGGGTGGTGGCGGTCGCCGAACCGCAGGCGGTGGTCACAGCGGCGATGGCAACGGCACCAAGGAAAAGGGCAGCACGCTTCACGACAACTCACTCCTTTTTGGACAACCACATCGAACCTGATCTGCGGCTGTCCGCGGTGCAGCCACCCATCACACGGACGGGTGGCTGCGACCGTTCATTCCAACTGAGTGAGCTACGTCATGATCAGTCGCAGACGTGCCCGCGGTCCTTGCGCCAGATCACCGCGACGGCGGGCCGCGGCTGGCTGGTGCCACCGTCCGGCCAGTGCGACAACGGGTTGTTGGCGCTCGCGCCGTCGAGCTCGCCGGGGTGCTGCACGGACACCAGCACGAAGTCGTCGGTGATGACCGGGCCGCACGTCTCGGCTCCGTTGGGCACCGTGAGGAACTGCTTCACGAACCCGCGGCGCTTGCCCTCGACCGGCAGCGCGAACAGGCCGTCGTTGGACTTGAGCGCGTTGCCGTCCGTGGAGATCCACAGGTTGCCGCGCGAGTCGAACGCGACGTTGTCCGGGCAGGAGATCGCGCTCACCTGCGACTTGTCGTAGCCGCCGAAGTACGTGTCCGGCGACTTCGGGTCACCGCACACCAGCAGGAGCTTCCAGGAGAACGTCAGCGCGGTGTTGTCGCTGCGGCGCTCCTCGACCTCCAGCACGTGGCCGTGCTTGTTGTTGACCCGCGGCGCGATCTCGGTCGCGCCTTCCTTGCCGGGCTTCACACCGCGGTCGGTGTTGTTGGTCAGCGCGGCGTAGATGCGGCGGTTCTTCTTGGACGGCTCGACGTCCTCGGGACGGTCCATCTTGGTGGCGCCGACCTTGTCCGCCGCGAGCCGGGTGAAGACGTAGACCTGCTCGGCCGTGAAGCCGTCCACGAACGACTTGTCGTTGCGCGCCAGCGGAATCCACTCGCCGGTGCCGTCGAACTCGCCGTCGGACGGGAGCTTGCCGGTGCCGTCGATCTCGGCCACCGGGCTGTCGCCCTTGAAGCGTGCGACGTACAGCGTGCCGGAGTCGAGCAGGCGTTTGTTGTGCTCACGCGCGCGCTTGCTGTCACCGGGGAGGTAGCAGTCGTCGGAGACGAACTTGTACATGTAGTCGAAGCGCTCGTCGTCACCCATGTACGCGACGACGCGGCCGTCGCGGGCGATGATCACGTTCGCGCCCTCGTGCTTGAACCGGCCGAGCGCCGTGTGCTTGACCGGCGTGGAGGTCGGGTCGAGCGGGTCGATCTCCACGATGTAGCCGAAGCGGTTGGCCTCGTTGGGTTCCTGCGCCAGGTCGAAGCGCTTGTCGTAGTTCTCCCACTTGCGCAGGGAGCCCTTGCCGCTGAAGCCGTAGCGGCCCAGCTTCGCCTTGGTGTCCGGGTCCGTGACCAGGTCGGCGTTGGCGAAGTACTGGTTGAAGTTCTCCTCGCCGGACAGGATCGTGCCCCACGGCGTGACACCGCCCGAGCAGTTGTTCTGCGTGCCGAGCACCTTCTTGCCGGTCGGGTCGGCCGACGTCTTGAGGTACTGCGAACCGGCGGCCGGGCCGCGCACCTCGAACGGCGTGGTGAGCGTGATGCGGCGGTTGTACCGGCGCTTGTCCTTGGACGGCACCAGCTTGCCGGTGCGGTGGTCGCGCTCGACCTGGACGACCGACAGGCCGTGCGCGGCCCACGCGATCTTGGCGTGCCGTTCGGTGATCTTGTCCGGCGCCCAGTCCTTGAACATGAACGACTCGGTCGTGTACTCGTGGTTGCTCACCATGAGCCAGCGGTCCCAGCCGGGCAGCGGGACCAGGCCGCAGAAGTCGTTGTTGAAGCCGAACTGCTTCGCCTGCGCCTCGGGCGTCTGGTTGTCGAAGTCGAACTTGGGCGCATCAGGCAGCACGGCGTCGCCCCAGCGGATCACGACGTCCTGCTGGTAGCCCTTCGGCACGACGATCTGGTCGAGCGTGTTGGGCGCGACCGGTTCGAAGTTGAGGCCGTCGCGGTCGCGACCGAACTTGAGGTCCAGGTCGACGTCCAGGTCGACCTCGACGGGCGCGGCGAGGGCCGTGCCGCTCATCGACACCGCGCCGACGCCGGCCGCGGCGATCACCGCGCCCGCCTTGAGCATGCCGCGGCGGCTCACGACCTCGCGGACGACGTCGCCGAAGTACTGGTTTTCCGAGGAGTTGGGGGCTTCGTGCGAGCACGCGTTGCCGCAGCGGAACTCGCAGGTGACCGCCGCGCGCCCGAGCGGGTGCGTCGGGAGCAGGGGCAGCAGGCGGCGGCCCCGATCGGTGGGGGAAGACACGTAGGCCTCCGAGATCGGCTCAGTGGGAACCGGCTGAACCTAGGTCGGCAAGTCGATGTCCAGCCGTCCACGAGGTGAACGGGAGACGAACTCGTCCTGCACCCAACGATCGGGGCACGCTGTGTGATCAGCCGATTTCGTCCAGCTGCCGATGCCCGCGCTTCCAGACCGCGACGACCGACGGACGCGGCTGGCTGCTGCCTCCGTCAGGCCAGTGCGACGCCGGGTTGTCGGCGGAGGCGCCGTCCACCTCTCCAGGGTGCTGCACGCACACCGTGATGACGCGTTCGCCGATGATCGGGCCGCACGTCTCGGCCCCCTTCGGCACGGTGAGGAACAGCTTCAGGTGTCCGCGTTCGCGTCCTTCCAGCGGCACCCCGTAGAGGCCGTCGTTCAGCCCGTTCAGCGCGCCCGCCGAGTCGGTCGAGATCCACAGGTTGCCGTGCGGGTCGAACGCCACGTTGTCCGGGCTGGAAATCGGGCTGACCTGCGACTTGTCGTAGCCGCCGAAGTAGGTGTCCGGCGACTTCGGGTCACCGCAGACCAGGAACAGGTCCCAGCGGAACGTCAGGGAGAGCGCGTCGTCGCGGCGTTCGGCCAGCTCGAGCACCTGACCGTGGCGGTTCTGCAGGCGCGGGTTCGGCTCGGTCGCGCCTTCCTTGCCCGCGTTCCCGCGTTCGACGTTGTTGCTGAGCGCGCAGTACACCCGGCCGGTGTGCGGGTGGCACTCGATGTCCTCCGGGCGGTCCATCTTCGTCGCGCCGACCTTGTCCGCGGCGATGCGCGTGAAGACGTAGACCTCCTCGGCGGTCATACCGGGCACGAAGGACTTCTTGCCGCTGGCCAGCGGGATCCACTCGCCGGAACCGTCGAACTGGCCGTCGGACGGCAGCTTGCCGGTGCCGTCGATCTCAGCGGGCGGGCTGTCGCCGGTGAACTTCGCGACGTAGAGCGTGCCGTCGTCGAGCAAGGTCATGTTGTGCCTGCGCGCTGACCTGCTGTCGCCCTTGCGCACTTTGCCGTTCGAGATGAACTTGTAGATGTACTCGAACCGCTCGTCGTCACCGGAGTACGCCACGACGCGGCCATCGCGAGCGATCCGCACGTTCGCGGTCTCGTGCTTGAACCGGCCGAGGTGCGTGTGCTTCACCGGCGTCGAGTCGGGGTCGTTGGGGTCGAGCTCGATGACCCAGCCGAACCTGTTGGCCTCGTTGGGTTCCTGGGCGAGGTCGAACCGCTTGTCGAACCGCTCCCACTTGCGGCCGGTCGCGGTGCCCGTGATGCCGTACCGGGCGAGGCGCGGGTCGTTCAACGGCCCCGCGTTGGCGAAGTACTGGTTGAAGTTCTCCTCGCCGGACAGGATCGTGCCCCACGGTGTGACACCGCCCGAGCAGTTGTTCATGGTGCCGAAGACCTTCGTGCCGGTCGGGTCGACCGACGTCTTCAGCAGTGCGCTGCCCGCGGCCGGGCCGCGCACCTCGAACTCGGTGTGCAACGTGATGCGGCGGTTGTACTTGCTGAAGGCCGGCTTGAGCTGGCCGGAGTGGGGCGTGCGCTTGACCATGAACACCGACAGGCCGTGCGCGGCCCAGGCGATCTCGACCTGCTCCCTGGTGGGGTTGGCCGAGCTGTAGCCCTTGAACATGAACGGCTCGGACGTGTACTCGTGGTTGGTCACCATGAGGTTGGTGAGGCCCAGGTGGTCCAACGGCAGCATCGCGGCGAAGTCGCAGTTGAAGCCGAACTGCTCGGCTTGCTTGGCGGCGGTCTGGTTGTCGAAGTCGAACTGCGGCACGCCGGGGAACAGCGGGTCGCCCCAGCGGATGACGATCCCCTGCTCGTAGCCCTCGGGGACCACGACCGCGTCCTGGGTGTTCGGTTGCACGGGCTTGAAGTTCAGCCCCTTGGGCGGACGGTGCCCGCTCGCCTCCTGGGCCGCGGCGGTGGCCGGGAGTCCGACGGTCGCGGCGGCCGCGACGACCGCACCCGCCTTCAGCGCGGCGCGGCGGGTGAACAGGTCACCGAAGTAGGGGTTGCCGGACGTGTTCGGAACTTCGTGGAAGCAAGCGTCGCCACAGCGGTACTCGCAGGTCACCGCTGCTCTACCAGGGCGGTGGTTGGCGAGCAGTGGCAGGGGGATCATGGTCGTGGCCTCCTACGGTCAGACAGGAACCAACTGACCGTAGGACCTTGTTCACTTCTTGTTAACCCGCCATCTGTCCGCCGACGAGGACCGCTTCGGCGGGTACCTCGTGCACATCCGCTCTGATGGTCGTCAGCAGACCGGAGGCGACCAGGCACATGATCGCGGCGATCACGAACGGGTGGGGCAGGTGGCTCACGAACGTCGCCGCAAGCGCGCCGCCGAGCCAGCGCAGGAAGTTGTAGCCGGCGCTCGCGACCGGGCGCGGGGCGTCGCTGATGCTCATCGCGGTACCGGTGAACAGCGTGTTCAGCAGGCCGCTCACGACACCGCTGACGATCACCGCGACGACCAGCAGCGGCTTGCTCGGCACGGCCATGACCAGCATGAGCGCCGCGAACGCGATGACCGCCGCCACCGTCGCGCGCTGCTCGCCCATGCGGTGCGCCAGCCGTGGCGCGAGCACGACGCTGGACACCGCGACGCACAGGCCCCAGCCGAAGAAGATCAGGCCGATGGCGACCGCGTCGTACTCGAGCACGAACGGCGACCAGGCCAGCACTGCGAAGAACGCGGCCGTGTAGAGCGACGCGCCGATGCTCGTCTTGAGCAGTCCGGGGTGCTTCAGCGCGCGGAGCGGGTCCAGGATCTTGATGGGAGCGCGTTCCTCGTGCCCGTCCTTGGTCAGGAAGATCGAGCAGAGCACGAGCGCGACGGCCATGAGGATCGCGGTGCCGAGGAACGGGCCGCGCCACGAGATGCTGCCGAGCAGCGCGCCGAGCAGCGGTCCCACGCTCAGGCCGAGGCCGAGCGCCGCCTCGTACAGCAGGATCGCGCCCTTCTGGCCGCCGCTGGCCGCGCCGACGATGACGCTGAGCGCGGTCGCGATGAAGAACGCGTTGCCGAGGCCCCAGACCGCGCGCAGCCCGACGAGCTCGGTGATGCTGCCTGCCGCGGCGCAGGCGAGCGTGGCGGCGACGATCAGGGCGAGTCCGGCGGTGAGCGTGCGCTTCGCGCCGAACCTGGCCGACGCGGCGCCGGTGAACAGCATCGCGAGGACCTGGACGCCGAGGTAGCTGGAGAAGAGGAGGGTGACCTGCGCGGGCGTCGCGTGCAGTCCCTCCGCGATGGACAACAGGATGGGGTCTACGAGACCGATTCCCATGAAGGCGATGACCGCGGCGAACGCCGTGATCCACACCTGCTTGGGCTGCCCTTTCAGATTCACTTAGCTACCCTAACATTAATTGCTTCGCATAGCTAAGTAATTGCGGTCACGGGTAGGTTGGCCGCGTGGAAGCTGTGGTGTTCGACCTCGACGGCGTGCTGGTGGACTCCGAGCAGGTGTGGGACGAGGTGCGCCAAGCGTTTGCGCTCGCCCACGGCGGTGCGTGGACGCCCACCGCGACGACCGACATGCAGGGCATGAGCACCCCCGAGTGGGCCGACTACCTCGTGTCGTCCGTCGGTGTTCAGCTGGCGCCCGCCGCGGCTTCCGACGGCGTGATCGCCGGGATGGTGGAGCGCTACGAGTCCGGTCCACCCGTGCTGCCCGGTGCCGTTTCGACGGTGCGCTCGGTCGCCGCGCGCTACCCCGTGGCCATCGCCTCGTCGTCGCCGCCGGTGCTGATCAGGTCGTTCCTGCACGCGACCGGGCTCGACGAGCTGATCCAGGTCGCACTGTCGTCCGAGGACGCCGGTCGGGGCAAGCCCGCACCGGACGTGAACCTGCTGGCAGCCGCGAAGCTCGGGGTGGCCGCCGAGCGTTGCTACGCCGTCGAGGACTCCACGAACGGGCTCCGTGCGGCTCTGGCCGCCGGGATGACCGTGTTCGCGGTGCCCAACGAGCACTTCCCGCCGGACCCCGCGGTGTTGGCGCAGGTGTCGGTTCTCGGCTCGATCGTCGACCTGCCGGACGCCTTGGCGTAGCCGTCGGCTGCACGGCCATCGGTCCGCACTTGAGCTGAGTAGACTCGCCCACTTTCCCGCGAGTGAACTCGCAGGTCGAACCTCTGTTCGATAGGATGAGGTCGTGACGAACCAGGTCGAACAGGCCGCGCTGCTGCTCGCTCTGCGGGAGAGCGAGCTCGGTTGGGCCGACGTCACCAGGGTCGTGGAGGAGTCCGGCTCTGCGTTGACCTCTCTGGACACGTTGCTGACGCCGGAGCAGCCGACGCTCGACCACGTCACCGTCGACCCCGCCGATCAGCTCGACGCGGTGGTGCACGAGATCAAGGCGTGGGCGGAAGAAGGCATCCGGCTCGTCACCGTGTTGGACGAGGACTACCCGGTGCAGCTGATGATGGTGCACCAGCGGCCCCCCTTCCTGACCTACCGCGGCTTCCTCGATCCCGCCGACCAGAACGGCGTTGCCGTAGTCGGCAGCAGGAACGCGTCCAGCCGCGGACTGCACATCACCCGCGAGATCGCGACGATGCTGACCCAGAACGGGATCACTGTCCTCAGCGGACTCGCGGCGGGAGTCGACAGTGCGGCGCACCGAGCCGTGCTGGACGCAGGGGGCCGCACCGTCGCCGTGGTCGGCACCGGCCTGCGCACCTGCTACCCGAGCGCCAACGCCGAACTGCACGAGGAGATTCAGCGAACGGGCGCTGTGCTGTCGCAGTTCTGGCCGGACGCCGGACCGGCCAAGCATCACTTCCCGATGCGCAATGCGGTGATGAGCGGGTGCAGTGTCGCGACCGTCGTCGTCGAGGCAGGCGAGCACAGCGGCACTCGCATCCAGGCCCGGCTGGCACTGGAGCACGGGCGCCACGTCTTCCTCCTGCCTGAAGTCGTCACCGGCACGACCTGGGGACAGGACATGGCGGCGAGGCCGAACACAACCGTGCTGGAGAGCCCGGACCAACTGCTCCGGGTACTGGACGATCTCGGCACCGACGTTCCGGATTTGATCAACTTCTGACGTGAGCCCGTTCAGCCAGCTCATCGAGCGCTACAGCAACATCCTCGTGCCCCCGCCACCCGTTGTCGCCGGCGTGGTGTGCGAGGTCTGTCGCCGTGACTCGAAGGGGTGGACTCGCTGCTGGCAGTGCAACAAGCACTACGAGGCCGCCAACAGCGAACTGGCCGATCTCGTCGTGCCGATCTCCATCGCGGTCAAGGATCAACAGCTCGCCTACGTCCTGGCGAAGTACAAGTACAGCCGCTTTCAGGCTGTGCGCACTCGGTTCACCAACGAGCTGCTCTCCGTGCTCGCGAACTTCCTCGGCCGCCACGGCGAATGCCTCGGACCGTTCGAGCTGGTCACGGTCGTTCCGAGCACGCGCGAGCGCACCAATGCTCACCCACTGGTCGACCTGCTCGGGCGACGACTCGGATTCACCCGAGGTCGGTTCGCCGAGGTGCTGAGCACGACCGAGCAGAACACTCGGCAGCTCCGCCCGGATGCCTGCACCGTCCACAGCGACGTGGCCGACAAGAACGTTCTCCTGGTCGACGACACGTGGACGTCCGGAGCAAGCCTCCAGTCCTGCGCGGTGGCTCTGAAGCGTGCCGGTGCTAAGCGAGTTGTCGGACTGGTCATCGGGCGCCACTTGGATCCCACCGACGAGCACACGACCCAGTACCTCGACCTCGTGCGCTCGCGCCCCTTCGACTGGAACAGCTGCTGTGCGTGTTTCGTGGGCTAAGCACCGCTGGTCCTGAGACGTGGGATCACGCACGGGTGCTGCCGCTCGGCCCGCTCAGGCACCTAGCCTCGCGCTCATGACGCAACGAGTTGCTGTGGTCACCGGCGCGGCGCAGGGCATGGGCCTGCGGATCGCGGACGTGCTGCGCGAGGACGGGTTCACCGTCGTCGGCTTCGACCTCCAGGAGAGCAAGGACGGGATCGTCGGCAACGTCGCGTCGCCCGCCGACGTCGAACGACTGACCGCGCACGTCGCCGACACGTACGGCCGGGTCGACGTGCTGGTCAACAACGCGGGCATCGCGGGGATCGTGCCGTTCGAGGAGACGACGCTCGAGCAGTGGCACCGGATGCTCGAGGTGAACCTCACCGGCCCGTTCCTGCTCACGCAGGCGCTCGGCAAGATCATGCTCGCGCAGGGCTCCGGTTCGGTCATCAACATAGCGTCGGTCGCCGGGCTGCGTGGTGTGGCGGACCGCGCCGCGTACAACACGACCAAGCACGGGCTGATCGGCATGACCCGCACGCTGTCCGTCGAGTGGGGCGGGCGCGGGGTGCGCGTCAACGCCGTGTGCCCCGGCTGGGTCAAGACCGAGATGGACGTCGAGTCGCAGGCCGGCGGGTACTACGTCGACTCCGACATCACCGACCACGTGCCCGCGGGGCGGTTCGCCGTGCCGGACGACATCGCCAACGCCGTCGCGTTCCTGGCTTCGTCCAAGAGCACGTTCATCAACGGCGTGGCGCTGCCGGTCGACGGTGGGTGGACCGCCGACGGCTCCTGGCAGAAGCTGCGGCTCTCCAAGCGCTGAGCGGTGTGGGGGGGGGGGGGCGGGGAGCGGGGGGCCCCAGCAACCCAAAAGGAATCGCCGCCACC
>NZ_VOBR01000004.1:0-199708 GCF_007845675.1 Lentzea tibetensis | reverse complement strand
TCCTGGCACACGCTGGGGCACCCAACGCGCTGAGCGGTGTCGTTGTGGCCCCTTGAGCCAAGGGGCCACAACGACACAACAGGTCAGGCCTCGCCGCGGATGAACGCCTCGACGGCGTTGTGCGCCTCGGAGTCCGAGTACTGCACCGGCGGCGACTTCATGAAGTACGACGACGCCGACAGGATCGGACCGCCGATGCCGCGGTCCAGAGCGATCTTCGCGGCGCGCACGGCGTCGATGATGATGCCCGCGGAGTTCGGCGAGTCCCACACCTCGAGCTTGTACTCGAGGTTCAGCGGCACGTCACCGAAGGCACGTCCCTCGAGGCGGACGTAGGCCCACTTGCGGTCGTCCAGCCACGCGACGTAGTCCGACGGTCCGATGTGGACGTTGCGCTTGCCGAGATCGCGGTCCACCTGGGACGTGACGGCCTGCGTCTTGGAGACCTTCTTGGACTCCAGGCGCTCCAGCTCCTTCATGTTGAGGAAGTCCATGTTGCCGCCCACGTTCAGCTGCATGGTGCGGTCGAGCTGGACGCCGCGGTCCTCGAAGAGCTTGGCCAGCACGCGGTGCGTGATGGTCGCGCCGACCTGCGACTTGATGTCGTCACCGACGATCGGCACACCGGCCGCGCGGAACTTCTCCGCCCACACCGGGTCCGACGCGATGAACACCGGCAGCGCGTTGACGAACGCGACACCCGCGTCGATGGCGCACTGCGCGTAGAAGCGGTCGGCGTCCTCGGATCCCACCGGCAGGTAGGAGACGAGCACGTCCACCTCGGCGTCGCGCAGCGCCCGCACGACGTCGACCGGCGTCTCGTCCGACTCCTCGATGGTCTCCCGGTAGAACCGGCCGAGACCGTCGAGCGTGTGACCGCGCTGGACGGTGACGCCGAGCGGCGGCACGTCCGCGATCTTGATCGTGTTGTTCTCGCTCGCGAGGATCGCCTCGGAGAGGTCCTGTCCGACCTTCTTCGCATCGACGTCGAAGGCAGCGACGAACTCGACGTCCCGCACGTGGTAGTCACCGAACTGCACGTGCATCAGGCCGGGCACGCGGGTGCTCGGATCGGCGTCCTTGTAGAAGTGGACGCCCTGCACCAGCGACGCCGCGCAGTTGCCAACCCCGACGATGGCCACTCGAACGGTGCGGCGGTTTCCGCCCATTGCCGAGTCCTCCTTAGACAAAAGGTGAGTACTACTCGTCCTGCTCGGACTGCTCGTGCGCGATGAGCTCGTTGAGCCACCGCACCTCGCGATCCGTGCTCTCCAACCCCATCCGGTGCAGCTCACGGGTGTAGCGGTCGATCTGCTCACCCGTCTTGGACAGACGCGCCCTGAGCCCCTCCCGCCGTTCCTCCACGCACCGCCGCCTGCCTTCCAGGATTCGCATCCTGATGTCGGCCGGAGTGCGCGAGAAGAACGCCAGGTGGACACCGAACGAGTCGTCGTCCCAGGTCTGCGGACCGGCGTTGACCAGGAGGTCGGCGAACCGCTCCTTGCCATCGGTGGTCAGCTGGTAGACCTTGCGCGCCCGACGTCCCCAAGAAAGGGTGGATTCCTCCGGCCCCTCCTCCACGATCAGGCCCGCACGTTGGAGTCGCCGCAGAGTTGGGTACAGCGACCCGTACGAGAACGCGCGGAACGCGCCGAGCAGCTCGTGCAGGCGCTTCCGCAGCTCGTACCCGTGCATCGGCGCCTCGTGCAACAGGCCGAGGATCGCGAACTCGAACACGAGTCACCTCCCCGCACGTGCACCGATAGGTGCCGCGATTATATCGCCGCGATACATCAGTAGCCCCTCGTCTTTGTGGGATGTCGCACACCGTGATATCGCGTCGCTCCCCGCTGCCCTGAACGGCCCACCATGCGGATGCGGGCGCCACGTACTCTGGTCCCGTGTTGACCCAACGGCAGGTCGTGGACTACTCGCTGCAGCGGCGTGCGCTGCTGGCGGAGGTCTACTCCGGCCGGACGGGCACCATGGAGGTCTGCGACGCGAGTCCATACCTGCTGCGAGCTGCGAAGTTCCACGGAACTCCGACCGATGTGACCTGCCCGGTGTGCCGCAAGGAGCCACTGACCCACGTCTCGTGGGTCTACGGTGACGAGCTCAAGCACGCAGCCGGATCTGCCAGGACCACCGAGGAACTGGCGCGGATGGCGAACCTCTTCGAGGAGTTCACCGTCTACGTAGTTGAAGTGTGTCGCACATGTAGTTGGAACCACCTGGTGCAGTCATACGTCCTGGGAACGCGTGGAGTCGACAAACCACGCAGGAGGACCGCGGCGGAGTGACACAGCAGTGACACTGCTCCGAACGATGTACGACCACCGAACCGCGCGCTGGTGCGCGCCGGTCTGGGAGGCCATTTCTCGTGAACGACCAGCATGATGACAGGCAGCGTGGCGGGGAACCGCAGTGGCCGACGGGGGACGACCCCGATGGCGGCGGCCGCCGTGAAGGTCCTGCTCAACCGCGACCGGGCACCCCGCCCGGTGGTTTCGCGCGCCCTCCCCAAGGTGGCACGCCACCCGGTGGATTCCCTCAGCAGCCTCCACCGCGCCGTCCCGGCCCGAACGGTCCCGGTGCGCCCGGCGGCCCAGGTGGCCCCGGCGGTCCGGTGAACGGTCCAGGAGGCCCCGGTGGTCCCGGCGGCCCTGGTGGACGCCCGCAGACGCCTCCGGGCGGCATGCGGCGCCCGATGCCCCCCGGTGCCGTTCCTCCCGGCGGACGCCCTCCTGGCGCCCCGCAGGGCGGTCCAGGCGCCCCGAACGGTCCCGTGAACGGCGGCCCCGGCCGTCCCGTGCCTCCGCGTCGTCCCGGTGAGCAGGCCACCACGCAGCTGCCGCCCGTCGCGAACCAGGTCCAGCGCGAGCCAGGCTTGCTGACGCATCGCGAGCCGGACGAAGACCCGGACATGTACGACGACGACTACTACGACGATGACGAGCCGGAGCTCACTGAAGACGAGGAGCGCCGTCTGCGTAAGAAGAAGATCTGGAAGCGCGTCCGGATAGCCAGCTTCGTCGCGCTCGGCCTGATGATCCTCGGCCCGATCCTGGCAGTGGCGATCGCGTACCCGCTGGTCAACTGGCCGAAGCCGGAAGAGGTCGCGGCCGGCCGGAACAAGACGATCACGCTGCACTGGTCGGACGGTTCGGAGATGGCGAAGATCAGCCAGCCGGGCCAGAACCTGACGATGCTGACCCTCGACGAGGTGCCGGACCACGTCCGCAAGGCCGTGCTCGCCGCCGAGGACGCGAACTTCTACGAGAACCCCGGCTTCGACGCCAAGGCCATCGCGCGCGCCGTCTGGATCCAGGCGACCGGTGGCTCCAGTGGTGGTTCCGGTCTCACGCAGCAGTACATCAAGAAGGCCACCGGTCAGGACGACCCGACGCTCACGCGAAAGTTCACCGAGCTCGTCAAGGCCTACAAGATGAGCAACGAGTCGGACCACGACACGATCCTCACCGCGTACCTGAACACGGTGCACTTCGGCCGCGGCGCCGACGGCATGAAGGCCGCCGCGCAGGTGTACTTCAAGAAGGAGATGAAGGACCTCACGCCGTCGGAGGCCGCGCTCATCGCCGGCATGATCCAGACGCCGTCGAAGTCCGAGAACGAGGAGTACCGCGAGAAGCGGTGGAACTTCGTGATGGACCAGATGCTGCAGAAGGGCTGGATCGACCAGACCTACCGCAGCAGCGAGAAGCTCCCGACGCCGCTGAACTTCGAGGAGACCCGGCCTGCCGGGCTCGAAGGTCCGCTCGCCCGCGTGCAGCAGCAGGTCGAGAACGAGGTCGACAGCGACGACGTCGGCCTGACCATGGAACGGGCCCAGAAGATCGGCGTGGACATCTACACGACGATCGACAAGAACATGCAGACGGCGGCGACGGACGCCGTCAACGCCGTGCTGGAGGGCCAGGACGCGGAGCTGCGCACGTCGCTCAGCGCGATCGAGCCGACCACGGGCGCCGTCAAGGCGTACTACGCCGGCAAGGACGGTCTGCAGGGCATCGACTACGCCAAGGGCACGATCCAGGAGGCGGGCTCGACGTTCAAGCCGTTCGACCTGGTCGCCGCCCTGCAGATGGGCAAGGGCATCGGCGACACCTACGACAGCACACCGCGCATCATCAACGGCGTGCCGATCCGCAACGCGAGCAACACCACGTGCGGCAAGCAGTGCCCGATCAAGCAGGCGATGATCGAGTCGTTGAACACCGTGTTCTACGACATGGTGGCCAACGACACCGGCCCGAAGGCCGTCGCCGACGCGGCTCACCAGGCGGGCATCCCGGAGACGGTGATGATCGACGGCAAGGCGAAGCAGACGCTGACCGGCAAGGAGGGCGCAGCGCCCAACACCGGTATCGCCATCGGCGCGGACGACGCGCAGGTGCGTCCGTTCGACATGGCGTCGGCGTTCGCGACGTTCGCCTCGCGCGGCGTCTACCGCAAGCCGTTCTTCATCACGAAGATCGAGGGCCCGGACAAGGAACTCCTGTACCAGCACACCGACAAGAGCGCGCCGGCATTCGACCCCGACGCCACGAAGAGCCGGGACATCGCGGACAACGTCACCGAGGTGCTGAAGGAGATCCCGAAGAAGGGCATCGCGTGCGCGAACAACCGGGAATGCGCGGGCAAGACCGGTACGCACGAGCTCGCCGACAACGCCTCCCAGAACTCGAAGGCCTGGATGGTCGGCTACACGCCGACGCTGTCCGCGTCGGTCTGGATCGGCAAGGACGCGGGCAACGTGGCGATCAAGGACAGGTCCGGCAACCCGGTCTTCGGTAGCGGTCTGCCAGGGCAGATCTGGAAGAAGTTCATGGACGCCGCGCTGAACGGCACCCCGGTGGAGAAGTTCCCCAAGCCCAAGCCGCTGGGCAACTTCGAGCCGCCGAAGAAGTCGCAGTCGGTTCCGCCTTCCTCCGTCACGCCGTCCTCGACGACTCCGCCCAGGTCAACCGACCCGGACGAGTCGTCGACGAAGCCGACGAAGCCGACGAAGCCGTGCGGGATCGTCGGGTGTCCGACGACGTCGACGAGCGAGGAACCACCACCGGATCCGATCAACCGGCGAGATCCGACGAACTGAACGAGGGCCCGGCGCAGCAGCGCCGGGCCCTTTTCGTCGCACCGGGCAGGTGGGCCTCGTCTCAGCCGAGGCGGGCGAGTTGACGCCGCACCTGGCAGCCGGTTAACTACCGAGCCGGACACTGAACTGGGGGGTTCATGAAGGTCACGCGCCTTTTTCGTCGCGCCGAGAAACATCGTGCTGCTCTGACGGCCATGCGCACCTGACCCAGCTCACACCGCTGACCACCTGATTCGACATCTCCGTCGATTCGGGCCGTTGTGCTGCACAAAAATGATCAAGGAGGACGGGACCTGACCGTACCGCTCCATTAGCTCTTCAAAAACTAATCCTGGGGGATTACATGCGCACAACGCGCACCAGATCGACCGCGCTGCTGGCAGCGGCGATAGTGCTGATCGCGAGCCCGTCGATCGCCGCAGCGGCACCCAAAGCACCGGCACCACCGGCAGCACCGGCCAACCAGGCCGAAGCGAACTCGACGGACCCGAGCAAGCGCGACGAGCTGCTCGGCAAGGACTGGGAGAAGTCGAACGACCGGGCGTGGACCACGAGCGGCGACGCCGACGGCTTCCACGTGATGGTGGCCGACGCGGCGACCGGCTACACGTGGCGCACCGCGGCATCGTTGTCAGAGCCGGGCTTCGACGCCGACCAGTGGGTCGGCAACGCCTGCGTGACCGAGTCCGGCAAGCGCGCGGTCGTCGTCTACGCGCCGCGCATCTTCACCAACCGGGAGCAGCTCGCGGCCCGCGGCGGGTTCAGCGCCGTGGTCGACCTGGACAGCGGTGCGGTGACGAAGCTGCCGGTCCGCTCCAGCCTCGCCTACTTCAACCCCGGCTGCGGCACCGGCGAACAGGCCGTGCTCACGCAGGAGGGCGACGACCTCGCCAAGACCGGCCTCAACCGCCTCGACGCGGCCGCGGGCTCGGTGGCCAAGCGCATCGAGGTCGACGGCCAGGTCACGTCGGCGGTGCCGACGAAGGCGGGCATCGTGGCAGCGGCCCGCGACGCAGTCGTGAAGATCGACGACAAGGGCGTGCGCACCCGCTTCGCCGCCGCGACCGGAACGCCGTTCCTGCTGAAGCCCGACGCCGACGGCGGCGTGGTCTTCCTGGAGCGCCTCGGCGACGAGGTCCGCGCGCGGCGCACCGTGCCGGGCGACGCGAAGCCCAAGGTCACGACGCTCGCCACCGGTGCGCTGAAGGACCTGGCGGTCACCTCGGGCAAGGCGGGCAAGGTGTTCATCACCGGCGCCGCGAAGACCGTGTCCGCGCTGCCCCCGTCGGTCGCCAAGATCGACGTCGCACGTGACGCCGTCCTCTCCACCGAGGGCAGGAGCGCGGTCGAGAAGTCCGAGTGGGAGAAGCCCACCGCGACCGGTGAAGCCGTGCGCGACGCGAAGGTCGAGCTGAAGGTCCTCGCCACCGGCAAGAAGGTCGGCTTCAAGGTCAACCCGGCTGACGACGTCAGCGACCAGGCCGCGACCGGCCGCGCGGTGCACCCGAAGCTCGGTGGCGCCAGCGTGCAGGCGCAGGTGGCAGGCACTGATCTCACCGACGCTGCCCAGCGGGTGTGTTCGCTTCCGCGCAACGACCCCAACGGGATGGCGACCCAGCCGACGCCGCAGCAGGCCGAGTGGGCCGCTGACCGGGCCGTGCTCGGCACGCTCGAGCAGAACGACGGCGCGCAGAAGATGTTCCCGCCGGTCTCGATCGGCGACGGGCAGAAGGTGCCGCCGCAGATCCTGCTCGGCATCATGGCGCAGGAGTCGAACCTGTGGCAGGCGTCGCGGTTCGCCCTGCCCGGCGTGCCCGCGAACCCGTTGATCGGCAACTACTACGGGCTGGCGATCTACAACAACAGCCAGGTCGACGACTGGGACATCCACTGGGACCAGGCGGACTGCGGTTACGGCATCACGCAGGTCACCGACGGCATGCGGATGGCGGGCCGGGAGGGCGACCCCAAGAAGCACGGGCAGGCTCTCCCCGCCGACCAGCAGAAGGCCATCGCGCTGGACTTCAAGTCGAACATCGCCAAGGGTCTCACCATCCTGCAGACCAAGTGGAACGAGACCAAGAACGCGGGGCTGGTCCTCAACAACGGCAACTCCCGCAAGATCGAGAACTGGTTCTTCGCGGTCTGGGCCTACAACTCCGGGTTCAACGCCAACAAGGGCGACGGTTCGCCGTGGGGCCTCGGGTGGACCAACAACCCGATCAACCCGCGCTACAAGGAGAACCGCGCCCCGTTCCTGGAGACGTGCCAGTGCGACGCCAAGAACCCGCAGTTCTGGCCGTACCCCGAGAAGATCATGGGTTGGGCCGCGTTCTCGATCGCCACGCCCACCGGGCCGGGATACGCGATCGCGTGGTGGAACACCACCCAGCAGCGCTCGGAGGTGAAGCCTCCGGCCAGGCTGTTCTGCACCGCGCAGAACGACTGCTACCCCAACCAGAAGTGGACGCCGGACGACCCGTCCGTGCTGCCGGGGCCCGGTGATGATCCGGAACCGGCCGGGCCGTGTGGTCACAAGAACCCGGCGAACGGGAAGTACGACCTCAAGTGCTGGTGGCACTTCCCCGCGGAGTGGAAGGCCAACTGCGACTCCACCTGCGGCAACTGGAACTTCACCTACGACGTGGAGCCGATGCCGAACTGGGGCACGAACTACCCGCCTCGCTGCGGGCTGGAAACCCTGCCCCAGGACGTGCTGATCATCGACGACGTGGCGCAGACGCCGCAGCAGCCGGGGTCGAAGTGGGCAGATCCGATGCGCAAGTGCTCGCGGGGCTGGACCAACCAGGGCACGCTCAAGTTCGAGTTCTCGGACCCGGCCGCGGCGATCGACCTCCACCAGATCGGTGCGGGCTTCGACAACCACTTCTGGTTCGGGCACACGCGGAACAAGTACGCGGACAGCCTCTTCAAGATCACCGGAACGTGGGAGCTGAACCGGGACCTGAACCAGTGGGCTCGGGTCATGGTCCACATCCCTGATCACGGCGCGCACACCAGGCAGGCCAGGTACGAGATCGAGACCGGGTCGAAGACCAAGCACCGGGTCGTCCTCCAGCGCACCGAGCAGAACAAGTGGGTGTCGCTCGGGGCATTCCAGTTCTCCGGCAGGCCGAAGGTGCGGCTGTCCTCGACCACCGAAGACGGCGAGGGCGTCGAGGACATCGCCTGGGACGCGATCGCGTTCCAGCCGCTGGCGAAGAAGCCGGACAACCTGATCGTCGCCCTCGGCGACTCGTACTCCTCGGGTGAGGGATCCGGCGGCAACCCCGCGTACTACCGCGAGACGAACATCGACGGCGACAAGCCGCGGTGGCGCAACGCGTGCCACCGTTCGCCGAACGCGTGGTCGCGACAGGGGAAGCTGGCTCGGGACAACGGCGTGACGATCGGTTCGATCGCCGACTTCTACAACAACCCGACGCTGGACTACCACCTCCTGGCGTGCAGTGGTGCACGGGTGCGAGACCTCCTGCCGCGCAACGCCCTACCCGGTGAGTCGCAGCCGCCCAGGGACGCGTGGGGCGATGGTGGTGCGGCCGGCTACTACGAGCTCGCCCAGCTGGACCGCGGGTTCGTCGACGAGGACACCACGCTGGTCACCCTGTCCATCGGCGGCAACGACACGTACTTCAGCCCGCTCATCCAGCAGTGCTTCTACACCCAGTCGCAGTGCAAGGACAGCGAGATGGTGGACCGGTTCGGACCCGGCATGCTGAAGGACGCGGTCCCGAGGCACATCGACGAGAAGGTCATGCCTTCGGTCGCCACGGCGATCAGAACAATCCACAAGATGGCGCCGAATGCCAAGATCGTGCTCATGGGCTACCCGAAGCTCATGGAGAACAGGAACTCGTGCGCGGTCACCTTCACCCCGCGCACGGTCGAGTGGACGGGCGAGGTCGCGACCGCGCTCTCGAACAAGTACCGCATGCTCGAGCTCAGGCTGGTCGGTGAGGAGCACATCCCGATGACCTACGCCGACCCGATGTCCGCGTTCGAGGGCAAGGGCGCGTGCGGCGATCCGGAGCGGATCAACTTCATCAAGACCGACAAGACGGAGTCCGACGAACCCCTCACCAACGGCGCGCTCATCGCGGCGGAGGGCTTCCACCCCAACAAGGAAGGACACAAGATCTACGGCGACGTGTTCACCGACGCGTTGCGGCGACTCGGGCTTTGACCGACCGAGTGACCGTCGCCGCCGTGCTGGCCACCCTCGTGGTGGCCGGCACGGCGGCGTGCTCGTCGAGCGAGGACCGGGCGTTCGAGCACGCCGTCGAAGACGCGCGTGCCTCGGTCGGCAAGGGGCGTGACCAGCTCGATGGCGTGGCCGCGCTCGGCAGGGGAGTCCCTGACGCCACGGCCGCGCTGGGAGCCGACCGCGTCTTCGGCAGCCGAGACGTCGAGGGCGGCTTCGAGCTCGACGCGGTGTTCTACGGGCGCGGCGAGGGCGGCGGCGGCGGGACGTACGAGCGGACCTCGGTCCGGATCTGCGTGCGCTTCCTGGTGCGTCCCAACGGTTCTCCCCGTGTCGACGAAGCGGACACCGAGTGCGCGCCGTCGCTGCCCACCTCCGTGCCGATGTACGGGACGGTCACTCGCACTGTTCGCTTGAAGTGAGGACGACATGATTCTCGCGCTCTTCATCGCATTGGTTCTGCTGGCAGCGCTGGCGATCCGCTTCGCCTACCGCCGGGCCGACCGGCGGCAGCGGCCGTGGACGACAACCGCGATGGTGGCGCTGCTGGGTTCGTTCGCCGTCTACCTGTACGGCCTGACCCAGACGTTCGCCTTCGAGCTCGAGGAGAAGTGCGCACGGCAGGGCGCGGAGCTGGACCTGACGCTGTACCCGCGCGACTCGTACCTGCCGCTGAGCATGAAGTGCAATGCCAACCACGACCTCGTCTCGTCGTGGGTCAACCCGACTGCGCTCGTTCTGCTGGTGGTCGCAGTCGTCGTTTCTGGGGGAAACAAGTGGATCAGAAGGTTCTCGACGCCCAAAAGTGGGTGAACGCCACCTACGGCGGTGTCGCCGGTTACGAGAGATGTGACGAGGACGGCAGCACCAGCTGGGACGTCATGTACTCGCTCACGATGGGCCTGCAGCACGAGCTGGGCATCAGCCCGGTGGCCGCCAACTTCGGCGACGGCACCTACGCCAAGGTGGCCGCGCTGGGCGATGTCACCGCCAGCAGGAACAAGAACATCATCAAGATCATCCAGCACGCCCTGTTCTGCAAGGGGTACTGGGCGGGCGACGTCGACGGCAACTGGCTCGTGGAGAGCCAGCAGGCCGCCGCCGAGCTCAAGAACAACATGGGAGTGGACAACAGCACGTCCTCCCAGCTGTTCGTCAAACACATCAAGGCACTGCTGACGATGGACGCCTACGTCCTGCTCTCCGGGGGCCGTGAGGAAGTCCGGACCATTCAGCGGTGGCTCAACAGCACCTACGTCCAGAGGTCCTCGTTCTTCATCATCCCGTGCGACGGTCACTACACGCGTGACGTCCAGACCGCGCTGCTGAAAGCCATCCAGTACGAGCTCGGCGTCCCCGACGACCAGGCCACCGGCTACTTCGGCGAAGGCACGAAGGCCGGGCTGCGCCGCAACACGATCGAGCCGGGTTCGCCGGCGGCGTGGATCCGGTTGTTCAGCGCGGCCTGCGTGTTCAACTCACCCTTCTTCCTCTTCCCCAACGAGTGGTACGCCACCTTCACCTCGAGCTGGACCGAGGGGCTGGGGAACTGGCTGCGGAAGTTCCAGGAGTTCTCGCACATCGACCCCAACGGCAGGGGGGACTTCACGACCTGGGCACAGCTGCTGGTGTCCACGGGAGACCCGGACCGGAAGGTGACGGCCTGTGACACGCGGTACCACATCACTGCTTCGAGGTCTCGCGCGCTGAAGAACGCCGGTTATGTCGTCGTCGGCCGGTACCTGCACGAACCGCCGGAGAGCACCCTCGACAAGGAGATCCAGCCCGGAGAGCTCCAGGACATCTTCTCCAGCGGTCTGCGCGTGTTCCCGATCTGGCAGTGGAACGGGCGGCGGCTGGGCGACTTCACCTGGTCGACGGGCTACGACCAGGGGATCATGGCGCACGAACGGGCGTCTGATGTGTACAAGTTCAACCGGGGCACGACGATCTACTTCGCGGTCGACTACGACGCGACCACGGCGGACATCAACAGCAACATCATCCCGTACTTCCAGGGCGTCAACGCCGCGCTGAAGAACCGCGGCAAGAAGTACGTGATCGGCGTCTACGGGTCGCGCAACGTGTGCTCGCGCGTCAGCGCCGCGGTCGGCGCCCGGCACTCCTTCGTGTCCGGCATGTCCTGGGGCTTCTCCGGCAACCTGGGCTTCTCGAACCCGAACAACTGGTCGTTCAACCAGATCAAGGAGTTCAAGTTCAACAACAGCGGTGACGTCTTCGACCTCGACAACGACGTCTACCGCGGCACCGACATCGGATGCGGCCCGGAGAACGTCGACAAACCCGGTTCACCGGTCGACGCCTTCCTGGGCTTCATGGACCGGCTCTACGCGGCGGCCGTGGCGTACCACAACGGGGACGAGCGGTACGCGAACCTCCGGGTGATGGAGTTCCTGCGCGTGCAGGCCTACAACAGCATTCCGTGGGACGTCCTCGCGGGCGGTGGTGTCAGCGAGGACTGGATCGAGTTCGTGGCCAACCGCATCCCCCGGACCGAGTGGATCTTCGGTTGTCAGGAGCCCTCGTTCGGCGTCAACTTCGATGCTCCGCACTTCGGCGCCGCGGCGAGTCTCGGCCACATCTGGGGCCTCGGACCGGGCAACCTGTTCAGCCGCGGCGACTTCGCCGGCTGGGCGGGCGACCTCGTCTCGTTCTACGGCTCGTGGCGCCGCTTCGACGAGGAGTACGCCTCCGGCTACCAGTACTGCACGGACCGCCTGATGAAGGTCAACGTGGACTCCCCCTACAAGCTCGAGGACATCGTCGCGGATGCCGACGCGGTGATCATGCTGGATGCGATCAAGAGGGGCGCCAAGATCAACGAGGCGCTCCGCGCGCACCTCACCGGCAACGGGCACGTCAACCGGTTCAGGACGTTCTACAACCTGCGCTTCGGCGGCAGCCTGGCCAACGTCGCCGAGGCGGCGAGGAACGCGCTGATCCCCAAGACGGCCCAGAACGACCCCGTCATGGAGGGCATGCACGAGGGAGTCGTCTACGACGACGCCGGTGGGCCTGCGGTTCTGCCGAAGCACCTGCCCGCCTACAAGCTCGACCCGTTCATCCAGGGCTTCGTCGACACCATCGACCGGCTCGTCCGCGGCTGACCACACCAGGGGGAAGGAAGATCATGAACAACACCACTGGGGGACTCGGGCGCAGGCGGTTCCTCGCCGTAACGGGCGGGCTGGCCGCCGCGGCCACCGTCGGGTTCGGCGTGCCCGCCGTCGCGGAAGCGCAGGCGGCGAAGTCGGCCAACGGCTGGTCCGTCGACCCGAAGGCCGTCGCGCCGCACGTCGTCGAAGGCTCCGCGGCCTCCGTCGCACTGCGGTCCGGCGAGGTCGCGACGGTGCTGCTGCACGTCGCGCGCCGGTTCCACTACGAGGTCGCCGCACTGGAGGCGGGGCACCTCAGCGCCGCCAAGACGACCGACGCGCCGCACCAGACGAACTACCTGTCCGGCACGGCGTTCGCCATCCAGCCCAAGGTGTACCCGGCCGGGGCCAAGGGCGGCTTCCTCAAGCACCAGGTGGCGGCCATCCGGGACATCCTCGCTGACTGCGAGGGTGTCGTGCGCTGGGGCGGCGACAACAAGAAGACGCCGCAGGAAGGCCACTTCCAGATCGACGTCAAGCCCGGATCGCCCCTGCTCAAGAAGGTCGCGGCCAAGATCGGCGGCTGGGACCTGAAGCAGGGCGTGGGTGCCGGAGCACCCGAGGACCTGTTCGACGCCACCCGGAAGTTCCGCGCGCGGACGCTGGCGGACAAGCAGATCGCCACGGGCTGAGGCACCGGAAAGGGGCGGCACGAGGGTGCCGCCCCTTTCCGTTTGACCGCGCGACCACGCTGATCCGGTTAGCATCCGCGACGTGCCAACCAGCCCCGCGGAGTTGCCAGCCGAGGACGACGAGTCGCTGACCACGGCCGAGCGGATCCCGCCGACGTGGACCGAGTCGATCGCGCGGCACGCGAGCAGGCCGTTCGGCGGGCCGCTCGGCAGGCACGCGCAGATCGGCAGGCACTGGTTCTGGTCGCCGCTGCGGGTGGTGTTGCTGCTGGCGGTGGTGATGCTGGCGCTGGGGTGGCTGCAGAAGGCGCCGTGCATCCAGCAGTACGTCGACGAGAACGGCGTCGTGCAGCTGGACTGGCGCGGCAGCAGGCAGTTCACCGCGCTGTGCTACTCGGACACGGTGCCGCTGTACACGGCGGAGCGGCTCGACCAGCCCGGCGCGTTCCCGTACAAGACCTCGTGGAAGGACGACGAGGGCAAGCCGACCGAGCACGTCAGGTACATGGAGTACCCGGTGCTCACGGGGCTGTTCCAGTGGCTCAACGCGCGCGTCGCGCAGGGTCTCGTCGCGCTCGTGCCCGGCCTGCCGATGACGGTGATCGTGTTCTTCGACGTCACCGCGTTCTGGCTCGCGCTGGCCTGGCTGGTCACCGTGTGGGCGGTCGCGCGGAGTGCGCGGCAACGGGTGTGGGACGCGGCGCTGGTCGCGGTGTCGCCATTGGTGATCGTCCACGCGTTCACGAACTTCGACGCGCTCGCGACCGCGTTCGCCGCCGGTGGGCTGCTGGCGTGGGCGCGGCGGAAACCGGTGCTCGCCGGCGTGCTGCTCGGCATCGGCGGCGCGGCGAAGCTGTACCCGTTGTTCCTGCTCGGGCCGCTGCTCCTGCTGTGCTGGAGATCGGACCGGATGCGGGCTGGGATCATCACGACCGTGTCCGCGGCACTGGCGTGGGCGGCGGTGAACCTGCCGATCGCGCTGAACCCGGACACGGCGAGGGGCTGGAAGGAGTTCTTCCGGCTCAACACCGAGCGCGGCGTCGACCCGGACTCGCTGTACAACGTGATCAGCCAGTTCACCGGGTGGCCCGGCTTCGACCCCGGACTGCAGCAGGGGCAGGCGCCCGAGGTGCTGAACACGGTGAGCGCGGTGCTGTTCGTGCTGTGCTGCATCGGCATCGGGTACGTGACGCTGTCCGCGCCGACCAGGCCGCGCCTGGCACAGCTCGGGTTCCTGGTGGTGGCGGCGTTCCTGCTGACGAACAAGGTGTGGAGTCCGCAGTACTCGCTGTGGCTCGTGCCGCTCGCCGTGCTGGCGATCCCGCGGTGGAAGCCGGTGCTCGCGTGGATGACGCTGGACGCGCTGGTGTGGGCGCCGCGGATGTACTTCTACCTCGGCACGGACAACAAGGGACTGCCCATCGACTGGTTCCTCGGTGCGGTGGTCGTGCGGGACGTCGCGGTGATCGCGTTGTGCGCGATGGTCGTGCGGGAGATCTACCGGCCCGAGCTCGACCTGGTGCGGCAGGCCAGCGATGGCGACCCGCTCGCCGGGGTGCTGGAGGGTGCGCCGGACCGGCGGCTGGTCACACGTCGACGGCTCGTGCCATCGTCCGGAAAGCCGCGTCATTCGGATGCAGGTGGTCACCGGAGTCGAACTCAGGACGCAGTCTGAGCACGTCGGCCGGGTCGCGCAGCAGCTCGTCGAAGTCGACGACGCCGTCGAAGATGCCCGCGGTGCGGATGAACTCGTTGAGCGTCTGGCGCTGCGACTCGCGCTTGTCGTTGTAGGCGCCCCAGCCGCGCCACGGCGTGACCGTGCCGACGACGAGCTTCACCCCGGCGAGCTGGGTGCGGGCGCGGATCGTGCGCAGCGCGGCGATGATCGTGTCGGCGTGCACGTCCTGCTGGATGTCGTTGATGCCGCCCAGCAGGACGACCGTGCGCACCTGCGGGCTGAACAGCGCGTCCCGGTACAGCCGGACGACCATCGCGTCGCCGTGCAGCGTCACGCAGTTGCCCGAGATGCCGGAGTTCAGCACCGCGCTGGACGTGTCGAGGTAGCCGGGCCAGCTGCCCGAGTCGCCCTCGGTGATCGAGTCGCCGAGCGCCACCACCGCGCCGGGTGCGTCGGTGCCCGTGACGTCGACGCCGCCGACGAGGCAGACGGACGTGTGGTTCGCGGTGAACGCGGCACCGGTCAGGTCACCGGTGTGGTCGCCGCTGGGTGCCGCGTAGTTCGTGCGGTGCGCCCGCGCGTGGCACGGCGAGCCGGCGGGCACGTAGGTCGACACGAGCAGGAGCGCGCGCTCCGACGCGTTGAGCGCGATCGGGTCGGAGAACACCGCGCCGCGGGTGCGGATCGTGGTGCCGCGCGCGCCGCGGAAGCGGACCTCGCGCAGCGAGCCCTCCTGCACGTTCGCCCCGCCCGCGGACAGCGCCACGGTGACCCGGTCGACGCGCACCGGCCTGGTGCCGAGCGCGTTGGACAGCCGGACGCGCACGGACGTGCCGCCCGCGGTGATCCGGACCAGGGTGCGGATCGTCTGGCTGGAGTTGGCCGACGCCTCGTTGGGCACGGCGTGCCACGTCGGCACCCAGCGCGGGGCCTGCGGCTCCTGTGCGTCGGAAGCACCGGTCAGCAGGAGCAGCGACGCCACCCCCGCGGAAACCAGGCCGATCATCCGCACTCACCCAGGATGCGCCGGGAAGTGGATCTGACGCATCGGCCGTCCGGGGGCTACCGGTCCTTCAGGCGCCTGACCAGCTTCAACCCGGACCACGTCTGGTCGACCCCACACACTTTCACGTCGACGAGCCCGTGTGCGAGCGCGTGTTCACGCACCAGGTTCTCGTCGAGATCGGAGCCGAAACCGGACGACTTCTTCGGCCAGGAGATCCACAGCGCGCCCGCCGTGGTCATCCGGGCGACCGACTTCTCCCACTGGCGGTGCAGGTCCGCGAGCATCGGGCAGAACACGAGCAGCACGTCGTACGGCTCACGGCCGGCGCGCGTGTGGTGCGGGCAGTCGAGTGCGAAGCCCTCAGGCGGGCTCACCAGAAGCACGCGGGAGCCGGGTTTTGCGCCCAACTTCACGTGGAGCGGCTTCCCCGAGTACCCCGCGCTCGTCGTCATCGTCAGAAACTACGTCGCGGGCCTTGAGGAACGCGACGAACAGGGCCACGAGCAGCGCGGCGCGTCCCCACACGCCGATCATCACGGCCTGCGCGGAGAAGCTGTCGTAGATGCCCGCCGGCTGGTTGAACTCGATCGCGTAGAACCAGCGGAAGATGCCGATGCCCATCGCGAGATCGGCGGCGAAGTACGCGAACGCCCACCGCAGCGGCACCCTGAGCAGCACGAGCATCGGGACCAGCCACAGCGTGTACTGCGGCGAGTGGACCTTGTGCAGCAGCATGAACCCGCACAGCATCGCGCCGGACACCGGGATCCACGGGTAGGTGCCCTCGGACTGGTAGCGCCGCCAGCCGAGCCAGCACGCGACGGCGAACGAGATGATGATCGTGACGGGGGAGAGCACGCCGACCAGCGACTGCATCTCGTCGTCGCTGATGAACGGGCGCAGGCCCCAGTACCAGACCGAGTTCGTGGTGATGTCCACCCGGCGCAGCTGCTGGAACGTGAACGACGCCTTCCAGCCCTCGTAGCCGGCGATCGCGAACGGCAGGTTCACCAGCACCACGGTGATGACCGCCGCGATCGCGACCCGCCACGCGCCGGCGAGGTCGTACTTCTTGCCGTCGGGCAGTTCCTTGCCGTCGCGGCCGCCGGTGAGGACGTAGAGCATCAGCGGCAGCACGAAGATGCCGGAGTAGATCTTGAACGCGAAGCCGAGCGCGAGCAGCACGGACGCGACGACCGAGCGTTCGACGAGCGGCCGTTTCCAGCGGTGCACGACGTAGACGGCCGCGACCGAGCACAGCACGACCGGCAGGTCCCAGTTGTGGAACGCGTACAGCACGAGCGGTGGACCGATCGCCCACAGCAGCGCGCGCCAGCGGGCCAGCTTGCCGAGCAGCCAACCGGTCAGCAGGCCGAACGGCATCATCAGCAGCGCCGAGTACAGCAGGAACTCCGCGTCGTTGTGCGCGAACAGCGCGCCTGCCCAGATCAGCAGGCCGGTCAGCACCGGGTACTCGACCGAGCCGCCGACGAGCAGGCCCCTGTCGTTGATGCCGCCGTCGACGTACGGGAAGACGTGCCGGTCGATGTCCCTGCCGATCCACAGGTGCTGGATGTCCGAGTAGCAGACCTCGGCCTTGTTGCGCTTGTCGTAGTCCGGCTGCGTGCGGCCCCACTCGTCGAACGACGGGCCGGTGCAGCGGTCCTTGTTCGCGAACCCGATCAGCAGGGTGAGCCCGCAGAGCATGACCAGCACGGCGAGGGCGGTGCGCCCGAAGCGGTTGCCTCGGCGCCCGGCATCACGCTGCTCGGGAACCACGGCCACCACCTCGTGCACAAGTCTCACCGGCCGAGCTGGTCGCGCAGGAACGCGATGTCGCCGGCCTGACCCTCGTCGGGTGTCTCCACCACGACCGGGGCGTCGGCGCTGGCGCAAACGGCCACCAGCTGGTCAGGGTCGATGGTGCCAGTATTGATGTTGGCGTGCCGGTCGCGGGAGGACGCGAACTCATCACGAGAGCTGTTGAGGTGCACCAGGTCGATCCGGCCGGTGATGGCCTTCACCCGGTCGACGATGCCGACCAGGTCCTCGCCCGCGGCGAACGCGTGGCAGGTGTCCAGGCAGAACCCCGCGCCGAACTCACCGACCGCGTCCCACAGCCTGGCCAGCGCGTCGAAGCTGCGCGCCATGGCGTTGTCGCCGCCAGCGGTGTTCTCGATCAGGATCGGGACGTCGAAGCCGCCGTCGGCCACCTGCCGCTCGAAGAACTTGCGCCAGTTCTGGAAGCCCTCGGCCGGGTCCTCGCCCTTGGTGACGTGGCCGCCGTGCACGATCAGGCCCTGCGCGCCGACCGCCTTCGCCGCCTTGGCGTGCTGGAGCACGTTCTTGCGCGACGGGATGCGGATCTTGTTGTTCAGCGACGCGACGTTGATCATGTACGGGGCGTGGATGAACACGGTGAGGTCGCTCGCCAGCAACGCCTCGGTCTGGGGGTGCGGCTTGGGTGCTTTCCAGCCCTGCGGATCGGACAGGAAGAACTGGACGACCTCGGCACCGCGTTCCGCCGCGGCGTCAACTGGGTCGTCGTCGCGGACATGTGCCCCGATGCGCATGCCAAGGAGGGTAGTCGGCGTCTGCAACGCACCTGCGACCGCCGCCGATAGGAGTAATTGTCAAAAGGAGACATGACCGGCGTCACCACCTGGCCGTACGTTCGTTACTTGTAAGTAGGAAAGGTGGACGGCACATGAGACTGGCGAGCGCGACCGCCGCGTTGCTCGTGACCTTGGTATCGGCCTCGATCGGTGCGGGGACGGCTGCGGCCGCTGACCCGATCGTCGTGGGCAGCTGCGCGACGTCCGTGCAGGGAACGCCTGGTCAGCCCGTCTCGCTGAGCCCGTCGGCCGTCGTCGGTCCCGTCACCGACCTGATCAACAAGATCCCGCTGCTCGGACCGCCGCTCGCCGCGCCGTTCAAGCAGGCGTTCACCGCGCTGCCGCCGATCCCGATCGGCGCAGTGCAGACGGGCACCACGACCATCTCCGGCGCCACCATCGCCAACCAGGTCGTCGCCGAGCTCAGGAAGATGCCGCTGCTCGGGCCGATCATCGGCACGCTCGCGTCGTCCGTGCAGACGACGCTGACGAACGGCTGCGGCGTCGTCGTGACCGGCGTGAACAAGGTGGCCGCGCCGATACAGGACGCGCCCAAGGCGCTGCCGAACCTGCCCGGCGCCGGGACCACCGCACCGACCGTCCCGCCCGGCACGCAGCCGCCCGCGGGCCAGCCGGGGACGACGCCTCCGGGCAGCACCCCGCCCGGCAACCAGACCGGTGCGACGCCGGTCGGCGGCGTGGCCGCGTCCAACGGGAACTTCAGCCTCTACTCGCTCGGCAACAACTTCGGCCGCGTGCCGCTGTTCAGCTACGGCTCGCTGCCGTTCGCGATGCCCGGCGTCTACTCGCCGTCGCCCGGCGTCCGGTACGGCTCCGCGGTGCCGAGGTCGACGACGGGCCAGGGCTACAACGGCGACCCGGTGCACACGGCGGGCCGGGCGCAGGCGCTGCCGCGGTTGCGCGGCGTCGGCGGTGTGGGCCTTCCGGTGCTGGTCGCGGTGCTCGCGCTGTCCTGCGTGACCGGTGCGCTGGTGCGCACCTGGGTGCTGCGTCGCACCCCGGCGTGACCACCCCGAAAAAGCCCGGCGAGCGCTCCTTGTTACTCTTTGTCAGTTGCTGACGCGACGACCCTCCTGCCACGGAGAGCCCGTGGCCGCGAGTCCACAGGAGGTGAGTGGTCCTCATGCGTCATTACGAAGTGATGGTCATCCTCGACCCCAGTCTCGACGAGCGCACGATCGCGCCGTCTCTCGACACGTTCCTCAACGTCATCCGCACCACTGGCGGAAACGTTGAGAAGGTCGAGGTTTGGGGCAAGCGCCGGCTGAGCTTTGAGATCAACAAGAACACCGAGGGTATCTACGCGGTGCTCGACCTGACCTCGACTCCCGACGCGGTGAAGGAACTGGACCGCCAGCTCGGTCTGCAGGAGACGGTGCTCCGGACGAAGGTCCTGCGCCGCGAGCCCGCCAAGTCGGCCGTCAAGGCCTGACGAACCTCGGATAGGGGAGCTCCCAAGCCATGGCTGGTGAGACGACGATCACGGTGGTCGGGAACCTGACCGCCGACCCGGAACTCCGCTTCACCCAGTCGGGTGCCGCGGTTGCGTCCTTCACGGTCGCATCCACGCCCCGCACCTTCGACCGCCAGTCCGGCGAGTGGAAGGACGGCGAAGCGCTGTTCCTGCGGTGCAACGTGTGGCGGCAGGTCGCCGAGAACGTGGCCGAGTCGCTCACCCGCGGTTCGCGCGTGCTCGTCACCGGACGGCTGCGCCAGCGTTCCTTCGAGACGAAGGAAGGCGAGAAGCGCACTGTCGTGGAGCTGGAGGTCGACGAGATCGGCCCCTCGCTGCGCTACGCGACCGCGAAGGTCAACAAGGTCAGCCGTGGAGACGGTGGAGGCGGCGGCTTCGGCGGCGGCGCTCCTCAGTCCCGTGGCGGTGGCGCCCCCGCTGACGACCCGTGGGGTTCCGCCCCGCCGGCCGGCTCCGGTGGCGGCTTCGCCGACGAGCCCCCCTTCTAGACCGACCGCACCGGTCATCCAGACATTCATTCACCGCGTAATTCCAGGAGTTAGAGACACATGGCCAAGCCGCCTGTGCGCAAGCCCAAGAAGAAGGTCTGCGCCTTCTGCAAGGACAAGAGCGCGAGCCTGATCGACTACAAGGACACGACGCTGCTTCGGAAGTTCATCTCCGACCGCGGCAAGATCCGTGCCCGCCGCGTCACCGGCAACTGCTCGCAGCACCAGCGCGACGTCGCTGTTGCCGTGAAGAACGCCCGTGAGATGGCGCTGCTGCCCTACACCTCGACCGCTCGCTGAGAAAGGAGACGCAACGATGAAGCTCATCCTCACCGCTGACGTGTCCGGCCTCGGTGCCCCCGGCGACGTTGTCGAGGTCAAGGACGGCTACGGCCGCAACTACCTGCTCCCCCGCGGTCTCGCGATCGTCGCGACCAAGGGCGCGCAGAAGCAGATCCAGGTCATCCAGCGCGCCCAGGACACCCGCCGCGTGCGGGACCTGGACCACGCCAAGGAGATCAAGGCGACCCTCGAGGGCCTCGGCGGCGTCACGCTGAAGGCCAAGGCCGCCGCCGGCTCGTCGAAGCTGTTCGGCTCGGTCACCGTCTCGGACATCGCCGCCGCGGTGAAGTCCGCCGGTGGTCCGGTTCTGGACAAGCGCGCGATCGAGCTGCCGGGTCACATCAAGACCACCGGCAAGCACTCGGTCACCATCCGGCTGCACCCGGAGGTCACCGTCGCGCTCCCCCTCGTGGTGACCGCTTCGGCGTAGTGCTTCATGGAAGCGCCACCTGGCCAGGTTGGTCTGGTCGGGTGGCGCTTTTGCACGTTTGGAGTAGCGTCTCGACACGGCTCGCCTGTGGATAAGTCGATGTGACACGAGGCTCGCGACACGCCGAAGAGACGGTTTGACGCGACACGCCGAGGGTGTCACCGACTAGTTTCTCCACAAGTTGTGCACAGCCGCTGACCTGCGGGTCTCCATGTCACGATTGTGGTTGTCCCCAGGTTGTCCCCACCTTCTACCCGGCTGCGGGCGCACATCCACAGGATGTCCACCGAGTTGTCCACAGGCTGGTTTGCTTGCTCCGGATGGGTCCCTCTAGCGTCGCCTCGCGGACATCGCCCATCGCGCAGTGTGGCCGGGCCGAAATCTCCGAAATTGTCAGACCCTCGGGGTACAAACCTGAGGTGCAGGCACGAGTCGATGGGGTGATCTCACGGTGGCGCTGGTAGACGACCGGGGCATGGCGGAGCCCGGATTCGAGCGCCAGCCTCCGCAGGATCTTGCTGCCGAGCAGTCGGTGCTCGGCGGCATGCTGCTGTCGAAGGACGCGATCGCGGACGTCATCGAGGCGCTCGCGCCGAACGACTTCTACCGTCCCGCGCACCAGGCGATCTACGACTGCGTGCTCGACCTGTACGGCAGGGGCGAGCCCGCCGACCCGATCACGGTGTCCGCCGAGCTGGAACGCCGCGGCGAGCTGCTGCGCGTCGGCGGTGCCCCGTACCTGCACACGCTGATCGCGACGGTGCCGACGGCCGCGAACGCCGGCTACTACGCGGAGATCGTCGCCGAGAAGGCGGTGCTCCGCCGTCTCGTCGAGGCGGGCACGCGCATCGTGCAGCTCGGTTACAACGGTGCCGAGGGCGCGGACGTCGACGAGGTGGTCGACCGCGCGCAAGCCGCGATCTACGAGGTCACGGACCGCCGCACCACCGAGGACTACGTGGCGCTGGAGGACCTGCTCCAGCCGACGATGGACGAGATCGACGCGATCGCGTCGCGCGGTGGCTCGTCGCTCGGCATCCCGACCGGCTTCGCCGACCTGGACGAGCTGACGAACGGCCTGCACCCCGGCCAGATGATCATCGTCGCCGCGCGTCCCGGTGTCGGCAAGGCGCTGGCGCTCGACACGCCGCTGCCGACGCCGACCGGCTGGACCACGATGGGCGAGGTCACCGTCGGCTCGCAGCTGATGGGTGCGGACGGCCGCCCGACGACGGTGGTCGCCGCGACCGAGGTGATGCCCGGCCGCCCGTGCTTCTCGGTGGAGTTCTCCGACGGCACGGTGATCGTGGCCGACGCGGAGCACCAGTGGCTGACCGAGTCGTGCAGCGAGACGGGTGGCTTCTGGGCGATCCGCACGACCGCGCAGCTGTTCGAGACCGCGGGCCTGTCCCGGCACTACATCCGCATGTCGCCGATGTGGGACCTGCCCGCCACGTCGCTCCCGCTGACCCCGACCTCGCTCGGCCTGTTCCTGTCCGGCTTCGGCGACCTCGAGCTGACCGACGCCGAGCTCCGCACCGCGAAGGAACTCGGCCTCGACGAGGACCCGCACATCCCGGCGGCGTACCTGCGGGCGAGCCGCTACCAGCGCCGCGACCTGCTGGCGTCGCTCACGGTCGACGGCCGCTTCGCCCGCCTGCGCCGCGACATCGAGGAGCTCGAGGGCACCCTCGGCAGCACCGAGCGGGTCGAGATCCGCGCGGTGCGCCCGGTCGCTTCGGTGCCGGTGCGCTGCGTCGAGGTCGACAACCACGACCACCTGTACCTCGCGGGCGAGTCGATGATCCCGACCCACAACTCGACGCTGGGCCTCGACTTCGCGCGGTCGTGCTCGGTGAAGCACGGCATGACCAGCGCCATCTTCTCGCTGGAAATGAGCCGCACCGAGATCGTCATGCGCATGCTCTCCGCCGAGGCGCGCATCCGCCTCGGCGACATGCGAGGCGGCAAGATGAGCGACGACGACTGGACCCGTCTCGCCCGCCGGATGAGCGAGATCTCCGAGGCCCCGCTCTTCGTCGACGACTCGCCGAACCTGACGATGATGGAGATCCGCGCCAAGGCCCGCCGCCTGAAGCAGCGGCACGACCTCAAGCTCATGGTCGTCGACTACCTCCAGCTGATGTCGTCCGGCAAGAAGTCCGAGTCACGTCAGCAGGAAGTCTCCGAGTTCTCCCGAAACCTCAAGCTGATCGCCAAGGAGCTCGAGGTACCGGTCATCGCGATCTCGCAGCTGAACCGCGGTCCGGAACAGCGCACCGACAAGCGGCCGCAGCTGTCCGACCTGCGTGAGTCCGGGTCGCTGGAGCAGGACGCCGACATGGTGATCCTGATCAACCGTCCTGATGCGTGGGAGCGGGACGACCCTCGCGCAGGCGAGGCGGACCTGATCGTGGCCAAGCACCGTGCCGGGCCGACGGCCACGATCACCGTGGCTCACCAGCTGCACTACTCGCGGTTCGCGGATCTCGCGCAGGGCTGACGTCTCGCGGGTGAGCGCTCAGCGCTTCGTCTCGTACCTGGTCAGGAGCACGCCGCCGGGAAACGTCCGCGTCTCCACCGGGTTCACGTTGACCCAGCTGTCCAGCGCGGTGAAGAACGGCGTGCCGCCGCCCACCAGGACCGGGTGAGTGGCCAGCACGTACTCGTCGATCAGCCCGGCCCGCATGGCCGCCCCGGCGAGCGTTGCGCCGCCGATGCCCATCGGGCCGCCGTCCTCGGCCTTGAGCCGGGTGATCTCGGTGACCGCGTCGCCGGTGACCACGCGGGTGTTCCAGTCGACCTCGTCGATCGTCGAGGAGAACACCACTTTCGGCGTCTCCCGCCAGTTCCGCGCGAACTCGATCTCCGCCGGGGTGGCGCCCGGCTGCTGGTCGCCGGTCGGCCAGTGGGAGCTCATCGTCTCCCACAGCTTGCGCCCGTACAGCGACAGTCCGCTCGCCCGCTCCTGGTCGAGCCACCACCCGAACAGCTCGTCGCTCGGCCCGCCCCAGCCGATGTCGTCGCCGGGGGCGGCGATGTAGCCGTCCAGGGTCACGTTCATGCCGTAGATCAGTTTCCGCATGGGGCCAGCCTTCCGTGTGTCGGTCTCCGGCGTGCAGACCGGCGCGGCGCGGGAAACTCATCGGTGAGCGCGTGGTCGGCCGCGCTTCGCGATGTACGTGGACAATGGACTGGTGATCGCCAGCCTGCGTGACGCACTGAAGACAGCCCTCAAGGCCCGTGACCGAGTGGCCATCTCGGCGCTCCGATCCGCCCTGTCGGCGATCGAGAACGCCGAGGCCGTGCCGGTCGAGGACTCCTCACTCCCGCTCACGGGGAACGAGCACTTCGCGGGTGCCACGGCCGGACTTGGTGCGGCCGAAGCGGTGCGCAAGGAGCTGACCGAGGCGGACGTGCTCGCGATCGTGGCGAAGGAAGCGCGGGACCGCACGACCGCCGCGGAGGAGTACGAGCAGCTCGGTCGTGCCGATGAGGCCGCACGGCTGCGCGCCGAGGCAGAAGTGCTGGCCAAGTACCTCGCGAAATAGGACCAGATCTGGCCTAGTTCGTCCCTAGCGTTGTCCACATGACGACGAACGAGCAGGTCAAGACCATCCCGGACGGGTACACGACGGTCACCCCGTGGATCATCACGAGGGACACCAACGCCCAGATCGAGTTCATGACGAAGGCGTTCGACGCTGAAGAGATCTTCCGAGTGGTCGGTGAGGACGGCACCATCGGTCACGCCGAAGCGCGCATCGGCACGTCGATCGTGATGATGTTCGACTCGCGGGACCACTGGATCGACACGCCCGCGTTCCTGCGTCTCTACCTGGACGACGCGGACGCCACGTTCGAGAAGGCGATCAACGCCGGGGCCACGGCGGTCACGCGGATGACGCACGCGCCGTGGGGTGAGCGGGTCGGCCGGATTCTGGATCCGCAGGGGAACCTGTGGTGGTTGCACACGCGGATCGAGAACGTCGACGAGGCCGAGTTGGCGCGGCGGGCGGAGGACCCGAAGTTCGTCGAGGCGATGAACTACATCCAGGGCTCGGACATCATCCCGCGCAGGTGATAGTTATTGCAGGGTGCTGCACGACCCGTTGACCGGGCTGCCCGGTCACGCACTGCTGCTCGACCGGCTGGACCAGGCGTTGATCAGGGCGCGGACCCGAGGGACGTTGGTCTCGCTGGTGCTGGTGCGCGTGGACGACGGGTTGATCGACGTCGCGCACGCACTTCGTGACGGTCTGCGCGCCGACTTCACGGTCGCGCGGTATCAGGACCGGACGCTCGCGGTGGTGGCGGAGCACGCGTTCGGCGATGGGGAACCGGTTGCGGAGCGGATCAAGGAGCTCGCACCGAAGGCGCACATCCACTGGGTGACCAGTGACGGCGACACGACCACGGACGACGTGCTGGCGTTCGCGAAAGTACCGGAAAAGGGCTGAGCCCCCCGGCGACACCGTCGCGTCGCCGGGGGGCTCAGTTTCTTACCGGAGGAAAGTGGTCTTGATCGTCAGAGACGGCCGGAGACCTTCTCGAACGCCTTCTCCGTGTCGAGCGCGCTCAGTGCCGAGCCGTCGACGGGCAGGTTGCGCGCCTTGGCGGCACCCAGGTCACCGGCCGGGTTGAGCTGCAGACCGCTCAGCGAAGCCGGGCCGCCGAGCGGCAGCTTCGGGGTCGCGGGCAGCGAGCGCTCGGTGGCAACCGGCAGCGCGGGGGCGGTCACCGGCAGGGCCGGAGCCGTCACCGGCAGGGACGGCAGAACCGGCACGTTCGGCAGGGTCGGCATGGAGCGCGCCTGGCCACCGACGAGACCGGTCACCGCGTCCAGCGGCAGTGCCTGGGTCGGCACGGCCGGGAGCTTCGGCAGCGAGATGCCGTTCACGTTCGGGTTCAGGTTGGCGAGCGAGCCGGCAACCGGAACCTCGGTGCGCTCCTGGGGCAGGCCGACGGGCAGACCCTGGGTGGGCAGCTGGCCCGCGAGCGACGCGGCCTGGGCCGGGTCGGGCAGCTGGTTCACCGGGAGCTTCTTCAGCGAGTCCAGGTTGGGGACCTGGTTCGCGGGCGCCAAGTGGTCAACGCCCTTGGGGAGCTCGATGCCCTTCAGGTTGGCGGACCGAACGGCGTCGGTCTCCTCGCCGGTGATCTGCGTGTTGTCGTCCGACACGGTGGTCGTCGCCTGGCCGAGCACCTCGGCCGGAACTTCCTTGACCTTGGCAGCGGCCTCGGCCGGAACCGTGATCTCGCGAGCGGTCAGCGGGCCGTTGCCCGCCGTCTGCATGTCGCCACCGGCCTGCGTGTACGACACCTTGTCGGTGACCGTGGTGGCCTTGCCGGCCGCCGCCACCGCGTCGCCGTAGACGCCGGGCTCGGCGTTCGCGGGGACGTGGATCAGGTTGCCGGACACCGAGGCGTCCTCGGCCGAGCTGTCGCTGTTGCCACCGGCGACGACGTTCGTGTCGGTCGTCGCGTCGGAGTTGGTGATGCCCGCACCCGACACGGTGTCACCCGGCGTCGCCGCGAACGGAACGGCCTGCGCACCGATCAGGTTGCCGGAGACAGAGCCGCCATCGGCGTTGCTGGTGACGTCGCCACCGGCGACCGAGTCGAGGTCGTTGACCGACGTCGCGTCGACGTTGCTGCCCGCGCCGACCGACTCGCCCTGCACCTGGGTGCCGGAGCCGACCGGAGCCGAGACGATGTTGCCCGCGATCGAGCCCTGCTCACCGGTGGAGGAGGCGTCGCCGCCCGCTGCCATGTTGGTGGCGTTGTCCGCCGCGGCGGTGTTGTTGCCGACCGCGGTGGCACCGGTGCCGAAGACCTGGGCGGGCGTCGAGGTCGGAGCCTGGACGATGTTGCCCGAGACCGAGCTCTTCTTGCCGGTCGCGTGCGGGTCGCCACCGGCGATCGCCTCGGTGTCCTGCTTGGTGTCGGTCGTGGTGTTGCCCACCACGCCGGCGGTGTCGCCGAAGACCTGAGCCGCCGCGGCGGTCGGAGCGGTGACGACGTTGCTCGACACCGTGCCGTTGTCGTCCTCGGTGTTGGGCGTGCCGCTGGAGCGGACGTCCTTCTCCTCGTCGGCGGTCGACGAAGAGCCACCAGCTGCGGCGGCCGTGGTGCCGTAGGTCTCGACCGGAACGGCGACCGGGACGGTGCCGATGTTGCCGGAACCGACGCTGTCGTTGCCCGTGGTGCCGTTGTAGCCACCCGTGGTCGACTCGACGTCGTTGGTGCAGGTGCCCGCGGCCTGGCCGCCACCCGCAGCGCTGTCGCCGCACACGTCCACGGCCGTGGCCGGAGGCACGGACGCGGTGTTCGCGGACAGGACCGAGTCGTCACCGTTGGTGTAGGTGCCGGAGCCGGCGTCCGTGTCCGAGGTGTTGGTGTGGTCGGTCGTGGCGTTGCCGACCGCGACCGCCGAGTCGCCACCGGCCGAGACCGGAAGCGCGATCGGGGCGTCCGCGATGTTGCCGGAAGCCGTCGAGCCCTCACCCGAGGTGCTGGTGAAGCCACCCGCGTCGGCGTCGTTGGTGGTCTCGGACGACGCGTCCGAGTTGCCGACCGCGGCGGCCGCGTTGTCGTCGACCGTGATCGGGCCGGCGAGCTGGGGCTGGACCACGTTGCCCGCGCCGGTGGCGGGGTCACCGTTGGTCTCGACCCAGGTCTGGATGTCGTTGATACCGGTGTGCGTGCCACCGGCCTGCGCCTTGCCGGTCTGCACCGAGTCCGTGCTGGCGTTGCCCGCACCGGCGACCGAGTTGCCGTTGACCTCGACCAGCGGGGCCAGGGGCACGCCGCCGACGTTGCCGCTGAGAGTGCTGTTCTCACCGGTCGTCTGGATCGAGCCGTCGGACACGGCGGTGGTGTCGGCCTCGGACTTCGCGTCCGCGATGCCCGCGCCACCGACACCGTTGCCGGTGATCTGGAACGGCGTGGCCCACTGGCCGACGATCGCGTTGCCGGAGACCGCGCCCTTCTCACCGGACGTGCGGTAGTCGCCGCCGGTGGTGGCTTCCTGCGTCGCGGTCGTGTCGGTGGAGGCGTTGCCGCCAGCCGCGATCGCGTTGCCGGTGATCTGGAACGGCGCGACCCAGTTGACCGCGACGATGTTGCCGGCGAGCGCGTTGCCCTCGCCGTCGGTGACGATGCCGGTGTCGCGGTGCGACTCCTGCGTGCAGTCACCCTCGGCGTGCGCGTCACCGAGGACGGCGATCGCGTTGCCGCAGATGTGGATCGGCACATCGACGTGCGCCTGAACCGTGTTGCCGCGGATGAGGCCCGAGAGGGCAGTGCCCTGCAGGCGCTCTCCGGCCTTGCGGACCAGCGGGTTGGTCGCCGGAGCGGCCGTCCGAGTGGGCACCGCGCTGGTGACGCGGTCCGTGCTGATGGTCCGGTCGATCTTGGGGGCGTCGATGTTCTTGAGCGGCGTCCCGAGGTTGGTCTGCTCGACCTTGATCGGAACGGCGACGCCTGCGTCAACTGCCGGCGGTGCTGCGTCGGGGTTGACGTTCTCCTGGGCAGAAGCGATGCCCGTACCGAGCATCAGCAAACCACCAGTGACAAACGCGGACTGAATGCCGCGCTTTGCCCAGGTCTGCATTGGGTCTCCTTTTCCATGTCCCTTTTGGGTAAAAGGGGGCTTTTGGGTGGCCGGACGCAGGAAGCGTCATCGGGGGGAGGCGCGGCGTCTCGACCACAGGAGCGCATGAGAAAAAGCGCGTCGGTCGATTACCGGGCAGCGTGGAGCTGCCGCGGACCGCGCGCTTGAATCAGTCGGGGGTGATACCGGGCTGCTTGCCCGGCGTCACGGAAACCTCGTCGGTGGACGGCGTGAGAGCACGCGCCACCGCGATGTCGTGAGCGGTGCCGGACGCAGCCTGAGCAGCGGAGTTGCTGCCGCCTGCAGAACCCGAGCCGTCGGAAGAGCAGCCGCAGTGCACGGGGATGTGCGCCGGGACCGGGAGCTTCCGAGACGGGTCGGCGGGAAGAGACGGGTGCTGTTCGTCGGACACCACGGAGTGGTGCGTCTCGAGCAGCTTCGTCCACTGGATGCCGGAGTAGCCGGCGGACTGCGGTGCCACGACGACGGGCGCGGCCGGAGCCTGCTCGACGGTCGTGGTTGCCGGCGCGGGCAGCGCGTTCGTCTCGGCACCGAGAATCTTGCCGGTGGGGACGACCGCGCCGAGGCGAGGCTGGACGAGGTCGGCGACCTTGCCGACGACGTCCTGGACCTGGCCCGCCGGCAGAGCGGCGCGAGCCTTCTGCTGCTCGGCGCGCAGCGTCTCGTCGACGTTGTCGACGAACTTCTTCGCGGGCTCGACGGCGAGGACGTCACTGGTGACGACCTTCGAGAACAAGTCGGCCTGCGGGATCTCCTCGGCGGCCTGCGCCGAGGAGGTGGTGAGTGCCCAGGCGACGGCCGTTCCGGCCACCGCACCGCCGACGGCGAGGAGCGCACGGCGAGCGAACCGGCGGATGCCGGCCACTCCCGTCACTCGCACGCCGTCAGCGGACAACCTGGGTACCTCCACGATTCGGGGGAAACGCCGACGATCCAAGTGATCAAGTCGACGGCGTGAGCCTGCCAGTCACGCCTCCCCGAATGCACGCCCAACGCACCCGGTTAACTACATCGTGTGACGAACACAGCGTGTAGCTCGATCTCACGATTCGTAATCAGGCCCGCTTGAGGACGCGTGCGGCACCTGCCGCGGCGGTGGACGCGAGGATCCAGCCGACGGCCACGAGCACCGCGGAGATCCACTGGGACGCTCCGGTGAACTGCCACCTGCCGTCGTGCCCGATGCTGATGATGGGGATCAGCAGGTCGAGCGAGAGCAGCCAGGCGTTCCACACCGGGTCCTCGTCGGCGTTCAGCTTCACCATGGGGTGCGCGAGGAACCAGAGCGACCCGCACAGCCAGAAGATGCCGAGCCAGCAGATCGCCAGCCACGGCCGGTAGCCGTAGCCGACCGTCCAGCGCTGGAGGAAGCCCCAGAACCGGCCCGCCCTGCCGAGCTCGGAGTAGCGACGGCGCTGCTTCTCCAGCTGGACGTGCTGGGCCAGCTCCTCCTCGCCGCCCTCGCGGTAGACGGCGGCGAGCTGCTCGTACGGTCCGGGCGCGAAGTCCGGCTGGATCCTGAGCAGCCAGGCGAGCCGGGTGTGCACGCCGACGTCGGGCTCGGCGCTGATGCCCTCGAACGTGAAGTCGTCGACCTCGACGCCGCCGGTCGCCGCCCACAGGCCGGGGCCGTCGGTCACCGACGTCGCCTTGACCCGGCTCAGCGTCACGCGGCCCTGCGGCGCGTGCTCGTCGGAGATGTGCAGGCGGAGCTGGTGCACGGTGAGGCCGTACGCGTTGAGCGCGATCTCGGTGTTCGGCCCGCCGAGCTGCGAGTCGCTGAACGTCGCCATCTTGCCGACCTCGGCCAGCCGGATCCGGACGCCGCCGACGGCCTTGAAGCCGCGGCTGCACAGGAGGTCCTTGCCGATGGTGGCGACGCGCGCGTCGAGCGACGGCTTGAGCGTGCCGTTGGTCCGCAGCCGGGGGAGCAGCAGCTGGGCGCCCGAGCAGTCGAGGGTGGAGCCGATGGTCGCGTTCTGCAGCCGGATCGAGCCCTTGGCGTTCAGGTCGCGCAGGAAGAGGGTGCCGCCGACGTCGATGCGGTCGGCGAACAGGACGTCGATGCCCGGTCCGTGCAGCATCACGCCGGACATGCTGGCGCTGCCCCTGATCCGCGCGTTCGACAGCCGCACCTGGCCGTAGCAGTGCAGCGGCCTCGAGCGCTTGCCGTCGCCGTTGTGCGTGCCGCGCGCCTCCAGGTCGCCGCGGACGTTGAGGCCGTCCGCGTGCAGCGCGACCGGGATGCGGTTGGTGATGTCGCCTGCCAGCTCCTCGGCGATCTCGCGCGGCCCGATCACCGCGCCGGACAGCCGCAGGTAGCCGCCGACCAGCGCGTTGGGCAGCCGGACGGTGCCGGAGCTGGTGAAGCCGTCGTCGAGCTCGACGTTGCCCTCGACCCGGACGCGGTCGGCGACGAGCGTCGCGGCCTCGTCGGCCAGTCCGTGCGGGATGACCAGCACGCGGTTGTCGACCTGGTGGTTGGAGTGCAGCCGGGCGCCGGTGAACTCGAGGTTCCCGCCGACGCGCGCGCCGTCGAGCAGGATCCGGCCGTCGGTGGTGAACCGGCCGCCCTCGGCGTTGCAGAAGAGGTTGCCGGCGACGACGATCCCGGACGCCTCCAGCGCGTCCGCGCCGGGGTTCATCAGCCGGGCACCGCCGAGGTGCACGCTGCCGCCGATGTTCGCGCCGCGCAGCCGGACCTCGCCGTAGGCCCGCATCGCGATGGCCTGGATCGAGCCGGACACGCGCAGCCTCGCGCCGAGCAGCGCGTGCGACGCGTTGCCGCGCAGCACGGAGCCCGCGAGCCGCAGCGTGCCCTCGACGGCGGCGTCGGTGATGTCGACCGTGCCGTCGGACGTGAAGCCGGCTTCGAGCACGAGGTCGCTGGTGACCCGCAGGTTGCGGCCGGACAGGCCGGGCATGCGGCAGCCGCGCAGGCGCAGCCCGACGAGGTTGGCCATCCGCAGGTCGGGGGTCTGCGAGAACACGCAGTGGTAGAGGTCGATGACGTGCGCGACCCGTGCGCCTTCCAGGTCGAACGGGCCGGCGATGCGCGCGTTGCGCAGCTTCATCGACGGCAGTCCGGTCCGCCGCAGCCGGTAGAGACCGGTGAGCAACCCGGTGACGACGACGCCGCGCACGGTGCCGCCGTCGAGGTCCAGCTCGCGGCCCCCGGCGAACGCGACGCACACCTGGCGTTCGAGTTCGGTGAACTCGTCGGGCTTCAGCACTGTCCCTCCCCCTGTGACGCGTCAATCCGATCATTCCGACATCGGGGTTGGCCAGGGGTTGAGCGGTTACGGTGATCCGCGTGAGCGCACAGGATTCGGACATCAGCAATCGGGTTCCGCGGCTGCTGCGCGTCAGTGCCGCGTTGAGCTGGCGTTTCGTGGTCATCATCGCGGCGCTGTACGTGGTCGCCTACGTCTTCGGGTTCCTCGCGACGATAGTGATCCCCGTCGCCATCGCACTGCTGCTCGCGGCGCTGCTGTCGCCCGCGGTGTCGCAGCTCGTGCGGTGGCGGGTGCCGCGGGGCGTCGCGACGACCGTGGTGCTGATCGGTGGGATCGGGGCCGTCGGCGGCGTGCTGACGTTCGTGATCACCGAGTTCACCAGGGGTCTCCCCGAGCTGGAGTCGCAGGTGTCCGCGTCGCTGGACGCGATCAGGAAGTGGCTGCACGACGGCCCGCTCCAGCTGAGCGACCTGCAGCTGCAGAACTACCTCGACCAGGTGGTCAAGACGGTCAAGGAGAACCAGTCGGCGATCACGTCCGGTGCGCTGACGACGGCCGCGACCGTCGGCGAGGTGCTGACCGGGCTGCTGCTGGCGCTGTTCACCCTCATCTTCTTCCTGCACGACGGTGACGGGATCTGGCGGTTCATGACCCGCGCCGTGCCGTCCGACGTGCGCGACCGCGCGGACGTGGCCGGTCGCCGCGGTTTCGCGTCGCTGGTGTCGTACGTGCGGGCGACGGCCGCGGTGGCGGTGGTCGACGCGCTCGGTGTCGGCATCGGCTTGGCCGTGATCGGCGTGCCGCTGGTGGTGCCGCTGTCCGCGCTGGTGTTCCTCGGCGCGTTCATCCCGATCATCGGTGCTGTCGTGACCGGTGTGGTGGCCGTACTCGTCGCGCTGGTGGCGAAGGGCCCGCTGGCCGCGTTGATCGTGCTCGCCGTGCTGATCGGCGTGATGCAGCTGGAGTCGCACGTGCTCCAGCCGATCCTGCTCGGGCGCGCGGTGAAGCTGCACCCGCTGGCCGTCGTGCTGGCGATCACCACCGGGTTGATCGTCGGCGGCATCTCGGGTGCGCTGCTGGCCGTCCCGCTGCTGGCGGTGCTCAACTCCGGCGTGCGGTCGCTGCTGTCGGAGTCGGACGCGGACATCGATCCGAAACAGGTCGACGTGCTCAAACCCCAGGACACGGGCCCTGCCGACGACGACAGCGACCGCGTCGAGGAGCTGGGCGAGGACTCCAAGCCCGAGAAGAAGAAGTAGTACTCAGGCCATCGAGACCAGGTTGCGGCCGTACGCCTTCGCGGAGAGCAGTGCGGCGTCGGCCGCGACCAGCAGGTCGGGCAGCTCGTAGCCGAACCGGCTGGTGGTGGCGACGCCGATGCTGACGGTCAGCCCGTGCAGCTCGTGCGGGTGACCGTCGGTGGCCATCGTGGGCACGCGCAGCGCCGCGACGGCCTTGCGCATGCGTTCCGCGACGGCCTCCGCCACCTCGGGCGTGGCCTCGGGCAGCAGCACGACGAACTCCTCGCCGCCGAACCGCCCGACCAGGTCACCGCCTCGGACGGTGCCGCGCAGCAGCAGCGCGATCGCGCTCAGCGCGGCGTCACCGGCGAGGTGGCCGACCTCGTCGTTGACCCGCTTGAAGTGGTCGAGATCGAGCAGCATGACCGCCGACGACCTCGCCTGCTCGTTCGCCTTCGTGAGCTCGTAGCGGGCGCGGCTGTCCCAGTGCACCGCGTTGGACAGGCCGGTCTTCGCGTCGCGCTGCGCGGACCGGCGCCACTGCGGGAGCTGCGCGGCGCGTTCCAGCAACGCCATCGGCGGGCCCGCGATCAGCGCGTGCACCGGGTTCGCCGCGGCGACGCAACCCATCAGTCCGCCGATGCTGACGGCGACGACGCCGAGCACCGCGTCGATCGGCTCGCCGACGTTCTGCTCGAACGTGGCCTCCGGGCGGCGCAGCTTCAACCCGAGCGCGATCAGTCCGGCGCGGACCACCAGCACGATCGTCGCGCCGAGCACCATCATCGCGATCTCGGACGTCGGGTGGTGCCAGCCGACCAGGTAACGCGTGCCGAAGACGGCCAGCGCGGTGGCGGAGAGCGTGAAGATCCAGCGGTAGGCCTCCGGCCGTTGCGCGAGCACGCAGTGCAGCGCCGGGCCGAACAGGAGCAGCACCAGGAGGTTGGGCGGGAGGGCGCAGATGCCGGCCGTCAGGTAGCAGAGGTGCGCGGCCCACGGGTTGCGCTCGGTCTCGCGGAGGCGGTGACTGTAGATCGAGCTGCCGATGATCACGGCACCCGCGGTGCCCGCGATCGCGGCGAACCTGCCGATCTCGGACGGTGTCGGTGGTGCGGACGACGCGATGACGTAGCTGATCACCGCGAGCGCCAGGGCGTCGATCACGAGCCAGTAGCAGAGCGCGGGTGTGCGCAAGGTCCACAATGGCCAGTCGCGCACTCTCTGCCCTCCCCCGAAACGGGAGCGCTCACCGGACCGCGCAAGCGTCGCACATTCGGCCGTTCGGCAGAAGACGGCCACCTGGGGGTTAGCCAGCCCACGTTCACGCGGCAGGATGGTGGCGAAAGGAGCACACCGTGCGCGCAAAGCCTGCCATTCCGGGGACCAAGGTGATCGAGGATCCCGTCGCGCCGCTGTGGCGCGGGGTGGTGGCGCTACGCATAGTCACATTCCTCTTCGCGACCGGCGCCGTGATCGTCCAGCAGGACGACTACAAACGGGCGTGGCTGGCGTGGACCGTGATCGGCGCGATGGCGCTGTGGTCGGTCGTGACGAGCAGGCTGTACAGCAGCGAGGCGGGCCGCAAGCGCTGGATCGTGCTCGTCGACCTGCTGCTGACGTGCGGGCTGATGTCGTTGTCGCCGTGGATCCTCAGCGACCGGCAGCTGCTGGAGTGGAACACGCCGCTGATCACCACGATCTGGGCGAGCGTGCCCGCGGTCGCCGCGGGTGCGGTCGGAGGCAAGCGGTGGGGTTTCGCCGGTGGCCTCGCGGTCGGGTTGTCGACGTATTTGTCCAAGGGGCAGATGAGCGTCGACCTGATGCGCGACGTCGTGCTGCTCGCGGGTGCGGGCCTGGTCGTCGGCATGGCGGCGACGACGGCGCGGCGCTCGGCGGTCCGGCTGGCGCAGGCGTTGCGCACGGAGGCCGCCACGGCCGAACGCGAACGGCTCGCCCGCTCGATCCACGACAGCGTGCTCCAGGTGCTCGCACGGGTGCGCAAGCGCGGACTCGAGGTGGGCGGCGAGGCCGCTGAGCTCGCGATGCTCGCCGGTGAGCAGGAGGTCGCGTTGCGCGCGCTGGTCGCCGCCGCGCCGACCGAGTCCACCGTGGACGGCGAGGTCGACGTGCGGCCGGGACTGCAACTGCTGGCCACGCCGAGGATCCAGGTGTCGACGCCCGCCACGCAGGTGATGCTGAAGTCCGCCGTCGCGACCGAACTGACGTCGCTGGTGCGCGAGGCGTTGTCCAATGTGGACAAGCACGCCGGTCCGAGCGCGCGGGCGTGGGTGCTGCTGGAGGACCTCGGCGACGAGGTCGTGCTGAGCGTCCGCGACGACGGCCCCGGCATCCCGGACGGCCGCATCGCCGACGCCGAGGCCGAGGGCCGAATGGGGATCGCGAAGTCGATTCGCGGCCGCGTCGCCTCGCTGGGTGGGACCCTTGAGCTGCAGACCGGACCCGGCGAGGGCACCGAGTGGGAGGTCAGGGTGTTCACGAAGGCGCAGCTCGCGTGACCAAGGACCCGGCCACACCGCTGTGGCGCGGCACCGTCGTGGTGCGCGTGTTCACGCTGTGCTTCGCGGTGGTCCACGTGATCGCCGAGTCGGAGGCGTACCAACGGCCGTGGCTGGCCTGGACCATCCTCGGCGCGATGGCCTTCTGGACCGTGTTCACCGGGTTCGCCTACTGGGGCGGGTGGGGCCGGACCAAGCCGGTCGTCGTGGCCGACGTGGCGGTGATCTGCGTGCTGATGGCGTTGTCCCCGCTGACGATGACGGACCTCCAGCTCCAGTACTGGAACGTGCCGCTGACGACGACGGTGTGGGCGAGCGTGCCCGCGCTGGCGGCCGGTGCGCTCGGCGGGCAGCGCTGGGGTCTGCCCGCGGCGCTGGTGATCGGGCTGAGCACGTACCTCACCGAGGGCGCGCTGACCGTCGGGCTGATGCGCGACGTCGTGCTGCTGATGGGCGCGGCGGTGGTCGTCGGGCTGGCGGCGAGCGTCGGCAGGTCCGCGACGATGGCCAGGCAGTCGTCCAGCCGGATGGCGGAGGCGTTGCGCGCGGAAGCGGCGGCGGGCGAACGGGAACGGCTCGCGCGGTCGATCCACGACGGTGTGCTGCAGGTGCTGGCCCGCATCCACAAGCGCGGACTCGAGGTCGGCGGCGAGACGGCCGAGCTCGCCCGGCTCGCCGGCGAGCAGGAGATCGCGTTGCGCGCGCTGCTCGCGGCACCCGGTGAGTCGACCGAGGACGGCGAGGTGGACCTGCGGTCGGCGCTGCGGGTGCTGGCTACGCCCGCCGTGCAGGTGTCGGCGCCCGCCACGCGGGTCCTGCTGGACTCCGCCGTCGCCGACGAGCTGACCGCTCAGGTGCGGGAGTTCCTGTCCGGGGTGACCGGGCGGGCCTGGGTGCTGGTGGAGGACCTCGGCGACGAGGTCGTGATCAGCATCCGGGACGATGGCGACGGGGAACGGGAAGTTCGGGTGCAGAGGAAGGGGGTGCTCACGTGACGGTTTCGGTGATGGTCGTCGACGACCACCCGATGTGGCGCGAAGGCGTGGCGAGGGACCTGGCCGAACGCGGCTTCGAGGTCGTGGCCACGGCCGGTGACGCCGCGTCCGCGATGCGGATCGCCAAGGCGGTGCGGCCGAACGTGGTGCTCATGGACCTCAACCTCGGTGAGCTGTCCGGCGTCGACGCGACGTTGATGATCACCGGCGAGTTGCCGGAGACCAGGGTGCTCGTGCTGTCCGCCAGCGGCGAGCACGACGACGTGCTCCAGGCCGTGAAGGCGGGCGCGTCGGGTTACCTGGTGAAGTCGGCGTCGGCCGAGGAACTGGTCGAGGCCGTGAACCGCACGGCGGCGGGCGACGCGGTGTTCACCGCCGGGCTCGCCGGTCTGGTGCTCGGCGAGTACCGCAGGATGGCCGCCGCACCGGACGACGCGGAGGACAAGCCGCAGCTGACCGATCGCGAGACCGAGGTGCTCCGGTTGGTCGCCAAGGGGCTCACCGCACGACAGATCGCCAACCGCCTGGTGATCTCGCACCGCACCGTGGAGAACCACGTGCAGTCGACATTGCGCAAACTGCAACTGCACAACCGGGTGGAGCTGGCGCGTTATGCAATCGAGCACGGTCTCGACAGCGAACCGGAGGCAGAGAGATGACCGAACCGAGAGACTTACGCGTCTCTGACGCCGAGCGCGAGCACGTCGTCAGTCTGCTGAACAAGGCCGTCGGGCGGGGGCTGATCACCCTCGACGAGTTCACCTCCCGCACGGACACCGCGCTGGCGGCCGTCACCCGCGCCGACCTCAACGCCGTGGTGGTCGACCTGCCGGGGATGGTGAACACCGAGCTGAGGCCGGTCGTGCCCGCGAGCGAGCGGGTCGAGCTGAAGAACACCATGTCGTCCACCAGCCGCAAGGGCCGCTGGGCCGTGCCGCGCGAGCTGGTCATCCACAACAAGCTGGGGTCGACGGACATCGACTTCACCGACGCCGAGATCCCGTACCCGGTGGTGAGCATCGAGCTGGACGTGACGGCCGGGTCGGTGAAGCTCGTGGTGCCGGACGGCGCCACGGTGAACACGGACGCTCTCGAGATGACCATGGGCGACCTGTCGGACAAGATCGGCGACGGGATGGGGCAGCCCCACTTCGTGCTCTCCGGTGCCATCCGGGGTGGGTCGGTGGCGATCCGGCGGAAGAAGCGCGGCCTGTTCCGCTGATCTGCGGGGCCTGCTCGGGGCGCCGAGTATCGATGTATGCGCTGTCTCGTCACCGGATCGACCGGATACCTGGGCGGACGACTCGTTCCCCGGCTGCTCGCGGCCGGGCACGACGTCCGCTGCCTCGTGCGCGATCCCGGCAAGCTGCGCGACGTCCCGTGGGCCGGTGACGTCGAGATCGTGCGCGGCGACGTGCTCGCCGACCTGGGATCCGCGATGCGCGGCATCGAGGTCGTGCACTACCTCGTGCACTCGCTCAACGACGACGACTTCGCCGACGCCGACCGCAGGGCCGCGCGGAACACCGCGCAGGCCGCTCGCGAGGCCGGCGTCGGCCGGATCGTCTACCTGGGCGGGCTGCACCCGCCGGACGTCGAGCTGTCGCCGCACCTCGCGTCGCGCAAGGAGGTCGGCGAGATCTTCCTGGCCTCCGGTGTGCCGTCGGTGGTGCTCCAGGCAGCGGTGATCATCGGCTCGGGCTCGGCCAGCTTCGAGATGCTGCGGTACCTGACCGAGCGCCTGCCGGTCATGGTCACGCCGCGCTGGGTGCACAACAGGATCCAGCCCATCGCGGTGCGGGACGTGCTGCGCTACCTGGTCGACTGCGTGACGCTGCCGCCGGACGCGAACCGGACGTTCGACATCGGCGGGCCGGACGTCCTGACCTACCTGGAGATGATGCTCCGGTACGCCGAGGTCGCCGGCCTGCCCAAGCGCCGGGTGCTGCCGGTGCCGGTGCTGACCCCGAAGCTGTCCTCGCACTGGGTCAACCTGGTGACGCCCGTGCCGAGATCGATCGCGGCACCGTTGATCGAGTCGCTGGTGCACGAGGTGGTGTGCCGGGAGAACGACATCGCTTCGCTGCTGCCGGGGGCGAACATCGGCTACGACCGGGCGGTCGGGCTCGCGCTGACCAAGATCCGCGACGCCGACGTCGAGACGCGCTGGTCGGGTGCCTCGCTCCCCGGCGCGCCGTCGGACCCGCTGCCCACCGACCCGGAGTGGTCGGGCGGCTCGATGTACACCGACGTGCGCGAGCAGCGCACGACCGCGTCTCCCGAACGGCTGTGGGAGGTCGTCGAAGGCATCGGTGGTGAGCGCGGCTGGTACTCGTTCCCGCTGGCCTGGGCGGTGCGCGGCTGGGCCGACCGGCTGGCGGGCGGGGTCGGGCTGCGGCGCGGACGGCGTGATCCCCAGCGCTTGCAGGTCGGTGAAGCGCTGGACTGGTGGCGGGTCGAGGAGCTGGACCGCGGCCGGTTGCTGCGGCTGCGCGCGGAGATGAAGGTGCCCGGCGGGGCGTGGCTGGAGCTCCAGGTGGCGGGCGCCGACGCGGGCGAGTCCACTTACCGGCAACGCGCGGTGTTCGTGCCGCGCGGGCTGGTCGGGCACCTCTACTGGTGGCTCGTCCTGCCGTTCCACGGCATCGTCTTCGGCGGCATGGTCCGCAACATCACCAGTGAAGCGGAGCTAACAAGTGAATTCAGAAAGTCCTGATGGACTGCACAAGCGGGGTGGGGTGACACTTCCCGCATGAAGGCACTGGTCAAGCTCGCGGCAGGGCCGGGACTCGAACTCACCGAGGTTCCCGACCCCACGCCTGGCCCCAACGACGTGGTCGTGCGCGTCCTGCGCACCGGCATCTGCGGCACCGACCTCCACATCGACTCGTGGGACGACTGGGCGGCGCAGAACATCAAGGCGCCGCTCGTGCTCGGGCACGAGTTCGTGGGCGAGGTCGTCGAGACCGGTGCCGCGGCGTCCAACGTGAAGGTCGGTGACCTGGTCAGCGGCGAGGGTCACCTGGTGTGCGGCCACTGCCGCAACTGCAAGGCGGGCAGGCGCCACCTGTGCGCCAACACCAAGGGACTCGGCGTGCACAGCGACGGCGCGTTCGCGCAGTACGTCGTGCTGCCCGAGCAGAACGCGTGGGTGCACCGCACCGAGGTCGACCTGGACGTCGCGGCGATCTTCGATCCGTTCGGCAACGCCGTGCACACCGCGCTGAGCTTCCCGGTCATCGGCGAGGACGTGATCATCACGGGCGCCGGGCCGATCGGGATCATGGCCGCGGCCGTCGCCAAGCACGCGGGTGCGCGCAACGTCGTGATCACCGACATCAGCGAGCACCGGCTGGAGCTGGCGCGCAAGGTCGGCGTCGACCTCGCGTTGAACGTCGCGGGCAAGACGATCGCGGACGCGCAGGCCGAGCTGGGCATGGCCGAGGGCTTCGACGTCGGCATGGAGATGTCCGGCAAGCCGGTCGCGCTGCGCGAGATGATCTCCAACATGGCGCACGGCGGCCGCATCGCGATGCTCGGGCTGCCCGCAGAGGAGTTCCCCGTCGACTGGAGCAGCGTCGTGCTGAAGATGCTGCACATCAAGGGGATCTACGGCCGCGAGATGTTCGAGACCTGGTACTCGATGACCGTGCTGCTGCAGCGCGGGCTCGACCTCACCCCGGTGATCACCCACCGGTACGACTTCACCCAGCACGCGGAGGCGTTCGCCACCGCTCGGGAAGGCAAGTGCGGCAAGGTCATCCTCGACTGGACGGGAGCCTGATGTACGGCGACATGAAGAACGACCTGCGTGCCGGTCTCGAGGAGATCCGCGCGGCCGGCCTGTACAAGGCCGAGCGGGTGATCGGCACGCCGCAGAACGCCGCGGTGCGCGTCGGCTCCGGCGACGAGGTCCTCAACTTCTGCGCCAACAACTACCTCGGGCTCGCCGACCACCCGCGGCTGATCGAGGCGGCGAAGTCCGCGCTCGACCGGTGGGGCTTCGGCATGGCGTCGGTGCGGTTCATCTGCGGCACGCAGGAACCGCACAAGGAGCTGGAGGCCAAGCTCTCCGAGTTCCTCGGCACCGAGGACACGATCCTCTACAGCTCGTGCTTCGACGCCAACGGCGGCCTGTTCGAGACGCTGCTCGGCGCTGAGGACGCGGTGATCTCCGACGAGCTCAACCACGCGTCGATCATCGACGGCGTGCGGCTGTGCAAGGCTCGGCGCTACCGCTACAAGAACCGCGACATGGACGACCTGGAGCGTCAGCTCAAGGACGCGGCCGACGCGCGGTACCGGCTGATCGCCACCGACGGCGTGTTCTCCATGGACGGCTACCTCGCGCCGCTCGACGAGATCTGCGCGCTGGCCGAGCGGTACGACGCGCTGGTGATGGTCGACGACTCGCACGCCGTCGGGTTCACCGGCCCGACCGGTCGCGGCACGCCAGAGCTGTTCGGCGTGCAGGACAAGGTCGACATCGTCACCGGCACGCTCGGCAAGGCGCTCGGCGGCGCGTCCGGCGGGTACACGTCCGGGCGCGCGGAGATCGTCGAGATGCTGCGCCAGCGGTCGCGGCCGTACCTGTTCTCGAACTCGCTCGCGCCGTCGATCACGGCTGCCGCGATCGCCACGCTGGACCTGCTGAGCTCGTCCGGTGAGCTGCTGGACCGGCTGCGGGAGAACACCGCGCTGTTCCGCTCGCGGATGACCGAGGAGGGCTTCGACCTGCTGCCCGGTGAGCACCCGATCATCCCGGTGATGATCGGTGACGCGGCCGAGGCGTCCAAGATGGCCGACCTCCTGCTGGAGCAGGGCATCTACGTGATCGGCTTCTCCTACCCGGTGGTGCCGCACGGCAAGGCGCGCATCCGCACGCAGATGTCGGCCGCGCACTCGCTCGACGACGTCAACCGCGCGGTGGACGCCTTCGTGGCAGCACGCACCAAGATGTGATCACGTAGTCGTGTGATCGATCCTCGACGGCTCCGGGTGCTGCGCGCGCTCGCCGACCACGGCACGGTGACCGCGGCGGCGCACGCGCTGCACCTCACGCCGTCCGCGGTGTCGCAGCAACTCGCCGCGCTGGAGTCCGAGGCGGGCCACAGCCTGCTGCGCCGCCGCGGCCGCCGGGTGTCGCTGACCACCGCGGGCGAGCTGCTGGTCGTGCACGCGAACGCCGTCGCCGCCGAGCTGGAACGCGCTCAGGCGACGCTCGACTCGTTCTCCTCCGGCACGTCCGGCCGGGTCGAGGTCGCCAGCTTCGCGTCGGCGATCACCCAGGTCGTCGCACCGGCGATCGGCGCTCTGCGAACCAGCGCGCCGTCCGTGTCGGTCGTCGTGCGGGACGTCGAGGGGCACGGTTCGGTGCCGCTGCTGCTCGACGGCGAGGTCGACGTGGCGATCACCGAGGAGTACCGCTCGTCGCGCACCGACCGCCGGGTGACCCGGTTCCCGCTGTACACCGAGCCGTTCGACGTCGTGCTGCCGCCGGGGCACCTCTTCGCGGGCCCGGAGGTGGATCTCCGTGCACTCGCCGACGAGGACTGGGTCACCACGCTGCCCGGCAACCCCGTCCGCGACGTCGTCGTGCTGGCCTGCGAGAGCGCCGGGTTCGAGCCGCGGATCACGCACACCTCTGACGACTTCCGGGCCATCGGCGCGCTGGTCGCCGCCGGTGCCGGGGTCGCCCTGGTGCCGCGCAACGCGTTGCCCGGTGTGCCGGTGCGGGGCAACGCTCCGTTGCGGCGGGTGTTCGCCGCTGTCCGGATGGGCAGCGAGGAGCACCCGTTGATCCGCCTGGTGCTCGAGCAGCTGACACGAGCAGCCCCCAGCTCGCACTGGCCGGCTTGAAGCGAGGTTGACGCAGATCGCGAGCCAGGCTCCTGCGGTCCCGCGTGCAGATCTTCGTCGGTGGCCTTGACGTTGTGGCAGCGGCGTACCCGCCCAGCAGCTTTCACGAGATGCCGGTAGCCGGATTCACGCCGTCGTGGTTGCTGGGGCCGAACGGGCTGGTCGCGTCATCGGAAGCGCGCGTGATCGCGTTGGGCCGCGGCCGGCGCGTCGCCTCGGCGGGCTCGACGAATCGGCGGTGCTGCGGATCGAACCTGCCTCCTGCCGGCCGCAACGCCCGCTGTGGCGCATCGATGGCCTGCTCCTAGATCGCGGTGACCAACCGGGTCGCGGCTGCCATCGGGACTGCCGCCAGCGTCAGCATCGACGCCAGCCGGATGTCGCACACCCCGCCAGTCCACAGATCCGACATCCGCCAGAGATAGCCCCGACCACCCGCTGATCCGCCTGGCGCTCAAGCAACTGACACGAGCAGCCCCGAACTCGCACTGGCCGGCTCGAAGCCGCCCCAGGGCAGCCCCCACCCACCTCTGGGGGGGCGTCCCTGCTCCAGCCTACCAACATAACCGCTGGTCAAGGCGCCGCTCAGCGATCTGTGGACAACTAGCGGCCTGTGGACAACTAGTGCGGGGCGCGGGCGGCGAGCTTCGCTGAGCCGGGGTCGTGAGCGGCCAAAGCACCACGTGCCGCGAGCTGGCACAGGTCCATGCTGGAGGTGGCCAGCTTGGCGCCGACATCAGCCAACGCGGTGTGGTTCATCGACAGACTCGTGATGCCCAACCCGATCAGCACGCACGCGAGCAGCGGGTCGGCCGCGGCCTCACCGCAGACACCGACCGGCTTGCCCAAAGCGACACCGGCCTCGCCGACGAGCGCGATCAGCCGGAGCAGCGGCGGCTGCCACGGGTCGTTCAACGCGGCCACGCCACCGAGCTGGCGGTCGGCCGCGAACACGTACTGCGCCAGGTCGTTCGTGCCGATCGACACGAAGTCGACGACCTGCAGGATCTCGCGAGCGGCCAGCGCCGCGGCGGGTACCTCGACCATGACGCCCGCGCGGGCGATGCCTGCGGCGCGAGCTCGTTCGACGAACCAGGCGGCCTCGGACGCGAGCGCCACCATCGGCGCCATCACGGACACGTCGGCACCGGTCTGCGCGGCGGCCGCTGCGATGGCCGCGAGCTGGCGGTCCAGCACCTCCGGCCGGTCGAACGCGACTCGCAGGCCGCGCACGCCCAGCGCCGGGTTGGGCTCGGGGTCCGGGCTGAGGAACGCGAGCGGCTTGTCCGCGCCCGCGTCCAGGGTGCGCACGACGACCGGCTTGCCTGCGAACGGCGCGAGCACGGCCGCGTAGGCGGCGGTCTGCTCCTCCACCGAAGGCTCGTCGGACGCGTCGAGGAAGCAGAACTCGGTGCGGAAGAGGCCGACGCCCTCGGCTCCGGAGGCCGCGGCAGCGGCGGCGTCGGCGGGTGAGCCGACGTTGCCGAGCACCTTCACGCGGTGGCCGTCCTTGAGGATGCCGACGCCGTTCCACGTGGCGCGCTTGGTGGTCGCGGTGGCGCGGACCTTGCCGTCCGACTCGCGCACGACGCCGGTGTCGCCGTCGACCTCGAGGCCTGCGGTCTCCAGGCTCAGCACGCCCTTGCACGCGACGACGGCCGGGATGCCCAGCGAGCGGGCCAGGATCGCGGTGTGCGAGGTGGGGCCGCCCTCCTCGGTGACCAGCGCGAGCACCTTCGACGGGTCGAGTCCGGCGGTGTCGGCGGGTGCCAGGTCGCGGGCGACGAGGACGCTCGGCGAGGCGAGGTCCGGTACTCCGGGCGGGGCGAGCCCGAGCAGTTCGGCGACGACGCGGTCGCGGACGTCCTGCACGTCGCGGGCGCGTTCGGCCATGTAGCCGCCTGCGGCTTCCAGTGCGGTGACGAACTTCTGCGCCGCCTGGTGAACGGCGCGGGCGGCGGGCAGGCCGTCGTCGACCACGAGCTTCTCCGCCGACTTGATCAGCGACGGGTCACCGGCCATCGCGGCGGTCGTCTCCAGCACCGCGCGGGCGTCGCCCTCGACGTGCTTCGCGCGCTCCATCAGGCGCTGCGCGACGATCTCAGTGGCCGGCCTGATCCGCGAGGCCTCGGCCTTGGGATCGTCGGGACGCGGCCCGGCAGGCGGTTCGGGCAGCGACTCCGCCACCCGGACGACAGGACCGGAGGCCCGGCCAGAACTGACACCGACACCGTTCAGCCGCGCGCTCGACATGGTCTAGACCATACCCTTCGATGGAGAACCGGGGACGTCCAGTGTGACTAAGAAACGGGCGGAATGCGGAACGCCGCCGAACTCGTCGTCGTGGCGAACCTCAGCAGAGCATCACCGTCAACCATCCGAAACATGGTGTTGACGAACGTCTTCAGCTCGCGCTGGAACGAGATGAAGAGCAACCCGTCCGCGTAGTTGTACGAACGGCGCAGCATCAGGCCTGATCCGGACGACAACGGGTGCGCCCGGCGGACGTGCGCGTCGACCGGGATGAGGTACTGCCCGTCCGGCGTCTTCGCCATCAGGTTGACCTCGCCGGGACCGGACAGCGGCAGCGCCTCGTCCTTGCTCCTGCCGAAGATCCGCTCCTGCTCCTCGACCGGCAACGCGGTGAACCCGGCGACGTCGAGCCGCATCCGGCGCACCACCGCGATCGTCGACCCGTCCGGCAGCCACACCTCCTGCGCGAACTCGTCCGGCGTCTTCGGCACCACGATGCCGTCGACGAAGCCGAGCGTGTTCCGGTTGTCGTGCCTGCGGAAGCCCTGCTCCCGCCACCGCAGTCCACCCGAGGGGGAGAGCCGGCCGAACGCGTCCTGCACGGCGAGCGGGTCGTCGCCGCAGATCTGCAGCAACGTCCGCCCGCCGCGGTGCTGCGGCGCGACCTGGTCGCCGGGGAACTCGGGCAGCCCGTCGACACCACTCCCGACGGTGACCGTGACGGTTTCGCTGACCTGCGCCTTCGGCACCTCGGCCGCGTCCCACACGGAGATGTCGCAGTGCAGTTGCTGCGGCGTGACGACACCGGGCTGTCGTTGCGCGGGAGTGGCGCAACCGCTGAGTAGTCCGAGCGCCGCAGCACCGTGGAACAAACGGCGGCGCGAGAGTGGGCTCACCGGCCCAGTCTGACAGTCACTCTGGCGGGTGACGGCATGCGGGACTGGGCCGTTCGGCGCAGTAGGTTGACCGGCTGTGCGTTCGTTGACCGCTCTCGCCGTCGTTGTGCTCGCCGCTGGTTGCGCCTCGGCCGGCACCCCCCGCCTCGGCCCGACCGTCCAGGTTCCCCAGGACGTCGGGACGATCCAGGAGGCCGTCGACCGGGCTGCCGACGGTGCCACCGTCGTGGTGTCGCCGGGGGTCTACAAGGAGTCCGTGCAGATCAGGACGCCGAACCTGGTGCTGCGCGGCAAGTCGCGCGGCGAGGTCGTGATCGACGGGGAAGTGCGGCGCGCCAACGGGATCGTGGTCACCGCGCCGAACGTGACCGTGGAGAACCTGACGGTCCGCAACCACACGCTGAACGGTGTGCTGGTCACCGGGCTGTCCGAGAGCGGGGGGATGGGCCGCGGCAGCCAGGGCTACCAGAAGCTCGACCCGCAGAAGTTCCCTCCGCTGCAGGGTTTCCGCGTCGCGTACGTGACGGCCAGCAACAACGCGCTGTACGGCATCTACGCGTTCGACGCGCAGCACGGCGTGATCGAGCAGAGCTACGCGTCCGGCAGCGCGGACTCCGGCTTCTACGTCGGCCAGTGCAAGCCGTGCGACGTCGTCGTGCGGGACAACGTGGCCGAGCGCAACGCCGTCGGGTACGAGGGCACCAACGCGTCCGGGCAGATGTTCGTGCTGGGCAACAGGTTCGTCGGCAACCGCGTCGGCATGACCTCGAACTCGGACTACCAGGAGGCGCTGGTGCCGCAGACGGACGCGACGTTCGTCGGCAACCTGGTCGCCGCGAACGCCGAGGCGATGTCGCCCGCGCAGGCGGACGGCGCGTTCGGGCTCGGCGTCGGCATCGCGGGCGGCACGAAGAACCTGCTGTCCCGCAACCTGATCACCGGCAACCCCGGCATGGGGCTCGCGCTGGGCTCGTCGGAGGACATGCCGCCGGTGGACAACCGGTTCGCGGGCAACGTGATCACCGGCAACGGCACGGACGTCGTGTACGCGGCCTCCACGCGCGCCCCCGGTTCCGGGAACTGCTTCGACGACGGCAAGTGCTTCAGCGGTCCCGGTGTGGTGCTGCCCAGGGCCGCCGCGCCGCGCGGGATCCCGTTCAACCAGGTCGTCGCGCCACCACCGCAACCGGAGATGCCGAGCGGTGAGGCGAAACCGCGTGACCCGCGGGTCGACTCGTACTCCGTGCCGTCCGCGGACCTGCTCGCCGACCGCGCGGCGGTGCAGCTGTGAAGCGGTTCCTGGTCCTGCTGCTGGTGCTGACGGCGTGCGGTTCCGAGCCCGAGCCGCGTTCGCTGACCACGACCGAGGCCGAACGGCTGGCGCTCGTCCGCTTCACCAACTACTCGGCGGGCGTGCAGAAGTTCACCGCCGCGGTGCCGAGCGCGGGCGGCAAGCTCGTGCTCGACGGGCGGGTCGACTTCGTCAACCACCTCGGGTACGCGGGCATGCGGACCGACGGCCGCACGGACGAGTTCTCGCGCGGCCTGCTGATGTGGAACCTGGGGCGGCTGGCGTTCGCGATGAACCCGTCCGCCGTCGCGGTCGACCCGCCGCCGGACGCGGAGTGGCAGGTGCGCGAGCTGCAGGAGAAGGGTTCCGAGTTGGACGGCGCGCTGCGGCTGCTGGTCAACCTCGGCGCCGACCGGCCGGACAACGCGCAGCTGCTGCTGCAGAGCTCCGCCCGCTGGATGCGGTCCGACAAGATCGGTGACACCACCGTCGACGTGCTCGAAGGCCCGCAGCAGGCGGGCAAGAAGGCGTCCGACACCGCGCGGCTGCGCTACTGGGTCGACGCGGACGGCAAGCTGCGACGACTCGAAGCCCGGCTCGGCGACCAGACCGAGTTCGCCGTCTTCGACTTCACCGGATCCGGTGCGCCGCTGCCGAAACCGCCGTCAATCTAGGTCGGCGGCCGTCGGGTAGGACGGCTGCGCGCCCGCCTTGGCGACCGACAGCGCGGCCACCCGCACCGCGTAGGAAGCCGCTTCCTCCAACGCGTCCCCGGCCGCGAGACGTGCCGACAGAGCACCGGCGAACGCGTCACCGGCCCCCGTCGTGTCCACGACCTCGACGGACGGCGCGGCCACCTCGGTCACGCCCGCAGGCGTCACCACGGCCGCGCCGCGCGCGCCCAGCGTGACCACGACCGACTTGGGCCCCAGGTCCAGCAGCGCGGGGAACGAAGGTGCGAGCTGCGCGGCCTCGTGCTCGTTGACCACTAGAGGGTCGAGCACTGCCAGCGTCTCCGCGGGCAGGTCGGCCACCGGCGACAGGTTCAGCACCGGCCGCACACCGGCGGCCGCGGCGGCGGAAACGGCGTGCGCCACCGTCTCCAGCGGCACCTCGAGCGAACACGCCAGCACCCGCACGGACGACCAGTCCACCGCATCCACATCGGACGGTGCGACGGCCGAGTTCGCGCCGGGCGACACCACGATGGAGTTCTCGCCGTCCGGCGTGACCGTGATGTACGCGATGCCGGTCGGCCGCGAGGACGAGATCAGCAGCGACGTGTCGACACCCGACGACGACAGGGAATCCCGCAGCAGCGAGCCGTAGCCATCGGAACCGACGGCGCCGAGCAACGACACCGACGCGCCGATGCGCCCGGCGGCGACGGCCGTGTTGGCACCCTTCCCGCCCGGCATCACGACGGTGTCGCCGCCCAGCACGGTCTCGCCGCCCGCGGGCCGCCGCTCGACGGTGACGACCAGGTCGGCGTTCGCTGATCCCAGTACGAGGAGAGTCACTTCCCGAACTCTGCCACGTCGTTCTCGATCACGACCGGGAATCAGCACGACGCCCGGACGACGAGCCGGGCGCTGAGGTGGACGTCCTCCGGCTGGTCGCCGTTGACGAGCGCGAGCAGGCTGCGCGCCGCGGCACGCCCCATCTCGACGGTCGGCTGGGCGATCACCGTGACCGGCGGGTCGACCAGCGGGAACCACGGCTGGTCGTCGTACACGGCGACCGCCACGTCGTCCGGCACGCGCAGGCCTGCGCGGCGCAGCTCGGCCAGCGCGCCGAGTCCCATCAGGTTGTCCATGGCGACCAGCGCGGTCGCGTTCCGCTCGACCAGCACGGCCGCCGCCTGGCTGCCGCTGTCCTGCCGGAAGTCGCCGTGCACGACGAGGTCCTGGCTGAGCAGCGGGCCGAGCGCGGCCGCGAACGCGTCGAGGCGTTCGCGGCCGGTGCTGGTGTCGGCCGGTCCGGCGATCACGCCGATCCGGGTGTGTCCGGCGCCGACGAGCCGCCGGGCGAGCTGGGTGAGCGCGTCAGCGCCGTCGGCGCGGACCACGGGGCACGTCGCGCCCCGCACGGTCCGGTCGAGCAGCACGAGCGGCACGCCTCCCGCTACGACCTCGCGCACCAGGCTCGGGTCATCGGTGGCGGGGCAGAGCAGGAGCCCGTCCACCCGGCGGTCGAGCAGGGTGCGCACGTAGGTCGCTTCCTGCTCGGCGTTCTCGTCGGCGTTCCCGATCACGACGCAGTAGCCGTGTGACCGGGCTTCGTCCTCGACCGCTCGGGCGATCTCGGCGAAGAACGGGTTGAGCAGGTCGCTGATGACCAGCCCCAGTGTTTTCGTGCTGGTGGTGCGCAACGACCGGGCCAGTGCGTTCGGCCGGTAGCCGAGCTCGTCGATCGCGGCCAGCACGCGGGTGCGGGTCGCCTGCGTCGGCGCGGCGTGGCCGTTGAGCACGCGCGACACGGTGGCCGTGGAGACCCCCGCGTGCTGCGCGACGTCCCTCATGGTCGTCACGAGGGGCTAGTCAATCGATTACACACTCCTTGGTCAAATCGGATGAGTAGCTGTACTGATGCTTTCCACCCCGCCTGGCCTCACAGTGATCCCATGACAGGTCAGGACCGCTTTGCCGACGAGCTCGCCGCCATCGGGCAGCGCCTCGTCGCGATCAGCGCGGAGCTGCGCGTGCCGCTCCCCGCGCCGGCCCCGATGCCCGCGCCCGTGCAGATGCCGGCTCCTCAGCCGGCCTTCCCGCCGCCGCCACAGCCGGTGCCGCAGCCTCAGCAGGCGTTCCCGCCGCAGTGGGCACCGCCGCAGCCGCCACCGCCGCGCGAGTCCGTGCTGGAGAAGCTCGGCAAGGACGGCGCGGGCAGCAAGCTGCTCGCCTGGGTCGGTGGCGCGATCACCGTGCTCGGCGTCGTGATGCTGCTGGTGCTCGCCGTGCAGCGCGGTTACCTCGGCCCGCTGCCTCGGGTGCTCGCGGGCGCGGTCTTCAGCGGCGTCCTGATCGGCATCGGCCTGCGCCTGCACCGGACGCCCGCGTCGCGCACCGGCGCGTTCGCGCTGGTCGCGACCGGTATCGCCGGGATGTACCTGGACGTCATCGCGGCGACCTCGCTGTACGAGTACCTGCCGGGCTGGGCCGGTCTGCTCGTCGGGCTCGCGGTCGCCGGTGGCGGCCTGTGGCTCGCGATGCGCTGGGACTCGCCGGTGCTGGCGACCGGCGTGGTCGCCGCGTGCGCGTTCTGCGCGCCGGTGCTCACCGACGGGTTCACGCCGATGCTCGTGGCGTTCCTGCTGGTGCTGAAGATGGCGAGCACCCCGATCCAGCTGCAGCGCAGCTGGCCGTCGCTGGCGGTCGCCGGTGGCGTGCCGCCGATCATCGCGTCCATCGCGGCGACCGGGACGCACGTCGGCACCCCCGAGGCGTGGGCGACGGCGGGCATGGCCGTGCTCACCGCCGTGCTGGGCGTCGGCGTGGCCATCCTGACCGTGCGGCGCAGGCCGGACGACGTGGTGCCGGTGCTGCTGGTCGCGGGCTCGGCGTTCCCCGCGCTCATCGCGACGTCGCTGCTGGAGAAGCCCGTGGCGAGCGCGCTCGCCGGTGTGGTCGCGGCCGCGCTGCTCGCGCTGTGGATGGTCCCCGACCTGCCGCGCCCGTTCGCGACGTCGGCCGGTGCGGTCGGCATGCTCGCGCTGTTCCAGGCGACCGTGATCGCGCTGGACGGCACGTCGCGCACCGCGGTCGTGCTCGCCGAGGCGGTGCTGCTGGCGTTCGTCGCGGTGAAGCTGGAGCGCAGGAGCGCGCTGCTGGCGTCCGCGGTGTTCGGTGCGATCGGCCTGCTGATGACGCTCGCGGGTGCGGTTCCGCCGCGCTGGCTGCTCGACTCACCGGGTTTCGTCGCCACCGCCGATCTGGTGGCCGGGATGGTGACCGCGCTCGTGCTCGCGGTATTCGCGGGAGTGCTGCCGTGGGCCGCCACGAAGTTGAGCGTCGTTCGCGAGCCCGGAAAGCACCCGGTGCCGTGGTTCGCCTCCGGTGTGGTGTTGCTGTACGGCGCGGCTGGATTCGTCCTGTGCGCCGCATTGCTGTTGTCGCCGGACGAGACCGGCTTCCTGTTCGGTCACTCCGTGGTCACGGTTTCGTGGACGATCGCGGCGCTCGTTCTGCTCGTGCGCGGTATCGACGTGCTCCCGCTGCGGGTCGCCGGACTCGTTCTCGTGGGCGCGGCGGTGCTGAAACTGCTGCTCTTCGACCTGGCCGCGCTGGATGGAATCGCGCGGGTCGCGGCCTTCCTCGGCGCCGGTCTGGTGCTCCTGACCGCGGGCACGCGCTACGCCAAGTTGGTTGCGAACAGAAAAATTTCCGCGAACGGCTGGTCGTAAGGGTCCAAAGTGGTATTTCATGCGTCAATCTGTTGATGGGGGACGGACCGCCCGGCGTCGCGCACGCCGGGAGGAGCCCGGTGCCGGTCGTTTCGCCCCCCGAGCGATCGGCGCCGGGCGCTTTTAGAGCCCAGATACTTCGACGGGGGAATTAGTTCACTCTCCAGGGTGAAGGAAGTGGATCGAAAGCACCCGGAAGTGTTCCCATTCGCGACATGGCAAGAGCACGCCTGGTGGCCGTGTTGTTGACGCTGTCGGCGGCCGTCGCGGCGATTGGTGTCGGATCGCAGACACCGGTGAATCACACAGCGAGTGGATCGTCGGGCCGCGCCTACGTGGTCGGACGAACCGGGCTCGTCCAGGTGATCGACACGGAGCACGGCACGATCCTCTCGACGGCGGACACGACCGGCCGCGCGACCGGCGTCGCCGTGTCGCCGGACGGCGAGCGGCTGTACGTGGTGAACGGCTGGTCCGGCTCGATCGCGGTGGTGAACCCGCGCACGGGCGCCGTGGTCGACCGGATGCACACGCAGGTCCAGCTCGCCCAGGCGGCGATGCGGCCGGACGGCGAGCGGCTGTACGTGACCGCGGCGGGCAGCGTGGCCGTGGTGGAGCCGCAGACGTTCCGGCTGGTCGCGGCGATCAGGGTCGGCGGGCAGCCGCAGGGTCTCGCGGTGTCGCCGGACGGGCGGGTGCTCTACGTGGCGAACGCGCAGGACGGCACCGTCAGCGTCGTCGACACCGAGACCGCCAGCCAGCTCAGGACGATCAAGGTCGGTGGGCTGCCGCAGCAGGTGGCGATCTCGCCGGACGGCGCGTTCCTGTACGTCAGCGGCATGCGGCTGGGTGCGCAGACGCCCGGCACGCTGACCGTCATCGACACGGCGAAGAGCGAGGTCGTCGGCTCGATCCCGGTCGGGAAGGGTGCGGGCAGCGTCGCGGTCACGCCGGACGGCGCGACCGTCTACGTGGCGCTGCCGAAGGAACGCGCGGTCGCCGTGGTCGACGTGGCGACGCGGACCGTGCGCCGGACGCTGGCGATCGCGGCCCCCGGCGTCGCGACGGCACCGGGGGACCGGCGGATCTTCCTGGCCACCGGCTCGACGACCACCGTGCTGGACAGCGCGGACGACGCGGTCCTCAGCAGGTACTCGTTGAGCTCGACCGGGTTCGCCGGTCCCCGCGGCCGCGACTTCGACGCGACCATGATCGCTTTCGCTCCGACGGCTGGTTAGCCGACCGGTTGCGGGGTGCGCTCGAGCCGGGCGAGCTCCTCGTCCGGGTCGTCGCCCTCGTGGATCGCCATCCGCTCCTGGATGCGGCGCAGCGGGCCGGGAGCCCACCAGACCGCGTTGCCGAGCATCTTCATCACGGCCGGGACGAGCAACATGCGGACGATCGTCGCGTCGAGCACCAGCGCGAGGATCATGCCGACGCCGACGAACCGCATCATCGCGACCTGCGAGAACGCGAACGCACCCGTGACGACGATCAGCAGCAGCGCGGCGGCGGTGATCACCCGGCCGGTCTTGGCGAGACCCGTGGTGACCGCCTCCTCGGTCGACGCGCCCTTGCCGCGCGCCTCGACCATGCGGGACAGCAGGAACACCTCGTAGTCCGTCGACAGGCCGAACACGACGGCCGCCATCAGCACGACGATGCCGGACTCCAGCGGTGCGGGCGTGACGCCGAGCCACGACGCGCCGTGGCCCTCCTGGAAGATCCACACCAGCACGCCGAACGTCGCCGACAGGCTGAACGCGCTCATCAGCACCGCCTTGAGCGGCAGCACGACCGAGCCGAACGCCAGGAACATCAGCACCAGCGTCGCGCCGACCAGCAGGGCGATCATCAACGGCAGCTTCGCCGCGATCGCGTCGAGACTGTCGCTGACCACCGCGGTGTTGCCGCCGACGTACATCTCGGCACCGACCGGCGGTTCGAGCGCGCGGACGTCCTTCAGCGCCTGCTTGGACTGCTCGCTCAGCGCGTCGCTGTCGAGCCCGGCGGACAGCAGCCACGTGCCGTCCTTCGGCTCGGCACCCGGCCGGACCTCGCCGACGCCCTGGACGTCACCGATCCTCTTCATGAGGTCCTGCATCGCCACCGGGTCGTCGGCGCCGGTGATCACGATCTTGAAGCCGCTGCTGGACAGCGCGGAGAAGTTCTTGTTGATCGTCTCGACGGCGACCCGCGCGGAGTTGCCCTCGGGCAGGACCTTCTCGGTGACCTGGCCGAACTGGACGCCGAGGAACGGCGCGCCGAGGCCGAGCAGCACGGCGACGATCGGCACCGCGATGAGCACCGGGCGCTTCATGACCTTGCCCGCGAGCTTGCGCCAGCCGTTCTCGCTCGGCTGCTTCTTCCGCCACGGCAGGGACAGCTTGTCGACCCGGTGGCCGAGGATGCCGAGCAACGCGGGCAGCAGGGTCAGCGAGACGACCGCCGCGATCGCGACCGCGGACATGCCGCCGTAGCTCAGCGACTTGAGGAAGCCCTGCGGGAACAGCAGCAGGCCGGCCAGCGCGATGACCAGCAGCGTCGCCGAGAACACGACGGTGCGACCGGCCGAGCCGACGGTGCGGCGCACGGCGTCCTCGGTGCTGCGGCCCGCGGCGAGCTCCTCGCGGAACCGGCCGACCATGAAGAGGCCGTAGTCGATCGCCATGCCGAGCCCCAGCAGGCTGGCGACGTTGACCGCGAACGAGTTGACCGTGACGCCGAGCGAGATCGCGTGCAGCACGCCGAGCGAGCCCATGATCGCGAGACCGCCGACGAGCACCGGCAGCGACGCGGCGACGAGGCCGCCGAAGATGACGACGAGCAGGATCAGCACCAGCGGCAGCGAGACGGCCTCGGCCTTGGTGAGGTCGTCCTGCGACATCTCGCTGATGGCCTTCTGCGTCGGCACGAGCCCGCCGACCTGCTCGGTGAGCCCGTCGATGTCGAGCAGCGGCGCGAGGTCCTTGTACAGCTTGATCTGCGTGTTCGAGTCGCTGGACGTCAGCGTGATCGCGACGAGCGCCTGCTTGCGGTCGTCCGACGGCACCGGCCCGACGGCCTTGGACACGAGGTCCTTCGACAGGCCGCCGACGTGGTCCGCGATCTTCTTCTGCACCAGCGGATCCGCGATGTCGCCGCCGTAGACGACGAACACGTCACCGCCCTGGCGGCCGAACGTCTGCTCGGCGATCTGGTTCGCGCGGGCGGCCTCGCTGGTCGGGGCTTCATAACCACCTTGACTCAGCTTGTCGAACACGCCGAGTCCCCACACACCTCCGACGACAGCGAGCAGTACCGTCGCGACGAGCACCACCCAGCGGCGGCGGTATGCCAGCGACCCCCACTTCGCGAACATGCGCGTCCCTCCTGGGTTACGGTTGAGTAAAAGGCGTCAACTTTGTAAACACCGTTCACTGAACCGTACGTGGTCACGGACGGGGCTTACAACCCGATGGAGTGAATATGACCGAGGCCACTCGCCGAGAACGGCTACGCGCTGAAACCGAGCGTGAGATTCGGCAGGCGGCTCGCACACTCCTCGTCACACAGGGTCGAGAAGCTGTCACGCTGCGTGCCATCGCCCGGGAGCTGGGGATCACCGCCCCCGCGCTCTACCGGTACTACAACTCGCACGAGGACCTGCTGCGCCAGCTGTGCGACGACATCTGCCAGGACATGTCGCACGAGCTCTACAAGGACATCGCCGACCTCGGCGAGGACCAGGTCCGCGACCAGGTCAGGGCGGTGTGCCACGCGTTCCGCCGGTGGGCGCTCGCGCACCCGCAGGAGTTCTCACTGGTGTTCGCGTCGCCGCAGGACGCGCTGGGGCCCAAGCCCGACCAGTTCGGCTCGGTGTTCCTCGAGGTGGCGGCACGGCTCATCGCCAGCCACCCGGCACCGGAGCAGGAGCACGCCGACGTGCCCTCGACGTTGCACGGCGACCTGGCGTCGTTCCAGGAGGTGCTGATCCAGGCCGTCGCTTCGCACGGCTGCGAGGTGAGCGCCGCGGAGCTCAGCCTGGGCGCGATCTACCACATCGTGCAGTCGTGGGTCCGGCTCTACGGGCACGTCGCGCTGGAGGTGTTCGGACGCTTCCCGTTCGCCGTGGCCAACCCCGAGCCGATGTTCGACCGCATGATCGATCAGATGCTGACGGACATCGGCTTCGGGGACTAGCGGTTACAGCACGACGTTGACCAGGCGGCCGGGCACCACGATGACCTTCTTCGGGGTCCCGCCCGCGACCAGCTCGGCCACCTTCTCCTCGGCCAGCGCGGCGGCCTTGACCTCGTCCTGTCCGAACGAGGCGGGCACGACGACCCGCGACCGCACCTTGCCGTTGACCTGGATCGGGTACTCGACGGTGTCCTCGACCAGGTACTTCTCCTCGGCGGCCGGGAACGGCCCGTGCGCCAGCGAGTCCGCGTGGCCCAGCTTGGCCCACAGCTCCTCGGCGACGTGCGGGCTCAGCGGAGCCAGCATCAGCGCCATCGCCTCGGCCAGCACGCGCGGCGTGCCCGCGGAGTAGTGCTTGGTGACGAAGTTGTTCAGCTCGATCAGCTTCGCGCCCGCCGTGTTGTAGCGCAGGTTCGCGTAGTCGTCGTGCACGCCGGCGATCGTCTTGTGCAGCAGCCGCAGCGCTTCCTCGGACGGTGCGTCCTCGGTGACCCTCGTCGACCCGTCGGCCTCGTCGACCAGGTTGCGCCACAGCCGCTGCAAGAACCGCTGTGCGCCGACGACGTCCTTCGTGGCCCAGGGACGAGAGACGTCCATCGGGCCCATCGACATCTCGTAGAACCGGAAGACGTCCGCGCCGTACGTCTCCGCCATCTCGTCCGGCGTGACCACGTTCTTCAGGCTCTTGCCCATCTTCCCGTACTCGCGCTTGACCTCTTCACCCTCGTAGAAGAACTTGCCGTCCTCCTCGGTGACGTGCTCAGCGGGCACGTAGGAACCACGCGCGTCGGTGTACGCGTACGCCTGGATGTAGCCCTGGTTGAACAGGCGGCGGTACGGCTCGTCACCGGACAGGTGGCCCAGGTCGAACAGCACCTTCTGCCAGAAGCGCGAGTACAGCAGGTGCAGCACCGCGTGCTCGACGCCGCCGATGTACAGGTCGACGCCGCCGGGGTCGTTCGAGCCGTGCTGCTCGGTGCGCGGACCCAGCCAGTACTTCTCGTTCTCCGCGTTGACGAACCGCTCGGTCTCGGTCGGGTCGACGTAGCGCAGCTGGTACCAGCACGAACCGGCCCAGTTGGGCATCGTGTTCGTGTCGCGGCGGTACTTCTTCGGCCCGTCGCCCAGGTCCAGCTCGACCTCGGTCCACTCGGTGGCGCGGGACAGCGGAGGCGACGGCTCGCTGTTCGCGTCCTCCGGCTCGAACGTCCGCGGCGAGTAGTCGTCGACCTCGGGCAGCTCGATCGGCAGCATCGACTCGGGCAGCGCGATGGGCGCGCCGTCCTCGTCGTAGACGACCGGGAACGGCTCACCCCAGTAGCGCTGCCGCGAGAACAGCCAGTCGCGCAGCTTGTACTGGACGGTGCCCTCGCCGCAGCCCTGCTCCTCCAGCCACGTGATGATCGTCTTCTTGGCCTCGGCGATGTCCATGCCGTCCAGGCTGAGTCCATTTTCTTGGCGCGAGTTGATCGCGGGGCCCTGCCCCGTGTACGCGTCGCCCTCGAAACCCTCGGACGGCTGCACGGTGCGGATGATGGGCAGGTCGAACTTCGTCGCGAAGTCCCAGTCGCGCTGGTCCTGGCCGGGCACGGCCATGATCGCGCCGGTGCCGTAGCCCATCAGCACGTAGTCCGCGACGTAGACCGGGATTTCCTGGCCGTTCACCGGGTTCACCGCGTAGGCGCCGGTGAAGACGCCGGTCTTCTCCTTGTTCTCCTGACGGTCCAGTTCGGACTTCAGGGACGCGGCGCGCCGGTACGCGGCGATGTCTGCCACGCGATCGGGCGTCGCAATCTGGTCCACCAGCTGGTGTTCCGGTGCCAGGACCATGTAGGTCGCGCCGAACAACGTGTCCGGACGGGTCGTGAAGACCTCAATGTTCTCGTCTCCCACCGCGAATCGGACTCGGGCACCGTGCGAGCGGCCGATCCAGTTCCGCTGCATGGCCTTGACTTTTTCCGGCCAGTCCAGCCGGTCCAGGTCGTCGATCAACCGGTCGGAGTACGCAGTGATGCGCATCATCCACTGGCGCAGGTTCCGCCGGAAGACCGGGAAGTTGCCGCGCTCACTGCGACCGTCGGCCGTGACTTCCTCGTTCGCCAGCACCGTACCCAGTCCGGGGCACCAGTTCACCGGCGCCTCGGACAGATAAGCCAGACGGTACCGCCCCAGCTCCTGCTGCTGGTCCTTTTTGGTCAGCTCGGCCCAGGGACGACCGTCCGAGGTGGACCGCGAGCCGTCGGCGAAGGCGGACTCCAGCTCGGTGATCGGACGAGCCTGCTTCAGATCCGCGTCGTACCAGGAGTTGAAGATCTGCAGGAAGATCCACTGGGTCCACTTGTAGTAGCCGGGGTCGATCGTCGAGATGCGGCGCCGCTCGTCGTGGCCCAGTCCCAGCCTGCGGATCTGCCGCAGGTACGTCTGGATGTTGTCCTCAGTGGTCTTGCGCGGGTGCTGGCCGGTCTGCACCGCGTACTGCTCCGCGGGCAGGCCGAACGCGTCGAAGCCCATCGTGTGCAGCACGTTGCGGCCGTTCATCCGGTGGTACCGGGCGAAGACGTCCGTGCCGATGAAGCCCAGCGGGTGCCCCACGTGCAGGCCGGCGCCCGACGGGTACGGGAACATGTCCTGGACGAACAGCTTGTCGTCCGGGACGTCGCCCTTGAGCGGTCCAACGGGGTTGGGCGCGTGGTAGGTGCCGTGCTCTTCCCAGTACTGCTGCCACCGCTGCTCGATCTTGCCTGCCAGCTCTGCGGTGTAGCGGTGGGCGGGGATCTCCGCCGCGTCGGTGCTCATCGAACGTCCCTCTCCATCAAGTACCTGCCCCTGACATGACGAAACCCCTCAGCCCAGACAGGCATGAGGGGTTGCCGCGCCGACCGTCTTCCGATCAGGTCTGCGCGGCTAAATAAGGAGCAGGCGGGCCGTGCTCATGTCCTCAACGGTATCAGCGCGCCGCAAGGCCGGAGCCCTCGGGCATGGCGTGCAGCACACCGCGGCGGGCCCGATGCGACGGTTCCGGCGGGTCGGACCTACCCTCGAACGCGTGAACATCGTGCTGCCTGTCGTACTCGGCCCGCTCGGCGTCGTCCTCGCGGCCGTCGGAATCCTGGGTCTGCAGGGCAAGCTCCACCGCAACCGGTTCGTCGGGGTGCGGACGGGCGCGGCGCTGCGCGACGAGGACACGTTCCAGCTGGCCAACCGGGTCGCCGGTCTGCCGAACCTGGTCGCGGGCCTCGTGGCACTCGGTGCCGGCCTCGGCACGTTCCTCGTGCCCGCCGCCGCCGTGACGGTCGGCCTGATCGGACTCGTCGGCGCGCTCGCGATCGCGGTCGCCGGTGGGGTCATGGGCCACCGCGCCGCCGAGGCGCTGCCGGCTCCCGAGGCTCCCAAGGGTTGTGGCGGCTGCGCCTGCGGTGGCGGCGGCTGCTCGCCTCTCGCGGGTCTCTAGGGCTCCCAGACGTCGACCGTGAAGGCGTAGTCCTTCAACGGCGGCAGGGACGAGCCGTCGGGTGCGACGGGCGTCACCTCGTCGATGGCCAGGTGGACGATCTTGCCCAGCTTGGTCTTCAGGCACAGGTGCTTGCCCTTCACCAGCGGCATCTCGTTCCTGATCAGCTCGTGAGTGATCGGATTCCGCAACGGGTTCGTCTCGCTCGCCTGCGCGCAGTCCTCGGCCGACGAGGGCGGCGTGTCCAACTGGGCCATGCCACCCTCGACGACCATGATGCCTGTGCACGACTGGTAGCTCAGATCAGCGGTTTCCCGGTGGATCTCGGGGACGTTCGGTGCGACCTTCATCGTGTCGAAGTCGATCTCCGCCTTGCCCATGCAGCCCTGCCCCGGTGATGGCAGCGTCAGCTGCTTCCCCGACACGACCTTCTTGCCAGCCGATCCGGCCGACGACGCCGTCGTGCTCGCGGACGCCTGTGTCGTGGTCGTCGTCGTACCGGCCTGGCTCTGATTCTTGCTGGTTCCGGCTAAGTTGATCACCGCGACGACGATCGCGAAGATGCCCGCGATCACCGCACCGACGATCGGCCCGACCCAGCTCCGATCCTTCTTGGTTTCTTCCTTCGCTGCCACCGATGTTCCCCTCGCTCGACACGGGCGGGCGTCATGGTGGCACGTGATCACCCGCCGTTGGCCTTTGATTCACGTGAAACCACGAACACGGCGTTCGACGGGTCTCCCGGCGCGTCGTGCCGGACGGCCTGTCCGAAACCGGCGTCGCTGAGCATCGTCCGCGCCAGCTGTTCGCCCCACGCCGTGCCGAGGCCCGCTCCGCCCTCGGCCAGCGACACCGTCAGGCAGTGCAGCGTGCTGACCGAGTACAGGAACCCGGCCATCGGGTTGCCGATGTTGTCCTCGAGGTTGCTGGACGCGGCGGGCTCCGCCATCAGGTAGGTGCCGTCCGGCGCGAGTGCCGAGTGGATCGCCCGCAACGCGCCCGCTGGATCCGCCTGGTCGTGGATCGCGTCGAAGGTCATGATCAGGTCGAACGGCGTGTCGACCGCCAGCGCCGCCGCATCGCACACCTCGAACCGCACGTTGGGCAGCCCGAGCGCTTCCTCACGAGCGACCGCGATCGCCTCGGCCGAGATGTCGTAGCCCACGAACACCGAGGCGGGGAACTCCCGCGCCAGCACGACCAGCGCGTGCCCGCTCCCGCACCCGACGTCGGCCAGCCGGCAGCCCGCGACGAGCCGCTCGCGCAGTCCCGGCACGAGCGGCACGTACGACGACACCAGGTGCTGGTCGTAGATGCCGCGGCTGAGGCTGTCCATCACGCCGGTGAACTCCGGCCGGAACGCCGAGTACGGCACGCCGCCGCCGGTGCGGAACGCGTCCGCGACCTCGTGCACGTGCTTGCCGAGGTGCGTCGTGAGCTGGGCGAGCACGGCGAGGTTCTCGGCGCCGGCCCCGGTCAGGCACGCGGCGTGCTCGGCGGGGAGCGAGTAGGTCCCGTCCGAGTACGTGAAGATCCCGGCCGACGTCAGCGCGCCGAGCCACTCCCGCACGTAGCGCTCGGACAGCCCGGCTCTCGCGGCCAGCTCACCGGAAGTCAGGGAAGAGCCGTCCGCGGCCGCCTCGAACAGGCCGGTGCGGTACCCGATGTCGACCATGAAGGTCAGCATCCCGTCGCTGTAGAGGCCGAAGACGCGTCCCGCGAACTCCTCGACCCGTTGTTCATCAAGGGCGATGGTCATGCCACCACACTGGCACCGACCAGCGGAAACAGCATCGGTGAGCTCACCTATTCACCGGCGGACATGCGCACCGCCTCGGCCGCAGCTTCCGCCCGTCCGCGCAGGCCGAGCTTCGCCAGCACCCGCGCGACGTGGTGCTCGACGGTCTTGCGGCTCAGGCACAGCCGCGCGGCGATCGCCGGGTTGGACAGCCCCTCGCCCAGCAGCACGAGCACCTCGCGTTCCCGCTTGGTCAACGCCCCCGCGCCGCGCGGGCCGAGCCGGGCCGCGTGCACGCCGAGCGAACGCAGCAGCGCCGCGGCGGCGTCGGCGTCACCGGAAGCACCCAGCTCCTCGAACACGCCCAGCGCGGTGAACGCCTCGGACTCGGCCACCTCGGGTTCGGCGAGAGCGGCGATCAGCATCCGGGTCCTGGCCGCCTCGAGCGGCATCTCCAGCTTGAGGAACGCCGACAGCGCGCGGTTCAGCGCACGGGTGTCACCGGTCGCCCTGCCGACCAGCCGCTCACCGCGTGCGGAGATCACCAGGCAGTCCAACGACACCAGCGCACGCCCGCGTTCGGCGGCGGCGGACGCCTGCCCGGACGCGATCTCCGCCTCGCCGAACAGCTCGTGCAGCAGTGCGCTCTCCAGCGGCGCCGCGACCTCGTCCAACCGGCGCCGCAGCACCGACACGGCGAGGCTCGGATGCCCGCGCACCAGGTGGATCCGGGCCACCACACCGGCGGCGGACCCGTGTTCGGCGAAGTCCGCGACCAGTCGTTCGGCCTCCTCGACCCGGCCCTGCGCCAGCCGCAGCTCTGCCAGGTACGTGAGCGCCTGCCGCTGGTAGACGGGGACGGAACCGCGCGAGATCTCGATCGCCGCCCGCAGCTCTTCCTCGGCGCGCGGCCAGTCGCCGGTCGCGACCAGCACGCTGCCGTAGTACATCCGGCACTCGGCGTAGAGGAACGGGCAGCCGTAGCGCTGCGTGAACCGGTCCGACGCGCGGATCCACTCGACGACCCGGCCGAACTCGGCGGACTGCGTGCACGAGGTGATCATGTTGCAGCTGCAGAGCACGACCGTGTCCAGCGACGAGCCCTCACCGGCGAGCGACCCGGCCATCGACTCGTCGAGCCAGGTCAGGCCCTCGCCGACCCGGCCCTGGCGCACCAGCGCGGCGCCGATCTCGCTCAACGAGCACAGCTCGAGGTCGCGGTCACCGGACGAACGGGCGTGGTCGAGAGCCGCGCGGGCGAACGACTCACCGGCGACCGGATCGGCACCGACGAACGACCGCACCAGCAGCAGCCAGCCGCGCACCTCGTCGAGGCCGGACTCCTCGATCAGCCGGGTGGCGCGGGCGAGCCAGCCGAGCGTGACGGCCTCGTCGCCGACGTGCTTCCAGTGATCGGCGCAGAGGCCCAGCGCGGTGACCGCGGCCATGACCAGGTCGACGTCCCTGAGCAGCACGTACGCGCGTTCCCGCCGGGCCATCGAGCCGGCGAGGTCACCGAGCCACCACAGCGCGTCGGCCAGTCCGGCCAGTGCCGCGGGGTGCTCCTCGAGCTCGAGGGCGGCGGTGAACGACCGCGAGGCAGCCGCCCAGTCGCCGGTCCGCAACGCGCCTGAGCCCTCAGCGACGAGCGCCTCGGCCTCCACGTGCCAAAACTAGTTCAGCCGAACGTCCGTCGGGAAGGTGGAGAGCAGCGCCAGCGGCATGCCCTGCCTGCGCAGCACCCGCCCCCACAGGTCGGTGTTCGCCGGGCTGAGTATGTCGTCGGGCAGCCCGGACACGACCATCCAGTCACCGCGGTCGATCTCGCCGGCCAGCTGTTCCTCGCCCCAGCCCGAGTAGCCGGCGAACACCCGCAGCCCGCGGACCTTCGGCGCCAGGTCGTCCGGATCCGAGTCGAGGTCGATCAGCGCGACCGGCCCGTGCACGCCGACCAGCCCGTCGATGGACTCGAGGTCGAAGCCCGTGCGCAGCGCGGCCAGGCACAACGCGGTCTTCTGCTCGACCGGTCCGCCGATGTAGATGGCCTGCGGCTTGGTCGCGTGCGGACCCCACGCCGGCAGCACGTCGTGCACCGCGACCTCGGACGGACGGTTCAGCACGACGCCGAGCGTGCCCTCCGGCCGGTGGTCGATCACGTACACGACCGTGCGCTTGAAGTTCGAGTCGGTCAGGCTCGGGGCGGCAACCAACAGGGAGCCTGGCTCGACTTCGTCATCGGGACGCACGCCGCCATGATTTCATCCGTGATCGCTGGAACAAGTCAGGGCCGCGCCACGTTGTAGCTCTTGTCGGATGTCTTCGTGTCCCCCGGGCTCAACAGACAACCGCCTTCGCGGAATACCGTTCGGCTGGAACCGCGTCGTGCCAATCGCCGTGAGGCGACCGGGCATCCGATCCAGAGGAGCCGGACCCTTCGAGGGTCCGGCTTCGCTGGTTTTTGCGCCTAGGCTGTCGGGGTGACGACGGCTGTTGCCAAGCACCACTGGGGTTCCCGGCGGTTCATCGGCATACCCGAATTCCGCAGGCTGCTGGCGACGAGGCTGGTCTCCCAGTGGGGTGACGGCCTGTTCCAGGCAGGTCTCGCGGGTGCCGTCATCTTCAACCCGGAGCGCCAGGCCGACCCGCTCGCCATCGCCGCCGGGTTCGCCGTGCTCCTGCTGCCGTACTCGCTGGTCGGACCGTTCGCGGGCGCGCTGCTCGACCGCTGGGACCGGCGCCGGGTGATCACGATCGCGAGCCTCGCCAGGGGCGCGTTCGTGCTGCTCACGGCCATCGCCGTCGGCACCGGCCTGGCCGGTCTGCCGCTCTACTTCTCCGCGCTCGTCGTCACGGGCTTCAGCCGGTTCATCGGCGCAGGCCTGTCCGCCTCGCTGCCGCACGTCGTCCCCGAGGACCACCTCGTCGAGGCGAACGCGCTGTCCGCGACCCTCGGCGCGCTGGTCGCCGTGTTCGGCGGCGGCTGCGCGATCGGGCTGCGCGCGCTGCTCGGAGCAGGCGACGGCGGTTCCGCGTGGACGACGGCCACCGGCGCCATCGCCTCGGTCGCCTGCGCCTGGGTCGCGAGCAAGTTCGTGGCTGGCGTGCTCGGTCCGGACGAGGTGGACGAGCCGAACCGCACCGTCACCGCCGTGGCGCACGGTCTGTGGGACGGCGCGAAGGCCGCGTGGCGCACGCCGAGCGTCGTCGGCGCACTGGGCGCGCTGCTCGCCCACCGGGCCGCGTTCGGCATGTCGTTGCTGATCACGCTGTTGCTGATGCGGTACTCGTTCACCGACATGGGCCTGCTCAGAGCGGGCATCGCCGGTCTGGGCGAGGTCGCGATCGCCGGCGGCGCGGGCATCTTGCTCGCCGGTGTCACGACCGACCGGATCGTCGACCGGCTGGGCACCAGGAACACGATCTGCGCGGCGTTGATCCTCGCGGCCGTCTCGCAGCTCGCACTCGGGTTGCCCATGACGCTGCCGACGATCCTGCTCGCGGCGTTCGTGATCACGTTCTCCGGCCAGGTCGTGAAGCTCAACGTCGACACGGCCATCCAGCACGACATCGGCGACGAGGTGCGCGGCCGGGTGTTCGCCCTCTACGACACCCTCTTCAACACCACCCAGGTCGTCGCGGTCACCATCGCGGCCGCGGTGGTTCCGATGGACGGGCGCTCCCCAGGGCTCATCCTCACGGCCACCGCGTTCTACCTGATCGGCCTAACGACGTACCTGCTGTTCCTATCGCGGCAGGGGCAGGCGCAGCATCCCGGTCTCATGGGCGAAGACAACCGCGGCCATTCGGTCGGTTAGGTCGAGTCGGCGCAGGATGTCGGCCACTTCGTCGGCGACGACCTGCATGCCGATGCCCAGCACCCGCGCGATCTCGTGGTCGGCGAGCCCCCTCGCGAGACAGCGCAGCACCCCGCGCTGCCGAGCGGTGAGCTCGTCGAGCTCGTGCACGTCAGGACCAGCGGAAAGCCCCCACGCGGTCATCGCAACCACCCCCGTGCGCCTGGCACCCTGCCCACAGCGCACAGTCATAGTGACGCGACCCGCTGTCACCTCGCTAACGCGTGGATTTCACCGGGCTACGTTGAGTTACGAAGCAGGTGGCGTGATCCCCTGAATGCGCGCCCACTGCAGCAACTCGGCGATCGCCTCGTCGTGGTCGAGCGGACCGCGGTCCAGCCGCAGCTCCTTGAGGAACTTCCACGCGGCGCCGACCTGCGGCCCCGGCGGCAGGCCGAGCAGCTTCATGATCTCGTTGCCGTCGAGGTCCGGGCGCACGCGCGCGAGGTCCTCGTCGGCCGCGATCCGGGCGATCCGCTCCTCGAGACCGTCGTAGGTCCGCTGCAACGCGTTCGCCTTGCGCTTGTTGCGGGTCGTGCAGTCCGCGCGGACGAGCTTGTGCAACCGGGTCAGCAGGTCGCCGGCGTCGGTGACGTAGCGGCGCACCGCCGAGTCCGTCCACTCGCCGTTGCCGTAGCCGTGGAACCGCAGGTGGAGGTACACGAGCTTGGCGACGTCCTCGACGATCTCCTTCGAGTACCGCAGCGCGCGCAACCGCTTGCGCACCAGCTTCGCGCCGACCACCTCGTGGTGGTGGAACGAGACGCCGCCGCCGGACTCGAACCGCCGGGTGTCCGGCTTGCCGATGTCGTGCAGCAACGCGGCGAGGCGCAGCACCAGATCGGGTGAAAGATCATCATCTTCAAGATCAATTGCTTGGTCGAGCACAACCAGCGAGTGGTGGAAGACGTCCTTGTGCTGATGGTGTTCGTCGACTTCCAGCTTCATGGCCGTCAGCTCGGGCAGGACGATGTCCGCGAGCCCGGTGTCGACCATGAGCTCGATCCCCTGACGCGGGTGCGCGGAGCAGAGGAGCTTGGACAGCTCCGCCTGCACGCGCTCCGGCGTGATGCGCGCGAGCTCACCCGCCATGGACCGCATCGCGTCGACCACGCGCGGCGCGGCCGTGAAGCCCAGCTGGGCCACGAACCGGGCGGCGCGCAGCATGCGCAGCGGGTCGTCGCCGAACGACTCCTGCGGGGTCGCCGGGGTGTCCAGCACACGCGCCTCGACCGCGGCCATGCCGCCGGTCGGGTCCACGAACTCGCGCTTGACCACGTCGAACGCCATCGCGTTGACGGTGAAGTCGCGGCGCACCAGGTCACCGTCGATGGTGTCGCCGAACGTGACCTCGGGGTTGCGGGTGACGCCGTCGTAGACGTCCGCGCGGAACGTGGTGATCTCCACGGTCAGCCCGTTCTTGCTGGCGCCGATGGTGCCGAACGCGATGCCGGTGTCCCAGAGCGAGTCGGCCCAGCCCTTCAGGATCCGCTGGATCTCGTCGGGACGGGCGTCCGTCGTGAAGTCGAGGTCGTTGCTGGACCGGCCGAGCACGGCGTCGCGAACGCTGCCTCCGACCAGGTACAACCGCTTGCCCGCGGCGGCGAACCGCTCCGCGAGCTCGTCGGCGACGGGGGAGACGCGCAGGAGTTCCACTACAACATTCTGCTGGGTCGATCGAGACACGAGAAACCAGCGTACTTACCTCTCGTAAGTACGATCGGCCGTATGCCCCCGTCAGCCGGTCGTTCCGGAGGTACCAAGCCGGGGCGCCGCAAGAGGCGCCGGGGTCGAAGGCTGAAGACGGTGGACGAGACGTCGGCAGGCGGACTCGTCCTCGACGGTGACAACAACGCGGCCGTGATCGGCAGGCTGGACCGCAGGGGCAGACTGTTGTGGTCGTTGCCCAAGGGGCACATCGAGGCTGGTGAGACGGCCGAGGAGACCGCGGTGCGCGAGGTCGCCGAGGAGACCGGTATTCATAGCAGGGTTCTTCACCCTCTCGGGTCCATCGACTACTGGTTCGTCGCCGAGGACCGCAGGGTGCACAAGACCGTCCACCACTTCCTGCTGGAAGCGCTGGGCGGAGAACTTTCCGACGAAGACGTGGAGGTCACCGAGGTGGCGTGGGTGCCACTCGGCGAGCTGGACGAGCGACTCGCGTACGCCGACGAGCGCCGACTGGTCCGCCGAGCCGCCGAACTGCTCGCCGGACGCTCCCCGAACGGGGCTGAGTCCGCGTGAGGAAGCTGCTGAGCACAGCCGCTGTTGCCGGGTTCCTGTTCTGGATCACGGCACCCGCGGCGGCGACAGCCACAGCCGTTCCGTCCGAGTCGGACCGGCTGCCGTTCACACCCGTCCCCGCGACCCAGGTCTGGGCGACCCGCCAGGCGTCCGCGCAACCCGGCCAGCAGCCGCCGCAGTTCCTGCGGCTCGAGGTCGCCACGCTCAGCCAGCGCGTTGTGCTCAGCGACTCCGCGCCCACCGTCACGATCACCGGCAAGGTCGTCAACGTCGGTGACCGCAAGATCGACAACGTGGTGCTGCGGCTGGAGCGCGGCGAGGCGCTGACCAGCGAGGAAGACGTCCGCAACGCGTTGCGCGAACCGGCGAGCGCCGAGTTCGTGCAGCCCAGGTTCACCGAGATCGCCAAGGTGCTCGAGGCGGGCGAGACCAAGGACTTCAGCCTCGAGGTGCCGCTGCGCGGGCCGGAGTCGTCCACGCTCGCGATCGAGGAGCCGGGCATCTACCCGATCCTCGCCAACGTCAACGGCAAGCCGGACTTCGGCGGCCAGGCGCGGCTCGCCGCGCTGAGCACGCTGCTCCCGGTGCTGGGCGTGCCCGGCGCCGCGAGCAAGGAGAAGCCGGCCGCGCCGCCGAAGGTCACCATGCTGTGGCCGATGGCCGACCGGCCGCGGCTCGTGCACAGCGCGGGTCCCGGCGAGTCCGTGCTGGTCGACGACGAGCTGACCGGTTCGCTCTCGGTCGGCGGACGGCTGTACAGCCTGTTGCAGGCCTACGAGTCCGCGGTGCCGACGATGAGCACCTCGCTGTGCCTCGCGGTCGACCCGGACCTGCTGCGCACCGTCGAGGCGATGAGCACCGGGTACAAGGTGCGCGGCGGCGCCTCCGGCAAGGGCAAGGAAGAGGCCGCGCTGTGGCTCGACCGGCTGCGCCTCGCCGTGGCGGGCCGCTGCGTCGTCGCACTGCCCTACGCCGACGCCGACCTGGTCGCGTTGTCGCGGGGCAAGCTCACCGACCTGGCCTCGATCGCGCTGGACAGCGCAGACGTGATCCGCGACGTCCTCGAGGTCCAGCCGCTGCCGAACCTGGCGTGGCCGGAGGACGGCGTGCTGGACCAGCAGACGTTCGACGCGCTGGTCGCCAAGGGCGTGAAGACGCTGATCATGGACCCGTCCGGGCTCACGGACGCGCCCGGCACCGGCCCCGTCCTGCTGCCCGGTGAGCAGAAGGTCGCCGTGACCAGGCTCGACGCGATGGTGTCCGACGCGCTGCACGCCGGCGTCGACCGCTCGCGCACGCTCGGCGGCGTCACCACGCCGGTCGAGAACCAGCCGGTGTCGGTGCAGAACGCGCTGGCCGCGCTCGTGTTCCGGGCCGGGTTCCAGGGCGAGGGCCGCAACGTCGTCATCGCGCCGCCGCGCCGCTGGAACGCGCCGGTGACCGAGATGAACGAGTTCATGAACACGCTCCAGAAGCTGCTCAGCGGCGGCTACGCCGTGCAGGCCGGCCTCAGCGAGCTGTTCTCCGCCGCCGCACCCGTGCCTGGCAAGATCAGCTACCCGGTCGAGGCGGGCGCGCGGGAGATCTCGCCGTCGGTCGTCAGCTCGGTGGCCAGGCAGTGGGGCACGATCCAGGGCATCTTCGAGGAGATGGCCCAGGCCGACTCCGGGTCCGCCGAACCGAAGGACCTGGTCGCGCCGTTGCGGCTCGGGCTCCTGCGCGCCGTGTCCGGCGCGTGGCGGTCGAACGAGGCGGGCGCGCGCAGCGCCGCGGAGATCAGCTCCGCCGAGCTCGGCGACCTGCAGAAGCAGGTGACGATCACGCCGCCGAACAGCCCGATCCTGCTCGGGTCCGGCGACAGCCCGATCCCGGTGACCCTCACCAACAAGCTCGACGTGCGCATCAACGTGCGGATCGTCGTCGCGGACACGCCGGGCATCCGCCCGCGGGAGCTCGCCGACCAGGTCCTGCCCGCGCGCGGCGAACGGCTGGTGCGGGTGCCGGTCGACGTGCTGCGCTCCGGCCGGTTCAGCGTGAACGTCCGGCTCACCACCCCGGACGGCGTCGCGCTCGGTGACACCGTCAAGCTTGAGGTGTCCTCGTCGGCCTACGGCACCATCACCGTCGTCATCACCGCCACCGCCGCGATCGCGCTCGTGCTGCTGTCCGGGCGCCGGATCTACCGGCGAGTCCGCACGGCACGTGAGGCCGCGGCCCAGGCACCGCAGATCGAGAACGTCACACCGGAGAAGTCGGGCACGAGTTGAGCGAGACAGCCACATCTGAGAAGCCCAAGTCCGTTGCCCGCGCCAGCGGGGGCATGGCGATCGCGACGATCGTCAGCCGGGTCACCGGCCTGCTGTCCAAGCTGCTGGTGGCGTCCGCACTGGGCGTGACGATCGGGCTCGACGCCTACACGATCGCCAACACGCTGCCGACGGTCGTCAACGAGCTGCTGCTCGGCGGCGTGCTCACCAGCATCGCGATTCCGCTGCTGGTGCGGGCGCAGAAGGACGACGCGGACCACGGCGAGTCCTACGCCCAGTGGATGATCACGATGGGCACCGTCCTGATGGGCGTGGCCACGGTCGTGTCCGTCGCGCTGGCACCGCTGCTCACCAGGCTGTACATCCCGGCGGGCAAGGAAGCCTCCGCCGAGCTGGCCACGGTGTTCTCGTACCTGATCCTGCCGGGGATCATCTTCTACGGCCTGTCCGCGCTGATCGGTGCCGTGCTCAACGCGCGTGAGGTCTTCGGCCCGCCCGCGTGGGCGCCGGTGCTGAACAACCTCGTGGTCATCGCGACGGTCGTCGTCTACATGATCGTGCCCGGTGAGATGTCGCTGAACCCGGCGCGGATGGGCGACGTCAAGGTGCTGGTGCTCGGCATCGGCACCGCGCTCGGCGTCGGTGTGCAGACCGCGATCATGGTGCCCGCGCTGCGGCGCATCGGGTTCAAGCTGCGCTGGCGGTGGGGCTGGGACCGCAGGCTGTCGGAGTTCGGCGGGCTGGCGTTCTGGGTCCTGCTGTACACCGTGGTCAGCCAGGTCGGCATGATCGTGACGCTGCGCGTCGCAGGCGCTGGTGACGAGGGTGGCGTCGGCGTCTTCACCTACGCGTGGCTGCTGTCCCAGGTGCCGTACGGCGTGCTGGGCGTGTCGCTGCTGACCGCGCTGATGCCGCGCATGTCGCGGGCCGCGGCGAACCACGACCACGACGAGCTCGTCCGCGACCTGGCTCTGGGCAACCGGATGTCGTCGGTGCTGCTGATGCCGATCGCGGCGCTCATGACCATCGCGGGCCCGGCGATCGGCGTCGTCCTGTTCTCCTTCGGCAAGACGGACCCGGCCGCCGCCGAACGGATCGGCATCGCGCTGGCGTTGTCGGCGTTCGGCTTGGTGCCGTTCGCGATCACGATGATGCAGCTGCGCGTGTTCTACGCGCTGAAGGACGCCCGCACGCCGACCCTGATCAACGCGGTCATGGTCGCGTTCCGGGTCGCGATCAGCCTCTGGTTCCTGAACGTGGCCGACCCGGACGAGGTGGCGGTGGCCGCGTCCATCGCGATGTCGCTGAGCTTCGTCGTCGGCGCGATCGTCGGCCAGGTGTGGCTGCGGATCCGGCTCGGCAGGCTCCGCACCGGCTACACGGTCTGGACCGTCTGCCTGACCATCGTGGCGTCCGCGATCGCGTGCGCGGTGGGCATGCTCGCGGCCAAGGCTCTGATCAGCCTGTTCGGCATCACCGGTCCGGTATCGGCCGCATGGGTGAAGGTGGTCGTCGAGTCGGTGATCGTGCTCGGGCTGAGTTTCGGTCTGTTGGCCCTGTTCCGGGTGCCGGAGATGAAACCGGCGGTCGACAAGATCATCCGGTTGGTGCGGCGGCGGTGACTCCGGGCCGTGACGACCTTGACGTACCCTCGTGCCCGTGAGTAGCGGAACGAGCGCCGCCCTGGTACCCGGTGGGGTCATCGGAACTGGTCGCTACCGGCTGCTCGCCAAATCCGGCGCCGACGACCGATCCCGTGCCGAGCTGTGGCGCGCGAGGGACGGTCAGCTGAACCGCGACGTGGCATTGACGATCATGCTCGGCGAGCTCTCGGACACCGAGGCGGCCGGTCGCGCGCGGCGCACCGTCGAACGGGCGATGCACGCCGCGTCGTTCACGCACCCCGGTGTCTCGCGCGTGATCGACGTGCTGACGCCGGGCAACGGCATCCGCGCGGACGAGGGCATCCTCGGCATGGTCGTCGCGGAGTGGACGCAGGGCACGGACCTGATGGACCTCGTCGCCGAGGGCCCGCTGCCCGCGGGTGCCGCGACCAGGCTCCTCGAACCGCTCGGCGCCGCCATCGAGGGCGCGCACCACGCCGGCCTCGTGCTCGGCGCGGACCACCCGCAGCGCATCCGCGTGACGTCCGACGGCAGGCTGCGGCTGGCGTTCCCCGGCCCGCGCCCGGACGCGATCGCCCGTGACGACGTCAAGGGCCTCGGCGCGATCCTGTACCTGCTGCTGACCGGCCGCTGGGCGCTGCCGGGCGGCCCCGACGGCATCCAGCCCGCGCCGACCGGCCCGGACGGCAGCGTCGTCGCACCCAGCACGCTGCAGCCGTACGTGCCGCACGAGCTGTCGTCGGTGGCGGTGCGCTCGCTGGAGGACACCAGCGTCGGCGGTATCCGCACGTCCGCCGCGATCCTGCAGGTGCTGGACCAGATCGCCGCCGAGGAGCGCGAGACCGCGCTCATCACGCCCGTCTCGGACGACGCCGACGACGACGTGGTGTGGACGACCCAGCGGCCGACGCAGAACAAGGAGCAGCGCAAGAAGCTCCTGATCAGCGTCGCGGTGCTGGCCATCGCGACGCTCGGCGTGATCGTCTGGCTGAGCGTGCAGATCGTCGGCTTCTTCAGCGACGAGCCGAGCAAGGGCGGCGGCCCGACCGTGATCATCGGCCAGACGCAGCCGAGCGGGCAGAGCAGCGTGGCGGCGCCGACGCCTGCCGGTCCCGTTCAGCCCGCGTCGATCGGCATCTACGACGTCACGAACCAGCCGGACAACTCGCGTGAGGCGAACAAGGCGGCCGACAACAACGCCAACACGTTCTGGTCGACGGACAACTACTTCCAGCCGTTCCCGGCGATGAAGCCCGGCATCGGCCTGATGGGGTCGTTCGCGGAACCGGTGCGGCTCGCGTCGATCACGATCACCTCGCCGAGCAAGGGCACGAAGGTCGAGATCAGGCTCGCCGCCTCGGCCGACGCGCCGCTGGAGGAGACCAAGGTCATCGCGTCCGGCGAGCTGTCGGCCGGGCAGACGCAGATCCAGCTGGGGGAGCACGAACCGACCCAGCACGTGCTGATCTGGATCACCTCGCTGAGCAACACCGGTGCGGGGAACAACAAAACGGAAGTGCGGGAGATCCTTTACACCCGTGCGCAGTAACGGGTGATCACCCTCGCTATCCTCCGTTCGTGACCGCCGCAGCCAGTTCGGACGCAGACCTCATCTCGGCTCACGCCGCAGGTGACCCCTACGCGTTCTCGGAGCTGGTCAAACGTCACCGGGACCGGATGTGGGCAGTCGCGCTGCGCACGCTCCGCGACCCGGAGGAGGCGGCGGACGCGCTCCAGGAGGCGTTCATCTCGGCCTTCCGCGCCGCGTCGTCGTTCCGCGCTGAGTCACAGGTGACCACCTGGCTTCACCGGATCGTGGTCAACGCCTGCCTCGACCGGATGAGACGGCGACAAACAAGACCAACAGTCCCGCTGCCCGAGGCGGGACCGGGCGAGCCCGTCGCCCCCCGCGACGCGATGTCCGAGCGCGAGACCCGGTTGATCATCCAGGACGCACTGGCCGAGCTGCCGGAAGAGCAGCGCGCGCCGATCGTCCTCGTCGACGTTGAGGGCTACTCGGTCGCGGAGACCGCGAAGCTGCTCGGCATCGCCGAGGGCACGGTCAAGAGCCGGTGCGCACGGGGCCGGGCGAAGCTCGCCAAAGTTCTCGGACACCTCCGGAACCGAAGTGCAGATGCGAACGTCCCAGCTGACGGTGTGAATGTGCAACAGCAACGTCAGTGGGAGGACCGATGACCGGCACCGAGCGGACGCCTCTTGATCCGCCCTGGTCGTTGGACCTCCTCGCGGACCTGCACGCCGGAGTGCTCGACCCGGAGGCCGATGCGCGCCTCCGTCCGAGGGTGATGGCGGACCCCGAAGCGCGGTCCGTGCTGGCGGCGCTGGACGCCACGATGGCCGACCTCAGGTCGTTGCCGCCGATCCCGATGCCGCGCGCGGTCGCGGACCGGATCGACGCGGCGCTGGCCCAGGAGGCCCGGCCCGCGGCGCCGGTCGTGAGCCTCGACGAGGCCCGCAAGCGCCGGAACCGCAGGCTCGGCATGGGTGGTGGCGTCCTCGCGGCGGCCGCCGCGGCCATCGGCATCGCGCTCGTCGTGGTGCCGGGCGGCGACCAGGCCGACCAGCCGCCGGGCGCGCAGCCGACGCAGGCGTCGAACACGCCGGTCGGTTCGGCCCAGCCGCCGATGGCGGTCAAGGAGACGGAGCTCGGCGCGGCGGTCCCCGAGGTGCTGAAGGCGCAGAACTACGGCCCGCTGGACAGCCAGGACCGCCTGGTCGGCTGCCTGAAGGGCGGCGGGATCACCAGCACGGCCAAGCCGCTCGGCATCAGCCCGGTGAGCCTGGACGGCCGTCCGGCGGTCATGGCGATCCTGCCGGGTGGAGCGGTCGCGGGGCAGTTCCGCATCGTCGTGCTGGACCCGGAGACGTGCGGTCCGGACAACCCGCAGGGCGTCATAGCGGACACCACCATCAAGCCGACCAGGTAGTAGCGCAACTCACGGAATTAGCTCCACATACGATCCGTTGTGCGAGACAGACGACGAGATCGAGGAGTTGCTGAGGCCGTGAGCGTGCGCAACGTCATCATCATCGGGTCCGGCCCGGCCGGCTACACCGCTGCCGTGTACGCCGCGCGTGCCCAACTCGAGCCGCTCGTCTTCGAGGGCTCGCAGTACGGCGGCGCGCTGATGACCACCACCGAGGTCGAGAACTACCCCGGTTTCCGCGAGGGCATCATGGGCCCCGAGCTCATGGAGGAGATGCGCGAGCAGGCGCAGCGCTTCGGCGCCGAGCTGCGCTCCGAGGACGTGGAGTCGGTCGACCTGACCGGTCCGGTCAAGAAGGTCACCGCGAACGGCACCGAGTACGAGGCCAAGGCCGTGATCCTGGCCATGGGTGCCGCGCCCCGCTACCTCTACGTGCCCGGTGAGCAGGAGATGCTCGGCCGCGGCGTCTCGTCCTGCGCGACCTGCGACGGCTTCTTCTTCCGCGACCACGACATCGCGGTGGTCGGCGGCGGCGACTCGGCCATGGAGGAGGCGACGTTCCTCACGAAGTTCGCCAAGTCCGTCACGGTGATCCACCGCCGCGAGGAGTTCCGCGCTTCCAAGATCATGCTGGAGCGCGCGCGGAACAACGAGAAGATCAAGTGGCAGCTGAACTCACAGCTCACGGACGTCCTCGGTGACGGCACCGTGTCCGGTGTGAAGCTCAAGGACACCCGCACCGGCGAGGAGTCCGAGCTGCCCGTGACCGGCGTGTTCATGGCGATCGGCCACGACCCGCGCAGCGCGTTGGTCAAGGGCCAGGTCGAGCTGGACGGCGAGGGTTACGTCGCGACCAAGGGCCGGACGACCTACACGAACCTGGACGGCGTGTTCGCTGCTGGCGACCTCGTCGACCACACCTACCGCCAGGCCATCACCGCGGCCGGCTCGGGCTGCTCGGCCGCGATCGACGCGGAGCGCTGGCTCGCCGAACAGGGCGAGGCGCACGCGGAGATCGCTGCGGAGGCAGTCGGCGGCGGTTACGGCAAGGGCAACTGAAGATCTACATCATCTAGGGAGACAACATGGCAGGCGCCACCGTCACGGTGACCGACAAGTCGTTCGCGGACGACGTCCTGACCAGCGAGAAGCCTGTCCTGGTCGACTTCTGGGCGACCTGGTGCGGGCCGTGCAAGATGGTCGCTCCGGTGCTCGAGGAGATCGCGGCCGAGCACGCCGAGAAGATCACCGTCGCGAAGCTCGACATCGACGCCAACCCGTCGATCGCCCGCGACTACCAGATCATGTCCGTGCCGACCCTCATCCTGTTCCAGGGTGGTCGCCCGGTGAAGCAGATCGTGGGTGCGAAGCCGAAGGCAGCGCTCCTGAAGGACCTGTCGGACGTTCTCGCCTGACAAAATTCGAGTGCAACGCGCAACGTGACCCGTCCGTCTTTCGATAAGACGGACGGGTCACGTTTGTTCGTACTACGAACGTGGTCTTGAGACCACTGTGAGTAGCCCTGCATCGATCACTCTGCGCGGCAGGGCACAATAAGACGTCACGTTTCGCGCCGACGGAGTTCGGCGCCCTAGTCGAGCGAGGGTGCATGCCGCTACTCCGCCGCGGGGACATCGGAGCAGAAGTAGCCGAGATCCGGTCGACCCTGACCAGGCTCGGGCTGCTGGCTCCGACCGACCCACAGGCGCCGCCGGTGTTCGACCAGATCGTCGAGCACGCCGTGCGCGCGTTCCAGCAGCAGCGGGGGCTCATCATCGACGGCATCGTCGGCCCGGCCACCTACCGCGCGCTGCGGGACGCGACGTTCCGCCTCGGCGACCGCCCACTCGCTTTCCTGATGTCCCAGCCGACGACCGGCGACGACGTCCTGGCCCTGCAGGAACGCCTGTTGGAGCTCGGGTACGACGCCGGCCGCGCGACCGGTGTGTTCGGCCAGCAGACCGAGCTGGCGCTGCGGAACTTCCAGCGCGACTACGGGCTGCAGTCGGACGGCATGTGCGGTCCGGAGACGATCCGGGCGCTGCGCCAGCTCCAGCCGAAGGTGCGCGGCGGCCGTCCGGTGCTGCTGCGCGAGCAGGAGCACGTGCGCATGGCCGGTTCACGGCTCAGCGGCAAGCGCATCGTGATCGACCCCGGTCACGGCGGCCACGACCGCGGCATCGTCGTCGACGGCCTGTCCGAGGCGGACCTGATGCTGGACCTCGCGCGCAGGCTCGAGGGCAAGATGGCGGCCACCGGCATGGAGGGGCTGCTCACGCGTGGTCCGGCGAACTGCCCGGACGAAGCCGAGCGGGCCAAGTTCGCCAACGAGGCGGGCGCGGACCTGATCCTGTCGCTGCACTCGGACGGCAACGGCTCGGCGCACGCGCAGGGCGTCGCGTCGTTCCACTTCGGCTCGGGCAACGGCACGTCGTCGACCGTCGGCGAGGCGCTGGCGGGCTTCATCCAGCGCGAGCTGGCCGCTCGCACGGGCATGCGGAACTGCGGTTCGCACCCGAAGAGCTGGGACCTGCTGCGGCTGACCCGCTGCACGGCGGTCCGGATCGAGGTCGGCTACCTGACCAACGCGGACGACCGCGTTCGCCTGGCGACGCCCGGTTTCCGGGACGTAGTGGCCGAGGGCATCCTGGTCGCGGTGAAGCGGCTCTACCTGCTCGGCAAGGACGACCAGCCGACCGGCACGTTCACGTTCGACGACCTGCTGCGCTACGAGGTCGCAAAGGGCTGAGAAGCCCGCTGAGAGGCGCTCAGACGGGGCGGAAGCTGGGCTCGGCCGTGGAGACCGTGACCGAGTTCAGCAGCCGCTCCAGCGCCGCCTCCACGTCTTCCTTCCACGTGATGGCGCTGCGCAGCTCGAGCCTCAGCCGGGGCCAGCGCGGGTGCGGCCGGACCGTCTTGAAGCCCACCTGGAGCAGGAACTCGGCGGGGGTGACGCAGCCGCCGCCCTCTTCTTCGTCCGGCCTCATGTCGCCGAACGCCTCGACGGCCTTCACGCCACGACGCGTCAGATCCTTCGCCACGGACTGGACGAGCACGCGCCCCAGTCCGCCTCCGCGGAACTCCGGGAGGACCTCCAGCGACGTCATGAGGACCGCGTCCGGGCTCACCGGGGAGGTGGGGAAGGCGGCCGCGCGCGGCACCGCGGCAGGTGGTGCGTAGAACACCGAACCAGCGGGGATGCCGTCGCAGTAGATGAGGCGTCCGCAGGAACCCCACTCCAGCAGCACGCTGGAGACCCAGGCTTCCTTCTCGAACTCGGTGTCGCCGAACTCATGCGCCTGTTCGCGCAGGTGAGGGGCAAGTTCCCAGTAGACGCACGTCCGACAGTGCTTGGAGAGGTGCTCCAGGTTGTCCAAAGTGACGCCCACAACGCGTCGCGACACCCCGACCTCCACTCCCCGCACGTGAACCCATACGAGGGTAGACGGATGTGACGGAACCCGGAAGGCACATGCCCTGAACGGGACGACAGTTACACTCGCTCGGGACAATCCCCCTTGCAGGAGCGCCCCATGACAGTGCCCGGACAGCCCGCGAAGCAGGGCCCCAGAAGCCTCGACCCGCACATGCGTCGCTACGCAGCGCGCACGGTAGGTATGACGGCATCCGAGATCCGGGCGCTCTTCGCAGTCGCATCCCGGCCCGAGGTCGTGTCGCTGGCAGGCGGCATGCCGCACCTGGCCGCGTTGCCGCTGGACAACCTGTCGCAGGAGATCGGCTCGCTGATCGCCACCGACGGTCTCGTGGCCCTCCAGTACGGCTCCGCGCACGGGATTCCCCTGCTGCGTGAGCAGATCTGCGACGTGATGGCGCTGGAGGGCATCAACGGCCACCCGGACGACGTCGTCGTGACCGTGGGCTCGCAGATGGGCCTCGACATGGTCACCCGGATCTTCTGCGACCCCGGTGACGTGGTGATCGCCGAGGGCCCGTCGTACGTGGGCGCGCTCGGGTCGTTCACGGCGTACCAGGCGCAGGTCGTGCACGTCGCGATGGACGCCGACGGCCTGGTGCCGTCGTTGCTCCGCGAGGCGCTCGAGGCCTGCAAGCGCACTGGTCAGCGCGTCAAGTTCCTCTACACCATCCCGAATTTCCACAACCCCGCCGGCGTGACGCTGGCGGTGTCTCGGCGCGCCGAGATCCTGGAGATCTGCCGCCAGTACGGCGTGCTCGTCGTCGAGGACAACCCGTACGGGTTGCTCGGGTTCGACGGTCAGACGTACCCGGCGCTGCGGTCGATGGACCCGGACAACGTCGTGTACCTCGGGTCGTTCTCCAAGACGTTCGCCGCCGGTCTGCGCGTCGGCTGGGTGCTGGCGCCGCACGCCGTGCGGGAGAAGCTGGTGCTGGCCGCCGAGTCCGCGACGCTGTGCCCGCCCACGCTGAACCAGATGATCGTGTCCCGGTACCTGTCGACGCAGGACTGGAAGGGGCAGATCAAGACCTACCGCGAGGCGTACCGGGAGCGGCGTGACGCCGCCATCTCGGCGCTGGAGCAGCACATGCCGCAAGGTTCCACGTGGAACAAGCCCGAAGGCGGGTTCTACGTGTGGCTGACGGTGCCGCCCGGCATCGACACGAAGGCCATGCTGCCGCGCGCGGTGACCCAGCGGGTCGCCTACGCGTCCGGTACCGGGTTCTACGCCGACAAGTTCGGCAGCCAGCAGCTCCGCATCTCGTACTGCTACCCGACGCCCGAGCGCATCCGCGAGGGCATCCGCCGGCTGGCGAACGTCATCGAGGACGAGATGCAGCTCCACGCGACGTTCGGCGCGACTCCGGGCCGTGAGCTGTCCGGACCGCAGACCCCGTCGCCCGACACCGCCTGATCAGGAGTACTTCTGTGGCTGACCGCTGGGTCGCTGTGTTGTCCGGTGGGCTTTCCCACGAGCGCGAGGTCTCCCTGCGGTCCGGCCGCAGACTGTCCGCCGCACTGCGGTCGGTCGGCCTCACCGTGGAGGAGTGGGACGCGGACGCCTCGCTGCTGACGCGGCTGCGTTCCAACCGCCCGGACGCCGTCGTCGTGGCGCTGCACGGTGGTGAGGGCGAGAACGGCTCCGTGCAGTCGGTGCTGGAGATGCTCGGCGTGCCTTACGTCGGCACGGACTCTCGCGCGTGCCGCCGGGCGTGGGACAAGCCCACTGCGAAGGCTGAGCTGGCCCGTGCGGGCCTGGCGACGCCGGAGTGGGTCGTCCTGCCGCACGCCACGTTCCGGGAGCTGGGTGCCCAGCCTGTGCTCGACGCGATGGTCGAGACGCTCGGCATGCCGTTGATGCTGAAGCCGGACCAGGGCGGGTCGGCGCTCGGCGCTCAGGTCGTTCGCGACCCGGCTCAGCTGCCCGCCGCGATGGTCGGCTGTCTCGCGTACGGCGAGACCGTTCTGGCCGAGCAGTTCATCGAGGGCGTCGAGGTGGCCGTCGCGGTCGTCGACGGGCCGGACGGGCCGTACGCGCTGCCGGCTGTCGAGATCGTTCCGGAGAGCGGGGTGTACGACTACACCGCTCGCTACACCGCGGGACTGACCGACTTCCACGCGCCGGCTCGGCTCGACCCGGTTTCGGCGAAGGCCGTCGGTGAGTTGGCGGTCGCCGCGCACCGGCTGCTCGGCCTGCGCGACGTCTCCCGCACGGACGCGATCGTCGGTGTCGACGGGACGGTCCACTTCCTCGAAGTGAACGTGTCGCCCGGTCTGACCGAGACCTCGCTGCTGCCGATGGCGGTCGAAGCGGCCGGGGAGTCGCTCGGCGACATCTACGCCGGCCTCATCGAGCGGGCAGTTTCCCGCTAGTTTCTTGGTGACTCCCCGCACTGTTGATGTTGCGGGGAGTCATCGTCACCGTGACATTAGTCCCTGGGGTAACCCCTTGGGTCTACTCCGATGTCCGATTTGTCGCTTCTGGGCTCATCAGTCCGATGATCCTTTGAAGATCATCAACTGACCCGAATTCGACGACGATTCGGCCTTTTCGCTGCCCGAGTTCGACCTTCACGCGGGTTTCGAAGTTGTCCGAGAGGCGCTCGGCGAGCTCCTGCAGACCGGGCGCGTGCATCGGCTTGCGGGGAGCGGGCTTCGGCTTCGCGGGCGCCTCGTTCTTCGCGAGCGTCACCGCTTCCTCGGTCGCCCGGACGGACATGCCCTCCGCGACGATCCGCGCCGCCAGCTCCTCCTGGACGTTCGCGTCCTCGAGACCGAGGAGCGCACGCGCGTGGCCGGCGGACAGGACGCCCGCGGCGACCCGGCGCTGGACGGGGATGGGGAGCTTCAGCAGCCGGATGGTGTTGGTGACGACCGGGCGGCTGCGGCCGATGCGGTCGGCGAGCTCCTCGTGCGTGACACCGAACTCCTGAAGCAGCTGCTGGTAGGCGGCCGCCTCTTCGAGCGGGTTCAGCTGGACGCGGTGGATGTTCTCCAGCAACGCGTCGCGCAGCATCACGTCGTCGGCGGTCTGCCGGACGATCGCGGGGATCGTCTTCAGCCCGGCCTGCTGGGTGGCGCGCCAGCGGCGCTCGCCCATGACGAGCTCGTAGGAGTTCTCGGACAGCTCGCGGACGACGATCGGCTGCATCAGGCCGAACTCGCGGACCGAGTGCGCCAGCTCGTCGATGGCGTCCTGGTCGAACACCTGACGCGGCTGCTTCGCGTTGGTCCGGATCGCCGTCACCGCGATCTCGCGGTACACGGCGCCCGCGACCTCACCGCTCGGCACCGGCTTGGCGCCGTTGCCGGTCGGCCGCATGGCGCCGGGCGCACCGGGTGGGGGACCGCTCGGGATCAGTGCGGCGAGACCGCGGCCGAGCCCACCCTTGCGCTGTTCCGTCATGCGGACTCCTCCCTGGCCCCGTAAGCCGCGATCTCCTTGGCTGCGTCGAGGTAGCTCATCGACCCGCGTGAACCGGGGTCGTACGTCAGAACTGTCTGACCGAATCCTGGTGCCTCGGAGACCTTCACGCTGCGTGGAATGACGGTCTTGAGGACGGTGTCGCCGAAGTGGCTGCGCACCTCGCTGGTCACCTGGTCGGCGAGCTTGGTCCGCCCGTCGTACATGGTGAGCAGGATGGTGGAGATGTCGAGATTCGGGTTCAGGTGCTGCTGCACCAGCTCGATGTTGCGCAGCAGCTGGCCGAGTCCCTCCAGCGCGTAGTACTCGCACTGGATCGGGATCAGCACCTCCTGGGCGGCGACCATCGCGTTGACGGTCAGCAGGCCGAGGCTCGGCGGGCAGTCGATGAAGACGTAGTCCGGTTGGAACTGGTCGAGCGCCTCGGGGCTCAGTGCCTCCTTGAGGCGGGACTCGCGGGCGACCATGCTCACGAGCTCGATCTCCGCACCGGCGAGGTCGATCGTCGCGGGGACGCAGTAGAGGTTCGGCGACGTCGGGCTCACCTGGGCGGCCTCGGAGATCGAGATCTCGCCGATGAGGACCTCGTAGACGGACGGCGTGCCGCTGCGGTGCTCGACGGCGAGCGCGGTGCTGGCGTTGCCCTGCGGGTCGAGGTCGATGACGAGGACCTTGAGCCCGTGGATGGCGAGCGCGGCGGCGAGGTTCACCGTGCTGGTCGTCTTACCGACGCCGCCCTTCTGGTTGGCGACTGTGATGACGCGCCGATGCCGGGGCTTGGGGAGCAGGGAGTCGTCGGGGTGCAGCACGCTGGCCGCACGTGCCGCTTCTTCTGCGATTGGGGTCCACACCACGGGGCCGTCTCCGTTGCTGCTCGCTGCGGGCTGGGTCGGCTTCTTCTGGGGATCGGTTTCACGTGGAACATCGGCTGCCTGAAACTCCGGGTACACGGTCACCGATCCCTCCTGGCTTGCTTGTTCTGCCGATCGATGAGAACCACCGTCGTCGGCACATCCAGTACGTCTGCTCCCACCACCGTGACGCGTCCGCCGGTACCACCGGCCTTCTGCACCGCGTCCCGGTCACGTTCGAGTTCTTCTGCGGCGCTCTCACCCTTGAGCGCCACGAGCTGGCCGCCGCCCCTCAACAGGGGGAGGCACCACCGCGCGAGCTTCTCCAACGGCGCGACCGCGCGGGCGGTCACAACGTCGCTGTTCTTCAGTTGCTCGCGCACGGCCACCTCCTCGGCACGTCCCCGCAACACCGTCACCGATGTCAGCTCGAGTCGCTCGACGACCTCGTTGAGCCAGGCAACCCGGCGGGCCATCGGCTCCAGGAGCGTGAGCCTCACATCTGGCCGCGCGATCGCAAGCGGGATACCCGGCAGGCCCGCGCCCGAGCCTACGTCGACACACCGACAGTGCTGCGGAAGCAACTCCGCGATGACCGCCGAATTGAGCACGTGGCGATCCCAGATCCGGTCGACCTCGCGCGGACCGATGAGTCCACGCTCGACTCCGTGCTCCGCAAGCATCCGTGCGAACTCCGTCGCAAGCTCAGTCCGGTCACCGAAGACAAGCTTTGCGTTGTCGGGCAACTCCCCGGCCATGTTCTCCGTCCGTGGCGTTTCACGTGAAACCACGCGGCGGCTAGGACGATCCGGCGGCCGGTGGATAGAGCTGGCGAATGCCAGGGCACCATCATGACGGACAGACGGTGGGCGATGCCAAATCGGTGCGCCGTTTCACGTGAAACAGAGGAAGAAATTTGCGTCCGGTCATCTACACGGTCCAGCAGACAGGCGCTGGCACCATCAGCACGATGGGCAAGCCACGCTCGAACCAGTGGCTCGACGGCGACATGGTCGCGCTCCGCGAACTGGGCGTCGACGTCCTCGTGTCCGCGATGACCCCCGACGAACGAGCCAAGTGGGGCCTGGCCCTGGAGGAGAAGGCGGCTCTCGCAGCCGGCCTCGAGTTCGTCGAGATCCCGATCCCGGACCGCCACGTCCCGGACCGCGAGGCCATCGCCGACACGATCGCGCACCTGACCGAGCAGTACCGCGCGGGCAAGCACCTCGTGTTCCACTGCTGGGCCGGCATCGGCCGCTCGTCGTTGCTCGCGGCCAGCGTGCTCGTGTCCGACGGACTCGCGCCGGACGAGGCGTGGGACCTCATCTCCGCGGCGCGCGGCTACCCGGTACCCGACACCGAGGAACAGCGCGCCTGGCTCCGCTGAGCTTCGATCTGGGGGACACCATGCAGCCAACCATCTACACGGTCCAACGCCCCGGCCCCGGCACCATCAGCACGATGGCGCACCCGCGCGGCTTCGACCGGCTCCAGGACGAGATGGCCGGCCTCCGCGCGCTGGGCGTCGACATCCTCGTGTGCGCGATGGAGGTCGACGAGCGCGCCGAGTGCGGTCTCACCGACGAAGCTTCCGCCGCGCTCGCGTCAGGTATCGAGTTCGTGGAGATCCCGGACTGCACGGTCCCGGATCGTGGTGCGATCGCGTCGGTGATCGCGGATCTCGCAGGGGGAGTACCGCGCGGGTCGACAAGTCGCCTTTAGCCGAGAGGGCGCCAACAGCCGCTCGTCCTTGCGCGTCGGACAGCGTCCTGGTGCGCGGCAGCGTGGCGCCGGACGCGGCCTGGGACACCGCAGGACTCCGTGCGCAATCGCCTCGGTGGCCACGGATCTCGCAGGGGCACCGCGCGGATCGACATGTCGTCTTTCGCGGCTGGGACGCCAGCGGGCGCTCATCCCTGCGTGCGGCCCGCGGGTGTCTGATGCGGGACACCGCGGCGCAACGAGCCAGGCTCCGCGCCCGCCTCGCACCTGATGCCAGCCACCTCATCGCAGTCGAGTTCGAGGGTCCCCCGCCGGGGGACCCCCTGCTTTTAGCCTGCCACGGAGCACCGACAATTCCGGGCTCGCCGGCCGGGTCAACGGCCCGTTCACCGCACGAGTCAGGCCCCAGCGGCGCGAGCGCTATCCCCGCCTCAGCCCGACCGACCTGGCTGCGCGATCCGCCACCGACGCCGAGCGCGGCCTGGGGAGCGCAACAAAACGGCCCCTCGGTTTCACGTGAAACCGAGGGGCCGGAAGGCTGGACCGAGGTCAGTCCTTGGGGAAGATCACCACGCGGCGCTGGGGCTCCTCGCCCTCCGACTCGCTGTGCACGCCGTCGACCGGCGCCACTGCGTCGTGGACGACCTTGCGCTCGAACGGGGTCATCGGGTGCAGGCGGGCGCGTTCGCCGGAGGCGAGCACCTTCTCCGCCGTCGAGCGGCCGAGCTCCGCGAGCTCGTTGCGGCGGTCCGCGCGCCACTGGGCGATGTCGAGCATGAGGCGGCTGCGAACGCCGGTCTCCTGCTGGACGGCCAGGCGGGTGAGCTCCTGGAGCGACTCGAGCACGTTGCCGCGGGGGCCGACCAGCTTGGTCAGGTCCTCGCCGCCGTCGATGCTGACGATGGCGCGGCCGCTCTCGACGTCGAGGTCGATGTCGCCGTCGTAGTCGAGCAGGTCGAGCAGGCGCTCGAGGTAGTCGCCCGCGATGTCACCTTCCTGAACGAGCAGGTCCTCGGTGCGGGACGGGGACTCCGAAGCCTCAGTGTTCGAACCTTCAGCGTTCAAACCCTCTGATGCTTCGTCAGGCGTGTCCACGTCGGTCGCCTGCAAGGTCTCCGACACGATGGTCTCCTCTCCGGGGCAGAAAGCCCGATCAACGGCGCTTCTTGGTGCCCGGTTTCTTGCTGGTGGATCGGCCTGAGGTCAGGCCGGGAATCTCGGTGGACGCGGAGCCGTTGGTCTCGGGCTTCGCTTCCGGCGTCTCAGCAGCAGCAGCGGGCTGCGAGGGCTTCTTCTTGGCCGGCGCCTGCGGCTTCTGGCCGGGCTTCGGAGCGAGGGCCTGACGCGTGGTCGCGGTCGTGGCCTTCTTCTCCTCTTCCTCGCTGTCGATCCGCTTGTAGACGATGTGCTGCTGGCCGAGCGTCCAGGCGTTGTTGGACAGCCAGTACAGCAGGATCGCGACCGGGAAGAAGAAGCCACCGACGAGGACGCCCAGCGGGAAGATGTAGAGCGTCAGCTTGTTCATGATCGCGGTCTGCGGGTTCTCCAGCGCGGCCTCGGTCTGGCGAGCGACGGAGTGGCGCGCGGTGAAGTGGGTCGCGATGGACGCCACGATCATCAGCGGCACGGACACCAGGATCACCGACGTGCGGCTCGTGGCGAACTCGGCCAGCTGGTTCGCAGGCATGGTGATGAACGTCGACAGGTTCGCGCCGAACAGCTTGGCGTGGACGAACGAGTCAACGCCCTGCGCGTCGAAGAAGTAGACCTCGCCCCAGCCGGGCTTGAACGAGCGCAGCACGTGGAACAGACCGATGAACACGGGGATCTGCACCAGCATCGGCAGGCAGCCGCCGAGCGGGTTGACGCCGTGCTCGGACTGGAGCTTCTGCATCTCCTGTGCCTGGCGCTGGCGGTCGTTCGGGTACTTCTTCTTGATCTTCTGCATCTCCGGCGCGAACTCCTGCATCTTTCGCATGGAGCGCACCTGGCCGACGAACGGCTTGAAGAGCAACGCGCGGAGCGTGAAGACGAGGAAGACCACGGACAGCGCCCAGGCGATCCCGCTCGAATCACCGAAGATGTGGCCGAAAACCCAGTGCCAACACCAGAGGATGAAGGACACCGGGTAGTAGATGAAGTTGAGCACGGAGCTACTCCTCGGTGGGGATGTCGGGGACCTGCCGCCTCGGCGGAACGGGGTCCAGGCCTCCAGGGTGCCAGGGTCCGCAGCGCAGGAGCCGGCGCAGAGTCAGCCAGGAACCGCGCAGCGCACCGTGGACGTTCAACGCCTCCACCGCGTACGCACTGCAACTCGGGTGGAAACGGCAGGTCGGTGGCAGCAGCGGGGAGATGAACCGCCGGTACAGGTGCACCGGCAGCAACAGCACCTTCGCGGGGAGAGTGCTCATCTCTGCAACCTGCGCACCGCGGACTCGAAGTCCGCTGCCAGTTCGGCCGACGTGGCGGTTGCCGCGGCGGGCAGCGCGCGGACCACCAGTGACGTCCCGGTGGGGAAGTCAGCGAGCCGTGCGCCGACGACGTGCCGCAGTCGCCTGGACACCCGGTGTCGCACGACGGAGTTCCCAACGGCCTTGCTCACGACGAAGCCCACCTTGGAGGCAGTCTCCAAGGTGGGCACGTCAGGCGTCAGGGCGTGGACGACCAACCGGGGCCGTCCTGCGCGGCGGCCTCGGCGAACCACCAGGCCGAAGTCCTGGCTGCGGGTGAGCCGGGCAGCCGCGGGAAGCACGACGCTGCGCTTACCGACCGCGGTCAGGCGGACAGGCGGGCACGGCCCTTGCCACGGCGCGCGGCCAGGATGGCGCGGCCGGCACGGGTGCGCATGCGCAGCCGGAAGCCGTGCGTCTTCGCGCGGCGGCGGTTGTTGGGCTGGAAGGTGCGCTTACCCTTGCTCACGGTCGAATCTCCCGGTGCTTCACTACTACAAGTACAAGCTCATGTGGTTGTCCCCGTCACAAGGAGACCTAGGCGCGACAAAGGCGCCCGTCGCAAGCGGGAGACCTCTCGAGGGTACGCAGGCGGAGCCGCTGACTACAAATCGGGGTCCCCTACGAGCGTCGTCTTGTGAGCCATGCCGCACCTTGTTACCGTGCTTCCCTCGCGCACGGCGGGCCTGGCGTGGGAGCCGCCACCGCCCTCAGACGTAGAACGCGGTCACACAACGCAGACACGATGCACCGTTTCGTGCACAGTTGTGGATAACTCTGTGGATGCCTCTATTCTCCGTGTCCACGTGTGGAGTCACTGGCTCCGTCGAGGGGAGGGGAGCGCGGAGGTGTCGAACCAGCAGGTCGACCTGGGTCTCGTGTGGGCCGAGGTGGTGCAGGAGCTCGCCACGAGCCACCTGTCCCCCCAGCAACGCGCCTGGATGCGAGTCACTCGTCCGATCGGGCTGCTCGACGGGACCGCGTTGCTCGCAGCGCCGAGTGACTTCGCCAAGGAAGCCATCGAGCGCGCGCTGCGCGATCCGATCACCGACGCGCTGAGCCGCAGGCTCGGCCGCACGGTCTCGCTCGCGGTGAAGGTCGACTCCCCGGAGCCGACCGCGCCGCCCACCACGCCGATCCCGCTCCCGGTCACGAACGGCGAGACGCCGGTGACCGATGAGAGCGACGGCGACTCGGACACCGACGAGGTGGACGAGGAGAAGGACGCGCTCGCCACCGCATCCGAGATCTGGCCGACGTTCAACACCGCGCCGGCGAGCGGCACGCCGTTCACCCGGCCGGCGAACCCGTCGCCGAGCCAGACCCGGTTGAACGAGAAGTACAACTTCGACACCTTCGTGATCGGTGCGTCGAACCGGTTCGCGCACGCCGCGGCAGTCGCCGTGGCGGAGGCGCCCGCTCGTGCGTACAACCCGCTCTTCATCTGGGGCGAGTCCGGTCTCGGCAAGACGCACCTGCTGCACGCGGTCGGGCACTACGCCCAGCGGCTGTTCCCCGGCATGCGGGTGCGGTACGTGTCGACCGAGGAGTTCACGAACGACTTCATCAACTCACTGCGTGACGACCGCAAGGTCGCGTTCCAGCGCCGCTACCGGGACATCGACGTTCTCCTCGTCGACGACATCCAGTTCCTGGAGGGCAAGGAAGGCACGCAGGAGGAGTTCTTCCACACCTTCAACACGCTCCACAACACGAACAAGCAGATCGTGGTCTCGAGCGACCGGCCGCCGAAGCGGCTGGAGACGCTGGAGGACCGCCTGCGCACGCGGTTCGAGTGGGGCTTGATCACGGACATCCAGCCGCCCGAGCTGGAGACCCGGATCGCGATCCTCCGCAAGAAGGCGGCGCAGGACCGGCTCGCGGCTCCGGCCGAGGTGCTGGAGTTCATCGCCGCCCGGATCGAGCGGAACATCCGCGAGCTCGAGGGCGCGCTCATCCGCGTCACGGCGTTCGCGTCGCTCAACCGGCAGCCGGTCGACGTGCAGCTGGCGGAGATCGTCCTGCGGGACCTGATCCCCGACTCGCACGCGCCCGAGATCACCGCACCGACGATCATGGCCGTCACGGCCGAGTTCTTCGGGGTGACGATCGACGACCTGTGCGGCCCTGGTAAGACGAAGGCGCTCGCGCAGGCGAGGCAGATCTCGATGTACCTGTGCCGCGAGCTGACGGACCTGTCGCTGCCGAAGATCGGCCAGACGTTCGGCGGCCGCGACCACACGACGGTCATGCACGCGGACAAGAAGATCCGCAAGGAGATGGCCGAGCGCCGCCGCATCTACGACCAGGTGCAGGAGCTGACGTCGCGCATCAAGCAGCGCGCCCGGCACACTCCCTGACCCACCGACGACGAAGGGGCTTCCCGCCAGGGGAGCCCCTTTTCTCTTGCGCGGCTAACTCCAAGGGATGGGGACAACTAGAAAAGTCTGAGACCTGGAGCACGATCTGGACACGAACCCCTGTGCACCACCCGGGTACAAGTGCCCCGCACCCGGGGACGCACCCGGGGACAACTGTGGACGATCTGTGGACCGAGGGGTGGGCCCGCCGAGTTACCCCCGGGCACGCCGATCTGTCCCCGGGCGCCGTCCCCCCTTAGTCCACATGGTCGAAGGACTCTCGACCTGCGGCGACAGCCTCCGTCCACACAATCCACAGGACTTACTACTACTGCTGTTCATCCCTTGCTTGAAGAAGAACAAAACAAAAACAGGCGAGGGCAGGGCCCAGGGATCAAGCTCGGCTCAGGCTCAACCCCGAAGTGACGAAGAGGGCCAGGACGCTCTACGGTGGATGCTCCGCCCTCGGACACCGAGGGACGAGGCTCCCCGAACCCCCACTGGCACGTTGTCGTGGTTGGGCTTGCCGACTTTGAGGAAAGGACGCCTCATGAAGATCCGCGTCGAGCGCGACGGCCTTGCCGACGCAGTCGCCTGGGTCGCCCGCAGTCTCCCGTCCAGGCCGCCGGTTCCGGTCCTGGGTGGCGTGCTGCTCGATGCCGAGTCCGAGGAGTCGTTGACGGTCTCGGGCTTCGACTACGAGGTGTCCGCTCAGGTCGGCGTCCCGGCCACCATCGCCGACGGCGGCCGCGCGCTCGTCTCCGGCCGGTTGCTCGCCGACATCACCAAGGCGCTGCCCAACCACCCCGTCGAGATCGCGGTCGACGGCTCCCGCATGATGATCAGCTGCGGCAGCGCCAGGTTCAGCCTCCCGACGATGCCGGTCGAGGACTACCCCGCGCTCCCGTCGATGCCGCAGCTCATCGGCGAGCTCCCCGGCGAGGTCTTCGGTGAGGCCGTCGGCCAGGTCGCCGTCGCGGCCGGCAAGGACGACACGCTCCCGATGCTGACCGGCGTCCGGGTGGAGATCGGTGACGGCAAGCTGACGCTCGTCGCGACCGACCGCTTCCGGCTCGCCATGCGCGAGTTCCCCTGGGAGCCGGACGAGTCGCTCGGCGAGGTCGCCGTGCTCGTCCCGGCCAAGACCCTCGGCGACGCCGCGAAGACGCTCGGCGCGTCCGGTGCCAAGGTCGAGATGTCGCTCGCCGCGAACGACGGGCTGCTCGGTCTGTCCGGCACCGGCAAGCGCACGACGACCCGCCTGCTCGACGCGGACTTCCCGAAGTACCGCCAACTCCTGCCGACCGAGCACTCGGCCGCCGCGATCATCGAGGTCGACTCGCTCGTCCAGGCGATCAAGCGCGTGTCGCTCGTCGCCGAGCGCGGAACGCAGGTGCGGCTCGAGTTCGTCGACGGCGGGCTGCGCCTGTCGGCCGGTGGCGACGACGAGGGTTCCGCCGAGGAAGAGCTCCCGGTCGACTACACCGGCGACCCGGTGACGATCGCGTTCAACCCCGGGTACCTGCTCGACGGTCTCGGTGCCGTCCGCACCCCGCGGGCGCATCTTTCGTTCACCACCCCGAGCCGGCCCGCACTTCTCAAGCCGGTGGACGAGGATGGCAACGTGGCGCCGGGCTACCTCTACCTGTTGATGCCCGTCCGCCTTCCTGGCTGAGCAACAAGAACCAATAGGGGAGAACACCGTGCAGCTCGGACTCGTCGGCCTCGGCAAGATGGGTTTCAACATGCGCGAGCGGGTGCGCCGAGCCGGTCACGAGGTGATCGGCTACGACCGCAACCCGGAGGTCACCGACTCGGAGTCGTTGGCGGACATGGTGTCCAAGCTCGAGTCACCGCGCACGGTGTGGGTCATGGTGCCCGCGGGCGAGATCACCCGGCAGACCGTGCAGGAGCTGAGCGAGCTCCTGTCGCCGGGTGACGTCGTGGTCGACGGCGGCAACTCGAAGTTCACCGACGACCGCGTGCACGCGGACCTGCTGGCGCAGAAGCAGATCGGCTACCTCGACTGCGGTGTGTCCGGCGGCGTGTGGGGCCTCGACAACGGCTACGCGCTGATGGTCGGCGGCAGCAAGGAGCTCGTCGAGCGGACCATGCCGATCTTCGACGCGCTGCGTCCGGAGGGTCCGCGCGAGGAGGGCTTCGCGCACGCGGGCGACGTCGGTGCCGGGCACTACTCGAAGATGGTGCACAACGGCATCGAGTACGGCCTGATGCAGGCGTACGCCGAGGGCTTCGAGCTGATGGACAAGTCCGAGGTCGTGCTCGACGTGCCCGCCGTGATCAAGGCGTGGCAGCGCGGAACCGTTGTGCGGTCGTGGCTGCTGGACCTGCTGGTGCGCGCGCTCGAGTCCGACCCCGAGCTGGACGATCTTCGCGGCTACGTCGAGGACTCCGGTGAGGGCCGGTGGACCGTCGAGGAGGGCATCAACAACGCGGTGCCGCTCCCGGTGATCTCCGCCGCGCTGTTCGCCAGGTTCGCGTCGCGGCAGGAGGACTCGCCCGCGATGCGGACGGTCGCCGCGCTGCGCAACCAGTTCGGCGGGCACTCGGTGCAGAAAGCCTGAGGTGTACGTCCGGCACCTCCAGGTCAGCGACTTCCGCTCGTGGCAGCACGCCGACCTGACCTTCGAACCCGGCGTCACCGTGCTCGTCGGGAGGAACGGCCAGGGCAAGACGAACCTGGTCGAGGCGATCGGGTACACGGCGACGCTCGGGTCGCACCGCGTCGCCTCCGACGCGCCGCTGATCCGGCACGGCGCAGCGCGCGCCGTGGTGCGAACGGCCGTGGTCAACGAAGACCGCGAGCTGCTCGTGGAACTGGAGATCACCGCGGGCAAGGCGAACCGGGCGCGGATCAACCGCGGCCCGGTTCCTCGTCCGCGTGACGTGCTGGGCATCCTGCGCACCGTGCTGTTCGCGCCGGAGGACCTGGCGCTGATCAAGGGCGATCCCGGTGACCGGCGGCGGTTCCTCGACGAGATGCTGGTGTTGCGCGCACCCCGGTACGCGGGGGTGCGCAGTGACTACGAACGGGTGCTGAAGCAGCGCAGCGCGTTGCTCAAGACGGTGAAGCACAGCCGGTCCGCGGACCTCAGCACGCTCGACGTCTGGGACGGGCACCTCGCCAAGCACGGCGCCGAGCTGCTCGCGGCCCGGCTGAAGCTCGTCGGAGACATGGCGCCGCACGTCGCCGCCGCCTACGCGGAGGTGGCACCGGAGTCACGGCCGGCGCTCATCAACTACCGGTCCAGCGTCGGCGAGCTGCCGGAGGACCGGGAGAGCATCGAGGACCTCCTGCTCGCCGAGCTCGACCGGGTCCGCAAGCAGGAGATCGAACGGGGAGTGTGCCTCGTCGGGCCGCACCGGGACGACCTCGACCTCACCCTCGGCGAGCTGCCCGCGAAGGGCTACGCCAGTCACGGAGAGTCATGGTCGTTCGCGCTCGCTCTGCGGCTCGGCGGCTACGAGCTCATGCGTGTCGACGGCGTCGAACCGGTGCTCGTGCTGGACGATGTGTTCGCCGAGCTCGACCGCGGCCGGCGTCAGCAACTGGCGAAAGTCGCGTCGGCGGCGGAGCAGGTGCTGATCACGGCCGCCGTCGCGGAGGACGTGCCGGAGGAGCTCAGCGGCGCCCGGTTCGAGGTCCATGGCGGGGAGGTACGACGTGTCTGACGAAGTCCCCCCATCGGGTGTGTCTCATCGCACATCTGGGGACAACCCTGTGGATGATGTGGATAACTCCGTCACAAAAGCGGACTTGTCCACAGGTTCACACACACCTGAGGGTGAACCACTCCGTGGATCCGACCTCGCACGGGCAGCACTCGAGGCGGCCAAGGCCAGCGCGAAGGCACGCGGGCAGGTCCCCGGCAGCAGGTCCAAGGGGCGGCCGCAGGGCCGTCGCCGGCGTCGCTGGTCGGGTGCCGGGCCAGACGACCGCGATCCACAGCCGCTGGGCAGGGTCGCCTCGCGGATGGCCGTCGACCGCGGCTGGACCGAACGTCTGCAGGGTGGCCAAGTGTTCGGTCGATGGGCCAAACTGGTCGGAGAGGACGTCGCCGAGCACGCGAAACCGATCGCGCTCAGTGACGGGGAACTGACGGTTCAGGCCGACTCGACGGCGTGGGCCACTCAGCTGCGCCTGCTGCAGAGGGAACTGCTCAAGCGCATCGCGGCCGGCGTTGGTCACGGCATCGTCAAGAAGCTCAGGATCAAGGGTCCCGACGCGCCGAGCTGGCGACACGGTCCCAGGCACGTTTCCGGGCGCGGCCCACGCGATACGTACGGGTGAGGGACTCGCGCGTCTCAGCGGCGATTCTGCGGCGCGATGAGCGTTCACCAGCGGATTTCAACCCCGTTGGCAGCCGCCCTGACCCATCTTCGTCCACTTCCGGGCTTCTGTGACCAAATCAGGGGTGTCCTAGACGGCATCCTGTCGGGGTGCCCCGGTAGAATCGAGGGGAGCGTCACCATTAACGTGCGGGCAGGTTCCCGCACCAGTCGAGGAGACACCTGCCCGTGTCAGCTAAGAAGAGTGAGTACAGCGCGTCCTCGATCACCGTCCTCGAGGGTCTCGAGGCGGTGCGCAAGCGCCCCGGTATGTACATCGGGTCGACCGGAGAACGCGGTCTGCACCACCTGATCCAGGAGGTCGTCGACAACTCCGTCGACGAGGCCATGGCCGGCTACGCCACCATGGTCGACGTCACCCTCCTGGCGAACGGCGGCGTGCGGGTCATCGACGACGGCCGCGGCATCCCGGTCGACATGCACCCCGTCGAGGGTGTGCCGACCGTCGAGGTCGTCATGACCAAGCTGCACGCGGGTGGCAAGTTCGACAGCGACTCCTACGCGGTGTCCGGCGGTCTGCACGGCGTCGGCATCTCCGTGGTGAACGCGCTGTCCACCGCCGTCGACCTCGAGATCAGGCGCCAAGGTTTCACGTGGACCCAGCGCTACGAAGGCTCCAAGCCCGCGTTCGAGCTGCGCAAGGGTGAGCCGACTGACAAGACCGGCACGACGACCACCTTCTGGGCCGACCCGGAGATCTTCGAGACGACCGAGTACAACGTCGAGACGATCTCCCGCCGCCTGCAGGAGATGGCGTTCCTCAACAAGGGCCTGACGATCGTCCTGCGCGACGAGCGGGTCGAGGAGTCCGACGTCGAGGCCGACGCCGAGGGCCACGTCGCGCGCGTGAAGGAACGGGTCTTCCACTACCCCGGCGGTCTCGAGGACTTCGTCCGGCACATCAACCACACGCGCGAGGCCGTCCACACCAAGGTCATCTCCTTCGAGGCCAAGGGTGAGGACCTCGAGGTCGAGGTCGCGATGCAGTGGAACACCGGCTACACGGCGTCGGTCTACACGTTCGCGAACACGATCAACACGCACGAGGGCGGCACGCACGAAGAGGGCTTCCGCGCCGCGCTGACCCGCGTGGTCAACGAGTACGCGCGCGAGAAGAAGGTGCTCAAGGAGAAGGACACCAACCTCACCGGTGACGACATCCGCGAGGGTCTCGCGGGGATCATCTCGGTGAAGTTGAAGGAGCCCCAGTTCGAGGGCCAGACGAAGACGAAGCTCGGCAACAGCGAGGCGAAGTCGTTCGTCCAGAAGTCCACCAACGAGCACCTCGCCGACTGGTTCGAGCGGCACCCGAACGAAGCCAAGACGATCGTCACCAAGGCGGTCTCGTCCGCGCAGGCCCGCATCGCCGCCCGCAAGGCGCGCGAGCTGGTCCGCCGCAAGGGCGCGCTCGACATCGGCGGCCTGCCCGGCAAGCTCAAGGACTGCCGCTCCACCAACCCGGAGGAGTGCGAGCTCTACGTCGTCGAGGGTGACTCGGCCGGCGGCTCGGCCAAGGAAGGCCGGGACTCCATGTTCCAGGCGATCCTGCCGATCCGCGGCAAGATCATCAACGTGGAGAAGGCCCGCATCGACCGGGTGCTCAAGAACAACGAAGTGCAGAGCATGATCACCGCTCTCGGCACGGGCATCCACGAGGAGTTCGACCTCTCGAAGCTCCGCTATCACAAGATCATCCTGATGGCCGACGCCGACGTCGACGGCCAGCACATCCGCACGCTGCTGCTGACGCTGCTGTTCCGCTTCATGCAGCCGCTCATCGAGCACGGCCACATCTACCTCGCGTCGCCGCCGCTCTACAAGATCAAGTGGCAGCGGACCGAGCCGGAGTACGCCTACTCCGACCGCGAGCGCGACGGCCTGATCAAGGAAGGCCTCGCGGCGGGCAAGAAGCTCGGCAAGGACGACAACATCCAGCGCTACAAGGGTCTCGGCGAGATGAACGCGGCCGAACTGTGGGAGACCACGATGGACCCGGCGAACCGGGTGCTGATGCAGGTGACCATGGACGACGCCGCCACCGCCGACGAGCTGTTCAGCGTGCTCATGGGTGAGGACGTCGAGGCGCGCCGCGCGTTCATCACGCGCAACGCCAAGGACGTGCGCTTCCTGGACGTGTGAGTTCGTCCTTCCCCTAGACATCCACGGCTGGCGAAGAGGAAACAAGAACCGTGACTGAGACGACCCTTCCGCCGGAGCACGACCGCACCGAGCCGGTCGACATCCAGCAGGAGATGCAGCGCTCCTACATCGACTACGCGATGAGCGTCATCGTCGGCCGAGCACTGCCGGACGTTCGTGACGGGCTCAAGCCCGTGCACATCCGCGTGCTCTACTCGATGTTCGACTCCGGCTTCCGGCCGGACCGCGGGTACAACAAGTGCGCCCGCGTCGTCGGCGACGTGATGGGCAACTACCACCCGCACGGCGACTCGTCGATCTACGACGCGCTCGTGCGGCTCGCCCAGCCATGGGCCTTGCGGTACCCGCTGATCGACGGCCAGGGCAACTTCGGCTCGCAGGGCAACGACCCCGCGGCCGCCATGCGCTACACCGAGTGCCGCCTCACCCCGCTGGCCATGCAGATGCTGGCGGACATCGAGGAGGAGACGGTCGACTTCCGGGCCAACTACGACGGCCGGATCGAGGAGCCGACGGTCCTGCCGTCGCGCATCCCGAACCTGCTGATCAACGGCAGCTCGGGCATCGCGGTCGGCATGGCCACCAACATCCCGCCGCACAACCTGCGCGAGGTCGCGTCGGGCGTGGTGTGGGCGCTGGACAACTGGGAGGCCTCCGACGAGGAGACCCTCGAGGCCATGATCGAGCGGATCAAGGGCCCGGACTTCCCGACCTACGGCCAGATCCTCGGCAACTCGGGCATCCAGGACGCGTACCGCACCGGTCGCGGCTCGGTGAAGATGCGCGCGGTCGTCGAGGTCGACGAGGACACCAAGGGCCGCACGATCCTGGTCGTCACCGAGCTGCCGTACCAGGTCAACCCGGACAACCTGGTCGAGAACATCGCCGCGCTGGTGCGCGACCAGAAGCTCACCGGCATCTCGAACATCGCCGACGAGTCGAACAGCCGCCGCGGCATGCGCATCGTGATCACGCTCAAGCGCGACGCGGTGGCGAAGGTCGTGCTGAACAACCTCTACAAGCACACCCAGCTGCAGTACTCGTTCGGTGTGAACATGCTGGCGCTGGTCGACCAGGTGCCGCGCACGCTGCGCCTCGACCAGATGATCCGGCACTACGTGAAGCACCAGATCGACGTCATCGTCCGGCGGACCAGGTTCCGCCTGCGCAAGGCCGAAGAACGCGCCCACATCCTGCGCGGACTGGTCAAGGCGCTCGACCACCTCGACGAGGTCATCGCGTTGATCCGCCGGTCGCAGACCCCGGACATCGCGCGCACGGGCCTGATGGAGCTCCTCGACGTCGACGAGATCCAGGCGAACGCGATCCTCGAGATGCAGCTGCGCCGCCTGGCCGCACTCGAGCGTCAGAAGATCATCGACCAGCTCGCCGAGATCGAGATCGAGATCGCGGACCTCAAGGACATCCTCGAGAAGCCGGAGCGGCAGCGCGCGATCGTGCGCGACGAGCTCATGGCGATCGTGGACAAGCACGGCGACGACCGGCGCACGGAGATCATCCCGTTCGACGGCGACGTGTCCATGGAGGACCTGATCGCGGTCGAGGACGTGGTCGTCACGATCACCCGCACCGGCTACGCGAAGCGCACCAAGACCGACCTGTACCGGGCGCAGAAGCGCGGCGGCAAGGGCGTCCAGGGCGCGCAGCTCAAGCAGGACGACATCGTCCAGCACTTCTTCGTGTGCTCGACGCACGACTGGATCCTGTTCTTCACGAACAAGGGCCGCGTGTACCGCACGAAGGCCTACGAGCTGCCCGAGGCGAACCGCAACGCACGTGGCCAGCACGTCGCGAACCTCCTGGCGTTCCAGCCGGAGGAGGAGATCGCGCAGGTCATCCAGATCAAGAACTACGAGGTCGCGCCGTACCTCGTGCTCGCCACCAAGAACGGCCTGGTCAAGAAGTCGAAGCTGTCCGACTTCGATTCCAACCGATCGGGTGGTCTCATCGGCATCAACTTGCGCGATGAGGACGAGCTGGTCGGCGCGGTGCTCTGCTCGGCCGACGACGACCTGCTGCTGGTGTCCGCGGACGGCCAGTCGATCCGCTTCCACGCGACCGACGACGCGCTGCGCCCGATGGGTCGTGCCACGTCAGGTGTGCTGGGCATGCGCTTCAACGCAGGCGACGAGCTGCTGTCCGTCGGAGTCGTCCAGGAAGGCCTGTTCGTTTTGGTCGCCACCGACGGTGGGTATTCGAAGCGGACGCCGATCGAGGACTACCCGGTCCAGGGCCGCGGCGGCAAGGGTGTGCTGACCATTCAGCACGACCGCCGACGTGGCAGGCTGGTGGGGGCGCTCATCGTCGACGTCGACGACGAGCTCTACGCCATCACCTCGAGCGGCGGGGTCATCCGGACCAGCGCCGAGCAGGTGCGCAGGGCGGGACGGCAGACCAAGGGAGTGCGGCTGATGAACCTCGGCGAAGGCACCACTTTGATCGCTGTCGCACGCAACGCCGACGAGCCCAGCGACGTCCCCAATGGTGAGGGAACCGCCGGAGAGGGCACCGAACCGGCCACGACTCCAACTGACGACGCCAACTGATGCGGACGAGAGGCTAAGGACAGCTCGTGACTCCACCCGAGAACCCGAAAGGTCGGGACGCGGACAAGACCGCGGTGATCACCAAGCCGACGCCGCCGAAGCCTGCGGAGAAACAGGCCGAGTCGGCGCCCTCGGGTGGAGACAAAGCTGAGCAGGTCACGAAGCCGGTCACCCCGCCCGCCGCGACTCAGGCCAAGCCCGGTCCTCCTCCCGTGAAGAAGGACGAGCCGAAGGCGGAGGCTGAGCCGCAGGCCACGGTCGAGGTCAAGACCCCCGAGGTCAAGACCGAGGCCAAGGTCGAGCCCAAAGCCGAGCCCAAGGTGGAACCGAAGGTCGAGCCGAAGGCGGACGAGAAGACCGTGAAGGTCGACAAGCCCGTCACGGTCGAGGACCAGGCGAAGGCGGCGGCGGTCCAGCCCGTCGCGCCGGTCGTCGAGGAACCCGACGTCGTCGCGGCGGCCCCGCCGCCGTGGCAGCGCGTCACCAGCGACGCCGCGGCGTACGAGGCTCCGGTCGCGTCGATCCCGCCGATCTCCGGTGTGCCGTCGGGCCAGGCGGCCGAGTCGCCCGCCTACCCGTCGACCGACCCGGACCGCGGCGGCTACCCGGCGCACGAGCCGGACACCGTCTCGGTCGCCCGGCCGGTCGTCACCGGCACGGCCGCGTCCGCACTCGGCCTCGGCAGCCGCACGTCGGTCAACCTGGGCACCAACGGCCGTCCCGCGGCCGCCACGCCCAGCGCCCGCCGTCCCGGCCGCGGCCCGCGCCGCGCCAGCCTCCAGATCAAGCGCGTCGACCCGTGGTCGGTGCTGAAGCTGGCACTCGTGCTCGGCGTCGCGCTGTTCTTCGTCTGGCTCGTCGCGGTCGGCGTCCTCTACGGCGTGCTGCACGGCATGGGTGTCTGGGACAAGATCAACAGCACGGCGAACGACCTGCTCCAGTCGAGCGAGCCGACCGGCGAACCGCTCATCAGCGCCGGTCGCGTGTTCGGCGTCTCCGCGATCATCGGAGCCGTCAACATCGTGCTGTTCACCGCACTCGCCACCGTCGGCGCGTTCGTCTACAACGTGTCCGCCGACCTGGCGGGCGGCCTCGAGCTCACGCTTTCCGAGCGGGAGTGATCTGAGACCACCCGATTTGGGGCAGCGCAGGCACTTGTTGTAAGGTTCTCTGCGTTGCCCCGAGGGCCTATAGCTCAGGCGGTTAGAGCGCTTCACTGATAATGAAGAGGTCGGAGGTTCAAGTCCTCCTAGGCCCACTCGGTTCTTTATCGACCATCGTGGTTACTCCCACGGGGGCTCAGCCCCCAACACCCAAGCCGTTCCAGGTATGGTGGCTCTGGGTTGGGGCAACAGACTTGAAGGGGAAGTTGTGAAGAAGATCATCGCGCTCGTCGCCGTAGCCGGTGCGGTCCTGTTCTTCGTCAAGCGCAGCCGTTCGGCGAAGGCCGACGCTGACCTGTGGCGCGAGGCCACCGCTCCCACGGAGTGACGACGAGGGCGGTCTGCCGCCCCCGTTGCGGGGACGTAGCTCAATTGGCAGAGCACCGCCTTTGCAAGGCGGGGGTTAGGGGTTCGATTCCCCTCGTCTCCACGTAATAGAGGCTCGCGCCCGAAGAGGGCGCGAGCCTTTGTCATTGTCAGGCCGGCTGTGGTTCCCGCTGAGGCGTCTTGCGCGACGCCAGGAGATGGTCGATCGACCACGCACCCGCGCCCATGAAAGCGATCAGCAGGAACGCCCAGCTGTAGATCGCGGCCAGCTCGCCTCCGTTGGCGATCGGCAGCAACCCCTTCGGCTGGTGCACGACGAAGTAGGCGTACGCCATCGCGCCGGAGCTGAGCAGGGCAGCCCACCGCGTGCCGAGGCCGATCAACACCAGCGTCCCGCCGACCAGCTCGATCAGGCCGGCGGGACCACCGGGCCACTGCGTGATCGGGACCGCCGCTTTGGTCGTGAAAAGTCCGAACACCTTCTGGGCGCCGTGGATCACGAAGAGCAGGCCCACGACGATGCGGAACAGGGCTAACGCGTGATCTCTGCGGCTCTCGAAGAACTTCACGGGTCTGTTCCTTCCATGCAGGGGAAAGGTATAGACCAATGTAACGGTGCCTCATGAAGTTCACGTAGCGGAATCTGGTTGACTGTTGCTCCTATGAAACGAGCCCTGCTGCTGCCGTTGCTCGGAATTCTCGCCGCGTGCGGCACCACCGAGCATCAAGGCGCACCGAGCGCGGAATCAGCGCCCCGACCTGCGACAACGACGAGTGCGGCACCGACGGTGCCTGCCAAGCCGGAGCCTGCGAAGGATGGGACCTGTCCGTACCTGGACACGAAGTTCGTCGCCGAGGCCAACGGTCAACTGGTGCGGAAGACGATGCTGTCGACCGATCAGCCGCACCCGGCGTGTTTCTTCTACGCCAACGCCACCGAAATCCAACTGACCGTACGCGTCTACGTGGGTGACAAGAAGATCGCCAAGACGCTCGTCGACGAGGCCGCGCCGGTCGACCAGTCCAACGAGGCGACCGTGCCCGCGGGCTGGAAGGGCAGCTACATGGCGACGGCGAACGGCGCCGTCTACGCGGTTGCGAAGGACGGCGCCGCTGTCGTGGTGACGACCAACCAGAAGCAGACGATCAAGGCTCGGCGGATCGCGGAGACCGCGATCGGGAACCTCAAGCTCGGTTACTGAACGGGCTCACGCGCCGGCGTCTGCCCGTTGCGGGCGAACTCCGCGGTCTCGTCGGCCGCAGGCGTCTCGTCGTCCTGCAGGTGGATCTCCTGGGGGCGGCGCGTGAGCGCGACGTACCCGGCGGCACCGATCGCGATCAGCAGGCCGAGCACCCACGGCCAGCGGCGGCGACGCCTCGGCGTGCCCTCCGTCAGCCCGGCCGCGGCCTTGCGGATCTCCTTGGCGCGCGCCTTGGCGTCCTTGCGGGCGCCCTTGGCCGCCTTGCGGACCTCCTTGCGCACCTCTTCCGCCCGGCTCAGCAGCTCCGCGCGGGCCTTGTGGCTCTTCTTCGCGAGACGCTTCCGGGCGCGTCGCGTCTGCTTCTCCACCTCTTCGGCCTTGCCCATCAGCACGTCGGCCTTGTCGACGAGCACGCCGCGGAGCTGGTCGGTCGTCACTCCGCGTTCGGCGAGCTTGTGCTCAGCGGCGTGACCAGCACGAACGACACCCTGGCGGGCTGCCTTCAGGCCGGTGCCCACCGCCTTGCCTACGGACTCCCCGGCGCGGGTCATGACGTCCACCTCATCCATCCTGTGCTCCACGAGTTGTCAGCCAGTGATGTTCCTGAAGTACCCATCCTGCCCCTTCCTGAACATTCCTGCCCGTGGATGGCACGATGGGGGTCGTGGCTGACAGCAACGAATCCTTCGTCGGGACCAAGGTGACGGCGACCCTGCACACCACGCAGGGCGACATCCGGCTCATCCTGTTCCCCGACCACGCCCCCAAGACGGTGGCGAACTTCGTCGGGCTCGCCGAGGGCTCCAAGGACTACAGCGATAAGAACGCCTCGGGCGGTGCGTCCGGCCCGTTCTACGACGGCACCCTGTTCCACCGGGTGATCGAGGGCTTCATGCTGCAGACCGGTGACCCGACCGGAACCGGCCGCGGTGGCCCCGGCTACCGCTTCGCCGACGAGTTCCACCCCGAACTGCAGTTCAACCGCCCTTACCTGCTGGCGATGGCGAACGCGGGCCCCAACACGAACGGCTCGCAGTTCTTCATCACCGTCGCGCCGACCACCTGGCTGAACTTCAAGCACACCATCTTCGGTGAGGTGGCCGACCAGGACTCGCGCAACGTCGTCGACGCGATCGGCGCCGCGGCGACCGGTGCAGGCGACCGTCCCGTCACCGACATCAAGATCGAGCGGGTCTCGATCGAGCGGGCGTGACCAACTACCCGGTTCCACCTGGTGAGCCGGTCGGAGCGCAACCGGAACTTCCGGCATGCGCACGTCATTCCGACCGGCCCACCGGGCTGCGTTGCACCCGTTGCGACCGTCCGGCCTGCCCGGAGTGCCTCCGCGAGGCGTCAGTCGGCTACCAGTGCGTCGACTGCGTCCGCGAAGGGCAGCGCACCGTGCGCCGGGTTCGCACGATCGCGGGTGCGGAGCTGAGCACGAAGCTCGTCGTCACGCCCGCACTCGTGGGCCTGAACGTGCTCGTGTTCGTCGCGACGGCCGTGCAGGCCCAAGGCATCGGCACCAACTACACGTCCCAGCTCTTCCACTCGTGGAGCCTGTTCCCGCCCTCGGTCGCGAACGGCGAGTGGTGGCGGCTGTTCACCGCCGGGTTCCTGCACTTCGGCCCGGCCCACCTCGCGCTGAACATGCTGGCGCTGTGGCTGCTCGGCCGTGAGCTCGAACCTGTGCTCGGCAGGCTCCGCTACGTCGGCGTCTACGTGATGGCGTTGCTCGGCGGCAGTGCGGCCGCGTACACGTTCGGCACGATCTGCGGCGAGACCGCGGGCGCGTCCGGTGCGGTGTTCGGCCTGATGGGCGGGTTGCTCGCGGTGCTGCTGCGGCTCAAGCTGAGCCTCACACCCGCGCTCACCACGATCGGCATCAACGTGCTGATCAGCGTCCTGGTGCCGGGCATCTCGCTGCTGGGGCACCTCGGCGGCCTGGTCGTCGGCGGCCTGCTCACCGCCGGGATGGTCTACCCGCCCGCGAAGCAGCGCAACGCGTGGCAGCTGTCCGCGGTGGTGGCGATCCTCGTGCTGCTGGCGATTGTGGTCGTGACGCGAAATTCCGCCCTGATCGACCAGAACATCATCGTGGTGCCGACCGGTGATGGCGACACCGCTTGTCTGGTGCGCCGCTAAGGACGCAATGCGTGCAGGACCTCGGCGACTTCTTCCGGATCGGCGCCGAGGTCCAGCCGCGTCAGCACGAAGAGGTGCTCCTCGGCGTCCAGCTCCAGCGAGGTGGACTCCCTGCCGAGCCTGCGGGTCCGGGTCAGCTTCACCTTCACCCGGTGCCACGGCAGGTGCCGCGAGCCGGTGAGACCCCGCACGGTCATGCCCGTGTCGTCGACCGCGAGGCGCGGACGTGCGACGGAGCCGAACGCGGCCAGTGCGCCCGCCAGCACCGCGGCCAGGCCGAGCAGGAGGCGTCCGGCGTTGTCATCGGCGAGGAACGCGGCCAGCGCGAGCACTGCGGCGAGCGCCCAAGCGGCGGCGATGGCCGGGGCCGGGGTGGACCAGGTGCGTGTCACACCGTCGAGTGTCCCTTATCGGAATGTGGACAACTGAACGGCCGGACCGGCGCTTGTGCAATATCGCGCAAAGTTGTCCACAGGAGTTGTCCCCAGTGGGGATGACTTACAGCCGTGTGCTTCGGTGACACTCAGATGAACGGGGTAAACCCCTGGAGAACAAAGGACGGCCCGGACGGTGTACGTCCGGGCCGACCATTTACTTCTGGTGATTGCGGGCTACCGCCACCGCATGGTCATCAACAGGCCGATGATCATCAACGCGAAGCCGATCGCGAAGTTCCACGGGCCGAGCTCCAGCATGAACGGGATCTTCTCGGCCGCGATGTAGTTGACCACGAGCCATGCGAGACCGAGCAGCATCATGCCGAGCATGACCGCGATGTAGACCGGATGTGACGGACCCGCCGCCTTGACCTTCACCGGCGTGCGGCGGTCAGTGGGTGCGGTGTAGACCGCCTTCTTCCGGACCTTCGACTTGGGCATGCTGTCCTCGCCTGACGTGGATCCCCGTGTGACGCTAGTTTACGTCCACTACTACATGGACACGTTAACGTAGCCGACGTGGTCAGCGAACCACTATGCAGACCCGGCCCGTTCACATTCTGTCCGGAGGTTCTCAGGTGAGCTCGGGACCCCACCAGCCGCCTCCCCGGCGTCCGGCGCCCCGCCGTGATGACCTGCAGCGACTCCAAGGTGGACCGCCCCCGAGGCCGGCACCTCCACCCGCGGACGCCACGCAGTACACGAACACGTTGTCGGGCAACCTTCCGCAGCCCCCGCCGCGCAGGCCCATGCCGCCTCCCCGGCCGCGTCCGATGCCCGTCGACGCGCCGACCGAGGTCATTCCTCGCATCGACGATGAATACGACTACGACGACGACGATTACTACGAGGAAGACGAGAAGCCCGAGCTGCCGCCGGACGGCCCCGTGCGCAAGACCGTGCGCGGCATCGGCGAACTGCTCATCACCGCCGGCCTCGTCGTGCTCCTCTTCGTCGTCTACGAGGTCTACGTCACCGACCTGATCTCCGCGGGCAAGCAGCAGGACGCGACGCTCGCGCTCGACAGCGAATGGGGCTCGAACACCGTCGAGCCGCCGCCCGTCGACCCGCAGCGCCAGCAGAAGCTGAACCTCATCGAGGGCAAGGCGTTCGCGAAGATGTACATCCCGGTCTTCGGCGAGGACTGGGGTTTCTCGATCGTCGAGGGCACCTCGGACAAGCACTTGGAAGTCGGTCCCGGCCACTACATCGGCACCGCCCAGCCCGGCGAGAACGGCAACTTCGCGATCGCGGGCCACCGCGTCGGCAAGGGCGCGCCGTTCAACGACCTCGACCTGCTCGGCTCGTGCGACGCGATCGTCGTCGAGACCCAGACCCAGTGGTTCGTCTACCGCGTGCTGCCGATGCGCGGCGAGGTTGCCGGCTGGGGCGCCGAGGGCAAGGCGAAGACACCCGAGTGCGCCGGCATCTCGCCGCTGCAGACGACGCTGGGCGACGCGTACGCGAAGACCGTCGGCCAGGAGATCGTCGCGCCCACCCAGGGCGAGGTGATCAGCGCCGTCCCGTACGCGAAGGGCGACGCCGTGCCGGTCGAGCAGCAGGCCAGGCTGCTGACGCTCACCACGTGCCACCCGCGGTTCTCCGACAAGCAACGGCTCATCGTGCACGCCGTGGAAACCCAGACGTATCCCAAGAAGGACGGCTTCGTGCCGCCCGAGATGAAGGGGCAGTGATGTACGGGTGGATCTGGCGGCACCTGCCGGGGCCGCTCTACCTCCGCGTCGCCACGGCGTTCGTGCTCGTGCTGGCGGTCGTGGCGCTGCTGATGTTCGTGGTGTTCCCCTGGGCCGAGCCCAAGCTCCCGTTCAACAACGTCACGACCCCGACCCAGTAGCTCAGCGGCTGGCCTCGATCATCGCGTCGCGGTCGACGACCTTGACGCGGTCGCGGTCCTGCGCCGCACCGAGCGCGATCTCGTGCGCGTCGAGCTTCTTCCAGTCCTCGTTGGTCGTGAACGGCACGGCGCGCTGCTCGAGGAACTGCACGATCGCGTCCGGCTCGGTGAAGATCGGCTGCGGCAGCGTGTCCGCGTCCTCGAGCAGGCTGGTGATCGTCTCGAGCGCGTCGCCCTTGGTGTGGCCGATGAGGCCGATCGGACCGCGCTTGATCCAGCCGGTGACGTAGGTGCCGGGCATCGGCACCTCGTCCAGGTCGAGCACGCGGCCCCTGTCGTGCGGCACCGTGCCGGAGTGGTGGTCGAACGGGATGTCCGAGAGGTGCGTGCTGAGGTAGCCGACCGCCCGGTAGACAGCCTGGACGTCCCACTCGGTGAACTCGCCGGTGCCGCGCACGTTGCCGTCGCCGGTCAGCTCCATGGTCTCCGTGCGCAGACCGGTGACCTCGGTCGAACCGAGCACCTCGACCGGCGCCTCGAGGAAGTGCAGGTGCAGCCGGCGGGGCCGGTTGCCGACGTCGCGGATCGCCCACTCCTGGAGCGTCTTCACGATCATCTCGACCTGCTTGTTCGAGCGGATCGTTGCCATAGACGCCGCATCGAACTCGATGCCCTCGGCGTGCACGATGACCTCGACGTTCGGCGAATGGTCGAGCTCGCGCAGCTCCAGCGGCGTGAACTTCGCCTGCGCAGGGCCGCGGCGGCCGAACACGTGCACGTCCGTGACCGGGCTCGACTTCAGGCTCTGGTGGACGTTGTCCGGGATCTCGGTGACGAGCAGCTCGTCGGCCGTCTTCGCCAGGATGCGCGCGACGTCCAGCGCCACGTTGCCGACGCCGAGCACCGCGACCTTCTCCGCGGTCAGCGGCCACTCGCGCGGCACGTCCGGGTGGCCGTCGTACCAGGAGACGAAGTCCGCCGCGCCGAAGCTGCCGGGCAGGTCGATGCCGGGGAGGTCGAGCTCGCGGTCCTTGTCGGCACCCGTCGAGAAGATCACCGCGTCGTAGAACTGGCGCAGGTCGTCGAGCTTCAGGTCGACGCCGTACTCGACGTTGCCGAACAGCCGGATCTCCGGCTTGTCCAGCACCTTCTGCAACGCCGTGACGATGCCCTTGATGCGCGGGTGGTCCGGCGCGACGCCGTACCGGACCAAGCCGTACGGCGCCGGGAGCTTCTCGAACAGGTCGATGCTCACGTCGGCGTCGGACTTGGTCAGGAGGTCAGCCGCGTACACGCCGGCGGGACCGGCGCCTACGACGGCGATGCGCAAAGGGCGGCTCATGCGATCAGTTTAGGTGAGCCTAACCTCATAAAATGCATGAGGTAACTCACGGCCCAGCAGATGAGAATCACAGTGGCGGCCGCCGTCTAGGCTGACGCCATGCGCGTGCTGGTGGTCGACAACTACGACAGCTTCGTCTACAACCTGGTCCAGTACCTGGCGCAGCTCGGCGCCGAGTGCGTGGTGCGGCGCAACGACGCCGTCGAACTGGACGAGATCGACGAGTTCGGTGGCGTGCTCGTCAGCCCCGGTCCCAGCACACCGGACCGCGCGGGCAAGAGCATGGACGTCATCCGACACTGCGCGAAGGCGGGCAAGCCCGTCTTCGGCGTGTGCCTCGGCCACCAGGCCATCGGCGCGGTGTGGGGCGGCACCGTCGACCTCGCGCCGGAGTTGTTGCACGGCAAGACGAGCATCGTCCACCACAACGGCAACGGTGTGCTGAAAGGCGTGCCGGACCCGTTCACCGCGACGCGCTACCACTCGCTGACCGTGCTGCCCGAGACGATCCCGGACGAGTTCGAGGTCACCGGGCGCACCGACACCGGCATCGTGATGGCCATGCGGCACAAGGAACTTCCCGTCGAAGGCGTGCAGTTCCACCCCGAGTCGGTGCTCACCGACGGCGGGCACCGCATGCTCGCCAACTGGCTCGAGGTGTGCGGGTTCGACGTTCCGGAAGAGACGGTCGCGCACCTCGAGAACGGCATGCGCATGCTCGCCGCGGCAGCGCGTCAGTAAGCACAGCAACAAAAAAGGGGGGCGGCCCGAAGGCCGCCCCCCTTTTTCGACGAGATCGGTTACGTCGACGGCGGGATGATCCCGAACTTCCCGACGGTGATCGTGACGGCTGTCTGCTTGCCGATCGACGACCCCTTGGTCGGGTTCTGGTTGATGACCTTGCCGTTCTGAGAGTTGTCCGAGACGGCCTGGTCCTGAGAGTTGAGCTGACCGTTCCAGCCGAGGTCGGTCAGCTTCTTCTTCGCCTGCGACTCGGTGAGACCCGACAGGTCGGGCATCTCGATCTGGTTGCCCTTCGAGACGTTGATCGTCACCGCTGAGCCCTTGGCCACCCGGCCACCCGGCGGGTTCTGCGAAACGACCTGTCCGGCGGGCTTCCCGCTGTCGACCTCGTTGACGGACACCTGGAAGTCCGACAGCTTCGACTTGGCCTCGTCCTCGTCCAGGCCGACGACGTTCGGCAGCTGGACCTTCTCCGGCGCCTTGCCGAGCTGGATCTTGATCTCGGTGCCCTTGGGCTGACGCAGGCCTCCCGCGGGAACCGTGGCCGCGACCTTGCCCACCTTGGCCTCGTCGTCGACCTCGATCTGCGTCGAGTCCTGGGCGACCTTGAAGCCTTCCTTCTCCAGGATCAGCTGTGCCTCGGCGGGCGTCTTGCCCACCACGTCCGGCACCGTGACGTCGCCGGGCTTGGCGCCGACGCGGAGCTTCACCGTCGAGTTCTTGGCGACCTGCGTGCCCTCGGCCGGGTCCGAGCCGATGACCTTGCCGATGTCGTCCGGACCGCACTCGGCGCCCGTGCCGGGCGTGAGCGCGCACTCGACGTTCACCTGAGTCGGCTTCAGGCTCTTCGCGTTCAGGTCGCTGACCGCGGCGCCGTAGTCCTTGCCGCGCAGCGGAGGCACGGGGACCTTCTCACTGGAGTCGCTGCTGTTGTTCATCAGCGTGGTGGTGATCCACGCGGCGAGTGCCAGCACGGCGATGCAGAGCAGCACCACGAGGCCGATCATGAGGGCCTTCTTGCGCCTGGCGCGGCGCTCCTCTTCCTCCTCGGCCAACGGGTCGTAGTCGTCGTCCGGTTCGGAACGCAGCGACGCCGGGCGGTGCCTGCCGCCGGACACGACCTGGGTGCGGGCCTGGTTCTGCTGGTTCATGACCGCGGTGCGGTCCTCGGCCGTCATCACCGCGGGGGCGGACGGACGCTGGCCGGACAGCACGCGCACGAGGTCCGCGCGCATCTCGGCCGCGGACTGGTAGCGGTTCGCCGGACCCTTCGACATCGCCTTCAGCACGATCGCGTCGAGCTGCGGCGACACCTTCGGGTTCAGCGACGACGGAGGCTTCGGGTCCTCCCGCACGTGCTGGTACGCGACCGCGACGGGGGAGTCGCCGGTGAACGGCGGCTCGCCGGTCATCAGTTCGAACAGCACGCAGCCGGCCGCGTAGACGTCGGATCTGGCGTCGACGGACTCGCCGCGGGCCTGCTCCGGCGAGAGGTACTGGGCGGTGCCGATCACCGCGGCGGTCTGCGTGACGGCGGCCTGGCCGTCGTGCACGGCGCGCGCGATGCCGAAGTCCATCACCTTGACCGCGCCCGACTTCGTGATCATCACGTTCGCGGGCTTCACGTCGCGGTGCACGATGCCGTGGCGGTGGCTGAAGTCCAGTGCGGCCGACACGTCGGCCATGACCTCGCAGGCGCGCTTGCCGGTCAGCGGTCCCTGCGTCTTGACGATGTCGCGCAGCGTTCGTCCATCGACGAACTCCATGACGATGTAGGGCAAGGGGCCGTACTCGGTCTGCGTCTCGCCGGTGTCGTAGACGGCGACGATGGCCGGGTGGTTCAGCGCCGCCGAGTTCTGCGCCTCGCGTCGGAACCGCTCCTGGAACTGGGCGTCGCGGGCGAGGTCTGCACGCAGCACCTTGATCGCCACGTCTCTGCCCAGACGGACGTCCCGGCCCTTGTGGACCTCGGACATACCGCCGTAGCCGAGGGTTTCACCCAGTTCGTAGCGGTTGGAGAGCAGTCGCGGAGTGCTCATCGGTGCTTCGTCCCGCTCCTCGTCAACGGTGTTCCCAACTCGGTCTCGGTCATCATCGCGGTGCGCACGTCACCTTCACCTGCGTTCCGACCGCGAGGTCGCCCGTCGGGGCGATGGCAGTGACCTGACATCGCTTCAGGTCGCCGGGTGCGGTGCCCTGCTGGGTCTGCACGCGCGGCTCCAGTTCGTAGTCGGTCAGCTTCGCCTTGACCTCGTCGCCCATGAGACCGATGTAATCGTCCTCGTTGATGCGCACTGCCTTGGCGGGAATCCGATCAGCCGAATCGGATCGCGGCGACCGGCTTTCGGTCGACGGCGCACCCGCTGGCGGGTCGGACGTGTTCCCCACGACCAGCTTCCAAGCGAAGAAAATGCCAAGAGCCAGCATCAGGGCCACCAGGACAGCGACGATAACCCACTGCCCTGCCCGGTTGCGCCCCGGTGGAGGCGGCAGCGGGGGTGGTGGCCTGAAGGTACCGGTGTGAGCCGCACCGACGGGACCGGTTGGCTGCACCGGCTGGATTCCCGGCCGCGAGCCGGGGTTGATCCCCGGATGCGTGTGCGGGTTCCCCTGCGCGGGGTGCCCCATCGGCGGCGACGGTGGAATCGGCAGGGGCATCGACGGCGGTGGTGGGGACATCACCAGACCGGACGGCGTCGGCAACGGCTGGCCGACGCGCACCGCGCTGACCGCCGCCGCGAACTCGCCACCGTTGCGGTAGCGCTGCCGCGGGTCCTTCACCAGCGTCGCCTCGATCAACGCCCGCGCACCCGGCGGCACGTCCACCGGGAGCGGCGGCGCCATGTCGCGGATGTGCATCATCGCGACCGTCACCGCGTTCTCCGACAGGAACGGCCGGTGCCCGGTGAGGCACTCGTAGCCGCACACCGCGAGCGAGTACACGTCGCTCGCCGGCTCGGCCTCGTTGCCGAGCGCCTGCTCGGGTGCGATGTAGTGCGCGGTGCCCATCACCATGCCGGACCGGGTGACCGGAGCGGCGTCGGCGGCCTTCGCGATGCCGAAGTCGGTGATCTTCACCTTGCCGGACGGCGTCACCAGGATGTTGCCCGGCTTCACGTCCCGGTGCACCAGGCCGCGTTCGTGCGCGGCCTGCAACGCGTTCGCGGTCTGCTCCAGCAGGTCCAGCGTCACGTCCGCGCCGAGCCTGCCGCGCGCGATGATCCCCGCGAGCGGCTCGCCCTCGACGAGCTCCATGACGAGGTACGCGGTGTCCTCCGGCCCGTCCGGCACGGATGCCGTCTCGCCGTAGTCGTGCACCGCGGCGATGCCGGGGTGGTTCAGCGACGCGGTCATCCGCGCCTCGACGCGGAAGCGGTGCAGGAACTCGGCGTCACCGCTGAGCTCGGCCTTGAGCACCTTGACCGCGACCTTGCGGTCGAGCCTGGTGTCCGCGGCCTCCCAGACCTCGCCCATGCCGCCGACCGCGATCCGCCTGCTCAGGCGGTAGCGGTCGGCGAGGAGCTGGCCTGAAGTCAGCATCAGCGACCCGCCAGATAAGCGCCCATGACGGCACGACCGATCGGGGCGGCGACTTTGCCGCCGGTGGCACCGAGACCGCGGTCGCCGCCGTCCTCGACGAGCACCGCGATGGCGATCTTCGGGTCGTTCGCCGGGGCGAACGCCACGTACCAGGCGTGCGGGTTCGTCTGCTGCGGGTTCTCGCCGTGCTCGGCGGTACCGGTCTTCGACGCGATCTGCAGACCCTGGATCCGGCCTTCACCGCCGGTGTTCTGCTCCGACAGGATCATCATGTCGCGCAGCGTGTCCGCGTCCTTCTTGTCCATCGCGTCTTCGACCTCGTCCGGGTCGGCCTCGTCGATGGGCTCCAGTCCGGGGCCGAGGATCTTGTCCACCAGGTACGGCTTCATCCGCGTGCCGCCGTTGGCGATCGTCGCGGCGACCACGGCGTTCTGCAGCGGGGTCATCCGCACGTCGCGCTGGCCGAGACCCGTCTGGTACACCGACGGCAGGTCGGCCATGGGGCCGACGTCCGACGCCGCGACCGGCAGCGGGATCGTCTCGCCCTTCTCGCCGATGCCGAACTTCTCGGCCTGCTTGCGCAGCTTGTCCTTGCCCAGCTGGCCCGCCAGTTCCGCGAACGCCGTGTTGCACGACTTCGCGAGCGCGTTCTCCAGCGAGGTCTTCACGCCGTCGCCGCACGGGGTGTTGTTGAAGTTCTCGAGCGTCGTGTTCGTCTGCGGCAGGGTGATCTGCCGCTCGCCGGTGAACTGGTCGTCCTTGGTCTTGCCGTCCGCGAGCGCGGCCGCCGTCACCACGAGCTTGAACGTCGAGCCGGGCGGCTCGGTCGAACCCGTGGCGCGGTTGAACATCGGGTTGCCCGCGCTCTTGGCGTTGTAGTTCTCCCACGCCGCGGTCTGCTCGGCGCCGTCGTGGCTGGCGAGCGGGTTCGGGTCGTACGACGGCGTGCTCGCCATCGCCAGGATCGCGCCCGTCTTCGGGTCCATCGCGACGACGGCGCCCTTGAAGCCCTTCTGCGCGAGCTGCTGGTACGCGACCTCCTGGACCTTCGGCACGATGCTCAGCTGCACCGAGCCGCCCTCGGGGTCGCGACCGGTGATCAGCGCCGACACCCGGCGCGCGAACAGCCGGTCGTCCGAGCCGTTCAGCAGGTCGTTCTCGGTGCGCTCCAGCCCACCCGTGCCGTACGTGACGGAGAAGTAGCCGGTCACCGGCGCGTACACCGCGCCGTTCGCGTACGTGCGGAGGAACCGCAGGCGGTCCGTCGTCTCCTGCACGTTCGCGATCGTCGTGCCCTCGGAGGCGATGATCATGCCGCGCTTGCGCGAGTACTCGTCGAGCAGGACGCGCCGGTTGCGGCTGTCCTTGCGGTAGTCGTCGGCGTTGATGACCTGGACCCAGGTCGCGTTGCCCAGTAGCAACAGGATCATCGCCATCATGGCGAGACCCACGCGGCGGAGCGGTGTGTTCATTTCGGACGCTCCACCATGACAGTGTGCTGGTCGGCGATCGCCGGCTGCGGGAGCTTCGGCTTGGCGACGACCTTCGGGCCGCGCGCCGCGTCGGAGATCCGCAGCAGCAACGCCACGAGGATGTAGTTCGCCAGGAGCGACGAACCACCTGCGGACAGGAACGGTGCGGTGATACCCGTCATCGGGATCAGCTTCGTGACACCGCCGACGATGATGAAGACCTGGAAGCACACGGCGAAGGCGAGACCGCCGCCGAGCAGCTTGCCGAAGCTGTCGCGCACCGCGATGGCACTGCGCAGGCCGCGCAACGCGAAGATCATGTAGATCAGCAGGAGAGCGGCGAACCCGACGAAGCCGAGCTCCTCACCGATCACCGCGGTGATGAAGTCCGTGTTGGACTCCGGGATCATCTCCGGACGTCCGGCGCCGAGACCGGCGCCGCCGATGCCGCCCGTGCCGAGCGCGAACAGCGACTGGGCGATCTGGAACCCCGTGTCGTTGTAGTCCGCGAACGGGTCGAGCCAGTTCTGCACGCGGATCTGCACGTGGGAGAACAGCTTCCACGCGATCACCGCGCCGCCCGAGAACAGCCCGATGCCGAGCACGACCCACGCGGCCCGTTCCGTCGCCACGTAGAGCAGCACGAGCACGATGCCGAAGAACAGCAGCGAGGAGCCGAGGTCCTTCTGCAGGACCATGACGCCGACCGAGACGCCCCACGCGGCGAGCAGCGGACCGAGGTCGCGCGCACGCGGCAGGTCCATGCCGACCACTCGGCGGCCCGCCGCGGTGAACAGGTCCCGCTTCGACACCAGGAACGCGGCGAAGAACACCATCAGGAGGATCTTGGCGAACTCACCGGGCTGGATCGACAGCGGACCGACCCGCAGCCAGATCTTCGCGCCGTTGATGGTCGGCGCGATGAAGCTCGGCAGCACACCGGGCAGCAGCAGCGCGACCAGTCCGAGCAGACCGAACGTGTAGCCGTAGCGGGCCAGCGTGCGGTGGTCGGTGAGGAACTTGAGCACGGCGGCGAACATCGCCAGTGCGATCGCCGTCCAGATGACCTGCTTGAACGCCACCGGGTCCCACTTGGCGGCGTAGTCCTCCTGCGCCAGGTCGATCCGGTGGATCATCACCAGACCGAGTCCGTTGAGCAGCGCGACGCACGGCAGGATCGCCGGATCCGCGTACGGCGCCCACCTGCGCACCGCGAGGTGCGCGAGGCTGAACAGCGCGAGGTACGCGAGGCCCAGGTAGACGATGCGCATCGTCACCGCGCGCTCCTGGTTCAACTCGACCAGGATCAGCGCGAGCGTGACCAGACCTGCCGCGAACGCCAGCATCACCAGCTCGGTACCGCGCTTGGTGGGCGGCTTCAAGCCTGGCGACGTGCTGGTCGCCGCCTGAGCGACTGGCGTGCCTTCCCCGACGGGGATGGGCGAACCCATCAACTACGAACCCTCCCGGCAGTTCACGCCCGGTTGCTGGGTGGACGTGGGGAGCGGGGTCTCGCCGCTCACCGAGGGGTCCGTGGAGGGAACCACTGAGCTGGGTGACGTCGGAGACGTCGGTGACGCGGGGGGCGTGCTGGTGCTCCCCGTGCCGTTCGGCGACTTGTTGTCGCAGGTCGGCAGCAGGTGCTTGGTGCGGAGCAGCCGCACCGCGGCGCGCGCGCCCTCGAGCCCGTCGACGTCGGTGATCCGGTCCGTGACGACGTTGCGGCCGGCGGGCTGCAGGTCGTTGAGCGTGATCTCCGTGCAGCTCGTCGAGCCGCTCGGGCACGAACCCTCGACCTCGGTCTGCAGCTTGATGCCGAAGATGCTGCCGTTCACGCCGCGGAAGATCTTGATCTTGCCGTCCGGCGACGCACCGACGTAGTACTGCCGGTTGATCCACCACCGCGTCGCGAACAGGCCGCCCGCAGCGAGCAGGAGCAGCACGAGGACCACCGCGATGACCTTGATCGCGTTCTTGCGCTTGCGCGCGGGGTCCGGCTGCGGCGCGGGGGGCTCCATGCGCATCGGGGGTGGCGGGCGCGGTGACGTGATCGCACTCGCGCGAGACGCCGCCGAGTCCGGCGGCGGCTGGTGGTCCTCGCTGCCGTCACCGGCGGCACCACCGAGGATCGGGGTGTCCTCGCCGAAGTCGACGTCCTCGACGTCCGCGACGATCACCGTCACGTTGTCCGGTCCGCCGCCCTTGAGCGCGAGCTCGATCATGCGGTCGGCGCACGCCTGCGGGTCCGGGATCCGGATCGCCTCGTCGAGAGTCTCCAGGCTGACCACACCGGACAGGCCGTCCGAGCAGAGCAGGAACCGGTCACCGGCGCGTGCTTCGCGCACGGTGAGGCTCGGCTCGAAGTCGTGCCCGGTGAGCGCGCGCAGCAGGAGTGAGCGCTGCGGGTGGCTCGCCGCCTCGTCGGGCGTGATCCGGCCCTCGTCGATCAGCGACTGCACGAACGTGTCGTCGTGCGTGATCTGCGCGAACATGCTCTCCCGGAGGAGGTACGCGCGAGAGTCGCCGATGTGGACGAGGCCCAGCTTGTTGCCCGCGAACAGGACGGCGGTGAGCGTCGTGCCCATGCCCTCCAGCTCGGGGTCGCTCGCGACGAGCTCGGATATGGCGCCGTTGCCGGCACCGACCGCGTCGCGGAGCTTGCCGAGCAGATCGTCACCCGGCTCGTCGTCGTCGACGTGCGCGAGCGCGGCGATGACCACCTTGCTGGCGACCTCGCCGGCAGCATGGCCACCCATGCCGTCGGCTACCGCGAGCAGGCGGGGACCTGCGTACACGGAGTCCTGGTTGTTGTTGCGAACCAGGCCCCGGTCGCTTCGGGCCGCGTATCGAAGAACGAGGGTCATGAGCGCAGCTCGATCACCGTTTTGCCAATTCGGATCGGGGTGCCGAGCGGGACCCGGAGGGGTGCCGTGACCTTCGCCCGGTCGAGGTAAGTGCCGTTGGTGGAACCGAGGTCCTCCACGTACCAGTCGGTACCGCGCATGGACAGCCTCGCGTGCCTGGTCGACGCGAAGTCGTCGTCCAGCACGAGAGTCGAGTCGTCAGCGCGGCCGATCAGGATCGGCCGTCCGTCGAGGGAGATTCGGGTGCCCGTCAGCGCGCCGTGTGTCACGACGAGCTGGCGAGGCGCCTTGCTGCCCCCTGCCGACTTCTTCGAGTTCCTCCGGAATCCGGGTACGGAGACCCGAAGCCCGGAGGCAGCGTAGAGATCCGAGCGGACCACACGAAGGGCGGCCAGCACGAACAGCCAGAGGAGCACGAGAAAGCCCGCTCTGGTCAGCTGCATCACCAGCTCTGGCACCGGTTGTAACCGCTCCTGCCTTGAGTTGCCTACCGACGCCCGATCGACCTCAGCCCGCGGTGCGGAAGACCAGTGACGAGTGGCCGATGCGGACGACGTCGCCTTCCGCGAGCTGCCAAGTTTGCACTGGAGTGCCGTTCACCGTCGTGCCGTTGGTCGAACCGAGATCAGCGAGCATCGCACTGTGCCCGTCCCAGGTGATTTCCAGGTGCCTCCTGGAGACCCCCGTGTCGGGGAGGCGGAAGTCGGCTTCCTGCCCTCGTCCTACGACGTTTCCACCCTGCTTGAGGTTGTACGTCCGGTTGGATCCGTCATCGAGGTGCAACGTCGCGTTGAGCTGACGGTTGGCGCCCTGGGTGGCCGGAGGAGCGTATCCGCCCTGGCCATAGCCCTGGTCGTACCCCGCGCCCTGCTGACCGTAGCCCGCGCCCTGCTGACCGTAACCCTGGTCATACCCGCCCTGCTGGTACCCCTGCTGGCCGTAGCCCTGGTCGTACCCGCCCTGCTGGTAACCCTGGTCGTAGCCCTGCTGCTGGCCGGCGCCGTAGCCGCCGCCCTGCTGGCCGCCGCCGTAGCCCTGGTCGTAACCCTGCTGGCCGTAGCCCTGGTCATAACCCTGCTGGCCCTGCTGGCCGCCTGCGTAACCCTGGTCGTAGCCCTGCTGGCCGTAGCCCGGCTGACCACCCTGGCCGTAGCCCTGGTCGTAGCCCTGCTGGCCTTGCTGGCCCTGCTGGCCGTACGGGTCAGGCTGGCCGTAGCCCTGGTCGTAACCCTGGCCATAGCCGCCCTGCTGCCCATAAGGGTCCTGGCCGGGCTGGCCCTGTCCTTGTTGTCCGTAGCCGGGAGGCTGGCTCATGGATTTGTCTCCTGCGGTACTAGGTGGTGCTGACCGTCGGCTGGCTGCTTTCACGTCGGGGTCGACGGACGAGCTGGTTCGGAACTGTCCGGTGTGCAGCGCGTCGGAGCGCTCCAGGGAGACTACGACGTCACCATAGGTATCCCACCCGAACTCGGCCAGGTGCTCCTGGAGCTCCTCGGCGAGCAGCTGGGTGATGCGTAGTTCATCCTGCTCGTTCCCGGCAAGCCGATCATGATCCTGGGGGCCGAGCAGAACCTTGTAGTGGTTGGGTGCGAGCAGCCGTCCACCAGCGAGTTCGCGGATGTTGCTCTCGCTTTCCCGCTGCAACTCCTGCGCAACCTCCTGAGGCACCACGTTGCCGCCGAAGACACGTGCGAAGGAGTTGCCGACGAGACCTTCGAGTCGGCGCTCGAAGCGCTGAAGGCCCACGGTTCAACACCTCCGGTCAGGACGGTCCTGACACCGATCGTATCCGGGGTCTTCTGGGCCTACACGGGGCAATTGGAAACCCGCTCACGCACCGTGCTAGTGTTCCTCCCGTCGCCGAGGGCAAGTGGCGGAATGGCAGACGCGCACGGTTCAGGTCCGTGTGTCCGAAAGGACGTGGGGGTTCAACTCCCCCCTTGCCCACTCGATAGCAGGAGAGCCCTGTTCGCGGAATGCGCGAACAGGGCTCTCTTCGTGTGTGTCTTCTGGGGCCAAGCCCCCAGACCCCAGCCGGGGCCCCGCCCCCGGACCCCCGTAAGTTGGCCAGCCAACAGGTGATGTCTGTCACTCGATCGGGGTGCTGCATGTGGGCGATCGCGGCTGATGAGTTCGGCGGACCGGTCCGCTCGGTGGAACTTCCCGAGCCCTCGCCGGGGCCGGGGGAGCTGAAGGTCCGGGTGCTCGCGGCCGGCGTGAACCCGTTCGACCGCAAGGTCGTCGACGGGATGATGCGCGACTCGATGCCGCACGTGTTCCCGCTCGTGCCCGGAACGGACGGCGCGGGCGAGGTCGTCGGGTCCGGTGAGCGGATCTTCGGCACCTTCTTCCACAAACCGGTCGGCGTCGGCACCTTCGCCGAGTACGTCACAGTGCCCTCCACGAACGCGCTGGCGCCGTTGCCGGACGGGCTGGACCCCGTGGTGGCCGCCGCGCTGCCGACGGCAGGGATGACGGCGCTGCAGCTGTTCGACCGGCTCGGTGCCGCGGACAGCGTGCTGGTGGTCGGTGCGCGCGGTGGCGTCGGCTCGTTCCTGACGCAGCTGCTCGGCGACCGCGCGATCCCCATCGGCCGCGGCGACTCGCTCGTCGAGGCGGACGCGCTGGTGGACCTTGTGAGAGACGCGGACGGCTACGCGGCGAACCTCCCGTACGCGCGTTCGCTGGCGTTCACGACGAACTACGCCGCCGCTGATCCGGCGCAGAACTTCGGCATGAAGGGGTCCGCCGAAGCGCTGACCAGGCTCGCTTCCCTGGTGCTGGACGGAACATTGGACGTTCCGATCACTCGACGACTGTCCTTGCGCGACGCCGCGGACGTTTTCGCTGGTAGCGGCGGTGGAAAGACCGTCATCGTCATGTAGGACGCACGTCGTCCGGTCGTTCTGACGCGCTGAGCGGTCGATCACCGGTGAGCGGCGCCACTTGTTCCTACGCGTGCGGCACGCCTGAGCAACCCACTCTGAGCAGCACTTTTGGTGCCGCCGACCGGGTTAACGTCACCCGGACGGCAGCACCGTCGGACCGAACTCCCGACGGCCGCCATCGACCGGTCACCGACCGGTCTGAGCCGCCGATCGCAGGCCCCCATCCGCCCTGGGGGCACGCCGCCCGCTTCCTGGTACCCCTAATCCAGAGCACGAGTCGAAACGCGGCGGAACGCCCGTCGCGGTTGGCGAGGGAGGCCCTGGCGTGAGCAGCACCCCAGCAAGGATCGCGGTCACCGGCAGCGCTCAAGGCCTGTCGGCAACTGCTGTCCCGGTTCCGGAACTGCCTGCCTCCCCCGAGGAGCTGGCGGCCGCCGCGGCGGTCCGCCTCGGCTGGCACGGAGTCGTGCTCCCCGAGATGGTCCTCATGGGCCGCAAGGTGATCGTCGTCGCCGAGTTGCTCGCCGACGCCCACGCCGAGCGCGTCTGCGTCGGTGCGGGTCCCGAGGCCGACAAGACCACCGTCTCCACCTGGGTGTGGCCCGAGATGGAGGGTCGCGTCCCCCCGGCCGCCGTGAAGATCGTCGGTGTGCTGGCCGTCGCCCGTCATTGGCGGACCGCGCTCGCGTCCGCGGTGCCCTTCTCCCGCTACGGCAACGCTGCCGTCGTGCTCCCGTCGTCCGTCGCGTTCTCGCACGACTACCTCGCGAACTGCCTGCCCCGCGTGCGCCGCTACGGCGTCTCGGTGCTGCTGGCCGACGAGGAGACGGACCTGAGCGTCGACGTCACCGGCCGCCAGGAGAACGTGCCCGTCGAGGACACCGCGATCACCCGCTGGGTCAACGAGCTGGTTTACGAGCAGGTGCTGGCGACCGCTTCCTGACCTACGGTCGGTGCATGCGAGTAGTCATAGCCGGCGGGCACGGGCAGATCGCGCTGCTTCTCGAGCAGCTGCTGGCCACCCGTGGAGACGCGGCAACAGCGCTGGTGCGCAACCCAGATCACTTCCTCGACGTGCAGAACGCCGGAGCGGTACCGGTCCTGTGTGACCTGGAGACCTCCGATGCGGACTCCGTCGCCTCGTACCTGAACGGCGCCGACGCCGCGATCTTCGCGGCGGGCGCGGGTGCGGGAAGTGGCAACACCCGCAAGGACACCGTCGACTTCGGCGCTTCGGCCCTCTTCGCTTCGGCGGCCGTCGCGGCCGGAGTGCGGCGCCTCATCCAGGTGAGCACGGTGGGCATCGAGCTCGCGGACTCGCCGACGATGGATCCCGAGTTCGCCGTCTACCTCCGCGCCAAGGGCGCCGCCGAGGAAGACCTGAAGTCGCGCGACCTGGACTGGACGATCCTGCGACCAGGCCCGCTGACCAACGATCAGCCAACGGGCCTGGTCGCGCTCGAACCGAAGCTTCCCCGAGCCTCGGTGAGTCGCGCGGACGTGGCGGGTGTGCTCGTCGCACTGCTCGACGAGCCGCGCACGTCCGGGATGACGCTGGAACTCACGTCCGGCGACACCCCGGTGGTTCAAGCGGTCCGCGCGGTTCTCTAACCGAGTACTCGGTCCAGGTAGGCGTTGGAGAAGGTGCGTCCGGGATCGACCTCGTCCCGGACGCGCAGGAAGTCGTCGAAGTGCGGGTACAGCGGCCGCAGCTCGTCGGCGGTGAGGTTGTGCATCTTGCCCCAGTGCGGGCGGCCACCCACCGACGCCGCGATGCTCGCGTAGGTGTCGAAGAACTCGTGGTAGCCCATGCCGAGCGCCTGGTGCATCGAGATGTACGCGGTGTCGCGGCCCTGCGCGGTCGACAGCCAGATGTCGTCCGCCTGCGCGATCCGCACCTCGCACGGCACGATCAGCGCGTCGCGCACCCGAGCGGCCGCGGCGCGCAGCTCCGCGATGACGTCCATCAGCGACGAGCGGGGGATCGCGAACTCGGTCTCGACGAACTTCACCCGCCGCGGCGTCACGAAGACGTTGTGGGAGTAGTCCGAGTAGGACCGTTCGGAGACGAGCGCACCGCAGATCTCGTTGAGCCGCCTGGTCGAGTTCGGGAACCGCTTGGCGACCTGGCACACCGCGCCGAACGCCGCGTTCTCGAAGACCTCGTACTCGTAGAACTGCCGGAACTTCGACAGCGGCTTCGCGGGCTCGTCGATCCGGTTGTTCCGCTTGAGGATCACCCGGTCGCTGTGGGTGAACCAGTGGAACTCGACGTGGTCCTCGATCGCGCAGAGGTCGTCGAACTCCTCCAGCACCGCGTCCAGCCGGCCAGGTCCCTCGGACGCGCGCAGCACGAACGACGGCACGCAGCGCAGCGTCAACGTGCTGATCACGCCCAGCGCGCCGAGCCCGACGCGCGCGGCGTTGAACAGGTCGGGTCGCTCGGAAGCCGAGCAGTTCACCACCGAGCCGTCCGCGAGCACCAGTTCCATCGACTCGATGAACGTCGCCAGCACGCCGAGCTTGCCGCCCGTTCCGTGCGTCGACGTCGACACCGCGCCCGCGATGGTCTGCGCGTCGATGTCGCCGAGGTTCGGCATCGCGAGGCCCAGCCGGTGCAGGTCGGGGTTCAGCTGGTGCAGCGGCGTGCCGGACCGGACGGTCACCAGACCGGTCTCGGTGTCCGCGCGGACGATGCCGGTCCACCGGTCGAGGTCCATCGCGACCTCGGGTGCGACGGCGATGTCGTTGAAGGAGTGACCGCTGCCGCGAGCGCGGACTCGACCAGCGGACGTGACCGCCGCCGCGATCTCATCTGTGCTGGCTGGGTGCACCACCCGCACCGGGTTGGCCGTGGCCGTGCGCGCCCAGTTCGTCCACACGCGAACCTCCTAGGGAGTGTGACCCATTGCACGCAACGTAGGTGAAAGCTATTCACATTTCAAGGTCTGAAGACGTACCGTGACCCCATGCGCCGAACTCGACTCGACACCGCGACGAAGGAATTCGACCCTCCGTTCGCGGTTGTCGACCTGGACGCCTTCGACCGCAACGCGACGGACCTCGCCCGCCGCGCTGCCGGCAAGCCCATCCGGGTCGCCAGCAAGTCGATTCGAGTTCGGCGCTTGCTCGACCGGGTGATTGAACGCCCTGGTTATGCGGGTGTCATGTGCTACTCGCTCGCCGAGGCGCTGTGGCTCAGCGACCAGGACACGAGCGAAGACCTGCTGGTCGCGTACCCGACGGTCGACCACGCCGCACTGCGCGAGCTGGCCAGGAACGACGTGGCCCGCGCCCGGATCACCATCATGATCGACTCGACCGAGCACCTCGACCTGGTCGACGCCGCGCTCGGCGCGCACCACCCGGACATCCGGGTGTGTCTGGAACTGGACGTCTCCTGGCGGCCGCTGCCGTTCGTGCACATCGGGCCGCGGCGCAGCCCCATCCACACCGCGGCCGAGGCGGGAACGTTCGCCGCGCGCGTCGTGAAGCGCGCCGGGTTCAAGCTCGTCGGCGTCATGGCCTACGAGGGACAGATCGCCGGACTCGGCGACAACCCGCCAGGACAACCCGTTCGAGCGGCCGCCATTCGTGTGATTCAGCGGAAGTCCGGCCCCGAGCTGGTCGAGCGGCGCACCGCTGCCGTCCGCGCCATCAGCCGCGTCGCCGACCTCGAGTTCGTGAACGGCGGCGGCACCGGCAGCCTCGAGCTGACCGGGAGCGACCCGTCGGTGACCGAGCTGGCCGCCGGGTCGGGGCTCATCGGCCCGACTCTGTTCGACGCCTATCAGAAGTTCCACCCCGAGCACGCGGCGCTGTTCGCGTTGCCGGTGGTGCGCAGGCCCGGACCCGACACCGCGACGCTCTACTCCGGTGGTTACATCGCGTCCGGCACGCCGACCGCCGACCGCCAGCCGAGCCCGTACCTGCCGGAGGGTCTCAAGATCCTGGCGCTGGAAGGCGCAGGAGAGGTGCAGACGCCGGTCGTCGGCAAGGCGGCCGACTCGTTGCGGCTGGGGGACCGGGTGTGGATGCGGCACGCCAAGGCGGGTGAGCTGTTCGAGCGCTTCAACGAGGTGCACCTCGTGCGCGGCGACGTCGTCGAGCAGACCGTCCCCACCTACCGCGGGGAAGGCAAGAACTTCGGCTAGCTCGGCAGCCTGGACGACAGGTAGCCCCTGACCAGTGCCTTCGCTTCGGCCAGCACGCGCGGCTCGCCGTTGGGCTCGATGCGGAACGCGAGCTTCAGCACCGCGTCGGCCGCCTCGACGGCGATCGCGATCGGCAGCTGGACCTCGTCCATCGGGATGCCGAAGTTCGCCGAGATGAGCTCGGAGATGCGGTCGGAGATGACGGCGTTGTTGTCCCGGCGGTCGTCCAGCAGGCGCATGTCCACGACGTCACCGAAGTGGAGCTTGCCGAAGCCCGGGATCTCGCGGTGCATCGCGACGAACAGGTCGAAGATCGTGTCGACCGCGTCCCACCAGTGCTCGAGCGTCGTCGTCGCCAGCTTCTCCGTGATGCCCTGTGAGAATCTGTCGACGTTTCGCAAGGTCAGGGCCTGTACGACCGCCCGCTTGTCCGGGAAGAACTGGTACAGCGAGCCGACCGCGACACCGGCACGTTCGGCGATGAGCGTGGTGGTCACCCCGTCGTATCCCACTTCGTCGATCAGCGAAGCGCATGCCTCGAGCATTCGCTCGACGCGTTTGGCGCTGCGCTGCTGGACCGGTTGGCGGCGAAGTGGGGTACTGCTGGTCACGGCGACTCCAACGAGCTCGGGGCTTCCATCTTGCCTGCTCCGGCTGCGATTCACTTCCTTGTGAGGCGCAACACGCCTACGATCCGAATGCGATTCATGTTTCAGGCCGTGAGAAAGAGGCGCCTCATGACCGACTTCCTCTGGGGAGTGTCCACCTCCGCGTTCCAGATCGAAGGCGCATTAGGCGAAGACGGCCGCGGGCCGTCTGTCTGGGACAACTTCCGCAACGTGCACGCCGGGCAGACCGCCGAGGTGGCCTGCGACCACTACCACCGGTGGCGCGAGGACGTGGCGCTGATGACCCAGCTCGGGGTCAACGCCTACCGATTCTCTGTCTCTTGGACTCGGGTCCAGCCCACGGGCAAGGGACCGGTCAACACCGAGGGACTCGACTTCTACGACCGGCTCGTCGACGCGCTCGTCGACGTCGACATCGCACCGGTCGTCACGCTCTACCACTGGGACACGCCGCAACCGCTCGAGGACGAGGGCGGCTGGCTGAACAGGGACATCGTCGAGCGGTTCGCCGAGTACACGGCGATCGTGGCCGACCGGCTGGCCGACCGGGTCAAGCTGTGGATCCCGATCAACGAGCCGGCGATGGTGACGCTGCTCGGCTACGCCACCGGCCAGCACGCGCCGGGCAAGCAGCTGCTGTTCGACGCGCTGCCCACCGCGCACCACCTCAACCTCGCGCACGGCATGTCCGTGCAGGCGCTGCGCGCGGCCGGCGCGAACCAGGTCGGCACGGCCAACAACCACACGCCCGCGTGGACGCTGAACCCCGAAGACGCCGAGGCGGCCGGTGCGTACAGCGCCATCCACAACTGGCTGTACGCGGACCCGATGCTCGCGGGCAGGTACCCGGACGAGCTCGCCGAACTGATGCCGATCGTCGACGGCGACCTCGAGAACATCAAGCAGCCCTTGGACTTCTACGGCGTCAACTACTACAACCCGACGCAGCTCACGTCGCCGTCCGACGGCAACCCGCTGCCGTTCGAGCTGGTCGACATCGACGACTACCCGAGGACGGGCTTCGGCTGGCCGATCGTCCCCGACGGCCTGCGTCAGATGATCAGCGAGCTGCGCGAGCGGTATCCGGACCTGCCGCCCGTCTACATCACCGAGAGCGGCTGCAGCTTCCCGCACGTCGTCGAGGACAGCGCGCGCATCGAGTACCTCGACGGCCACATCAAGGCCGCGCTCGAGTCGGACGTGCAGGGCTTCTTCGTCTGGTCGCTCATCGACAACTTCGAATGGGACTCGGGGTACTCGCAGCGCTTCGGCCTCGTCCACGTCGACTACGAGACGCAGCGCCGCACACCGCGCGACTCGTTCCACTGGTACCGCAGGGTGATCAGCGGTGAGTGAGACGCAGACGAGAGGCGAGGGGTTCGCCGAACCGGTCGTCCCGGTCCGCCGCGGGTGGATGGCGTGGCTGTTCTTCGCGAACCTCGGTCTCTGGCTCGCGATCTACGCGCCGATCCAGGTGCTGCTGCCGCAACAGGCCGAACTGTTCGACCGGGCCAACAAGGAGTTGGTCTTCGGCCTGGTCACGGGCGTCGGCGCGGCCGTGTCGATGTTCGTCGTTCCCCTGATCGGTTTCCTCTCCGACCGCACCACGTCCCGCTTCGGCCGTCGCCACCCGTGGACGCTCGGCGGTGCGCTGATCGGCGCGGCCGGGCTCGGCGTGCTGGCCACCGCAGGGAACATCACCGTGATGACCATCGGCTGGTGCCTCGTGCAGGCGGGCATCGGCGGCATGCTCGCCGCGCTGACCTCCGCGGTGCCGGACCGGGTGCCCGTTCCGCAACGAGCCCAGGTCGGCGGCCTGATCGGCATCAGCCAGATGCTCGGCACCGTGCTCGGCGCGGTCGTGGTGACGTTGCTGGTGAGCGGGATCTTTTCGGGCTACGTCGCGTGCGCGCTGATCGTCGTCACCGGTGCGCTCTTGTTCGTGCTCCGCACCCCGGACACGCAGATCGCCGTTCGTCCGGTGAAGCCGACGTTCTGGATCTCGCCGAAGGAGAACGCGGACTTCGTGTGGGCGTGGGGCGCCCACCTCATGATCAACATGGGCAACGCGTTCGGGACGCTGTACCTCCTCTACTTCCTCAGCGACTACGTGCACCACGAGAGTCCTGAGGACGGTCTGCTGCTGCTGATGTTGTTCTACGGGGTGGCACTCGCCGCAGGAGCGGTGCTGTTCGGCGCACGATCGGACAAAACCGGGCGCCGCAAGCCGTACGTGCACCTCGCCGCTGGTGTGATGGCCGTCGCAGCGCTGCTGCTCGCCATCTGGCCGACCTGGACGGCCGCGCTCATCGCCGCACCGCTGCTCGGCGTCGGCTTCGGCACGTACTGGGCGGTGGCGATCGCGATCCTGACCCAGGTGCTACCCGCGGCCGAGGACCGGGCCAAGGACCTCGGCGTGCTGAACGTCGCGAACGCGCTTCCGCAGGTGATCGCCCCTGTGCTGACGACGTTGATCTTGGCGAACCTCGGCGGCTACCGCGGTTTGTTCACGGTCTCCGCATGCGCCACCTTGGTGGCGGCGGTGTTGATTTCGCGAGTGAGATCGGTGGTCTAGATGCGGTTGGCAGGTAAGCGGGTCCTCGTCACGGGGGCTTCGCAGGGGATCGGCGCGGCCGCAGCTTCGCGCTACGCCGAACGTGGCGCCCACGTCCTCCTTGTGGCCCGCAGCGCCGAAGGGCTGAAGCGACAGGTCGAACGGATCACCGAGTTCGGCGGAAGTGCCGAGGCGATCACCGCGGATCTCGCGAACGCCGACGAGATCCGTTCACTCGGCGAGAGCGTCGAAGCGCCCGATGTGCTGGTCAACAACGCGGGAATCGGGCGCTGGCTGTTCCTCGACGACACGTCGCCCGACGAGCTCCAGCAGATGACCGCCGTGCCGTACCAGGCGGCCTTGTTGCTGACCAGGGCGTTCCTCGGTGACATGCGCGAGCGCGGTTCCGGCTGGATCGTCAACGTCAACTCACCGGTGTCGCGGCTGCCCATCCCCGGTGCGACCGGGTACGCATCGGCCCGCTGGGCGTTGCGCGGACTGACCGCGTCACTGCGGCTCGACCTGCGGGGAACGGGCGTGGGGATCAGCGAGGTCGTGCCGGGCAAGGTGTCCAGCCAGTACTTCGAGAACAACCCCGGTGCCGAAGAGCGGATCCCGCGGATCGCGAAGCTGATCCCGACGGTGACCCCGGACCGCGTCGCCGACGCGATGGTGGCGGCGGTCGAGAAGGAGAAGGCCGAGATCCACCTGCCGTGGCAGCTCAAGGCGTTCGAGCTGAGCGGCCGCATCTTCCCCGGTCTCACGTCCTATCTGACGTGGAAGACGGGTACGCACCGCTGACGTGGAAACGGCCCCCTTGCCTGCGCGGGAGGTGCAGACAAGGAGGCCGATGTTGGTGACCGCGGACCAGCGCCGGTCGGGGAGGGAAGGTGCACGACACCGGTCCGCGGAAATCTGTGGAGTTGTAGTTGAGGCCGGCGGTCCGTGACGTCGCGGTCGGGGGTTCGCCCGTCCCGGACCGCCGGCCATCAGGCGGTTTGCTCTTACCTGGTCGTGTCGGGGGAACGCCAGGTCATCGCGCAAACAGCCCGCTAGTGGGCTCGAGCCACCGCGCGGCGGCTCCTGGTGACAGGAGGGGTCACCGGAGCTGCGCGCAGGTGGCGAGCCGGGCGCGGGGCGAGCCCGCCCGCAACCAGGTGTTCGTACGCGGCGCGCCACACCGAGCAAGGTGACTTCTGCTGGCGCCAACGGCCGGAACATTCAGGGCAGTTGCCCTTCTCGTCCGGCTCGTGCGCTGCCAGCAGAGCACGCCATCCCTCGGTCAGCCGAGGGAGCTCGGATCGAGCCACCGACAGGAGGGACGGGGCGTCAGCGCGGTTGGCCAGCTCCGTGAGCAGGTCCAGCCGCTCCCACACCGCGTTGCGAAGAACTTGTCCGAGGATCTCGTCCATCCGAAACGTCACCGTCACCTTTCCGCCTGGTCGGCGGCTTCGCGTAGCGCAGCCCTGAGCTGTACGAGCTGGTCGTACGAGAGCACTGCCGTCTCGCCGGGAGGACCGACCAGGACAACTCGTCCCCGGTCCACCGTGACGGTGAGGCAGCGGTCCCGATCGACCACGTCGCCGCAGCTGATCTGCCACGAACGTCGTTGCCCGGTCGTGCCGCGCCATGTGGTGTCGGTGTCACCCGACTCCACAATGGAGGTGGAGTACGAGGAGGAACTCAGGTCCACGTTCGGTCGTTCCTCTCCGTGCTCACTCGCTTACCGGAATCTAGATTGCGATGATTCATGCCGGATGTGGACGTCACAGCGCTGACCGGTGGGAGTCTTACGGTGAGCGGTAAGCAGTGTTCGGCAGGGCCGATCAGCTCCGCCGAAGAGACTTCTCGGGCTCGGGGAAATGCCCCTAGTCTGCCGTTGACGCCCAACGGACTGTGAGGGTGCGCGATGAACACCATGGGTTCCCAGGGCTCTCCTATCCCCGCCGAAGTGTGGGATCAGCAGGAGATGCGGGACGCGTTGGCTCGGCGAGAGATCAGCTCGGTCTACCGGCTGCTCCGACGGCACGGCGTGTCCCAGCGCCAGATCGCGGCGCTCACCGGGCAATCGCAGTCTGAGGTCTCAGAGATCCTCAAGGGTCGTCAGGTCATGGCCTACGACGTCCTGACGAGGATCGCCTGCGGCTTGGGTGTCCCACGTGGATACATGGGTCTCGCCTACGACGAGACAACGGCAGTGAGGGTGGCCGCAACCGCGGACACACCCCATCCTGAGGAGGACGAGTCGGTGAAGCGTCGGAAGTTCCTCGCGCACGCCGCCGCCGTGACAGTCGGCGCGGCCGTGCTCGGTACGGACTCCGGGTCGTGGGTTTCTCACCCCACACAGACTCCGGCTCCAGGACGTATCGGCATGACCGATGTGCGGCAGGTGGAGGCGGCTACCCGCGCCCTGCGTGCTCTGGACTACCAGTACGGCGGCGGCTCGTGCCGCGACGCCGTCGTCGCACAGCTGTCCTGGGGACAGCAGATGCTCGGCGCGAACTCGACCGACCTGGTCAAGGACCGGCTCTTCGTCGCGCTGGCTGACCTGCACAACCTGGCCGGATGGACCTCGTTCGACACCGGACTGATGGACTCGGCCCGCAACCACTTCGGCCAGGCGCTCGACCTCGCCAAGCAGGGCAAGAACGAAGCTCTCGTCGCGAACATCCTGTACCGGATGGGCCGCGTGTACTTGCACCAGAACGCGCCGGACGACGCGCTCAAGGTGTTCCAGCTGGGTCAGCTCGCCGCGCAGAACTCGGGTTCCGAGCTCGCCGTCGGCATCCTCTGCGCCAACGAGGCCTGGGCCTACGCGAAGATGGGCTCCGACGAGCAGGCGCTCAAGCTGCTCGGCCGCGCGCGGGACGAGTTCTCCCGCGCCAACATCACCGAGGCCCCGGCGTGGGCGAAGTTCTTCAACGAGATCGACCTGTCGTCGATGGTCGGCACGGTGCACACCGAGCTGGCGCAGACGGTCGACGCGAAGAAGTACACCCGCACCGCCATCCCCGCGCTGACCAAGGCGATCAACGGGTTCGGCGAGGACATGAGCCGCAACCGCACGTTCAACCTCACCTCGCTGTCCATCAACCACCTGCTGGAGGGTGACATCGACCACGGAGCGAAGGTCGGCCGCCAGGCGGTCGAGATGTCCGAGGGCCTCAAGTCGATCCGCACCAAGGACCGCATGAAGCCGCTGCTGCACGAGGCCGAGAAGCGGCGCAACAACCCAGACGCACGCGAGCTGGCAGACCGTCTCGCCCGCTTCACCGGAGCCGACTCGGCCGCCTGATAGCAGCCCGATCGGATGGTGCGGGACACGAACCGGTAACGCTGGACGCTTCGAACACGAATGGACCATCGACGGGCGCGGACATCCGCGCCTAGGGTGCCGGGTGTTTCGGGGCGAACAGCGAGGTGCGGCGCGTGATCTTGACACGGAGGTGGCGGTCCCGCCGGGCTTTGCGCTCCGCGCAGCTGCTCGACGAGGTCGTGGACACGCAGCTCCCGCTGCTCGCGGCGTTCGACGAGGAACGGCGCCGCCGCTCGGCCGACTACCTCGCCGAGCTCGTCGCACTGGCGCAGGACTACCGGTACTACGCGAACGGCTGGATCGACAGCCGCGAGCTGGACCGCCGCGGCCAGCGGGCGATGAACCGCCTCGCCAGGATGCGGGACGAATCTTCAGCGCGACTGATCGCCGACTAGCTCGTTGGGCGCAGCTCGTCGCGCCGATCGATCCACTCGCCGAGTGTGCGGATGTTTCACGTTGAACATCAACTGACCGGCGCGCGGGACAGCACCACCGCGAGCCCGAACGCCACACCCATGATCGCCACCTCGACGGAAGCCCAGGTCACGACCGCCGTCGTCTGGTGCTTCTCGATCTGCGGCAGCAACCGCCACCGCACGTTCGCGCCCAGCAGCGCGATCGCGCCCGCGCACAGCGCCTTCCCGACGAACACCAGCCCGTAGCCCGTCGTGAAGAGCGAGCCGGGCAGCTCGTGCACCGGGCTGAGGCCCAGCTCCAGCAACCCGTTGAACAGGCCGGTCGCGGTGACGACGATCAGGCTGATCGTGGCGACCTTCGAGAACCTCGGCAGCGCCGCCGCCAGCAGTCCCTTGCGGAACGCGACCAGCGTGATGATCGCCGCCAGCCCGCCGGTCCACGCCGCAGCGCCCAGCACGTGCAGCTCCATGGAGACCATCGAGTAGTCGTGGTACTTCCAGTTCGACGCGTGCCCGGTGACCGGGATCGGCAGCAGTCCGAACATCGAGACCAGAATCCGCAGCTCAGCGGGTACGGACTCGCCGCTGCGCACCGCCATGATCCCGATGAGCACGTAGACCAGCGCGCACCCGGCGCTGAACAGCAGCCCCTTGCCCGCGCCGACGGTGAGGACGTAGTTCCACACCGACTCGACCGTCACCGGCGCGCCCGGCCGGATCTCCGCCGCCTGCAGGACGATCGCCATCAGCGCCGCGAGCACCCACACCGCGGCCGCGACCACGGCGGCAGGCCGTGCGATGCGCATGACCGGCTCGGTGTGCGTCGGCCGGTCGAAGCCCAGCAACTTCGGCAGGAGCGACAGGCCGACCACGGCCGTCGCCGCGATGTCCAGCAGCACCCTGACCGCGGGAATCCCGTACCGGACCGCCGCATCCGGCTCGGCCACACCCGCCACCGGGGCGGGCTGGGCGACGATCAGGCCCGCGAGCACGCCGGCTGCCGCTCCCAGCAGCAGACCGGCGAGCACGGTGAACCTGACGGGCGTGGCGGCCCGGATCTGGGTCATCTCTGCAGGCCTCCGCGATCGTGATCAGCACTCGTTCGCAGACCAGTGACTGTCCGCAGACCAACTGTCCACAGGCCCGCAGTTGTCCACAAGCCCGCAGCGGATGCCCCAGAACTGTCGGTGCTCAGCGATACGCTGGAACCGGGGGGCGCCCCCGCGACCTGGGGTTTGTTCACTCGTAGGCGTCCGCACACTCGAGCCAGGGGCGCGACGGCCAGGCCTTTGTGCGCTCGCGCTTGAGACGCAATTGCCCGGCCTTCGCGATCCCGGCCCGCAGTTGTCCACAGGGCCGCAGTTGTCCACAGACCCGCCGCAGGGCGCCCGAAAACGTCGGTCCTCGCCGATACGCTGGAACCGGGGGGCGCCCCCGTGGGCCTGAAGATCATGATGCTGCCGACCGTACGGCGCGTGCCGTCGCGGAGCAGCCCATTTCCGCGGAGCGGCTCATTTCTGAGCGCCCCCGCCGCGCAGCGCGAACCACACGCCACCGCCGAGCAGCACGACCGCACCGGCGATCCACGGCCAGATCGGCATCCCGCCCTCGTCCGCGGGCGTGAGCGGCGCCGCCGACTGGTTCTCGGGAGCCTTGGTCGCGGTACCGGTGCCCGCCTTGGTCAGCGTGAACGTCAGCGAGCCGCTCACCGGGTGCCCGTCAGCCGACAGGATCCGGTAGCCGACGGTGTACTCACCGGCCGCGCCCAGCGCGTTGACCTGCGCGGTCACCACGTTGCTGCTCACCGTCGGCGCGCCGGCGACCTCGTAGTGGCCGCCGCTGCCGTCGGTGACGCTGACGGTGTTGATGCCCTCGCCGCCCTGCACGGGCTGGTCGAACGTCAGCGTGACGGTCGTCGGCCCGGCGTCGAGCGAGGACTTCTCCTTCGGGTCACTGCTGACCAGCACGTTGTGGGCCGCCGCAGGGGCGGCCATGCCGAGCATGGCCGCACCCACGAACAACGCCACGATCAGGCGCTTCACGCGGACTTCTTCCTGGAACGCAGCACCGCACCGGCCCCGAAGCCGAGACCGAGCGCGCCGACCGCGAGACCGGCGCCGCCCAGGTAACGGGCGGTGGAGTCAGCGGTCTTGGCCTCGGCGGTGGTGGCGTGGTCCGACGACGCCGAAGCGGTGCCGTGGGCGTCCGCACCAGCGGGCTTGTCCTTCAGCTTCAGCACCGGCGCTGGACGCTCGGGCTCGTCGGCACCTTCAGCGGCAGGCGGGGCGGCCCAGTCGACGACCTCGCCGTTCTCGTACGTCTGCTTGGTCGCCAAGATCAGCTTGTCCGTGTTGTCCGGCAGCGGGCCGACCGAGATGAAGAACTCCTGGTACTCGGTGGTCCCGATCTTCGTGCCGGGCTCCGCGGTCCAGGTGACCGACTTGGCGGCCTCCTTGATCTCGGTGCCGTGGTTCATGATCGGCTTGTCGAGCGGGCCCTTGACGACCTCGGCCTTCCAGCCGGGCAGCGGCTTGGTGCGCACGGACGCCAGCGGGTGATCCGCGGGCAGCGTCACCTCGATCTTCACCGTGCCCGCGTTCGGGCGCTCGTTCGGGACGCGGAACGCGAACGCGCCGTACCCGCCCTTGGTGAACTCGGCCGGCTGGGCCGTGACGTGCGCCGATGCGGTGCCGGGCAGGGTGAGCACGGCGATTCCGGCAGCGGCGAAGACGGCGAGCGTGCGCACGCCAAATCGATTTGTCGACATGAAGTTGTGTCTCCTGATTGCCTTCGGGGTTGCGGGGATGTCGAGGCGATCAGGACACAGGGGGACCACGGGTGCCGTGCGCCTTCGTGCGCAGCACCGGGGGCAACGCCACGGGTGCCGCGACGGGCACGAGCAGGGGCGCGGTGGCGGGCATCGGCGTGAACGGGCGGGGGACCAACCGTGTCACGGCCGCCACCAGGGAGAACACGGCGTTCTCCGCGTGGAAGAGCAGGATGCCGGTGAGGATCGCGGCGACCACGTGCGCGGCCACCATCTGCGCGGTGAGCGTCGACGTGTGGACGTGGTCGACCCAGGTCAGCAGCAGGTGCTGCGCGAACTGGGAGACGCCGAGCGCCGCGATCACGGAGAGCTTTCCGCTCCTGCGGTCGGCCAGTGACGCCGCCGCACCCGCGATCAGCACCACCAGCGGGACCACTTCGATGAACTCCGACAGGCTGCCGCCGCCCGCGCCGTGCGCGGCGATGGTGAGCGCTCCGGATGTCACGGCCAGGACAGCACCGCGCAGCGCGCGGGTGTGCGTCGGCCGTTTGTTCACGCCGGTGAGGGTAATTGGCGGAGTTTGCACTTGGCTACGGGCGGGTAAACGCTCGCGCGTGACCAACCAATGCGACAAACCGGGCCGCACCGACTGGACGGTGTTCGGCGTCGCCGCAGGGATCACGCTCGTGTTCGTGACCTGGGGCGTTGTCGGAACCGACTCTCTGGCTTCGGTATCCAAGACTGCTCTCGGGTGGGTGATCGCTCACCTGGGCTGGGCCTTCGTGCTCTCAGCATCTGGATTCGTGGTGTTCGCGCTGTGGCTCGCGTTCAGCCGCTACGGCAAGGTGCCACTCGGCAGGGATGACGAAAAACCCGAGTTCAAGACCGTGTCCTGGGTCGCGATGATGTTCAGCGCCGGCATGGGGATCGGGCTGATGTTCTACGGCGTCAGCGAACCGCTCGCGCACTTCACCTCACCGCCGCCGGGCACGTCCGGCGACGAGCTGCAGACCGCGATGGCGACGACGCTGTTCCACTGGACGCTGCACCCGTGGGCGATCTACGCCGTCGTCGGCATCGCCATCGCGTACGGCAGCTTCCGGCGCGGCCGGAAGTCCCTGATCAGCGCCGCTTTCACGCCGTTGCTCGGCAAGCGGGCCGACGGCGCCTGGGGTCGGGTGATCGACGTGCTGGCGATCTTCGCCACGCTGTTCGGCTCGGCCGCCTCACTCGGGCTCGGCGCGCTGCAGATCGGTTCCGGCCTCGAAGCCGCGGGCTGGACGAGCCAGGTCGGCAAGGGCGCGCTGGTCGCCGTGATCGCGGTGCTGACCGTGGCGTTCGTCGCGTCGGCCGTGTCCGGCGTCGCCAAGGGCATCCAGTGGCTGTCGAACATCAACATGGTGCTGGCCGTCGTGCTCGCCGCGTTCCTGTTCGTCGTCGGCCCGACCGTGTTCATCCTCAACGTGCTGCCCAACGCGGTCGGCTCGTACTTCAGCGACCTGGCCCAGATGGCCGGACGCACCGCGGCCGCCGGTGGTGACGCCACCGAGACGTGGCTGTCCGGCTGGACGGTCTTCTACTGGGCGTGGTGGATCTCGTGGACGCCGTTCGTCGGCATGTTCATCGCGCGGATCAGCCGCGGCCGCACGATCCGGCAGTTCGTCGCGGGCGTGATCCTGGTGCCGTCCGCGGTATCGCTGCTGTGGTTCGGGATTCTGGGCGGCACGGCCATCTTCGAGCAGCGGTCCGGTGTGGACCTCGCCGGTCAGTCGTCGCCCGAGTCGCAGCTCTTCGGTCTGCTGGACCAGTTCCCGCTCGCGACCGTCACCGGGATCGTGGTGATGCTGCTCGTGGCGATCTTCTTCGTGTCCGGCGCGGACGCGGCGTCGATCGTGATGGGCACGCTGTCGCAGTCCGGCTCGATCCAGCCGAAACGTCCCGTGGTGATCTTCTGGGGCGTGCTGACCGGCGCCGTCGCGGCGGTGATGCTGCTGGTCGGCGGGTCGAACGCGCTGACAGGTCTGCAGAACCTCACGGTCATCGCGGCGCTGCCGTTCCTGGTCGTCATGGTCGCGTTGTGCGTCTCGCTCGCGCGCGACCTGCGGTCCGACCCGATGATCCGGCGCGAGGAACGCGTCGCCGAGGTGATGGAGGAGGTCACCGCCCACCTCGACCCCGGCGAGATCGTGGAGGACGCCGCGATCCGCGCGGTCGCCGAGGTGGCCGGCAGGTCCTCTAGGAGGTGAGACCGAGGCGGCGGAGCAGGTCCGCCTCGAGCACGTCCAAGTCCGTGGAGACGGCCCGGTGCACGGCTTTGCGCCGGGCCGTCGGCATCCGCTCGGCCGCCTTCACCGCGGCGGCGAGCTTCGCCAGCCGTGCCTCGGTCTGCTCGACGTACGCGCCTTCCTTGGCGCGCAGCTGGTCCAGCGCCTCGCCGAACCCCACGATCCGCGCGTGCAGCCGCGCACCGCGCCCGGTGAACTTGCCGAGATCAGCGACGTCGACCCCGAGCTGCCGGGCCCGATATCGGTCGTACCGGTCACTCAGGACAGATGCCCCGCGAGCGAGAACGGGTGCCAGCACCGGGATGAGCGCAGGCGCCACCACCTTGGCCACACCGACCAGGTTCTTGGCCGACTTCGGGTTCAACCGCGGGCCCTCTTTGCGCGCCATTCGAGTGCACCTCCTCGTCGAAAGAAACTTACTGGCCAGGTTGCCGCCACGTGCGGTCGACTCGCGACATACCCTGCATCCGTGACTTCCCAGGTGCAGCTCGACGCCGGCGTGGTCACTCGTTGTCGGCGGCGGGTGCACCTCGAAAACGCTCCGGAGATGAGGGACGCCGTCAAGGCGCCGCCCGATCCGGCAGGCGAACAGCGCAAGGCCGATGCGGCGCAGCACCGCCGCAACGTGGCCGACGCGCTGGCCAGAATCGTGGGATCGAACCTCATGGAGATCCCCACCGGTCCGGATGTGCGCAGCTCGGACCGCGAACGCGTGACGCTCGCCGCGATGGAGATGGGCGCCCCGTACATCTGGGGTGCCGTGTTCCCGCGCGACACGCTCGGCGGCCGGCGCGGCGGCATCGACCTGCTGGTCAAGGACTCCACCGGCTACGTGCCGGTGCTCGTCGTCCGGCACAAGATCACCGACCCCGGCCAGGGCGCGCGGACCTCACCGCTGAACGTCCCGCTGCCGCACAGCAGCCGCGTCGACCCGATCAGGAAGGTCCGCCCGCAGCCGCGCGACCAGCTCCGGCTCGCCCACGCGCAACGCCAGCTGCAGGCCGCGGGCTACGCGGTCAACGGCCGCGCGACCGGCGGCGTCATCGGCATGGACGCGGACGTCGTCGTGTGGCACGACCTCGAGGCACCGACGTGGCCGGGCGGCCGCACGGCGCTCGGCGAGTACGACGCCCGGTTCTCCGACCGGCTCCTCGTCGCGAATGCAGCCGCCAACCAGCGCGACCCGATGGCCAAGCCGTCGCGCATCGTCGACTGCAAGTCCTGCCCGTGGTGGCCCATCTGCGAAGCGGAGCTCCGCCGCACCCGCGACGTCAGCCTCGTCGTGCGCGGCGAGGACGCGGCCGCGCTGCGCAAGTCCGGTCTGTCCACTGTGGATGACCTGGCCGAGCTCGACCCGAACAACGACCACGTGCCGCTGGTCGGCATGCCGGTCAGCGACGCGGTCACGCTCGCGAAGGCGTGGCTGCGCGACCTGACCCTCGTCCGCCGCAACGAGTCGATGGTCGTGCCGCGCGCGGACGTCGAGGTCGACGTCGACATGGAGAGCTTCGCGGACCTCGGCGCGTACATGTGGGGCTGCCTGCTGTCCGGAAAGGACATCGACGAACCGCAGGGCTACCGCGCGTTCGTCACCTGGGACCCGCTGCCCTGCCAGGACGAGGCGCGCAGCTTCGCCGAGTTCTGGAACTGGCTCACCGGCGTCCGGCTGCGCGCCAAGGCACGCGGTTACAGCTTCAAGGCGTACTGCTACAACGAGCTCGCCGAGAACCGCTGGCTCATCGCGTCAGCGGAGCGGTTCGCCGGCATGCCGGGCATCCCGACCAAGGCGCAGATCAAGGAGTTCATCGACTCGGACGCGTGGGTCGACCTGTTCGGCATCGTGCGCGAGCAGTTCCTGTGCGCGCACGGCAAGGGGCTCAAGACCATCGCACCGGCCGCCGGGTTCACCTGGCGCGACCCGGAGGCGGGCGGCGAGAACTCCATGCGCTGGTACCGCGACGCCGTCGGGCTCGACGGCAGGGAACCGCTGCCGGAGCAGGGCGAGCGCCTGCTGATCTACAATGAGGACGACGTCCGGGCCACCCACCGCTTGCGAGAGTGGATGGGCTCGGACGCCATGTCCACGTTGCCGTTCGCGGGCGACCTCTAGCGAGGCGCCATCCGGAGAGCGCCGTCCATGCGGATGACCTCGCCGTTCAGGTAGTCGTGCTCGACGATCATCAGCGCCAGCTGCGCGTACTCGGCGGCGCCACCGAGCCGCTTCGGGAACGGGATGCCGGCGGCGAGGCTCGCGCGGAACTCGTCGGACACGGTCGCGAGCATCGGGGTGTCCATGATGCCGGGCGCGATCGTCAGCACCCGGACGCCGACGGACGACAGGTCGCGGGCGGCCGGGAGGGTCATGCCGACGACGCCGCCCTTGGACGACGCGTAGGCGATCTGGCCGATCTGGCCGTCGTACGCGGCGATCGACGCGGTGTTGATGACCACGCCGCGCGCGCCGTGCTCGAGCTCCTCGGTCTTGGCCATCGCGGCGGCCGCGAGGCGCAGCACGTTGAACGTGCCGACCAGGTTGACCTGGACGACCTTCGCGTACAGGTCGAGGTCGTGCGGGCCGGTCTTGCCGAGGGTGCGGACGGCGGGGGCGATGCCCGCGCAGCTCACCGCGATCCGCAGCGGGGCGCCGGAGCCGGCGGCCGTGTCGATCGCGGCCTGGACCTCTTCACCGGACGTGACGTCGGCGGCCAGGTAGGTGACGCCCTCCACGGCGGGGGCGTTGGCGATGGCGTTCGGCAGGTCGAGCGCGAACACCTGCGCTCCACGCGCGGCCAGTGCGGCCGCGGTCGCACCGCCGAGACCGGACGCACCGCCGGTGACGACGGCTGCGGTACCCGAGATCTCCATGACGACATCCTCCTCGAAGCGAAGTGCTCGCGAGGAGGTTAACGGGCGTTACCCGAAACTCATCTATCGGACCAGTGCAGCAGCGCCACCAGCGGCACCGCGGCGAGCAGCGCCAACCCGACGAAGAGCATCGCGACGACCAGGACTCCCATGTGAGAACTGTGCCTCGCAACACACCCGAGACGCATCGGCCGCCGAGGTAGTCCTCTGGGACCACGTTTGTCACGGACAGCTACAACGAAAGTCGGATGCCGTTCTCCAGGCGGCCAACTGGGGCTGTCACGGTCCACCCATGTTCGCGCGGCGTGTCGCTGTGGTGGGAACCGGCTACGTGGGACTGACCACGGGAGCCTGTCTGGCGTCTCTGGGGCACCGCGTCGTGTGCGCGGATCTCGATGCACTCAAGGTCGCCAGGCTCAAGGCGGGTCAGGTCGACATCCTCGAACCGGGACTCAACGAGCTCGTCGTCGAAGGCCAGGCGGCCGGACGGCTGGAGTTCGTCGTCGGGGCGAGAAACGCCGTGGCGGACGCGGAGGTCGTGTTCCTCTGCCTGCCGACGCCGATGGGCGCGGGCGGTGCCGCGGACCTGAGCGCCGTCGAGTCGGTCGCCGAGGAGATCCGCGAGGTCCTGCCGTACGGCTGCGTCGTCGTCTGCAAGTCGACCGTCCCGGTCGGCACGTCCGAGCGGGTCAAGGCGCTGCTGCAGCGCGAGGACGTCGCCGCGGTGTCCAACCCGGAATTCCTCCGCGAGGGCACGGCCGTGCGCGACTTCCTGCACCCGGACCGGATCGTCGTCGGCAGCGACTCACCGCAGGCCGCCGAACGCGTGGCCGCGCTGTTCGCGAAGCTCGGCGCGCCGACCGTGCTCATGGACGCCGCGAGCTCCGAGATGGTCAAGTACGCCGCCAACTGCTTCCTCGCCATGAAGCTCTCCTACGTCAACGCCGTCGCGGAGCTGTGCGAGCTGCTCGGCGCGGACGTCACGTCGGTGTGCGAGGGCATGGGCTACGACAAGCGCATCGGTCAGTCGTTCCTCAAGCCGGGACCGGGCTGGGGCGGGTCCTGCCTGCCGAAGGACACGCACGCGCTGGTGCAGATCGCCGAGTCCGTCGGCGTCGACTTCACGTTGATCAAGTCCACCATCGAGGCCAACGTCCGGCAGCAGCAGCGGATCGTCGGCAAGGTGCGCGACGCCGTCGGCGGCGAGCTGGCCGGTGTGCGCGTCGGGGTGCTCGGCCTCGCGTTCAAGGCCGGGACGAACGACCTGCGCGACTCGCCCGCGCTGGCCGTGGCCGAGCAGCTGGTGCTCGAAGGCGCGGACCTGTCCGCGTACGACCCCGAGGTCACCGGCCCGCTCGCCGGGATGCTGGTGGTCGACGACCCGTACCAGGCGGTCAAGGGTGCGGAAGCCGTCGTGGTGCTCACCGACTGGCCGGTGTTCCGCACGCTCGACTGGGTGCGCATCGCCGACCTGACGGACGGCCACGCGATCATCGACTCGCGCAACCACCTCGACGAGGACGCGTTGGTCCGCGCTGGACTAGTCCATTCAGGTGTAGGACGTGCGCCACTTGCTCGTCCACAATTTAGTTAGCCTCGCATAGTTTGTTGGGGTGTTCACCACCCGTCCTGAGCTCGTCGGCATCTTCGGCATGGTTGCCTCCACCCACTGGCTGGCCTCGTCGGCGGCCATGGCCGTGCTCGAGGACGGTGGGAACGCCTTCGACGCGGCGGTGACCGCCGGTTTCGTGCTGCAGGTCGTCGAACCGCACCTCAACGGACCCGGCGGCGAGGTGCCGATCGTCTTCGCCGCGGCCGGTGAGGCCGCGCCGCGCGTGCTGTGCGGCCAGGGCGTCGCCCCGGCCGCCGCGACGATCGAGCACTACCGCGGCCTCGGGCTGGACCTGGTGCCCGGCAGCGGTCTGCTGGCCGCGACCGTGCCCGGCGCGTGGGACGGCTGGCTGACGCTGCTGCGCGACTACGGCACCAAGACGTTGCGCGAGGTGCTGGACAAGGCGATCGGCTATGCCCGCGACGGTTTCCCGCTGGTGGAGCGCGCCGCGTTCACGATCTCGACGGTCGCGGACCTGTTCCGCGAGCACTGGCAGACCTCGGCCGCCCAGTGGATGCCCGGCGGTGCCGCACCTGTTGCGGGCGCTCGGTTCCGCAACACCAAGCTCGCCGAGACCTGGGAGTGGCTGCTCGCCGCCGCCGAGGCCGCGGGCTCGGACCGTGAAGCGCAGATCGAGGCCGCGCGCCGCGCCTGGTCGCAGGGCTTCATCGCGGCCCAGGTCGACGAGTTCTCCCGCCGGTCGTTCCGCGACGACTCCGGCGCCGACCACGCGGGCGTGCTGACCGGCGAGGACATGGCCACCTGGGAGGCCTCCTACGAGGACGCGCTGTGCGTCGACGTCGACTCCTCGTGGACGCTCGTGAAGGCGGGCGCGTGGACGCAGGGACCCGCTCTGGCGCAACAGCTCCGGCTGCTGGAAGGCCTTGATCTGTCCTATGTGGATGGTGTGCCGACAGCGGAGACGATCCACCTCGCCACCGAGGCCGCGAAGCTCGCGTTCGCCGACCGCGAGGCCTGGTACGGCGACGTCGACGACGTGCCGCTGGAGACGCTGGTCTCCCGTGCGTACGCCGACGAACGCCGCAAGCTGATCACCGCGGAGGCGTCGCTCGAACTGCGTCCCGGCACGCCCGCTGGTGTCGCGCCGCAGCTGGCCTCGCACATCACGCGGGGACCTGGCGTGCTCGTCACGGACCCGACCGGCGCGATCGGTGAGCCGACGGTGGCGCGCTCCGGCGTGACGCGCGGCGACACCGTGCACGTCGACGTCGTGGACCGCTTCGGGAACATCGTGTCCGCGACACCGTCCGGAGGCTGGCTCCAGTCGTCGCCGACGATCCCGTCGCTCGGCTTCTGCCTCGGCAGCCGCGCGCAGATGTTCTGGCTGGACGAAGGCCTGCCGAACTCGCTCGCTCCCGGCAAGCGCCCGCGGATCACGCTGTCGCCGTCGCTCGCGTTGCGGGACGGCCTGCCCGCGCTGGCGTTCGGCACGCCGGGCGGTGACCAGCAGGACCAGTGGCAGCTGGGGTTCTGGCTCGCGCACGTGGTCGGCGAGATGAACCTGCAGGAGGCGATCGACTCGCCGATGTGGCACTCGAACGCGTTCCCCAGCTCGTTCTTCCCGCGGGCGTGGACGCCTGGTGAGCTGGTGGTCGAGTCGCGCGTCGGCGCGGCGGTCATGGACGACCTGCGCTCGCGCGGTCACTCGGTCGTCGACGCCGGCCCGTGGACGCTGGGCCGGATGTCCGCCGTGGCGCAGGACTCCCGAGACGGACTCCTGCGCGCCGGTGCGAATCCACGCGGCGCGCAGGGGTATGCGGTGGGGCGCTAGGGAAGCAGGTCGCTGCCTTCACGCGGGACGTAGGTGGCGTCGATGCCGCCGCCCGTGTTGTGCAGGGTGCTGATGCCCGCGCTGCCCGCGACCTCGCTGACCTTGTCGATCGGGTCGATCTCGACGGCCTGCGCGGTGCTGCTCATCGCCGCGAGCGCGCCGGCGGCGAGGCCGGCACTGGCCACGATCTTCTTGATGCTCAAGGAAAGCTCCTGCTGCGAAAGTGGAACGGCCCCCGATCCGAGGGGGAGGGGATCGGGGACCGTCCCGGCCAGGAAGTTCAGGTCAGGGCGTGGTGTTGACGTGCACGTGGCCCGGCTTGCCGGGGGTGGAGTCGTAGCCCAGTGCGTTCGCGATGACGTCCGCGTCGAGGTTCTCGGCGGCGGCGTCGACGACGTTCATGTTGCGGTCGTTGAGCGCCTGGACCTTGCCATCCGCGTTGTTCGTGTCGACCGAAGCGAGGCCGCCGGCCTCCGCCGCCTCGCCGAGGTGCAGCGGGAGGTTCGGGTTGCTCTCGGCGCCGGCACCGATGGGGCCGGCCAGAGCGGCGGTGCTGCCCAGGCCGAGCATGACGGTAGCGCCGCCGAGGGCGACAGCGGCCCCCGTGATGGTCTTCCTGAGGTTCATGGGCGCGAAAGTTTCGCATCGGGGACCCCTGCAGCAAGCTCCGTAACTCGCGAGAGCGAACTTCTTCACTCGTCGGAGGGGTGCTGTGCGAGGCGTGTTGATCGAGACGCTGCGACGGGGCAGACAAGTAGTCTCCCCGTGGGGGTCCACCGAGAGGTAGGGATCAACGTGTCTGTCGAGATCTCCATCAAGGGCTCGATGTTCCGCGTGCGCGACTCGAAGAACAAGTCCGGCGAGGTCGTGACCCTCCCCGGCTGGGACACGTTCCTGGCGGCGATCAAACGCGGCCAGTTCAGCCGAGTGCACTAGCCGTTAACCCGCATACCCGGCAAACGGGTACGGATGTGAAAGAGCGTCTGAGTTGCTCGCATTCAGATATCTCTGAATGCTCAAAACAAGACAGGGTTTGTCATCAGCGAGCTAGGCGATGGCTCCTGGTGGAAGCTTCAACTTAAATGGCAGCGTCGTGACGACGGCCAAATCGGAAGCGGTCCGCTGCATCAGCGTCGGCGCATTGCGCGAGCCGGGCTCAGGAAGGTCGAGCAGGCGATCCACGGCCTCGACCAGAGGGCCTTCGTAGATCCACACGGCCTGTGCCGGACGGGCGCTGTCGCGCACCGCGGGCAGGCGACCCGCGCGGGCCTCGGTCTCCGACCAGAACAGGATCGAGTCGATGAAGCCTCTGCGCTGCTTGAACGCCATGATGCGATCGAGCTGCCCGTCGTCGTCCCGCAGGTGCAGGAACTGAAAACCGCTCTCGCGCAGCTCGATGACCTTGCTCAGTGCGTGGTCCATGGCGCACCTACCCCTGTGAGGTCCCCGTCAGAAGACCGTTCAGTCATACGACCCAAAAGGATCCTACGGTAAGTCGACGTTCCAACGTAAGCCGTAGTCCGTTCGAGCGATCTCAATTGGTGGACGTCCGTGGCTTACCGTAGTCACCAGACCGCTTTCCTGAGGAAACGGCTCGAACAACCACTACGGTTCGCGTCAGAAAGGCCAAACTCGCCAATGTGACTAACATCACTGTCAGGACCATCGAGTCCTCCACCAGCTTCGGGGTGCTGTCGATGGTAGAGACGCATCGTACCGATGGCAGGTTGCCGCTCCGAAGCGCCCACTATCCTGCGCCTCGTGATCTCGTACGCGCAGAACGCCGAGGACGTCGTCCTCGATCGGTTGTTCCACGGCCGGACGACCGGTCGCTACGTGGACGTCGGGGCGTCCGACCCGGTCGCGGACTCGGTCACGAAGCACTTCTACGACCTCGGCTGGCGCGGGATCAACATCGAACCGATTCCGGCCCAGGTCGAGGCACTCAAAAACGCCCGACCGGGTGACGTCACCCTGGCCGTCGCGCTCGGCGCCGAGAAGGGCACCGCGACCCTGCACCACGTCCTCAACCGCGACGGCTGGTCCACGCTCGACGGTGATCTCGCCCGCAGCTACCACCACGAGTCCGCGCTCGACATCGTCGAGCTCCAGGTCGAGGTCCGCACGCTCGCGGACGTGCTGGACGCGCACCCCGGCCCCGTCGACTTCCTCAAGATCGACGTCGAGGGCGAGGAGCGCAGCGTCATCGAGGGCGCGGACTGGACGAAGCACCGGCCGCGCGTCGTCGTGGTCGAGGCGACCGAGCCCGGTTCGCCGACGCCCGCGCACGAGAGCTGGGACCCGCTGATGGTGAGCGCCGGCTACCGGTGCGCGCTGTTCGACGGGCTCAACCGGTTCTACGCGCAGGAGGACGACGCCGAGGCGCTCGACGTCCTCAGCGTGCCCGCGAACGTGTTCGACAAGTTCACCCGCGCCGAGGTCGCCGAGCAGCGCGCGGCCCGGTTCGCCGAGATCGCCTACATCCGGCGGTTAGAGGACGCCGTGCACGAGGCCCAGGAGGCGCAGGCCAAGGACGCCGCGTGCATCGAGGAGCTGCGCGGCACGACGCGCGACGCCGAGCTCCAGCTCGCAAAGGCGAATCAGCGCATCGCCGCGCTGGAAGCCCGCCTCACCGAGCTGGAGTCGTAGATCTCCGCGACGCGTGACTTGATCAGCTTGCCGACGGCCTCGTAGCTGCAGCGCTCCCAGATCGCCTGCCGGGCGGCCTCGCCCATCCGGGCGCGCAGCGCGGGGCTGTCGGCCAGGCGGCGCAGCCAGCCCGCGGCCTGCGCGACGTTCGGCTCCGCCCACAGCAGACCCGGCCGGTACCAGTCGGCGAACCTCTCGTCGTAGCGGTGGTCGGCCATGGTGATCGGCCTGATGGTGTACCCGACCATCGCGGCCGAACCGGGCGGCATGAAGTCGGTGTTGCCGCTGTACCCGGTGGCCACGACCGGCTTGCCGATCGACATCGCTTCGGCCATGCCCATCCCGAAGCCCTCCGACCGGTGCAGCGACGCGTAGACGTCGCACGAGGCCAGCAGCGAGTCCATCTCGGCACGCGTCAGGTCACCGGTGATCAGGATGCCGTTCACGGACGCCACCGCGTCCTGCAGGGCGGCTGCCATCAGCGGGAAGATGTCCAGGTCGACGACCTTGATCACGAGCTGGGCCGTCGTCCCGCGCTCATGAGGTGCGAACGCGCGCTTGAACGCCTCGATCACACCCCACGGGTTCTTCCGCGCGTCAGAAGAAGAAGCGCTGAACGTGAACAGCACGACGAACGCGTCCTCGGACAGCCCGAAGCGCGCGCGGTCCGGCGTCGACGAGATCTCGGTGACCACGTTCGGCACCACGGTGATCGGCACGGACGTCGCCGTGCGGAACGCCTCGGCCACGTACGACGACACGACCCACAGCTCGTCGACGCGCGGCAGCTGCTCCAGCGTGTAGTCCAGGATCTCCGGCATCTCCCACGCCCACAGCGCGATCGTGTACCGGTCGAGCGCGGTCTCCGGGATCAGCTGGAACTCGTTGAGGTTCACCATCCACAGGTCGATCGGGTAGTCCTTGCCGCCGCGCAGCTCGGCGAGCTCGCGGGGCACCTCCACCGTCCGGACCGGCGCACGCGAGTTGAACTCGGTGTACGTCATCAGCTGCCCGGACCGCACCATCGCGCGCCCGGCGCGGCGGAACGACTCCGACAACCCGGTCGTCGCGCGCACGTCCGCGAACAGGTTCACGCCGGGCTGGACGACATCAGCCGCGATGGTCACACCGTCGGACACCGCGTCCAGGGCAGCCCGGTAGCCGGCGGCGGCGACTGGCCACGACGCTTCGGCGGACACCCAGTCGCGGGCCAGCTTGCCCGCCGAGCGCACCGCAGACGGGTCGACCACGATCCGCTCCAGCAGTGCTGCCAACTGCTCGGCCTCGGCGGCCGGTGAGATCGAGATGCGCCAGCAGAACGCCGGGTCGAAGTGCCGGTGCTGCGGCAGGTCGCTGGTGATCACGACCCGGCCCGCGCCGAACGCGCGCATCATCACGCCGCTCGTCTCGCCCATGGTCGGCCAGCGCAGGTTGATCACCGCGTCGGTCGCCGAGATCAGGTCGACGAACTCGTCCTTCGCCGGAGCCAGCTCCAGGTGGACGCTGTCGCGCAGGCCGTACTGGTCGATCGCGCGCACGACGTCCGCGTGCACGTCCGGGTAGTCGACGTGCCCGGCGATCAGCAGCCGCGCGTTCGGCCAGCGCCTGCGCACCTCGGCGAACGCCAGCACCGCGACGAGGATCCGCTTGATCCGGTTGAAGCCGCCGAACACGCCGAACACCACGTGCTCGTCGGTCCAGCCGAGCCGCGCCCTGATCTCCGCGCGGTCCGCGTCGTCGCGCACCGGCGCGCCGTGCGGCACCACGAAGATCGGCTTGGCCGGGTAGCGCTCCTGGAGCCAGCGCGCGGAGTGCGGGTCGTGCACGATCACGCCCCGGCTCGCGGTGACCAGCCGGTGTTCCAGCGTCATGGTGCCGCCGTCGAGCGACTTCACGCCGTCGGTCTCGATCGCGGGCAGGCCGTGCAGCAGCGCGGGGTCGTTCGGGTCGCCCCAGATCGGGCCGTGCGCGTCCTTGAGCTCCTTGTAGAACTCGGGCGTCAGGCCGTTGCAGTGGCCCAGGTTGAAGTCGAGCAGCGACGCCTCGTGCAGCACGACCACACCGGGCTCCGCAAGCGCTTGCTCGTAGATCCACGAGTGCGCGCCCGCGTGGTTGCCCATCTGGTAGCAGGCGAGCCCCTTCGCCGTGGTCTTCGGCCGCTTCCGCGACACGGCCTCGACGTCGTCCAGCTCGGCGAGCAGCTCGGTCGTGTAGTCGGCGATCCCGCTGCGCTCGGGCGGCAATGGGCTCCACATGCTGTAGCGCACGGTCACATCCAGGCGGTCAGCGAGAACCGCGGTGCGCTGGCCGCGAGCGCGCTGCCGTCCTGACGAGCGATCCGCACCTCGCCGAAGCCGGCGGCCTCGGCGAGGAAGCGCAGGAACGTCGGGTGCACCGGGCGCTGCGCGAACGGGTCCAGGTGGAAGTCGTCGCCGCCGGCCGCGCTCTCGATCAGCAGCACGCCACCGGGCCGCAACGCCTGCGCGGCCAGGTCGACGAACCGCGACAGCGTCGCCGGGTCACGCCGTTCGACGAACCGGAACGCGGTCACCGCGCCGAGCGAACGCCGGTCGACGCGAGCGAGCGCGTCCAGCGGGTCCGCCTCGACGAGCTGGAAGCCCAGCTCGGCGTTGTGCTTGACCACGAACGGGTTGGCGGACGCGGCCGCCGCGGGCACACCGGCCTCGCGCAGCACCTCCAGCCACTCGCCGCGCGACGGCGCCACGTCGAACACCGGGCCGCGGCCCTCGACGACCGGCAGGTACGCGGCGCGCGCGGTTCGCACGCGCTCGGCGGGCCCGTCCAGCAGCTCCGCGATGGGCAACTCCAGCGAGTCCGAGCGGTCCGGCGCGTTCAGCTCCTTCTTGCCGTCCGCGCCGCGCCCGCGCACCTGGTCCAGGAACAGGTCGACCTGCGCGTGCCGCAGCCGCGTGTCGCGCGCGGCGCCCGTCAGCTCGGCCAGCTGCTCCTCGATCACGGCGAGCCTGCGCTCGACGTCCGCGGTGTGCTCACCCTTGTCGACGAGCTGCAGCCGCAGGTCGCCGATGTCCGTGCGCAGGCTGCCGACCGCCGCGTACAGCCGCTGGTTGAGGCCGGCCATGATGTTCTGGTCGGCCTGCTTGAGCCGTTCGACCTCGTTCGCGAGCTCCTCGCGCGGCAGCTCGTGCACCAGCTGGCGCAGCGCGTCGAGCCCGTCGCGCGTGGCGTTGTTCGTCTCGACCTGCCACTTGACCTGGCGGCGCCACAGGAACTTGAGCGCGAGCCTGCCGAGCAGGTCGCGCGACCGCAGCGGAAGCCGCAGCTCCTTGTTCTGATCCAGCCGCACGAGTGCGTCAGTCAGGCGTGCTTCCGACATGGACCGTCCAGGTGAGAAGAGAAGTTGGGGTGCCCCCACAGGCTGCCAGGAGTCTATGGCAGGCGCGCGCGGCGGATCAGCGGATCGGGCGAGCCTTCAACTGATCGACGACGGTCCGCTGGATGTCCGGCTGGGTGAGCGTGAACTTGCCGGACATGAGCGTGCGCTCGGCGACCTCGACCACCACGGTCGTGTTCTCCGCCATCACCTGACCTGCGACTTTGCCGCCATCCTTGAAGGCCTCGCCGTGGTGGCCGATGGTGATGTCGCCGAACGTCCCCGACAGGTAGCGCAGCGTGCGGATGGTGAACGAGTCACCCAGCAGGCCGACGCTGAACCCGTACGTGCCGGGCCCGGACGCCGAGTCGAAGTGCAGCGGCTTGGTCTTGAAGTCGATCGGCACGTCGCGGTTCGTCGTGTCGCGCTTGCCGTCCGGGAGGATCGCGTAGCGGCGGCCCGTGGTGACACCGGAGCGGCCGATCAGCACCGGCAGGTCGGCGTTCTGCTCCCACGTCTCGCCGGGGTTCACGACCCACGGCTTGCTGATGCCCTTGCGGAACCGCTCGGCGAGCTGGCGCGACACGATCACGCCCGCCTCCTCGCCCCAGTGCGCGTCGAGCGGCCCGTACACCGGCTCGCCCAGCATGCGGCCCCAGCTGTGCAGTTCGTCGCGGACGTCGACGACGTAGTCCTCGGCGGACACCGCCTGCCAGAACTCCTCGGCGCCCTTGCGCTGGCAGTCCTTGCCGTCCATGTTGTCCGGCAGGTTCTCCGGGTAGAGCGTCGCCTTGTCGGGTGCGACGACCACGGCGAACCGGCGTCCGGACGCCTCGACCTCGTCGCGCAGCTTGCGCAGCTGCCCGACGGTCTCCTTGATCGGCCGCGACGGCGAGCAGTGGCTGGCCAGCTCGTCGCCGAGGTACAGCCAGCCGTTCTTGCCTTCGACGACAGGCGGGAAGTTGATCACCGGCCGGGGCGGTGGGGTCTCGGTCTTGTCGATCGGGCCCGCGTTGTTGCGCTGCACGGCAGGCTGCTCGCCGAAGATGCCGCGGCTCGTCAGGTCGTTGAGGTGCACGGCCTGCTCGCGCAGCGCGAGGTGGTCGGTGGCCCACGGGTTGAGCTGGGTGAGGAACCCCCAGCCCTGCAGGATGCCGGGGAACGGGGTGAGCGCGCGGTTCTCGAACGCGCCTGGCCGGACGCCGAAGACGAACGCGACCGACGGCAGCAGGAAGAACACCACGGCAGCGATCAGCGCGAGCCGTTGCGTCGTGCCGTGCCTCGGCCGGTAGAGCGGGTGCTCCCGCGGGAGCCAGGACTCCTGCGCGGGTGGCAGCTTCTGCTTCATCGCGGTCATCGATCCCCCCGCACGACCCTACGCACCCGGTGGGCAGCCCGGCGTGCGATCGACGCGGGAACCGGCTGACGAGTGCGCCACACCTCGTGCGCCTGGTGGAGCTGCTCGGCGATCCACTGCCCGGCCGCCTCGACGGATCGCGTCTCGAGCAGGTGTTCACGCGCCGCGCGGCCGCGTTTGCGCGCCTCGTCCGGGTCGTCCGCGATCTCGCGCATCGCCCGCGCGGCGGCGTCGAGGTCGGGGTCCGCCCAGCGCGCTTCCGGCTGGTAGGGCGGCCAGCCTTCGCCGACGTCGACCATCGTGAACGGGATGGGCCAGCCGGTCTTGTCGTCGACGAACTCCGGCGTGCTGGAGTAGTCCGTCGAGATCACGGCCATGCCGCGGATCATCGCCTCGGCGACGGTCAGGCCGAAGCCCTCGCTGCGGTGCAGCGACACGTACGCGGTGCTGGTCGCGTAGAGGTCGTGCAGCTCCTGGACGGTGAGGTAGCGCTCGATCAGGGTGATCCGCTTGTCGTTCAGCGCCTGGAGGCGCAGTCGTTCGGCCGCGGACGTGTGCAGGTGCGAGTTGGTCGACTTGATGACCAGCTCGACGTCGTCGCGATCAGGGAACGCCTTGTGGAACGCCTCGACCAGGCCGTACGGGTTCTTGCGGCCCGCGGTGCTGTTGTGGTCGAAGGCGAAGAGGAACCTGGTTCTGCCGGCCCTGAGTTCTGGCTCGCCGGGATCCGGGACGGGCACCGGGAACGTCTTGACCGGGATCGGCGAGTGCTTCGCGATGGCGTCGCGGGTGAAGTCGCTGACCGCCCACACCTCGTCGACCAGCCCGAAACCGCTGTGCATGCTCGCCGGGAAGTCTTCGAGCTCCCACGCCCACAGGCCGATCCGGTACCGCTCGTGGCCGACCTCGGGATGCGCTTCGAGCAGCGCGCGGGTCGAGTCGCCGTTGACCGTGATCAGGCTGATCGGGAAGCGCGGTGCGCCAACGGAGTCCGGCTCGTCCAGCGCGGTGCGGACGGTGTTCGCGATCGAGTGCTCCTCGACCACCGAGACGTGCGGGACGCCCGCGGCCTCGATCGCGCGCAGCGCCACCCGGCCCATCTCGCCGATGCCCAGCTCGGCCGTGTGGAAGCCGGCGACGTTGACGCCGAACTCGTTCTGGGGTGGTTGCGGGGCCGTGGGTTCGGTCGGCAGCGCCCACTCGGGTACGCCTTCGCGGACGCCCCACTCGCGGCACCAGTCGCGGAAGCCGGGTTCCTGCAGCGGGCGCGGGAAGGCCCTCTGCAGGTCTGGGCGCGCGTCCCAGATGGCCATGAGCAGGCGGTTGAGGCCCGCGTTGCGCTGGGTCGGCGTGTCCGGCTCGGACAGCCAGGCGTTGAGGTCCTGCGGGAGGTTCTGCTCCGCCCCGAACAGCGTGCGCATCGGTTCCGTGATCGGCGTTCCGTCCACAAGGGACGCGAAGCCGTAAGTGATCTCCTCGTAACCGTTGGCGAGCAACAGTTCCCGGTACTCGTCCGCGATTTCGCGGAGCTCCGCGCGTTCGGAGAGCAGCACGTCTGCGTGGTCTGCGGTGAGCATCCACGGCGTGGCCGGGTCGTAGCCGGGGAACTGGATCAGGCTGGCGTTCGCGAGGTCGCGCTCGTGCAGGTTCCAGTGGGCGAGTGCGAAGCCGGGATCGCGCAGCACGGTGTGCTCGAACGCGCCCTTCTGCGGCCAGAAGTCCAGGCACGCCTTGGCATCACGGCCGACCGCGACCACGACGTCGTCGACGAACTCCGTGTCGCCCGGCCGCGGGGTGAGGACCTTCGCGATGAGCGTCAGCCCCGTCCCGAAGGTCGGAAACGGTGCCAGCACAAGGCTTTCCGGCGCGAGCCGGATGACGACGTCGTGCTCGTCGAGCAGTCGGCGGATTACGTGCGGCGCCACCGCGTCGGCGAGCTCACCGGGCGTGAGTGACAGCGCGAGGTGACGGAAGTCCTCGATGCCGAGGTCGTCGTCGCCGTCCAGCACGAGGGTCGTGAACGTGTGACCTGGGTGGTGCCTGACGTACGACGCGGCCAGCACCCGCGCTGCGGGTAGCTGGCCGCGTGTCGCCACCGTGCAGGCGGCCACGTCAGGCATCGACGGACAATGCCTCGATCTGAGCCGCGATGAGCTCCTCGAAGACCTTGTTCATCTCGGTCGCGTCCTTGCCGACGACCTGCACACGGGCAACGGTGTTCTTGTGCACGTAATGTGCGCGGATGTTGCCCTTCTTGTCCGCGGCGGGCGCCAGCGTCTGGCACAGCACGCTCGTCGGGCAGGTGCCGCTGTAGTTCTGCAGACCGAACTTCGTCTGCGCGGCGACCAGGTCCTCAACCGCCTTCTTGGCGGCCTCGGGACTGGCCATCTCGACCGTGATGATCTGGACGCTGATGTCGTTCGGCAGCTTCGCCGACGCCAGCCGCGCCTTGGTCGGGGTGCCCGCCTCGTACGCGGCGTTCTCCTCGTTGGCGAGGAGCTTGCCCTCCACCAGATCGGTCCACGCCTTGATCGACGACGGGTCCTTCTTGCCGCCGGGGATCTCGGCGATCTCGAGATCGTCCTTCGGCTTCGTCGTGGTCGTCGTCGGCGCGGACTGGCTGGTGCTCTGCCCGACCGGCGGGTTGTCCTTCTTGCTACCGGACGCGAACCACCAGATGCCGCCACCGATCAACGCCAGCACCAGCACGACGCCGATGATCGCGAAGATCTTGCCCTTGCCACCGCCCTTCTCGTCGAACACCTCGGGCCCCTGCGCGATCCACGCGGGGCTCGGGTCCGAGATGGGCGTGAAGCCGTCGCCACCACCCCACGGAGGGGCGGTCTGCGGCGGGGTGCTCTGCCAGCCACCCTGCTGAGGCGGCATCTGCTGCGCCGGAATAGGCCCGCTCACCGGCCGGACGTACTGCGTCCGGTCCGCGTCGGCGGGACGCTGCCCGCTCACCACCTGCGTGGCGTCGGGGTTGGACTGCTGTGGTTGACCGGAGCTCACGACCTGAGTCGCGTCCGGATTCGGGCTCTGCTGCTGAGGCGGCGTCGCGTCCCACTTGAAGGGCGGAGCGAACGGGCCCTGCTGCTGAGGCTGGGGGGCCGCTGCGGACGAAGCGGCCAGCACCTCATCACGGCGCCGACGGTAGTCGTCAGCCGAGATCCGGCCCGAGGCCAGCTCCAGGTCCAGCTTCTGCAGCTCGTCTTGCCAGGTCACCCCTGGCACCCCCTTCCAGGTGTCAGTAAAGACGCCGACATTGTGCCCAAGTCCACGTTTGCCATCGCGCGGGCCTCTCAAGTCGTGACCTGGTTGTGGCGCGAAGCACCCCCGTACATTGGTGACATGGCGTGGTTCGGTCGTGACAAAACCTCGATGATCAAATCAGCCGATGCCCTGCCAGGGCGCGCCTCGGCTGTCCCGGTACCCCAGTTCCACGCGGTCTTCCCCGATCGTCCCCTACAGCCTCCGTTCCCGCACGGGCTGCGCACGGCCGTGGTCGCGATGGGCTGCTTCTGGGGCGCTGAGCGGCTGTTCTGGCAGACGCCAGGGGTGTTCAGCACCGCTGTCGGTTATGCGGGCGGGTACACGCCCAACCCCTCCTACGAGGAAGTCTGCTCCGGGCTGACCGGGCACACCGAGGCCGTTCTCGTGGTGTTCAACCCCACCGAGCTGCCGTTCCAGGAGCTCCTGCGGGTGTTCTGGCAGGGGCACGACCCGACGCAGGGGATGCGTCAGGGTGCGGACATCGGGAGCCAGTACCGGTCCGCGATCTACTGGGGTGATGAGGGGCAGCGGGTGACCGCGCTCGCCTCCGCCGAGGTCTATCAGCACGCCCTGGACGCGTCCGGGCACGGGAAGATCACCACGGAGATCGCCGCTCTGGATGAGTTCTACTACGCCGAGGAAGATCACCAGCAGTACCTGTCCGATGCCAAGAACCCGTACGGGTACTGCGGGCTCGGTGGCACCGGCGTTTCCTGCCCCGTGGGCCTGAACACAGCCCGGTCCTGATTGCCGAGGTAAGCCCGTTCTACCGGGGTAGGGTGCGCCTGAGTCGAGCGGAAGGGCCCAGGACGTGGGGGGATTCACGATCCCGGAGACGACTGTTTCCAGTGAGCAGCCGTCCCGAGGTCGACCGGCAAGAGTCGCCAAAGCATTCGGGCGATTGTTCTCCCGCGAGGCGACGTGGGTCGTCTTCGTCGGCTTCGCGCTTTCCGGTCTGTTCAACCTCCCGCTGGTCCTCCACCCCAAGTCGATGATCGCGAACGACCTCGGCGACCCGTTGTTGCAGACGTGGGAAATGGCGTGGCACCGGAACCTGTTCGCCACGGGCGACTTCTGGACCGCCAACATCTTCTTCCCGTCGACGGACAACTTCGCGTTCACCGACTCGCTGCTCGGCTACCTGCCGCTGGCGCTGATCGGCGGCGACGGCCAGTACGACGCGGTGTTCCGCTACAACATCGCGTACGTGACGGCGTTCGCGTTGGCGTTCGTCGGCGCGTACCTGCTGGTCAAGCAGCTGGGCGGCAACTGGCAGGCGGCCACCGTCGCCGGTGTCGTCTTCGCGTGGGCGCCGTGGCGGCTGACGCACGGCAGCCACCTCAACATTCTTTCCACGGGCGGTATCGCGCTCGCGCTCTACGCGCTGGCGAAAGGCCACGGCTATTCGCTCAGGCACGGGCTCAAAGACGAGCCGAAGCCGTGGTGGATCCTCGCCGGCTGGTTGATCGCGGCCTGGCAGATCACCATCGGGTTCGCGACGGGCATTCCGTTCGCCTACCTGATGGGCGTGGTCGGTATCGCGATCGTCGTGACCATCATCAAGAGGTGGCGTCAGGTCACCGCCAAGCTCATCGTGTTCAACGGTGTCGGCGTCGCGATTTTCCTGCTCGTCACGCTCGCGATGCTGATCCCGTACTTCCGGGTCGTCGAGCAGTACGGCTTCACGCGTGAGTGGAAAGAGGTCCAGGTCTTCTCGCCGCCGTTGCGCGGGCTCTGGACGGCCCACTACGACACGTGGTTGTGGCTGGAGACCGGGTTCAACCGGCTGGACCTCCTGCCGCAGGACGGCGTCGCCGAGATGATGTTGTTCCCCGGACTCGCCGTCACGATCCTCGCGATCACCGGCCTGTTCGTGAGCAGCTGGCCGGTCCGCACCCGGATCTGGCTGGGCGTCGCGACGCTCGTGATGACGATCCTCTGCCTCGGCGCATCGGTGCTCGACGGCGCCTACACGTACCGCCCGCTGTGGGAACACCTGCCCGGATTCGACGCGATCCGCACGCCCGGCCGGCTCGTCCTGTGGGTGATCCTGCTGCTGGTGGTGCTGGCCGCGGGCGCGGTCACGCGGTTCGGTGAGCTGATGGTCGACCGCACGCAGGTGTCGCTGCGGCTGATCCCGATGTTCCTGTTCGTGCCGGTGCTCGCGGTCCTGCTGGAAGGCATCCCGGCGCGCACCTACGTGTCGCCGCTCGGCATCCCGCCGGATCTCCAGCAGGTGTTCGCGCAGGGCCGTGACCCCATGCTGATCCTGCCGATCGACGAGTTCACGGAGTACAAGTACCTGCTGTGGTCGACGGACGGTTTCCCGAAGATCGCCAACGGCACCTCGGGCAACTACCCGCAGGCGTACAACGACATCCTCGCCGAGACCCAGTTCTTCCCTGACGAGAGCAGCGTCGCGGTGCTCCGCAAGTACGGCATCCGCACGGTCGTCCTGATGAAGGTCGACGCGCTGAAGTCCCCTTACGCGGCGGCGCTAATCCACCCGCTGAACGGGCTCCCGATCACGAAGCAGGAGCTCAACGACGTCGTGGTGTTCACGATTGCCGCTGAGTGAGTAGCTGTACTCATGACAGACCGGGTGTGACGCAGGACTCTCGGATCATGACTAATTCGACGACTCACACGCCCACCACGCCCGCGTTCTTCGCGCAGGCGGTCATCTCGTTCGCGCTGTCCCTGAGCTCCGTCGCCATCGGGGTCACGTTCCTGCCCGTGAACGGCTGGGTGCGCGCGTTCCTCGGCCTCGGCCTGCTCTACACGGTCACGTCGGCGTTCACGCTCGCCAAGGTGATCCGCGACCGGCAGGAGGAGGGCTACATATCCAGCCGCGTCGACAGAGCGCGCCTCGACAAGATCCTCACCGAGCACGACCCGTTCAAGATCGACGCCGTCTAGCTAGCAGAAGATCAGCCCGCACCGCTTCGTCGTGGTCGTCGTGGTGGGTGTGGGCGGGTTGGTCGTGGTCGTCGGCTTGGGCTGAGTCATCGTCGTCACGACCGTTGTCGTCGTCGTGGTGGTGGTCGTGGTGCTGGAGGACGACGAGGCCGAGGTCGAGCTGGAGAGCGACACCGGCGGCAGGGTCGAGGGCGTGTTGATCAGCGAGACGGTCATCGTCGGCTTCTGCCGGGAGATCGTCACGTCGACTGATCCGTCGCCTTCGGCCGAGGACAGGAACTGGGGCCCGGCGACGTTGAGGAGCGCGGCCAGGGCGGCGCCGATGAGAGCACCCATCGCCAGCCGCCCTGGTCCGCTCATACCCACGAGCACCCGGATTGCCTATCTCGTTCACTCGATCGGGTCAAGCGGAACGCATGAATTGGTTAACTAACGACAGTGACCGTGACGTTTACGACGCCCTGGGACAGCGGTGCCAGCGCCTTGAAACCGCGCGGCGTGAGGTCGATGCAGCGGCCGGCCACGTACGGGCCGCGGTCGTTGATCCGCACGGTCACGGACTTGCCGTTCGACCGGTTGGTGACCTTGACCTTCGTGTTGAAGCGCAGCGTCTTGTGCGCCGCGGTGAGCGCGTTGGGGTTGAACCGCTCGCCGGACGCCGTGGTGCCGCCGCCGCTGTAGTACGACGCCTTGCACGTCTCGGCCGAGGCCGTGGGCGCGGACACGATCTGGGTGGCGGCGATGGAGGCCAGCACGAGGCCGGCAGCCGCGAACATCTTGGAGGACATGCCCTCATCAGGACAGCAGGCGGTAAAGGGGCGCCTAACGTGCGGTTATCCGGGGAACTGCTCGGCCGTGATGATCACCGTCTCCTCGGTGCCCCACGGCAGGTCGCGCAACGAGTCCAGCACCGCGGACACCCGGTCCCGCAGCTGGACGTGGTCCTCCCAGAACGACACGTCCACCCGGAGCAGGCTCGTGAGCAGGTCACCGCAGAACAGGTTCGCCTGGACCAGCGGGTCCTCCTCGACGTGCTCCAGCGCCAGCGGCACGGTGAACTCCAGCCCGACGTGCTGGATGACCAGCAGCCTCAGGTCCTCCCTGTTCAGCTCCCGCACGGGGATGTGCCGCAACTGGCACAGCTCCGCGTAGAGAGCGGTCGCCTCCTGGCCGGGCCTGCGCCAGCGGTCGCCCACGAGCTGCGCGAGCGTGAGCTGCCGGTCGAAGTCCACCCGGCCATCGTCCCCGACGCGGCGGGCCTCAGCGCGCGGAATGCGGCAACGGTTCGGCGTTCGGCCACTGCCAGCCCACCCGGATCAGCACGGCGTCACCGTCGATGCGGACGTGGCTCGCCAGCCCCCACACGGTCGCGGCCAGCAACACCGACGACAACGCCTCACCCCCGCGCAGCAGAGCCAAGTCGTCCGACTCCGCCACCAGCGACAGCACCACGCCGTTGCCCTTGGACACCGGCACCAGCGACGCGCCCTCGGCCTGCGCGGCCTGCAGCAGCCACGTCAGCGCCGAGATCGGCACCTCCTGGTCGGAGAACGTGCGCGCGTCGGACCGGCGCAGCGAGACCGCGGCGGCCGAGGCCACCTCGTTGGAGAACGGGTCCAGCTCCCAGCGCGGGAACACCGTCGCCAGGTGATCGCCCTTCGGCTTGCGGTGCACGCGGCACGACCAGCCGAGCGCGGACAGCCCGATGCGGACGTGGTGCAGCGCCGCGCCGCACGCGATCAGCGCGACCGGGTCCATCCGCGTGGTCAGCAGCTCCAGCCGGTCGGCGCCGATGCGCCAGCGGGCGGGCGGCACCGCGTCGAACGTCGGCGCGCGGGACGCGAGCTTGAGTACTTCCTCGACGGTCTCGGCGTCCGGCATCCGCACGGTGGTCGCGTCCATGTCGCGCATGGTCGCCCAGCGCGGCTGCGCGCGGGTTGCGTCACGACTGCGCACGTGCCACCACCTGCGCGGTCGTCATCGCGTTGCCCCGCGCGAACGCCGCGTCGTAGGCCTCGCCGAGCGCCTGCTTCGCGAGCATCACGCACTGCTCGTGCGGCGCCGCGAAGTTGGCGGAGCCGAACAGCGGAAGACCGACCGACTGCCACACCCGGTCCGCCCCGCCCAGCAGCACCGCGGCCTGCTCGGCGGCACCGGTCAGCACCGCGAGCAGCGCCAGCAGCTCGACGGACACCGCGATGCCCAGCAGGTCGTCGTACCGCGCCTTGATGCGCAACGACTCCAGCGCGAGCTCCCGCGCGTTCACCACGTCACCGCGCGCCGTCGCGACGAACGCCAGCACGTAGAGCGCGTACGCCAGCGCCCACTGCTCGCCGTTCTCCTCGCACTCGGCGCGTGCGTCGACGCACAGCTGCTCCGCGCGGTCGAGCTCGCCGCTGAAGGCGACGGTGATCGCGAGAGCGACTCGCGACATGATCACGTTGCTGTTCAAGTGCCCCAGCTCCATGTGCCTCGTGTAGGCCTGTTCCAGCAGCTTCGCGCCGGTGTCCAGGTCGTCGTCGAACACGGCGGCGGCGCCGAGCACGTACAGGCCGTAGGCGAGCGCGCTGTCGTCACCGAGCAGCGTCGCCTCGTCGTTGCACTCGCGGACCAGGCTCGCCACGGCGGCGGTGTTGCCCTGCAACGTCGCCACGTACCCGTTGACCCACAAGGCTTTGCAGCGGGCCTCGCTCGGCGCGGTCTCGAGCGACAGTGCCCAGTTCAACCAGTGCCTGCCCTCGGCGAGCCTGCCGCAGCCGACCCAGTAGAACCACAGCGTCCCGGCGAGCCGGATCCCCAGCTCGGTCTCACCGGGCGTGGTGAGCGAGAACTCCAGCGCCGCGCGGATGTTGCCCTGCTCCACGGCCATCCGGCCGACCGTCGCGGCCTGCCGCTCGCTGAACCAGTCCCGCTCGCCCTCCTCGGCGATGTCGAGGTACCAGTCGCGGTGGCGCCTGCGCAGCTGCCGCTCGTCGCCCTCCTCGCGGAGCTTGGACTGCCCGTACTGGCGGACGGTCTCCAACAGCCGGTACCGCGCGATGCCTTCGCGTTCCTCGCGCACCAGCACGGACTTGTCGACCAGCCCGTCGACGGCGTCGAACACGACGTCCATGTCGAGCTGCCCGTCCGCGCACACCGCCTCGGCCGCTTCGAGGTCGAAGCTGCCGGCGAACACCGAAGCCCGGTGCCACAGCAGCTGTTCGCGCGGCGAGCACAGGTCGTAGCTCCAGTCCATGGTCGCCAGCAGCGTCTGGTGCTGCGGCAACGCCGACCGCCCGCCGTCCCCGAGCATCCGGAACCGATCGTCCAACCTGGACAGGAGCTGGGCGGGCGTCAGCGTCCGCACGCGCAACGCGGCCAGCTCGATCGCCAGCGGGATGCCGTCCAGCCTGCGGCACAGGTCCGCGACCGCGCCCTCGTTCTCCGGGGTGATCGAGAACGTGCCGGGAACAGCGGCGTCCGCGCGGTGCGCGAACAGCGTCGACGCCGGGTGCGGCACGGACATCGGCGCCACCGCCAGCACCTGCTCGCCGTACACGCGCAACGGTCTTCGGCTCGTCGCGACGATCTTCAAGCCGGGCGCCGAGCGCAGCAGGGTGTCCGCGAGGATCGCGCAGTGGTCGACGACGTGCTCGCAGTTGTCCAGCACCAGCAACGTCTCCCGGTGCTTCAGGTACTCGGTGAGCACCGCGAGCTGGCCGCGCCCGGTCTGGTCGACGACCTGCAGCGCCTCGGCGACCGTGTGCGGTACCAGCGCCCGGTCCCGCAACGCGGCCAGCTCGACGACCCACACGCCGTCGGTGAACTCCTGTCGCTGCGCCACGTGCAGCGCGAGCCTGGTCTTGCCGACTCCGCCGACCCCGGTCAGCGTCACCATCCGGTGCTCGGCCATCAGCTTCATCACGTCCTCGGCCTCCGGCCGGTCGACGAAGCTGGTGACGTCGGCCGGCAGGTTGCCGGTGATCCGCACCGACGCCCCGGCCGCCTCGAGCGTGGGATCGTTGCGCAGCATCGCGGCTTCCAGCGACCGCAGCGCGGTGCCCGGCTCGATGCCGAGCTGGCCGACCAGCGTCGAACGGGCCCGCTGGAACGCGGCGAGCGCGTCCGCCTGCCTGCCGCACCGGTAGAGCGCGAGCATGAACAGCTCCCACAGCCGTTCGCGGAACGGGTGGCGCTCCACCAGCGAGCCGAGCTCGCCGACCGCCGCCGCGTGCCTGCCGAGCCGGAGATCCGCGAACATCAGGTCCTCGACGACGTCCAGCCGCAGCTCGGCCAGCCGTGCGGACTCGTGCCGCACCCAGTCGCTCGGACGGCAGTCGGCCAGTGGATCCCCGGTCCACAGTCCGAGCGCTTCGCGCAACGTCTCCGCTGCCTGGTCCGGGTCTGTCGCGGCACGCCCTTCGGTGGCCAGCTTCGCGAACCGCACCGCGTCGACGGCGTCCGCCTGCGCGTGCAGCACGTAGCCCGGATCGCGCGTCGTGATCAGTTCCTCGAGTCCCGCGTCACGCATCTCCCTGCGCAGATGCGCGAGGAGGCTGTGCAGGGTTTTCGTCGCCGTCACGGGCGCGTTGTCCGACCAGAGTGCATCGATGAGCGCGGAACGCTGAACAGTTTCTCCTGGTCGGATCGCCAGGCGGGCGACAAGCGTTCGTTGTCCTGCCCCTTTGAGTGGTACGACTCCGTTCGGACCGGTCAGTTCGAGTGGTCCGAGTAGTCGAATGATCAATTGTTGTCCTGTTCGTCAGGCCCCCGACGAAAAGGATGGGTCACGGGACAAGATAGCCCGATGGAGTTCGAACCCACGATCGGTGCGTACGTCGTGAGCAGGTACGACCACCTGCGTTCGGTGCTCGGGGCGCCGGAGACCTTCTCATCTCGACACATGGCGGGCCCGCAGCTCGCCGCTCTGGCGGCATCATTGCCGCTGGAGCAGCAACGATTACTTGCATTGATGTCTTCACTAAACAGTGCGGACGGCTTCGACCACACGAGAATTCGTCGTGTGGCGAATCAGAAATTCACTCCAATGGTTGTGCGCCGGATGGCTGAAGGAATTCGCGCGAAGGTGCGGAAAGCGCTTGCTGAGTTGGATCACGAGATCGACTTCGTCAGCGGCTTCGCGGCACCGCTCGCGCTGAGCGTCATCGCGGACGTCCTCGAGGTTCCGGACGCCGACCGCGAGCTGTTCCGCTCGTTCGTCCAGCCCGTGCTCGACCTGACCAACGGCGAGGAGGTCACCCCCGAGGTGCTGGGCGCCTACTTCGCGGGCATGACCGAGTTCGCCGCGTACTTCGGCCGCACCCAGCTGTTCACGGAGCTGCCCGAGCGGGACCGGCTCGCGCTGTGCCTGGCGCTCGTCGTCGCGGGCACCGACTCGACCACGAACCTGCTGTCGAGCCTCGTGCTGCGGCTGGGCGAGGGGGCCGCACCGGTCGAGGGGTTCGTGGAGGAGGTGATCCGGCTGGAGTCGCCGTTCCGCGGCTTCTTCCGCACCGCGACGACCGACACGGCGGTCGGCGGCGTGCGGGTGGCGGAGGGGGAGCACCTGTTCCTGGACTTCGCCGCGGGCAACCGCGACACGTCGGTGTTCGACGAGGTGCTCGACCCCCAACGGCCGCCGGTGCCGCCACACCTCGGGTTCGGGTACGGCACGCACTACTGCCTCGGCGCGCAGCTGGCCCGCACCGAGGCGCGGGTCGTGGTCGAGGAGGTGCTCGGCCACGGCGTCGAGCTGGTCGACGCCGCGGCCGCTGTGCGCTACCGCAGGCACCTGATCAGTCACGGGCCCGCGGAGCTGATGGTCAGGCCAGCGAAGCGTCCAGGGTGATCTTCACGCCGGCCAGCGCCTGGCTGACCGGGCAGTTCTCCTTGGCGACCTCCGCGGCTTCGGCGAACGCCTCGGCGCTCAGGCCGGGCACGACGCCGCGGACCGTCAGGTGGCTGCCTGTGATGCCGGTGCCCGGCACGAACGTCACCTCGGCGGTGGTGTCCAGTGACTGCGGAGGCGTGCCGGCCTTCGTCAGGCCGTTGGAGAACGCCATGTTGTAGCAGGACGAGTGCGCCGCGGCGATGAGCTCCTCAGGGCTGGTCTTCCCGTTCGGCTCCTCCGTGCGGGCGGGCCAGCTGACCGGGTAGGTGCCGATGCCGGACGACTCCAGCGCGACCTGTCCCTGGCCCTCGAAGAGGCTGCCTTCCCAGTGTGCGGTTGCCTTGCGCGTGGCTGCCATGGTCTCCAGTCCTATCGGCTCAGCTCGAAGACGGACCAGAACACCTTTGCACGCAACCGGCGATCGATCATCCCCAGAGGACCGTGAACACCCGGAAAACGATGAAAGCCCCGCGCTCACCAGGAGCGTGGGGCCTTCATGTGGAGCGGATGACGAGACTCGAACTCGCGACCCTCACCTTGGCAAGGTGATGCGCTACCAACTGCGCTACATCCGCGTGCACCTCATCGGTACGGGAAGAACTATACCAAGGGTTCAGACAGCGTCCCGACCGGGGGGCTGGATCCCGGCGAGAAGTCGATCTACCTCGGTCAACCGCTCGGCGTCCCAGCGCCACTCCCAGAGAGCGCGCACCTTGGGGAGAACGTCGACCGGCAGCCACGGCGCGACCTCGTCGCGGAGCGCCCAGTCGTCGAAGACGTGCTCGTAGAAGCTGACGAGCGCGGCGTGCTCCAGGAACTGCTCCGGCTGGTGGAAGCACCAGTGCGCGAACTCGTACGCCCGGCGCAGCACGTCGTCGTTGCCCTCGCGGTGCGCTTCCATCGCCAGCTGAGACAGTTCGGCGAGGAACACGTGGCACGACCACGACTCCTGTTCCAGGACATCACGAAGCTCCGGCACCAGTGCCTGAGCCCGTTCCCGCCAGTCGACCACGAGGCTGAAGATAGTCCGTGAGCAGGCAGATACCTCCCTCCTGACGCCCACCTGTAATCGTCTCGTCACCGGATGCGTTCCATCGATCAGCCCACGACGATCGGATGGTCTTCGCTGTCGACTGGGGTGCACGCAGTGGGCAGGCCAGCCGCGTTGTGGCAAGTTGACATGCGTGATGGTCGACGAGAACGAGGTCGACCGGGATCTGCTCGCCCGAGTGCGCGACGGCGACGACTCGGCGTACGGCGAGCTGTTCTCCCGGCACGCGGACGCTGTCCGCCGTTTCTCGCTTCGCCACGTTCGCGAAGCCGCGGAGGCCGACGACCTCACCGCCGAGGCGTTCTTCCGGATGCTGCAGGCGATTCGCCGAGGTAGCGGCCCCACCGACCACGTGCGCACGTACCTGCTGACGGTCGCGCGCCGCGTCGCGTGGGAGTGGAGCGGCAGACGCCGCGACGTGCCCGTCGAGGACGAGGAGCTGTCGCGCCGCGTCGAGCCGGTCGCGGACAACGCCGCCCGCCGCGCCGAGCACAGCCTGATCACCCGCGCGTTCACCAGCCTCCCCGAGCGCTGGCGCGCGGTCCTGTGGCGCGTCGAGGTCGAGGGCGAGCGCCCGGCCACGGTCGCGCCGTACTTCGGTCTCTCCCCGAACGCGATGTCCGCGCTCGCCCGCCGGGCGCGTGAAGGCCTGCGCGCGGCGTACCTCCAGGCGCACCTCGCCGACGACGGCGGACGGTCGTCCTGCGCGTCGGTGCGGGCCAAACTCGGCACGTTCACCGCGGGCGGTGTGCAGGGCGTCGAGTCGCGGCGCATCGAGGCGCACCTCCAGGGGTGCGCGGGCTGCACGTCGCTGCACGCGGAGCTCAACGAGGTCTGCTCCGCGCTGCGTGCGCACGCGGGGCTGCTCGCGATGCCCGCCGCACTCGGTGCGGCCACCGCCCTCGCCGCGAAAGGCACGCTGGTCGTCGGCACGGGCTCACTGGCACTGGGCCGGGTCAAGCTCGCGTTCGCCGCGGCCGGTGTGGCCACGATCGGCCTGTTCGGCGTGATGGCGGGCGTGTTCGGCCACGGCCAGGGGCCCGACGTCGTGCACCCGGACCAGAACACCGTGCTCGCGATCTCGACCGTCCCCTCCGAGTCTGGGAAGGGCACCACCAGCGGTGACCACACCCAGCAGGTGGCCGACGAGCAGGTCGACGTCGCACCGCCCGTGCAGCAGGCGGTCGTACCGCCCGGCGGCGTGAAGCCGGTCAAGACGTCGTCACCGTCCGTGAAGCCTCCGCCGCCCGCGAAGAAGGACGACCCCGTGTCGTCCGATCCGCCCGTGGAACGCGCGTTGCCGACGACCACGACGCCGAGCACCATCCGCGCGCTGGACACGCCGTCGTCGGCGCCTCCGGTGACGACCACCGACGACCCCGGCCCGACCACGACGACGACGTTCACCCTTTACCCCACGCGACGACTCACGCCGACGTAGTTCACCCACCGGGCTCATTGCCCAGGCGGTACCGTTGTCCCACGCAGGGTCACGAGCGTGGGAGACGGGTTTTCTATGACGCGGCTGGTGCGCGGTGCCGACGGGCGGATGTGGACGGTTCACAGCCGGGTCGAGTGGCGCAACCCGGAGACTTCGGACGACTTCGAGCACGACGTCAGCGGTGGTGTGCTGCCCGGCGTCATGATGGCGGGCCTCCTGCTGATCATGGCCGTGGTGCTGATCGCGTGGACGCCGTCGCAGGTCGTCATCCCCGGCTGGCTGATCATGGCGTTGATCTTCCTGTTCCTGTTCTTCCCGGTGCGCTGGGCGGTCCGCCGTCCGCACACGCTGGTCGCGGAGAGCAAGGCGACCGCGGACGACCTGCCGCCGGAGCGCTGGACCGGCACGGTCCGCGGCCCGCTCGCGGTGCGCCAGGAGGCGTCGCGCGTCGCCAGGACCATCGAGATGCACTCGCTGCCGGACGTCGACGGCGTGCTGCAACCGGTCGACTGATGTGACACTGGTGGGGTGCCCGAGCTACCCGAGGTAGAAGCACTCGCCCACCACCTGCGCGAGCACGCGGTCGGCCGGACCGTGCACCGCGTCGACGTCGCGTCGCTGCAGGTGCTGAAGACCTTCAACCCGCCGTGGACCGCGCTGCACGGGCGCGAGGTCACCGGTGCGTCCCGGCACGGCAAGCACCTCGACCTGGACTGTTCCGGGTTGCACCTGGTCATCCACCTCGCCCGCGCGGGCTGGCTGCGCTGGGCGGACACGATGTCCGCGCCGCCGCCCAAGCAGGGCAGGGGCCCGCTGGCGCTGCGCGTGCACCTCGGCCCACCCGGACAGGGGCCGGGATTCGACCTCACCGAGGCCGGCACCAAGAAGGGCCTCGCGGCGTGGATCGTCGAGTCGCCGTCCGAGGTGCCCGGCGTGGCGCGGCTGGGGCCGGACGTGCTGTCGCTGAGCCGTTCCTCGCTGGAGGAGCTGCTGGCCGGTCGGACCGAGCGGCTGAAGACGGCGCTGACCGACCAGTCGCTGATGGCGGGCGTCGGCAACGCCTACTCCGACGAGATCATGCACACCGCGCGCCTCTCGCCGTACGCGACGGCCGGGAAGCTCGACGCGGACGCGCTGGACCGCCTGCACTCGGCGATGCACTCGGTGCTGACCGACGCGGTCGCGCGGTCCGTCGGACAGGACGCCGCGCGACTCAAGGGTGAGAAGCGGTCCGGGCTGCGGGTGCACGCGCGCACCGGTCTGCCCTGTCCGGTGTGCGGCGACACGGTGCGCGAGGTTTCCTTCGCGGACAAGGCTTTCCAGTACTGCCCGACCTGTCAGACGAACGGCAAACCGCTCGCCGACCGCAGGCTGTCGCGCCTGCTCAAGTGATCAGGACCTCCAGCGTGCGGGGGCCGTGCACGCCCTCGACGCGGTTGAGCTCGATGTCGCTCGTCGCCGACGGGCCGCTGATGAACGTCAAGGGGCGCAACGGGTCCAGCCGTTCCAGCGCTTCCGGGACGGACGCCGCCACCTGGTCCGTCCGCACCACGCACACGTGGTAGTCCGGCAGCAGCGTGAGCGCGCGCCTGCCCTGGCCCGCGCCCGCGTCCAGCACGATCGTGCCGGTGTCCGCTATGGCCGCCGCGCAGTTCGTGAGCACGCCGTCCGCCTGGTCGAGGTCCTCCGTGGACAACGGCTCGGTCAGCCACTCGACGCCGTCGACCAGCCAGTCGGCAGGCAGGCCCGCCGGTGCCACGATTCGCTTGCCCACCAACAACTCCCGCAGCTTCGCTGGCACGTCCGACACCGCGTGGACGATCGCGCGGTAGTCGGCGACGCGCTCGGCGAACAGCTCTACGCCGCCCTCGCCGGTGCGGCGGTAGTCCCGTGGAGTGGGGCCTGCCGGTGCGACCTTGGCGGCGCGGATGCGGTTGAGGATCTCGGTGCGAGCATCAGCCACGGTTTTTCCTCCACCACTCCCTGAACGACTCGGCGGGTGGCGCTGGGACGTCGCGCGACGACGTCCACTTAGAGCCCGGCCACGGCAGGGACGTGATCTTTCCGTTCCTGGCCAGGAGGCGGGCCAGCGCACCCAGCTTCTGCGCCCGTTCGTAGCGCTTCGCGTCGCGGAACATCCACGCGGCAGCGGCCATGGCGACGGACTCAGGTGAGCGTCCCTTCGCGGTGACCGCCTCGGCGCGCAGGTGGGTCAGCACGCTGGGGATGTCGATGCGCACCGGGCAGACCTCGAAGCACGCGCCGCACAGCGACGACGCGTACGGCAGCGACGCGGCCTGCTTGTCGTGCATGTCGCCGACCAGCTGCGGCGTGAGGATCGCGCCGATCGGGCCGGGGTAGACGGAGCCGTACGACTGGCCGCCAGTCCGCTCGTACACCGGGCACACGTTCAGGCAGGCCGAGCAGCGGATGCAGCGCAGCGCCTGCCGTCCGACGGTGTCCTTCAAACTGGCGGTCCGGCCGTTGTCGAGCAGGATCAGGTGGAACTGCTGCGGGCCGTCGCCGGGCGTCACGCCGGTCCACACCGAGGTGTACGGGTTCATCCGCTCCGCGGTCGACGACCGGGGCAGGAGCTGCAGGAACACCTCGAGGTCCTGCCACGTCGGCACCAGCTTCTCGATGCCCATCACGGTGATCAGGGTGTCCGGCAGGGTCAGGCACATGCGGCCGTTGCCCTCGGACTCCAGCACCACGATCGAGCCCGTGTCCGCGACCGCGAAGTTGGCGCCGGACACCGCGACCTTGGTGGTGAGGAACTTCTGCCGCAGGTAGAGACGTGCGGCCTCGGCCAGGTCGGCGGGCTCGTCGCTGACGCTGATGCCCATCCGCCGCTGGAAGATCTCCCTGATCTCCGAGCGGTTGCGGTGGATCGCGGGGACCAGGATGTGCGACGGCCGGTCGTCGCCGAGCTGCACGATCAGCTCGGCGAGGTCCGTCTCGATCGCGTGCACGCCGCCCTCTTCGAGCGCCTCGTTCAGCCCGATCTCGGCGGTGGCCATCGACTTGACCTTGACGACCTCGGTGGCGTCGTTCTCGCGGCACAGCCGGAGGACGATCGCGTTGGCCTCCTCGGCGTCCCGCGCCCAGTGCACCGTGCCGCCCCGCGCGGTGACGGCCTCCTCCAGTTGGGGAAGGAGCACCTCCAGGCGCGACAACACGTCGTTCTTGATCGCCTCGCCGGACAGGCGCAGCGCCTCCCAGTCCGGCATCTCGGCGACCGCGGACGCGCGACGTGCGCGGATCGTGCCGGTGGCCTTGCGCAGGTTCTGGCGGAGCTGGGTGTCGGCGAGGGCCGTACGTGCCGCGTTGGGGAACGTGGGGCTGCCGAGCCAGGTCACGGGGTTGCGCGCCACGGGTCCTCCTCCGTCGAAGCCAGGATCTCGGCGAGGTGCACCGTGCGCACGCCCGCCTTGAGCCGGGACAGGCCGCCACCGATGTGCATGAGGCACGAGTTGTCGCCCGCGCTCAGCACCTCGGCGCCGGTGTCCAGCACGCAGCGCATCTTGTCCGCGAGCATCGCGGTCGACGTCTCGGCGTTCTTGATGGCGAACGTGCCGCCGAACCCGCAGCACGTCTCCGCGGCCGGAAGTTCCACCAGATCGAGTGCGCGAACTGCGCTCAGCAACTTCAGCGGCTTGTCCCCGACGCCCAACATGCGCAGTGAGTGACAAGTGGGGTGATAGGTGACCCGGTGGGGGAACCACGCGCCGACGTCCGTCACGCCCAGTACGTCCACGAGGAACTCGGACAGCTCGTGCGTCGGTACGGGTGACACCCCGAGGGTGGGGTACACCTCGCGCACCATGCCGGCGCACGACCCGGACGGCGCAACGACGTGGTCGAAGGATTCGAAGACCTCGGTGTACTGCCGTGCCAGCGGCACCGAATGAGACCGGTAGCCGGTGTTGAAGTGCATCTGGCCGCAGCACGTCTGCTCGAGGGGGAACGAGACCTCGCACCCGAGCCGTTCCAGCAGGCGAACCACGGCTTTCGCGGTCGACGGGTAGAACGTGTCGGTCAGGCACGTCGCGAAGAGAGCCACTTTCACGGGCACACACTCCACGTAAATTCATCCGATGTCTACCCGGATCGGTGGACCGACTGGGCGGACACCGGGCGCGCCTCTTGCCTACAGGGGTGTCGGCAGCACAGCATGGTGCGCGTGGGTGACCTGTTGACCGAGCGCGCTGTGCTCGGCGTCATCGCGACCTTGGCCGTTCTCGGCCTCTTCGTGATGCTGTGTCGAGCTCGCCGAGTCAGCACCTCGGTCGAGGACGCCGTGATGGACATGTTGCACCGCATGTCGAAGGCATCAGCCGACCTGAGAGAAGGCCTCACCCAGGAAGCCGCGGACAAGGCCACCCCCCACCTGCGCGAGATGCTGCGCTGCGTCGCGGTCGGCATCACCGACGCCGAGGGCACCGTGCTGTCGTGGGACGGCGGCGCCGCCGACCACTACGAATACCTCCGCGACACGATCACGCACGCCATCAGCCAGAACCGCAAAGAGCACGTCGAGCACCGCAAGCTCGGCTGCGAGCTGCAGGGCCCGTGCTCCCTGCACAGCGCCGTCGTCGTACCGCTGGTCGTCGAGGACGACGTGGCCGGCACGCTGATCGTGGTCAGCGGGGTCGCGTCCAAGCGGCAGATCCGCATGGCCGAGGAGACCGCGCGGTTCGTGTCGACCCAGTTGCAGCTCGAGCTGCTGCAGAAGTCGCGGCAGGCGTTGGCCCAGGCCGAGGTGCGTGCGTTGCGCGCGCAGATTTCGCCGCACTTCGTCTACAACGCGTTGAACACCATTTCGTCGTTGATCCGGACCGACCCCGCTCATGCTCGTGAGTTGTTGCAGGAGTTCGCCGAGTTCACCCGGTACTCGTTCCGGACGGACGGGTTGTTCACGACTTTGGCCGACGAGTTGACCAACATTCACCGGTACCTGGCCATTGAGCAGGCCCGGTACGGGTCTCGGTTGAACGTTCGGCTGCGGATTGCGCCTGAGGTGCTGCAGGTCGTTCTGCCGTTCCTGGTGTTGCAGCCGTTGGTCGAGAACGCTGTTCGGCACGGGTTGGCCAAGAAGCCCGGTGGTGGGATGTTGACCATCACCGCCGAGGACAACGGTAGTGAGGCGTTGATCAGCGTCGAGGACGATGGCGTTGGGATGGACCCCGATCGGTTGGATGACATCAAGGATGCTCATCAGACCGGGGCCCACGTGGGGATCGGGAACATCAACGACCGGATGCGGACTGTGTTCGGGGCCGAGTACGCGTTGGTGGTCGAGACTGCGCAGAACGCTGGGACCAAGGTTATCTTGAAGGTGCCCAAGTACTGTCGGAATGTTCGGCCCAATCTGAACCTGGTGCCTGTGCATGCCGATGAGCCTGTTACCAGTGAGCAGCCTGTTATTCGGGCTTGATTCTTTTGGTGGTGGGGCGAGGACCTCCCCACCCCCTGCCCTCCGGGAAAGTTTGTTCTGATCATTTGGCTGCCGGTTTGTGCTCGGGGGCCGCGCCCGGTTGGCAGTGCGGGGGTTGGCAGTGCGGCGGGCGCTCTTTTCTTTTGGCAACTGCCGGTTCCGCTGGGCTCCCTTGGTACCTGCCGGTTCTTGGGCGTGCTGGCTTCGCTTCGCACGCGGGGTGTCCGCCGCGCCGCAGAAATTGCAGGCTTCCGCACCCCGGTTTCGTGGCTGGCGTGCCTGCGCGGCCGGGGATTGTCGGTCCTGGCTGCGAGCATGGAATCGGGGGGTCTCACGCGCGGGGACGCCTGCGTGAGCGCGGCCTCGGGCGAACGCGATAGCGCTTGTCCCTGGGACATGGCCACAACACGCCCCACACGCGCCGCCGAAGTGACGTGATCCACGTTGTGGAACTCACGCTCAACCCGAGGCGCCCGCGTGCCGATGACCCCCGTTGACCGATGAACAGCCGGTGCTCAAGGGCCTGATGCCCCGCCGGCGTTGAACTAGGGGTTCGAAACAGTGCACGAACAACAAGCACCTGAACGCGTCCGCGTCTGCATCAAGTGCACCGCGAAGGGCTACTCCGGCTGCCGCTGCTGACAAAATCAGCAGGTCAGCGAGCTGCGACCGCCAGCGTGGTGATCAACACGACGGCGCACACGCTCCAGGTGACCCACATCCAGTAGATGTGCATCGGAGTCGGGCCGGCGGCGTTCTGCCTGCCGCGGTCGTCCCACCACTCGACGTACCGCTCGAGCCACCGGATCGGGTTGAACGTCACGGTGCCGATGCTAACCGCATGAGACGTGTTCCAAGTCACGTGGGAGACAACGTCGTCTCCCACGTGACCCCAGAACGCACGTACTGTCAAAGCCATGAGCGTGACGGACAAGATCGCGGCGCGGCTGCCGCGGATGGTCACCGACCGAGGCGAGCGGCCCCCGGTGGTTGCGGCTGTGCGGCTCCACGGGGTCATCACCCCGACGCCCACACCGGTGGCGCGCAACACGATCAGCATGCAGTCGATCGAGTCCGCGTTGAACCGGGCGTTCGACAACGAGCGGCTCATCGCCGTCGCGCTCCTCATCAACTCGCCCGGTGGTGCGCCCACCCAGTCTGCGCTGATCGCCGAGCGCATTCGTGAGCTCGCGACCAAGAAGCACGTGCCCGTGCTCGCGTTCTGCGAGGACCTCGCCGCGTCCGGTGGGTACTGGCTGGCGTGCGCTGGCGACGAGATCTACGCGCACGGCACGAGCATGGTCGGGTCGATCGGGGTCGTGAGCGCCGGGTTCGGGCTCAACGGGCTGCTCGAGAAGTACGGCGTCGAGCGGCGGGTGTACACGGCCGGGCAGAACAAGGTGCGGCTCGACCCGTTCCAGCCGGAGAAGGCTGATGACGTCGAGTGGCTCAAGGGGCTGCACTCGCAGCTGCACGACCAGTTCGTCGACTGGGTCAAGGAGCGGCGCGGCGCCAAGCTCAAGGGCGAGGACAGCGAGCTGTTCGAGGGCGAGGTGTGGACCGGGGCCAGGGCGTTGGAGCTCGGGCTGGTCGACGGGCTCGGCAGCATGCGCAGCGTCCTCGCGAAGCGGTTCCCGGACGCCGAGGTGTCCATCGCCGAGCCGCGCAAGTCGCTCATTCAGCGGCTCGGACTCAACGCGGCCGCCACCCGATCGGGCGACCTCGTCACGGATGTGTTGGTGGCCTTGGAAGAACGTGCTCGCTGGTCCCGATTCGGTTTGTGAGGATCACGGGCTCCGAACGACAGGTGGGGGAACGTAGACACAACCCCCTGTTGGTAGGCAAGATGCCCGACACAGTGAGTACCCAAGACAACGCCGGTCTCCTCGTCCTCGCTGTGGACGACGAGGCGCCGGGCCTGAACCTGATCAAGTTCACGCTGGAGAGCAGTCCGCACGTCAAGCGCGTCCTTACCGCGTTCGACGCGGCGGAGGCGCTGCGCATCCTGCGCGGCGGGGACGACGACGAGGTCATCGACCGGACCAACGCCGGTCTGCCACCCGTCGACGCGGTCTTCGCCGACATCAACATGCCCGGACTCACCGGCATGGACCTGGCGCGCGTGCTGAGCGCGTTCCGGCACCCGCCCGCGCTCGTGTTCGTCACGGGTGTCGAGGAGCGGGACGCGCTGGTCGCCGCGTTCGACGTCGGCGCGCTGGACTTCATCAACAAGCCGATCAACGACGAGCGCGTGCACAAGGCCGTCAAGCGCGTCTTCGAACGCGTGGCGCGCACCGGTGCGCCGATGTCCCAGCAGTCGTCGCTGTCCGCGTCGGTCGCGGCCGAGCCGCAGGACGAAGAGGTCATCCCCGTCGAGCTCGGCGGCACGATCAAGCTCGTGCCGCGCGCGTCCGTCCGGTACGTCGAGGCGCAGGGCGACTACGCGCGCCTGCACACCTCCGACGGCAGCCACCTCGTGCGCATCCCGCTCGCGCAGCTCGAGGAGCGCTGGGCCAACGCCGGGTTCGTGCGCATCCACCGGTCGTACCTCGTGGCGCTGCCGCTGGTCAGCGAGCTGCGCATGACGTCGAACGGCTACGCGGTCGTGATCGGCACCGGGCCGGACGCCAAGGAGCTGCCGGTGAGCCGCAGGCACACCAAGGAGCTCAAGGAACGGATCGTCCGCCCGCCCAAGAGCGGCTGGTGAGCAGGCACGACGCCGGCGCACCCGAGCCGGCCGCGCGGGACGAGTGGCTGGGCGAGTCCGCCCGCAAGCCGCGTCGCCGCCGCGTCGTGCTCGCCGACACCACCAAGTCCCGCGGCAAGGCCATGCGGACGCTCATCGAGCTGGAAGAGCAGACGAGCGTCGGCGAGAAGCTGGTCCGCGACCTGATCAAGCAGCAGCTGCGGTCCGCGTTCGGACTGGCGGGCATGGTCCTGCTGGGACTGTGCTTCCTGCCGTTCCTGTTCTTCGCCTTCCCCCAGATCGCCGACATCAAGTTGCTCGGCATCCACTTGCCCTGGCTGGTGCTCGGGCTCGCTCCGTTCCCGATCCTCTACGCGGTGGGCTGGGTCTTCCGCAGACAGGCGGAGCGGCACGAGCGCGACTTCGTGAACATGGTCGACCGTTGACGTGAACACCACAATCTGGAGCCTGGCCGGTATCGGCGCCGTGGCGCTGGTGACCTTCCTGCTGGGCTATGTCGGGTCCCGCAAGGCCAACACCACACCGGACTTCCTCGTCGCGCGCCGCTCCGTCCCTGCCACGCGCAACGCGGCCGCGATCTCCGGCGAGTACCTGTCCGCCGCGTCGTTCCTCGGCGTGGCCGGGCTCGTGCTGAAGGACGGCATCGACGCGCTCTGGTACCCGATCGGCTTCACTGCCGGCTACCTCGCCCTGTTGCTCTTCGTGGCCGCCCCGCTGCGCCGTTCCGGTGCCTACACGCTGCCGGACTTCGCGGAGGCCCGGCTCGGCAGCACGAACCTGCGCCACTTCTGCACGTTCTTCGTCGTCTGCATCGGCGTGCTGTACCTGGTGCCGCAGCTGCAGAGCGCCGGACTCACCCTCACCACGATCACCGGCCTGCCCTCGTGGATCGGTGCGCTCGCGGTGACCGTGATCGTCGTGGTCAACGTGCTGGGCGGAGGCATGCGCGCGATCACGCTCGTGCAGGCGTTCCAGTACTGGGGCAAGCTCTTCGCGATCGCGGCACCGACGTTCGTGCTGTTCGTCGTCTTCCTCGCCAGCCCCAGCCAGGGCACGCAGCCGATCGACGACAACGGCGTGATGCGGTTTCCCAAGTCCGAGGTCGTCGAGATCAAGGAGTCGGTCCGGCTCCGCGTCACCGAGCCGATGACGCTGCGCGCCGAGGGCACCGTTGACGGAGCGCCCGCGAACGGCAGCGTCTACTGGCGCGAGGGCCGCTACGAGATCGGCCCGAACACGAAGCTCTCGTTCACCGCGGGCAGCCCGGTCCCCGTCGTCGACGGCGCACCGCCGAACAACGACAGCTGGATGCGCCCCCAGGTCGGCGGCATCTGGAACCTGTTCGAGACGTACTCGCTGATCTTCGCGACGTTCCTCGGCACGATGGGCCTGCCGCACGTGCTGGTCCGCTTCTACACGAACCCGGACGGCAAGGCGGCGCGTCGCACCGCGCTGCACGTGCTCTACCTGCTCGGGCTCTTCTACCTCTTCCCGACGGTGCTGGGCGTGCTGTCCCGGCTCTACCTGCCGAGACTGCTGGTCAACGGCAAGACCGACGCCGCGGTGCTGATGCTGCCCGAAGCGATGGTGCCGAACCTCGGCGGCCAGATCCTCGGCGCGATCATCGCGGCCGGCGCGTTCGCCGCGTTCCTCTCCACGTCGTCCGGGCTGGTGGTGAGCGTCGCGGGCGTGGTGTCGACGGACATCATGCCGGGCAAGGTGCGCGACTTCCGGTGGGCGACGGTGTTCACCGGCATGGTCGCCATCGGCCTGGCGCTGCTGCTGCCGCGCAGCGACGCGTCGCTGACCGTGGCGATGTCGTTCGCGCTCGCCGCGTCCACGTTCTGCCCGCTGCTGGTGCTCGGCATCTGGTGGCGCGGGCTCACCTGGGTGGGCGCCGTGTGCGGAATGATCATCGGCGGCGGTGCCGTCATCACCGCATATGCACTCAGCGTAGTCAGTAGTTACACTGGGCATTGGGCTCCCGGCGTGTTCACTCAACCGGCGTTGATCACGGTGCCGATCGCGTTCCTCACCATGATCGTCGTCAGCAAGGCGACCCGGAGGCGGCGTCCGCAGGACGTCAACCAGATCTTGCTCCGGCTGCACGCACCCGATCCGCTCGGCTTCATCAAGGACCGGGACATCGCCCGGTTCGGAACCGCCGAGGAGAAGGCGCGGCTCGCGGAATCGAAACCGCGCGGATCCACTCGATCGCTCTAAGTAGCAGAGTGTTCAATCGGGTGAAAAGAGGGAACCCGATACGGTGAACGGTGATCTTGATCACGGGCAGTGCAGCTCGTCTCTGCATACTGACCGTTCGTCGCATCACCCGACTGCTTGGCGCATGGGCACGAACGGGGTCTTACGACGGTGACCTGAGTCTCCTTACGGTTCACGCCATAGAACGACCGGGAGCAGGAGGCATTACGTGCCCGTCACGTTGCTGACACCAACGACGAGTATCGCGAGGAGGGGACTGTGAGCACCGCTGAGCACACCCCAACCGACTCGGCCCCAGATGCGCAGAAGTGGGTCGACGTCCAGAACAGTCCTGACTTCGCACAGCTGAAGCACCGGCTGCGGAGCTTCGTATTTCCGGTTTCCGGCCTCTTTCTGGCCTGGTACCTGATCTACGTGCTCCTTGCGGACTACGCGCACGGCTTCATGTCCACGAAAGTTGTTGGCAACATCAATGTGGGCCTGATTCTCGGACTTCTCCAATTCGTGTCGACGTTCGTCATCACGACGCTGTACGTCAGGCACGCCAACAAGAACCTCGACCCCCTCGCTGAGAAGCTTCGGCACGAGCTCGAGGGAGACGCCTCGTGAGCAACAACGCGCTGCTGAACATCAGCATCTTCGGCGTCTTCGTCCTCGTGACGCTGTTCGTCGTCATCAGAGCGAGCCGCAACACCAAGACGGCCGCCGACTACTTGGCGGCCGGTCGTGCTTTCACGGGCCCTCAGAACGGCATCGCGATCGCGGGTGACTACCTGTCCGCGGCGTCCTTCCTCGGCATCGCGGGTGCCATCGCCGTCAACGGCTACGACGGCTTCGTGTACTCCATCGGCTTCCTCGTCGCGTGGCTGGTCGCACTGCTGCTCGTCGCCGAGCTGCTGCGCAACACCGGCAAGTTCACGATGGGCGACGTGCTGAGCTTCCGGATGCGCCAGCGCCCGGTCCGCGCGGCCGCCGCGACGTCGACGATGGCTGTGTCGTTCTTCTACCTGCTCGCGCAGATGGCCGGTGCGGGTGGTCTCGTCGCACTGCTGCTCGGCATCACCGGCAAGGGTGGCCAGGCCATCGTCATCGCCGTCGTCGGCGCACTGATGATCGCCTACGTCCTCATCGGTGGCATGAAGGGCACGACCTGGGTCCAGATCATCAAGGCCGTGCTGCTCATCGTGGGTGCGGGCGTCATGACGCTCTGGGTGCTCGGCAAGTACGGCTTCAACCTCTCCACCCTGCTCGGTGCCGCGGTCGACAACGCGCCGAAGTTCGGTGAGAAGATCCTCGGCCCCGGCCTCCAGTACGGCGCGACCGCGACGTCGAAGCTCGACTTCCTCTCGCTGGGTCTCGCGCTGGTGCTCGGCACGGCCGGTCTGCCGCACATCCTGATGCGCTTCTACACGGTGCCCACCGCGAAGGAAGCCCGTCGTTCGGTCGTGTGGGCCATCTGGCTGATCGGCATCTTCTACCTCTTCACCCTCGTCCTCGGCTACGGCGCCGGTGCGCTCGTGGGCTCGGACAAGATCAGCAAGGCGCCCGGTGGCGTGAACTCGGCGGCTCCGCTGCTCGCCGAGGCGCTCGGTGGTCCGCTGCTGCTCGGCCTGATCGCGGCGGTCGCCTTCGCGACGATCCTCGCGGTGGTCGCCGGACTGACGATCACGGCGTCGGCGTCGTTCGCACACGACATCTACGCCAACATCATCAAGAAGGGCGAGGCCGACGACAAGGAGGCCGAGGTCAAGGTCGCCCGTCGCACGGCGATCGTCATCGGCGCCGTGGCCATCCTCGGCGGAATCGCGGCCAACGGCCAGAACATCGCATTCCTGGTGGCCCTGGCATTCGCGGTCGCCGCGTCGGCCAACCTCCCGACGATCCTCTACTCGCTGTTCTGGAAGCGCTTCAACACTTCCGGCGCGCTGTGGAGCATCTACGGCGGTCTGGTCGTGACGATCGGCCTGATCGTCCTTTCCCCGGCCGTTTCGGGTACGCCGAAGTCGATGTTCCCGAAGTTGGACTTCGACCTGTTCCCGTTGTCCAACCCGGGAATCGTCTCGATTCCGGTCGCGTTCCTGCTCGGTTACCTCGGCACCATCCTCTCCAAGGAGCCGGCCGACCCGATCAAGCAGGCCGAAATGGAGGTCCGCTCTCTCACCGGTGCCGGTGCGGAGAAGGCGACCGTCCACTAGTAGTTCTGCGTTCGACGAAGGCCGCCTCGGGCTCCCACCGAGGCGGCCTTCTCGCGTTCCGGCAACACGTGCAACCTCACCGGACACGACTGCGTAAACAGGGGGAACGCAGATCTGGGGAGGGCACGCAGTGCGACGGGACGAGGAGTTCTCCGAGTTCTTCACGAGTCGCTTCGACGCGGCTCGTCGCGCGGCGTACGCGCTGTGCGGGAACTGGGGAGACGCCGAGGAGATCGCCCAGAACGCGTTCGTGCGGGTGTACGCGCGATGGCCGAAGGTGCGCGTGGAGAGCGCGGACGCCTATCTGCGCACGGTCGTGACCAGGTTGTTCCTCGACACGCGGCGGCGAGGGAGGCGGCGTGACCTGTCGGTCGCCGACCCGCCGGAACGCCCGGTGCCCGCCGACCACTCGGCGGCCGAGGACCGGCCGTCGCTGGTGCGCGCACTGCAGCAGGTGCCGCCGCGGCAGCGCGCCGTGCTGGTGCTGCGTTTCGTGCACGACCTGTCGGTCGAGCAGACGGCGGCCACGCTGAACTGCACGGCGGGGACGGTCAAGAGCCAAACAGCACGTGGCCTGCAGACGCTGCGCGAGGCGTACGGCCCTGCTCTGACGGAGAGTGCATGATGAACGACGACGAACTCCGCAGGGCTCTGCGCGCCGAGCTGGAGGTGCCCGCACCGGCTGCTCGCACCTCGCTCGACGACCTGCTGCGGCGCGGAAGGCGCCGGGTGTTCGCCCAGCGCGCCGTGGCCGTCATGGGTGTGCTCATCGCGGTGGCGGGGATCGGTTTCGGTGGTGTCGCGTTGAGCGCCGCACGCCGCACGTTGCCACCTGCGGACACCGTCAGCACCACGCCGACCACCACGCCGGCCACCGCGGTCCGGGCGGAGGCGAGCTGGCCGAGGATCAGCGAACCGATCCGAACGCCCACCATCACGCTGAACCACCCCGACGTGCCTCCGATCCCGTGCCAGCAGACCGGATCTCCGCTGCTGACCGGCTGGCCGGGCAGCAGCAAGGCGCCGGACGCCGTGCGCGCGTCGTGGGAACGGGCGCTGACCGGGCTCGCGGGCAAGGCGCAGTTCCACGTGACGCAGCCGCGGTCGCCCGGTGAACGCGAGGCCTACAGCTACTGGGCCGACGTCACCGGCTTCGGCAGCATCTGGCTGCGGGCGGGCAGCTTCACCGGTGATCCGCTCGCGCAGGCCGACGACCAGAAGTGGGCGCAGGGAGACTGCGTCCCACCCAGACGGCACGTGCTCGCGGATGGAACGGTCCTGCAGCTGCACGCGCTGAAGGAAGCGATGCCGGTGCCCTCGCTGTCCCAGCGGCTGGTGATCTACGCGCCGAACGGCATGAGCTACGAGATCTCGGTGTCCAACCACAGTGCGGAGTACCTGCTGGGGCCCGAGATCAACGAGACCAACGGGCCCAGTGGTGGACGTCCCGAACTGCCGCTGACCGAGGAGCAGCTCGCCGGCATCGGACTGGCCGTCGCGGAGTCCCGCTGAGCGGGCTCACACCGAGGCAACCGGGGGACGTGGGACCATCTGACGCGTGAGTGTGCCGAGTGTTGAAATCACCGACGTCCCCGCGCAGCTGCCGGAGGGCACCGTGCTCCTGGACGTGCGTGAGCAGGACGAATGGGACGCCGGCCACGCGCCCGGCGCGCTGCACATCCCCATGAGCGAGATCGCGAGCCGTCTCGGTGACCTCCCCGAGGACAGCTCGTTCTACGTCATCTGCCGCGCAGGCGGCCGGTCGGCCCGCGTCACCGAGTACCTGAACCAGAACGGCTGGGACGCGGTGAACGTCGACGGCGGCATGTCCCACTGGGCCGCGCAGGGCCGCCCGCTCGACGGCGGCACCGACGGCGCGGAGCCCGAGGTCATCTGATGCTGCGACCGATGCGCGTCGACTGGGTGGCGTCCCCGCCACCCGGTGCGTACGAGCATCGTTCGCCGTCGGCGAAGCCGCCCGCGTACGTCGGACCGCCCAAGTACCCGGTGCCGCCGCGCTGGGGCTTCCCGCTGCTGGCGTGGCGCTGGCCGACGGCCGTGCCCGGCACGTTCGACTCGCCCGCCGACTCGGTCGACGGCGTGCGCAAGCTCGCCAGAACCGCGTCGAACGCGCTGTGGCTGCTCGGCGCCGTCGCGCTCTGGGCGTTCGGCAGCGAGGTGTGGCGGTACGCGCTGGTGCTGCTCTCGCAGTACGGCGCGCTGTCGTCCGGCGTGGTCGGCACCTCGGACGCGATGGTCGTGTCGTCGTCGGTCGTGATGTTCGTCGGCTCGCTCGTCGCACTCGTGCTGAGCCTGCTGTGGTTGCGGCGCGCCAGGAACGTGGCCGCGCTCGCCGCCGGGTACGCGCCGTCGCGCACCGACCAGCAGGTGATGATCGGGCTGCTGGTGCCCGGCATGAACCTCCTCGTACCCGGCTCGACCCTGGCCGAGCTGGAACACGCGGTGCTGCACCGCGACGTCACCGAGCGGCCGCGGCCGTCCCGGATCCTGCTGGTGTGGTGGGGCACCTGGGTCGCGTCCGCACTGCTGTTCGTGATCACCTTCGGCTGGTCGTTCCGCGACAGCGTGCAGGCCAAGGCGGACGGAGTGCTGCTGCACGCGCTCGCCGATCTCGCGATTGCCGCGGTCGCGGTGATCACCGCTCTGGTGGTTCGCCGCATCACGACGTTGCTGCTGCCCGTCGACTCCGCGTCCGTGCGGCTGATGCGGGTGCTCGAGGTGCGCGACGCCCCCGAGCCGCCGCTGCGCTCCGTCCGGGCGTCCGGTTCGCCGCGCTAGTTCCGCTGTTCAGCGGCAGTTCCCCTGGCAGGGCTTGGACATCCGGCCCATCCGTGCCACGGTCGAGTTCATGCGGGCAGTGACTGGGGCACTCGTGATCGCACTTCTGACACCGGGCGGCGCTTCGGCGCACCGCCACGACTTCGACCTCCAAGCGCACCGCGGCGGCATCGGCCTGACCGTGGAGAGCACGCTCAAAGCGTTCGGCAAAGCACTGGAAGTCGGCGTCACCACGCTGGAGCTGGACATCCAGATCACCAGGGACGGCCGCGAGGTCGTGACGCACGACCGGAAGACCAACCCGGCCAAGTGCCTCGACACCAAGCCGGCGTTCCCCGGCGACCCGGACTTCCCGTACGCGGGCAAGTACGTGAAGGACCTGACGTTCGCCCAGGTCCGCACGCTCGACTGCGGCAGCACGCGGTGGTCGCAGTACCCGGACCAGGAGCTGTCGCCCGGCGCCAAGATGCCGACGCTGCGGGAGGTCTTCGACCTCGTGCGCAAGCGCAGGGCGTGGACCGTCCGGTTCAACATCGAGACCAAGGTCGAGGCCGCCGCACCGCACGAGACCGCGCCGCGCGAGCAGTTCGTGCAGGTCGCCGTGCGCGAGATCCGGCGGTCCGGCTTCCTGCGCAACGTGACGATCCAGTCTTTCGACTGGGGCACGCTGATGCGCGTCCGCGAGGTCGAGCCGCGCATCCCGCTGGTCGCGTTGACCCAGCCCGAGTTCCTGCGGCCCGGCTCACCGTGGACCGGCGGGCTGAACCTCGACGACTTCGGCGGCAACGTCGCGAAAGCCGTGAAGAGCTTCGGCGCCAAGGTGTTGAGCCCCGTCCACGGCAACCCGCAGGGCGGCAAGATCGGTGACCCGGACTACGTGCCGTTCACCACGAAGGCGCTGGTCGACCAGGCGCACCGGGAAGGCGTCAAGGTCGTCCCGTGGACGCAGAACGACCCGGCCACCCTGCACAAGCTGATCGACGACGGGGTGGACGGCATCATCACCGACTACCCGGACCGGCTGCGGAAGGTCATGAAGGAGCGGGGTTTCAAGCTCCCGCGTCGGTACTGAGCGGCAGCTCGTGCAGACCGCGGATGACGAACTCCGCGCGCCTGCGCGGTTCCGCGGCCAGCACCGCGCCGGGCAGCTTGGTCCGCAGCGCCGACAGCGCCGCCTCGACCTCGATGCGCGCCAGCGGTGCGCCGAGGCAGTAGTGGATCCCCGCGCCGAAACCCAGGTGCGGGTTCGGCGACCGGGTGATGTCCAGCTCGTCCGGCGACGCGAACACCAGCGGGTCGCGCGCCGCGGCACCGAGCAGCGCGGCGATCTTCTCGCCGGGACGCACGACGTGCCCGGCGATCTCGACCTCGGCCGTCGCCGTGCGCTCGAACAGCTGCAGCGGCGAGTCGTACCGGATCAGCTCCTCGACGGCGAGCGGCAGGTCGGCGTCGTTCACCAGCAGCTCCCACTGCGAGCGGTGCCGCATCAGCGCGAGCACACCGTTGCCGATCACGTTGACGGTCGCCTCGTGTCCGGCCATCAGCAGCAGCACCGCGGTCGCGACCAGCTCGTCCTCGGTCAGCCGGGCGCCGTCGGTGTCGGTCACCGCCACGAGGTCGGACACCAGGTCGTCGCCGGGGGACACGCGGCGCAACGCGATCAGCTCGCGCAGGTAGGCCACGAACTCGCCCGCCGCCCGTTCGGCGGCGGCACGCAGTTCCGGGGCGAGGCCGAACTCGTACATCTTCACGATGGCGTTCGACCACGGCTGCAGCAGGAAGCGGTCCGACTGCGGCACGCCGAGCAGCTCGGCGATCACCTCGACCGGCAGCGGTCCGGCGACGTGCGCCAGGAGGTCTGCCGAGCCCTGTTCCTTGATCTCCGTGACCAGCTCGTCGACCAGCCGGTCGGCCAGTTCGAAGACCCACGGGCGCAGGCGTTCGACGTGGCCGCGGCCGAACGCGGCGGCGACCAGGCGGCGCAGGCGGCCGTGCGTGGGCGGCTCGTTCTCCAGCAGCGAGTTGCGGTGGAGGAGGTTGAAAGATGTGAACGCCTCGACCGGTGCCGCGTCCGACCAGATGCGGCCGAGCGAGCGGTGCCGGAGCACCGCGGAGCACGCCGCGTGCGACACCGCGACCGCGACGCCGAGGCCGTCGTGGTCGTGCACCTCGCCCTGTGCGCGCATCGCCGCGAACGCCGGGTACGGGTCGGCGATGAATGCGGCATCGCGTTGGTCGAACGTCACGAGCCGGACGTTAAGTGAGAGGAGTGCTCACGTCCATGCAAAGTTGATTGAAGGCTCAAACTGTGACGAAGGAACTACTGTGCACAGTCGTGCAGCCAGCAATCGTCGCCCACCGTGGAGCGTCCGCTCACCGAGCGGAACACACCTTGGCCGCCTACGAGCTCGCCGTCGAACAGGGCGCGGACGGGCTCGAGTGCGACATCCGCCTCTCGAAGGACGGCCACATCGTCTGCGTGCACGACCGCACGCTCACCCGCACGAGCAACGGCAGGGGCACGGTCTCCGCGCTGACACTCGACCAGCTCAAGACCTACGACTACGGCCACCAGGGCGAGCCCGCCGAGCTGCTCGTGCTCGACACGCTGCTGGACCTCGTGAAGGGCACGAAGGTCGAGCTGTTCGTCGAGACCAAGCATCCCGTCCGCTACCGCAACGAGGTCGAGCGGAAGCTGGCGCAGGCGCTGAAGCGTCACGGCCTCCGCGACCAGATCATCATGATGTCGTTCTCGGCGACCGCGGTGAAGGCGTTCCGCGACCAGGCACCGAAGATCAGGACCGTGCTGCTGCTCGACCGGCTGCTCCCGCGCGTCAAGACCGGGAAGCTGCCTCCGTACGCCGACTACACCGGTCCCGGTGTGCACTTGTTGCGCGACGACCCCGGCTACGTCGACCGCAGCCGTCACCACGGCCACGACACGTACGTGTGGACCGTCGACGACCAGCAGGACGTGGAACTGTGCCGCGACCTCGGCGTTCGCTTCCTCGCGACGAACGCCCCGGCGAACACGCGGCGCCTGCTCGGGGATAACTTGAGCGCCTAACCGACGAAGGAGGGCCCGGTGGCCAAGCGGACTGCCGTGAAGAACGCACCCAAGGCTGACGGGATCAACCCCCGCCAACCCTGCCCGTGCGGCTCCGGCAAGCGGTACAAGGCGTGCCACGGCTCCTCCGGCGGCCCGGCGGACGTGATCGTCTCCCGCCCGTTCGAGGGACTGGCCAGCGAGTGCGAGCTGATCGCGCTGCGCGAGTTCGTGCCGTCCGCGACCGTGAAGCTGCCGCTCAAGGACGGTGAGGTCACGCTCGCGACCGTGCTGCCGATGGCCGCCGCCGGCCTCGTCCGCGGTGACGACGTGCCGTTCGTCGGCCTCCAGGTGCAGACCCGGTCCGGCGACGTGAGCCGCGACCTCGCCCGCGCGGTGATGTGGGCGAAGGACGCCAAGTCCGGCGACGTGCTGCCCGTGGTCGGTCCGGACACCGACGAGAACCCCGGCCGCCTGCAGGACCTGCTCGACGCCGACGCGGACATCGTTCCCGAGCTGCACGCCGACTTCACCTGGTGGCTGCCGGAGGAGACCGAGCCGACCGGTGACGTCGCGCTGTCGCTGGAGCGCGCGAACGCCGCGATCCTGCCGACCGAGCGCCTCGACGCGCCGGGCGTGAAGGCCGCCTACTGGGTCGACGCAGGCGACAAGGCGCACCTGCGCTGGGTCCGCCCTGAGCCGGAGGAGCAGCTGCTCAACGGCATGGCCCGGCTGGCCGCCCGCGGTGAGCTGGACCTCGGCGAAGGCTCCCGGTACGCGGGCTCGTTCCGCGCGCACGGCCTGCTCGTGCCGGTGTGGGACCTCGACCGCGAGATGCACGCCCGCGAGTGGGCGTCGCCCGCCGAGGCGCTCGGCAAGCGCCTGCTGGAGGCGATGAGCAGCGACGAGCAGCTCAACGACGCCGAGCGGCGCGCGCGTGAGGGCCTGCGCGGCAGGCAGATCACCATCCGCTGACCTTGTCCACAGGGTTGTCCACAGGGGGTGTGGATAAGTGATCCTGCACATCACCTCCCGCGACGACTGGGCGCACGCCCAGGACGCGGGGGAGATCAGCGCGCCCTCGCTCGCCGAGGTCGGCTTCGTGCACTGCTCGGACATCGGGAGCGTGCACCTGCCCGCCAACGCGATCTTCCGCGGGCGCACCGATCTCCTGCTGCTGGTCGTCGACCCCGCGCGGGTCGACGCACCGGTGAAATGGGAACCGGGCCGGCCGGAGCACCCCTCCGGCGTGTGGTTCCCGCACGTGTACGGCACGATTCCGGTTGAGGCCGTCGTCGCCGTGCACGAGTTCCCGCCGTCCGAGAACGGGGAGTTCCGGGCGCCGGAGGCCGTGACCATTCTGTGACAAAGCTGGCGGCAACCGCCGGCACGGCTCGAGCGTGACCTTCCCGACGACAGAGTGCGGGAAGGGGGCGAAGCCGTGACGGCGGTGCTGCACGCTGAATGGACCGTCGAACGCGGCGGGGAAAGAGCGGAGATCGTGGGGGACTTCGCTGAGTTCGTCCGGATGTCTTTGCCGGGCCTGCTCCGCTACGGCCATGCGCTGACCGGGAATCCGCACGACGCGGCGGATCTCGTGCAGTCGGTGCTGGAGAAGGTCGGCTCGCGCTGGCAGTCCGTGCTGGGCAAGGGCGACGAGCCCCTCGCCTACGTGCGGCGCGCGATGGCGAACACGCACGTGAGCGTGTGGCGCCGCCGGCGCAAGGAGAACCTGGTCTCCGACTTCCCGGAGACCGCGTTCCACGACGTGAACCGGCTGGAGCACGAGCCGCTGTGGCAGGCGTTGCGGGACCTCCCGCCGCGCCAGCGCGCCGTCGTCGTGCTCCGTTTCTACGAAGGGCTGTCCGAGGCGGAGATCGCGGCCGCGCTCGGCGTGTCCAAGGGCACCGTGAAGAGTCAGAACAGCAAGGCCATGGCCACACTGCGGACGAAACTGGGGAGGGACTGACCGTGGATCTCGACGACGAGCTGCGCAGGCTCTTCCACGACGACCGGCTGGACGTGGCGGTCAAGCCCGGCATCGACGAGGAGATCGTCGGCGGGGCGCGCCGCATCCGCAGGCGCCGCAACGCGGTCACCGGTGCCTTCGTGTTCGCCGTGTTCGCCGCGGGAGGTTTCGCGGTGGCGAACATCGGCGGCTCGCAGAGCCTGCCGCCCGCGGAGTCGGGCACGCTGACGACCACGCCGCCCACGTCCTCCTCCGCCTCGGTGCCGCCGCCGGTGATCATCACGCAGACGCACACAGTCACGGTGACCGTGGAAGAGCCGCCCGCCGGGAACGCCCCGAACAGCAACAACGTCCCGGCCGGCTACGGGAAGCTCAAGCTCGGGATGTCGCAGGCCGACGCGCTCGCGTCCGGCGTGCTGGTCCAGCCGTCGAACACCGCGCTCGGCCCGTGCGCCGGGTACCGGTCGGAGAGCGTTCCTGCCGACGAGGCAGCCGTGGTGCTCTCGCCGAGCCACGGCGTCGCGCGGATCAGGCTGCCCGGTTTCGCCAAGACGTCGGCCGCGATCGGGGCGGGTTCGACCGTCGCCGAGCTGAAGGCCAAGTACCCGGCGGCCGTGCCCCAGGGTTCTGGTTTCGCCGTCGACATGCCGGGCGAACCGGCCTGGCGATATGTGTTCTCCGTTGACGGCGCGCAAAAGATCTCAGGCGTTCGCATGGAGCTGAAGAATTCAGACTGCACGTTGAGCTGATCTGATCACAAATACACCCGCTTCCGGGCGGGTGTTTTGTGCTGCCCAAATCGTTCTTGTTTGCCGTGACTTTTTCGTGACGAACTTCTTGGCAACCGCTCAGCTGTGCCAGCGTCTTCCAAGTGTCAAAACAAACTGGGGGAGAAAGAAAATGAAGAACACCGTCAAGGCTCTGATCGTCACCGCCATCGCCGGTATCGCGCTCACCGCGTGCACGTCCGAGCCGGCGAAGAACGTCGCGGCCACCGGCACCGAGACCACGACCACCACGACGTCGGCGACCTCGCCCGCGGCTCCCGTGCAGCCCGCGACGCAGACCGTGGTGGTCACGGAGACGCAGACCAAGGTCGTCGAGACCAAAGCGGTGGTGGACGACTTCGGCTACGGGAAGCTGAAGTTCGGGATCAAGCTCGACGAGGCCACCAAGACCGGGCTGCTGACGAAGAACGAGGCACCGGAAGGCGCGTGCACTCTGCACAAGACCGTCCGAGAAGGCGCGCACATCGACATTTCCAAGCAGTTCGGCCTGGCGACGGTCAACCTGACAGGCGGAATGCAGACCGCCAAGGGAATTGGCATCGGCTCCACTCTCGAGCAGCTGAAGGCGGCTTACCCGAAGGTCGTCACCACGGATTACGGCCCCATGCGGCTCAAGGCGGAGAAGACCGACGTGAACTACTTCTTCTGGGTGCAGAACGGCAAGGTGACCGGGGCCCAGCTCCGCTTGATCACTCAGGACTGCGTCAGCTGACGCTGAACAACGAAAACAGCTCGACGCGGCGAAGAAGTCGGGACTGTTCGCGCTCGAGCCGGTGACTCAAGCCCAGGCGCCCGGCTGCGTCAGCGGCACGATCGGTCTGAACCTCCGCGGTCAGAACTGCCACAACTGACCGTGCGCATGGAAATGCCCGCCGCACACTGGGGGTGCGGCGGGCATTTCTGTTTTCTAGGCACTCAACGTGCGGAAGAAACTCAGAGAGAGCCACCGGCGGCGCGCGGAGCGCCTGTGTCGGCACCATCGTCGCCAACGGACTCGCGAACGAGGAAGTTCTCCACGTAGAACATGTTGCCGTCGGCGCGCTCCATGACGGTCAGCAGCGTGCTCATCGACGACACCTCCTCCACCTGCTCCTTGAGGAACCACTGGAGGAACTGCTCACCGATGTAGTCACCCTCGTCGCGGGCGGTCTTCGCCAGCGCGATGATCTGGTCGGTGACCTCCTTCTCCTGGGTCAGCGCCAGTTCGACGAGCTCACGCGGCTCCTTGAACTCGTTGCGCACCGCCGGGATGCCGGGGATGGTCACCGAGAGGTCGCTGTCCATCAGGTACTGCACGATCATCATCGCGTGGTTGCGCTCTTCGAGCGCCTGCTTGTAGAAGTGCGACGCCAGGCGCGGGAGGTCCTGGTTGTCGAACCACACGGCGAGCGAGATGTACTGCTGCGACGCGGTGAACTCGTTGCCCACCTGCGCCTGCAGCAGCTCGTGGAACTTCGTCTTCTTGGGCGAAATCTTCTTCACGTTCGAGGCCATGGGTGTACGGTAACCCAAATTCTCAAACAATGCATTTCAGGTAAGGCTAACGTGTGTTTGGAAAGGTAATCCAAACAAAGGTTAGGCATTCCTCACACAAGCGGTGCGCGGTCAATCGGGCACGACATGCAACGGGGTCCGCCGCGGCCGGAGCCGAGCTCGGAACCGCTGATCCGCAACACCTCGACGCCCGCCGCCTCGAGGCGCTCGTTCGTCTCGACGTTGCGCTCGTACGCGACGACCAGACCGGGGCCGACCGCGAGCGTGTTGTTGCCGTCGTCCCACTGCTCGCGTTCCGCCGTCACCGGGTCGAGGCCCGTGTCGATCACGCGCAGGCGTTCGATGCCCATCGCCTCGGCGGCCGCGTCCAGGAACGGGACCGGACCCGCGACCGTCACGCCGCCGTTGCCGTCGGACTTGAGCGGGAACGCCGACAGGTTGTTGCGGATCGCCGGGTACATGACCACCGCGTCGCGGTCGACCATCGTGCACACCGTGTCCAGGTGCATGGTGGCGCGCTCCTGGGCGATCGGCACCGCCAGCACGGTGTGCGCGAGGCCGTCGGACAGGGCGGAGCGGGCGAACGACTCGGCACCGGCCGGGGTGGTGCGCTCGCCGACGCCGATCGCGATGACGCCCGGCGCGAGCAGCAGCACGTCGCCGCCTTCCAGCGGCGCCGAGTGCGCGCCGTACGCGCGGGCCGTCTGGCGGAAGCGCGGGTGGTAGGCGTAGATCAGGTCGGTCAGCGTCGTCTCGCGGTCGCGCGCGGGCAGCGCCAGCGACGTGATGGCGACGCGGTCGCCGACCCACACCGACGAGTCGCGGGTGAAGAGCAGGTTCGGCAGCGGGTCGACGGCGAAGTCGATCGGGTGGTGCATCTTGCGCACCAGCGACGCGCCCTCGGCCGCGGGCAGCTCCTCGAACGTCATGCCGGTCATCAGCACGGTCGCCAGCTGCGGGGCGTCCAGTGAGGTGAGGTGGCTGCGCAGCGCGTCGGCCAGGTCGATGCCGAGGCGGCGCTCGTTCACCGCGCTGTGGATGCCCGCGATGCGCGCGCGGTTGTCCTCCAGCGCCTGGACCAGCACGTCGGCCAGGAGCAGCACCTCGACGCCGCGCGAGGTCAGCACCCCGGCGAACGCGTCGTGCTCCTCCTGCGCGCGGTCGACCCACGGCACGCCGTCGAAGAGGAGCTGGTCGTTGTTGCGCGGGGTCAGGCGCTTCAGCTCAGCGCCTGGACGGTGCAGCAGCACCGTGCGCAGCGGCCCCACCTCGCTGTCCACCCTGGGGGCCGCGGAAGGGCGAGCTTCGGTCTCGGCGATCGTGTGCGCAGTCACGTGATGAGGGTAGCCCCGAACAGCACAAATCGTCGCCTGTCAGGCCTCAATTTGACTGATATCGGTGGTCGTTTGGATCAGATCCAGCGATTCGTTAATCAGAAGCTGATAAGTAGCATCGGAACGTTACGGCAACCAGCTCACTTTGCCGCGCAACAACGTGTAGCCCACGAAAGCCACCACGTCGAGGATGGTGTGCGCGAGCACCAACGGCCACAGCCGGTTGGTCCGCTGCCAGTACCTGCCGAACACCAGCCCCATGATCACGTTGCCGATGAACCCGCCGAACCCCTGGTAGAGGTGGTAGCTGCCGCGCAGCACCGCGGCGATCAGCAGCGACGAGTTCTCGCGCAGGCCCAGCTGCCGCATCCTGGTGATGAAGTACCCGACCACCAGCACTTCCTCGGCCCACGCGTTGCCCGCGGCGTAGAGCACGAGCACGACGCTGCGCCACCACGACTCGTCCAAAGTGGATGGCTGGACGGCCAGGTTCAGGCCGAGCTGCCACGCGACGAAGTAGAGGACCAGGCCGGGGATGCCGATCACCGCGGCGAGGCCGAGGCTGCCGAGCACGTCCGGCCCGATGCGGGTCCGGTCGAGACCGACCTTGATCGCCGCGCGCCACAGCAGGTACAGGCCGAGCCCGCCCCACGCGGCCAGCTGCACGACGCTGAGCAACTGCGCGATCAGGTCCAGCAGGTCGAACCGCGCCTGCGGGACGTTGATCGCGACCGACTGCTGGTTCAGCGGCACCGGTTCGAGCAGGCTGTCCAGCAGGCGCACGAGGCTGCGCAGCCCGGACAGCCCCAGCGTCATGCTGAAGACGATCAGCAGCTCGATCACGTAGCCGCGCTTCTCCTCGTTCGGGAGCAGCTCGACCTCGCGCGGGCGTTCGGATGCCAGCCAGTTCACGGCGGCGACGTTACCTGTGGATCACACCGATCTCTGGGTGAGGAACGGGCAGCCCATCAGCCTGCGCAGCTCCGCGCCGAGCTCCTTGGGCGTGTCCACCGGTCGCGAGAACGCGATGCGCACGTCGTGATCGGAGTCCAGCTCCTCGACGCGCAGCCGCAGGCCGTACCGGTCGAGGCCGAGCGGCCGCACGTTCCCGCCCTTGAGCTGGTCCGGCAGGTGCCTGGCGAGCTGGCTCACGACGTCCGGGTGCGCGATCTCGAGGTGCCGCAGCCAGTGGTCCTCGCTGCCGCAGAACGGATCCGGCTGCGCACTCGCGAACTGCTCCGGCCGCAGCGACGACGTGCCCTCGGCGTCCGCGACGACGAGCGACGCGGGCGTGAGCCGCAGGACCGTCGCGCCGTTGCCCGCGTCGAGCAGCCGGTGGTCCGGCTTGGCGTCCGCGACGGCCAGCACCTCGTCCCGCGCCGCGGTGCCGTCGAGCGCCTGCACCCAGCCGGTGATCCACAGCAGCCCGCGGGTCGGTTCGCGCAGCGGAACCGGCGCCTGGTCGGCGATCTCGAGCATCGCGGTCGCCTCGGCACGTGGCGTCTGCCACAGCGTCGCGACCAATGGGTGGGAGTCGGGGAGCAGCAACACCGTCGTGCCGCAGGGGTGCACGTGATGCAGCAACGGGCTGGTCCGCGTGCCGGACTGCGGAAGCAGCGCGGCAGGACCACTGCGCGCAGCGATGGTGCGCGCGCGTTCGGCCGGGTGTGGCGCCGGCGGCCGCCGTGTCTCGGTGTCGCTCATAGTTAGGCAAGGCTAACTTAGCTTCGCCACTCGACGGAAGCCTCCGCTGTACCGTGTCGGGTGGAGGTTGCCGTGGTCGTGCCGAACAAGCCGTCCACCGACAGGGCGGCTGTGAAAGACCAGTGGACCCAGCACTGCCTGGACCGCGCAAGTCGGCGCGCGCTCTGGTGGACGCTGGCCGCGATCAGCGCCTTCGGGCTGCAGTTGGTGCTGGTCTTCGTCCTCTCCTGGTCGTCGGCGCTGGCCTTCGTCCTCTTGATCTTCGCGGCCGTCGTGCTCTTCGTCGTGCTGCGTCGCCGCCCGCTGCGATTACCGGCGGGCGAACCCTGGCAGTTCGCCGAAGCTCGGTGGGAGGGCGGCAGGCTCGTGGTGCTCGGCTCGCCCCCGCTGATGCTGTCCGTGCGCGTCGGCCCGCTGGCCCGCAGCCGTGTCACACGTCACCGTCGCGTGTGGCTCGTCGCGCCGGACTCGCGCGGCAACACCGTGGTCACGTTCCGAGGTGTACCCCGTCTTTTCGAGGCGAGGGTGTTTCGTTGATCATCTGGCCGGAAACCTCAGGAGATGTGGACTTGGACTCGTGGAGCGGGAACTGCCTGGCGGGGGCAGACCGGCGCGCGGCCAAGTTCCTCGGTCTCGCACTGGCGTGCGGCGTGGTCGTGATGGTCATCGGCGTGCCGTGGATCGCCGTGGTGTCCGTACCGGTGATCATCGAGCTGGCCGCTCCCGGCCTGCGGCACCTGATCGCCCGCCGCAAGGTCCGCCGCCTGATGTCCGCGCGGGAGTGGCGTCCCGTCGACGTCCACTTCGTGCCCGGTCGCCGGATCGGCCGGTCCGCCTACCTGGAGATGGACGGCTCCGACCGCTCCTACCTGCGGCTGCCCGAGATGCCTGAACGGGTGCGCGTGCTCGTGCGGCACTCGCGGCGGGTGTGGCTGGCTGGTCCGGACGACCGCGGCCGCGCCGTGGTCATCACGTCCGGCCGCCCGTTCCTGACGCTCGGCCGCATCGTCGTCCGCTAGCGGCGCACCGCGATCCCCTCGTCCTCCGCCCACGCCGTGAGGTCGTCCTTGCGCAGCGCCGCGGCCATCAGCTCGGGGAACCTGTCCGGCGTGCACGCGAACGCGGGCGCGCCGATGGCCGAGAGCTTCGCCGCCAGCTCGTGGTCGTACGACGGGGTGCCGCTGTCGCTCAACGCCAGCAGCACCACCACGGTCACGCCGCTCGCCACCATCTCCCTGACCCGCCGCTGGAGCTCGTGCTCGGAGCCGCCCTCGTAGAGGTCGGTGATCAGCACGACCGTCGTGTCCGTCGGCCGACTGATCAGCGTCTGCCCGTACGCGACCGCGCGGTTGATGTCCGTCCCACCGCCGAGCTGCGCGGAGAACAGCACGTCGACCGGGTCGCTCAGCTGGTCGGTCAGGTCGACGACCTCGGTGTCGAACACGACGAGCTTCGTGCTGAGCGACCGGATCGACGCCATCGCCGAACCCAGCACCGCCGCGTGCACCAGCGACTCGGCCATCGACCCGGACTGGTCGACCAGCAGCACCACGTCCCGCAGCGCCGCCGTCCGACTGCGTCGCCGGTACCCGACCAGGTCCTCGACGACGACCGTCGCGTGCTGCGGCTGGTAGTTCTTCAGGTTCGCCCTGATCGTCGCGTTCCAGTCGACGTCGGCCAGCTGCGGCCTGCGCGTGCGCTGCGACCGGTCGACCGCGCCGCGCACCGCCTCGACCAGCCGGTCCGCGATGCGCCGCTCGACGTCCTCGACGACCTTGCGCACCACCGCTTTCGCCGTTTCGCGCGTGCGAGCCGGAATCGCCTGCGACAACGACAGCAGCGTGCCGACGAGGTTCACGTCCGGCTCGACCGTCGCCAGCAGCTCGGGTTCGAGCAGGAGCTGCTTCAGGCCGAGCTTCTCCACCGCGTCCCGCTGCATCACCTGCACGACGCTGGTCGGGAAGTACTTGCGCACGTCACCCAACCAGCGGTGCAGCTGCGGCTGGCTGCCGCCCAGGCCAGCGCCGCGCTCGCCGCCGCCGTACAGGCCGGTCAGCGCCGCGTCCCGGTGCTGGTCGTCCTCGCCCAGCGCGGAGATCTCCTCGGCGCTCGGGCCGAGGAGCAACCGCCACCGCCGCAACCGTTCGCTCACGCCGCCACCCGCCCAGCCGCGCGCCCGCCGCGCTGCTTCCACGAGCCGACGACCGTCTCGGCCCGTCTCGGCAGGGTTCCTGCAAAGTCGTTGTGTTGGTCGGGCGGGGATTCCGAGCAGTGGCCGCGTGGCGTTTGTGGCTCTGCGTCGGAGTGTGGTGGTGATGTTGGTGGCTCAGGCTTGGCGCAGTGCGCTGATGGCGGGGTTGCGCAGCCCGGCGATGGCGCGGTGCGCGGTGTCGCAGCAGGCGTGGTTGTGCTGTTCGCCGCCCGCAAAGCAGCCCCCGCCCGCCCTGGGGGGCGTCCCCTGCTCCAGTCTACCGGCCCTTGACCTGCGGAAACTGTCATTCGGCGATCTGTGGACAACTGAGCGGTTGTGGACAACTCGCGATCATCGGGCGTGTTCATGCCAGCAGCTCCCGCACGTGCGTGGCCAGCCGTTGGGCGATGGCCTCGTCCCACTCGTCGTCGACCGGCTCGACGGCGCCCGCCGACACCCGCTCGCCGAGCAGCCGCCGCTCGGCCGGGCTGAAGTCGCTGATCGCCCTGCGCAGCAGCGGCAGCGCGTCGTCGAAGTCCGCGGTGCGCAACGTCGTCAGCCAGTCGTCGATCAACCCGAACAGTCGCTGGTCCGCCGCGAGCAGCGTCGCCGAGCCGCGCAGGAAGCCCGCCACGAACGCGGTCGCCACGGAGCGGTGCAGCTTCGCCGCGACCGCGTCGCCGTCCAGCTCGCCCGCCTCCCACAGCAGGCGGGTCGCCCGGCCGGTCGGCAGGCCGTGCGCGTCCGGTGTCGCGGCGAGCTTCGCCAGTGCCGCCCACCAGGTCTGCTGGTGAGGCTCGTCGGCGCCCAGGCGCACCGCCTCGTGTGCACCGTCCACAACGGACAGTGCTTGCTCGGCGGTCTCGTCGTCGACGCCGCGGCATGCAAGCGGCAGGCCGACCGCACCGCGGGCGAGCAGGCCGTGCAGTGCGACCCGCAGCAGCTCGGGATCCGTGCCGCGCACCGAGCCGTACCGGACGGTCCGCGCGAGCTCGGGCAGCGCGGCCAGCAACTCCAGGGCGTCCGTCGCCGCCGCGGCGCAGCGGTCGAGAGCCACCCGGCCGGCCTCGACGGCCTCGGGCAGTTCGCATCCCACCGCCCGCGCGAGCACCTCGGCCGCGCGGGCGACGCGGTCGGCCTCGTCGGCCTGCTGGCGCAGCACGGTCTCCGATGCGGACGCGACGGTCGTGCCGTGGCGTGCGGCGACGGCCACCGACACCGCGAACGCCGGGTTCCACGCCAGCTGCCACATCTCGGCGAACGTGCCCAGCGAGTTCGTCCGGTCCGGCTTGCCCCACGGCACGCCGAGCACCTCCAGGCGCCGCAACAGCTTCGAGCGCTCCCGGTCGTTCTCCTTGCGCAGGTCGAGCCGCAGTTGCTTCGGCTCCAGCTGCGGTGGCAACCGAAGCCGCTTCTGCAGCCGCGCCAGGTCCGCGGCCAGCGGCGAGCGCGGCACGTCGTCGCCCACCGAGCCGAGCCGTTCGCCCACGACGAGCTTGCGGTGCACCAGGCGCAACGGCACCTCGTCGCCGCCGCACAGCACCGCGAGCGCCGCGTCGGTCACCTCGGACAGGCCGGGCGACGGGCGTCCGCGCAGTGCGGCCAGCACGTCCGCGAGCCGGACCGCCTCGACGGCCGACGCCGTGGACGCGGGCAGGTCTTCGGAGCGCAGCACGCTGCACGCGCGGGCGAACCAGCGCGGCACGACGTCCGAGCGGTGCTCCCACAGGTGCGCGTACCAGCCGGGCGAGTCGACGCCGGCGCCGTAGCCGGACTCGGCGGCCAGCTGGCCGTGGCTCCACGGCACCCACGTGCCGGACACCTTGCGCCGGGGCAGGCCCTTCAGCAGCGCGTTGTCCGAGGTGGCCGTCGGCAGCGGTCCCGTCAGCGCGGGCACGTGCCACGCGCCGCACACGACGGCGACCTCACCGGGGAAGTCCTTCAGCGCCTGACGCAGCGACCGACGCATGAACGCCTCGCGGCGCAACGTGTGCTCCCCGACCACGCCCGACACGCCTTCCACCAGCGACGAGCGCACCCCGGACATCGCTTCGGCCACCGCGGAAGCCAGCGAGATGGGGTCGCTCGCGCTGTGCTCGACGACGTCCTCCCACCACCGCTCGGGGTCGTCGAATCCGGCGGCCTCGGCCAGCAGCGCGATCGGGTCGACCGAGCCGCCCGAAGCCGAGTCGGCGGACAGCGACGCCGCGGCGGGCAGGTCGAAGAAGCGCACCGGGACGTCGTTCGAAGCAGCCCAGCGCAGCGCCTGCCACTCCGGCGAGAACTCGGCGAACGGCCAGAACGCGGCCGACGACGGGTCCGACTCGTCGTGCAGCAGCACGGCGACCGGCGGCGTCAGCGACGGGACGTGCGGCAGCAACGCGTCCGCTTCCGGCGGGCCTTCGATGAGGACCACGGAAGGGCGCACGCGCTCCAGCGCCGCCGCGACCATGCGGGACGAGCCGGGCCCGTGGTGCCGGATTCCCAGCAGCGTGACCCGATCGGTCACGAAACCAGGTCCTGGCAGGCGCGGTAGAGGTCACGCCACTCGGCACGCTCCTTCAGCACCGTCTCCACGTACTCATGCCACACCGCCGCGTCCGACACCCGGTCCTTCACCACCGCACCGAGCAGCCCGGACGCGAGCTCGTCCGCACCGAGCCTGCCGTCGCCGAAGTGACCGGCCATCGCCATGCCCGACGCGATCACCGAGATCGCCTCGGCCGTCGACAGGCTGCCGCTCGGCGACTTCAGCTGCGTCCGGCCGTCCACGGTGGACCCGTTGCGCAGCTCGCGGAAGATCCGCACGACCCGGCGCACCTCGTCCAGAGCCGGCGGCTCGGCTGGCAGTTCCAACGCCTTGCCGAGCTGGGTCGCCCGTGCCACCACGATGTCCACCTCGGCGTCCTCGGTCGCGGGCGGCGGCAGCACCACGGTGTTGAAGCGCCGCGCGAGCGCCGACGACATCTGGTTCACGCCGCGGTCGCGGTCGTTCGCCGTCGCGATCACCGTGAAGCCCGCCACCGCCTGCACCTGCGTGTTCAGCTCCGGTACCGGCAGCGATTTCTCGGACAGCACGGTGATGAACGAGTCCTGCACCTCGGACGGCATGCGGGTCAGCTCCTCGACGCGCACCACCGCGCCGGTCCGCATGCCGCGCAGCACCGGCGACGGCACCAGCGCGTTCTCCGACGGGCCCTCCGCGATCAGGCGCGCGTAGTTCCAGCCGTAGCGCACCTGGTCCTCCGACGTCCCGGCCGTGCCCTGCACGACGAGCGTCGAGTCGCCGCTGATCGCCGCCGCCAGGTGCTCGGACAGCCACGACTTCGCCGTGCCTGGAACGCCGACGAGCAGCAATGCGCGGTCGGTCACCAGGGTGCCGACCGCGATCTCGACGAGCCGCCGTTCGCCCACGTACTTCGGCGTGATCACCGTGCCGTCCGGGAGCGTCCCGCCGAGCACGTACGTCACGACCGCCTGCGGCGAGAGCCGCCAGTTCGACGGGCGCTGCCTGTCGTCGGCGGCCGCGAGCGCGGTGAGCTCGGCGGCGTACTCCTGTTCGGCCGTCGGCCTGAGCACGGCGGTCACATGTCCTCCTGGTTGAACGACTCGCGAAGTTTCATCCGCAGGCGCAGCACTTCCAGCTCCAGCGTGTTCTCCGGCCAACGCTCGGTCAGCACGGCCCACTGCGCGCCGAGCACGTCCGCGTCACCGCGCGCCAGCAGCACCGACGGCGGACGGCCGCGGCGCCAGCGCGGATCGGGCAGGGCCGCGTACCGGTGCAGCAGCGCCCGCGTGGTTTCCGCCGACCACGGCGACGGCAGCTGCGCGCACGCGTGGTCGAGCAGGTCGTAGTTCCAGCTCGCCGACACCGCGACCACAGCCTGCTCGGCGACCTCGTCCGGCAGCGCGCCCAGCATCTCCAGCTGCTCCATGCCGGTCAGCGTCTGCGCCGCCGCTACCGCCCACGGCCGCGGGTCGTGCGCCGCGCCCAGCCGGTCCGCGACGCCGCGCAGCAGCGCCGACGCCCACGTGCCCTGCCGCAGCACCCGCGCCGCACCGGCCTCGTCCGTCTCCAGCCGAGCGGTCCAGTGACTCGGCGGAACGCTCGCCGCCGCACCCCTGATCCGGCCGGCGACGCCCTTCTCCGAGCCGTCCCGCATCAGGTCGCGCTCTTCGCCGGCGTCCGGCTGACGCGTCCACAGCTCGTCGGTCTGCACGTCGAAGCCGTCGTCGGTGAGCCAGAGCCCGCGCCCCAGCCGGTCCTCGGCGCGCTGCGCCAGTGAACTGCCCGGCAACTTGCGCAGCAGCCGCAACGCCTCGTCGTGCACGGCGCTCGACCGGTCGTCGAGCGCCAGCTCCAGCAGCTCCTCGTCATCGACCCCGAGCCCGATCTCCAGCGCGCTCACCAGCACCTGGCGGTCGGACGCGCGGCGCTGGACGTCGAACTGCTCGGTGATGAACGCACCGGTGCCCGCCGGATCGAACGCCCGCTTGCGGCGCAGCGCGCGAACCCGTTGCGCGCTCGGCAGATCGAGCACGTCGTCGAGCGGGATCTCCTCGACCGCCTGCGGCGAACCCAGCGCCCACGCCCAGCCCTCACGGGTCGCGGCGAGCCAGCGGCCGCGTGGCCCGAGCACCTCGGTGATCGCCGCGCGCAGACCGGGACGGGCGGTGCCGATCGCGAGCAGCACCGGCAGCTTGCGGTGCTCCGCGACGACCCGGTGCGCCCTGGCCAGCGCGCACCACTCGGTCAGCAGCACCTCGTCGTCCAGGCCGAGCACCGCGTCCAGCACGGCGACCGCCGCCTGGTTCGGCAGGTTCGGCGTCGGAGGCGCCTCGGCGATCGGCAGCGCGTCGACGACCGGCGGCACGGTCGCACCGAACGCGGCCACGCCGAACGCGGCGCAGTCGTCGAGCAGCCGCACCGGATCGCCGCCGCCCCGGTTCGTGCCGACGAGCAGCGCCTGCACGGTCTCGTGCCACCGCTGCCTCATCCGACCACCTCCGGCGGTCCGCCCGGCGACGCCACGGCACCGACGCGGAAAGCGCGACCGTCCCACAGCCCCCACGCGTCGAACGCGGCGCCACCGGTGATCGCCAGCGCCGTGTCGAGCGCGCCGTCGTCCCGCACCGCCACGCCGCGGCGTTCGGCGTCGACCAGGTGCCCGCCGGCGAACCGCACCGACGCGCACGTCAACGGGAACAGCCGCGCGAACGGATCACCCGCGATCAACGGTTCCAGCCCGGCGAGCCCGCCCCGCCACGACGGCGCGACCGGGATCGGCTCGGGTGTCCTGCTGCCCACCAGCTCGCCCAGTGCGACGCGAAAAGGCGCCGCGCCGGGGTACGGGTGCAGCTCTGCTGCGCTCTCCATCCCGTGCGGCAACAGCGGCACCGGCACGCCGATCGCCGAGTGCCGCACGCCGACGACCCACTCGCCGCGCTGCCTGCCCCACGCCCACTGCCGGATCGTGCGCACGCGCCCGTCGTCGCTCTCCGCGCGCATCAACGGGATCCAGCGGTCCGACCACCCCTCGGCGGACTTCACGCTCTCCTCGGTCACCGTGAGGCCCAGCCGCCACGGCGGCTGCACGCGCGTCATCAGGTGCAGCGAACCGAGCCGGTCCGCGGCCTCGACCGTCCAGTGCGGGCCGCCGCGCGCGACGACCTCCTGCAGGTCTGCCACGGCCGAGGCCAGGCCGGGTGTCTGCGCGTCGATCATGCGGGCCGTGATGTTCCCCCACCACGCCGCGTTGCGACCCGGCAGCGACGCCGTGCCCGCCCCTGCGACGTCCACGAGCCAGTCCGACAGGCCGGCCACGCCGCCCGCCATGGCCGACGACCGCGCCTCCACGCGCGCCGACCGTGCGCGCGCACGGCGTTCCACCGCCTCAGGAGAGTCGTCGAGAGGCTCGCGCCGCCTGCGGGTGGTCCACTCCTCCACCCACGGCGGCGGCAGCGCCTCCGGCGGTTCCAGCTCCTGCAGCCCCACCGCGTGCTTGCACGGGTACTGCCGGGACGGGCAGCTGCACTTCGCGGTGCCCGCGGCCAGGTCGACGCACACCTGGTACGGCACCTTGCCGCTGCCCGAGTACAGGCCCCACCGCACGGGCGGGGACGAGCCGAGCCCCTGCCAGCGTCCGGGAACCAACCGTGGTCTCACACCTGAACGCTATTACCCGGCACCGACAAAAAATCAGCGGCGGGCCCACGTCCAGGCGTAGCCGGGGTCTTCGCAGGCCTCGGCGGCCTCGCCGAGCTCCAGCGGGCGGAAGGTGTCGACCATGACCGCGGTCTCGTCGAAGTAGTCGACGCCGAGCGACGCCTCCACCGCGCCGGGCTGCGGGCCGTGCGTGCAGCCGGACGGGTGCAGCGACATCGAGCCGATGCCGATGCCCGAACCCTTGCGCGCCTCGTAGTTGCCGCCGACGTAGAACATCAGCTCGTCGGAGTCGACGTTCGCGTGGTTGTACGGCACCGGCACGGCCAGCGGGTGGTAGTCGACCTTGCGCGGGCAGAACGAGCACACGACGAAGTTCGGGCCCTCGAACGTCTGGTGCACGGGCGGCGGCTGGTGCACGCGGCCGGTGATCGGCTCGAAGTCGCGGACGTTGAACGCCCACGGGTAGAGGCAGCCGTCCCAGCCGACGACGTCGAACGGGTGGTTGGCGTAGGTGAACTTCGTGATGCCCGCGCGGTGCCGCACGAGCACGTCGACGTCCTCGCCTTCGACGAGCAGCGGCGCGGACGGCCCGCGGAGGTCGCGCTCGCAGAACGGCGAGTGCTCCAGGAACTGCCCCTTGGCTGACAGGTAGCGCTTGGGCGGCCCGATGTGCCCGGTCGCCTCCAGCACCAGGATGTTCATGGGCTGGGACGGCACGACCCGGTAGGTGCAGGACGTCGGGATCACCACGTAGTCGCCGTCGCCGACGGTCAGCGCGCCGTAGATCGTCTCGATCACGCCCGCGCCCGTCTGGACGTAGAGCAGCTCGTCGCCGAACGCGTTGCGGTACAGCGGCGACGGCGCGGACGCGCGCACGAAGTTGATCGCCACGTCCGGGTTGCCGAACAGCTTGCGCCGCCCGGTGACGGCGTCGACCTCGTCGGAGGCCCAGGTCAGGTCGCCTGTCTTGAAGTGGCGGGGCTTCAGGGGAAGGTTGGGGGAGACGGGTCCGCGCTCGTCCTTGACGACCTCGGCGGCGACGATCGCGGTGGGCAGGTACCGGTGGTAGAGCAGTGCCGAATCGTTCGAGAAACCCTCGACTCCCATCAGCTCTTCCGCGTAGAGGCCACCGTCCGGTTTGCGGAACTGGGTGTGGCGCTTTCGGGGGATCTCCCCGACCTGGCGGTAGTAAGCCATCGCTCTCTCCGGGCGTTCGATTAACGGACATCTTTGTTCAGTTGCCGGTACACGGCTAGCGTGTCAGCCGTGTCAAGCGCTGTCGAACTTCGTGCGCCCGGTCCGCGCGGTACTCCGCCCCTGCTGGCAAGGCTTGTAGACGACGCCGCGCTCTTCCCTCCGGGGAACGCGGCCATGCCCGACGCGGTGCGTCAGCACCTGGACGGGCGAGTCGGTGAGTGGTCCGGTGTCATGGGGCTCTTCCTGTGTCCGGCCTCGCGGCTCGCCGAGCTCATCACCGAGCTGATCAAGGTGAAGCCGGTGAAGCCGCTCGCGCTCTCCCTCGTGATCGACACGGGCCTCGGCGGTGTGCCGAAGGCCGTCTCGATCGTCGAGTCGCGCAGTGAGTTGCTGGCGCTGCGCATGGTCGAGATGCCCGCGCCGTCCGATGTGGACGAGGTGTGGCTCGAGCGCGTGTCCGAGTTCGTGCCCGAGGACGTCATCCGCGTCGTCGAACCGCGGCGCGGTGGCGCCGAGTGGCTGGACGGCGTGCAGCGCGTGATCGAGCACGGCAGCTGGCCCAAGCTCCGCTGCGGCGGACTCAGCCAGGAGAACTTCCCGAGCGTCGACGAGGTCGCGGACTTCCTGTCCGTCGTCAGCGGCGGCGGCGTGGCGTTCAAGGCGACCGCCGGTCTGCACCGGGCGGTGCGGCACTCCGACGAGCAGGGCTTCACCCACCACGGATTCCTGAACCTCCTCGTCGCGACCGCGCGTTCGCTCGCGGGCAAGGACGTCCGCGAGGCGCTGGCCAGCACGGACGCCGAGGCCCTCACCAAGGAGGCCTCAGCGCTGTCCGACCAGGCGGCGCACGCGGTGCGCGGCGTCTTCGCGTCGTACGGCTCGTGCTCGCTGTCCGAGCCGGTGCAGGACCTGTCCGAGCTGGGGCTGCTGTGAGCTGGATCGGCGACGCCGCGTTCAGCGAGGACCAGCCGTTCGGCCCGCAGACCCTGCCGTACGGCGTGGTCGCGGAAGGCGTCGCGATCCGCGTCGGCGACTCGGCGCTGCCGCTGCGCGGGCTCGCACTCGGCCCGCGCATCGGCGACCTGGTCTCCGGTGACTCGCTCAACCCGCTGCTGGCCGCGGGCCGCCCGGTGTGGAGCGAGCTGCGCGCCCGGCTGCGTGAGATCGTCGCGTCGGCGTCCGCGCCGCGCGGTGCCTCGCTGGTGCCGATCGACACCGCGGTGCTGCCGTTCCAGGTCGCGGACTACGTCGACTTCTACTCGTCGCGCCACCACGCGGAGAACGTCGGCCGGATGTTCCGGCCCGACGGCGACGCGCTCACCCCGAACTGGACGCACCTGCCGATCGGCTACCACGGCCGCGCCGGCACGGTGTACGTCTCGGGTACGGACGTCGTGCGGCCGTCCGGCCAGCGGCGCACGCCCGAAGGCATCGTCCACGGACCGTCCGAGCGGCTCGACATCGAGGCCGAGGTCGGCTTCGTGTGCGGCGGCCCGGTCGCCTCGCGCGTCTCGACCTCGCGCGCGGCCGAGCACGTCTTCGGCGTGGCACTGGTGAACGACTGGTCCGCGCGCGACATCCAGGCGTGGGAGTACCAGCCGCTCGGCCCGTTCCTGGCGAAGTCGTTCGCGACGTCGATCAGCGCGTGGATCACGCCGCTGGAGGCGTTCTCGGTGGCGCGCGTGGCGCCGCCCGCGTTCGACCACCCGGTGCAGGACTACCTGAAGTGCGACCAGCCGTGGGGCCTCGACATCAACATCGAGGTCACCCTCAACGACACCGTGGTCGCGCGCCCGCCGTTCCGCACGATGTCGTGGACGTTCGTGCAACAGCTCGCGCACATGACCGTCAACGGGGCTACGGTTCGGCCAGGAGACCTCTTCGCATCCGGCACGGTCTCCGGTCCGGAGAAGGACGAGCGCGGGTCGTTCCTCGAACTGTCGTGGGGCGGCAAGGACCCGTTCTGGCTGAAGAACGGTTCCTCGCGGTCGTTCCTCGAGGACGACGACACGGTGACGCTCACCGCGACCGCGCCCGGCGAGGGAGGTTCCGTCGTCGGACTGGCCGAGGTGGTCGGGACGGTTCGGAGCGCGTGATGGTCGGAGCCACCAAGGAGAGCTCGCTGACGCTGGAACGGGGCCTCGCCCTGCTCCAGGCCGTCGCCGAGGCCGAGTCCGAAGCACCGTCGATCTCCGAGCTCGCGGCGGCGATCGGTGCGTCGCGGGCGGCGGTCTACCGGCTGCTGGTGCCGTTGCAGTCCCGCGGACTGGTGCGGCGCGAGGGCTCCAAGGTGCGGCTCGGACTCGGGGTGCTGCGGCTGGCGTCGAACGTCCTGCCGCAGCTGCGGATGGCCGCCAACCCCGCTCTGCGCGCGTTGGCCGAGAAGGTCGGGGCCACCGCGCACCTGACCGTGGCGGACGGGTCCGAGGCTCAGGCCGTTGCCGTGGTCGAGCCTTCGTGGACCGCGTTCCACGTCGGGTATCGCGTGGGGTCGCGGCATCCCGTGCACCGCGGGGCCGCCGGCAAGGCGATCTCGCTGCACACCGACAGCTGGGTCAGCTCCACCGGTGAGCTGCAGCCCGGTGCGTACGGCGTCGCCGCCCCCGTGCGCGGCGTGCCCGGACTGCGGGCGTCCGTCGGCGTGGTGGCGCTGGAGAAGCTGGACGGCGACGTCGTCGGTCCGCACGTGGTGCGCGCCGCCGAGGAAGTGGCAGCGGCGCTCAAGTGAAGAAGCTCCTCCTCGTGCTCGAGGTCAGCGCGTGGGGCACCAACCGCGACGCGAAGGGGCGTCCGGTGGTGAACGCCCCCGGTCGCGAAGTCGAGGAACTGGCCGTGCGGCTGGCCAAGACCCAGCTACCGCACTAGATGTATCTGGTCATCAGGTTGGTGACAGTCGGCTGATGGGCGGGCAGCCTCCGAGCGCGCTGTGGCGGCGTCGAGTGTTGTAGTACTCGAGCCAGGGAGCAAGGGCGGCAGTGCGCTCGGTGTTGCTGGTGAAGGCCT
>NZ_VOBR01000039.1 GCF_007845675.1 Lentzea tibetensis | reverse complement strand
CCTTGACATGGGGTGCGGCGTGGTACACCTCAACGGCCGGCAGGTTCCCTTCCCTGCCGGCGGAGCCGGCCCACCACGCCGCGAGGGGCCCCATGTCAAGGCCCAATCGCTGCGCCGAAGGCGCGACCCAACCCACGACACCAAAACACCACAGCCACAGCAACCATCAGACCCCGCCCCGACGAGAACCGGCAAGTCAAGCCCCACCCGAGCAACGGCAGCCGAGCGCGTGGAGACCATCGCGTCAGCCTGGCCTCCGCCACTGCGGAGCGTGAACGATCGCGGACAGTTGGGCGACCAGGTATGTCGCCCAGGGCGGACGCCAGGCGCCGGAGGGATGCAGCAGGTCGGACAGGCGCATGCCCGCGTAGACGGTGTGTCCGGCACGGGCGAGTGCCCGCGCGGTGAGTGCGCCGAAGCCGCTGGAGGCGCCGGTGATCAGGATTGTCTTGGCCATGGTGCGAGCTCCTTCAGATGACGCCGCCGTTGGCGCGGATGACCTGACCGTTGACCCAGCGCGCCGGGCCCGCGAGGAACGAGACGACCTCCGCGATGTCCGCGGGGGTGCCGAGGCGCTCGAGCGGGGCCTGGGCGGCCATGCGCGCGATGGTCTCGGGGTCCTTGCCGTCGAGGAACAGAGCGGTGGCGGTCGGGCCGGGTGCCACGGCGTTGACGGTGATGTCGCGGCCCCGCAGTTCGCGGGCCAGCACGAGGGTGATGGCCTCGACGGCGCCCTTCGTGGCGGCGTAGGCCGCGTAGCCGGGCAGGGCGATGCCGACGACCGAGCTGGAGAAGTTGACGATCGCGCCACCCGATCGGACCCGGCGCGCGGCCTGCTGGTCCACCACGAACGTGCCGCGGACGTTGGTGCGGTGCATGCCGTCCAGCACGGACAGGTCCAGTTCCGCCAGCGGTGCCAGGTGCATGACGCCCGCCGCGTGCACGACCACGTCGACGCCGCCGAACGTCTGCTCCGCGGTGTCGAACACGGCGGCGACCGCCTGCTCGTCCGCGACGTCCGCCTGCGCGGCGATCGCCTGGCCGCCCGCCGCGGTGATCGCGTCCACCGCGGACTGAGCCTCGACGGAGTTGCCGGCGTACACGACGACGACCGCGAACCCGTCCGCGGCGAGCCGCTCCGCGGTGGTCCTGCCGATGCCGCGTGATCCGCCGGTGACGATCGCGACGCGTGACATGGTGCGCTCCTCGAAGGTTGTTTCCGTTGCTAACACAACGACCGTATCACCGCTATCGAACCACCGCTACCCCTCAGGTGTTATCGTTGATTCATGACGATGGCGGACACCAGGGAGCGGCTCGTCCGCGCCGCGGCGGACCTGCTGGTGGAGGGCGGGCGCGACGCGCTGTCGACGCGCGCGGTGAGCGCGGCGGCCGGCGTGCAGGCACCCACGCTCTACCGGCTGTTCGGTGACAAGGACGGGCTGCTCGACGCGGTCGCGACGTACGGCTTCGCGAGCTACCTGGCGAACAAGCACTCGCTCGGCGAGAGCGACGATCCGGTCGACGACCTGCGCCGCGGCTGGGACCTGCACGTCGAGTTCGGCCTGTCCCGCCCGGCCTTCTACCTGCTCATGTACGGCGAGCCGCGGGTGCGCGAAGCGCGCCAGGAAGCCGACGCGATGCTGCGCCGCATCGTCGAGCGCGTCGCCGCCGCGGGCAGGCTGCGCGTGACCGTGGAGCGCGGCGCGCAGCTGGTGCACGCCACCGGCATGGGCGTGATCCTGTCGCTCATCGCCACCCCGCCCGAGCAGCGCGACCTCGAACTGATCACCGCCGCGCGCGAGCACGTCCTGCAGACCATCACCACCGACGCGCCCGACGACACGGTGTCCGACATCCCGAGCCGCGCCGTCGCACTCCGCGCCGCGCTGAACGAGAACCCGACGGACGCGCTCACCCCGGCCGAGCACGGGCTGCTCGCCGAGTGGCTCGACCGGATCGCCCGCCGCGCGGGCAGGGGAATAACCCGGCGCCCGACCGGCTTGTGAAGGTTGAAGCGTCAACCAGGAGGGTTCCCATGGAGATCTCCACCGACCGGCTCGTCATCCGGGACTGGACACCCGACGACGCCGAGGCCGCGCTGAGGATCTACGGCTCGGCGGACGTCACCCACTGGCTCACCCCCGCGATGGACCGCGTCGGCGACCTGGCCGCGATGCGGTCCGTCCTGCACGCGTGGCAGGAGTCGCAGCCGAACCTCCTGACGCCGCGCGGCCGCTGGGCCGTCGTGCGCAAGGACGACAAGGAGGTCGTCGGCGGGCTCGGCATCCGGCTGCTGCCGCCGTTCGAGGACGACCTGGAGCTCAGCTGGCAGCTCGCACCCGAGGCCTGGGGCAACGGCTACGCCACCGAAGCCGGTAGCGCGCTGGTCGACTGGGCGTTCACCCAGGACACCGACGAGCTGTTCGCCGTGGCCCGGCCGAAGAACACGCGCGCGATCGCGGTCGCCGAGCGGCTCGGCATGCGGTGGGTCGGCGAGACGAGCAAGTACTACGGCCTCAACCTGCAGGTGTACCGGATCCGGCACAACGACCTCAGCGCCGGCTGGTGACGACCCTGCCCACGAGCCCGACCACGAGCACCACCGGCATCACCACCGGCGCGACCACGACCTGGACCAGCAGCCGGAACGCTCGCCCGAGTACGTAGAGGACAGCGGACCGGGGCGGATCGGTCAGGCCGGGAAGGCTCAACGTGACCGCCATCAACGTCCCGTAGGACGCCGCCCAGCCCAGCCCGAGGTGGACGACCGCGCCGAGCGCCGCGACCACCGGGTGCGCACCGAGCTCCAGCAGCAGCCACCAGAGCGCGCCGGACAGGAGCAGCGGCACCACGAAGTTCGGCACGGTGAAGAGCCCCTCGATCCGAGCCTTCGACCAGCGCTTGTCCCCCGTCATGCGGTGCATCGCAGCACGAAAAGCACGTCGTGACCAGAGTTCCGATACGTCATGCGACCGATGTTTCACTCCCCCGCCGGTAGCACGGTGGTCGCCATGACCACGACCACGCACAACCCGTTCCACGAACTGTCCGCCATCAAGAACCAGTACGAGCAGACGCTCGGCTGGCCCGTGTCGGTCGACGTCGGCCACCGGCGGCTGGTGATGCACGTGGGCGGCAGGATCGACGCGATCATCCTGCCCACGCGTCTCGCTGAACGGGCGCTGGCGGAGTTGCGCTTCGCGATGCTCGACGGCCCGGTCGCCGCCGGACCGGGTGGACACTGGCACACGTTCCTCACCACCCGCACCGCCGTCGCGAACCCCGCGCTCCCGCTCGAACTGCGCAACGCGAAGGCTCAGCTGATCCCGTGCGGCGGCCAGATCATCATCCCCCGATCGCTGACCGCACAGGACATCCCGCGCGACTGGCGGTGGGTGGTGGCACCCCGGCCACACCGCGCGCTGCCGCCGTGGTGCGCCGTCGTCTCGGCGGCCCGGCGCGCGATCCGCTGGTGACCATCCATTGTGGATTTTCACCGTGACGCATCACAGTTGACGCAGGTCATCCACGGTCGCGTCTGAAATTTCCGACGTTGCCCGGAACCCACCCGTCTCGATAGGCATTGGTTCGCCGCCTTCTTCCACTGCGGAGAAAAGGGACCCAATGCGCATACAAGTGGTCACAGCCGCTCTTCTGATCGCCGGGATGGTGGTACCGAACGCAACGGCAGAAGCGGAACCGGCAAAGCAGACACGCGAGACGAAGACGGTCACCCTCATCACCGGAGACCAGGTCCAGGTCACCGAACACTCCGACGGCAAGAAGGCCGTGACGATCACCGGGGTGAAGGGCAAGCGACGAGCGTTCCACCGGCAGGACAAGGGCAAGGACGTCGTGCTCGTGCCGCACGAGGCGGTCGCGCTGGTGGCGTCCGGCAAACTCGACAAGCGACTGTTCAACGTGAGCGAGCTGATCAGGCAGAGGTACGACGACGCGAGCAGTCCCACCACACCGCTGATCATCACCCGCACCGCGAACCCGCAGGCCGCGATCCAGGGCGCTACCACCACGAGGGCGCTGGAGCGCATCCACGGCCTCGCGGTCGCCCAGCGCAAGGAGAACGCGGCCGACTTCTGGCAGTCGATCGCCACGAACCCGGACATCACGCGGATCTCCTTGGACCGCAAGGTGAAGGTGAACCTCGACCGCAGCACCGCGCAGATCGGCGCGCCGGCGGCGTGGCAGGCCGGGTACACCGGCAAGGGCGTGAAGGTCGCGGTGCTCGACACCGGCATCGACACCAAGCACCCCGACCTGACGTCGGCCGTCGTCGGCGCGCAGGACTTCACCGGCAGTGGCAGCCCCGCCGACGGCCACGGGCACGGCACGCACGTCGCGTCCATCGTGGCCGGTCAGCACGCGAAGTACCGCGGCGTGGCACCGGACGCGAAGCTGCTCAACGGCAAGGTGCTCACCGACGACGGCGAGGGCTACGAGTCGTGGATCGTCGCCGGGATGGAGTGGGCTGCCGCGCAGGGCGCGAAGGTCGTCAACCTCAGCCTCGGTGGCGAGGACGCACCCGAGGTCGACGCGCTGGAGGCCGCCGTCAACGACCTCACCGCCCGCACCGGCACGCTGTTCGTCATCGCGGCGGGAAACGAAGGCGAGGAAGGCGAGGGCACGATCGGCTCACCGGGCAGCGCGGCCGCCGCGCTCACAGTCGGTGCGGCCGAGCGCGACGACTCCGTCGCGGACTTCTCCAGTCGCGGCCCGAACCAGGGTGACGCGGCGCTGAAGCCGGACGTCACCGCACCCGGCGTCGGCATCGTCGCCGCCAAGATGGGCACGAGCGACCACATCGCGTTCAGCGGCACGTCCATGGCCACGCCGCACGTGGCTGGCGCCGCGGCGATCGTCGCCCAGCAGCACCCGGACTGGCGGCCGGAGGACATCAAGTCCGCGCTCAGGAGCACCGCGAAGCCCGCCACGGCGACGGTCTGGGAACAGGGCACCGGCCGGATCGACCTGTCCCGCGCGACGAAGCAGACCGTTCTCGCGTCCACTGTGGACTTCGGGACGCTCCGCCACCCGCACGACAAGCCGGTGACCAAGACGCTCACCTACACCAACCTCGGTGACGCCCCGCTGACGCTGGCCGTGACGCTGAAGGCGACCGGTCCGATCACCGCGGGCGCCACGCAGGTCACGATCCCCGCGCGCGGCAAGGCGGAGGTGCCGCTCACCGTCACCCCGACGCGTCAGCTCAAGGGTCTCGTCAGCGCCACCGTCACCGCCCGCACGGCGGACGGCGCGGTCGTCGTCACGTCCACCGCGGGCGCGCTGCCGGAGGAGGAGATGTTCGAGGTCACCATCGCGCAGACCAACCGCGACGGCAAGGCGCCCGCTGATGGCGACACCTTGCTCACGTACCTCGACCTCGACCGCGAGACCACGGGCGAAGCCGTCCCGTCCGGGGCGGACAACAAGGTCCGCCTCCCGAAGGGCACCTACCACTTCCTGCACGCCATCAGCACGCCGATCGATCCGCAGGATCCGGAGAAGTTCAGCACCACGCTGTTCGGAGAGCCCGACGTGCGGGTGGACCGCGACGTCACGCTCACCTTCGACGCCAGGCGCGGCGCACCGGCACTGCTGACCTCCGAGCACAAAGGACTCGAGCAGCGCATCCCCTGCATGACCGCGATCATGGAGTCCGGAGAGGGGCTCGAGCAGAACGGGCTGTGCCTGGCCGACTCGACCACCGAGGAGAACCCGTTCTACGCGGTGCCCTCCCGCTCGGCCAAGAACACCGGCACCTTCGTCTTCCACCACGAGCACAGCTGGGCCACACCCGCGGGCGACCTCAAGGTGAAGCTCAAGCAGTACGTGGCGGGCCGCATCCCGGCCACCTTGTCCCGGACCGTTCCGGACAGCGAGCTGGCCGAGCTGCGGGAGGAGTTCTACCGGCAGGGCAGCCAGAAGTCCGGGTACCGCAGCGAAGGCGTCTGGGCGCCGCACCAGAACTCCTCCGTCGACACGCCGGAGACCCTGCCGTTCGGCAGCAAGAGGAGGCTGCTGATGTCCGCGCAGCCCTGGCTCAAGTGGAGCCACTCGCTGGCCTTCGAGCAGGGCGACGAGTGGGCCTCGCTCGACTCCCACTTCGGCGACCGGGTCTACCGGGCGGGCGAGAGCCGGACGGAGAAGTGGTACCAGGCGGCGAACGGCCCGTTCTTCACCGACCAGGACCTCTTGTTCAGCCGTCAGGGCAACCTGATCGGCGGCTTCTTCTCGCTGTACGGCGACCCGTTGCACGACTACTCGCTGAGCGGCCCCCGAGACGAGAAGCAGACGTTCTCGCTCTACCGGGGCAACACGCTCATCGGCACCAAGACCGTCAAGCACGATGTCGAGTTCGAGGTGCCCGCCGCGGCGGCCGACTACCGGCTGGTCGCCACCGCCACCCGCACCCTGCCGTGGTCGGAGCTGAGCACCACCGTCACCTGCGAGTGGGGGTTCCGGTCGGCGCACGTCCCCGGCGCCGGCCTCGTGTACACGCCGTTGTCGGTCGTCCAGTACGCCCCGCCGGTCGACCTGAACAACCAACTGCGCGCGGGCAGCACGGTCCGGATTCCGGTGACCGTGCAACGGCAACCGCGGTCCGGTACGTCCCCGGTCAAGAGCCTCGGCGTCGAGGTTTCCTACGACGACGGCAAGACGTGGGTCACGGCACCTCTCGAAGGCAAGAACGCCGTGGTGACCCATCCGGCGCTCGACCGGACCAACGGGTTCGTGGCACTGCGCGGCACCTCCGCCGACGCGCAGGGCAACACCGTCAAACAGACGATCCTGCGGGCCTACCGGCTGAGCTGAGCGGCACCCATCCGGCCACTCCGTCCACTGAGGACGGAGTGGCCGACCTCTGATGTGCGGAGAGTGGACGAATGAAACACCTGCGCTGGGCGAAACCCGTGCTCGGAGCGTCGACACTGGTCGCGTGCCTGATCACCGGGCTGATCGTGACGTTCCGCGTCATCGACGTCGCGAACGGGTGCGCGGACTGCGGCGACCCGCGGCACGAGCTGGGCTTCTCGGTCGACCTGCGGGTGCTCGACGAGACCGGCCGGGCACTGCCGGACGCATCGGTGAGGCTCCACGGCGCGGGCGAGAACCCCGTGCGGTTGTCCACCGGACCGGACGGGACCGTCCGGCTGCACGCGTTGCGCGGACCGGCGGTCGCCGTCGTCGAGGCACCGGACCACCTGCCGGAGCCGGTGCCGCTCGGCGCGGCGGACGCGGCCGCCCCGGTGGACGTGAAGTTGTTCGCCCGCAAGGCGAACCGGTTCGCGATGCACTCGGCGGGTGATGTGATGTTCGGCAGGCGGTACGTCACGCCGGACGGCGGAACGCCGTTGATCCCCCCCACCGCGGCCGACCGGGGAGCCGAGCACGTCGTGTCCGCGATCGCGCCTGTGTTCAGCGCCGCCGACCTGCGCACGGTCAACCTGGAGAGCGTCGTCAGCGACATGCCGCCGCAGCAGGCGTACCCGCGCAAGCGGTTCATCCTCCAGTCCGCCACCTCGACGACGGCCGGACTGCGCGCGCTCGGCGTCGACTGCGCCGTGCTGGCGAACAACCACTCCCGTGACTTCGGCGACCAAGGCGTCGCGGACACCCGCGCCGCACTCGGCAAAGCGGGCATCGCGATGGTCGGCGCGGACGCCACCGCGGACGGCGCCGCGGTCCCGCACCGCACCTCGATCAACGGCGTCTCCGTCGGCATCGCGGGGTTCACCAGCGTGGACGGCGACTTCGTCAACGGCGCCTACCCCACCCGGAGCACGCCGCGGCCACCGGACACGACCTCCGACGAGGCCTGGCAGTACGAGGAGCGGAACTGGGGCTACACCAACGGAAAGGTGACCCTGCCAACGGTGCCGCGCCGCATCGGCGAGGCGTGGCAGGCCTACGTGCGGATCGGGCCCGACGCCGATCACGCCGCCCTGTGGGCGTCACTGGTGCGGGTCTACCCCGAGCTGCAGGACTGGGTCGCGCGCCGCGGCCACGGCGGCGCGGCGGAGTGGGACCCGGCCACGTCACCCGCGCAGATCGCCGCGCTCGCGGCGCAGAACCAGCTGACCGTCGTGCAGCTGCACGCCGGTTTCCAGTTCCAGGACGTCGCGTCGGACAACGTGCGCGACATGGCGCACGCGGCGATCGACGCGGGCGCGGACGTCGTGATCGGGCACCACCCGCACGTGCTGCAGGGCCTGGAGTGGTACCGCGGCAGGCTGATCGTCTACAGCCTCGGCAACTTCGTGTTCGACCAGAACTTCCTGGCCACGTTCTCCAGCGCCGTCCTGCGCACGGTGTGGGAGGGCGATCGCCTGCTGGAGGCCAGGTTGCTGCCGCTCGAGCTGGTGAACTACCGGCCGGTGGCGGTCACCGGCGAGGCGGCGCGCCGGGTGCTCGGCCAGATCTGGGAACGCGGCCTGGTGCCCGCGGCGGCCAGCAGGGACACCACCGGCGCGGTGCGGGTGCAGCCGCGGCAGGCCGAACCGGACACCGCGCCCGGCCAGCTGGTCGTCGAGCGCAACACCGGCCGCATCACGACGGTCGCCGGGCCGGAGACGACGAGGAAGGTGACCGTGCCCGCCGGGCAGGTCGCCGAGCTCGGCGTCAGGGCGGGTGACCTGACCAGGCCGGTCGCGGGTGACGGTGTCCAGGTGGGACGTGATCTGTTCGGGTGGGGCGGGTTCGAGGACGACACGGCCGACGGCGGTGTCGACGCGGCGACCCACTGGCACACCGACAGCAGCGCCGAGGCGTGGCGCACCGGACCGACCCCGCACGGACGCGGTTTCCTGCAGCTCGACGCGCCGCCGGGCGGATCGGTGCAGACCCGTGCCGTGGCCAGGATCGCGCTGCCACGCCACCGCAGGTACACCGCGGGCGGTGCGTCCCGGCCGCTCGACCCCGCCCCGTCCTACTCCATGCGCGCGATGGTCCGCGGTTCGTCGGCGGGCAGCGCGTACTTCCGCTTCGGCGTCTACCACTTCGACGACAGCAACCCGACGGAAGACCCCAAGTCCGACCTCCTCACGACGATCACCCGCGCGGTCGACGTCCCGGCGGACGGCGGCTGGCACCAGGTGAGCGTCGACCTGTCCACCGCCGATCTGGACGCGGCGGACGGAACGGGCAACATGGTCATGATGTACGCGGGCGTGCACCGCCGTTCCGACGGGCAGTCCACGTCGCTGGAAATCGACGACGTCCGCTTCGTGGAATGGCGGGACGCCAACGGGATGACCGGTTCGTTCGGTTCGATCGACCTGGCGCGCAACACGACTTCGACCTCGCGCGAGCTGTCCACCGTGGTCCGCGCGCCGTCCTGAGCGCAACTGTCAACAGTGATCAGGGAGCGGAAATTTCTGCCGCCGCAAGGACATTCGCGATCTGGTCCCGCGATGCAACCGTTTCACGCAACCGTCCCGTCACCTCGATGTGGAGAAACACCGAACCGTGTTCGGCAGCGGCCTTCCCCTGTGCGTTAGTCGTCCCTTCCAGTTTCCCGCAGTCATCCCGCCACGCCCGGCAGACCGGCAGTCCGGCGTCCTCGGCACCATCGGCGGCCCGTTTCGCACCACCGCTCACACGGGCCGCGCCCGAGGACAGCACGAGGTCGTACTCCGGCAGGTTGTCCTCGTCGAACCCGTGCAGCTGCACCTGCGGCACACCGCGCGCCGCGAGATCGTCCGCGACCGCGTGGAACAGCGAGTCGGTGCGGTGCGCGACGTCCGCAGCGTTGCCCGCCGCCCTGCGGTGCGCACCGGCGATCAGCACCACCGAGCCGGGCACCCTGCGGTGCAGCTCGACGCCGAGCTCCTCGGTGTTGCGATCGGCTTTCGGGTGCGGCACCTCGATCACCAGCCGCGGCGGCGCGGACCGGTCGGCCACGTACATCCCCCAGCCCCGCTCGTCGCCCGGCTCGCTGGCGGCGAGCACGTACGGCCTGCCGCGGTCGGAGCCGGTCCGCACGCCGAAACCCAGCGACGCCAGCGCTTTCGCGTCCGCACCACCGGTCCCGGTCAGCAAGGGGCGCAACGCGGTCACCGCCTTGTCCCGTTCGGCGCGGGTGGGTGCGCGGTAGGCGTCGTCCGGGCTCATCCCGGCGGTGAACAACGCGACCTTCGCGGCGAGATCGCCGGTTTCCGGCGGCGGCGCCGCGGTGCATCCGGCGAGCACGACCGCGAGTACGACCCATCCGACCTTCACGCGGTCCAACGTAGCGCGCTGGAGCGGTGATGCGGCGAAACGTCACCCAGCAGGTCGCCGAAGCAGGTTTTCCTTCCGGCGCAAGGGTTCCGCTGATCGTGACCATGACGACCCTGGTGCTGCTGATGGCGTTCTGCGCCATCCGGCTGAACGGCCAGCAGGACGGCGCGACGATCCAGGTGGTGGCGCGCTCGCACGAGTGGTTCGCGGACAACCTCGCGCGCTCGATCGGCGCGTCGGTCAACGAGGCGGTCGGCGACCTCACCACGGCGGTGAAGCTGTACGACGTCAAACCCGGCCGCCGCAACGAGCAGACCATCGAGTTCTTCGCCAAGAACTCCCCGCACACCAGGGGAATCGCCGTGGTGGACCGGGTGTCCGGCGGACTGCTGGCATCGGCGGGCGAACCGGTCGCGATCGAGTCCCTGCCGATCGGCGACATCAACGAGGTGTCGGTGCGCGTGGTGGCGGGCGCGCACAGCGGCGTGCAGATCGTGATCGCCGACCTGCTGCCCGGTTCGGACCAGCTGATCGTCGTGTCGACCGAGCTCGTCGTCCCCGCGACGTCCGTGGACGCGCTGAACCTGCCGGAGACCGTCCTGTTGTCCACATCGGACGGTGAGGTGCTGCGGCCGCGCAGTGCCACCCCGGTGGCGGGCGAGCCCGAACGGAGCGAGCTGGTCCAGCGGGCGGCGACCGCCGCGGCGGCGGGGACGAGCGGGCACCTGGTCGGCGGGTCCGAGCCTTCGGCCGACGGCAGGCCAACGGTCCCGATCGTCGCGTTCGCACCGGTGGCCACCGGCAACGCCAAGACACGACTGGGTTTCTCGGTCCTGCTCGTCGGCGCCACGCCCGAGGTCGCGGACCCGCCGACGAGCCGCGGCGTCCTGCCACTCGTGACGCTGACCTGCGTCGCGCTGCTCGTCCTGCTGCTGCTCGGCGGTGCACTCGTCCGGCCGGTGCGACGGCTGCGCGCCGACGCGCTGGCGATCGCGTCCGGACGACTCGACCAGCCCGTCCGGACCCACCGGATCGACGAGGTGCGCCGGATCGCGGGCGCGTTCGAACGCGCCCGCCGCGTTCAGGCCGGTCTGCCCGACGAGCCACCGGCCGCGCGAGCGCGTCTCTCGGCGCGCACCGCGGTCGTGCTGGCCGGGGTGGTGCTCCTCGTCTGGGCGAGCGGGGTGATGGTCACGCTCGGCAGGCTGGAGGTGCAGGTGCCCGCGCAGGCCGTGCAGATCACCCAGAGCCTCGCGACCAACACCGCCGCCGTGCTGCGCCGCAGCCTGCAGCAGAGCCTCACCGACCTGAGGTCGTTCGCGGCACTGGTCACCTCGACGGATCCGGCCGACCTCCGGCCCGCGCTGGACGAGATCACCGCGAGAAACCCCCGGTACCGCAGCGTGTACGTCGTCGACGCGAACGGCGACATCGAGGCCAGGGCCGGGCGGACGCCGTTGCGGCCGCGCCAGCGCCCACCCCGCACGCGCGGGCTGCACCAGCAGAACACCAGCGGCCGGGTGCCGATCGTCTACGCGAGCACGCCGCTGGCGGACGGGCAGCACGTGCTGATCGGCGAGCTGGACGTGGTGAAGCTGGCCGCGCTGGTGCGCCAGCCCGGTGGCATCGGGCGGCTCGTCGACGGTGGGCTGCGCACCGTCGCCGCCACCGTCGGCTACCGCGCGTACGAGGAGCTCACCGCGGAACCGTTGCGGCGCAGCGTGAGCAAGGCGCTGCACGGCGAGTCCGAGCCGACCGTGCGCGAGGTGGACGGCCGGATGTCGGTGGTCGCCTCCGCCGCGATCAACGGATCGAGCACGACCAGCGAGCTCCAGTGGGCGGTGGTGATCGAGCAACCCGTGAGCAGGCTCCCTTTGCCGGGCAACGACGTCCGCCGCAGCGCGTGGCTCGCCGCGCTGATCGCCGCGGTGACGGTGCTGTGCCTGCTCGGCTGGCACCTGCTGGTGCTCGTGCTCCCGTTGCGCAGGCTCGCCGCGACCGCGGACCGCTTCGCCGCCGGTGACCGCACCACCGTGATCTACCCGCAGCGGCCGGACGAGATCGGCACCATCGCCCGCTGCCTCGAGCTCTGCCGCCAGTCGGTCGACCGGAAAGGCCCTTGATGAGGTTCCTCCACACGACGTACCTGATCGCGTGCGTCGCCCTGCTGATCGCCGGACTCGTCGAGCAGCGCAGGCACTACGCGAACCTGCGGCGCATCCGCTTCCGCGTCCTGGTCAACGGGATCAGGGGCAAGAGCTCGATCACGAGGCTGTGCGCGGGTGCGCTGAGAGGCGGCGGCCTCACCACCGTCGCGAAGACGACCGGCACCGCGGCGCGGTTCATCCACCCGGACGCCACCGAGGAACCGGTCTACCGGAAGTTCGGGCTGGCCAACATCGTCGAGCAGATCGGCATCGTGCGGCGGGCGGCGGCGTACGAGCCGGACGCGCTGGTGATGGAGTGCATGGCCGTCGCGCCGGACCTGCAGGAGATCAACCAGAGCAAGCTGATCCGCTCGACCATCGGCGTGCTGTGCAACGTGCGCGAGGACCACCTCGCCGAGATGGGGCCGACGCTGGACGACGTGGCGCGGTCGTTGTGCCGGTCGATGCCGGTCGGCGGCATCTGCGTCACCGCCGAGCAGGAACGGCTGCCCGTGCTGCGCGCCGAGGCCGCCGACCGGAGGTGCGAGCTGATCGCGGTCGACCCGGAGTCGGTGACCGACGAGGAGATGAGCGGGTTCAGCTGGATCACGTTCAAGGAGAACGTCGCGATCGCCGTCGAGGTGGCGCGGCTGTGCGGGGTCTCGCGCGAGCACGCGATCAAGGGCATGTGGGACGCGCCGCCAGATCCCGGTGTGCTGCAGGTGCACCGCTACACCGTCGACGACCGGCAGCTGCGGTTCGCGAACGTGTTCGCCGCCAACGATCCCGAGTCGACGTTGATGAACATCGAGCTGTTGCTGGCTCGCGGCGCGATCCAGCGGCCGCTGCACGTGGTGATCAACTGCCGGCCGGACCGGGTGGAGCGCAACGGCCAGATGGGCGCGCTGGTCGAGCAGCTCGACCCCGCGCGCGTGTTCCTCATCGGCGAACCCACCCGCAGCGCGGCCGTCGCCGTCGCGCCGCACTGCCGCGACCGGATCGTCGACCTCGGCGGACGACGTGATCCCGCTGAACTGCTGCGCGGCATCCTGTCCGGCCCGCGCGAGGCGATCTCGCTCGCCGCCATCGGCAACATCCACGGCCAGGGCGAGGTCCTGCTGGAGCAGCTCGACGGGCTGGCCCGCACCCCGGCGGACGGAGCCCACTCATGATCAACGGCAGTCTGCAGCCGGAGGTGGCGACCCTCGGCCTCGCCATCGGCCTGCTCTTCTCGTTGCTGTGCTACCTGACGTCGAACCTCTCCCCCGGCGGGATGATCACGCCGGGGTGGCTGGCGCTGACCATGGTCGAGGACTACCGGCGCGCGGCGATCGTCGTGCTGATGACAGCACTGACCTACGTCGGCACCAAAGGACTCCAGCGGGTCGTGATCCTGTACGGCAAGCGCTTGTTCGCGGCCGTCGTGCTGCTCGGGGTGCTGCTGCAGACGTCGCTGTTCGTCCTGATCCAGAACGACTACCCGCTGATGTACATCCACGAGACGCTCGGCTTCGTCGTGCCGGGCCTGATCGCCTACCAGCTCGTCCGGCAACCTCCCGCGGCCACCGTGTTCGCGACCGGCGCGGTCAGCGCGATCACCTACGGCGTGCTCGTCAGCGGCGTGCTCGTCGGCCTGGTCCCCACCATCTGAGGAGCGCGACGATGTCCCGAGCGAACCGCGCCGTGCGCGCCGCCGTGCTGGCGACCGTGATCGCGTCGTCGGGAACGGTGGCCGTGCACGTCGCCACCACCCAGGAGGGGCTCGACGGCAGGCAGGCGGCAGTGGCGCGGCCGCACCCGTTGCCGGACAACGGCTACCGCTACGAACGGCTGGGCACGCCGCCCCGCACCGTCGTGCGCGCCAGGGGCGCCATCGTGGCCACGTTCACCGACGGCGCCAGGACCGCGGTGATCACCGGCCCGGCGCGCACCTTCTCCGAACCCACGCGCACACCCGCCGTGGTCACGACGACGGCGTGGGTGCGGCTGACGCCTCAGCCGTGGAGCCAGCACGCCGAGACAGCGGACTGGTTCCGCCCGTGGTTGGACGCCGCCGTCGCCGATCGCGGTGACGACGTGCTGGCCGTGGCGACGCAGTACCTGGACGGCGCGCCTGCCGTCACGAACGACAAGTCCGTGCGCTACCGCGGCGATGCGTCGTTCGGCCGCGCGGACTTCCACGACTACCTCGGCGTGAACTGGTCGTTCGCCCCCGGCGTCACCGCGAAGCCCGCGCCGGACCGCTACGGCGCGCTGGACGCGGCCGGCTTCGTCCGCCTGGTCTACGGCTACCGGCTCGGCTACCCGCTGCGCGACGAGGCGGGCCGCGGCGCCGGACTGCCCCGCACCCCGGCCGCGATGGCCGCGTTCGACGCGGGCGCACCGATCACCACGGGCCGCCTCGAGCTCCAGCCGGGCGACCTGCTGTTCCTGGACACCCGGCGGGGCGGCAAGGGCGAGGTCGACCACGTCGGCATCTTCCTCGGCCTCGACCAGTCAGGACGCCCCAGGTTCGTGTCGAGCCGAAAACGGGCGGGCGGCCCGACGTTCGGCGACGACGGCGCACCGCTCGTGCTCGACCAGCCGCGCGAGAAAGGACTCGGCCTGCGCAGCGCCCGCCGTCTGTAGGGTTCTGCTCCCCATCAATGGTTCACTACGCTGGGTGATGTGACCGCCACTCCGAGCCTGGACACCCTGCTGGCGACCGGCCCGTTCCACCTGGCACTGCGAACCGCGATCAGACAGCGCGGCCTGACCCTGGAACGGTTGCGCAGCCACCTCGCGCGCCGCGACATCACCATCGGCCTGTCGACGTTGAGCTACTGGCAGCAGGGCACGGCCCGCCCGAACTCACGCCGGGCCCTGCAGGTGATCGCCGCGCTCGAGGAAGTGCTCGGACTGCCCCACCGCACGTTGCTCGACCTGCTCGAGCACACCGGCCCGACCGGCTGGCCCAAGGAGTTCCCGACCGGGCTCCCCGGCTTCAACGCCAACGACCTGGAGGTCGTGGCCCGCCAGGACAAGGTCTTCCTCGACGCCAAGCGCCACTCGGTGCTGACACGCAGCCGCATCATCACCCGCGCCCGCTTCGACAGCGTGGACCGCTTCTTCGTCCACTACTACGGCGACAACAGCATCCCGATCGAACGCTTCACCGTGACGCCCCGCCAGCACTGCCGCCTCGGCAGAGTCGTCCGCAGACCCGGCGACATGGCCGTCGTCTTCGAGCTCCTCTTCGACCACGTGCTGTCCACCGGGGACACGTGGATCTTCGAGTTCGACGCGCAGCACAGCCCGAACTCCCAGCCGTGCCACGAGTACTGGCAGGGCGTCCGCGGTTCCGCCGAGCACAGCCTGATCGAGGTCCAGTTCCACCCGTACGCCCTGCCGACCGACATCCACGTCGCCTGCCAGGACGGGCCGGACGACGAACCCCGCCGCGCCGCCGACCTCACCCTCAACGGCGACAACTCGGTGCACCACCTGGAAACCGCGCTCAAGGTGAGCTGGATCGGCATCCGCTGGTCGTGGCCCGACTAGCGGACAGCTTGCTGCGCGGCGAGCTGCTGCCCGTCGCGCAGACCGGCGACGACCGTGCCCCACAACACCGCGGCCCCACCGAATCCGGGCACGAGCCGCCACGCCCACTCCACCCCGACCACGCCGAGCACGACGGCGAGCGCGGCCACGCCGCAGAGCAGCGCCGCCAGCACCAGGTACCGGTTGGAGCCGAACATCTTCGCGAACGGTGCGAAGTGGACGCCGACGACGAACAGCACCCACGCCGGGACCGCCTGCGGCAGCTCGAGGAGCGTCAGCAGCCGCGAGCCCGCGAAGATCCCGACCACCATGAGCAGCACCGCGATGCCGTACGTCTTGCCGAACGGGCTGTCGGCGCGTCCACCGCCAGGGGGCAGATGACCGCCGAACCGGCCGAAGCGGACCACCCAGCCCGCCAGGCCGATGGCGATCACGACGCCGAGTACCGTGAGGACGGTCCCGCCGGCAGGCAGTGCGGCCACGGCGGCGAACCACCACCCGGTACCGAACCCGACGCCGATCAACGATGTGATCATCAGTGTGATCACGTGGCTCTTGGTGAACTGCTCGTCCGTCACTGTCGCTCCCCAGTCGCATGTCGTTCAGTACGTGCATACGCGTCGACGACCGGGAAGGTTGCACCGGGGTTCGAACATCACCCCTTGATGCTGGTGGAGATCCTCAGAACGGCGGCGGGCCGACGATCTCGATGCCGCCGTTGACCGCGCCGCTCTCCGCGATGCGGGCGAAGTCCGTCTCCCGCGCGGATCCCTCCAGCGGCTCACTCGCGCCGAGGTAGAACGGCTCGCACTCTCCGGAAGGCTGGATGGACAGCACGCGGGCGTGCTCGCTCAGCACCAGGAAGGCGTGCGGAACGCCTTGCGGAACCATGACGTAGTCGCCGTCGCGCAGCTCGACGTCCTCGGCGTCGATGCGGTACCGGATGTGTCCACTCAGGACGAAAAGCGACTCAGCGATCGGATGGGTGTGCAACGGCGTTCTCTTCCCGCCGAGCATCTCGACCTCGAACACGCTCAGCTCACCGCCGCTCTCGGCTCCGCTGAGCTTCCAGGTGAACACGCCGCCTCCGAAGAACCACATCTGGGTTCCTTCGCCTGCTCGGCGCACGATCGGCGACAGAGTTGTTTGCTGGTTCATGACACACACCCCTTCATGGTACTGGTGTCTCATCATGAGACTGCGGTACCATGAAGGGCGTGTCAAGTGGCTACGCGGAATCAGGTCGAACCAGGCAGAAGCAGCGCACGCGCGACCAGCTGCTCGAAGCGGCGCGCCGGCTCATCGAGGGTGGTGACACTCCGCGCGTGGAGGAGGCGGCCGAAGCGGCGGGCATCTCGCGCACCACCGCCTACCGCTACTTCGCCTCCCAGGCGGAACTGCTGGCCGCGGCGTTCCCGGAGACGGCAATGCGGTCCCTGCTTCCGGCACCGGCTCCTGAAGGCGTGCCGGAGCGGGTCGCCGCGGTCGCGTCCGCGTTCGTCGACAAGGTGGAGCAGACCGAGCACCAGCAGCGGGCGATGCTGCGGCTGTCGCTGGGCGACGTGCCGCACGAGCTGCCGCTGCGTCAGGGCCGGGCGATCGGCTGGTTCAGCGAGGCGCTCGAACCGCTCCGCGCCGAACTGGGCGACGCCGGGCTGCACCGGCTGGCGGTTGCGCTGCGCAGCGTCTGCGGCATCGAGACGCGCGCGTGGCTGAGCGACGTCGCGGGACTGGACGCCGACGCCGTCAGGGCGACGCAGCTGTGGATGGTGGACGCCCTGCTCACCAGTCCCACCCGATGCCCACCACTCCCGTGACGCCGTTCATGGTCAGCAGGTGCACGGTGTGGTGCTCGCTGAGCGGCAGCTCGCCCGTGCGCGTGCGGCCGTCGCGCAGGTGGTTCTGGCTGAACGAGTAGCAGCGCGCGGGCAGGGCCGACGGGTGGAACCGCACCTCCAGCAGGTGCTGCTGCTCGGAGTGCCGGAACGCGTGCGCCTGCACGTCGTCCGGCACACCCGTGCCATCCGTGATCTGCAGCTCGAACACCCACGTCTCGCCCGCGCGCAACGTGTGGCCGAACAGCAGTTCCGCGACGAGCACCGGCTCCGTGGCGTGCCGCCGCACCTCGCCGAGGCGGCAGTTCTCCCGTGCCTCCAGCCGCACCGCGTCCGGCGTGCCGCCCGGATTTCCGAAGTACCGCACCAGGTAGCGGTCGACGCCGTTGCGCCGGGCGCGCACCGTCGTGCGGCTCCAGATCCGTGAGGGGCGGCGGCGGGCGTCGACCAGCACCTTCTCCTGCTGGTTCAGCACCTCCACCGCCTCGTCGGTGTCGCCGAGCAGGTCACCGAGCGGGCTGTCGCGCTCGCCGAGGTGGTCGGACTCCTCGAGCAGGCCGACCAGCGGCACGCCGAGTATCTCCTCCAGGCATCCCAAGGCGCGCAACGACTTCGCTGACCGGGGACGGGTGTGGCCGTACTGCCAGTCGCTCAACGTCGACGTCCCCACCGCGATCCCGTGCCGCGCGAGATGCGCGCACAGGCGTTCCAGGCTCATGCCCCGTCGCTGGACGGCTCCGCGGAAGGCCATGTGGAAAGGCCCGCGAACAGACTGCATCGACACGTCCTCGGTCCGGTCGGCGGCCATTCGAGAACAACCCCCGACTGTAGTTCCGTCGTCCGGGCGCGCACAACGCCCGGACGTCCGAATCTTGTGCCCGCGATCGCGAGCGGCGTACGACCTTGCTGCCCTGCAACGAAAAGGAGACACATGCGTGCTCTTCTCACGGTGATCATGGCACTGCTGCTGTGCTCACCGCAGGCCGTGGCGCAACCGGACGTGACCCCGAACGTCGTCGGCGGCAGACCGGCCACCGAGGCCTATCCGTTCGCCGCTTCCCTGCAGAACTCCGGCGGCGGGCACTTCTGCGGCGCCGTCCTGATCCGGCCGAACTGGCTGGAGACCGCGAAGCACTGCGTGGAGGGCGATCCCCCGTCGTCCGTGCGCGCCAGGATCGGCTCGACCAACCGGACGAGCGGCGGCACCCTCGTGCAGGCCACCCGGATCGTCCTGCACCCGCAGACCGACGTCGCGGTCATCCAGCTGGCCTCGCCGGTCTCGTACCCGCCGGCCCAGATCGCGGCGACAGCACCGGCGGGCGCCGCGATCCGGCTGCTCGGCTGGGGCGCGACGTGCGACCCGTGCAACACCCCGGCACCCACGATCCTCCAGGAGCTCGACACCACGATCCTGCCGGACAGCCGGTGCGGCACCGGCACACCCGAGCTGTGCGTGAGCAACGTCGACGGCTGGCGCGGCGCCTGCTACGGCGACTCCGGCGGTCCCGCGGTGATGAAGGTCGGCACCGAGTGGCAGCTGGTCGGCACGACAACGGCGGGCACCAGCCCGATCTGCGGGCAGGCACCGGCCATCTACATGGACTCCACGACGCACCGCGCCTGGATCGACGGCATCGTCGGCGGCGGAACGCCTCCCGGCAAGGAGTTCACGAACGACGTGGACGTGCCGATCACCGACCTGACCACCGCGGAGTCACCGATCACCGTGTCCGCTGTGGCGGGCAACGCGCCCGCGACGTTGCGCGTCAACGTGACCGTCCGGCACACCTATCGCGGCGACCTCGTGCTGACGTTGTTGTCCCCCAACGGAACCACCTACGGGCTGGAGGACTTCCCCAACAACGACAGCGGAGACGACGTCGTGAAGACCTACACCGTCAACGCCTCCGCCAGCCCGGCCAACGGGACGTGGCGGCTGCGGGTGCAGGACGTCGCCCGGCAGGACACCGGGCGCATCGACGTCTGGAGCCTGGCCTTCTGACCGCGAAACCGGTGGTAGCCGTGCGCGCCGGGGGCTAGTCGATCACCCCGGCGCGCATTGCCAGGGCAACCAGCTCGGCGCGATCACCGGTGCCCAGCTTCCTGGCGATCCGGCTCAGGTGGGACTTCACCGTGAGCGCGGAGAGGCTCAGCGCCACCCCGATCTCCTTGTTGCTGTGGCCGTCGGCGACCAGTTGGAGCACCCCGACCTCACGCGGGGAGAGCTGGCTCATCGGGTCGTCGGCGTCCGGGGAGACCGTTGGCACGACGCGGTTCTCGTTGACCACCGCGGACTTCCAGAGGTAACCCCTGGCGCCCGCCTTCAGCGCCGTGACGACCGCGGCGGGGTCGTCGGCCGATCCCAGCACCACGATCCGCGGCCAGCCCAGTGCGCTGAACTCCTCGACCAGGCCGATGCCGGTGTCACCCGGCAGGCCCAGCACCACCAGGTCGCACGGACCGGAAATCCGTGCCCGCGCCCGGACCTCGGCCAGCGAGGCGGCGCCGCGCACCGTTCCGGCTCCCATGTGGCTGAGCCTGACCGACATCGCGTCGCGCAGCAGCGGGTCGTCGTGAACCAGCAGTACCGAGAACAACTCCTCCCGCGGGTGCGGCACCACGTCGGGTGCCGACGTCGTGATCAGGTCCACCAGTGTCGTGTGGTCGGGCGGCTGCATCGCTTCCCCCAATCGCAATCCACTGGGTACAACGACGAGCACGCGCTGAGGAAACGCTTGAGCAGCAAGGTGATCAGATCAACCGGTGCCGAACCGGTGCAGTGGCCAACAGTTCGCGGTGCGCACGCCGTCCTGTTCGGCGGGCGACGCCACGGCCAGTTCGTCGAAGTACGACGACCGTCACGCCGGTCCGTCCCGCAGCACGCCGCGCACGGTGTCGACGGACATCTCGTGCTGGTCGAACTCCGCCATCCACCAGGTGGCACCGGCTTTTGCGTAGGGCGCGAGGTCGGTGCCCGCCGGGAGTGCGACCGCGACGTCGTAGGGCGCCGTGCTGTCCCCGCGCAGCCCGGTGATCGTCTCGACGGCCGCGGCGAGCTCGTCCGGGTGCTGCAGGTTGACCGGGAAGTACCCGTCGTGCCGCGCGGCGCGGCGCATCGGCTTGACCTTGCCGGGAAAACCCGCTGTCCACACCGGAATCCCCGGCCGCTGCACCGGTGTCGGGCGGAAGGCCGCGCCGCTGATCGTGTAATGCTCACCGTGGTGCTCCACGGGTTCGCCGGACCACGCGGCGGCGAGGATCGCGAGCGACTCGTCGAGCATCTGCCCGCGCACCCGGTCGTCGAGCTCCTCACCGGTCGTGGAGAACTCCTGTCCGAAGCGGTCGCTGCCGAGCCCGGCACCGAGGATCATCCGTCCGCCGCTGAGCCGGTCCAGCGTGGCGGTCTCCTTGGCGAGTTTGATCGGACGGCGGCGCGCCAGTGCCGTGACCATCGGGCCGATGCGCACGCGCTCGGTGGCCGACGCGATCGCCGCCAGCGTGATCCACGGATCGGCCACGTCGACCACGGGCTCGCGCCAGCGCAGGTGGTCCCAGACGAACACGCCGTGCCAGCCCGCCTCCTCGGCCTCCGCGGCCAGGCGCGCGACGACCACCGGGTCGGCCAGTTCGTCGAAGATCGGCAGCCAGATGGCCGAACGAATCGTCATGCACCTGACCGTATGTGCTGAATGGACCGGCCAGAAGGTCCAATCGCGCACAACTCGTGCAGGCCAAGGCGCTCACCGAAGGGCGTCCAGGAACCAGGCCTCCACCGCGCCGTCACCACCCGGTGTCGCGGTCACGAGCACCCGGCCGTCCGGCGAGAACGCGCCCCGCACGCCCACCGGCTCCCGCCACAGGACCCGGCCGTCGCCGTCGAACACCGCGGAGCCCTCACCGGTGACGAACACGCGCAGACCGTGCTCGCCCCAGGTCACCCGTGTCGCCACCCGGACCTGTCCGGCCAGGTCGCAGACGGGTTCGACGATCCGCGACGCGGCGATCCGGTCACCGTCGAACGTCAGCACGCACGCCGTCGTCCCGCAGACGGCCACGACAGCGCTGCCGTCCGGTGCCATCGCCAGCTCGTCGACCTCGGGCAGACCGCTGTGGTGGCGCAGCAACTCCGCCTCGGAGCCGGTGTCGCGCACCACGAGCACGCCGTCGGCCACCGCGTAGACGACCCGCTGACCCGTGTGGTCCAGTGCCACCGGGCCGATCGCGCCGTCGGTGAACTCGTGCGCCGGTTCACCGTCGGCCATCGAGTACACGTCAACCGCGCCATCGCGCCTCGACGTGGCCACGATCAGCTTCCCGTCGCCGGAGGTGGCGAGCCCGACGTTCTCGAGCTCATCCGGCTCTTCGCCGTCCTCGTCGAAGGGGTTCTGCGTGACGCACCACCGCCACGCCCAGTGTCCGTTCACCTCCCAGGCCGTGGGCCACGCTTCCAGGCAGTCCTGTTCGAGCGCAGCGACCACCGTCGACGAGTCCGGGCTGAAGAGCGCCGTGTGCGTCTCCCCGTAGTAGTCGTCGCCGGTGACCAGCACGCAGCACGACGCGTCCGGCCCGGTGCCCCACAGCAGCACCACGCCGCCGCTGTGGTGGGGCTGCATGGATCCGGCGAGCAGCACCCACCGGAGGTCCGACGAGCACGCCAGCGCGAACCCGCCGAGGTGGGCGAACTCGATCCCGGCGCTGTCGAAGGCGCGCGGCGGGTCGTCGTGCGGCCCCGTGGCCCAGCCACCGAGCCCGCGGTGCGCGGCGAGGCGGTGGTGCGGCTGACGATCACCGTCCCGCCAGCGCACCCACCAGTCGTCGGCATCACCCGCAGCCGCGCGGGCCAGTCGCGCAGCCTCAGTTCCACCTCGGCCAGCTGTTCCGCGGGCAGGTCCTCGGCCAGCGAGCACAGTCGCCGCCAGCGACTCTCCTCAGGTTCGGCGTCCAGCAGCGCGCGCAGTTCGTCTTCCACCCCTGCCACGATGCACTCCGCCGCCACACCGCGAGCACATCGAAAACGCCCCTCCGCGCCAAGCCTCGTTTGTAGACTCCCGCAGCCTCAACGGATTCCGGTTGGAAAGCAGGCAAATGCATCTGACGTCACCCGTGCTGGTGGGTCGGCGCGGCGAGTTCTCCACGCTGCGCGCCGCGGTCGAACGAGCCCGAGAAGGCCGCGGCGGCGCGGTGTTCCTCGTCGGAGAGCCAGGAATCGGCAAGTCGCGCCTGACGTCCGAAGTGGTCACCGACGCGACCACGCGCGGATGTCGCGTGCTGCGGGGACGCGCGAGCGGCGGAGCACCGCTGCGGGCGCTGGCCGAGGTGGTGTCCACCGCACTGCGCAGGCGGGACGCCCCGACCGAGGCGCAGCTGGGCGCCTACTGGCCCGTGCTGCGCCGCCTCTCCCCGGACGCCCCCGCCGGCCTCCCGGACCCGCACGTCGTTCGTTCGGAAGCGTTGCTGCGCCTGTGCTCCGCGACAGGCACCCACGAAGCGACCGTGCTCCTGCTCGAGGACCTGCACGAGGCCGACAAGGAGACGCTCGTCGTCGTCGACCACCTGCTGGACGGTCTCGCCGACCAGGCCGTGCTGGTGCTGGCGACCACGCGACCACACCCTCCGCTCGCACTGGAGTTCGCAGAGTCCGCCGAGGCCCGCGGGGTCGCGAGCGTGCAACGGCTGTCCGGGCTGGGCGACGCCGACACCGCGGAGCTGGTCGCCCAGTGCCTCGAGATCCCGGCGAGCGAGGTGCCCGCCGAGGTGATCGCCCATCTGCACCGGGACGCCCGCGGCGTGCCGTTCGTCGTCGAGGAGCTGCTCGCGGCGATGATCGAGAGCACCGTCCTGCGTCCTGACCACGCCATCTGGCGGGTGCACGGTGACGTGCGCGCCCAGTTGCCGCCGGACGTGACGGCGGCGATCCTGCACCGCGTCGACCGGCTCGCCGCCCGCGGTGTGGCACTGCTGGAGGCCGCCGCCGTGCTGGGCCGCAACTTCCCGCTGGCGGTCGCCGCCACGGTGGCCGGCCTCGCCCCCGACGACGCGGTGGAACAACTGCGCGGCGCGGCTCAGGCCCAGCTCGTCGGGGTCGGCTCCGACGACGGCGAGACGCCCGCGTTCCGCCACGCGCTCACCGCCGACGCGATCCTGAGCAGGCTGACCGCGGCGCAACGCGAAGCGCTGTCCTGCTCCGCCGCGCAGGCCGTGGAGTCCATGCGGCCGCAGGAGACCGAGCTCGCCGCGAACCTGTGGGCGGCGGGCGGCGCCACCGCGCGGGCCGTCCACCTCCTGGTGCAGGCCGGTCGCCGCGCCGCCGACCGCGGACTGCTCACCAGCGCCGTCGAGCTGCTCGAGCGGGGCCTGTCCATCCTCGATCCCCACCCGGATCCGGCACTCGAGGCGGACCTGCTCGACACGCTGGCGGCGGTGCTCGTCCACATCGGCGACGCCGACCGCGCCTTCGCCGCGGGGGAACGCCTCGGCGAGGCGCTCGCGGCGATGAACGCGCCACCGGCCCGGCTGGCCGCGGCGCACGTGGCACAGGCGCGGGCCGCGACCGTTGCCACGCAGTGGGAGCGCGGCCTCGACCACATCGAGTCCGCACGCCGCCTGCTGGGCACCGACGAGGCGTCGGTCGACGCCGTCGCCGCGACGCTGATCCTCAACCTCGACCAGGTCGACCGACTGCCCGAGGCCCGCGCGCTGGCCGAACGCGCCGCGCTCGCCGCGGGAGACGAGCAGCCCGACGTCGCGTGCGAGGCGCTCGACGTGCTCACCCGCTGCACCCGCGGGCACGACCTCGCCCGGTCCCGCGGCTACGTCGAGCGGTGGCGGTCGATCGCCGAAGCACACGGACTGGTGGCCTGGCGGATCCGCGCGCTGCTGGAGCTCGGCGTCACCGAGCGGTATCTGTGCAGCAGCACCACCGGACTGCTGGCGGCGCGACAGGCGGCCTACGAGACGGGCGCCGTCCTGGTCATCATCGCGATCGACCTCCACCTGGCCCACACGCACATCCTCCGCGGTGAGTACGACGAGGCCGCCAGGCGCAGCGCGGGCGCGGCCACGGCCGCCGCCCGGCTCCGGCTCCACGGGCTCGTCATGCTCGCGGTCGCGATCGACGCGGGCATCGCCGCCGCACGAGGCGACCGCGAGACCACCGACGAAGCACTCGGCCGGCTGCGGGAGGAGGGCGACGCCGGGTACGGCAACGGCGAGGAGGTGTGGGCGTACTGCTCGGCGATGTGCGCTCTCGTGGAGGAACAGCCGGAACGGGCACTGGCCGACTTCGCCGAAGCGGACCGGGCGACCACCGCGATCCCCATCATCCGCGGTTCCTACTTCTTCTTCCGCGGGCCCTACCTGCTGCTGCGCGTGACCCGAGGCCGGGCGGGCTGGGCGGAGTACGAGGAGCTCGCCGACTCCCACCTGGCTCAGCTGCACGTGCACCGGACGTACCTGCTGTGGAGCCAGGCCGTGCTGCTCGGCCGCGACGGCCAGGTCGACGCGGCCGCCGACGCCGCCGCGCAGGCGATCGCGCTCTCCGCCGATCTCGGCCTGCCCCGGTTCCTGGGTGCCCGGCTGGTCGCGGCCTGTGCGCTGGCCGACGGCTGGGGCAGTCCGGTGGAGTGGTTGCGGGACGCGGCGGGCTACTTCGAAGGCCACGGCACGCATCGCGTCGCGGACGCGTGCCGCGCACTGCTGCGCGGCAACTGACCTCACCCACAACCGTCCACATCAGACTTGTGCCGGTGAGACCAAGGCCACTGCCACGCGGGAACACCGGCGCACCCGCGGCCGTTGTACGGAGCGGTCGGTGCGGTCCGTGTCCCCGGGCCTCACCCAAGCCTTCGCGGAACACCGTTCGGCTGGAGCCGCGTCGAGCCATTCGCCGAGAGGCGACCGCCGTGCCGACCTCTCAACTCGCCTCCGGCCATCGTCTCCCCCGATGGGTGGCCGGAGGCGTCCCCGTTTCCCGGTGTACCGCTGAACGCCTGTCGTGGCTCATCTCACAAATGGCTACGCGGCGGTGATTCGGCAGAAGACACTGTCCGAATCCCTGAGCCGGAGGTGAGAGTTGCAGACGTTCGACAAGGTCGTCGACACGGAGCGATATCCACTGGGAGAACCGGGCAGCGCGGCGTGGCGGGACGTGGTTTCCCGCACCCACCAGGAACTGCACACCACGGGTTGCAGCGTCCTCCCCGATTTCATTCGCCCTGAGCTGCACGACGACTTGCGCCGGGAATGCGCGGAGATCGCGCCGCTGGCGTATTACGACGTCGAAACGGTGAACGCCTACAACATCGCCGTCGACACACCGCTGCCTGCGGACCATCCCGGTCGCACCACCATGGAACGCGGCAACGCTTTCGTGGCGCGGGATCGCATTCCCGGTGACTCGATCATCCAGCAGCTCTACTCCAGCGAGCTGTTCCAGCAGTTCGTCGCCAGCTGCTTCGAGCTGCCGAAGCTGCACGAGCTGGCCGACCCGCTGTCCGGGCTGGTCCTCAACGTGATTCCACCCGGCAGGGCGCACCCGTGGCACTTCGACACCAACGAGTTCACGGTGAGCATGCTGACCCAGCTGCCGAAAGCGGGCGGTGAGTTCCAGTACTGCCCGAACATCCGATCAGCGGACGCGGAGAACTTCGACGACGTGCGCGCGGTGCTGGACGGCCGGGGTGAGCACCTCACCCACCGCCTCGCGCTGCGCCCCGGCGACCTCCAGCTGTTCAAGGGACGCTATTCGTTGCACCAGGTGAGCACGGTGCACGGTGACCGCGCGCGCCACACGGTGATCTTCGCCTACAGCGAGCGGCCCGGCGTGATCGGCAGCGTGGCGCGGACGCGGCAGCTGTTCGGCCGCGTGCTGCCCGAACACCTCGCGGCGGAAGGCAGTGCCGTGCGGGTCGACGAACGCCTCGACTAGGGAGACAAGTGCGATTCGACGCCACGGGGAAAGTGACGCTCGACCACATCTACACGCAGGCTGATCCGCGCGCGTACTTCTCGGCGCTGCGCGGGCTCGAGTACCACATCCCGCAGCTGGCCAAGCCGTACTTCGCCACGCTGATCGAGGACTACCGCGCCGCGCGGCAGGTCGACGTCCCGCAGGTGCTGGACATCGGCTCGTCGTACGGCATCAACGCCGCGCTCCTGCGTTGCGACGTGACGATGGACGACCTGTACGACCGCTACTGCGACATCGACTCGCACAGCCGTGCCGCGGTGGTGGCCCGTGACCGCGAGCTGGTCCGGTCGCGCACCGGGTCGCGCGCGCGGTTCGTCGGGCTCGACATCTCGCAGCCTGCGCTGGCCTACGCGCGGGAGACCGGGTTCCTCGACGACGCCGTGCACGCGGATCTGGAGCGCGACGACCCGACCGCCGAACAGCTGGCGCAGTTGGCGAACACCGATCTCGTCATCTCCACCGGCAGCCTGGGATACGTCGGCGCGAACACGCTCTCGAAGGTCGTCGCCGCCAGCGGCTCTCCGTGGATGGCGCATTTCGTGCTGCGGATGTTCCCGTTCGACTCGATCGAGGAAAGCCTCGCCGGGCTCGGATACGAGACGGTGCGGCTCGACCAGGTGTTCCGGCAGCGCCGATTCATCTCGCACGAGGAACAATCCCGTGTGCTCGACACGCTGTCGGGCGTCGGAGTCGATCCGAGCGGATTGGAGACCGACGGCTGGCTCTACGCTCAGCTCCACGTGTCCGGTCCCCGTGACAGCACGCCCCCGCGTTTCTTCGACGCGTTCCACCAAGCGAACTCGAGGTGACAGTGAACAACAGCGAGGTGTGGTCCACGCGGACCTTCGGCAACGACGACCGGCTGCCGCGCGTGCCTCTGCCCACGCTGGAGGAGAGCTGCGAGCGGTTCGTCGAATGGTGCGCACCGCTGCTGACCGCTGCGGAACTGGCGGTCACCGAGGCCGCCGTCGAGGACTTCCTGAAGGCGGACAGCCCGGCTCGCACGCTCCACGCGGCTCTCGAGCAGTACAACGCGCGGGACGACGTGCGCAGCTGGCTCGACCTGTTCTGGCCGACCAGGTACCTGGGCCGCCGCGACCGGATCGCGCTCAACGCGAACTTCTTCTTCCTGTTCCAGGACAGTGAGCAGACCCAGGAGCAGCGCGCGGCCGGGCTCATCGCCGCCGCCGTCGCCTACAAGGTCCAGCTGGACGCCGAGGCCATCCCGCCGATCCTGCAGCGGGGCACGCCGCAGTCGATGGTGCAGAACAAGTACCTGTTCTCCGCGACCCGCATTCCGCACCCCCAGCAGGACACCGTCCGCACGCCGTACAGCGCCGAGCAGCCCGGCCCGTCCCAGGCCCGGCACATCGTGGTGTTCTTCCGCGGCAACGCGTTCCGGATGGACGTGTTCGGCGCGGACGGCACGCCGCACGACCTGGCCGACCTCACCGGCGGACTGCAGGCGATCATGAAGGCCGGCTCGGAACGCGCCGAGACGCCAGCCGGGCACCTCACCACCAAGGCACGGGCCGAGTGGGCCGCCAGCAGGCAGGCACTGCTCGCGGACAACGCCGAGGCGCTCGACACCATCGAGACCGCGCTGTTCTGCCTGGCGCTGGAGGACTTCGCGCCCGCGGACACCCTGGCGGCGTGCGACCAGCTGCTGCACGGCGACAGCGGCAACCGGTGGTTCGACAAGGCGGTGACGCTGATCGTCTTCGCGGACGGCAGGGCGGGCATCAACGTCGAGCACTGCGAGCTGGACGGCACCACCATCCTCAGCTTCGTCGACACCATGCTCGGTTCACCGGCCGAGGAGCACGTCCGGTTGTCGGGCGCCACGTCGCAGGGCCTGCCCGCGACCGAGCCGATCGAGTTCACGCTGACCGACGAACAGCGGGACGACGTGCGAGCAGCGGCGGGCGCCTTCGCGCAGTACGCGGCGGACACCGCGACCACCACGCTGTCGTTCTCCGACTTCGGCCGGAACCGCGCCAAGCAGCTGCGGATGTCGCCGGACGGGTTCGTGCAGATGGCCTACCAGCTCGCCCACAACCGGGCGAAGGGTCTCGTCGGCGCGACGTACGAGTCGATCGCCACCCGGCAGTACCAGAACGGCCGCACCGAGGCGATGCGCGTGGTGACGCCGGAGGTGCTGACGTTCGTGTCCACCATGGACGATCCCGCCGCGGACGCGGCCACCCGCAGGGCGGCGCTGCGGGCAGGGGCGAACAAGCACGTCGAGCGGGCCAAGGACAGCCAGGCGGGCGCCGTGCCCGAGCAGCACCTGTGGGAGCTGCAGCTGATCCAGAAGCGGCGCGGCGGCGAGCTCGGCGCGACCGGGCCGCTCGCGCTGTACGACACCCCCGGCTGGCTGAAGATGCGCGACGACTACCTGAGCACCAGCTCGGCGCCGTCGGAGCACATCCAGTACTTCGGCTTCGGCGCGACGAGCCAGAAGTGCATCGGCATCGCCTACGTGCTGCTGCCCGACCGCTTCAACATCTACCTCAGCACGCCGCGTGCGGTCGCCGACCAGATGTACCTGTTCGCCGACAAGCTCACCGAGGCCGTGCGCGAGCTGCAGGAGCTGCTCGCCGGGGAGGACTAGGCCGTGTCCTGCAAGTCCGTTCGATGAGAGTCACGGGCGAGACTTGCAGGACACGGCCTAGGCGCCGGACTTCGGCTTCTTGGCGGCCTCGGACCACCCCAGTGACACGATCAGCACCAGGCCGACCGGGATGAACAGCCACCACATGCCCTGGAAGATGGTCAGCAGGATCGCGCCGGGGATGCCGACGAGGAGGGTCAGCCCTCCCACGGCCTCGAGTGCGGAGCTCAGCGGTGTCTCGACGAGCTCGGACTCGGGGCCGTCCTCGGCCTTCACGACCGACCGGCCAGGCGCGGTCGCGGAGCTCCGGCCGGGCGGTGTCGCGGAGCTGAGGTCGGGGTGCGGTGCGGGGAGGTCGCTGAACAGCGCCTCGAGCTCACCCCTGGTGCGCGCGGCCGCGGCCCTCCCGGAGCGCTCCTCGAAGTCCGCCAGCTCCAGCCGCCCGGTGGACATGTGCACCGCGAGTGTCGAGACGGCCTCGTCCCGTTCCGTGTCGCTGATCCGGATCTGGGTGTAGTCAGCCCCGCTCACATGGGAAATTGTATAGGCGCGCCGTCTCCGGTTCCGGTGCAATACAAACGATCTCACTGCCAGCTCACGCATCCGAGGCGCAGCATGGGCGCTTCACCCACGCGCGTCGACGAAAGGCAGTCATGAGCACGGGCCACCACGGGCCGCTCGAACATCAGGTGGTCGTCCACGGATCGGACGAGGAGTTCCTGGCCGCGGTCGTGCCGTTCCTGCGTGCGGGCATCGCGGCCGAGGACGAGCCGCCGCCGTTGCTGGTCAGCACCGCCAGGAAGATGGACCTGGTGCGCGACGAGATGGGCGCCGACCGCGAGCACGTGGCGTTCATCCCGAACCACGAGTGGTACACCGGCACCGCCGCCAACGCCATGGCGCACGCGGCCGGCTACATCGCGATGAACACGGGGCCCGCCGGCCGGATCCACGCCGCCGCCGAACCGGACTGGACCGGCCGCGCGGGCAGCTCGCCACGCGAGATCACGGAGTGGATCCGCTTCGAGGCCATGGCGAACGTGCTGCTGGCGCCGTTCGGCGTGCACGCCATGTGCCCCTACGACACGCGCACCACCGACCCGGCCATCGTGGAAGCGGCGCGCAGTGCGCATCCGATCGAGGTGCTCGGCACCGAGAAGCGCGTCTGCGCGACCTACGAGAACCCGCTCTCACTGATCGCGAAGCTCGACGCCAAACCCCTGCCGAAGCGCCCGAAGTCCGCGAAGACCATTCACCTGCACCGCGACGTCGAGTCCGTGTGCCGCTTCGTCCGGGCGCAGGCCATCCTGCACGGGCTCGGCACGCTGGAGGCGGGTGTGTTCGAGTCGGCGGTGGCCGAGGTCGCCCACCTCGCCGGGGAGGGCTACGTCCACACGTGGTCGCACGACGGCGCCTCCGTGTGCGAGATCCACCGGCTCACCGGGAAGATCGACGACCTGCTGATCGGTTTCCGGCCACCGCGCACCCGCGAGCCGCAACCGGGTCAGGGGCTGTGGTTCACCCGGCAGGTCTGCGAGTACGTCGACGTGCGGTCCGGGCCGGACGGCTGGACCATCCGCATGCAGTCGGTCACGCGGCACTAGTGCTCCGGTGCTCTACTCCGCGGAGTTGTCGTAGGTCATGGCGCCCACGACGTTGCCGGACGGGTCGGCCAGCCAGATCAGGTGGCCGACGCCCGCGATGGTGGTGCGGTCCATCAGCACCCGGCCACCGGCCGTCACCGCCGCCTTCAGCGTCCGGTCGACGTCGTCCACCGCGACGGTGCACTCGAACCCGGTGGTGGGGTGGCCGGGGACCAGGTCCCGGCGTTGCTGCAGGGCCGCCGTGACACCGGGTCCGGCGGCGGCGTCCGCCTCGACGCGGTAGAAGCCCGGCGGGCCCCACGGCGCGAACTGCCAGCCGAAGGTGGTGGCGTAGAAGCGGCGGGTCACGTCGACGTCGTCGGCGTTGATCGCGAAGTGCGCGAGTCTGGGCATGGAGCGAGCGTGGCACCTCGGGGGCTTGCGCTCAGCCGACGATGCGGCGGATTCTTTCGAGAATGCGACAAGCTGAGCCCGATGTGCGCAGCTACGCGGTGACCCACCGCAACGGGCAGCTGATCCTGCCGCAGGCCGAGCAGTGGGACCAGCTCATCTACTCCGCGCACGGCGCGGTGACCGTCCACACCGGACTCGGCAGCTGGGTGGTCCCGCCGCACCGGGCGGTGTGGGTGCCCGGCGGCGTCGGCCACCGGATCGACGTGGCGGGCCGCACCTCGTTGCGCACGCTGTACTTCGCCGCCCGGCTGCAGGCGCTTCCGGCGCGCTGCCAGGTCATCGCCGTCTCGCGGTTGCTGCGCGAGCTGATCCTGCACGCGGTGGCGACGGCCCCGCTGTACCTCTCGGACCTCAGGCACTCCCACCTCGTCGCGGTGCTGGTCGACCTGCTCGACTCGGTGGCGCCCGACCCGGCGCTGCAGCTGCCCGCGCCGGCAGAACCGCGTGCGCGCGCTCTCGCGGACCTACTGCGGTCGCACCACTCCGAGCCGATCACCGCGCTGGCCTCGCTCGCCGGTGCGAGCAGGCGCACGCTGGAACGCCTGTTCCTCGCCGAGACGGGAATGACGATCGGCGAGTGGCGGCGTCGGCTGCGCATGCTCGAAGCACTCCGCCTGCTCGCCGACGGACGCGCCGTGTCGTGGGTCGCCGGTGCCGTCGGCTACTCCACGCCCAGTGCGTTCAGCACCGCCTTCCGGGCGGAGCTCGGATCGTCACCCGCCCAGTACCTCCGCTCGACAACGTCCGCGCGGCAGGGGTAGGAAGTCACTCATGGCTGACGTGAAGCCCGTTCCCGACAACTACCCCCAGCTCGCGCCCTACCTGTGCGTCGACGGCGCCGGCGCGGCGATCGACTTCTACCGCGCGGTGTTCGGAGCCACCGAGCGGATGCGGATGGCCGAACCGGACGGCAGGCTCGGCCACGCCGAACTGGAGATCGGCAGCGCCGTGATCATGCTGGCGGACGAGTTCCCCGACCTCGGCATCCGATCCCCGAAGACCATCGGCGGCACACCGGTCACCCTCAGTCTGTACGTCGAGGACGTCGACGACGTCTTCGCCAAGGCGATCGCCGCGGGCGCCACCGCACTGCGTCCGATCACCGACCAGTTCTACGGCGACCGCAGCGGTCAGTTCGAGGACCCGTTCGGGCACCGGTGGAGTGTCGCCACCCGCATCGAGGACCTCTCCCCGCAGGAGATGGCCGAACGAGCCGCTGCCGCGACGAGCGGCTGACCGGGTCGTGGCGGTGGAACCGATCACGCCGGTGACGCCGCGACCGGTGCGGCTGGCACCGGTGACGCAGTGGTGGCGTGACGTCACGTTCCTGCACTGGCCGGTCCGGCCCGAGCTGGTGGCGCACCTGCTGCCGCGCGGAACGGTCCCGGACGTGCTGGACGGCGTCACCTACGTCGGGCTCGTCCCGTTCCGGATGCACCCGATCGGCGGCGCGGTCGGGCCTCACCTGCCGTACGTGGGGACCTTCTGCGAGACCAACGTCCGGCTGTACTCAGTGGACAGTGCGGGCCGGCGTGGCGTCGTGTTCCTGTCGCTCGACGCCTCGCGCCTGGTACCGGTGCTGGGCGCGCAGGTGAGCGCGCGCCTGCCGTACAAGTGGTCGTCCATGCGCCTGGAGCGCACCGGCGACGTGATCGCCTACACGTGCCGCCGGAGGTGGCCCGGCCCGCGCGCTGTCGCGAGCCGTGTGGTGGTCGGGGTGGGGCCGCCGATCGCGGAACCCAGCCCGCTGGAGCACTTCCTCACCGCCCGGTGGGGTCTGCACGTGTCGTGGCACGGCAGCACCCTGCACCTGCCCAACGAACACCCGAGCTGGGAGCTGCACCGGGCGGAGGTGCTCGACCTGGACGACGAGCTCGTCGCCGCCGCGGGCGTGCCCGCACCAGCCGGTCCCCCGGTCAGCGCACTGCACTCCCCCGGCGTGCCGGTGCGGTTCGGCACCCCTGATCCGGTGCCGGCGCTCGCATAGCACCCGCCTGCTGCGAGGCAGGCCGCGCCGGGAGAGCTGTGCGAGGGTGGCAGGCATGATCGCCATCCCTCGTTCACCGCTGCTGTCCTGGACCAACGTCGTGCCGCTGCTGGCCGTCGCACTCCTGGCGCTGACGTGGGGACTCGAACCTGGTGCGGTGCTCGTCTCCGCGGTGGCGGTCGTGCTGGCGGTCGCGGTGACGGTGATCGAGGTCGCGCTGATCGTCACGTTGATGGTGTCCGGCGGTCCGGAAGCCGCGTCGCTGGCACGGGACACGGTGTTCGCCGCGGTGATGATCACGACGAACGGCATGGCAGTGGCGCCGCGCTGACGACGGTCACGACGCTGGCCACGCTGAGCCTCGTGCTGCTGGCGGCGTTCCTGTTCCTCGCCATCAACCCCGTGACAGCGGTCGGCCACACGGCGATCACCGCGTGTGGTCGCCATGTGGCCGACATCGATAACGTAGTGGTCACGCCGTTCGAGAGAGGGTCTCGAACGGAGTGACCACCGCGCCGTCAGATCTGCGAGCAGCCCCAGAACTTCGTCTCGCTGGACTTCGGGTACAGGTAGTTGACCTCGCAGTGGACGTTGGTGCCGGGGCCCTCCTCGTAGATGTGGACGTACTCGGCGTACCAGGCGTCCTTGTGGCCGCCGCCCTTGCCGAGGCTGATCCAGCTGGGAGTGCCGATGTTCGGACACTTGAGCTTCCCGGAGACCCAGGTGTCGCCGCGGTGGAAGTCCTTGTCGAACTGGAAGGGCCCGCACGCACCGTTGGGCCCGAACATCGTGAGCCGGACGTGGTCCTCGGTGCCGGCGTCGGGCAGGTCGGCGGTCCGGATGGTGACGTAGAAGGTGCTGATGCCATCAGCGGAGGCGGAGGGGACGATCGCCGCGAGGGAAGCGATCATGGCGAGCGCCGCGGTGAGCAGCACGGAACGGATCTTCATCTCGGCCTTTCGGTCTGGTGAACCGGAATGCCGAGAGCGTCGCGGCCTGCGCTTAACCAGAGCTGACGGGGAACTGAAAACACAAGCGTGACAGGGGGATTCGGGTGCGGGTTCGGCTGCTCGGGCCGGTGGACGTGGCGGACGAGGACGGTGCGCGCAGACCGGTGTCCGGGTTGCGGAAGAAGGCGGTGCTGGCCGTGCTCGGCCTGCACGCGGGGGAGATCGTCAGCGCGGACCGGGTGATCGAGCTGGTGTGGGACGGCCGGGCGTGCGGGCTGAACACGTTGCAGGCACACGTTTCCCAGCTCCGCCGGGTGATCGGCGTGGGGTCGGCGATCACCGCGCGGCCACCGGGTTACCTGCTGAGCCTGGACACGGACGTCGCCGAGGCGGAACGGCTCCTGCGCGCCGCGCGGCAGACGTCCGCTCCGGCCAAGAGCATCGAGCTGCTGCGCGAAGCGCTCGCGTTGTGGCGCGGCGCGCCGCTGGTCGACGTGGCCGAGGTGCCGTGGCTCGCCCAGCAGGCCGATCGCCTGGCGGGACTGGAGTTCGAGGTGCGGCGCGAGCTGCTGGCCGCGCGGCTCCGGACGGGCGAGCACGGACAGGTGCTGCCGGAGCTGACCGACCTGGCGAGGCAGCACCCGTTCGACGAACAGGTGCAGGGACAGCTGGTGCTGGCCCTGTACCGGGGGGGACGGCAGGCCGACGCGCTCGCGGTCCTGCGCGAGGTGCGCGACCGGCTGGCGGCCGAACTGGGCATCGACCCCGGCCCCGCGCTGCGCGAGCTGGAGGAGTCCGTGCTGCGCCAGGACGGCGCACTCGTGCCGCCCGAACGCGCGGTCGAGGTGCGCCGCACGCCGTTCGCTGGCCGCACCAACGAACTGTCCACATTGGACAATATGGAGCGCGGAACGGTGGCGGTCGCCGGAGATCCGGGCATCGGCAAGACCCGGCTGCTGACCGAGTGGGCCGGACGCACCGGACGGCTGGTCCTGTGGGGCCGGGCCAGCGAGTTCGAGCAGCAGGTCCCGTTCGCCATGGTCGCCGACGCACTCGCGGAGCACGCGCCACAGCACCTGGCCGAGCTGTCGGCAGCGGAACGGGGCCTGCTCGGCGAGCTCCTGCCCGGACTGCGGGCCGCGGAACCGGCGCCCAACGGGGAGCGTTTCCACCTGCACCGCGCGGTGCGCGCGCTGCTGGAGAACATGGCGTGCGCGGGCGGAGTCGTGCTCGTGCTCGACGACCTGCACTGGGCCGACGACGGTTCCGCCGAGCTGCTCGACTACCTGTTGCGCCGTCCGCCGAGCGGCCCGGTGGTGCTGGCGGTGTCCTACCGTCCCAGGCAGCTCACCGGCAGGCTCCGGCACGCGCTGGGCCGCGCGATCAACGACGGCGTGGTCACGCCGATCGAGCTCGGTCCGCTCTCCCCCGCGGAGATCGACGAGCTGCTGCCGGTCCGGCTGGAGGGCGTGCGCAGGCGTGAGGTGCACGAGGTGGCACGGGGAAACCCGTTCTACGTCCAGGCGTTGGCCGGCGCGGCCGTGGCGGCGATGACGCCGGGCGACGAGGACGACGACCTGCCCGCGCAGGTGCGGGCGGCGCTGGCGGCCGAGCTCGACGCGCTGTGCCCCACCGATGAGCTGGTGGCGAAGGCCGCCGCGGTGGCCGCCGACGTCGTCGAGCCCGAACTGGTGGCGCACATGGCGGACCTCGGCGTCGACGAGGTGCTCGGCGCGCTGGACACGTTGGTGCGCAGGGATGTCCTGCGGCAGATCCGGGGCACCGAGCGGTTCCGGTTCCGGCACCCGCTCCTGCGGCGGGTCACCTACGACGCGGCCGGGTCGGGCTGGCGCGCCGCGGCGCACGGCCGTGCCGCGAAGGCGCTCAGGCTGCGCGGTGCGCCGGCTGTGGAGCGGGCGCACCACGTCGAACGCTCGGCGCGCCGGGGTGACCGGGAGGCGGTGGCCGTGCTGCGCGAGGCCGCCGCGGGCACTTTGCACAGCAGCCCGGCCGCCTCGGTGCGCTGGCTGGTCGCCGCCGAGCACCTGTTGCCGGACGAGGCCGAGACCGCCGCACTGCGGCTGGACCTGCTGAGCATGCGGGCGCTCGCGCTGGCGCTCACCGGCAAGCTGCGGGAGAGCCGCGAGGCGGTGCACGAGCTGTTGTCGTTGCTGCCGGCCGAGATGAGCGACCTGCGCGCGTCGCTGGTGGCGCTGTGCGCGGGCATCGAACGGCTGCTCGGCAGGCACGCCGAGTCGAAGGCGCAGCTGGTGGCCGAGCTGGCACGCAGGCCGGAGCGGGACGACCGCGCCGCCGCCGAGCTCATGCTGGGCCTGGCGGTCGGCCATCCCTCCGACGACCGCCGCGATGGCGTCGACTGGCCGGGCAAGGCCCTGCGGGCGGCGCGGACCTGCGGAGGCCCGCTGCTCGTCGGAGCACTGGCGGCGCACGTGGTGGCGGACCAGGCGCTGGGCCGGACCGGCCTGGCCGCGCTCGGCAAGCTCGACGAGGCGGCCGACCTGGTGGACGCGATGCCGGACGGCGAGCTGTCCCAGCTGCTGTACCCGATCGTGCTGCTGGCCACCGCCGAGACCTGCGAGGAACGCACGGAGGCCGCGCTGCGCCACCTGAACCGCGGGCTCGCCGTGGCGCGCAGCACCGGCCAGACCTACGTCGCCGGCGAGATCCACACCGCGATGGCGTTCGCGACCGGGCAGACCGGCGACCTCGACCGGGTGTCCCACCACCTCGAGGACGCGCGGGACGCCGCGGAGCTCTCGGGCTACGACCAGTTCACCGCGGCCGTGTGCGCCTTCCAGTCCTGGGTCGCGACGTTCCGCGGCGACCTCGACCTGGCGCTGCGGCTGGGCAAGGAAGCGATCACGGCAGGCGGCGAGCGCAACCTGTTCGCCGGGCTGGTCCACGGACCGGTCGCGTTCGCGGCACTGCGGTCCGGCGACGCGGCGACCTGCACGGACCTGCTGACCGCCGCACTGGGCCACCCCCGGTCCTCCACCGTCCCGCCGATGACCCGCGTCTGGTGGTACTCCCTGCTCGCCGAGGCCGCGGCCGCACAACGGCTTCCGGATGTGTCGGCGACCTGGGCCGACCGCGCGGAGGCCGACCTCAGGCCGTGGACGCCGCCGCGCCGCCGGGGCCACACGCACCTGGCCAGGGTGCACGCGGCGCTGCCCACCGATCCCGCTCGCGCGGTCGACCACGCCACCCGCGCGACGGCGTTGTTCGACTCCGTCGGCCAGCCCGTCATGGGCGCGCACGCGCGCCAGCTGCTCGCCGTCTCCCTGCGGGCGCGCGGTGACGCGGGTGCGGCCCGCGCCGAGCTCACCAAGGCGCGCGCACTCGCGGACCGGTGCGGCACCAGCCTTCCGCTGGTCCGACAGGACCAACTCGTCTGATCACCTCACCCCGGCGGGTCTGGTTCGGCAGACTCGCCGGGGTGATCCGGCGACTGCTCCCCGCCCTCGTCCTGCTGACGGCGTGCGGCACACCTTCAACGGCTTCAACGACCGACCCGAAGGCCCTGCTCGAGACGTGGCGCGACGCCATGCTGCGCCAGGCGTCCGTGCGCGTGGACGTCGAGTCGCGTGAAGAGGAACCCGCTCCGGCGCGGACCACGTGGACCGGTGTGCTGCACACGGCCACCACGGGGTTCCTCGGGACGACGCTCGACTCCGACATCACCGTGCGCAGCGAGTCCCGGTTCGGGCCGCACGGCTACCACGTCGTGAAGTTCGACCGCGGCACGGAGACCTACGTCGAGCACGACCGCGTGCGGCTGCCCGCGGGCAAGAAGTACGTCAAGTTCGACTTCGGCCAGCAGGTCATGTGGATGTGGACGCTCGAGAGCGAGATCAGCATCGGCACCAGGGACGTCCACCCGAGCAGCCTGTTCGGCGACCTCGACGGCGACACCCTGCGGCTGGTCGAGGCGTCGGACGGCCGGTACGTGCTGACGTCGGGTCAGGCTGTGGAGTCCAACCCCTCCACCGCGTCCGGCGTGACGCTCACGGTGTGGGTGGACGACGAGAACCGCGTGACGCGGGCGGAACAGGTGTCGCACGACAGCTTCGGGCGCCCGCACTGGAAGACGACCGCGCTGTCCGAATGGGGCACCGCCCCACCCGTTGCGCGGCCGTCTCCTGACCAGGTCGCCGCGCTCACCGAGGCGACCTGGTCCGAACGCTGAGGTCAGAAGTCGTCGGCCTCCGTCAGTTCGGCTTCGAGCGCGTCGGCGCGGGCGACCAGCAGCTGGAGCACGCGCTCGAACTCGTCGACGCTCAGGTGCACGGTGTGCTTGAGCAGCGCGACGCCGTCGACCACCGCCGCGCCGCCGATCTCCGACGCGCCCGCGAGCTCGAGCAGGCGGTGGGCGTCGATCGCGTCCGCCTTGCCGACGGGTGAGGAGATCTCCACCCAGTCGAGGTCGGGCAGGTGGTGCAGGGCCACCTGCTGGGTGCGCCCGTCTCCCGTGTCCATGCGGAGGCGCAGCCAGCCGTCCGTGTCCTCCAGCACCTCGTAGCGCTGGCGGACGTGGTTGATCACATCGTTCCAGGTGGTCACCGCACCGTAGTACCAGTTGTGAGCACCGCGCGCGACCGGTTCAGCGATGTCCGTCAGCGGGCGAGCCGGTAGGTGACGCACGCTTTCAGCAGCTCGAGGACGGCGGCCGAGCCCGCGGTCGCCACGGCGTCGACGTCCGACGGCCGCACCCGCGCCATCGGGCGGGTCAGGAGGTCGGCGAGCTCGAGCTGCCGCAGGTCGTGGATCTCGGTCTCCTCTCGCGCCTCGAAGACCACGTACTCGCCGCCGGGCGACACCCACAGCGGGCACCGCGAGCCGAACGACGGGGTCTCCAGGATCTCGACGGTGCACGCGTCCAGCCACAGCGGCGGGTTCCCGTCGCGCTCCACGGCGACCCGCATGCTGCCGGGCAGCGGCGTCGTCCCCAGTGGAGGCAGGTGCGACGCGTACCGGTGCTCCCACTTGTCCAGGTGGCGGGACCGTTGCACGACAAGCGATTCGCCCGCGACCTCCCACGACTTCACGTGGTACCAGCGCCCGTGCGTCAGCAACCGGTCGGGCCCGCAGAACCAGCCGTGGTGGATGTGCTGCCCCTCGCCGTTGATGGCCGCGCTGGCCACCACCTGCAGGTCGGCGTCGAGCACGAGCAGCTCGGTCTGGGCGTAGGTGGAGCCGGGGCTCCCCACGATCACCGCGATCCGCCCGCTCGCCGGGTCGGTGGTCAACAGGGTTCTCGGACGGTCGTCGCGGAACACGACCGGTCCCCGCAGCGGGCCGTCCGCCGCACCGAAGAGGAAGAACTCCCCCGCTCCGACGACGAACCCGCCGGGCACCGGCGCGAGCTTGGTCGTGCCCGCGTTGAACTCGTCCAGCACCTCCGACGACCAGTGCGGAGCCCTGCGGCGGACGACCGTCCACTCCCAGCCGCCGCGGTCGCTGTCGCGCCTCTCCAGGTGCACGATCGCGTCGCCGACGTGCAGCACCTGGTAGTCCCACGGCTGCAACGTCTCGTCGGGCATAGGACGACGATCCACGAGGCGGCCGTCGGCCACCGCGTAGATCTCCAGCGTCGCCGTGTCCTCGAGCCCCGGTATCAGCGCCACCTCGGACAGGTCCGGGGAGAAGGTCAGGTCCTGGGGATACTCGGCGGGAATCGTCACGCAGGGATCGGGCTCCGCGAACGCCGCGATCACACCGGGATCGGCCGCGGCGAGCCGCGCGAACAACTCCTGACCGGCTTCGTCCGCGGGCCGCCACTCGCCGAACCGCTCCACGGCCTCGACGGCGCCGCCGAGCGGTCCCTCCAGGACCTCGTGCCAGAGCTCGGTCATGCCACCCGCGGGAAGATCGTGACTCACCGGCAGAGGCTAAGGCAGCGCTGCCCACGCCCGGCGAACTTCGCGCGATCCGGTTGTCGATTCGAGATGCACCTGTTCGACGAACGGGTATGACGAAGTCCATGACTGAGCCCACGTCCACTCGCAACCTCGACCAGTACGGCGCCCCGGAGGTGCCGTGGAGCTTTCCGCGCGACCTGCTCGCCACCAAGACCGCAGGCACCGACCTGACGTTCTTCATAGGCACCGTGCGTCCCGGCGGACGGCCGCACTCGGCGGGCGTCGGAGCCGTGTGGGTCGACGACGCGCTGTACTTCAAGAGCGGTCCGGCCACCCGCCGGGCGCGCAACCTCAGCGCCAACCCGGCGTGCACCGCGTCCGTCCGCCTGCCCGGCATCGACCTGGTGCTGGAAGGCGACGCCCACCGCGTCACCGACTCCGCCACCCTGGAACGCGTCGCGGCCGTCTACCGCAGCGGCGGCTGGCCGGCCACCGTGGAGGGTGACGCGCTCACCGCCCCGTTCACCGCGCCCAGCGCGGGTCCCCCGCCGTGGCACCTGTACCGGCTCACCCTGCACACCGCCTTCGGTGTGGGCGGTGCCGAGCAGGCCGGTGCCACCCGCTGGGACTTCGCGCACTGATGCGGTTCCGCTGGCGAAACGCACGACTTTCGCTTCATGATTCTCACTTAGGCTGCGAAGCTCTGCGTGAGAGGACGCCTCGTGTCCGAATTCGACGTCGTGATCGTCGGCAGTGGCGCGGCCGGGCTGGTGGCCGCGCTGACCGTGGCCGGGCAGGGCCTGAAACCGTTGGTGCTGGAGAAGTCGGACCTGCTCGGCGGGTCGTCCGCGCTGTCCGGCGGCGGCCTGTGGGTCCCCGCCAACCCGCTGTTGCGCGGGACCGACTCCGCTGACGACGCGCTCCGGTACCTGCAGGAGACGGCGGGCGAGGACAGCTCGCAGGAGCGCCGGACGGCGTTCGTCCGCAGCGGTCCGGACATGGTGGCGTTCCTGCTGAAGGCCGGGCTTCGGCTGCGGTGGTCGAAGAACTACCCCGACTACCACCCGAACCTGCCGGGAGGCAGCACGAGCGGCCGGTGCGTCGAGGCGAGCCTGATCGACGGCGACTCGCTCGGGCCGTGGCTCGGCAAGCTGCGGCTGCGTCCAGGCTCGACCGCGATGCCGTTCTACACCACCGAGATCCCGTTGCTGGGCCTGGCGAAACGCACCCCGCGCGGGTTCCTCACCGCGTTGCGGGTCGCCAAGCTCCGCAGGATCGGCCGCAAGACGCCGTTGATCGGCGGCGCCTCGCTGATCGGGCAGCTGGTGAAGCTGGCGACCGACCGGGGAGCCGAGATCTGGCTGAACGCGAAGCTGGAAGAGCTCGTCGTGCACGACTCCGGGGTCACCGGGGTGGTCGTGTCGCGCGACGGCAGGCCGGAACAGGTCGACGCCGCGCGCGGCGTCCTGCTGGCCGCGGGCGGGTTCGCGCACAACGACGACATGCGCCAGAAGTCCCACCCGCAGCCCACCGGCACGTCGTGGACCATGGCCGCGCCCACCGACACCGGCGAGGCGATCTCGCTGGGCGTGGCGCTGGGTGCGGCGACGGCGCTGATGGACGAGGCCTGGTGGGGCCCCGCTTTGACGCTGCCGAACGGGATGTCGGTCGTCACGCTGCGCGAGCGCTCCTTCCCCGGTTCGATCATCGTGGACTCCGCGGGCGAGCGCTTCATGAACGAGTCCGCCTCGTACAACGAGTGCGGCCACCGGATCTACGAACGCGGCAGCGTGCCGTCGTGGCTGATCATCGACGACAAGCACCGCTCGCGGTACCCGTTCGTCATGCTCAAACCCGGTGACACGCCGGAGATCGGGCTGCTGCACCGGGCCCCGTCACTGACCGCGCTGGCGGAGAAGATCGGCGTACCGGCCGAACGTCTCGAAAGGACGGTCGCGCGGTTCAACGGTTTCGCCGCATCAGGTGCGGACGCGGACTTCCACCGCGGCGACACGGCGTACGACCGCTTCTACGGTGATCCTCGGGTGAAGCCGAACCCGAACCTGGGCGCACTGGACACGGCGCCGTACTACGCGGCCGCGATCTACCCCGGCGACCTCGGGACGAAGGGCGGGCTGGTGACCGACGAGCACGCGCGCGTGCTGCGCGAGGACGGCTCACCCATCGAGGGCCTGTACGCCGCGGGCAACACCACCGCGTCGGTGATGGGCCGGTCCTACCCCGGTCCCGGCTGCACGCTCGGCGCCGCCGCCGTGTTCGCGTACCTCGGCGCACAGCACCTCTGCCGTTAGGGCCGCTGGATCTCCTTCGTCCACGGCCGGTGAGAGGCCTCTCGCCGGCACCCGGCGAGAGGCCTCACCGCGCTAGTAGGCGTTCTGCAGGCTGAAGAAGTAGTAGGCAGCGGTCTCCGTGTACTCGTCCATGGTGTACAGGTCCCACGCCGTGATGTCGGCCTGGTCGGTGGTGTGGTACGCGAGGTGGATCTGGCCCCAGTCCCACGGATCGTCGACCTGGACGACGATCATGGAGTGGTCGATGTGGGCGTCCGGTCCTCCATCGCCGCCCCAGTCCGCGTAGAGCATGTCCCCGACGTGCACGGGCTCACCCGCGTAGTTCCTCAACCTGCCGCTGATGCCACCGAAGTCGGCCTGGTTCTGCGCAACCGACCAGGTGTGGCTGTTGAAGAACCCCGGCTGGGGCTTGGTGACCCACCAGGCGTCCGGGTGGTTGTAGCCCCTCTTCACCATGTCCCAGCCGCTCGCGAGGAGCGCCTGCGACGTGAAGTTCGCGCAGTCGTTGCCGAACGACGGGAAGTCCGGGTTCCGGTCCTCGGCCCATCGGCGCGCGTAGTTCGCCGCCGCGGCCCGGCTGTACGGCGGACCCTGCACGGTCGGGTTCTCGCCGCCGGCCTTCCTCGGGGTGTCCGGCCTCGAGGCGACCCAGCCCGCCGGGACCTTCGACCTGGGGCCTGCCGCGGCGGGCCCGCTCTTGACCGGGTGCGCGTACGTGAGCGGACCGACCGCGTCCTGCGGCAGGTCGAGCACGTCGGAGGCCACCTTCCACTGACCGCCGACGCGAGTGAACCCGACGGTGTGCCCGACCCGGTGGGAGGCCGCGGCGGGCGAGTCCGCCTTCGACCGGTGCGCGTAGAACAGCTCCGTCCGCTCGACGAACCGGACCCGCGCCTCGTCCCCGGCGAACCGGACGTCCGGTTGCTGGATCACGACGCGCGCCCCGCTGAAGTCCGCCGACGACCGCCGCCGGTCCAGCTCGGCCGCCTCCGCCGCCAGCCTGCCGGTGAACTCGGCCGTCCCGCTGACCGAGGTCAGCGCCGAGGCCTTCGCCCCGCCGGTCAACCGGTCGGCCCGGTCCTGCAGGTACTGCTGCGTCAGCCGCACCAGTGCCTGCTCGTCCTGCTCCGGTGCGGCGCTCGCCTGGACACCGGTCAGCCCCTGTGCGGCCAGCACCGCGAACACGACCGCGCCCGCCGGCGCCAGTCTTCCCAACTTCCGTGGTGACACGACTTCCCCCTGCTGATCAGTGACGTTGCCGAGTGCCTGTCTAGCGCTCCGACGTTGTCCGGGATCAGCGCGAGGACGCTGAACATCAATCCGTGAACATCGATCTCAGGTCAACGCGGCCACGACGCGCGCGGCGGCCTCGGCGATGACGGCCTGGTCGGCCTTGGCGCCCTTCGCGGCCTTGCTGGACATGATCGAGATGATGAGCGGCGCGGCGTTCGGCGGCCACACGACGGCGATGTCGTTGAGCGTGCCGTAGCTCCCGGTCCCGGTCTTGTCGGCCACGACCCACCCCTGCGGCACGCCCGCCCGGATGCGCTGGTCGCCGGTGGTGTTGCGTTCCAGCAGGTCGCGGAGGAAGGCGCGCTTGTCGTCCGGCAGGGTGGGCCCCAGCACGATCTTCTGGTAGGTCGTGCCGAACGCACGGGGAGAGGTCGTGTCGCGCGGGTCTCCCGGTGTCGCTTCGGTGATCGCGGGCTCGATCCGGTCCATCCTGGTCACGGTGTCGCCGAGGCCGCGCACGAAGTCCGTGAGCTGGGCAGGCCCGCCGAGGTCGCGGACCAGGAGGTTGCCCGCGGTGCCGTCGCTGTGGCGGATGGCGGCGTCGCACAGGTCCCGGATCTTCATCCCGGTGGCCACGTGCTGCCCGGTGACGGGAACGTGCTCCATGAGATCGGCCTCGGTGTACCTGACGACGGTGTCCAGGTGCGACAACGGGTTGCGGTGCAGCACGGCGGCCGCCGCCACGCCCTTGAACGTCGAGCAGAACGCGAACCGCTCGTCCGGCCGGTGGACGATGGTGGCGCCCGAGCCGGTGTCGAGCACGTACACCCCGAGGCGTGCGTCGAACTTCCGCTCCAGCTCGGCCAGGCGATCGTCGTCGTGCTCGGTCACCGGGGCAGCAGACGTCGGCGTCGACGTGGAGGTCGATGTGGACGTGGACGGTGCTGCGTTGTTCGAGCATCCGGCCAGCGGCAGGAGCGCGGCCGCGCTCAGGAGGGCGCGCCGAGTGATGGTCGAGCGTGATGGTGCCAAGGTCTTCCCCCAAATAGGTTCGCGGACGTTGTGGTACCGCTTCAGGACTCCTCGCCGGCGAGGATGTCGCGCGCCTCGCCGATCTCCCAGCCGCACCCGTCGGTGTCCTCCCACGCGTCGAGCAGCGGCGCCACCCGCGCGGCGAAGCGCTCCTTGTCCTTCAACAGCAAGGCGTAGATGGCGCCGGCCACGACGCGGCGGTCGCGGTCGTCGAGTGCGGCGAGCATCCAGGGCACGACCTCCTCGCGGGCGCTGCCCGCGGCGTAGCGGAGCGCCTCCGTGCGGGTGCCGCAGCTCTCGTCGGGGTCGGATGCCGTGCGGCGCAACGCGTCGAGCAACCCGCTGTCGAAAAGAGGATCGGTCTGGAAGATCTCCTCCACGTGCGAAAGGCCGATGCTGCGCACGCCCGAGTCCTCCGTGGTGGCCAGCACCTGAGCGATCAGCGGCGCGTCGGCGTGGTCGAAGCAGAACCACAACGCGTACATCGCCTCGTACTGGTTGTCGCGTGAGCCGTAACCCGGTTCGGTCGCGGCGAGCTCCCGCACGGCGCAGTCGTGCACGGCCCGGTCGAGCTCTTCGGAGTCGTACAACGGTTTCAGGCCGCCGTGCCTGCTGTCGCGGTGCGCCGAGCTGTACGCGTCCATCGCGATGTTGCGCGCACGTGGCGTGGCGGAGGTCAGCATCAGCTGAAGACCGTCACGCGGGCAGACGAACTCGACCGCCCACACCACCCGGTGCCCGATCTCCTCCCAGCCGGGAGGGAACTCGCGCAGGGCCGCGCACAGCGCGTCGACCGCCGCGTCTCCGTGCTCGGCGAGCGCGCCCGCGACGAGCAGTGCGGTGAAGTGGTCGACGCGCGGCAGCTGTTCGAGCAGGCCGTCGACTCCCGGCGGCTCCGAACCGGTGACGTCGGCCAGCAGCCTTCCCGCGATACCGGGAACGCGTCTGATCAGCTCCCAGCACAGCGCGATGGCCCTGTTCGGCCGGAGCTCGATCAGCGCCAGCGCGGCGGCCTCCACGACGTCGGGGTCGTCCGACCGCACGGGCCCGTCCAGCGCACGCGCGATCACCTTGTCCGTGTCGTACGGGTGTGCGTCGCCGTGGAGCTCGTCCAGTGCACCGGGCACGGCCAGTGTCCGCGCCACCGCGGCGAACTCCGCGCCACCGGCGGCGATCGCGTCGAGCACCTCGTCGACGTCGAGCATCCCCTGCGCCGCAACGATCTGGCCGTGGCGGACCGGAACCAGCTCGCCGTCGAGCACGTGCACCTGCCCGCCGTACCCGCAGACCAGCCACCGCTTGCCGTCGGGCGTCCCGGCGACCAGCGCGAGCTCGTGCGGGTCCTGCCGGCCGGCCGGCACCCGCGGACGGTCGGCGGGCGCCGGGGTGAACCGGCCCAGCAGCGCGCCGTCCCAGTCCCACAGCGCGGCCGTGCCGTCCCGCGACGCGGACACGAGCCCCTCGGCCGCGACCGCGAGACCGCGAACCCGGTCGCCGTGCGCCTGGACCCGGCCCAGCGGCTCGCCGCTCGCCGCGTCCCACCACCGCAGCTCGCCGTCCCGGTCCGCGAGCGCGACGAGCGGCAGATCCGGGTGGCCCGCCAGTGCCGTCGGTTCCGGCGCCTCGATCGTGCGCACCGCGGCACCGGTGTTCGCGTCCAGCACGACGAGCCTGCCCGGCCTCGGTGACACCACCAGCCGCCCGTCGTCGCAGACGCACAGCAACCGCTGGTCAGCCTGTTCGTCCACATAGGACCAACGGGGGCTCAGCCAGTGGTACGGATCCGTGTGGACGGTGCGACCTTGGTGGTGCCACGCGTGGACGGCACCGGTCGCGTCGTGGCCGACCAGGAGCCTGCCGCCCGCGGGGACCACCACCGTGGCGAGGCGCATGTCGTCGGTGACCCGCATCCGGCTGCCGACCGCGAGCTCCACCCACTCGCCTGCGTCCGGGAGCTCGACGAGCTCCTCCGTCCACCGCTTCGCCGACCAGGACCCCCTGGCCACGAGCTGCCCGGTGCCGGTGAACGCGGCGCTCTCCACGACCTCGTCGGACTCGGCCCTGACGGCCAGCAGACCGCCGGTTGCCATGTCCCACAACCGGATCTCGCCCGGTCGCGTCGCGGTCACGCCCACTCGGCCGTCCGGGGACACCACGGCCACGTGGACCGCACTCGCATGATCCTCAGCACGCACGCGCGTAGGAGTAGCACGTGCGCGAAGCGCCTGCCCCGGTTATCCGCAGACCGCTCGCCGACCTCACCCCGAGGTGGGGCGGACGATCGCCAGCGGGCACGGCGAGTGGTAGAGCAACGCCTGGCTGGTCGACCCCAACAGCATTCCGGCGAACCCGCCGCGGCCGTGGCTGCCGACGACGAGCAGCTGCGCATCGGCGCCGTAGCGCATCAACGCGCGCACCGGACGGTCCCGCAGCACCACCCGGTGCACCCGCACGTCCGGGTACTTCTCCTGCCAGCCCGCGAGCCGCTGCGCGAGCAGCCTGCGCTCGCTCTCCTCGGCCCGGTCCCAGTCGATCGCGAGCCGGGACAGGTGGTACGCGCTGTCGACCGCGTACTCCTGCCACGACAAGACCGCGATCAGCGACGCGTCCCGCGCCGACGCCGCCTCGAAGGCGAACGCCAAGGCCGCCTCGCTCGTCGGCGAGCCGTCGACGCCGGCCACGACCGGACCGTCGGGTGCCGGAGTCCCCCTGAGGACGACGAGCGGGCTCTTCCCGTGCGACGCCAGCGCGAGCGCGACCGACCCGACGAGCAGTCCGGTGACCGCACCGAGCCCCTGCGACCCGAGCACCATCAGCCGCGCGTCGCGGGACTCCTCGATGAGCAACGCCGTGGCGCCCGATGCGGCCAGGTGCGTGGTGATCTCGACGTCCGGCGCGGCGGTGCGCGCCACCGCCTCGGCGTCGCCGAGCCACTCCCGCGCCCGCACCTCCATCGCCTGCCGCACCTCGTTGCCGGTCAGCACGACCTCCGGGTATCCGCGCACCGGCAGCACGTATCCGTGCACCAGACGCAGCGGAGCCTTGTGGTGAGCGCATTCACCGGCGGCCCACTCGACCGCGGCGAGCGCCGAGGACGAGCCGTCGACGCCGACCACGACCGGGGCAGTGGGTCCCTTCATCACGTTCTCCTGTCAGGGTGTGGACACGTGCGTCTCCACACCCTGCACCGCCCGTTCGCGCGGCTGCTTCGCGCGAACGGGGTGAATCGGCTCCCGCCAACAGCGTCAGGAAGGCCAGCGCTGCGCGCCCGCCCACGTCCCGAGGTAGGACTCGGCCCCGGCGAGCAGGTCGTTCACGACCTGGTCCCCGCCGAGCTTCCGCACCTCTTCGATCCAGTCCGGCACCAGGCCCACGTGCGCGCCACCGTCGGTGTTGATGTCCCACACGCGCTGGCCGGTGCGCTGCCGGTCGACCAGCGGCCCGTCCGGGAAGCTGCGGAACGGGTAGGTGACGCCGCCGCGCGGACTCGGGTGCGAGCCGACGCCGTTGTAGTCGGTGCCGAACCCGAGACCCACGTTGTACTGGCGGCGCAGCGCGCTGGTGGCGGCCGTCTGTTCCACGAACGCGGGACTGTCCATCTCGTACGAGGCGACGAAACCGCCGAGCTGGTAGACCCGCTCCGTCCACTTCGGATCCATCCAGCTGTGGCTGGACAGCACGCCGGGGTAACGGGCCTGGGTGGCGATGTCGAGCGTGCGCCCGGCGGCCTTCACGCTCATGTGGTCGATCTCGATCATCATGTGCCGCTGCATCATGCCGCGCACGGCGTACTCGCCGAGCGCGGTCAGGCCGCGGGTGTTGCACCGCTTCGCCGGGTCGTACGCGGGGGCGACGACGCCCGCCGGGATCAGCGCGTTCGGCGCCGCGAGCCCGATGGGGTTGTCCTGCTGCGGGCCGGTGCACTTCTCGGTCGTCCACCAGGTGCCGGTGCGCAGGAACTGGGCCGCGTTGACGACCGCGCCGGACGTGCCGGAGTCGAACCTGACGCCGCACAACGCGTTGTCGTACTTGTGGCACGGGAACACACTGCGCACGCCGAGCGCGTAGACCTCGTCGAGTCCGCGGTCGATGTCGCCCTTGGTGCACGCGGGGAAGTTGAGCACCTGGCGGCAGCCGAAGATCTCCGAGGTCTCGATGCCGAGCACCACGGCGAGCTTGCCCTGCGCGACCACGTTCCGCGCCTGCTGGGGGGTCGTGACGATCCGGAACCAGCCCTTGCCCGCGCCGCCGAACATGCGGTCGACGTAGTCCTGGAGCTCGTAGGTCCGGCGGGCCTGCAGGCGGACCGAGTCCATCTCGTCGCAGCCGCGGTCCTTGAACGGGTAGATCGAGCACAGCGCCGCGTTGCTCGTCAGGTCGGCCACGAGCACCCGCTGGCCGCCGCGCCAGGCGCGTTCGACCCAGGCGTAGTAGTTCTGCTGGTGCGAGACGGTCTTGTACGACGGCCAGTCCTTGAGCGTCGGCCAGCCGACCGGGTCGTGGCCGTCGGGGTCCGCCACGATCGCCTCGAAGATCGCGCCGAGGCCGAACGGGTGGTGCTCGGGACAGTCCTTCAGCGCGTCGGCGACGCCCTGTTCGGAGAACGGCTTGCCGCAGATCAGCCTGCCGCCGAACGCCTCGTTCGTCATCAGGTGGTTGTGCGCGTCGACGAACCCGCGCACCTTGCCCTGGCTGTCGGTGCCCCGGAAGGGCTCCCCGCTGACGTTGATCTCCGAGTCCGGCGCCGGTCGGTTCACGGGCTCCCACCAGGGAGCCTGCGCTCCTGCCGACGGTGTGAGCGCCACTGCGGCGAGCAGGGCGGCGAGGACCAGGCGGATGATCACGGTCACTCCTCGTGGTGGGGTGCGCACCATCCTGGACTCGACCGTCTCGGAAGGGAAGAGGCGATCACCTCATCAGTCTGGTCCGAACGTCCGCGCCGAGCGCCTCGAGGTGACCGCGCAGCTCCTCGCCCGCCGCGAGCAGCGCGGTGAGGGTCATCGGCTCGAGCCGCTCGAGCATGAACAACGCGCGGCCGGTCCGCTCGGTGATCTGCGTCCGGGCGCACTGCCGCCAGTTCCACCGCCGGCACGTCACCCCCGCGTCGTCACCCCACACGACCTCGCCGGGCTCGGGGTGCTCGACGCCCGCGGAGGTCTCGAACTCCTCGTCGCCCCGCGCCCGGAACAGCCGGGGCGCACCCCGGTAGGCGTCGAGGTCCTCGCCGCCGACGGGCAGGGCGTGCCGCACCGACACCGCGTTGTAGACGTCGACCAGCTTGTTGATCCGCGGTAGCCCCGGCCGCCTGCGCAGCGCGGTCACCGAGGGGCGGGTCCGGTTGGGCTTCGCGCCGAACGCCCGGTAGGCGTCCGCCCACGCCTGCTCGTGCGGGTGATCCGGCGTGACCTGCTCCTCGGCGGCCGCGAGCAGCGCGTCGCTGGCGTCGTCGGACGGGCCGCCCGGCAGACCGGACGCCACCATCAGCAGCACCGCGAAGTCCGGGCGCAGCAGGCACACCTCCGGTTCGATCCGCGCGCCTGTCAGCACTTCGTCGAGTTCGCACACGTTCTTGTTCTCCATGATGCGAACCAGGGTGCCGCACACCGCTGGAGCGGTGATCGAGTCCCGGCCGCCGGTAAATGGCTGGCACGCAACTCCGTGCCGCGGGAAGGATGTGCTGCCCCCACCAGGAGAGGAAGTCGTGATGACCGCTGCCCAGCCCGAGGTCCGCACCGCGGCCGGAACACTGCGCGGCAGCCGGGAGGCGGGTGTGGCGGTCTTCCGCGGCATCCCGTTCGCCGAGCCGCCGGTCGGCGCGCTGCGGTTCGCCGCGCCACAGCCGGCGCGAGGCTGGGACGGCGTGCGGGAGGCCGTGTCCTACGGCCCGCCGCCACCACAGCCCGGCATGTTCGGCATGGACGCGCTGGCGCAGGACGCACCCGGCGACGACTGGCTGACGATCAACGTCTGGTCGCCGGAGCCCGGTCCGGGTGCGGAGCTGCCGGTCATGGTGTGGATCCAGGGCGGCGGCTACGCGTTCGGCACGTCCGGCCTCCCCGAGTACGACGGCGCCTGCCTCGCACGGGACGGCGTCGTCGTCGTGACGTTCAACTACCGCACCGGTGTCGAGGGTTTCGCGCTGATCGAGGGAGCCCCGGCCAACCGGGGTCTGCTCGACCAGGTCGCCGCTCTGGAGTGGGTGCGCGACAACATCCGGGCCTTCGGCGGCAACCCCGACCGGGTCACGGTCTTCGGCGAGTCGGCGGGCGGTGGGTCGGTCGCCGCCCTGCTGACGATGCCGCGCGCGGCCGGGCTCTTCCACCGGGCGATCGCGCAGAGCGTGCCGGGCCCGTTCTTCACGCCGGAGCTCGCCGCCGACATCGCCGCGGCCTTCGCCACGGAGCTGGGGCTGCGTCCCACGGTCGCCGACTTGTCCACTGTGGACCCTGCCCTGCTGCCCGCCGCCGGTGACGCGGTCACCGCGAAGATCGGCCAGTGGGCGGAGCGCTGGGGCCGGGCCGCACACCGGACGATCACGTTCGCGGCCGTCGTCGACGGCGACGTCCTGCCCGTCACGCCGTGGCAGGCACTGGCCGACGGCGCCGGTCGGGACGTCGAGCTCATCGTCGGCCACACCCGCGACGAGCAGCGGCTGTTCACCGTCATCGAAGGCATGCTCGGCGAGGTGACACCGGAGCAGGCGGCGACCGCACTGGAGGCGCTCGCCCCCGACGGCGGCAGCCGGTACCACGAGGCCTTTCCGGACGCGGGCCCGGAGGAGCTCTACGAACTGGTCAACTCGGACTGGCTGTTCCGCATGCCGTCGCTGCACCTCGCCGAGGCGCAGGCCGCGGCGGGCGGCCGGGTCCACCTCTTCGAGCTGACCTGGCCCGCCCCCGGCATGGGCGGTGCGTTCGGCGCCTGCCACGGCCTCGACGTGCCGCTCGTCTTCGGCAACCTGAGCAGCGGTCAGCCTGCCGCGCTCATCGGTGAAGACCCCTCCGGCGAGGCAGCGGAGCTGTCCGCCCGCATGCGCGCCGCGTGGACCGCGTTCGCCATCGGCGGCGACCCCGGCTGGCCCGCGTACGACACCGAGCACCGTCTCACGCAGCTCTTCGACGTCCACCCGGCCGTCACCGCCTACCCGGAGGAGGCATCGCGGTTGATCTGGCAGGACCACACCTTCGCCCCGCTACCGCTGATCGACCGTATGTGAGGGCTCAACCCTCATGTCACCGCGAACCCGCATCGGCACACTGTGGCTGATCAACGGTCTTGTTCGGGGTCACAGGAGGGGGTGCCCGTGCGGCGATGCGGGGTTGGCCGGAAGTGGCGCGTGACAGGTGGAGCACTGGCGGTGCTGACGGCGTCGTTGATCTCGACGACGCCGTCGGTCGCGGCGGCGCAGGACGTACCGGGTGGCTTCGGCTCGTGGGCCGAGCTGACCACCACGCAGGAACGGCTCAACGCCGCGGGCGAGAAGATCCTTGCGGCGCAACGGGAGCTCGGCGCGGAGAGCGGCTACGCCGGGATCGTGGCCGCGCCGGAGAGCCGTCGGCTGACGGTCTACTGGAAGGGCGCGCTGCCGGGGCCGGTGACGGAAGTGGTCGGCGGGATTCGCCGTGAACTGCCGGTGGACGTGCTGCCCGCGCGGCATTCCGAGACGGAGCTGCTGCGTGAAGCGGCACGGATCGCCGCGCGGCCCGGTGTGCACGCGGTGGCGCCGGAGGTCGACGGCAGCGGACTGACCGTGACCGCCTCCGGGGTCACCACCGCCGCGTTCGACGCCTCGGTGCCGGTGACCGTCGAGCACGGGGCCGCGATGACGCCCGCGGCGGGGAAGCAGAACGACGTGCCGCCCTACTTCGGCGGCGGCCTGTGGAAGGGCGCGATCGGGTTCTGCAGCACCGGGTTCGGCGTGCGCCACGGCGGCCGGACCAAGGTGCTCAGCGCAGGCCACTGCGCGTCCAACGGTTTCAACGCCAAGGACGGCGGCGACGATCCGATGGGCCCGGTCGTCGGTGACGACAACGCCCACGACACGTTGCTGATCGACGCACCCGCGACCGGGTCGATGTACACCGGGTTCTACGACGGCATCGACTCGAGGCGCGTCTCCGGCTCGTCGGCCAGCTTCGTCGGCAACCTCGTGTGCCGGTCGTCGGCCCGTTCGGACGAGTCGTGCCGGATCCGCGTGGTCGCGGTCAACCAGACGATCAACACTCCGGACGCGGTCTCGGTCTTCCCGGTGGTCGTCGCCGAGCAGGCTGACCGGACCAACGCGGGCGGAGCGGGCGACAGCGGCGGAGCGCTCTTCGTCCACAACGCCGCGGGCAAGGTCACCGCGTACGGAACGCTCTCCGCGGCGGACATCACCAACGCCCCGGCGACGTGCACGGGTGTCGTCGGCAGGCAGTGCTCGTGGCGGATCGCCTACGTCGACATCACCAAATCCCTTGCTGCGTATGGAGCATCTCTGCTCACGTCCTGATCACAACAGGGTGAGACCTTGTCCAAAACGCGACAAGGTTTCACCTTTTGGTGATCATTCTCCGTAAGCTTCCGTGGCCCGGAACGAGCCGGGCACCGAGCCTCTGGAAGCAGGCGGATGCACCTCACGTCACCCGTGATCGTCGGCCGAAACGACGACCAGTCGGCGCTGCTCGCCTCCGTCGACCGAGCCGGAAGTGGCCGGGGTGGCGCGGTTTTCCTGGTCGGAGAACCGGGAATCGGCAAGTCGCGGCTGGCCTCCGAGGTCGTCGCCGAGGCGGCGATGCGCGGGTTCCGGGTGCTGCGCGGCCGAGCCAGCGCCCAGGTTCCGTTACGCGCCTTGGCCGAGGCGGCGCTGTCCGCCTTTCGCGGGGACGAAGCCCCTGGGACAGCACAGCTCGGCGCGTACCTCCCCGTCCTGCACCGCCTCGCACCGGAGGCCCCCGGTGACGTGCCGGACCCGGTCGTCGTGCGCGCAGAGGCCGTGTTGCGGCTGCTGACCACCAGGACGACCGTGCTCCTGCTGGAGGACCTGCACGACGCCGACGCGGAGACGCTCGCCGTCGTGGACTACCTGGTGGACAACCTGGCCGGTGAGAGGGTGCTGCTGCTGGCGACGCTGCGGCCGGATCCCGGCGGCGCGGCCGAGCTGGCGGAGAAGGCCTGCGCACGGCGGGTCGCGACCGTGCGGCGGCTGGCGGGACTGGACGACGACGGCACGGCGGAGCTCGCGGCGCACTGCCTCGAGACCCCCGTCGGCGAGGTGCCACCCGACGTGATCGCCCACCTGCGCCGGGTCGCAGGCGGTGTGCCGTTCGTCGTCGAGGAACTGCTCGGCGCGATGGTCGGCAACGCCGTCCTGCGGCACGACCGCGGGGCCTGGCGGGTGGACGGTGACGTGCGGGTCGGCCTGCCGCCCAACGTGACGACGGCGATTCTGCAACGGGTCGACCGGATCGGCACCACCGGCGTCGCACTGCTCGAGGCACTGGCCGTGCTCGGCAACGGTCTCCCGGTGGAGATCACGGCCACCGTCGCCGGCATCGCTCCCGGCGACGCGCTCAAGCACCTGCGCCACGCGGCGCGGGCGCGGCTCATCACCACGGGGGATGCCGACGCGCCTGCGTTCCGCCACGCGCTGACCGCCGAGGCGATCCTGAGCAGGCTCACCGCGGCGGAACGCACGGCGTTGTCCCGCACGGCCGCGCAGGCCGTGGAAAGCGCTTGCCCACGAGAGGCGGTACGGGCGGCGGACCTGTGGGCGGCGGGTGGCGACACCGAGCGGGCCGCCCGCGTCCTGCTGCGCGCCGGTCGTCGCGCCACGGGGCGCGGCCGGTTCACCACCGCCGTCGAACTGCTCGAACGGGGCCTGTCGATCGCGGATCCCGACCCCGATCCCGCGCTCGTGACGGACCTGCTCGAAGCACTGGCATCCGCGCTGCCGCAGGCGGCGCTGCTGGTGCCGAACAGCGGCAGCGAACGGGTCTTCGCACTCGGTGAGCGCGTTCAGCAGGCGCTCACCGCGGCGCACGCGCCACTGGCCAGACGCGCCTCGGTTCACCTCGCCCAGGCGCGGGCGTCTGCGGTGTGCGGGCGCTGGCACATCGGGCTCGACCAGGTGTCGACCGCTCGCCGCCTGCTGCGCGCGAACGACGCGGATCCCGTCACCGAGGCGTCGATCGACGCCGTCGAGGCGAACCTCGTGCTCGGCCTCAACCAGCTCGACCGGCTGCCCGAGGCACGCGCACTCGCCGAGCGCGCGGCCGCGAACGGCACCCCAGAGGTCGTCTGCGAGGCGCTCGAGGTGCTGACCCGCTGCGCGCGGGCACGTGATCTCCCGCAGTCCCGTGAGCACATCGAGCGATGGCGGTCGATCGCCGAAGAGCACGGCCTCGCCGCCTGGCGCATCCGGGCGTTGCTCGAACTCGGGGTGACCGACACCTACCAGCACACCAGCCCCACCGGACTGCTGGCCGCGCGACGGGCCGCGCACGCGTCCGGTGCGGTCGCCATGATCATCACGATCGACCTGCACCTGGCCAGCACGTACCTCCTGCGGGGGCAGTACGTCGAGGCGTCGAGCCACGGCGCGGAAGCGGCCGAGGCCGCGGACCGCCTGCAGCTGCGCGAGCTGCAACGGCTGGCCGCCGCCGTGGAGGCGGGCATCGCCGCCGCGCACGGTCGCCGCAAGCCCACCGACCAGGCACTCGCCCGGTTGCGCGACCACGGGCACTGCGCGGAGGTCTGGGCGCACAGCTCGGCGTTGTGCGCGCTGCTGGAGGAACAGCCCGAGCGGGCGCTGACCGAGTTCGCTGAAGTGGATCACGCCGCCAACACCGTCCCGCACATCCGCGGCACCTTCTACGAAGGGCCCTACCTCCTGCTGCGCGTCGTCCACGACCGCGCGGGCTGGCGCGAGCACGACGAGCTCGCCGGGTCGCACCTCGCCCAGGTGCACGTGCACCGGACGTACTTCGCGTGGAGCCGAGCCGTGCTGCTGGGCCGCGAAGGCCGATCGGACGCCGCCGCCGAGGCCGCGCGGGAGGCGATGGATCTCGGTGCCGGCCTGGGCTTGCCGCGCCACCTCGGCGCCCGGCTCGCCGCGGCCTGCGCGATCACCGACGGCTGGGGCAGCCCGCTGAACTGGCTGCGGGAGGCGGAGGAGTACTTCCACGGCAGACGCGTGCCCGAGGTGGCGGCGGCCTGCCGGGCGCTGCTGCGCGGTGCGGGCGCCCCGCCGCCGCGACGCAGGCGCGACCACGACACCATCCCGGCCGAGCTGCGCAAGGACGGGGTCACGGTCGCGGAGTTCGCGGTGCTCCGGCTCGTCGCCGAGCGACTCGGAAACGCCGAGATCGGCGAACGGCTCTTCCTGTCACCCCGCACGGTCGAGCGGCACGTCGCGAGCCTGCGCGCCCGCACGAACCAGCCCGACCGCGCGGCGCTGGTCAAATACGCCCGCGAACTACTGGACGAATAGCACGCCGACTCGCCTAGCACGACGTGCTGGCCGAACCCTCGAATTCCGCTGAAATCCTGCACACCACCAACTATCCGGAAAACTGATGTGTCCGGGCGTGCGATTAATTCCCGTGCAATGGGTATGTCGCCATTCGAAAAGCTAGGTTAACCTACCCCGCGCAACACACACCGTCGCCGAACCAGGGGTGGACCTTGAGCAAAATACGAAATGCGACAATCAGACTCACAGCGACATTCGGGGTGCTGGTCTGGCTCACCGCCGGAACTGCCGGCGCACAGGCAGGCGGCCCCTCGATCGCCGCCGCAGGCGATGCCCACGTGGTCGTCGCGACGGCCAACGGCGGATTGTTCCACTCCGTCCGGGCCGCGGGCGGGAACTGGACCGGCATGGGGAACGTCAAGGGCCAGACCGGCGACCCCGGATACGTCACCGACATCTCCGACGCGGCCATTCTGGACGAGTTGCACGTCCTCGCCGTGACTCGCACGGGCGGTCTTTTCCACGCGATTCGCCACGGTGACGGCTCGTGGACCCCGATCGGCGACGTCAAGGCCCAGACGGGCAATCCCGGGTACGTGGTCGACGCGATCGCGGCCAACGTTTCCGGCAGCCTGCACATCCTGACCAGGACGAACAACGGCAGGCTGTTCCACGCCATCCGGTTCCCCGCGGGCAACTGGAGCGCGATGACCGACGTCAAAGCGCTGACGGGGGACCCCGGATACGTCACCGACGTCGGCGCGGTGGGCGGCAACGGCGCGTTCCACATCTTCGCCGCCACGGCGAACGGCGGGCTGTTCCAGTCGACCCGCCAGCCGGACGGCAGCTGGACTCCGATCAGCGATGCCAAGAGCCAGGCAGGCAACCCCGGTTACGTCCGGCGCGTCTCCGCCGCGCGCATCTTCGGTGACGTGCACGTCCTGGTGAGCACGAACGACGGAGGACTCTTCCACGCCATTCGGTTCCCGCCGGGCTTCTGGACCGCGTTCGGTGACGTGAAAGCGCAGACCGGCAACCCCGGCGTCGTCACCGACGTCTCCGCCGCGGGTGTGAACGGCGACCTGCAGATTCTCCTCTCCACGCGCGCAGGCGGACTGTTCCACGCGATCCGGCGTTCCGCGGCGGGCGACTGGACGGGAATCGGCGATGTCAAAGCCCAGACCGGCAACCCCGGTTTCGTGGCGAAGGTCGGCATCAGCGGATAGCGAGCGGGGCCTCGACCGCGATGGCGGTCGAGGCCCTGCCCTCGTGCTCAGGCGCTGAAGTTCTTCGCGTACTCACGGGCCCAGTCGGCGAAGGTGAGCGCCGGACGGTCGAGCAACCGCTGCACGGTGTCGAACACGATGCTCTCGTTGTCCGCCGACTCGCGCTTGAGGTCGAAGACGCCGTCGACGGCCGACTGCGGCCAGCCGAAGCCCAGCATCCGCTCGCGCGCCTCGGGCTCGGGCTCCTCGACGAACTTCAGCGGACGGCCGATCGCCTCGGACAGGATGGCGACCTGCTCCTCGGTGGTGAGCGCCTCGCCACCGGTCAGCTGGTAGGTCTGGCCCTCGTGACCGGACGTGGTCAGGGTCAGCGCGGCGACCGCCGCGATGTCGCGGGTGTGCACGAGCGCCGAGGACGGGTCGCCCTCGGGGACGTACACGGCGTTGTCGGTGATGATCGAACGACGCCAGGCGAACCTGTTGTCCATGAACGTGCCGGGCTGCAGGATCGTCCACGCGGGACCGGCATCGCGGATGGCCTGCTCGGCCTCGGCGTGGCCGGCGGTGATCGGGTCCTGCTGTCCGAAGTGGACACCGGTCGTGGACAGCTTGACCAGGTGGGTGACGCCGGCGCTGGCGGCGGCCGCGGCCACCGCGGCCTCCTGGGCGGCACCGCTGCGGCCGTGGCCAGAGGTGAGCACGAAGACCTTGTCGACGCCGTCGACGAGTCGCGGCAGATCCTCCGTCACGCCGAGGTCACCCGCGACGACCTCGGCACGCGGGTCGATGCGGGCCTTGGCCGGGTCGCGGGTCAGTGCACGGACGCCGGCACCGGCGTCGAGCAGGGCGGGAACGAGGGCGCGACCGACCTTGCCGGTGGCACCAAGAACGAGGATCACGATTTCTCCTTAGAACCTTGCAAAAAACGATGACTCAAAGCGATGTGGGCGTGCGACAGCCCGGCACGACAATGTGCCCGACAACTGGTGCACCGCGAATCGGCGCACTGCGGCGCCTCGAAGAGAACGGGTCAGATAAGAAAAATTCCTCACGTTGAGGGACGCGAGTGACCTGGACACGACGAAGCATGTCCCGTCGAGACGAGAAAAGGGGTTCAACCGCCGTCCACGAGGGGACGCGGTCCTCTTCGCGCTCGGAATCACCTCTGATCGTCCTGCGTCGCCGGTCGACCCCGGCGAGCGTCCTCAACGCAAGGAAACTTGCGTTCTGAGCGCAACTATAGGCCACAGTCGCGCCCCAGGACAAGAATTCATCCGACAGGCGGCAGCGGCCGGGCCGATCGGGTGAGCCGCGCGGCCAATTCGGACATGCAGGACCAAAACCTACATACAGCGGCGTTCAGCTGGATTCCAGCGAATGCTCAGGAACCGGCCCCATCCTCGCTCCGAGGCGCCATCGCGCAGCGCCGTGAGCGATCAGCACGATTGGAGCCGGCGACAGTGCCAAGAACCGACGCGGAATTCGACCTGCCCAGCATCTCCGAGCACTACGTGACGCGAATACTCGACACGCTGGCCGAGCGCGGGGACGACCCGGTGCTGTGGTGGGAGGACGCCCCGGTCTCCGGCACCACGTTCGGAAACTCGGTGCGCGCGGCCACCGCCGCCCTGCGCGAGCTCGGCGTGGGCACCGGCAGCACGGTCGCGATCCTGACCAGGAACAACAGCCCGTCGACGCTGACCGCCCGGTACGCCGCGCACCTGCTCGGTGCGTCGGTCGTGCACATCCGCGGCGCCAACCCCGGCACCAGCGGCCCCGACCTGTCCATCGAGACGCAGGTCCGGATGCTCGGCGAGACCAAGGCGTCCGTGCTCGTCTTCGACTCCGAACGCGCGCAGCGGGCCAAGGCGCTCAGCGACCTGATGCCCGGCGGGCTGAAGCTGGGCTGCTTCGGCGCCCCCGTACCCGGCGCCGCCGCACTGGACGGCCCGGTCGCGGAGACGGACATCGCGCCGCAGAAGCCCGAGCGCGCCAACGTCACCTACACGAGCGGCAGCACAGGCCGGCCGAAGGGCGTCTGCCTGCGGTTCGACGCGTGGAACTCCACCGTGCTGTGGGGCGCGTCGGCCGTTCCGGACGGCGCCGCGATCAAGTTCCTCGCGGTGAGCCCCCTGAGCCACTCGGTCGGTCTCGTCGTGGACATCATGATCGCCGCAGGAGGGACGGTCCTGCTGCACGACGGGTTCGAGGCCGGCGCGGCCCTGCGCGCGATCGAACGGTTCCGCGTCACCGGCACCATGATCGGTGTCCCGCAGCTGTACGCGCTGCTCGACCACCCCGACCTCAAGACCACGGACGTCTCGTCGCTGTACCAGCTGCTGTACGTCGGCTGTCCGGCTTCGCCGGCCCGGCTCGAGCAGGCGCTGCCCGTCTTCGGTGCCGCGCTGACGCAGAACTACGGCACGACCGAGGCGGGCCGGATCACCCTGCTGAGCCCCGCCGACCACCAGCGGCCCGAGCTGCTGTCCACGGTCGGGCGGCCCAGCCCGGACGTCGCGCTCAAGATCTGCGACCCGGAGACCGGCCGCGAGGTGGGCGAGGGCGAGATCGGCGAGGTCTGCGTGCGCTCGACGAACATGATGAGCGGCTACGTCGACGACCCCGAGCTCACCGCACGCGTGCTGCGCGACGGCTGGCTGCACACCGGCGACTTCGGCCGCCTCGACGGCGAGGGCTACCTGCGGCTGTTCGGCCGGATCGGCGACATCATCAAGGCGGGCGACACGAAGGTCTACCCCGCCGACGTCGAGAAGGTGCTCACCGGCCACCCCGACGTCGTCGACGCGTGCGTCTACGCGCAGAAGGACGCCGACGAGCTCGAGCACGTGCACGCCGCCGTCGTGCTGCGACCGGACGGCCGCACCAGGTTCTCGACGCTGCGCGAGCACGTCGGCAAGGCGATGTCGGTGCGGCACGCCCCGGTCAGGTTCGTGCGCTGGGAACAGCTCCCGCTCAGCGCGTCGGGCAAGGTCGACCGGCAGCGGGTCCAGCAGCTCGGCGCGCGGATCATGCACGAGGACGAGGCCGCCGTGATCCAGGGCGGTGTCGCGTGAGCCCGAGCGAGGACTTGGTCCGGCAGCTCGTCGAGGAGATCCACAACGAGCACCGGCTCGACCGGCTGCCCGCGTACTTCCCCGCCGGCTACGCCGAGCACGACCCCAGAGTGGGCGACGACCTCGAAGGGTTCTGGCAGGAGTTCCTGCAGACGTTCGGAGATCTCAAGGTCTCGGTCGACCTCACCCTCACCGACCACGACCAGGTCATGTCGTTCCTCACCTGGCGCGGGCACGACGCCGACGGCCGCGATCTCGAGCTGCACACCAGCGAGCTGTTCCGGGTGACCGACGGCGCGGTGGCCGAGCACGGCGCGGTGGTCGACTACTGCGAGCTGGGCACGTTCGGTTTCACGCCGCAGCGCGACGACTTCCCGTCGAGCCTCGACCTCATCGGCCCGCACACCCCGGCCGAGGAGGCCAACGTCGGGGTGGTGCTCAGCGCCTACGACGAGGTGATGACGCAGCACCAGCTCGACCGCGCGGACGTCCACTACTCCCGCGACTACGTGCACCACAACGACCAGATGCCCGCCGTGCCCAACGGCGTCGAGGCGTTCAAGGAGTTCTTCCGGGGCAACTTCGCGCGTTACCCGGATCTCTCCGTCGCGCCGGACAACGTGCTGGCGCACGGCGACAAGGTGATGGTCTTCGCCACCTGGCGCGGCACGAACACCGGGTTCGCCCGAGGCCGCATGCCGACCGGCAAGAAGCTCTTCATGCGCACCTCCGACATGTTCCGGCTGTCCAGCGGCCAGGTGGTCGAGCACTGGGAGGTCGTCGACTACTCCGGCCTGCAGCGGGTCGGCATTCCGATCCGCCCGTACCGCCATACCTGAACGGCTGGAAAAACAATGGTCTCTGACTGAGCAAAACCAGCCGAATTGCCTTCAGTGATATTTCAGCGACCGCCGACCGCCCTTTGTCACTATCGCAATCAGGCTTCTCCAAGACGATCGAGAGAGTGAGCTCACGTCATGGCCCATGACATAAATCTGCAGCAACGTGAATTGCCGAAAGACGCACATTCCACCGTCACGCTCGCCGGACTGTTCGAACGCCAGGCACGTGACCGGCTGGCCAACACCGCGCTGGTCTCCGGCGACGTGACGCTCTCCTACGACGAGGTGAACCGGCGCGCCAACCGGCTCGCCGGGCTGCTCGCCGATCTGGGAGCGGGCCCCGAAAAGCTCGTCGCGCTCGCGCTGCCGCGGTCCGTCGACATGATCATCGCGATGCTCGCGGTGACCAAGGCCGGTGCCGCGTTCCTCCCGATCGACCCCGGCTACCCGGCCGACCGCATCGAGTACATGATCCGCGACGCCGGTCCGGCGCTGCTGTGCACCACCAAGGCGGCGGTGCTGCCCGAAGGACCGCAGCGCGTCCTGCTGGACCACACCGACGTCACGATCGCCCTGCGCGGCCGTTCCGACGCGAACCCGGCGGGCGCACCAGTGGCACCGGCCGGTCTCGCCTACGTCATCTACACCTCCGGCTCGACGGGGAAGCCCAAGGGCGTCGCCGTCACGCACGCCGGGCTCGCCGGGCTGGCGGCGGCAAACAGCGAGCGGATGGCCGTCGACGCGGACAGCCGGGTCCTGCAGTTCTCCTCGCCGAGCTTCGACGCGATCGTCTTCGAGCTGCTCGCGACGTTCGCGGCCGGAGCCGCGCTGGTGATCCCGCCCGCGGGCACGCTCGCCGGTGACGTGCTGGCCCAGGTGGTCACCGAGCAGCGCGTCACCCACGCGGTGCTGCCGCCGGTGGCCGCGGGCAGCGTGGCCGCGGAAGCGGTGCCCGGCCTGCGGAGCCTGCTGGTCGCGGGCGAGGTGTGCTCCGGCGACCTCGTCGCGCGCTGGGCACCCGGCCGCCGCATGATCAACGCATACGGCCCGACCGAGGTCACCGTCTGCGCGACCATGAGCGAGCCGCTGTCCGGTTCCGCCGCTCCCCCGATCGGACAGGCGATTCCCGGCGCCGCGATCTACGTGGTGGACCGCGCCCTGCGGCCGCTGCCGCCCGGCGCACCCGGCGAGCTCTACGTCAGCGGTGACCTGCTGGCCCGCGGGTACCTCCAGCGCCCGGCGCTGACCGCCGAGCGCTTCGTCGCCAACCCGTTCGCCGCCGACGGTTCCCGCATGTACCGCACGGGCGACCTGGTGTCGTGGCAGCCGGACCGGAGCCTCGTGTTCCACGGCCGCGTCGACGACCAGGTCAAGCTCCGCGGGTTCCGCATCGAGCTCGGCGAGGTCGAGTCCGTGCTGGCGGGCCACCCGTCGGTCGGCCAGGTCGTCGCCGTGGTGCGCGAGGACCAGATCGTCGCCTACGTCATCCCCGCGGGCGACGCGAAGCCCGCACCGGCCGAGCTCCGCGAGCACGCGGGCCGGTTCCTGCTCGAGCACATGGTGCCCACCGCGTACGTCACGCTGGACGCCTTTCCCCTGCTGCCCAACGGAAAGCTCGACCGCCGGGCGCTGCCCGCTCCTGAGGTCACCTCGTCGGCGAACGGAATCGCCCCGCGCACTCCGGCGGAGCAGGCGCTCAGCGCGATCTTCATCGAGATCCTCCCGGTGTCCGAAGTGGACACCGCGAGCAACTTCTTCGAGCTCGGCGGCAACAGCTTGCTCGCGATCACGGTGATCCAGAAGGCCCGGGAGGCGGGGCTCGCGATCACGCCGAGGGAGATGATCCAGAACCCGACCATCGAGGCGCTCGCCGCCGTGGCACGCAGCATCAGCCAGTAACAGGAGACGACGATGACCGCACGACCGATGGTTTCCCCCGACGACCTCGAGAACATCGACCTGGCCGACCCGCGGCTGCACGCCGAGTTCGAGCTGGACGAAGTCTGGCGATACCTCCGTGCCGAGAAGCCGTTCTACTGGCAGACCGAGCGCGGCTCGCAGCCCGGTTTCTGGGTGATCACCCGGCACGAGGACGCCGTGGCCGTGTACAAGGACAAGGACCACTTCACCACCGAGCACGGCAACGCACTGGGCACGCTGCTCAACGGCGGCGACTCGGCCGCCGGGTCGATGCTCGCGGTGACCGACGGCATCCGGCACACGCAGATCCGCAACATCCTGATGAAAGCCTTCTCCCCCAGGATGTTGCACGACATCGGCGAGTCACTGCGGATCACGGTCGACGGGCTGCTGGCCGACGCCATCGAGAACGACGACTGCGACTTCGCGAAGGACGTCTCCGGCAACGTCCCGCTCGGCGCGATCTGCGACCTGCTCGCGGTGCCCCGCTCGGACCGCAAGTACCTGCTCAGCCTCACCGCGCACGCGTGGAGCTCGGACTACGCCGACGCTCCACCCGAGGACAGCTGGGCGGCCAAGAACGAGATCCTGCTGTACTTCTCCGACCTGGCCAGCACCCGCCGCAGCAGCGAGCACAACGACGTGATCAGCCTGCTCGCCAACAGCCAGATCGACGGCGAGAACCTCAGCGACGCCGAGCTCATGGCCAACTGCTACGGCCTGATGATCGGCGGCGACGAGACCGGCCGGCACGCCATCACCGGCAGCGTGCTCGCGCTGATGGAGCACCCGGACCAGTGGCAGGCGCTCAAGCGCGGCGAGGTCGACATCAGCGCCGCGGCGGACGAGGTGCTCCGGTGGACCGTGCCGTCACTGCACGGCGGTCGCATGACCACCGGCGACGTCGTGGTGAACGGGCAGCAGCTGATCAAGAAGGGCGACCCCGTCAGCGTCTGGATCTACTCGGCCAACCGCGACGAGAAGGTCTTCGAGGACCCGTACCGGTTCGACCTGAACCGCACGCCCAACAAGCACCTCACGTTCGCCTTCGGCTCGCACTTCTGCCTCGGCCACTACCTCGGCAAGCTCGAGGTGGAGGCGGTGCTCGACGGACTGCGCCGGATGGTCGGCGGCTTCGAGCAGACCGGCAAGGAGAACTGGATCTACTCCACGATCCTGCACGGCATGAGCTCGCTGCCCGTCTCCCTCAAGGCCGACCAAGGCGCCCTGTCGAAGGCAGGGACCGCGGCCGCCGCCGGGTGAACCCAACCGACCTCCGAGCAAAGGATCCGCCCGTGTCCAACCCGTTCGAAGACCAGGACGGCACCTACCTGGTGCTGATCAACGACGAGGAGCAGTACTCACTCTGGCCCGAGTTCGCGGGCGTGCCCGGCGGCTGGCGGGTCGTCATGGGCCCGGACAGCCGCGCGGCGTGTCTCGCCCACATCGAGCAGAACTGGCTCGACCTGCGTCCGAAGAGCCTGATCGACGCGACGGCAGGCGACTAGCGAATGGATCCCGTCGCGATCGTCACGGGTGCGGGGCGGGGCATCGGCGCCGCCACCGCGGCCCGGCTGGCGGCGGACGGAGCGGCCGTGGTCGTCCTCGATCGGATCGAGGACGACACGACCGGCACCGTCGCCGCGATCAAGGCCGCGGGCGGCCGTGCCATCGGCGTCGCGTGCGACGTCACGTCCGCCGACCAGGTCGACGCGGCCGTCGACCGCGCGGTCACCGAGTTCGGCCGGGTGGACGTGCTGGTCAACAACGCCGGTGTCATCAGGGACAACCTGCTCTTCATGATGAGCGAGCAGGACTGGGACACCGTCGTGGACGTGCACCTGCGCGGCGCTTACCTGTGTTCGCGCGCCGCGCGGACGCACATGGTGCGGCAGCGGTCCGGACGGATCGTGAACCTCAGCTCCATCGCCGCACTGGGCAACCAGGGCCAGGCCAACTACTCCACCGCGAAGGCCGCGGTGCAGGGCCTGACCCGGACCCTCGCGGCGGAGCTGGGGCCGCACGGGATCACGGTCAACGCCATCGCACCCGGCTTCGTCGCCACCGCGATGACGGACGAGACCGCGGGCCGGATGGGCGTCGCCCCGGACGAGTTCCGGCGCACCGCGGCGGAGCGGATTCCGCTGCGCCGCGTCGGTTCGCCGGACGACATCGCCGGCGTGGTCGCCTTCCTGGCCGGCCCGGACGCCTCGTACGTCACCGGTCAGACGATCTACGTCGACGGCGGCCACGGGTGAGAGGACGAGCCATGGCAAGGGTCGCGATCGTGACCGGCGGTGCTTCGGAGATCGGCGCCGCCGTTGCACTGAGACTGGCCCAGTGCGGCATGGGTGTCGCACTGCTGGACGAGAACGCGTGCACGGACACCGCGCACCGGATCACCGAGCTGGGCATGCGATCGGCAGCAATCGGAGCAGACGTCACCGACGCCACCTCGGTCGACGCCGCTCTCGCCGAGGTGTGCTCGACGCTCGGCGATCCGGAGGTGCTCGTGAACGTCGTCGGAGACGCACTGCCCGAGCCCGACTGGTACGCGTCCACCGCGTCCCGGTTGCGCGCGGTCTTCCTGCTCAGCAGGGCGGTCGTCGATCCGATGATCAAGAACGGTGGAGGCCGCATCATCACCGTCGCCGAGTGTTCGAATGCGACGATTTGGGCAGGATTGTCCGGATTCACCAGGACAATCGCGTTGGAGCTCAGCCCGTTCGGCATCACCTCGAACGTCATCGACCCGGCGCACGTCGCCGGCGCGCTGCCGTTCCTGGTCGGTGCCGAGGCCTCGACCGTGACGGGTCAGGTGGTCTCCGTGTGATCAAACCAGCGACCACGCAGCGTGTCGCTCTGGTAGCGTCATGCGCGCAACTATTCGCATATATACGCCGCAACAGTGGGACCAGGCAGCAGCCTGAGTCGAAGGGTGGCACCAAGGATGAACCATGTCTTCAGACAGCTCTCGCGAGGCTCGCCCCGGTTCAGATGCCGGGACAGACCGTCCAACTGACTCCCACGGTGGCGCTACGGCCACCGCGTGGGCCCGACCGGCGGAATCCGCCGAACCCCCGAACCCCCGTCGCTGGCTGATCTGGGGGGTCGTTCTGTGTCCGAACATCATGAACCAGATCGACACCACGATCGTCAACGTCGCCGCCCCCTCGGTGCAGGCCGAAATCGGTGGCGGCAACTCGACTCTCCAATGGCTCGCCGCCGGATACACGCTGGCGTTCGCCGTCTTCCTGATCACCGGTGGCCGACTCGGTGACATCTACGGCCGCCGCACGATGTTCCTCGTGGGCGCGGCCGGCTTCACCGCCGCTTCGGTCGCCTGCGGGCTCGCAGGCAGCCCCGGCACCCTGATCGCCGCCCGTGTGCTCCAAGGCGCTTTCGGCGCCCTGCTCATCCCGCAGGGGATGGGCATCCTCAAAACCGTGTTCCCCCAACGGGAGCTCGGCACCGCGTTCGGCCTCTTCGCCCCGATCATGGGCCTGGCTTCGGTCAGCGGCCCGATCCTCGGCGGCGCGCTGATCGACGCGGACATCTTCGGCACCGGCTGGCGCATGGTGTTCCTCGTCAACCTGCCCATCGGGCTCATCGCGCTCGCAGGCGCGGTGTTCCTGTTGCCCCGCAAGCAGGACAAGCTCAACATGCGGCTCGACCTGATCGGCGCCTCCATCGTCACCGCGGCGGCGGTTCTGGTCATCTACCCGCTGGTCCAGGGCCGTGCCCACGGCTGGCCCGTCTGGATCTGGGTCATGCTCGCCGCCGGTGTGGTGGCCTTCGGCCTCTTCGCCGTCTACGAGCGCCACACGACCCGCGCACCGATCATCGAACCCAGCCTGCTGCGCAACCGCGTGTTCATCAGCGGACTGGCGATCGCGATCGTCTTCTTCGGCGCAGTCGCCGGAGTCGTGCTCGTGATCACGCTGTACCTGCAGATCGGCCTGCACTTCACCCCCGTGCACGCGGCGCTCACCGGAATCCCGCTGTCACTCGGCATCGCGGGCGCCGGGCTGGTGGCCACCAAGCTCACCGCCCGGTTCGGCCGACACATCCTGCACGGCGGACTCGCCGTGATGATCATCGGCCTGGTCACGCTCGCACTGACCGTCGACCACTACGGCAACACCATCACCTCGTGGCTCCTGGTTCCCGCCCACCTGCTCATCGGCGCCGGGATGGGCGTGATCTTCGGACCGCTCTTCCGCGTCGTGCTCGGTGGCGTCAGTCAGCGCGAGGTCGGTTCCGCCTCCGGCACCCTGTCCGCCGTGCAGCAGTTCGGCGGGTCCCTCGGGGTCGGCGTCATTGCGACCATCTACTTCACGTTGACCGCCAATCCTGCCGATTTGACTTCGGGCATGGTGACTACGGCGTTGATCGTTGCCGCTGTTGCTGCTGTTGCTTTTGGGCTGGTGTTCTTGCTTCCCAACAAGAAGTTGGCTAGCTGGTAGTTGTGGTTGGATCTAACGGGCCCCTGACCTCTTCTGGTCGGGGGCCCGTTGTTTGTGGCTTGGTTGGCGGTTTCGTTGGGGGGCTTCGTTTGGCTGCCGGTTTTCGCCGGGGTTGGCCTCTGCCGGTTCTCGTTGGGGCTGGGGTCTTTGCTTGGCTGCCGGTTTCGTCGGGGCTGGGTTCTTATGGTTGCTGTGCTGCGGTGTTTCGCTGTCGGTGGTTGAGTCGCGCCTTCGGCGCAGCGATTGGGCCTTGACTTGGGGCCCCTCGCGGCGTGGTGGGGCCGGCTCCGCCGGCAGGAAGAGCACCTGCCGGCCCGATAGGGGTACCACGCCGCACCCCAAGTCAAGG
>NZ_VOBR01000038.1 GCF_007845675.1 Lentzea tibetensis | reverse complement strand
GGAAGAGAACCTGCCGGCCCGATAGGGGTACCACGCCGCACCCCAAGTCAAGGCCCAATCGCCAGGTGCCCACCACCCCGCTGACTGCGGACACGCACACTCCTTGCCTGATCACACCGGCCCACCTGCCGTCGGACTCGCTTTCCGCAATCACACCAACCCGCCTGCCGTCGGACTCGCCTTCCGCAGTCGCACCGACCCACTTGCCGTCGGACTCGCCTTCCGTAGACGCACCGACCCGCGCGCCGTCGGGCCCGCCTTCCGTAGGTGCACCGGCCCACCTGCCGTCGGGCCCATCTGCCGTAGACGCACCAACCCGCCCGCCGCCGGACCCCGCCAGCTCGACCCACCCGCCGCTGGGCCGCCTCCCGCCCGACATGACACACCCCTGCCCTGCCAGGCCGCCGCTCACGGCCGCGAGCGCGCTCACGCGGGCGTCCCCCGAACACGAGACCCCCCGAACCGATGCTCCCAGCCAACACCGACAATCCCCGGCCCCACAGGCAAGTCCGCCGCGAAACCGGGGGTGCGACAGCCCGCAACATCTGCGGCGCAACGTGGCCCCCGGCGAGCGAAGCGACGCCCAGCACACCAAGCAACCCACCACGAACCGGCAGAAACCAAGAGAGCACCGATCAAACCGGCAGGCACCAAGCGAGCCCGACGAAACCGGCGCGTACCAAGAGAGCGCGGCGAAACCGGCAGGTACCAAAGAAAAGAGCGCCCGCCGCACTAGCGACCCCCGCACTGCCAACCGGGCGCGGCCCCCGAGCACAAACCGGCAGCCAAATGATCCCAAGCATCCGGACGGCCGGGGCGGGGAGGGGCTCGCTGATCAGGCGCAGCCTTGCCACATCGAGAAGTCCCCGTCAAGGCAGCTTTTCCGCCTTGACGGGGACTTCTCGATATGGCGACCGTGAGGTGATCAGCGAGACCCTCCCCGCCCACCACCAAAACCCTCACCCGATGGAGGTCCGCAACTCCTCGACCTCAGCGTGAAACCCAGCCCCCTCAAGCACATCCTCAGCCGACCGCCACCGCTCGAGAGCCTCATCCCCACGCCCAGCACGGGCAAGCGCATCCCCCATGCACCGCAAGGACCGCCCCAACTCGGGAGGCAACTTCAACTCGGTGGCCAACTCGAGAGCCAACCCGGCCAACCGCAACGCTTCATCAGCCGAGGTAGCGAGCTGACTGTTCAGCCGCCAGACCCAGATCTTCCCGACCCGATCGTCCTGCTCCTCGAAGAAGTCCCAGGCGACCCGCAACTGCTCAGCGGCCAACGACGCCATCCCGGACCGCACCAGCGTGTCCGCGAGGAACAGCCGGATGTTGGCGGCCATGTCCGGATCACCGAGCTTCTCGGCAGCGGCCAGCGACTCCCGCAACAGCGAAGCCGACTGGTCCAGCTCGCCGGTGAACTGGTGCAACCGCCCCAACTCGAGTGTCGCGGACAGCTCGGAAGCCTCGTCGCCCAACTCCTGAGCGATCAGCCGTGCCCGGCCCAGGTACTCCTGCGCCGCGGTCAACCCACCGGCCCGGCGCTCGATGGCGCCGAGCGAGCACAGCACCTCGATCTCGCCGTGCGGGTTTCCGGCGGCGACGAACCGGGCCATGGCCTCGCGGTGGGCGTCGCGGGCAGCGGCTTCGCGGCCGCCCCACTCGTGCATCCACCCGAGTCCGTACCAGGCGTAGCCCTCGAACCAGGCGTCGCCCAACTCCCCGAAGGCGACCTGGGCGGCGCTGAAGTCGGCTGACGCGCCGTCGAACTGGTTGCGGCGACCGCGCAGAATTCCTCTTTGTTGCAACAGGATCGCCCGCGCGCGGGAGTCGCCGAGGTCAAGGGCAACCGCGTTGACCTCGGCCCAGTCGTCGAACCGGGCGCGCAGGTCGCAGAACGCAGCGGACCGGATGGCCAGAGAACAAGCCAGGGACGAGAACCCGAGCGAGGCGCACTGGGACACCGCGGCCTGGATGTTCAGCCACTCGGCGTCGAACCACCCGATCGGGTCGCCCCACTCGAAGCGCTCCAACGCCTGCGGCTCCAGCCGCAGCGCCGAGTGCGGGATCTCCGCGTCGGCGCGGGTCACGAGGTCGAGCAGGTGCGTGAACAGGTCACGCAGCGGCGCGGAGCAGTCGGGGGCGACCTCGCGGCCGTAGGCGCGCAGCAGGTCGTGCAGGCGGTACCGGACCTGGCCGATCCCGTCGCGGCCCGCGTAGTCCACGAGCCGCGCGTCGACCAGTGCCTCGATGTGGTCCTCGGCGTCGTCGACGTCCATGCCCAGCAACGGACCGGCGACCCAGGCGGGGAAGTCCGGCATCTCCAGCACTGCCAGCAGGCCGAAGGCGCGCTGGTGCGACTCGTCCAAGCCGTTGTAGGTCAACGCCAGACTGGCGCGCACATCGAGGTCGCCGACGACGAGCTCGTCGAAACGGCGTCGTTCGTCGGACAGGCGGCTGGCGAGCTTGGCGAGCTGCCAGTGCGGGCGCGCGACCAGGCGGGCGGCGCACACCCGCAGCGCCAACGGCAAGCGGCCGCAGTAGCCGGCGATCGACTCCGCGGCAGCGGGTTCGGCCGCGACGCGCGAGTCGCCGACGGCGGCGCGCAGCAGGTGCAGCGCGTCGTCGGGAGGCATCACGTCGAGCGGCACGAGGTGGGCGGCGTCCAGACCGGCCAGTGCGGCGCGGGAGGTCACGAGAGCGGCGGCAGCGGACGTGCCGGGCAACAGCGGACGCACCTGCGCCTCGTTGACCGCGTTGTCCAGCACCACGAGCACCCGCCGGTCGGCGAGGCGTTCGCGGTACAGGTCCACCCGGTCCTCGATGGACGAAGGGATCGCGTTGCCCGGCACCCCTAGCCCGCGCAACAGGCGGTCGAGAGCGGCCGCGGGCTCCACCGGCCGCTGCTCGCCACCGCGCAGGTTCAGGTACAGCTGGCCGTCCGGGAAGCAGTCCCGCACCGCGTGCGCGACGTGCACGGCCAGCGAAGTCTTGCCGACGCCACCGGGGCCGGTGATCGTCCAGGTGCCGCCCGCGCGCAGGCCGTCGGTCAGCAGCGCGACCTCGGGCACGCGGCCGGTGAAGTCCGCGACGTCCGGCGGCAGCCACGTCGGGCCGGACGCCGACACGGGCACGGTGACCGGTGCGGCTGAACCCGCCAAGACCTCCATGTGCAGGCGGCGCAGATCAGCGTTCGGGTCGATGCCGAGCTCGTCGGCCAGCACGTCGCTCGCGCGCCGGTAGACGTCGAGCGCCTGGGCCTGCTGACCACCGCGGTGCAGGGCGAGCATGAGCTGGTACCAGAACCGCTCGCGCAACGGGTGCTGGGCGACCAGGGCGCGCAGCTCGTCGACGAGCTGGTCGTGCCTGCCGAGCCGCAGCTCGACGTCGTTGCGGCGCTCCAGCGTCTCCCAGCGCTGCTCGTTCAACCTGGCCGCGTCGCCGTGCTCGAGGCGTTGCGACGGCACCTGGTCCAGCGCGGGCCCGCGCCACAACGAGACCGCCTCGCTCAGCAGCCGCGACTCCGTCTCCAGGTCGGTCGCCTGCTTCGCCTGCGCGCGCAGGGTGCGAAACCGGGCCAGGTCCAGCTGGTCGTCCTCGACGTGGATCGAGTAGCCGGTCGGCCAGGTGCGCACGACCTGGCGGTCGGCGAGGTCGTCGAGCGACCCGCGCAACCGCATCGCGTAGGTCTGCAGCGTCGCCCGCGCCGCCCCCGGCGCGTCGTCGCCCCAGAGGTGGTCGATCAGCTCGTCGGACGGGACCGGGGTGTTGGCCCGCATGAGGAGCGCGGCGAGCAGCACCCGCTGTTTGGCCGAGCGCAGTTCGACCACTCGACCCGAGTCCAGGACCTGCAGTGATCCCAGTACTCGGAACTCCCAACGCCACCCCATGCGGCGATACTAACCAGGCCCAAACCGGTTGATATTTCAACTGTCAGAGAAGTGTCAGCGGCCTCGTGCAAGCTCGGCTCAGCCGGTACCTACCGCAAGGTGCCGAGGGTGGGGTTGCGGCAAGGCCCCCCAGCTTCACGCCGCCCCACGAGCGCTGCCGACGAACTGAGCCAACCTCTCCGCCAGTTCGTCGGCAGCGCGACTCCCGCTGAACTTCTCCGCCTCCGCCTTGAGCGGGCGCATCCGGTCGCGCGTGCGCACCGACCGGATCGGCCCGGACAGCGAGATCGCCTGGCTGCCCACCTCGTACGCCGCCTCGGCGTCACCGCGCAGCAGGTGGCTCATGGACAACGCGGCGAGCCGGAACGACTGGCTGCGCGAGGTGTTCGCGCCCGCGGACGAGATGGCTTTGGTGAGCAGTGGGATGGCGGTGCGCGCGTACTTCACGTCGCACGAGCGGGCCAGCTCGGTGTGCACGATGCCGCCGATCGACACGAGGTCCGCCTCGTCGAAGAAGCGCGCCCACGGCGGCGGCTTTTCATCACTCGATCGAGCGAATTCTTCCTGCGCGCGGCCGAACTGCCGCAGCGCCTGCTTCTCGGCGCCCATCTTCGCGAACGCCCACGCCTCGTTGGCGTGCAGGATGCTCACCGCGAGCAGCGATCCGCTGGCCTTCGCGATGGGCAGGCCGCGCTGGAACGACGCGAGCGCGTCCTCCGCGAGGTCGTAGTGCAGGTGCACGCGGCCCATCCGGTAGAGGATGTCGGCCTCGAGCGCGCTGCTCTTCGCTTTCTTCGCCAATTCCATGGCCCTGCCGAAATGGGCGTGCGCCGATTCCAGCATCCCCAGGTCGAACGACGCCCAGCCCGCGAGGTTGTGCAGGTCCGCGATGGCGACGTGCAACCGGTCCCGCACCGCGTCGGAGCCCTTGGCCTCCAGCATCGGTGTCGCCCAGCCGAGCAGGGCGATGGCCGCGTCGCGGCACGAACCTCCGCCGTACTCGTGGTCGAGCGCCCGCAGCGAGCCCGTCAGTGATTCGACGTGGCGCACATCGGCGGCATCGACCCGAGTGGGGAGTGCGCTTTCGTCACCGAACATCGCTGGTCCTCCTGACGCGCACCGGGCACCGTCGTGGGGTTACCCGGAGTACGCCTTCGTAATCGCCCGCGCCGGTTCACGATCCCGCCGTTGAGCCCGTGCGGACAGAGCCTTTGGACTCCGACCGTCCGGTAGCCGAGAAACAGCAGCGCGGCCACTGCGACTCTGCAGTGGCCGCGCCTACGATCGTGGATGCGCAGCGTGAACGGGAAGAGGCCACACAGGTGTCACCGAATGGCCACCCCGGTATTCCTCCGTGTCGGGTACTGGACCGGCCGTCACCGATTCGGCCTACCGGCGTCACTCAACCAGGTTGATTGCGCGGCCGGGGCATCGATATGCGGCCGCGCGCACCTCGTCGCTCACCACACCACCGGGACCCGCGCGGGGCCGTAGGTCAGGGTGTCCGTGCGGTACGGCAGGTCCGCGGCGGGTTCCGCCAGCTTCAGCGCCGGGAACCGGGTGAACAGGCTGCGCACCATGATCTGCAGCTCGACGCGGGCCAGGTGCTGACCGAGGCACTGGTGCGGGCCGAAGCCGAACGCGACGTGAGGAACCTGCTCGCCGCCGAGGTCGAGCGCAGCGCCGCGCGGGCACATCGCCTCGTCGAAGTTCGCGTACATCGACGCGGCCACCCACTCCCCCTCCCGCACCAGCACGTCACCGACCTGGACGTCCTCGGTCGCCCTGCGCACGAGCCCGCCCGCGCCGATCGTGATGGTGAACCGCAGCAGCTCCTCGACGACGGCGTCCACCCGCGACACGTCCTGGTGCAGCAGCTCGAGCTGCTCGGGGTTCTCCAGGAGGGTGAGCGCGAAGAGGCCCATGAAGTTCGACGTCGTCTCGTGCCCCGCGACCAGCAGACCGATGGCCAGGTTGAGCAGCTCCTCCACGTCGAGGTTGCTCTCGGTGTCGTTGGCGAGGACGCCGAGCAGGTCGCCGACGTCGCCCGCCGCGCGCTTGCGCTCCATCTCCTCGTGGATGACGGCGCCGAGCTCGACGGACAGCTCCTCGTACTCCGACGCCGGGTTGAACAGCCCGAACATCGCCTTCGCGGTGCGCTGGAACAGGTCGAGGTGCCCGTCGGGCACGCCGAGCAGCTCGGCGATCACCAGTGACGGCACCGGCAGGCACAACGCGGACATCAGGTCGGCAGGCGCACCCGCGCGTTCCATCGCGTCGAGGTGCTGGTCGACGATCTCCTGGATGCGCGGGCGCATCGCCTCGATCCGCTTCACCACGAACGCGCGCGCCAGCGGCCTGCGCAACCGCAGGTGCTCGGCACCGTCCCTGATGATCATGTTGCCGGGGCGGTCGATGCCGACGACCGACTCGTCCGGGCGCATCTCCGGGCCGTCGCCGTCCTTCCACGCGGTGAAACGCCGGTCGGACAACATCATCCGGACGTCGGCGTACCGGGTGAACAGCCAGGACTCCACGCCGTTCGGGAAGGTCACCCGGCGCGCGCCGGCCGCGGCGATGTCAGCGAGGCCGGTCGGGGCCTTCAGCGGATGCGTGCGAGTGGTGGGCAGCGGGCACACAGCGGGTTCGGTCACGGAGATCCTCCAATAGAACAAAAATGTTCTGTTCCCGATGACCGAAAGTAGCGCACCCGCTACGCACTGACGAGAGTTCAGGCGAGCAACTTGGCCGATATGCCCGTTCGCTGGACGGACTGCCACCGCAACTGCGTCCCATGCAGCGCCGTGACGAGGGACTGGATCACCACGAGGTACATCAGCTGCCGATAGACCACCTGCTGCAACGGATACGCCCACAGCGGCCGCAGCGGTTCCCCGTCGAGACGCAGCGCGTAGCCCGCACTCGCCGTCTGCAGCAACAGGAACACCGCCCAGACGATCACCGCGGCTGGCGCGTCCGCGACGAACGCGCCGTAGACCACGTACAGGTCCATGACCGGCGCCAGCAGCGGCAGCAGGAGGTGGAACGCGAGCAGGTAGATCAGCCCGAACCGGCCCATCCGGCCGGCCTGACCGCGTTCCAGCAGCGCGCCGCGGTGCTTCCACATCGCCTGGAAGGTGCCGTACGACCAGCGGTAGCGCTGCCGGTAGAGGCCGCGCACGGTCACCGGCGCCTCGGTCCACGCCCGCGCGGACGGCTGGTAGGCCACCCGCCAGCCCGCGCGCGTGACGGAGATCGTCAGGTCGGTGTCCTCGGCGAGCGTGTCCGAGCTGACGCCGCCGACGTCGCGCAGCGCCTCACGCCGGAACGCGCCCACCGCACCCGGCACGGTCGGGATGCACCGCAGCGCGTGCAGGATCTGTCTGTCCAAATTGGACCCGGCGCAGTACTCGAGGTGCTGCCAGCGGCCGAGCAGGCCCTGCCGGTTGCCGACCTTCGCGTTGCCGGACACCGCGCCGACACCGGGGTCCTTCAGCGGCTGCACGAGCTGCGCGATCGTGTCCGGCTCGAAGATCGTGTCGCCGTCGAGCAGGACGAGCACGTCGTGGCGTGCCCGCTCGATGCCCGCGTTGAGCGCGCCCGGCTTGCCCCGGTTGGCCTGCCGGACGACGTGCACACCAGGCAGGCCGAGCTGCTCGACGAGGTCGGCGGTGCCGTCGGTCGAGCCGTCGTCGACGACCACCACCTCGACATCCGCGAGGTGTTCGTTGGCCGCGATCGACCGCACGGTGGCGACGATGTTCACCGCCTCGTTGAAGGCCGGGACGATCACCGAGACGGCGGGCGTGATCGTCGTCTCGTCCGCGGCCTCCCTGCGCAGCCTACGGTCGGTGTGCGCGAGACCGAGCTGCATCAGCGTCCGCAGCAACCCGAGCAGCGCGGCGATGCCGATCGCGGTGCCCAGCACGACGAGCACCAGGTCGCCGTTGCGCTGCGACCACGCGGTGACGGCGCCGGTGATCCGCTGCGGCGCGTCCGCGGGCAGCGTGGCCGGCTGCGGCGCGCCGACAGCGACCACGTCGAGCAGCTCGCGGGTGATGTCGATCGCGATGCTGCCGTCGTCGTGCAGCCGGACCATCCCGGCCTCGTGCCCGCGGATCCCGCCGACGATCGCGCCCAGGTCCTGGAGCCTGCGGTCGCCGCTGTCGATCTCCTTCGGCGCGCCGACGAGTCGCGTGCGGACACCCGCGGCCTCGGCGAGCGCGGCCTGCGCGTAGGCCAGGTCGAGCGGGTCGCGCCAGTCGCCCTCCTGCCGGAAGCCGTCGATACCAACGGCGTGGCCGTCGGCGAGGATGCGCCGGACGAGCTCGGGGTGCCGGGTGACGTTCGTGCCGACGAGGAAGAACGTGGCCTTGACGTCGCGCTGCTTCAGCAGTTCGAGCAGTCGCGGTGTCCACTTCGGATTCGGCCCGCCGTGGTAGGCCAGCGTCAGCACGCCGCTGAACGCGACGTGCGTGGCCGGTGGCGGGTCGACGGGTTCGGGCAACGCCGTCGCGTGCGCGTGGAACGACAGCACACCGAACAACATCACCAGGCCGAGCGAGATCGACACCCAGTGCAGCCACGGTGGGCGTCGTCTCAAAACTCCCCCAGCAGCGTGCTCGCGACCAGCACCGCGAACGCCACCATGCCACCGGCCAGCGAGGCGCTCAGCAAGCGAGCGCCGACCCGTCTCCAGCCGGTTCCGTCAACGAACACCTGCACTGCTGTCCCCCAGTCGCCTCGTCGCGCGGAAGAGCGCGACGAGCACGCCGACACCGACCGCGGCCGCGAGCCACGGGAACCCGTGCACCAGCCACGGGACCGTGTTCGCGGCGAACTCCTTGTTGCTGCCCCACAGGTTCTGCTGCCGCCACGCCGTGTTGCCGACCATGAGCACGACGAACACGACCGGTGGCGCCGGTGCCACCACCCAGAGACCGACCTTCCGCACCGTCGCGGCCGCGAAGAGCGCACCGGCGACGAGCCACACGCCGAACGGCCAGCCGAGGTCGTCCCCGTCCACCCAGATGCCCACCTGCGCGAAGACCGCCATCACGGCGAGCGCGACCAGGCTGGGTATTTGCACCCCCACGGCCATCTAGAATATGCCAGGGGGTGGGGGAGCAATGCGCCGACGTGCGCGTCGTCACGGGCTGGTGCTCGTCCGTGCTTTGTGGATCGTCATGTGTGCCGCGCTGCTGGCGGTGTCCGGCGTCGCGTGGTCGACCGTGTCGGAGCTCGAGGCGGGCGTCGAACGGTCGTACGCCATTGCGCCGGATGCGCCGAAGTCCCAGAACGCGGTCAACATCCTGATCATGGGCCTGACCACGCGGCTCGACCTGCAGGGCCAGCCGCTGCCTGACGACCTGCTGCAACGCATGCGCGCCGGCGAGAGCGACCGCGGCGGCTACAACGCGAACACGTTGATCCTGCTGCACATCCCGCGCGACGGGTCGGCGGCGGTCGCGATGTCCGTGCCGCGCGACAACCTCGTCACGCTGTCCGGTGTCCCGTCGGGGCCGCAGACCGGCAAGATCAAGGAGGCCTACGGGCGGGCCAAGGAGCTCGAGGAGCGCAGGCTGCGTTCGTCCGGTGAGGACGACGCGCGGGTGCTCGAGCGGGCCGGGCGCGAGGCCGGGCGGCGGGCGCAGGTGCTGACCGTGTCGGCGTTCCTGAACGTGCCGATCGACCACCTGGTCGAGATCAGCCTCGTCGGGTTCTTCCACATCGCCACCAAGCTCGGCGGGGTCGACGTGTGCCTGAACCGGGCCACCCGTGACGACATGTCCGGGGCCGACTTCCAGGCCGGGCCGCAGCAGTTGAACGCGCCGCAGGCCCTGTCGTTCGTGCGGCAGCGGCACGGGCTCGCCAACGGCGATCTCGACCGGACGCGGCGGGCGCAGGCGTTCCTGGCTTACCTGGTTTCTCGTCTCAAGAGCGCTGACGTGGTGGCTGTGCGGGCGTTGATCGACGTGGCCAAGGAGGACGTCGTGCTGTCCGACGGGCTCGATCTCGTCGGGCTGGCCGAGCACCTGCCCTCCGAGGTGCGGTTCCACACGTTGCCCGTCGAGGGCGGGGCCGTGGTGGACGGGCAGAGCGTGAACCGGGTGGATGAGCGGCGGGTGCAGGCGGCGGTGTCCGATCTGACCGCGCCGGCCGCTGTGCAGCCGCAGCCTCCGCCCGGCATTCCCTGCGTGGACTAGCTGGCTGCGTGCAGGGCGAGGCCGCGCGCAGGGGGCGAGGCCGTGCCACGGACCAGCCATGCCAGGGCCAGTCGGTGCCAGGAGCCAGTGGCCAGGCCGTGCTCAGAGGTCAGCCGTGTCAGGGCCAGCCGTGTCAGGGCCAGCCGTGTCAGGGCCAGCCGTGTCAGGGCCAGCCGTGTCAGGGCCAGCCGTGTCAGGGCCAGCCGCGCGCAGGGGGCGAGGCCGCGCGCAGGGCCGAGGCCGTGCCAGAGGCCAGGCAGTGCTCACGCAGGCGTCCCCGCCAAGGGAACCCCTGATTTGATTCTCCCAGTGCACACCGACAATCCCTGACCGTGAAGGCAAGTCAGCCCTGAACCCGACGTGCAAGTTCCGCCGTTCGGCTACGGCGTGCAAGTTTCAACGCTCGATCTCGGCGCGCAAGCTTCACCGCTCAGCCTCGGCCCACAAGCGTCACCGCTCAGCCTCAGCCCGCAAGCCTCACCGCTCGACCTCAGCCCGCTAGTTCCGCCGCTCAGTCACCCACGTGGCGATCTGCGTCCGCGAAGTGAACCCGAGCTTCTGCAGAATCCGCTCCACGTGCCCCTCAGCGGTCCGCCGAGCGATCACCAGCTGAGCCGCGATCTCCTTGTTGGACATGCCGTCGGCGATGAGGTCGGCGACCTGCTGCTCCCGCCGCGTCAACGGAGTCCCGTCCCTGACCGGTGCGAGCTCCGGTGCCGCCCGCTCGTCCCCGATCGCGTACGAGATGGCGTCTTCGAGCCCGAGGTCCATGCCCGCGCGGAAAGCCGCGCGGAAAGCGAGCTCGCCGAGCGCGTTGAACGCGGCGGTCTCGCACTCGCCGTGCGGTGCGCCGAAGTAGCGCGAGCCGAACATGGGATAACCGACCGACTGCCAGATCTCGTTCGTGGCACCGAGCAGCGTGGCCGCGCGGGTGGCGTCGCCCTGCGAGGCGGCGATCCACGCGAGCAGCTCCATGCCGAGCACGAGGCCGAGCAGGTCGTTGAACGTCCGCTTGAGGCGCAGGCACTCGCGGCCGAGCGCGTCGGCCTTCTCGACCTCGCCGCGCGCCCACGCGCAGAACGAGAGCACGTAGATGGCGTAGGCGTAGGCCCAGTGCTCGCCGTGCTCCTCACCGATCGCGCGGGCCTCCTCGCACAACGCCTCGGCCCACGGGAAGTCGCTCAGGAACATCGCGGCGATGCCGAGTTCGACGGCGGCGAGCATGGTGTGGCTGTTGACGATCCCGAGACACCAGTACCGGACGCGGGACTCCTTGAACAGCTCGACCGCGACGTCGAGGTCGTCGCCGATCAGGTGGGTGCACGCCATCCGGTGCGTCGAGTAGGCGAGCGCCGCTTCGTCGCCCACCGCGAGTGCGTACTGGCGGCACTCGTCGAGCATCCGGACGGCGGCGACGAGGTCGCCCTGCAGTGTCGCCACGTACCCGTTGACCCACAACACCTTCGCGCGCTGCGGGCCAGGTTCGACCGCGAGCGCGAGCGCCCGGTCGAGCCAGTGGCGGCCTTCGCCGAGCACTCCGCAGCCCGCCCAGTAGTACGACAGCGTGCCCGCGAGGTGCGCGCCGACGAGCGGGTCGTCGGCGGAGAAGCAGAAGTCCAGCGCGGACCGCAGATTCGGGTGCTCGAGCCGGGTGTGCGCGAAGATCTCCGCCTGCGCCGGGCCGAACCAGTCCCGCTCGCTGCGCTCGGCGACCTCGACGTAGTGGTCACGGTGGCGCACACGCACATCGTGCTCCCAGCCCGCCGCGCGCAGCTTCTCCCTGCCGTACTGGCGCAGCGGCTCCAGCAACCGGAACCGGGTCTGATCGTCGTTCTGCTCGCGCACCACCACCGACTTGTCGACCAGTCCGACGAGCAGCTCCAGCACGTCGTCGGGCCGCACGTCGCCGCCGCTGCACACGTCCTGCGCGGCACCGAGGTCGAACGTGCCGGAGAACACCGACGTGCGCGCCCAGAGCGTCTGTTCCTGCATGGTGCACAGGCGATAGCTCCAGTCCACCGCCGCCTGCAACGTCTGGTGCCGCGCGATGCCGCCGCGCTTGCCCGCCGCGAGCACGCGGTAGGTGTCGTCCAATCTGGACACGAGCAGGTCGAGCGTCAGCACGCGCAACCGGACCGCCGCGAGCTCGATCGCGAGCGGGATGCCACCGAGCAGGTGGCACACCTGTGCGACCTTGTCCTGGTTGTGCGGCGTCACCGCGAAGTCCGGCTCGACGGCGCCCGCGCGGTCGGCGAAGAGCGTCAGCGCCGGGTAGATCGAGGCCGCGCCGTTGGGCAGCGGGAGGTGCGGGTCCGGCAGCGGCAACGGCGCGACCTGCCAGAGGTGCTCGGCCGCGATGCCCAGTCGTTCCCTGCTCGTGGCGAGCACGCGAAGTCCCGGCACCGAGCGCAGGAGCGAGTCCACGATCTCCGCGCACGCCTCGACGAGGTGCTCGCAGTTGTCCAGCACCATGAGGAGCTGACGGTCACGCAGGTGTTCGACGAGGACGGTCCGGTGGTTGCGACCCGTGTCATCGTGGACGCCCAGCGACTCCAGCACGGTGTGCACGATGAGGTCGGGATCGGTGACGTCCGCGACCTCGATCAGCCAGACGCCGTCAGGAAAGGCTCGCCTCAGTTCGGCGGCCGCGCGCACGGCCAGGCGGGTCTTCCCGACACCGCCGACACCTGTCAGAGTGACCAAGCGCGATTCGGACAGCAACCGCTTGACCTCGGACAGGTCGTGCTTGCGGCCGACGAAACTAGTTGCGTCAGCAGGCAAATTGCCCTTGCGCCCAGGCATCACCGCAGCACCCACAGCCGAACCCTATGGGCGTCCGGCGAGCTGGGGCAACGCGGTCCCCCGTACCGACTAACCCGAAACACGGGTAGTTACCCCCTAGTCGTCTCGTGCGCTGAAACAGGAGCCTGCCCTGGAGTGCAGTGGGCTGGAGGGATCATGGGGAACGACGACAGGCTGAGCATCGACATCAGAGAGCAGAACGGGGTGCTGGTCGTCCGCCTCAACGGGCGGCTCGACTGGTCGACCTACCTGCGGGTGCAGGACGTGCTGCTGGACTGCGCCACGAGGGAGCTCGTGGGCGTGGTGGTCGAGCTCGACGACCTGATCGCCGAATCCCCCGCCCTGCTCGTGGTTTTCGACGTCGTGTGGCTGTCCGCCGCACGCTGGCCCGGCATCCCGCTGATGCTCGTCGTGTCGGACCACCAGCTGCGGTCCACCCTGGAGGCACGCGGCCTCCCGCGGCACATCCCGTGCTACTCCAGCACCCAGGCCGCGCTCGCCGCGGTCGTGCGGCTGCGCCAGGAGGACCGCGTCGACGCCGCGCTGCCCACGTGCCGCTGCCAGCCGCACGTCGCGGAGCGCATCACCGAGCGAGCGTGCGAACGCTGGGGCGTGCAGTCGCTGCTGGACGTCGCGCCGCAGGTGGCGGTGGAGCTGGTGAGCCACATCGAGGACAAGCAGCCGGTGTCGCTGCTGCTGCGGATGCGCGGCGACAAGATGTCCGTCGCGGTGCGCACGTACTCGCGACTCGACCTGCGGCAGTGGAACACGATGCGCCGCAACGTCGCGTCCATCGCGGTGTGCAACTTCACCATGGGCGAGACGCCGGCGGGCGGCGGCAGGCACGTCATCTGGACCGTGCTCGACGTGCCGGTGGACAGCCAGCGGCCCCCGAGCTATTTCCCGGAGGCCGCCGTCTTCACCCACCAAGCCTGACGGTCAAGGTGCGCACAACGGCAAGGCGGCCACGCCGTTCATAGCGGCGATGCTGGTGCGGCAGGCCCGCACCAGCTGGCGGTTCGCCACCGTGTCGGCGGCGCTCCCGCAACTGGGGCAGTACAGCTCGATCGAGACGTCGCCGACCACGACCTCGAGCGACCGCGCGCACGACCGGCACCACCGGTGACCGGTGACGGCGATGACGTGGTCGGGTGCGGACACGCACTGGTGCAACCAGCAGCGGTGCAGCGAACAGGTGACGCGAGCGTGGGGATCGAGTCCGAGCTCCTCGGCCAGATCCTCCGCGGCCAGCACGGCGACCACGGTGGAATCGACGACCTCATCCGAGGTGACCAACCGGAGATGCCTTCGTCGGGACATGTCCGAACACTCTCTTACGGGGTGACGTCGGGGATACCCGCATTAATACCTGTTTAACCGCGTGCCACCTGAATTCCAGGTGGCGGAGAACGTGCTTCCCACGCATCGGTGCGGGGGCTTACGCTCCAATCGACGGCTCGGCGCAGAGGTATTCCACATGGCTGATCCTGCGTACTTCCCTCCCCCGCACTCCGCACGCATCGGTATGTCAGACGTCGAACAACTGGAGGCGCAGACACGGGCACTGCGATCCGTTGACTACCAGTTCGGCGGCGGCGTGTGCCGAGACGCGGTGGTCGTGCGGATCTACTGGGCACAGCAGCTGCTCTCCGCCGAGGCCGCGGAGCCGGTGCGCCACCGGTTGCTGTCAGCGGTCGCGGACTTGCACAACCTGGCGGGCTGGACGTCGTTCGACAGCGGCCAGGTCGGTGCCGCGTACCACCATTTCGACCGCGCACTGGAATACGCGCGGCACGACGAGGAATTGACGACGAACATCGTTTACCGGCGCGGGCGCGTGCACCTGCACCACGGCGCCCCCGGTGACGCTCTCGCCTATTTCCAGCGGGGCGCGCTTTCCCCTCTGGCGTCGAGCATCATGTACGCCAACGAGGCGTGGGCGTACGCCCGGCAGAGCCGCGCCGCGGAGGCCGTCCGCGCGCTGGGCAAGGCGCAGGACGAGTTCGCCCGCGCCGACCGCACGCACCCGCCGGACTGGGCCCGGTTCCACGACGAGACCGACCTGACCGCCATGATCGGCACCGTGCACGCGGAGCTCGGCGACACCCGCAACGCCATCCCCGCGCTGACCCGCGCGATCGAGAACTTCGGGCCCACGATGGCCCGCAGCTGGACGTTCTGCCTGATCTCGCTGGCGACGTGCCACTTCGTCGACGGTGACGTGGACCAGGGTCTCGCGATCGGGACGCAGGCCGTCACCGCGGCGGAGGGACTGCGGTCCGAGCGGACGTGGGACCGGATGCGGACCGTCGAGCACCTCGCGGCGTCGCGCGGCGTGGAGCTGCTGGCCCGCCGCCACCCGCAGCCGTTCGAGGAATAGGTCCGCGGGTCTTTGCAGAACCCGTACATTCGCCCCACAGTGCCCTGATCAGCGCCGTCCACAGTAGTCGTCACCTACTCGGAAGGGGTTGACGATGAAGCGCATGGTGATTGGCGCACTGGTCGCCGGGTTCGCAGTGCTGGGTGCCGGGACGGCGAGCGCGGACGAGAGCACTCCCGCTCCCGTCACGCTGAGCTCGGAGCAGGTCAAGAAGATCTGTGAACAGCGCATTCCGCGGGCGGAGGAACGGGTGTCCCGGCTGACCGACCGGATCAACGGCGGTCCGGAGGTCATCGGGTCCACGCAGAACCTGAGGAAGCGCGCCGAGGAGGCGCGCACCGCGGGTCGCACCGAACAGGCGCAGCGCCTGGACACGCGGGCCGGGTGGCGTGAGGGTCACCTGGACAAGCTGAACAAGGCGAAGGAGCGGCTCGCCAAGTTCAAGACCGAGCACTGCGGCTACCTGGGCGGCAAGTGATGCGCGTCGTCGCCGTCGTGCTGGCGGTGGCGCTGGCGTGCGTGGGCTGCCGAGGTGAGTCGCCGTCGTCCGGGGGCGGCATCGACGACATCGAGACCACGCTGAACAGCGTCGAGGCGGACCTCGACCAGCCGTGACAGCATCTCCGTTCGTGGAACGTGGCCTGGTGCTCGTCGTCGAGGACGAGCCTGCGATCTCCGAGCTCGTCTCGCTGTACCTGAAGCGGGACGGGTTCGGGGTGCACCTGGAGTCCGACGGGGCCGCGGCGCTGGCCGCGGTCCGCAGGCTGAAGCCCGTCGCGATCGTCCTCGACGTCGGGCTGCCCGGCATGAACGGCATCGAGGTGTGCCGCACGCTGCGGGCGGCGGACGACTGGACGCCCGTGCTGTTCGTGACGGCGCGCGACGACGAGGTCGACCGGCTGCTCGGCCTGGAGCTGGGCGCCGACGACTACATCACGAAGCCGTTCAGCCCGCGCGAACTGGCCGCGCGGGTGCGCACCGTGCTGCGCCGCGCCTCCGGGCCGGTCGCGGGGTCCGTCCTGGAGGTGGGCGCGGTGCGGCTGGACGTCGGCCAGCGCCGTTCGTGGGCAGCGGGTTCGGAGGTCTCGTTGACGTCGACGGAGTTCGACCTGCTGGCGCACCTGATGCGCCATCCGCGCCAGGTGTTCTCACGGGAGCAGCTGCTGTCGTCGGTGTGGGGCTACGCGGCTCTCGGCACGCGCACGGTCGACGTGCACATCGCCCAGCTGCGCGCGAAACTCAGGGATGACAGTCCTATTCGGACAGTACGTGGCGTCGGCTACTCGGCGGACGCGCAGTGAGCCTCGCGGCACGGATAGCCGTGCTGTGCCTCGCCGTCGCGGCCGTGGCCGTCTTCGTCGCGGCATTCGTGTCGACCAGGCTCGTGCTGTCCACGTCGCGCGACGTGAGCAGGGAGATGCTGTCGGACCAGGCGGACGTCGTCGCCGAACAGCTGGGCGCCGACCGGCGGCGACTCGTGGAAGTGTTGCAGGGCCAGGGAATCGCGATCGTCGAGGTGTCCGGTTCCGGCGTGGTCTCCGGCGCCGACCAGGCCGCCGTGCGCGCCGCCCGTGACGTCAACGCTTCCCGGGTTGCTTCCGGCGCGTCGGTGTCCGACGCGAGCGGCCGCTTCCTCGTCGAGGCGCGCCCCGCGGGCAAGGGCGGTTTCGCACTGGTGCAGGAACCCGAGAACGCGGGCAACGGCCGCAAACTGGTGCGCAACATCCTGTTCGCACTGGGCATCGGCCTCGTCGTCGCCGCACTGGCCGGCCTGGCACTGGGCACCGTGCTGTCTCGCCCGCTGCGCCGCGTCGCGTCCGTCGCCCACGCCATGAGCGACGGCCGCCGCGACCTGCGCGTCCCGGTGACCGGCCCCGCCGAGCTCGCCGAGGTGGCCGGCGCCGTGAACGGACTGGCGGATGCGTTGCAGCGCAGCGAGTCCCGCCAACGCGACTTCCTGCTGTCCGTCTCACACGAGCTCCGCACGCCGCTGACCGCCGTGACCGGCTTCGCCGAGTCACTGGCCGACGGCGTGGTGACCGGCCCCGAGGTGGCCCCGGTGGGCCGCGTCGTGCTGGACGAGGCACGCCGCCTCGACCGCCTGGTGACCGACCTGCTGGACCTGGCCCGCCTGGGCGCCGACGACTTCAAGCTGGACATGGCGTCGGTGGACCTGGTGCCGGTCGTGCGCGCGGCGTCCGAGGTGTGGCACGCCCGCTGCCACGCGCGCGGCGTCTCATTCAGCCTCGAGGTTTCCCCTGCTCCGGTGGTTGTCGTCGCCGACGCCCGCCGCCTGCGCCAGGTGATCGACGGCCTGCTGGAGAACGCCCTGCGCGTCACACCGCCCGGCCGCCCGGTCGTGCTCTCATTGGGCTCCGTGCTGCAGGTGCGCGACGGCGGCCCCGGCCTGGCACCGGACGACTACGCGGTGGCGTTCGACCGCGGCGTGCTGCACTCGCGCTACCAGTCGTCGCGCCCGGTCGGCACCGGCGTCGGCCTGGCTCTGGTGCACGGCCTGGTGACGCGGATGGGCGGCACGATCACCGCGGGCCCGGCTCCCGAAGGAGGAGCCGCTTTCACCGTGACCTTCCGCTGATTTGCTATGGCGGCGGCAACTCCGTAGCCGTCGCAACCGCGTTCCTCAGCGTCTGCACGTCAGGCTTTCCCGTGATCGTCGCAGCTTCCGCGATCACCACGACGTCCCCTTGCTGCCGCGAGTCCTTCGGCCCACCGTTGCACTTCATCCCGTCCAACGGCAGCACCGCACCCTTGTCCGCCCGCGTCTCCAACTCGTGCGCGTTGTCCGTGCTCGCCATGCGCACCCACGCCACCGACACGGCGAACTCGTTGCCCCGGCCGTCGCTCAGCGTCAGCAGACTGCGGTCGAGCTGCTGGCACGGCGTGTGCAGCAGGAACTCGCGCACCTCACCCGACGAGTTGGCGTAGCAGGGCGCACTCGTCTTCACGACCTGGTGGGTGAGGTCCAGCTGTCCCCACTCCCGGTCACCGTCGTCCCGAAAACCAGCGGTGCTCGTCGCCGCCATCCCGGCGAGCACCGCCGCCACCACGATCGACCTCCCGCCCCTGCTCGGTGTGATCGCCTTCCCGTCCCGCATGTAGAAACCGGCCACCGCGCACTCCTCCCCTGCTTCGAGGATGTGCGCAGTGGTGTGTCAGATACGTCGGATCCAAACGACGTCACCCGATAGCGCTAGTTCTTTCAGGCGGCTTCAGCCCTGCTGGTTCTCGTCAGCTCCTGCGCTGCACGACCAGTTCACGCAGCTCGGGCGGGGTGAGCCAGGTCGTGCCGCGGTGGATCATCCGGTGGCAGTTGGCGCACAGGATCGCGAGGTCGTCGAGGGTCGTGCGGACCGTCCCGGAGACGTGCAGCGGCGTGACGTGGTGACATTCGGCGTAGCTCGCGCCGCGCTCGCCGTACACCCTCTCGAAGTCGAAGTCGCAGACCTCGCATTCGAGGCAGCCGTGCCTGCGCAGCACCGACCTGATCTTCTGCTTGCGCAGCTTCGGGTTCCGCTCTCGCGCGAGGTGCCGGCGCAGCAGTATGCGGCCTTCCTCGGCGGCGTCCATCTCGTCCAGGTCCGGGATCGGCCGCAGCTCGACCAACTCACCGGACTCGACGCCGCGCCGGATCGCCTCCGCTTCCAGCCGCATCTCCTCGGGACGCTCGAGAAATGCGTGAAGGACTTCCATGTCGAGCTTGCCGCCCCGTGTCCGCGTGCCCTCGTAGTCGGGATGACTCGTCGCGATGTTGTCCATCTTGCGCTTGACCGAGTCGGGGCTGCGGAAGGTCCGGCCGCGGTCCTCCAGCGGGTGCAGCGGGAGTGCCTGCAGCAAGCGGGACAGGTCGTCTCGCCTGCTGTCCCCAGCGCGAAACGGCTTCCAGTTGTTGAGCACGAGCTGCTCGCAGACGAGGACGAGTTCCGCTTCCAACCACGACGGATTCTGGTTCGCACCGATCTCGCGAATCTCGAAGCCTCGATCGTGCAGCAGGGGCACAACGGTGGCCAGGCCACCCGAGAACTCGTCGGCGCGCAGCGGCGACCGCCCAGGCAGATAACCGTGCGCGACGCCAACGATCGCCTTCGAGTCGTACTCCCGGCCGTTGTGCACCAGGAAGTAGTTGCGCGCCCTGCGATATCCGTGCTGATCGAGGAACTGCTCCCCGCCGCTGGCGTCGTACTCCTTGATCGCACTCAGGATGGCTTGCCTGGTCACGTCCGCGAAGGTCACTCGATCAGGTTAGGCACGATCTCAGCGCGACTGCGGCAACTTCGCCGAACCCCGCTTCGTCGCGGGCGCACTCGGCGGCGGCACGACGGGCCCGATGTCCCCGTCCGGCGCCTCGTCGAGGTCGACGATCACCGGCGCGTGGTCGCTGGGCCCGGATCCCTTGCGCGCGAGCCGATCCACCCAGGCCGCCTTGACCCGTTCCGCCACCGGGTTCGACGCCAGCACGAGGTCGATCCGCATGCCGAGGTCGCGGTGGAACATGCCCGCGCGGTAGTCCCAGTAGGTGAAGACGCGCTCGTCCGGCCACCGGTCGCGCACCACGTCCCGCAGCCCGACCGCCTGCAGCTCGGCGAGCGCCGCGCGTTCCGGCGGGGTCACGTGGGTCTGGCCGACGTAGGCGTCCGGGTCGAACACGTCCGCGTCCGTCGGGGCGATGTTCACGTCGCCGCAGACGACCGCGGCTTCGGGCCCGTTGCGGACGACGTTCCTGAGCGCGGCGAGCCACGCCAGCTTGTACTGGTAGTGGTCGGAGTCCGGCGTCCGCCCGTTCGGCACGTACACGGAGTGCACTCGAACGCCGCCGCACGTCGCGGCCACCGCCCGTGCCTCCTGATGCGGGAAGCCGGGCCCGTCCTCGAGCCCGACCACGACGTCGTCGAGGCCCACCTTGGACAGGATCGCGACGCCGTTCCACTGCACCTCACCGGACAGGGCCACCTCGTACCCGCGCTGGGAGAGCTCGCCGCCGAGCAACGCGGTGAAGGCGTCGTCGGCGAGCTTGGTCTCCTGCAGGCAGACGACGTCCGGCCGGCGCTGGTCCAGCCACGGCAGGAACCGCGGCACGCGCTGCTTGACCGAGTTCACGTTCCAGGTCGCCACTCGCACGCGCCCCACAGTAGTCGCGCCCTCTGACAGAAACCGCCGCGTCGCGCGTCTACCGACTCACCTCCGCAGATCTACGCTGACATCGGGCGGACGGAACGGTGCCCGCCGTCGGCCCGTGGAGGCGGGATGGACGACACTCCGGCTGAGCGGGAACTACCCGAGCTCTGGATCTGCCCCCGGTGCAGCGCCAGGTTGGTCAGCCGCAACCTGTGGCACTCCTGCGGCCAGTTCTCGCTCGAGAACCTGTTCGCCAACGCCGACCAGCAGGTACTCGACCTGGCACGCAGGTACGTGACGCTGCTCCACGCACTCGGCGATGTTCAGGTCATCCCGCAGAAGACCCGCCTGGTCTGCGTCGCACGGGTCCGGTTCAGCGGACTCGAGCACTGGCGCGACATCCGCGATGCCGACCCCGAAGCACTGGGGCATCCTCAACTGCGCCTCCGCGACGGTCGCACCGTGTTCCTCCCGGTGGAACGCGTATCAGCGGTTTCGCCACTGGACCGACGTCATCGCCGACCGGCTATCGACCACCTGAAACACGTTCGAGTGAAATTGCGATCTCTCCATGGAGTGAAACAAAACATGGAGACGTCTTGGGGAACTTCACCGCTTGGTTGATGCTCGCAGCCGGAAACGACCGCGAGCACGGTGGCAACGACGGGTACGACGACGATCCGAAAGCGCACTACAGCTGGGACAACACAGTTCCCAACCACGCGCTGCCCAAGCCGGGCGACGTCATCGTCATGTGGAACAAGGAAATCCTGCTCGGTGCGTCCGTGATCGAGCACATCGACCGCGGTCAGGAGCCCAAGGAACTGCACCGATGTCCGAGGTGCGGCAAAGCGGGCATCAAACCGCGCGCCAAGAAGTTGCCTCGGTACAAGTGCTACAAGTGCGAGCACCTGTTCGACGAAGCCGTGACGCGCACCGAAGAAGTCGACACCTATCGAACCCGCCACGAAGCGGGGTGGCTCGACCTGAACGGCCGGCTCACCGGCGCGCAGCTGCGTGACCTGTGCTTCCGCCCGAAGTCCCAGCTCAGCATGCGGCAACTCGACTACGAGCGGTTCAGTGCCGCTGTCGAATCGGAACCGTTGAGCCCGCGACTCGCTCCGATATCGGCCGCTGTCGAGTACACCAACGGACATCGCCAGTCATACGTCCGCACTCGGCTCGGCCAGGAAGGCTTTCGTGGCCGACTTCTCGCCCGATACGACAACACCTGCGCGTTCACCGGTACCGCGCCCAAGGAAGCTCTGGAAGCCGCACACCTCTACAGCTATGCGGCGACTGGTGTGCACCACGACGACGGCGGCTTGCTGATGCGCCGCGACATCCACCGCCTCTTCGACGTCGGCCACATCGCCGTTCACCCCGTGGACCTGCTGATCGACGTGAGCGAGGCGGTCAGGACGTTCGAGGAGTACGCGCGGCTGCACGGCAAACGACTGGAGACGGACCTGACCCGCGGGCAGATCGGCTGGATGCGCCAGCACTGGGACATGCACCGCGGTTGACCCTCAGGGGCCGACGTACTCGAACACGCCACCGTGCGGATGACGCACCACCGCACGACGTCCGTTCGGCGTCGGCACTGCGGGCATCACCACCTCAGCCCCGGCCTCGATCGCTTCCTTCACGGCCACGTCTAGGTCCGCGACGGACAACGTGGCCGCCACGCCGGCCACTCGACGGACCGCCTCGTCGGATCCGCTGAACAAGAGGAACGGACCGATTCGCGCGAGACTCACGTCAGCGAACGCGAAGCGTGCCGCGGTTTCTCCAGTGATCCGTTCGTAGAAGACCACTGCCGCGTCGAGGTCGTCCACGCGCAGGCGCACGAACACTGAGTCGATGTTCATGACCAACATCATCAACCAGCCGGGACCAGCGCGGGCCAGAACGCCTCAAGCAGGGTGATCACCCGAGAACGAGAGGGAGTTTCACGGCCAGCTCGCCCAGCTCGGCCTCCTCCGCGGCGGTCGGGGCACGCCGTCCGGTGCCGACCAGCAGTGCGTCGGAGTCGGAGAACGACGCGGGGAACGCGGTGCCGGCGATCTCCTCCAGCATCTGGCGCGTCCGGGCGAGGCCGTCTGCGGGCGGTTGCGGCGCGTCCGGGAGGTGCGCGATCAGGTCGAGGTGGTGCAGCGTCCACTCCAGGACGTACGCGGAGAGGTAGTCGCCCGCGGTGAGGACGACGTCGCGGGTGCTGACCCGGAGGTCGGGGTCGGCGAGTTCAGCGGCGCGGCCCGCGGCGGAGCCGACGTCGTCCAGGTGGAACTTGAGCAGCCACGGCTCCTCGTACGCGGCGGCCAGCCGGACGATCAGCGCGTCGAGCGGGTCGTCGCCGGTTGGTGGTGTTTCGGCGACTTCCCAGTAGGTCACGGCGTTCCTGGTCGGTTCCGTTTCGGCTGGGGTCACGAGGGTGATCAGGACGTCCTGCGCGTCGATGACCAGGTGGCACACCAGGTCCCGCACGAGCCAGCCGGTGCAGCCGGACGGCTGTGCGAAGTCGGAGTCGTCGAGTTCGGCGACCGCCGTGCGCAGTGCTGTCCAGGAGCGCGAGAAGAGATCCACATCGGCACGGTAGTGCGGTGTGGCAATAGGGGGCCAGCACATTTGGACGTGCGCGATGGTGGGGCAAGCGGGCCAGCGTCGACGTGGTGACGGTGGCGGAAAGTGGACCAGTGCAGCGCTTTCCGGATTGTCCCGGCGGCCTGGCCGATAACGTGGAACAAGCGCCCGACCTCGGCGGTGGTGAGTGCGATCCGGGTGGGAGCGGCGCCGTCCACACACTCGATCAAGCCGGGGGATCTCCTTGCACAATCCCGTAGACCTGTCGCGATCCGCAGGTATCTCCAGCCGCGCACTCGCTGCGCTCCTCGCTCTCGCCACTGCCCTCGTCGCCGCCTTCGTCGTCGCCCCGCGCTACCTGGCGGCGATCGGGTCAGGCGGCGGTTTCGCCGACCAACGCCACTTCGTCGAAGCCCTCAGCAAAGCCTTCGTCGAGCATTGGCGTTCTGGCGGCCGAGATTTATCCCCAGACCTGGCGAGGGTTGTCGATTACTGGATCCGATACCACTTGGCCAAGGCCGTGATCGCCGCGCTCTTGCTGAGCGTGCTCGTCACGCTCGGCGTTCATCTCTGGAAGGAATTTCTGAGGGCTCACGGACTCGGGGCGGGAAAGCGGGTCGCTCTCGCGTCGACCGGCGTTCTCGTCACGATGCTCGCGCTGGTCTCGTTGGCGACGGTGATGGCCAACGTCCAGGGTGTGGTTGCGCCCTACTCCTCGCTGTTTCCGATGCTGACAGGCGGCGCACCCGACCATGAACTCGCTGACACACTGGAGCAAGTCAGGCGACGACTGGCTGACTCCCGTGACCAAACCCAGCCTGCCCTCGACGTGATGATCAGCGACTTCGCCCGATATCACGTGGCGATGGCCGTGATCGCTGCGATCGTGGTGATCGTCCTCATCGGCATGACCGCGGTGTCGTGGAAGAGGTTTTCGAGAACGAACTCGTCCGACCGGCGAACGAGGCGCGTGTGGAGGTCGTTCGGTGTTCTCTCAGCGATGCTGTCGCTGGCCGTGATCGTTGTGGTTGCGGCGAACGCGACCACCGCAGCCGACCCGGAACCGGCACTCCTGGCCGCCTTCGAAGGCGGCTGGTGAGGAGCGAGGCGGCTGGCGCTTTCGGCCAGCACACCCCACCCACGAGCGGATGGGGCGGGTGGGGCTCGAACCCACGACCTGACGGATTATGAGTGTTCAAGGTCACACCACATACTGCGGCTACCAGCGAAAAGGCACGACAACACTGCCTCGAACCGTCGCATCGTCGGCACTACTGGCGGTGCTCCATGGACACGACCATGGACAGCGACCTCGTCGACAACCGGGCTCGCGTCAAGATCGCATGCGCTCCTGAACAAGCGTACCCCCACCAAACACGTTGCAGCCTGCGGCCAACGTGTAATGGCTGACCGCTGACCTACGATCAGATGTTATCGGCCAGGGAGGCATGGAGATGACATCCGGCAACGACTCTAGTCCCGCGAATACCTACAAGTCGTTCACAGGGCACGAACCACTAGACCTGTCTTCCTTTATTGCGCCGATCATAGGAAACCAAGCTTACGTCGGCGGAACCGCAATAAAGGCCATTGCCCCTAGATTTGTACAACGAGCCGACGGCCTTATCGTTCCCGAACATCTTGCCGCTGGACCCGCACCCATTGATCAGATGCTGGTATACCTCACGACAAAAGAGATATTCGGCATAAACATACCGAAGGAGTACATTCAGCAGGCGCTTTCTCAGATCAACGCAGCTCCAGTGATCGCGTTCGTGGCCGAGATAATGAAGAATCTTCGATCACCGGACTACTCTCAATCCGACGTCGACGCCCTATATGCAACCCGCTGGTTTAAAGCAGAAGGCCGGCAACGGGTATTGAATCTCCTGAATTCCACTCCAAAGCGAGGGCTCATTGTTGCACAAGCCCTCCTCGTCACAGCCCAGCAGGCAATGCTGCACTGTCCGGAGGTACCACCGAAGGACTCATCCCCTGTAAACATCGTTACTGTTTACCTGGCCATTGCCGACCATCTGGTAGAAGATGAGAGCAACGACCTAAGCCACGAGCTCACATCAAAGGGAGTACCCGGGGCACTCGGGCGCGAGCTTATCTCGAATCAACTATTCAACGCCGACGTTGACGAGGCACACGTCTTCGCGCGATTCAATCGAACCTGGCTACAACTACCGAAGGAACGAATCGATGATCGAGACATCGTAGATCTCGAAGAAGCGTACCTTAGCGCCACAGGCGTTCCGTTGCGAGACGTGTTGGTGGCAGGAATCGCGCTACGCACTGCCACTCTAAATGGCCAGTGCATAATAAAGCCCGACTACCTTACAGGGCTGAACTGGGCCTCCGATCGCATAGAAAGAGCGCTTAGTTTCTTTACGGCCGACATATCATCAATGCGGGACGCAATACAGGCACAACAGAAATCAGGGAAGGCGACGAGCTGGTCATTCGACACGTTCCGCGCCTACCCGGTGCTGCGCGACCACGAGGGAACTATGGCCGTAATAGACACCGACCTTCTCATGAAGAGAATCTTTGGGTGGCGCCCGATTTTCGACATCAAGAACGCGCTCATGAAGACCGGAAATGATGAGGACCGAAAGCAGGCTAGCCGAATCGACAACGCCGTAAGGCGACTCGCCGAGGCATACACAGCTGAAATAATCGACAGTCTAACGGGAAGCTCGAAGGATGCGAACCAGCGCGCTTACCACGACGAGGAACTGCGCAAGGCGTACTCAACTAAGCAGGGGGTAAAGATCGCTGATGTGGCAGTTGACTACGGAGACTCCTGGGTAGTATCAGAGATAACAACCATTCAACTGCGTCGCGACTCTGTATCAGGGATATCCGATGACGCGGTCATCGCGGATCTGAACAAGCTAATCGAAGAAGTTGCACAGATTGACGCAACTATCCATTCCCTCAGAGAGAATGAGGAGGCACTCACCGGAATCGAGCCAAATAAAGACATTAGGCGCCAATACTACCCTCTTCTCGTACTGACGGAAGGGTTTCCGGTAAATCCAATATCGCTTCCACTCCTGAGGGAGAAAGTCGCCAAGAAGGGGCTACTTCAAGGTGAGGACATCATGCCGCTTGAGATAGCGGATCTTCCCGAGTTGGAGATGATCGAAGGCATACAAGAGAGGGGAGGGCCGAGCTTGAAGGATATTCTGAATAAGAAGCGATCCGGAAGCCTCCACAATATGCAGATCCGCGACTTCATCCTCGTCGAACTGCGCCTTCCAACTCAGCGCCCGAAACGCCAATTGAAACTGTATAAGGAAGGTCTCCGTACTATACTGAGCCACATCGACCCCTCGCTTGCACAGGTCGATCTACCGGAGTTGGACTCACCCGAGTAATATACCGCTCGTGACGGAGTATCCGGAGGCACTAAAATGGAAGGTCCACGGCGAGCGGACCGTCTACGACAACCGTTGGGTGCGAGTGAATCTCGTCGATGTTGAGCCGCCAGATGGCAGCAGGTTCGAGCACCATGTTGTAAAGCTCGACCATGTTGCCGTTGCACTTCTAGTCAACGACAATGAAGAGATCTTGACCCTATGGCGATACCGATTTGCGGTAGACCAGTGGGGCTATGAACTCATTGGCGGATTGGTTGAGGAAGGCGAAGATCCAGCAGCCACGGCCGCGCGCGAAGCCGAAGAAGAAACGGGCTGGAAGCCCGTGGGCGAGCCGGAACATATCGGACAGTTTCAGCCGCTTCCGGGAATCATTGATGCACCTGTAGACGCCTACCTTTGGCGATCCGCCGAGAAGGTCGGCGAGCCGACCGACGCGGAGGAAGCCGCGCGCATCGAGTGGATTCCGATTGACCGCATCCTGGATCTCGTCCGGCGCGGCGAAGTCCTAGGATCCGGCGCGATCATCCCCCTCCTCTACTACCTAGCTTCACGTGACACCGGGACCACGAGGTCCAGGTAGCTCCAGGCTCGCGAGTCGCTGCCGCTGGCGATCAGACCCGATCCGCTTGGCGAGCTGACGCGCCTGCCGGGCGTAGTCCATCGCTCCCCTGCTGTCGCCAGCGGCGGCGTACGCGAACGCAAGATCGGTGTAGGTGTTGGTCAACCCGCGCACGGCCGACAGCCCTGGCCGAACAAGGTCACGGACTGCGGCTTCGAGCTGAGTGATCGCATCCGGATCTCCGAGCCGAAGAAGCGCGTTACCCCGCCACCGCACCAACTGGCTGTCGTTGAGGAGCAGGAACGGCAACTCGGGATCAACGGGATTCGTTGGCAGCAAAGAACTTGCGTCGTCGTATGCGTGCATCGACTCATCGCCGCGACCGGCCGCCGCGAGGCCTTCACCGTGCGCCGCAGCAAGCCAGCACTGCAACAGGACAGGGGCCCTGTTCTCCGCCACGTGGCGCGCGAACTCCAGCAGCTCGACTGCTGAAGCAGGTTCGCCAATGTCGAGCAGGATCACCGCCTGCTGTGCAGCAGCATGTGCCAGCAGGCTTGGTGAATTCGCTTCCCTGGCAGACACTTTCGCAGCCTCGTGGTACTGCCACGCCTGTAGTTGCGAACCCCTGTCGAGCGCAGTCCACCCTGCGAGCGTGCGCGCATCCGTGAGGATCTTGGCAAGGCGCTCGCGATGCTGCGTGCTCACGCTGAACACCCGCACCTCTTCGATCTGGCGGACCAGGCTGTTCAGGTTGTCCAGCACCACGACCGCGCCGAAGCGGTGATCTGAGCTGCGCAGGTCGTTCACCTGTCGCTGGAAGAGGTCGAGCGTCGCCGTGTCGATGTTCCGGGCGACGACCAGCCGGTCGCGCAGCTCCTCGGCGGACTGGTTGAGAACTTCGGGCGGGAAGCCCAGCTCTTCGTTCGAACGGCCGTAGACCTCGCGGAACAGCCGTTGGTAGCCGGGTTCCGTCACGTCGACGTGGCCGTTCTCCCAGCGCGAGATCATGATGTGCAGCGCCGACTCGGACGCTACCGCGACGCCTATCTGCGGACCACGCGTCAGGAAGTACCTGACCACGTGGTCCTGCGTGTGCACTAGCTCTTCGCGTACGGCTTGCAACCGCGATCGTGGCGGTTCGCCGCGCCTTCTTCTCGTCACGTTCCCCCGTTCCCCAACGGTCGTGACCTGCGTTCTTAACTCCTCCTAACACGCGGCTTGCTAACCGCGAGCAATTATTTCCACCCCCTCCTCAACGGTCTGCTGTTCCTATGACAGCAACACCGAAGCCGACTAGGGAAAACCGGCTAGTCCTTTTGACGGCTCCCATCGTCAAGGCGACTTGCCAGCGTTCCGACCTGGGCACGAAGCCCGCGGAGCTCACGAATGATTGTCTGCAACAGCGGCACGACCGGGTCAACAGCCCCAGCCGGGGCGCCCTCCGGCGGCTGCTTCCCTTGCAGCACAGCCGACAGATGCTGCGGATGCCAGTCGAGCGCGATCGACAGAGCTTCGAGAGTGCGCGGATTTCGCCGTCGCTCAATCCTCCCCTGTTGGATCTCGCGAACGATCGCATGCGATACGCCGGATCTCTCGGCGATTTCCTTTTGCTTCAAAGCCAGCTCACCCGCGCGGGCATTGATTGCCTCCGCGACCGCCGACCAGTCCTCCGCCACGTGCGCCTCCGTGCTCCGCCTCAGCGCCGACATTAGCGCGCAATGCGACGAGCAATCGGACTTAGCGCTGACGTCAGCGGGAGATCGGCCTGAATTGACGCCAATGTCAGCGCCTTCCATGAAGAAATCAGTCTTCTGAAAGGCCTACAAGCAATGGCTACGAACAGCATGGCGGGCAGCAATCCGCCCATGTTCTACACAGTGTCAGAGGCCGCGCGGATCCTGCGGGTGGACGCGGCAACCATCTACCGAGCGATCAGGGAGGACGCCTTCCCTGCGGTCCGCGTCCGCACGCGGTATGTCGTCCCCGCCCGCGCAGTCGAAGAGATTGCCCAGCAGGCGGCCGAATCTGGCGGAGTCGTCGACATCGCGCAGATGGCAGCCGACAAGCGGAATGCCCGTGACTTCGAGCGGGCCACCGGGGGTGCGTGGTGAACCCGGAGAACTACTACGAGGTGATCGCGGCCGAGTTGGACCGGTACGCGAAGGTGCCGGACGCGGTGCTGATGGAGATCGTCACGCGTGATGGCACGTGCATGTGGTTGTGGTCCAACGAGGAGCAGCCGGAGTGGCAGGGGGAGGAGATCACTGATCGGGAGTTGGCGGCGCGGCTGTGTGAGCCGTGTCCGGTGCGGAGGCTCTGTCTTGAGTGGGAGTTGCGCCTTGCTGGTGAGTACCAGTTCGGCGTGTGCGGCGGGCTGACCGGAGAGGACCGCCGCGCGCTGTACCGGGTGTGGCGTGCCCGCCGCGACCGGATGGACGAGGACCAGGGCGGAGGGCGGTCGTCGTGACGATCAACCTGACGCCGACGCAGTTGCTCGCGGTGCTGGGTGGGGTCGTGGTGGCGCTGTGGATCTGGCGGGCGAGTGCTCGCCGGGCGAAGGCAGCGGCGAACGCGGCGCGCACTGGTGCCCGGTTGTTGTCGCTGACCGGGCGGGTGCTGGTGATGGCTGGGGTCATCGTGGGTGTGCAGTGGGTGGTGATCACGCATCGGGGCGACACGGTGTTGTTGCTCGTGGTGCTGGGCCTGCCCGCATTGTTCTCCGGGTACACGCTGACTCGAGCGTTGACGATCACCTCGTTCGACAATCCACGCAGGGGTGATCGGCGATGAGCACGATCACTCGGGTTCGGGAAGGGGTGGCCGCCTTCGGGCGGCCACCCGCCGCCCCCGCCGCCCAGCTGGCGGCCGACGCGGCGGAAGCTGCCGAGCTGCGCGCGTACGCCACGCACCCGGACGTGGTGGCCCTGCGGGTGGAGCGCGTCCGGACGGAAGTGGACCGGTTGTGCTGGGCCGGGATCGTGCTGGGCCTCGGGTTCACCATGACCAACGTCCAGAGCTTCGCGGCAGCAGGCACCCCGGCGTGGTCTCTGCCGTGGCTCGCCGCGTGGCTGCTCGATCCCACGGTGTCGCTGGTGCTGCTGGCGATCCTGCGAGCCGAGCAGGTCACCGCGCGGTACCAGGTGCGCACAGGTTCATGGACGCGCAGAGCGAAGTGGTTCACGCTCGCCGCCACCTACGTCATGAACACCTGGCACTCATGGGCAGCAGGGTCTGTCTCCGGCGTGGTGCTGCACTCCGTCCCGCCGCTCGTCGTGTTCGTCGCTGCCGAAGCTGTCACCGACCTACGGGACAAGCTGACGGAGGCGGTCACCGCCGCGTTCACGGAGGCGCAGCGGCGTACCGCGCCGGTCGTTGCGGTGAACGTGTCGACGGCTAGCACAGTTCATGTGCCCGCGGAACGTAAGCCCCGCACCAGGAAGCGGTCCGGGCGACGCATCACGTTCGCGGACTACCTCACGACCGCACGGGAAGCGTGGACACCTGAGGCCGTGGTGAGTCCCGCGTGGATCCGTGAGGTCACCCGGTGCTCACGAGGGCTGTCGTCGCGGCTCGCCGCCACCCTCACGGCCGAACTCAGCGAGCAGCACGCCACCACATCCGAGGGAGGTGTCAGCGATGAGCACGATGGGCCAGACGCCGGCGAGTAGCCCCGGCGATGCAGCCGGCGCCGGTCTGCCGGTGCGGGCGGTGCTCGAAGGTGAGTTCGTGAACGACGTCCCATCAGTTGAGCGGACGCCGTGGCGTCGCCGACTCGGGACGTGGTGGAGGCGTTCACCGCGCGTGCCGCTGTGGGCGAAGGATCGCGTTCACGCGGTGCAGGCCGCGAAGGATCTCGTCGTGGCCGTGGTGCGTTCACCGTTCCGGTTCCTCGGTGCCGTGGTGCGAGGTCTCGTGGTCGCGGTCCGGTGGTGGCGTTCGTGGGTCACCGTGCGGGACTACCGGGAGGCGGCCGAGCAGTCGGAGAAGCTTGCCGACAAGTTCACCGACATCCGTGAGCTCACGTTGTTCCGGTGGAAGGTCACCGGAACGACCACGGCCGCCGTGGCGATCGTGGTCGCGGTGCTCGATCTCGTGTACGGGCACCGGTTGCTGTGGATCGCTGGCACCACCGCGTCGGTGGCGCTGGCGATCCTGGGCAGGCGTCGGGACGGCAGCCCCGGACGCAAGGCCGTGCTCGCCGGTCCACGCACGCTCACGTGGACGATGGACCCTCAGGTACTCGTGGACGCGTTCCGGGACGCGAAGCTCATCGGGAAGGACGAGACGCTGCGCCTGGTCGACCGCGCCACCCGCAAGGGACTCGGCTGGGCGATCACGGTGGACCTGCCCGCCACCCGCAAGGCGGCCGACATCGTGAAGCACCGCGAAGATCTGGCGTCCGCGTTGGCGGTGGATGAGATCCAGCTCAGTGTGGAGCGGGTGCGCGGCAACGGCGGGCACGCCGGACGCGTCGCCATGTGGGTGGCCGACGAGGACCCCTACGCCACCCCGCCGATCCGGACGCCGCTGCTCGGTGTGCAGCGGTGGGACGCGTGGCGGCCGGTGCCGTTCGGCACCGACGCACGCGGCCGACGCATCGACCTGCCGTTGGTGTGGACGTCGGTGCTCATCGGCGCAATCCCTAGGCAGGGCAAGACGATGGCCGAACGACTGGCAGCCGCGGGCTTGATCTTGGACCCGCACGTGCGGTTGCTGGTGGCCGATTTCAAGGCCGGAAAGGACTGGCAGGCGGCCGAACAGGTGGTGCACCGGTTCATGTCCGGTGACGACACAGAGCACGTGTTGGCGTTCCTGGACTGGCTTGTGGAACTGGTCGCAGACGTCCAGCAGCGCTACCGCAGGATGCAGGATCTCGATGACCTGACGTGCCCGGAGTCGAAGGTCACGCCGGACATGTCCCGCGATCCCGTGTTGGGCATGCCGATCACGGCACTGTTCGTGGACGAGGTTCAGATCCCGTTGGAGGACCGTACTCCTGTTGAGGTGCAGGGGAAGAAGCTCATGGCTGGGGAGTACATCGGCGAGTTGCTGACGTGGCTTGCGAAGAAGGCACCAGCCGCCGGGGTGCTCCTCGTGCTCGCCACGCAGCGGCCGGACAGCAAGACGATCCCGTCCAAGCTGCGTGCGGTGCTCGGGTCGCGGTTCGCGTTGCGGGTGATGGACTGGCGCGACAGCAACATCATTCTCGGGGAGCAGATGAACACACGCGGCTACGACTCCAGCCGCCTGCTCCCATCGCACAAGGGGGTGGGCATCCTGCGGCCGGACGGGGAGACCCAAGCGGGTGCCGATGTGCTCGCGCTGACCGTGCGCACGTTCTACATGCCCAACGAGGACTGGAGGGAGATCTGCCTACGCGGCAGGGCGTTGCGCGAGGCGGAAGGCACGTTGACCGGGCACGCGGCCGGACAGACCGTGCGGCCGGTGCTGGATCATGCGGCCGTGGCGAAGGCGATCGGCGGCGGCACCGGGCCGACGCCCGCCGACGCCGAGCGCGCGGACGAGGTCGAGTTGCCGGAACCGCTGGCGTCGGTTGTGGACTATCTCGCCGATGATCTCGACGGCGACGACGGACGCGACTTCGTGCCCACCGCCGAACTCGTCGCGGTGCTTGATGTCGAGCCCACCGCGTTCGGTCTCGACATGGCCAAGTTCGGCTGTAGCCCCAAGCGCGACCGGGTGCCCACCGAGGACGGTGTGAAGCAGGTGCGCGGCTACGTCGTCGCCGACATCCGCGCGGCGGTCGAGCGCCTCCGTGAGGCGGCCGTGATCGATGGGGAGGTGATCGACGATGACCAGTGACCCGTCACACCCCGTCCCAGACACCCGTCACCCCGTCACACCCCGTGTGACGGGTCTGAAACCGGCGTCTAGCTGTGTGAACGGGCCTCCGTGACGGGTGTGACGCGTGACGGGTAACCCGTCACCAGCACCCGAAAACGGCCGTGTGCCGCGCCCTTCCGAGAGGGGTGCGGCACACGGCCACCCGTCACAACAAGGGGGAGCCGACGCGGGCGTCGCGGGCCGCGTCGGCTCCCAGATCCAGTCACCGCGCGAGCGGAGGAGCGCGGAGACTGGTGGCTTCACAACTCAGAACTCAGCCACGATCGGGCGTCAGCTCACGCCGACACCGTGACTCTCGGCTTCCCGTACCTGCGCCCGCAGTTCCGCACCGGCCACGGCGTCACAGGTCCAGATCGTGTCCGTGATCCAGCCCCGGTAGGTGGGCACGTCCTGCCAGATACCCACCCCCGGCTTGCCGTCCGGCCCGGTGGTGCACACGTAAGGCCGCATCTCGGAATCGTCACCGTCACCGGTAGTGGCTCCGACCAGCCACCAGCGGCCGAACATCTTGCGCACCTGCGGCCCACCGGAGTCACCGAAGCACCCCATCCGCGCCTCACCGTCACGCGAGGCCGTGCACAACTCGTGCTTCGGGTCGAAGAACGAACACCGCTCGTCGTCGGCCACCACGGTGTCCAGTTCCTGCAACACCTTCGGCGACTGGCGGCAGGTCGGGTCGTTCACCAGATCACGGTCACAGGTGACACCCCAGCCCATGATCCGCGTGTCAGTGCCAGACCCACCCGCACGCGGCGCGATCGGGATCGGCCGCTGCGGCACCGCCTGATCGAGTTCGATCAGCGCGATGTCATAGCCCGGCTTGTTCGGGTCGTACTGCGGGTGCGAGATGACCCGCGTGACGCCCACGAAACTGCCGCCCGCCGTACGGTCCAGCGAGCCGACCCGCACACGGGTCTCACCCGGCACCACGCGGACCATGCAGTGCGCGGCGCTCACCACCCACCGCTTGGCGATCAGCGAGCCACCGCAGAAGTGCCGACCATCCGGCAGTTGCAGCGACGCCATGAACGAGTAGACCTGCGTGGCGTCCCGTCCGCCGACGACATACGGCTTCACCGGGCCGTGTTCGTCACCGGGCGGTGGCGGTGGTGCCGCCACCGCAGTCATCGGCGCCGAGACGAACAGCACCGCCGCACCTACGCAGGCAGCACGAACCGCGCGCCTCATGATGTTGCTTCTCAAGGTTGATTGCAGCCCTTCTCGTTGTGTGCCAACAAAACCGGACTCACCTGTCCGGTCGTTCAGGGTGGTGGGGGCCGCTCACCGGGGGGGAACACATCGGTGTAGCCCTGCGCCCGGATGAACGGCCGCACCAATTCGGACGGCTCGCCTAGTTGCTCTGTCGCCGGGAGATCGAGCGGCACCGTGTCGTAGGCCCAGTGCCGCTGCGACGGCTGGGCTTCATCGGGCGGTTCATCGGGTGATACCTGTTGCCGCGCCCACACCTCGGCCCGTGCCCGCCTGCGCTGACGACACTCGTCGGCCACGTACCACCAGAGGACACCAGCGACGAGGAGACCGAGCACGACGAACGCGCCCCTGGTAGCCAGATCCACGACACGGTGCGCCTAGAACTCAGGGATCACAAGGATGCCGCGTGCTGGCGGGTCGGCGACGTCGTCGGCTTGTGCAGCCACGTATCCCCGTTCGGCCGCGCGATCCTGCAACAAGCGGCCCAGGTTCACCATCTCGGTGCCAAGATCGTGCTCAATCTTGCCGAGTACCTCGCTGAGCTTCTCTTTCTCCGGCCACTTCTCGCCCACCAGCCGCAACACGTAGCGCTGTAGCGTCTCGTCCAATTGGGACAGAGCAATGACGAACGCGGTCTCTTCCCTGGTCACGGTCGGCCCTTCCGCCAGTACGCCACGGCCACACCAAAACCGATCAGGCCCAACACGGCCAGCACCACACCCCACACCTGGTAGTCCGCCTCGGTCATGCCCCGTCCGCCTTGACGTCGTCAGGCTCGTCGTGCACATCGATGACCACTGATGCAGTGCGCCGGATCTGCCGGTACAACTCGGCGCGGGCACGGTTGTCCGTCGAAATGTGATCCACGTGCGGCACCACCACGGCGTGCGAGGCGGGCAGTTCCAGCGCTTCCAGCAACGCCGCGAAACCAGGCCGCACCACCACATCGTCAGGCACTTCCCGGTCGGTGAACACGTGCTCCAACCGGTAACCCGCGCTGGCACAGAAGTGCACGATCTCCATGTGCAGAGCGGCAATCTCCAGCTCATCCGGTATCGGCGCGAGCACGTAGCCATAGACCACGTTCCGCTGGTCCAACTCCAGACGCGACGGCTTCGGCGACAGCATCACGGCTAAAACCCCTCCCGCAACCGGTACGCCAAACGCACCTGCTCGCACGGCCACGGCGCATGACACTGGACACAGCGCTCACTCAGCGGGACGTGCCGCACAAAGGCCAGGCAGATCAGGCCGTAGAGCTGGGCCGGTTCGGGCATCAGTGGTCCAGCAATGGCCCTACCGTCCTTTGTTTCCTTACCTGGCAAGGAAATAGTCGGTGGCACCACGGGTGCGGCCACCATGACGTGTACCTGAGACACGCGATCAACTCCGAGGTGAGTGAGCGTCGGTCAGCGGCGGCTGATCAAGCCGGATGTCGTGCGGCTGGGCAGGAGGCAGGCGGCGCGCGGTGCTGGATTCCTGGAGACCATCGGCACGGCGCTCCCTCGCACACGGCACTAACGGCCAACTCGCCGGAGAACCATCCCCAGAAGGCCCCAGCGGCTCGTCAACGGCCCGCAGGTCTCCCAGCACCTGCCGCAGTTCCTCACGCGTCCAGACGGCCTGCTGTGCGGCCTCGGCGCACTGACCGACGTAGTACCTGCCGAGCACCACGACGTACAGCGGTGGCAGCACCAGCCATACGAGGAACAACGCGATCCCTGTTGCGTCCCACACCACGACGTTCACCGCCTCCGTAGGCACCAGATCAGCAGACATCAGCGTCTCGGGCGGCACATCGGGTGTAAATGACCTGACAAAGACCTATTGCGACTTTTCAGGACCTACACTCATCAGCGCTGACATTAGCGACGGAGAGGTCCGCCGATGGGTTCCCCACCTCAGAACGGGCAGCCAGGAACGTTGTTCGGCGAGCTGCTCCGGCAGCGACGGCAGACCGCAGAGGAGTTCAGTGAGCAGGCGGAGAAGTACGCCCGTGAACATGAGCTGGACGCCACGCTCAGCGCTCGGCATGTGCACCGCCTCACATCTGGCGTTCGGGCAGACGGTCGGCCACTCGGACCGGTCCGTCAGTCGACGCGCCGCCTGCTCGAAGAAATGCTCAGCGTGCCGATCGAGCGGCTGCTTGAGCCTGTGTACAAATCGGCACAAGAGTGGCCGGTTCTCGCCGACGATGATCTCGGACTACAAGCGAGGATTGCCGCTGGGCGAAACGTCGATGCACACACCGTTGCTCTACTTCGACAGAAACTCGACATCACGCGCGTCATTGACCGACGTTTGGGAGCGTCAGCACTGCTCGGCGAGCTACGAGCACAAATCGGCCAGATGGAACACGCGCTTCGCGACGTACTGAATCAGACGACCCGATCGAGCCTCGCTGAAGTTCTGGTTGACGCGTCCGCACTCGCCGGATGGCAGTCTCTCGACCAAGGTTTCGTCAGTGACTCGTGGGACCACTACAACACTGCACGAATGGCAGCACGGGAAGCACGCTCATGCGCATTGGAGGCATACGCTTGCGCAGGGCAAGCCGTTGTGTTGCTCGATATCGGCGAGACGCGCACCGCAGTCGAGTTGACCGACTATGCGTGCACAATCGCGAAGGGACGAGTTCCGAAGCTGCTCTATTCATGGCTCACCGCGGGCTACGGTGAAGCTTGCGCAGCGAACGGCGAGAGCCAGGTATGTATGCGAGCATTTGATGACGCGCTGCGTTCGATGCCGACGACAGCCGACAACTCAGAGACGCCATATCTGGTCTTCGACCCAACCCACCTGGCACGGTGGCGAGGTAATGCACTCGCTCGACTCGGCACCTGCGAAGCGATCGACGTCCTGTCGGACGTCTTGAGCCGACTTGATCCGACATTCACACGTGCAGAGACCGCACTAAGGGTTGATCTCGTTCAGGTCCTGACGATTACCGGACAGAAAGACGAAGCAGCCGCACACGCGGAGCGTGCGCGGCTACTGGCAACCCAAATTGGATCAGCGCGACAGCGAAAGCGTCTCGTGTCGCTACTCGGCTGATTTCTTCTTGGGGCGCTCTGCGAGCTTCCGCTGGCCACGCTTCGGCATCCGTGAGCCGAGAAGTTCGGCTGCCTTTCGGTCGGATGCCGCCACCCAAGCAGCGTAAACGCGGAGGGTTGTTGCTCCACCCCCGCCGTGGCCGAGTCGTCCGGCGACAGTACGGAGGTCGACACCTGCGGTGAGTAGTTCAGTCGCCGAGTAGTGCCGGAGGGCATGAATGTGGGTCTTGATGCCCAATCGCTCCGCCATGTCCTTGTACCGGCTCGACACCGCATGCGGCGAGTAGGGCACGGTTGGATCAACGTTCCGAACGCCGGTGAAGACGTACATCTCGTCCGTCAGGTCGATGCCCAGTTCTGCGAAGCGATCACGGCACCGCTGGCGGTGTTCGATGAGCAGGACGACTGTTTCCGTGTCGAGAGCGATCCGGCGCATCTGATGGGTCTTGGTGTCCTTCTCCTTGCCGACCCCACGGCGGAGCGTGTAGCTCCGGCGAATCTCGATGACACCCTCTTCAAGATTCACCCTCGACCACTTGAGAGCGCATATCTCGCCGCGCCGGACACCCGTGGTCATGACGAGCCAGACCAACGTCCCCCAGTCGTCGTCCATGACGAAGGCTTCCTCGACCAGACGAGCAGCATCAGTGGGCGACGGCGGATCGGGCTGCGGTGGCTTCTGCTTCGGTTTCTGGGCCACCTTGGCAGGGTTGCTCGTGATCCAGTCCCAACGCATGGCCGCGTTGAGCACGCCGCTGATGATGGAGTGAACCTGCCGCACTGAAGATGCGGCCATCGGACTGCATTTGTGCGGCTTGCACTTCGCCGCCTTACAGTCGTGGTCATCCTCAGCCTTGTGCTCGACAAAAGGCTTTCCGCTACAGCGCACGCGGCACCGACGTAGCTCCGCGTACAGGTTTTCGAGCATCCTCGCCGTGAGCTTCCTGATCTGGACAGCGCCCAGCACAGGCCGAATGGTTCGCTCGATGTAGCCGACGTAGCCGTCGCGAGTGCTGTCCTCCAGATCGGAGGTGCGTAGCCACTCGTCAACGGCGTAAGAAAACGTCACGATGGTGCTCGCCGCACGCTGCGCGTCTACCTGAGCAAGCAGTCGAGTCTGGACTTTGTCGGCCGCCTTGTAGGCGGCCTTGTCAGTCCCCTTCACCGACTCGGTGATGTAGACATCCTTGCCCGTGACAGGGTCCTTGCCCGCGAACACGCGGACCTGAAGCGAGTTACCACGAGCCCGGATGCTGCCTCGCGTCCGGCGCTCCTCCGTGCCGTCTGCCCTGGTCATGACCCCATGGTCACCCCGCTGTCAATGGACAGCAACATGGACAGTGGATCTTAAGGCGATCTTGTGAGAGGCTATTTACGCTGGTGAGAGTGGTGGGGCGGGTGGGGCTCGAACCCACGACCTGACGGATTATGAGTCCGCTGCTCTGACCAGCTGAGCTACCGCCCCCGGAGGCTGCACCAGGTAGGTGCGTGCTGCGGTGTGGAGGATACCGATCACGCCGAACGGCCCTTGCGCGGGTCCGTGAGGCCCACCACATAGGCTGCGCCCGTGCGTTTGACCCTCCGCGACCTCACCCCGCAGGACGAACCGCAAGTGCTGAGGCTCTTTGCGGAGTGCGACGACTGGTTCCAGGCCGCCACCGGGCACCTGTCCGGACCTGGGGATGTGCAGAGTCTGTACTACGCGCTGCCGGACGGCGTGGACTTCGAGCAGAAGCGGTTGCTGGTCGCCGAAGCGCAGGGGAAGCCGATCGGGTTCGTCGACCTCGTGCTCGGGCATCCCGACGTGCGGACGGCCGTGGTCGGGTGCTTCCTCGTGCCGAGGGAGCTGCGGCGGTGGGGGATCGGCACGGAGATCGCCAACCAGCTCCGGCTGCGGTTCCCCGAGATCACCAGGGTGATCTCCAAGATCGCGGATGACTGGAAGCCCGGCGCTGAGTTCCTGAAGGCGCAAGGGTTTCAGTTCGACGGGAACCGGGCCGTGCTGGAGATCGCACCGAGGTCGTCCACCGAGTAGCCCTCTGGGTAGCCGGGGTAGCTGCGGTTCGGCGCGGACGTCAGCTTCAGGCGGCGGCGCGGGGGCAACGCTCGCACGATCAACGATCTGAAGCGCAGGCCCGCGCGAGCCAGGCGGCCCAGCCACGCGGGTGCCGGGGTGAAGCCGAAGGCCGCGATCATGCGGTCGTCCAGCAACGACACGGCGGCGCGCGCGGTCCACGAACGCGGCACGTACGGGTACCACGAGCAGAACAGGTCGAGGGTGTACTGGCCTATCTCGCGGTTGGTCGGTGAGTACACGAAGTGCTGTTCTTCATAGGCCTCCTTGAACGCCGCGTACTCGTCGTAAGAAGCGGGCAGGTCGCGGATGCCCATGCGCGTGCCCACCGCGCGGTAGAAGTGGAACGCCGCCGCGCGCTCGTGTGCCGACAGAGTGCGCCAGCCGTGCGCGGTGATCCACGCGATGGGGTCGTAGATGAACGTCGACAGGACGTAGCGCATGTCGTCGTTGCTGATCGCGTATTGGCCGTGCATGCGGTTGACCGAGCGCAGCGCGGTGCGGCCGCGCGCGGAGTCGTAGCCGTGCTCCAGCAGTTCGCCCATCAGCAACGCCGTGTCGTCGTAGCGCTTCTGGGGGTGGCGGCGGAACTCGCCGGTCTCCGACAGCAGGCGGGAGATCGACGGGACGCAGTACGTGCGGAAGAGCGCGAACTCCAGTGCGCGGACGTAGTCCCACGGGAAGTCGAGGCCGGCGGTGATGCGCAGGATCTCGCCGTGGTCGGCTTCCGGGTCGAGCTCGAGGATGCGTCGGAGATTGCGCGGCATGTGCCCAACGTGACGCACGGCACCCCGAAGCGAAAGACCCCGGTCGGAGGACAAGGCACGGAACGTGCCTGACACGAAGAAAGCCCCATCCACAAAGGACGGGGCTTCACCAGGGGTTCTGCTCCCCCAACTGGACTCGAACCAGTAACCCTGCGATTAACAGTCGCATGCTCTGCCAATTGAGCTATGGGGGAATGTTCGGTTATGTCCGTCAGGCTTGGTTCCTCCTGACAGTGGGTAACTCTAGCGCATGCTGGAAACGGGTTCTCTAGGCACCCCCCTAGTTCGGGGCATCATGGACCCTGACCAGGCACGACGGGAGAGGAGACCTCATGAAGGGCATCTTGGTCGGCGTGGCGATCGGCTACGTGCTCGGCGCGAAGGCCGGCCGTGAGCGGTACGACCAGATCGTCCGGGCCTACCACCGGGTCATGGAGAACCCGACGGTGCGCAAGGCAGCGGGTACGGCCAAGGACAAGGTGGCCGACACGATTCCGTGGATGCACCACGAGCACAACGGGCAGCGCAAGGACCCGGTCATTCCGACAGCGTGACGGCGTCGCCGACGGACACCGTCGCAGGTCGGAGCACCTGCGCGTAGACGCCGAACTTGGGCGCCTCGCGGAGGTACGCGCCGATCATGGCGCAGCGCACGGCGGGGCCGACGATCGACAACAGGGCTCCGCCGACCTGGAGGCGACGACCGATCCACCCGTCCTCGACCCGCGACGAACCCGGTGCGTCGACGACCAGGTTCGGCCGGAAGATCATCCAATCCGGTGACGGCACGCCGAGCCACCGGAGGGACGCGGTCGTGACGAGGTGGATCGGCTGGTCGTCCACGTGCGGGACGTCGTTCTCCGGAGCCACGACGACCGGCCGGTCCACCACGGCCGACACGGCCGCGTCCAGCTCTGCCCCGAGCGGCAGCGAGACACCGGACGGCAAGGTCACCACCGGGGAGTCACCGACCAGCGCGGCAGACATGTCCGGCAGGGAGGACATCCGCACGAAGCGGCGGGTGGTCTTGCCCGAGCCGACACGGCCTTCCGGCGTGCGCAGCGCCCAGAACCGGTCGAGCAGCACACCCCGCGCGGACAACGAGACCGACGGCAAGTCCTCGCCCCGCAACGACTTCACGGGGTAACGGCCACACGCGACGACCCTCACCTGATGCGCGCCACGACGAAGATCCGGCGGAACGGGAACCACACGGTGCCGTCGGCGCGCATCGGGTAGGCCGAGCGCAGCCGCGGTGCCAGGCGGGCCCGGAAGTCCTCCCACCCGGCGTCGTCGAGAGCCGCGCGGACGGGACGCAGGGCGGTGCCGGTGATCCACTCCAGCACGGCGTCCGCGCCGGTCAGGCGCTGCACGTAGGTGGTCTCCCAGACGTCGACCTCGTGGTCCGCCAGCAGCTCCGCGTACTCGACGGGCTCGAGCACCGGCACGCCGGAGCGGAACACGTGCGCCAGCGACGGGCCGGCGACCTCGCGGGTCAGCTGGTGCGACGCGCCGGAGAAGTTGCCGGGCACCTGCATCGCCAGCCAGGCGCCGGACGGCAGCGACGACGCCCAGTCCGACAGGAGCGCCGGGTGCGAAGGCACCCACTGCAGCACGGCGTTGGTCACCAGCACATCGGTGTCCGGCGCGGGTTTCCACGACAGGACGTCCTCGACCGCGGCGTCGATGCCGCGTGAACGCGCGGAGGACACCATCTCCGGCGACGAGTCGAACGCCTCGACCACGGCGCCGGGCCAGCGTTCGGACAGCAGGGGCGTCAGGTGGCCCGGACCGCAGCCCGCGTCGACGACGCGGCGGGGTGACTCCGCGCCCACCCGAGCGATCAGCTCGTGGAACGGGCGCGAACGGTGGTCAGAGAACGACAGGTACTTCCCCGGATCCCACATAGTTCTAACAGTACACGCGTACTGCTAGCCCAGGCGAAGCTAACGGAGCTGCTCCATTTTCGACGCCACCGCCGCGGCGATCGAGCGCACCAGCTCGACGTCCGTGCCGGGGTCCGGGCGCGCCTGGAGCACGACGCCGTCCTGGCCGGCGACCTTGCGCTGGAGGAACCACACGCCGCCGCCCGGCAGGTCCTTGCGGTGCCGCGACTTGATCGAACCGGTCACGCGCTCGTGCACGACCTGCGGCAGCTTGCCCGGCACCTCGAGCGCGAACCGTTGCGGCGCCTGGTCTTCCAGCAGCACGGCGCCACCTGCTTCACCGGAGACGACCGCCTCGATCACGGTCAACGCGTTGGCGCTCCAGGTGGCCTTGCTGATCAGGTGCCAGCCGACCATCCGACCGTCCGGCAGCCACAACCCGAGCGAGGTCGCGACCAGGTGGCGGCCGTCGGGCAGTGCGGCGGACGCCAGCACGATCTCGTCGGGTGCCAGCGCACCGGTGAAGCCCTCCGGGACCCCGCGGCCGGAGACCCTGCGCCACCACTTGAGCACCTACAGCCCTCCAACCGCCTGTGAACCGAGCGCCTTGTGGTACTCCTCGAGCGCGACGAGGTCGCCGAACAGCGCGCGGTACTCGTCCGGCTCCTGCACCGGCGAGATGCGCTGCAGGCGCGACTTGATGTCCGCGATCTGGCCGCCGACGAGCAGCTGCTGCAACCGCGACAGCACGGACGACACGTACTTGTACTCGTCGCCCTCCTTGACCTGCAAGGCTTCCACGGACAGCTCGGACAGCACGGTGCGCACCGACTGGTTCTTGCACCGCTGCGACACGGCGTCCACGAAGGACGGTCCGGACAGGCCACCGGACGCACCGCCGGCACCCCTGATGGCCCGGTGCAGCTCCAGGTACGCGGGGTGCGTGAACGCCTCGTCCGGCAGCTGGTCGTAGTACGGGCCCGCGACCTCGGGCAGCTGCAGCGCGGACTTGATGGCCTCGCGCTGGTGCCACAGCCGCGGGTCACGCGGGTCCGGCCGCGAAGGCCCGTCCACCTCGATGCCCAGCGCACCCTGGTTCGGGTCCACGACCGGACGAGGTGCGCGCGGCGTCTTGCCGCCCGACGTCTCGCGCACGCGGCGCACCACGGCGGCCTCGTCGGACCAGCCGACCCACCAGGCGAGCTTGGTGGCGTAGCCGTCCCGCTTCGCGCGGTCCTTGATCTGCGCGACGAACGGGACCATCTTCTTCAGCGCCTCGACGCGGCCGTCGACCGAGTCCAGGTCGTAGTCCTGCAGCTGGGTGCGGATCGCGAACTCGATCAACGGGGTGCGCCGCGCCACCAGGTCGCGCACCGCGACCTCGCCCTTGGCCTGGCGCAGCTCGCACGGGTCCATGCCGTCCGGCGCGATCGCGATGTAGGTCTGCGCGGAGAACTGCTGCTCGCCCTCGAACGCCTTCAGCGCGGCCTTCTGCCCCGCCGCGTCGCCGTCGAAGGTGAAGATCACCTCGCCGTTCATGTCGTCGTCGATCAGCAGCCTGCGCAGCACGTTCATGTGGTCCGTGCCGAACGCCGTGCCGCACGAGGCGATCGCGGTCGTCACACCGGACAGGTGCATGGCCATCACGTCGGTGTAGCCCTCGACGACGACGGCCTGGCGGCGCTTGGCGATCTCCTTCTTGGCCAGGTCCAGCCCGAAGAGCACGTGCGACTTCTTGTAGATCGGGCTCTCGCTGGTGTTCAGGTACTTCGCCTGGATCTGGTCGTCGTCGAAGATCCGGCGCGCGCCGAACCCGACGACGTCGCCGCCCATGTCCCTGATCGGCCACAGCAGCCTGCGGTGGAACCGGTCGATCGGGCCCTGACGGCCCTCCTTGGTGAGCTGCGCCTTGATCAGCTCGGTGAGCTCGAAGCCGCGGTTCAGCAGGTGCTTGGTGAGCTTGTCCCAGCCCGCAGGCGCGAAGCCGCAGCCGAACAGGCGCGCGGCCGCCTCGTCGAACCCGCGCTCGGCCAGGAACTCCCGCGCCTTCAACGCTTCCGGCGTCGCGAGCTGCTCGGCGTAGTACTCCGCGGCCGCGCGGTGCGCCTCCAGCAGCCGGGACCGCGTGCCGCGGTCGCGCTGGATCGTCGCGCCGCCGCCCTCGTAGGTCAGCTGGATGCCCGCCCGGTCCGCGAGCCGCTCGACCGCCTCGACGAACGAGAGGTGCTCGACCTTCATCACGAACGCGATGACGTCGCCGCCCTCGCCGCACCCGAAGCAGTGGAACGTGCCGTGCGTCGGGCGCACGTTGAACGAAGGCGTCTTCTCGTCGTGGAAGGGGCACAACCCCTTCAGCGCACCGCCACCCGCGCGCCGCAGCGACACGTGGTCGCCCACGACCTCGTCGACCCGACTGCGGTCACGCACCAGCGCGATGTCGCTCTCCCTGATGCGTCCTGCCACGAGGCGAGTCTAGTGCTGGCAAACTGGGGGTCGTGACCGCCGCCGACTTGTTCACCGAGCACCGCACGCACCTCGTCGGCGTCGCGTACCGCCTGACCGGCAGCGTCGCGGACGCCGAGGACGCGGTGCAGGAGGCCTGGTTCCGCTTCACCGGCGCGCAGGGCGTCAAGGACGCGCGGGCGTGGCTCACGACCGTGGTGAGCCGGATCTGCCTCGACCGGCTGCGCTCGGCCGCCGTGCGGCGCGAGACCTACGTCGGGTCGTGGCTGCCCGAGCCGCTGCTGACCTCCGACGACGACCCGCTGGACGCGGTGGTGCGCGACGACGGAGTGCGGATGGCGGCGCTCGTCGTGCTCGACCGGCTGACGCCCGAGCAGCGGGTCGCGTTCGTGCTGCACGACGCGTTCTCCGTGCCGTTCGACGAGATCGCGGACGTGCTGAACGTCTCGGTCGCGGCGGCGCGCCAGCACGCGTCACGGGCCCGCAAGGCCGTCTCGGACGCTGAACCGCCGCCGCGCGCGGCGCTGGACGAGCAGCGCGAGGTGCTGGAGAAGTTCCTCACCGCGGTGTCGGCGGGCGACCTGAACGCGGTGCTCGGCCTGCTGCACCCGGACGTCGTCGTGATCGGCGACGGCGGCGGCAAGGCGCGCACGGCGGTGCAGTTCGTCGTCGGCGCGGACAAGGTCGCGCGGTTCCTCTTCGGGCTCATCCGCAAGTACGGCGGCGTGCCGCAGGGCCATCCGGCGCTGGTCAACGGCGACCTCGGGCTCGTCTACCCGGAGCAGGGCGATGTGGCGGCGCGCGTCACGTCGTTCGCGGTGCGGGACGGCAAGGTCGTCGCGATCTACGACCACTCCAATCCCGACAAACTCGGACATGTCCGGTTCTGACGCGGTTCCGCAGGACTGAACGGCCGCTTGTTCATGCCCGAACGACGTATGTCGGTCCCCTTCGGCTTCACCCTAGGGTTGTAGTCGGCCGCCTTGTTACACCCCTCAAACCCTGCCGTCGGGTGGAACACGGAGAAGATCGACATGACCGAAGACAACCCGTCGCGCCGCAAGCTGCTGGCGACCGGCGCAGCGGCTGTCGCACTGACTGCCGTTACCGCACCACTGGCCAAGGGAGCGCCACTCGCGCTCACCCCCACCTGCGTCGACGATGACGACACACCGTCGAACATCGAAGGCCCCTACTTCAAGCGCAACTCCCCGCAGCGCACGAACCTGCGCACCTCGGGAGTCACCGGCGTGGTGCTGAGCCTGACCGGCTTCGTCTACACCACGAAGTGCAAGCCCATCCCCCGCGCCCTGCTGGACTTCTGGCAGGCCGACGACAAGGGCGCGTACGACAACTCCAGCCCCAGCTTCAAGATGCGCGGCCACCAGTACTCGGCCGCGACCGGCGCGTACACGCTCGAAACAGTCGTCCCGAAGGACTATCCGGGCCGCACGCCGCACATCCACGTGAAAGTGCAGGCGGCGAACGGCCCGATCCTCACCACGCAGCTGTTCTTCCCGGACAACCTGAAGGCGTACGGGATGAACGTCGCCGCGCTCAACCGGCGGGACCGGTACCTCGACCGCGACTGCACGGTCGAGCTCGGCCCGCTGGTGAGCGGTCGCTACACGGCGAAGTTCGACTTCGTCATCGAGACCTGATCGCTGGGCACCGGGATCAGGCAGGCGTCACCGGATGTGAAGCCCTGATCGGTGATGTCGAACGCGCTGTTGAAGCGGGCACGTGAGTTCTCCAGCGCGATCAGGTAGGTCAGCTCGACCAGCGCTTTGCGGCCGAGACGCCGCTCCAGTTCCGCCACCTGCTCGTCGGTGACGGTGATCGGCGTCTCGGTCATCGCGTCCGCGTAGGCGAGCGCGAGCCGTTCCAGCTCGGTGAACTTCGGCGACGTGGCGTAGTCGTCGATCTCCTTCAGGCGATCGATGTCCAGGCCGTCGTGCTTCTGCAGCATGGCCCCGAAGTCGACGCACCACGAGCAGCCCAGCTTCACCGCCGTGCGGTACACGGCCAGCTCGCCCAGCGAGCCCGTCTTCGAGGCTTTCTGCACGCTCAGCTCGTGCCACCCGTTGGCCATGAGCAGCTTCGGGTGGTGCGCGGCGACCGTGACCGGTTCCGGCACGGCCCCGAAGCGCTTGCGCGCGAACCGGTAGACCAGCCTGATCAGCCAGTTCGCTTCGTTGGTCGGTACTCCCGTGATCCTCGGCATGCACTGATGACGAGACAGCTCGGGGAAACGTGACACCTTTGGGTGACTGGGTTGCCCCTCGCCCAATGCCTAGGGTCCATCCATGAGCAACGACTTCGTGCTGGACATCGACCACGAGTCAGCAGGCCTGCTCGCCGGAACTCTTCTCGCCGGTGACTCGTGCGCGGTTCCGGTGCGGCACCAGAACGTCAAGCTGCTGCTGTGCGCGCTGCCCGGTGAGAACGGGATGAAGCTCTACCTGCGCCGCAACACCAGCTGACGCGCGTGTTGAACATCGGTCGCGTCGACTATCGGTCGTACTCGGCCAGGTAGCTCATGAGCATCTCGCGCGAGTCCTCGTTGTCCAGCGCGATGTCGCGCAACCGTTCGAAGATCATCAGGGCGCGCTCGACGGTCTCCTGGTCGGTGGCCAGCACGACGTTCGCCAGGTAGAGCACCGGCGGGTCGTGGGCGTACTGGATCATCGTGTAGTCGAGGCCGAACGCCGCCGCGCCGCCCGCGTCCGCCGGCACGACGCGGATCACGTCGGCGCGGAAGAGCAGGTGCAGCATCTGCTCCTCCATCAGCCGGTCGTCGCCTACGCGCGTGCGCAGTGCGTACTCGTGGATGAAGAAGTCGCACTTGGCGAGCACGTTGCGGCGGTCGAGCTCCGGGGCGGGCGCGAGGCCGAGCTGGTGGGCGAGCGCGGCCGCGTACTCCTCGGTGCGCAGCAGTACCGGGATGGTGACACCGCTGAAGCAGCTGATTTTGGTGGCGCCCGCCTCGGCGAGCACGAGGTACTGCTCGGCCCCATGCGTCGTCATGCCGGAACGGTAAGGCGATGATCAAGAACTCGCAGGGCGGGACACGCGTGCCATGAAGTAAATAGCACCCGTACGGGCGTGCCGCACGACGAAGAGGAACGGCCGGTCCACCTTCACCACGACCGGGTCGGGGAAGTCGTCCCAGCCCATCACCGCGACCATCGCCGTGCCGGCGGCGCCCTCGAGGCCGTGCTCATCGACCCGCAGCACGGTCCGGTGGACCACGGAGTCGACGGTCATCGTCGGGTCAGGGAAGTCCGGACCGGTCACGAACATGCCTGTCACGCCCAGCGCGGCCAGCGGCTCCAGCAGCTCCGCGCCGTACTCCAGCTTCGGCATCCGCAACCTGACGTTGGTCGGCTGCGGCGCGGCGAGCAGGGTCGCGAACAGGGCCGGGTTCAGGTCGAGCGACTGCTTCGGCATCAGCACCACGGCCTCGACGTCGCCGAGTGCCGGGATCGTCACCACCTGCCAGCCGTGCAGGCGGGCGTAGCCGAGGCGTTCCTCGACCGACATCGACGGCACGTCGACCTCGCCGTCCGGAGTGGTGAACGGCAGCGGGCCAGCGGCGGTGAACTCCTCGGCCCAGCTCGCCTTCAGGTACAGGGCGTTCACCAGCACCGAGACCGTGTCGAGTGGCAGGTCGTCGATCAACTCCGGGATCAGGTCGCGAGTGACCGCGGCGACGTCCGCGTTGATCAGCTTCCGGGCGATCACCGGATCGTCGAAGAACTGGACGGGCGGCGGCAGGTTCATGCCGCGACGGGCCCACAGGGCGTCCGCGACCGCGAAGTCCGGCGGATGCGAACCCGGCAACCCCGCGGAACCCAGCAACTCCAGCAGCTCGTCACGCGTCTCGCCGCGGACCAGGCCGAGCACGGTGTGCAGAGCGGCGGCCACGGAGTACGGCGACCAGCACACGTCGCCCGGCAGCTCGCGGTGGAGCCGGGCCGCGAACTCGATCACAGGTTCTCCACGCGCGCCAGGAAGTAGATCGCGCCGGTCACCGAGTGCCGCACCAGGAACAGGAACGGCCGGTCCACCGTCACCTCGACCGGCTCGACGGGGACCGGGACCGGGCTGCCGACGGCCATGATCGCGGTGGCCGCGGTGCCCTCGATGCCGTGCTCGTCGACGCGCAGCACGGCCTGGTGGATCACCTGGTCGATCACCATGTCCGGATGCGGCATGCCGCCCTGCGCGAACACGGCCGCGAGCCCGAGCCGTTCCAGCGCCGGACGCAGGTCGTCGCCGTACGAGAGCTTCAGCGTGGGCATGGTCAGCAGCACTTCGGTGTGAGCATGCGCGTCCAGCAACTCGGAGAGCGCACGAGAATCGAGATCCATACCGTCGGACGGCAGCAGCACCACAGCTTCCACGTCGTCGTGCGCAGGGATCTTCACGACCTCCCAGCCGTGCAGCCGCGCGTACGGGAAGCTGCTCTGCCGCTGCATCATCGGCACCAGCCGGTCGCCGGAAGGGCTGTGGAACGGCTCGTCGCCGACGAGCCAGAACTGCCCCCACCACTGAGCCTTCAGGTACAGCGCGTTGACCACGACCGCCGTCGTCGAAGGCGCCAACGACTTCAGCAGCTCCGGAATCAGCCCACGGGTCGCCTCAGCCACCTCGGCGTTGATCAGCTTCAGAGCCGCAGCCGGGTCGTCGAACAACCGGACCGGCGCGGGCAGGTTCAGGAAGTCCCGCGCCCACAAGGAGTCCGAGACGGCGAAGCCCGGCGGGTGCGAACCCGGCAGCTCCTCCGAACCCAGGAGCTCCAGCAGTCGCGCGCGGGTCGAGCCCTCGGCGAGGCGCAGCACGATGCGCAGGGCGGACTCGACGGAGTACGGCGACCAGCACACGTCACCGGGCAGCTCCCCCAGGAGCCGCGGTGCGAAATCGTTCACGGACGGACGATACGGGTCATGAAGTAGATCGCGCCGGTGTTCGCGTGCCGGACCAGCAACAGGAACGGCCGGTCGACCTCGACGACGACCGGGTCGTCCTCGATCTCGATCGACACCAGGCGGAACGTCGCGGCCGTCGCGGCGGCGCCTTCGAGGCCTTCCTCGTCCACGCGCAGCACGGCCTCGTGCAGCACGTCGTCGACGAACAGCCGCGGGTCCGGCGAGATGCCGGTGAAGTCCGCGTTCTCGCTGAACATGCTCCAGACGCCCAGCTGCACCAGTGAGTCCTTGAGCGACATCTTCATCGACACGTCGACCCGAGGCATCGAGAGGTCGAGGCGGACGTGGTCGGTCGCCTCCAGCACCACCGGGTCCAGCGGCGCGGACAGGTCGCCGTCGGGCAGCAGCACCACGGCCTCGACGCCGGACGCGGCGGGCAGCACGATCGTCTGCCAGCCGGGGCTGCGGGCGTAGCGGAACTTGGCGGTGTGCCGCATGGTCGGCACCGCCACGTCACCGCCGGGCGTGTGGAACGGGCGCTCCGTCGTGTCGTACGCGGGGAACGGGCTGAGCCACGCGACCTTCAGGTACAGCGCGTTGACGATCATCGCGACGGCGTCCGGCGACACCGAGCCGGACGGCATCAGCTCGGGGATCAGCCCGTGCGTCGTCTCGGCGACGTCGGTGTTGACGAGCTTGCGCACGGTCTCCGGGTCGGACGCGAACGGCGCGTTCCGCACGTGCGCGGCGAGGCTGAACTCGGGGTTGAGCGGCAGGTCGTCGGCCGCCCACAGGGTGTTCGCGACCGAGAGTTCCTTCGGCGACGCGGCTTCCTTCAACAAAGCCGTCACCGACGAGCCGAGCAGGCCCTCCAGTTCGACGCGCGTCTCACCGCGCGCGCCTTCCATCGCGAGTGCGAGCGCGCTGGCCACCGAGTAGGGCGACCAGCACGCGTCGCTGTTCTGATCGGGCGCGGCGACGCGGTGCAGTGCGGTGGCGAACGCCAGGTGCGCTCGATCGGTCACGGGATTGCTCCTAGTGTCGTGGATCGGGCAACTGCACTGCGATCGGATCGTCGGGGATGGGCCGTTCCCCCGCCCCTCCCATCGGCCCCAGCGGTTTCGGGTGACGTGGTTCGCGCACACCTGCGGAACCGTCGTCCCCCTCGTCGTCCCAGCCCCAGCCGAACCCATCCGGGCCCGCCGGAACCGCCTCCCTGCTCGGTCGACGCCACGGCCATCTTCGGCCTGGCGGTCGTGTCTCGTCGTCCGCCATACCTTCGAAGCTACGCCAGTGCGTTGTGCCAGGCCACAGCCTGCGCGTCCGTCAGCAGGGCGACCTGATCGACGACGACGCGCAGTGCGGCGGCGTCGTCCGCGGCCGACTCCCACGCGGGCAGGAACGCCGGGTCCATCCGGTCCGGGCGCCGCAACAGCTGCGCCACGAGCGAGGTGATCAGCTCGCGCTGCTCCCGCTGCATCAGCAGCCGCGACGGATCGCTCATGACGTACCGGACGGCCATCGCCTTCAGCAGCGCGACCTCGGCCGCGACCTGGGGCGGCACAACGAGATCCGCGTGGTAGCGGACCAGCGGACCCTCGCCGTACACCTCGCGCGTCGCACCGACCGGGGCGGAGGCGAACCGGCCGACGAGCTCACTGGTCAGCCTCTTCAACGCGACCTGCGCGCCGAGCGAACCGTCGTACTCCGCGCGCGCCAGCTCCGCGACGGCCGGGATCTTCAGCAGGTCCTGCGCGGCGTCCTCCAGCGCGGACACCGGTTCCGCCGAGAAGTGCTTGGCGGCCAGCTCGGCGATCGCGGCGCGCTCGGTGGCGCTGGTCAGCGACGTCAGGCTGATGCGGTGCGCGAGCACGCCGTCCTCCACGTCGTGCACCGAGTACGCGACGTCGTCCGCCCAGTCCATGACCTGCGCCTCGATGCACTGCTTGCGCTCGGGCGCACCTGAGCGGATCCACTCGAAGACGTCCAGGTCGTCGTCGTACACGCCGAACTTGGTGATGCCCGCCCGGCGCGTCCACGGGTACTTCGTGGCGGCGTCGAGCACCGCGCGCGTGAGGTTCAGCCCGCGCGCCGTCTTCGGCTCCAGCCGGACCAGGATGCGCAGCGTCTGGGCGTTGCCCTCGAAGCCGCCGCACGGCTCGGCCAGCGCGTTCAGCGCGCGTTCCCCGTTGTGCCCGAACGGCGGGTGCCCGATGTCGTGCGCGAGCCCGGCCGTGTCGACGACGTCCGGGTCGCAGCCGAGCTCCTCACCGATGCCGCGGCCGATCTGCGCGACCTCCAGCGAGTGGGTGAGCCGGGTGCGCGGCACACCGGTGACCTCCGAACCCTCACCGGGGCCGACGACCTGCGTCTTGCCGGCCAGCCTGCGCAGCGCGGCCGAGTGCAGCACGCGGGCGCGGTCACGGGAGAACGGCGTGCGCCGCTCCTGCGCGCCGGGCAGTGACCCGCCCTTGGGCTCCTCGTTCAGCAGCCGCTCGGCGTCGTGGTCGGAGTAACGCAGCATCAGCCAAGCGTATGTGCCGCGATCCCGTCGAACACCCCGGCAGGGGCCTTCATCAGCCGGTAGTAGAGCAGCGCGCCGGTCTCGCGCTTGATGTAGAAGAGCTGCGTCTCGCGGGTCTGCACGTTCGGTCCGCTGCGGGTCGGCGACGTCCACGCGGTCAGCCCGGCGTCCTCGGCCATCGTGCGGGCGCGCAGCGAATGCCACGGGTCGCTGACGATCACCGCGGTCTCCAGGCCGTGCACCTTGGCGACGTCGGCGACGGCGCGCAGGCTGCCGAGCGTGTCGCTGCCCTCGCCGACCTCGAGCACCTTGTCCTCGGGGACGCCGTTCTCGACGAGCCAGATCTTGCCCGCCTGGCCCTCGGTGTACTTGTCGCCAGCCTGACGGCCTCCCGTCGTGGCGACGTAGCTCACCACGCCCTGCTGGTAGAGCTTGAGCGTGTGCCGCAGCCGGGCCTCCAGCACGTCGGACGGCACACCGTTGTACTGCGCGGCGCCCAGCACGATCGCCACGTCGGCCTTCGTCCAGTCGTCAACCCTCGCGACCTGCCAGACGCGGAACGCCGTACCGCCCACGACCAGCGCACCTACGACAACCGCGCCGAACACGAGCCTCAGCACGAGCCGCCGGATTCTGGCCAGGGGTGTCAGTGGCTTGGTCCGCACCCCATGCATGCTTCCAGAATTCGCTGCGTGACGTCGGCGGCCCCTCTGCCAAGATCACGTCATGCCTGCTGAGCTACCGACCATCGTCGCCACCTCCGGCGGATGGCGCCCCGGCCGTCGCACCAACCTCGAGTTCGGGGCGCTGATCCACCACGCCATCGACCTGTCCGGTGCGGAGGGCAGGCCGTCGCTCTGCCACGTCGGCACCGCGAACGGCGACCAGCGGACGTTCAACGCGCACGTCTCCGAGGCGGGCAAGCTCGCCGGTGTCGACGTGTCGCACCTGAACCTGTTCACCATGCCGCCCACCAACGACCTCGTGGACTTCGTGCGGTCGCACGACGTGGTGTGGGTCGGCGGCGGCTCGGTCGCGAACCTGCTCGCCGTGTGGCGCGTGCACGGACTGGACGAGGTGCTGGCCGACGCGTGGCGCGCGGGCGTCGTGCTCGGCGGTGTGTCCGCCGGGTCGATCTGCTGGTACGTGGGCGGCACGACGGACTCGTTCGGACCTGAGCTGCGGGTCGTGACGAACGGGCTGGGGCTGCTGCCGTACGGCAACGGCGTGCACTACGACAGCGAGGCCACCCGCAGGCCCGCCGTGCACAAGGCGGTCGCCTCGGGCGAGCTCCCGCTCACGCACTGCACCGACGACGGCGCCGGTCTCGTCTACCGCGGCACGGAGCTCGTGGAAGCGGTCACCGAACAGCCGGGCGCCATCGCGTACGTCGTGTCACGCGACGCGTCGGGTGCGGTGCTCGAGGAGAAGCTCGACACCCGGCGCCTGTAGGTGAACCTTCAGCAACCCCACAGGTCGCGGATCTCGACACCGGGCCGTTCCTGAACGACCGTTGACATGTGTCGTGGAAAGGGAGGTTCGGGCTGGTCGCGGGCCTGTTAGCGGTAGCGCTCGCGACTACGACCGCATTCCCGCAGGAGACCGTGTGCGAGGCGAGGGCGAAGCCCCGTCCCGCGCCGGTGGTCGCGGTTCCCGCTCCACAGCTGCCGGAAAGCAGCGCACCGGCGATCCCTGCCCCGGACCTCGCCGGTGCGCTCGCCTCCGCCGTCGACGCGGCGGGCGGCAAGCTCGACCTCGGCCTCGCGGTGCTCGACCTGCGCACCGGGACGCTCGTCGACAGCTACGGCGACCAGCCGTTCTACTCGGCCTCGCTGAGCAAGCTGATCCTGGCCGTCGACATGCTCCAGGGGCCGCAGTCCGACGACGACCTGTCCCTGCTGACGCGGGCGCTGAGCGCCAGCGACGACACGGCGATGGACGCGTTGTGGACGTCGCACGACGGCATGGACGCGGTCAGCCGCGTCGCCTCGCTCGCCGGGCTGACCGGCACGCACGCGCCCGACGACCCGTCGCAGTGGGGCGAGGTGGTCGTGACCGCGAACGACGTCACCCGGCTCTACCAGTACGTGCTCGCTTCGACGGGGCTGCGGGACTTCATCGTGCCCGCGCTGTCCGCCGCACCGGAGATCGCCGCGGACGGGTTCGACCAGGAGTTCGGGTTGCTGGGCACCGGCGCCGTCACCAAGCAGGGCTGGATGTACTACCTGCCGAGCGACGTCTACCTGCACAGCGCGGGCGTGGTGGACGACCGGTACGCGGTCGCATTGCTGTCCGTGGACCAGAGCGGGTCGTGGCAGGCGGCGCGGAGCCGGGTCAACGCTGTGACATCGGCGTTGCTGGCCGCGCTGCGCAGCCCCGGCCAATAGGACTTCTGGTCAGTAGGGCTGCCAGTCCGACGGGTCGCCGTCGGCCACTGTCGCGTCCTGCAACCGGCCCAGGTCGGGCTGCTTCCACTCGGTGCCGACGGCGAGCCCCTGGCGCCCCAGCGCCATGTTCTCGACCTCGATCGTCGCCAGGTACGCCTTGATGGAGCTGAACTCGGTGCCCGCCAATGAGACCGCGCCACCGAGCACACCGTAGGCGGCACCCCAGAACGCGCACACCTCGGCCGTCGCGGCGGTCATGGTGATCAGACCCACCACCGAGCCCGCGATCGACGCCACCGCGAACAACGCGGCGGTCACCGCGACGCTGAAGCCGACGATGGCCCACAGCACCGCGGTCCAGAACGCGTCGATGGCGTTGCTGAGCGAGCGCAGCGAGTCGCTCATCCGGTAGGCGGCGGCCTGCAGATCGGTGAGCCCCTTCGCCTGTCCCGGCACGATCGCCTTGTAGGCGTCGGCCGCCCGGCCCTTCCACTCGAAGCACGTGGGCAGCTTGTCGACGTCCAGCGGGACCGCGACGTCCGCGAGCCGGTCACCGACGCGCAGCTCCCACTCCAGGGCGATGGCCTTGAGGTGGGAGGGGTCGCCGCGCATGGTCCAGAACCGGTCGAACCAGTCCCAGAACTCCTTGATCTTGGTGCTGAGGTTCGCCAGCAGGCCGTCGATGCGGCCGACGACCGCCTCCGAGCCGGGCGGCGCCCAGGCCACGATGGCGTTGGCCTTGCTGAACACCTTCTGGATGAGCTGGTCCAGCTGCTCGGCCCGCTCGCCGACCTCCTGCATGATCGGGTTCGTCACAGCTGCCCCTCGATCCGGTTCATGGTGTGCAGGTTCCCGGTCTCCTCGTTCAGGTAGGTGTCCGCGGTGCGCCCCAACGTGTCGCTGATCTCGCGGAACGTGCGGCCCGCACCACCCAGTAGCGAGTCCACGGCGAGACGCAGGTCCTCGAGCAGCCGGCCCATGCCGTGGTCGACCGCGACGGAACCGATGTGCGCGTCGGCGAGGTACAGCTCGCCGACCACCGGCCGCAGCGTCTCGACGTCGTGCGCGACGTTCCTCCAGACCGCCGCGTCGGAACGCAGTGCGTGCAGTGACGTGTAGAGGTCGCTCACGAGCTCAGTCCCACCCTGCGCAGCAGCGCCTGCGGATCGGCCAGCGCCGACAGGACCTCGGCGATCGCCGGGCTGTCCGGCACGGCCTCGTGCGGGGTGCTGCGCTGCCGCAGCTCCCGCAGCACCTCGGCGAGCTCGGCCTCCAGCTCGGTGCCTCGGGCGACGGCGGCCCAGTCGGGGGCCGGGATCAGCTCGAGCACCTGGCCCGCCTGTGCGGTGCCGTGCACGTGCCCGCCCCGGCTCCGCACCTGCACGGGGTGGTCGACGGTCTCGGTGAGCCGCCGGGTGTACGCATCCAGGTCGGCGAACACGGCGTCCACCAGCCGAAGCGTGTCCGCCGCGGTGATCGGCTCCGCGGAGCTCGGTGCGCGCCGGACCGGTTGGGGCGCGGGGCGGTCCACCGCGAGCACCTGCACGACGGCGTCGTTCATCGCGGCCAGCACGGCCGCACCCAGCGCACGTGGATCGACGACGTGCTCCCACCCGTCGGCCAGCCGCACGGCCAGCACGTCCGCGCCGTCGTTCACGATCACCCGCACCACGCGTGCGGGGTCGGTCCCGGTCAGCCCGTCCGGGTCCGGTTGGGACGGCCGGTCCTCGGGCTCGTCCTCGTACACATCGACTTCGTCGTAGTCCCAGTCGTCACGCATGGTGCCTCCCCTGCCGGGAAGTTATTCGGCAGGGAAGGCACCGACACAGCTGGAAGTGCGATTCGTTCCGCTCAGCAGCCCAGCAGGCGTGCGGCCAGGTACTGCTCCAGTTGGTCCATGGACACGCGCTCCTGCGACATGGTGTCGCGCTCGCGCACCGTCACCGCGAGGTCGGTCAGCGTGTCGAAGTCGACCGTGACGCAGAACGGCGTGCCGATCTCGTCCTGGCGGCGGTAGCGGCGGCCGATGGCGCCCGCGTCGTCGAACTCGACGTTCCAGTTGCGGCGCAACGCGGTCGCCAGGTCGCGGGCCTTCGGCGACAGGTCGGAGTTGCGCGACAGCGGGAGCACGGCGACCTTGACCGGCGCGAGGCGGCGGTCGAGCTTCAGCACGACGCGCTTGTCCACACCGCCCTTGGCGTTCGGCGCCTCGTCCTCGGTGTAGGCCTCGAGGAGGAACGCCATCATCGGGCGGCCGACACCGGCGGCGGGCTCGATGACGAACGGCTTGTAGCGGTTGCCCGACGCCTGGTCGAAGTACGACAGGTCCACACCCGAGTGCTCGGAGTGCGTCGTGAGGTCGAAGTCCGTGCGGTTCGCGACGCCCTCGAGCTCACCCCACTCCTGGCCGCCGAACTGGAAGCGGTACTCGATGTCGACCGTCCGCTTCGAGTAGTGCGACAGCTTTTCCTTCGGGTGCTCGTAGTGCCGCAGGTTCTCCTTGGCGATGCCGAGGTCGTTGTACCAACGGGTGCGCTCGTCGATCCAGTACTGGTGCCACTCTTCGTCCGTACCGGGCTCGACGAAGAACTCCATCTCCATCTGCTCGAACTCGCGCGTGCGGAAGATGAAGTTGCCGGGCGTGATCTCGTTGCGGAACGACTTGCCGATCTGACCGATGCCGAACGGCGGCTTCTTGCGCGACGTCGTCTGCACGTTCAGGAAGTTCGTGAAAATGCCCTGCGCGGTCTCGGGGCGGAGGAAGTGCAGGCCCTCCTCGGTCTCGACCGGGCCGAGGTGCGTCTTCAGCAGGCCGTTGAACATCTTCGGCTCGGTGTAGGAACCGCGGGTGCCGCAGTTCGGACACGGCACGTCCGACACGTCACCCTCGGCGACCTGCTTGCCGGTGCGCTCGGCGTACTCCTCGGACAGGGTGTCCGCGCGGAACCGCTTGTGGCACGAGTTGCACTCGACCAGCGGGTCGACGAACGCCTCGACGTGCCCGGACGCGACCCACACGTCACGCGGCAGGATGACGCTCGAGTCGAGGCCGACGACGTCCTCGCGGCCGCGCACCATGTAGTTCCACCACTGGCGCTTGATGTTGTCCTTCAGCTCGACACCGAGTGGGCCGTAGTCCCAGGCCGACCTGGTACCGCCGTAGATCTCCCCACACGGGTAGACGAAGCCACGGCGCTTGCACAGGCTGACAACGGTCTCGATGCGATCGGCGGCCAACGGTAACTCCAGGTCGGGTGGTTTTCGGGGACCGCCAAGAGTAGCTGTTCGACACGAACCTCTAATGGGCGACCAGTGGTTTTCCTGCCTACGCTGCACCCCATGGAGGACCGGCTGCGAGAACTCTGGGACTTCGCCGACCTGTCGGCGACCGAATCGCGCTTCCAGGAGCTGCTGGAACGCACGTCGTCCGACGACGACAAGGCCGAACTGCTGACGCAGCTGGGCAGGATCGAGGGCCTGCGCGGCGAGTTCGGCGCAGGTCACGAGTTCGTCGACCAGGCGGAGGCGATGGTGTCGCCGGACAGCACCGCCCGCGTGCGGGTGCTGCTGGAGCGGGGACGGCTGCACCGCTCAGGTGGGGATGCCGCAGCGGCCCAGCCCCTGTTCGTGGCGGCTTTCGTACTGGCCAAGACCCGAGGGGACGCGTTCCTGGCCGTCGACGCCGCACACATGGCCGCTTTGGTGGACGACCCGGAGAAGTGGACCAAGCAGGGCCTGGAGATCGTGGCCGGGTCGGACGACCCGCAGGTCAAGGAGTGGTTCGGGCCGCTGCAGAACAACCTCGGGTGGTACTACTTCGAGAACGGGCGGTTCGACGAGGCGCTCGTCGCTTTCGAGGAATGCCCCGAGGCCTACGCGGAGAGCGGCAAGGCCAAGACGCTCAAGGCGCTCGGTCGGGATGACGAGGCCGCTTCGGCGGCTCGGCGCGCTCTCGAGCTGCTGCCGCACGACTCCTTCGAGGAGTGGGTGGACGAGATGAAGGCGATCGCTGCGGCCGAGTAGGGGCACGCCGCGCCGCAGAAGTTGCGGGCTTCCGCACCCCCGGTTTCGTAGTTGGCGTGTCTGCGGGGCCGGGGATTGTCGGTGCTGGCTGGGAGCATCGATTCGGGGGTTCTCGTGTGCGGGGACGCCTGCGTGAGCGCGGCCAGCGGTCGTGGGCGGCGGCCCGGCAAGGCCAGGGTGTGTCGCATCGCGCGGAAGGCGGGCACGACGGCGGGTGGGGTCGGCCGATGAGCCGACGGAAGGCGAGCCCGACGGCGGGCGGGTCCGTGTACCAATAGAAGGCAGGCCCGACGACAGGTAGGCCGGTGCGACTGCGGAAGGCGAGCCCGACGACAGGCAGGCCCAACGCCAGGTAGGTCAGGAAGGCAGGCTCGGAGGGCAAGTCAGGAAGGCGGGCCCGACGGCAAGCGGGTCGGTGTGCCGACGGAAGGCGAGCACGACGGCAAGTGGGCCGGTGTGATCAGGCAAGGAGTGTGTGCTTCCGCAGTCAGCGGGGTGGTGGGCACCGCGCGATTGGGCCTTGACATGGGGTGCGGCGTGGTACACCTCAACGGCCGGCAGGTTCCCTTCCCTGCCGGCGGAGCCGGCCCACCACGCCGCGAGGGGCCCCATGTCAAGGCCCAATCGCTGCGCCGAAGGCGCGACGCAACCCACGACACCAGAACACCGAAGCGCAGCAACCATCAGACCCCAGCCCCGACGACAACCGGCAGCCAAGCCCCAGCTATCGAGGCGTAGCAGGCCCCGCCGCCTCACCCAGCCGCACGGTGAACGCATCCTCGGCCAGCAGACTGACCTGACGCTCAACCTCCCCGTCGACAGCGGTCAGCAACGGCTCGTACATGGCGGGCTCGTCGGTAAGAGCCTCGCTGAGCAACGGCACCACGTGTTCCCGCACCTCGAACGGCGACATCGCACGCCGGTAAGCGACCACGGAGTCGAACTCGACGGTGAGCACCCAGCGGTCGTCGGAGTCGGCAGACCGGCTCAACGCCCCCCGCACGCACCCCGGCTGCGCCGTCAGCAACTCGAGCGCCCGCTGGCAGCGCGCGACGAAAGCATCGGGTGAGGACACGCGAAAGCGGCACACGAGCAGCACGGTGCAAGGATGTCACGGTGCCCGCGAACCCCAAACGCTCCCTGCTACCCGGTGACGGCCCACTGGCCAAGGTGCCGGCGGTGGCCATGTTCCTGCTGGTACTGGGCCTGTTCATCACCGGCGTGTGGGTCGGCGGCACAGCAGGAGCGATCCTGCTGGGCGTGTTGATCGTGGGCGCGGCGACGTTGCTGGCAGCCACCTGGCAGGTGCTGACACCCGGTGCGCGGGTGGTGCGCGTGGTCGTGCTGCTGATCCTCGTGTTGATCACACTAGAATTGGTTCTGAAAATCCCTACCAGGTGAGGTGCGGCCATGACGGTCCAGTTGCACGGCGAGCACTCACCCGAGCGCCGGGCAGCTCCCGTCCCGCCGCGGGCGGCCCGGACGCTGGCCGCCGCCGGTGACCTGCTGCGCGCGCTGGCCGCGCCGGTGCGCATCGAGATCGTGCTGCAGCTGCAGGAGAGCGATCGGTGCGTGCACGAGCTGGTCGAGGCGCTGGGGGTGGCTCAGCCGCTCATCAGTCAGCACCTGCGGGTGCTGAAGGCCGCGGGTGTGGTGCACGGGGAGCGCCACGGTCGTGAGGTCGTCTACCGGCTGGTGGACGAGCACCTCGCGCACATCGTGGTGGACGCGGTGACGCACGTCGAGGAGAAGTTGTGACCGGATTGAGGTCGACCAAGCAGCGGACGGCGGTCTCGAACCTGCTCGACCAGCTGGACGAGTTCCGCTCGGCCCAGGAACTGCACGAGGAGCTGCGCCGCCGGGGCGAGGGCATCGGGCTCACCACCGTCTACCGGACGCTCCAGTCGCTGGCCGAGGCCGGCGAGGTGGACGTGCTGCGCACCGACTCGGGCGAGGCGATCTACCGGCGGTGCTCCGCGCACCACCATCACCACCTCGTGTGCCGCATCTGCGGGCGCACCGTCGAGGTCGAGGGACCCGCGGTCGAGAAGTGGGCGGACCGGGTCGCGGCCGAGAACGGGTTCTCCGAGGTCAGCCACACCGTCGAGATCTTCGGCACCTGCGCCGAGTGCATGGCCAAGCGTTAAGACTCAGCCGAAATCACGACTCGTACGGCTCCAGCGGCGCGGACACCGGGTTCACCGAGCTGACGGTGAACGACGGCACGTAGGAGTTCTCCTTGGACGCCGAGCCGGGGATCACGCGGCCGGTCACCTCGACCCACTGCTCGTCGGGCAACGCGGGCACGTCGCCGACCAGGTGCACCTTCAGCGGACGCGCGTCCGCGGCGCAGCACGAGATCGCCAGCCTGGCCACGTAGGTGTGGCCGGACGAGCGCGCCAGGAACCCGGTGAGCCGCACGGTCCGGCCGTCCAGCGTCCCCGACGAGTCCCACGCGGTGCGCGTGACGAAGTCGGTCAGGGTCAGCGGGACGACGTCACCACCGGGCAGCGCGGCGAAACCGTTGGAGGACGACGAGGTGCGGTTCGTGTCCGTGCCGGAGTTGACGACGTCCACGCCCAGCGCGGGCGGCGAGATCAGGAACACGGCCAGCACCGGCAGCAGCATCAGCCACGTGCTGCGCGTCGAGTGCGAGTGCGACGGCACCCGCGCGCCGCGCACGTCGCGGTAGATCGAGAACCCGGCCAGCAGCACCATCACCGTGCCGGCGGTGACCAGCAGCGGCAGGAAGCCCTTCTGCACGTACCGCAGGTAGAGCCCGGAGAAGCTGATCTTCAGCAGCGCGCCGCCGAGCAGGATCAGCAGGATGTTCTGGGTCTCGCGCCTCACAGCAACACCACCCCCGCCAGCACGGCGCACAGCACCGCGACCACGAACGTCACCGGCGCGAACCGGAACGCGAACGCGCGGCCGAACGCACCGGCCTGCAACGCGATCAGCTTCACGTCCACGGCAGGACCGACCACGAGGAACACCAGGCGCGGCAACAGGGGCAGCGCGGAGAACGCGACGGCGACGAACGCGTCCGCCTCGGAGCACAGCGCCAGCACCACCGCGAGCAAGCCCATCACCAGGACGCCCAGCACCACCTGGCCGCCGATGGTCTCCATCCAGGACACCGGCACGAGCACCTTGAACGCGGCCGCGAACAGGCCGCCCAGCACCAGGAACCCGCCCGCGTCGACCAGGTCGTGCCGCGCGGACTCCATGAACACCGCCCAGCGCGACGTCCCGTCGTGCTCGGGCAACCGTTCCAGCGCCCGCGACGCGATCCACTCCAGCTTGCCGAACCGGATCCACAGCCAGCCCATGACCACCGCGGTCAGCAACGACCCGGCGAACCGCGCGACGACCATCATCGGCGCGTCGTTGAACGCCACGGCCGTCGCGACCAGCACGATCGGGTTCACCGCGGGCGCGGCGAGCAGGAACGTCAGCGCGACAGCGGGAGCCACGCCCTGCTGCATCAACCGCCGCGCGACGGGCACCGAAGCGCACTCGCACCCCGGCAGCGCGACACCGGCCACACCGGCGACGGGCACGGCGAGAGCCGACGACGACGGCAGCAGCCTGCGCAGCACCGACGCGGGCACGAACGCCGCGATCGCACCGCTGATCAGCACGCCGATCACGAGGAATGGCAGCGCCTGCACGCAGATCGCGACGAACACCGTCGAGCCGGTGCGCAGAGCGGGCACGTCCAGCATCCGGACGAGCCCGCTCTGGAAGACCAGCGCGAGCACCAGCACGAAGCACAGGACCTCGAGCGAGGTCACCTTGAACCGCGGGGGCTTGCGGTCCCCGCGGATCTCGCCGGTGATCGCCATCAGGACGACTCAGCCATCACCGGAGCTCAGTCGGCCGAGCCGATGAGCCGCCGGTAGGTCCGCTCCATGCCCGCCTTGATCTCCTCGGGCGACGGGAGCTCGAACTCGACCTCCTGCTCCTCGAACTCGTCGTCGTCATCGAAGTCGACCGGCGTGCCGTTGACCTGGTCGTCTTCCTCTTCCTCCTCGACGGCCTGGCGCAGCTCCTCGATCGTGGCGACCACGTCGACGGCGCTGAACGCGGGCAGCATCGGGACGACGACGGCCAGCACGCCGCCCTCGTCGAGCGCGACGGCCTCGGCCAGCGCGATCGCGTGGTCCCGCTCGTACGGCCCGCACACGAAGGAGTCCCACTCCTCGCCGCCGGACGGCTCGAACGTCACCACCCAGGGGAACTCGTTGACCTCGGACTCCTCGTCCGGTTCGTAGATGATCACGCCACCCATCGGAGTTCCCTTCTGCAGAACAGGAATGTCACAGCGCGAGCAGTTCGGTGCGCACCTGTGAAGCGGTCGACACGACGAGCATCAGCAGCGTGCTCAGCGGTTCGGGCTTGAGCCCGTCCGCGGGGAACGCGTAGCGCAGCGTCACGTCCGTGCCCTGGCCGGTCTTGATGACGCCGAGCGTCCCGAACATGCCCTGCCCGGCCCGCTCCGCGACGAACGTCGCGACGTCACCCGGCAGGTCCCACGCGACGACGCACGTCAGCGACAGCACGGTCAGCCCCTCGGCGAGCTCCATGCCCTGCACGGCGCAGGGCACGTCGCCGTGCCGGAAGCTCAGCGCGCCGTCGTCGTCCACGGCGACGTCGTGGAACAGCTCCAGCGCCGCACGCGCGGCGTCCAGAGCGTCAGTGGTCGCGTTCACGGAACCTCCGAGTCGGGTTTGTCGATCGCACCACCGAAACGCCGGTCGCGCTGGGCGAACTTCTCGCACGCGCGCCACAGGTCGCGGCGGTCGAAGTCCGGCCACAGGATGTCCTGGAACACCAGCTCGGCGTACGCGGACTGCCACAGCATGAAGTTCGACGTGCGCTGCTCACCCGAGGGCCGGATGAACAGGTCCACATCGGGCATCTCGGGCTGGTACAGGTACTTGGCGACGGTCTTCTCGTCGACCTTCTCCGGGTTGAGCTTCCCGGCGGCCACGAGGCGCGCGATCTCCCGCGCTGAATCACCGATCTCGGCGCGCCCGCCGTAGTTGATGCACATCGCGAGGTTCATCACGTCGTTCTCACGCGTGCGCTCCTCGGCGACCTCGAGCTCCTTGATGACGGTGCGCCACAACCGCGGCCTGCGGCCCGCCCAGCGCACCCGGACACCCATCTCGTCCAGCTCGTCGGTGCGGTGGTGGATGACGTCGCGGCTGAAGTTCATGATGAAGCGGACCTCTTCAGGGCTGCGCTTCCAGTTCTCCGTCGAGAACGCGTACAGCGACACCCACTTCACGCCCAGCTCGATCGCGCCCCGGCACGCCTCGACCACGACGGCCTCGCCGCGCTTGTGCCCCTCGACCCTGGTCAGCCCGCGCTGGTTCGCCCAGCGGCCGTTGCCGTCCATGACGATCGCGATGTGCTTGGGCACCAGATCGGCGGGGATGGCGGGCGGACGTGCGCCGGAAGGATGCGGGTCCGGGGGCCGTGGTACGCGCTTCTCGCGCTCGGCGGTCCGCCGTCGACGCAGCATGGGGCTGAACTCCCTCTCCAACGAATTCGGTACGCGGCACCTTAGCCCTCTTCGGACTTGGCCTTGCGTTCGACCAGCGGCAGCGAGCGCAGCTGCCGTTCCAGATGCCACTGCAGGTGGGCAGCGACGAGTCCGCTCGCGTCACGCCGCGCGGCGTGCGGCAACTCGTCCACGATCTCCCACTGGCCGTGCAGCAACGCCGACAGCAGTGAGAGCGTGTCGCTCGACGGCGAAGCCGAGCCGGGCGGACGGCACGTCGGGCACACGGTGCCGCCCGCCTGCACGCTGAACGCCCGATGTGGACCGGGGGTGCCGCACTTCGCGCACTCGTTCACCGCGGGCGCCCAGCCCGCGTACGCCATCGCGCGCATCAGGAAGGCGTCGAGCACGAGCGACGGGTCGCGCTCCCCTGCGGCCAGCGCCCGCAGCGCACCGGTGACCAGCAGGTACAGCCGCAGGACCGGCTCGCCCTCCTCGGCGGTCAGCCGGTCAGCGGTCTCCAGCACCGCGCAGGAGGCCGTGTAGCGCTGGTAGTCGTTGACGATGCCGACGCCGAACGCGTCCAGCGTCTGCACCTGGGTGACGATGTCGAGCGACCGTCCGGGGTGGAACTGGACGTCCACGTGGCAGAACGGCTCCAGCTTGGCGCCGAAGCGCGACGTCGTCCGGCGCACCCCCTTCGCCACAGCCCGGAGCTTGCCGTGCCGCTGGGTGAGGAAGGTGATGATCCGGTCCGCTTCACCGAGCTTCTGCACGCGCAGCACGATCCCTGTGTCGCGGTACAGATTGGCCATCTAGAACCCCAGGCGCCGCAACTGCTTCGGATCCCGCTGCCAGTCCTTCGCGATCTTGATGTGCAGGTCGAGGTAGACCCGGACACCCAGCAGCGCCTCGATGTGCTTGCGCGAGGTGATGCCGACCTGCTTGAGCCGCTCGCCCCGGTGCCCCAGGATGATCGCCTTCTGCGACGAGCGCTCCACGAACACGTTGGCGTGGATGTCGATCAGGTCGTCACGGCCCTCGCGGGGCTGCATCTCCTCGACGATCACCGCGATCGAGTGCGGCAGCTCGTCCCGCACACCCTCCAGCGCGGCCTCGCGGATCAGCTCGGCGACGAGCGTCTGCTCCGGCTCGTCGGTCAGGTCGCCGTCCGGGTACAGCGCCGGGCCCTCGGGGAGCTTCTTCAGCAGCAGGTCGCCGAGCGCGCCCACCTGGAAGCCGTCCACCGCGGACACCGGGATGAGATCGGCGAACTCCATGACGTTCTGCAGCGCGAGCAACTGCTCGACGACCTGCTGCTGCGACACGAGGTCCGTCTTCGTGATGATGCCGATGACGGGCGTCTTCTTCGCGATCTTCTGCAGCTCCGCGGCGATGAACTTGTCGCCGGGCCCGACCTTCTGGTCGGCGGGCACGCAGAAGCCCACCACGTCCACCTCGGACCAGGTCTCGCGGACCAGGTCGTTGAGGCGCTGACCGAGCAGCGTGCGCGGGCGGTGCAGGCCCGGCGTGTCCACCAGGACCAGCTGACCGTCCTCGCGGTGCACGATGCCGCGGATGGTGTGCCGGGTGGTCTGCGGCTTGCTCGAGGTGATGGCCACCTTCGTGCCGACCAACGCGTTGGTCAGCGTGGACTTGCCGGCGTTGGGTCGGCCGACGAAGCACGCGAACCCGGAACGGTAACCATCCATCCGTCCATTGTCCCTGGTACCCGCTACGGACTTTCGCGGGGCCTTCCGGCACTGGTCCGGGCGCGCGGCCGAGCGCAGGCTGACGGCCGCGTCCCCCACCACCCGTTCACACGAGGAGGCACGGGGTATGAACAGAGAAGAGATCGAACGGCTGGACGACGCGGGGATCGCCGCGTGGGACCAGCACGACGCAGACGCGTTCATGAACCTGTTCGCCGACGGGTTCACCTGGCTCGACGACACGTCGCCAGACCCGATCCGCTCGTCGGACGCCGGGCGCGAGTACATGCGCTCCTGGTTCACCGCGTTCCCGGACATGCGGGTGCGCGCGACCAACCGCGTCGTCGGCGACGACGCGGTCGCCTGCGAGCTGGAGTTCACCGGCACCAACACCGGCACGCTCGCGATGGGCGGCATGGAGATGCCCGCCACCGGCAAGCCGGTCACCGGCCGCGCCACCTACTTCGCCCGCGCGGAGAACGGCAAGATCATCGAGTTCCACAGCCACCCCGACGCCGCCGGGATGATGGCCCAGCTCGGCCTGCTCGGCGCAGGCGCCTAGAAGACTGCCGTCGGGGCACATCCACTGCGCTGAGGTACGTGGATGCGCCCCGACGGCACCAACGGATCAGGCCCACCACTTGTGGTAGAGCGCGCCGTCTCCGCCTTCGACGAACGTGTCGATCCTGTTGTAGCCCCACGAGACCGCGCCGGGACCGGTGCCCGCGACGAGGAAGCCACCCAGTGACTCCCAGCCGGACCAGCCGTTCTGGAACCACTTGTGGTACATCGCGCCGTCGCCGCCGCGCACGAACGTGTCGATGCGGCCGGACGCCCACGAGGACGCGCCGGGTCCGGAGGTCAGGTAGCCGCCCAGCGACTCCCAACCCGACCAGCCGCCCTGGAACCACTTGTGGAACATGGCGTAGTCGCCGCCGGCCGCGAACACGTCGATGCGGCCGTAGCCCCAGGACACAGCGGCCGGGTACGTGGTCAGATAACCACCCAGCGACTCCCAGCCGGACCAGCCGTTCTGGAACCATTTGTGATAAAGCGCGTTGTCACCGCCGCGCGCGAATACGTCGAGCCTTCCGGCCGACCACGACGAGACGCCGGGAGCCGAAGTCAGATAACCGCCGAGCGACTCCCAGCCGGACCAGCCGTTCTGGAACCACTTGTGGTAAAGCGCGTTGTCACCGCCACGCGCGAAAACATCTATCCGACCATTGCTCCAAGAAACGGCGGCGGGCGCGGACGTCAGATAACCACCCAGCGACTCCCAGCCGGACCAGCCGTTCTGGAACCACTTGTGCCAGAGCGCGTTGTCCCTGCCGACGGCGAACACGTCCAGCCTGCCTGCCGACCACGACGACACCGCAGGCGACGAGATGATGCCGCCACCAAGGCTTTCCCAGCCGTACCAGGTGGTGGCGGACACCTCGCCCGTGCCGGCGGCCATGCCGGTCAGCTTGTCGAACTGCGGCTCGGCCTGCACGGGCGAGGCCGCGAATGTGATGCCGCCGAGAAACAAAACGAGCGCGACAAAAACATGTCTCAGTTTTGTCATGACCATCCCCAAACGGTCGCTAATTCCCCGCAACCGAACGTAGGCCGATGATCAAGGCCGGTCAAGCGACCGTTTCGACAACTTCCCCTGCCGCGTTCGCACGGAATACTGGCCCGTTCGCCGTCAGATCCCTCACCGCCGAAAGCGATTCCACATCAATTGTGTCCGATTCGGTGACCACCGCGGCGGCCTCCAATCCTTCGGCGCCACTCGAAACAGCCGCGGCAACGGCCGCCTGCAGAGCGGTCAGCCTCAGCGACGGCAGCGACACCGTCGACGCGTTGTAGGTGCGTCCGTCGGTGTCGCGCACGGCAGCACCTTCGTCCGCGCTGTTGCGAGCGCGCACCGAGCGGGCGAGCGTCACGAGCTTGGCGTCCTCGGCGTCGAGCTCAGACATCCTTCTCCTCAGCAGCTCCGTTGTTCACCGGGCGCACCAGCACGGTGGTGACGCGCATCCGGCCTCGTTCGTCCTTGCCGCCCTCGGCGCGCATGCGCAGCCCGGCGATCTCCGCCTCGGTGCCGGGCAGCGGCACCCGGCCCAGCCGCTGCGCGAGCAGGCCGCCGACCGTCTCGACCTCGTGGTCGTCCAGCTCGGTGCCGAACAACGCGTCCAGGTCGTCGACCGGCAGCCGCGCGCTCACCCGCACCGCACCGTCCTCAAGGTGCTCGACGGGCGGACGGTCGTCGGTGTCCGACTCGTCGGTGATCTCGCCGACGATCTCCTCGAGGATGTCCTCGATGGTGAGCAGGCCCGCGGTGCCGCCGTACTCGTCGACGACGATCGCCATGTGCTTGCGGGACAACTGCATCTCGCGCAGCAGGTCCGCGATCGGCTTCGAGTCCGGGATGAACGTGGCCGGCCGCATCAGCTCCGCCACGCACGACGCCGACGACTCGTCGGACAGCGCGTCGCGCATCAGGTCCTTGAGGTTCACCACGCCGAGGATGTCGTCGACGCTCTCCCCGATCACCGGCACGCGGGTGTAGCCGGTGCGCAGCGACAACGCGAGCGCCTGCCGCAGCGACTTCGTCTGCTCGATCCACACGATCTCCGTGCGCGGCACCATGATCTCGCGCGCGATGGTGTCGCCCAGCTCGAACACCGAGTGGATCATCTCGCGCTCGCCCTCGTCCACGACGCCGCGTTCCTGCGCCATGTCGACGAGCTCGCGCAACTCCACCTCGGACGAGAACGGCCCCTCGCGGAAGCCCTTGCCCGGCGTGATCGCGTTACCCACGAGGATCAAGAGCTTCGACAACGGGCCGAGCACGCGGCCCAGCTGCCGGATCGGCCCGGCGACGATCAGGCTCACCGCGTACGGGTGCTGACGGCCGATGGTGCGCGGGCCGACACCGACGAGCACGTACGACACGACGAGCATGCTCAGGCACGTGTACAGCACGGCCAGCCAGTCCGGGCCGACCAGCTTCAGCAGCACACCGGTGACCAGCACGGTCGCCGACAGCTCGCAGAACAACCGCAGCAACAGCAACAGGTTCACGTGCCGCGGCCGGTCGGCGAGCACCTGCAGCAGCTGCCGGGTGCCCCAGCGGCCCTGCCGCTGCAACGCCTCCACCCGCGCACGCGACACGGTGCCGAGAGCGGCGTCCGCGCACGCGAAGACACCCGCCGCGAGTACGAGAACGGTTGCCAGCACCAGGAGACTGGCGGGGTTCTCGGACATCTCAGGCGTCGGGGTCGGTCTGCGTGACGATCGGCGCGGTCGGCGGGTCGACCGGACCGAGGTCCTTGGTCGCCTCGTCGAGCCCCACGGCCCCGAGCACCTTGTCGTCCGCCGCGCGCTGGCTGCTGACGCGCTCGGCCTCCTCGGCCGCGGAGCGGAAGTCCGCCAGGATCCGGTTCTGGAGCGTGAACATCTCGCGCTCCTCGGCCGGCTCTGCGTGGTCGTAGCCGAGCAGGTGCAGCACACCGTGCACGGTCAGCAGGTGCAGCTCGTCCAGCAGGCCGTGGCCCGCCTTCTTGGCCTGGTCCTTCGCGAACGCGGGGCACAGCACGATGTCACCGAGCAGCGCGGGCCCGAGGCCCGCCGCGTCGGGACGGCGCGCGGAGTCCAGCTCGTCCATGGGGAAGGCCATGACGTCCGTGGGTCCTGGCAGGTCCATCCACCGCTCGTGCAGGTCGGACATGACGTCCAGCTCGACGAGCAGCACGGACAGCTCGGCCAGCGGGCTCACGCCCATGCGGTCCAGCGCGAACCGGGCGGCGGAGACGATCGATCCCTCGTCGACCCCGACGCCCGATTCGTTGGCGATCTCGATGCTCACGGACCTATCGTCCCCGTCGCTGGTTCCCCCGGCGCGCACCGGGTCCGTGATGGGCGCCGTTCTGGTCGATGTTGTCCTGCCGGACCTGCCACTTCTCGTACGCGTCGACGATGTCGCCGACCAGCCGGTGACGCACCACGTCCTGGCTGGTGAGGATCGAGAAGTGCACGTCGTCGACGCCGTCGAGGATGTCCCTGACGATCTTCAGGCCGCTGCGCTGCCCGCCGGGCAGGTCGACCTGGGTGATGTCACCGGTCACCACGATCTTCGAGCCGAAGCCGAGGCGGGTGAGGAACATCTTCATCTGCTCGGGCGTCGTGTTCTGCGCCTCGTCCAAGATGATGAAGGCGTCGTTCAAGGTCCGGCCACGCATGTAAGCCAGTGGCGCGACCTCGATCGTCCCGGCCTGGGTGAGGCGCGGAATCGACTCGGGGTCGACCATGTCGTGCAGCGCGTCGTACAACGGGCGCAGGTACGGGTCGATCTTCTCGTACAGCGTGCCCGGCAGGTAGCCGAGCCGCTCGCCGGCCTCGACGGCCGGGCGGGTGAGGATGATCCGGTTGACCTGCTTCGCCTGCAGCGCCTGCACGGCCTTCGCCATCGCCAGGTACGTCTTGCCGGTACCGGCGGGGCCGATGCCGAACACGATCGTGTTCTTGTCGATGGCGTCGACGTAGTGCTTCTGGTTCAGCGTCTTCGGCCGGATCGTGCGCCCGCGCCGGGAGATGATGTCGAGGCTCAGCACCTCGGCAGGCGACTCCCCCGCGTTCGACGACAGCATGGCGACGGTGCGCCGCACGGTGTCCTGACCGATCGCCTGGCCTCGGCTCGCGAGCGTCATCAGCTCGGAGAAGACCCGCTCAGCGAACGCCACGTCGGCGGGGTCGCCGGACAGCGTGATCTCGTTCCCGCGCACGTGGACGTCGGCGTCGAGCAGCTCCTCCGCGAGGCGGAGGTTCTCGTCGCGTGAACCCAGCAGGGTGAGCACCGCGCCGTCCGGAACGGCGAACCGGGACTGGCCTTCCTTCTTGACCCCCTCGTTCGGGGTGCTCTTGCTCGTAGTCTCTTCGGCCACGTGGCCTCTGTCCTGCTTCCTGTGGGGTCTCGCGTTGTTCTTGGGTGCCATCGATGCTAGTCGGGCGGAAAATGGGTGGCTACCTGATTGCTCACCGTCTGTACTCACGTGTCGTGGAGCTTCGTCAACTCACGGTCGCCGACGTACCCGCCTGCATGAAGGTGGCGGCGGACCGTAACTGGGCGCACTCGGACCGGACCTGGCGGTTCCTGCTGGAACTGGGCACCGGGTGGGGTGTGTTCGACGGCGATGAGCTGGTCGGCACGACGGTCGTGACCTCCTACTCCGGGATCTCCGCGATCAGCATGGTTCTGGTGGACTCGCGCTACGGCAGGCAGGGCATCGGCGGCGAGCTCGTGTCGCACGTGCTGGACTCCGGCGTGTCGTGCCTGTACGCGACGCCGTACGGCAAGCCGCTCTACGAACGCCTCGGTTTTCACTCGGTCGGGAAGGTGACGACCTATTCCGGCGTCTACCCGCGCGACGGCGGCGGCATCAGCCGGCCCGCGGAGCCCGCTGACCTGCCCTTCGTCGTCGCGCTGGACGCCGAGGCGTTCGGCGTCGAGCGCGCCGCGTTGTGGGAGGGGCTGATGGCCTGCGGGTCGGTGCGGGTCGCCGACAGCGGCGTGGTCGCGTCGACGCTCACCAACGGGACCACGATGATCGGGCCGGTCGTCTCCCGGTTCGCCGCGGACGCGATCGCGCTGGTCTGCGACGCGGCCGCGCGGGCGGGCCAGGTCAAGGTGCACCTGCACGACGACTGGGTGGCGCGTCACGTCCGTGCGCGCGGCGTCTCCACCGTCGGAAGCAGCTGCGACCTGATGGTGCGCAACGCTTCCGACGTCCCCGGCGACCGTTCGCTCTACCACGCCCCGGTGTCGATGGCCCTGGGTTAGGCGAGCGGGCCGAGCTGCTTGCCGCCCAGCACGTGCAGGTGGGCGTGGAAGACGGTCTGGCCCGCGTCGGCGCCGGTGTTGAACAGCAGCCGGTAGCCGGACTCGGCGACACCTTCGGCCTTGGCGACCTCGCCCGCGGCCGCGAACAGGTCGGCGAGGAGCTGGGCGTCCTCGGCGAGCGCGACGGCGTGCGGCGTGTGCGTCTTGGGCACCAGTACGACGTGCGTCGGCGCTTGCGGGGCGATGTCGCGGAAGGCGAGCGTGGTCTCGGTCTCGTGCACGACGGTCGCGGGGATCTCGCCGGCGACGATGCGGCAGAACAGGCAGTCCATGCCGTGCAACCTAGGGGAAGAGCCGGTCGAGGTGCTCGTCCGTGATGGTGATCATCTCGTCGTCGGGCATGTCGTCGGCGCCCTGCTGGTGGTGCATGTTGAGCCCGTCGATGAGGGCGACGATCCGCCGCGCTTCCCTGGCCGGGTCGACGCCTTCGCGCAGCTCACCGGCTTCCTGCGCGCGCCGGAACACCCGCGTGAACCGGTCGTAGAGAGCGCGCGTCCCGGTGCGTTCCAGCTCGTGCAGCGATGGTTCGACGAGTGACCGGGGCAGGAACGAGATGAGCACCGCGGACTCGACTCGGCGTTCTTCGTCGAGCGCGAGCATCTCGTGGATGATTCGCCGCACGATCTCCTTGCTGGGCAACGCAGGGTCGACCTGTTCGAGCCGGCCGAGGAACCGCATGAACGCCATCTCCATGGCGAACCCGAGCAGTGCGTCCTGCGTGGGGAAGTAGTGCCGCAGCGACCCGCTGGACCACCCGGACTCGGCGGCTACAGCCCGGACCGACGCGTGGTCGATCCCGTCTCTCTGCACGATCCGCCAGACAGCCTCCGCCAGCTCACGCCGGCGTGCCTCGTGGTCGACAACCTTGGGCATCGAAAACTAATAGCACGGCCGCGCGAGCCGCACGACAGCGTCGTGACACCGCTCCCAGGCGACATTCCCAGGCGTGATCACATCCATGTGCCCGGCCCCTTCCACGACGACGACCTCAGCTCCGGGAAACCCGAGACTCTGCTCAACGGGCACGTCCTCATCGAGGTCGCCGTGCACACAAACAACGGGCTTCCCCACCGGCACCAGCCGAGCGGGTGAGGCCAGCGCATACCGCTCAGGAACCTCGGAAGGCATGCCCCCCAACAACTCGGCAGCTCGCCGAGTGATCGAGGGATGCGACTCGAAGTCCAGCACCCCGGCCTGTGAAACCACCCCGATCACCTTGTCGCTGTGCTTGGCGGCGTACACCGCCAGGTGGCCGCCAGCCGAATGCCCAAGGGCAACAACAGGCCCAACATCAACAACTTCAACAGCAGCAACCACATCATCAAGCGTCGCCGGCCACCCCCCACCCCCACCAACCCGCCGATACTCAATGTTCCAAACAGAAAACCCCTCAGCAACAAGCACTTCAGCCAGCGGCCGCCCAAGTTCAAGCCCGTACCGCTGATGCCAAAACCCGCCATGGATGACGACTACTCCGCCACGCGAAGGCCCGTCGGGAAGATAGAGCTCACCAAACTGACTGGGATGCTCACCGTAAGCAACAACCTGCACAGATAGACCCTAACTATGGGTCAACAAGAACACAGCGAGCCACTGCAGGATGGCCGAGCGAAGCGAAGGCCGAACCGGGGGTCCGGGGGCGGAGCCCCCGGCTGGGGGTCTGGGGGCTCGGCCCCCAGAAGACACCC
>NZ_VOBR01000037.1 GCF_007845675.1 Lentzea tibetensis | reverse complement strand
AAGCCTTGCCACATCGAAAATGCCCTGTCAAGGCAGCTTTTCCGCCTTGACAGGGCATTGTCGATGTGGCGACCTCTGGTGATCAGCGAGACCCTCCCCACCCCACACCGCAAAGCCCACACCGCAAAGCCCCGCAGTGAACGGCCCGTTCACCACCCCAACAGATAGCGCCCAACAACCAACAAGCCCCACGCTAAAACGCATGGACCAACAAGGCGTCAGAAGAGTCGAAGACCTGGACATCTCCCCAGAAGCAGCGTCAAGGCGCTGCCGCCCAGGAGGCCCGTGGCAACGCCTGTTCCCGGGAATAGTCCTACTACACAACGGCCCCCCGACCAGGGACCAACTAACAGCAGCGGCCCTACTCAGGGCAGGCCCTCAGGCAATGATCACCGGCCCAGAAGCCTGCCGCCGCTACGGCCTACGCATCCCACAAACAAAACAAATCCACGTACTGGTCCCCAAGAAACGCAGAGGGGCGAACTACGTGGTCATCCTCCACACCACACACATCCCGGCCCCGGTACTAGTAGACGGCTTCCCTCTAGCCCCACCGGCAAGGGCGATCTACGACGCCTGCCGCACGACGACAAACCCGGACACGATCACCACGCTGGTGGCGAACGCAGCCCAACAGGGCCTCTGCGACCCACAACACCTGGAGCGAGAGCTCAAACAGGGCAACACGCACGGCACGAGTCACCTGAGACAACTGCTGGCAGACCTGCACGAGGTCCGCTCAGTGGCGGAACAGGACGCACTGAACCTGTCCAGGAGCATCGGCCTCACCACGAAGTACTGGAACGCGACGATCGAGGGCCCGGACGGCACCGTACTGGGCCGCCCGGACGCGTGGTTCGACGACGTGGCACTGGCGTGGGAGATCGACTCACGACAGTTCCATTTGGACCCGAAGTCCTACGCGAGAACCCTCGAGCGCAACACGCGCTACGCCACCGCGGGAATCGTCCTGGTGCAGACCCTGCCGGCCAGACTGCGCACGGACCCGCAACGGGTCGCGAACGAGCTGCTCAAGGCGCACCAGGCTGCGGAAGCGAGACCGCGCCCGCCGGTGCGGGTCACGTCCAGAAGACCGCCAGGCCCACGTTGAACACGACGAGACCGGCCAGGGTCGGCAGCAGCCACTTCGGTGACGCGGGCTTGGACACGTTCATCGCCACCAGCACACCGATGACGACCAGCACCAGCAGCTTCACGCCGATCTTGATGTGGTTGTAGCTCACGGAGTCGACCACCGGGTCGATTCCGACGAGCGCGACACCGGTCAGCAGCTGCAGCCCGCTGCCGTGCAGCCAGCCCTTGTTGACCGGCGCGTCCGCACCGGCACGGCACTGCACGAAGATCATCGCGATCAGCATGCCCATGCCGAGCAGGTGCAGGAACACCAGCAGCAAACGCACGAACTCCACGGCACTACCTCCGCTTCAAGGCCAGCAGTCCACGCGCACCCAGTACGCCGATGACCGTCCCGAAGACTAGTGAAGCGATCACGAGCACGAGGTGCACGGTGAAGAACGGGGTCGGCCCGTCCGCCCAGGAGCGGGGGTCCTTCCAGATGTTGCGCAGGAAGGTGGGCCAGATCACCCACGACCACACCCCGAAGGCCACCAGGAAGACCGACATCCCACGGGAGAGCTTCACGGCGAGCAGTATCGGACGTGGTGGGTGAAGGTCACTCAACCGGGGTGGATAGCCTGAACCCGTGCCCTTCACCAAACGGCTCATCGTCGCCCTGGTCCTGTTGACGGCCACTGCCGCGTTCGCCGCACCGACCGGCACCGCACAACCTGCGTCGAGCAGCCCGACTGCCTGCGCGAACCGCGAGACGCCGCCGCCACCGGTGGACACGTCCGAACAGCCGAAGCCGGGCGTGAAAGCTCCCGCGGCGCTGGAGGTGCCGGAGTCGCCCGTGGGCGGCGACCGGCTCGGCGAGTGCGGGCTGATCCTGCCGCCGAACTCGCAGCAGCTGCCGAACAACATCACGGCCGGCTCGTGGATCCTGGCGGACATGGACAGCGGCGCCGTGCTGGCCGCGTACGACCCGCACGGCCGGCAGCGGCCCGCGAGCGTCATCAAGGTGCTGCTCGCGATGGTCGTGGCGAAGGAGCTGCGCGGCGACACCGTGGCGACCGCCACCGCCGAGGACCTCGAGCAGGAGTGCACGTGCGTCGGGCTGCGCGACGGCGGCCAGTACACCGTGCGTCAGCTGCTCCAGGCGCTGATGCTGTCGTCGGGCAACGACGTGGCGCACACGCTCGCCCGCCAGCTCGGCGGCGTCCCGAACGCGCTGCGCAAGATGAACGCGCTCGCCAAGGAACTGGGCGCACTCGACACGCGCGCCGTCACGCCCTCCGGTCTGGACGGCCCCGGCACCAGCACGTCGGCCTACGACGTGGCGCTGATCTTCCGCGGCGCGATGAAGTATCCGGAGTTCGCCGAGGCCATCAAGCTGCAGCAGGCCCAGTTCCCCGGCCGCAACGGCGGCACGATCACGCTGAACAACGACAACCGCCTGCTCGCAGGCTACGAGGGCGCGCTGGGCGGCAAGACGGGCTTCACCGACGACGCGCAGCACACCTACGTCGGCGGGGCCGAGCGCAACGGCCGCCGTCTCGTCGTGGCGCTGCTGCGCAGCTCCGCGACGCCGCGCGTCACGGACCAGGCCGCCAAGCTGCTCGACTACGGCTTCACGATGCCGCCGGGCGGCATCGGCCAGCTCGTCACCGGCGCGCCGCAGCCGAAGCAGAAGGTCGTGACGACCCAGCCGCCGAACGCCGAGGACGCCACGTCCACCGACGACAACAAGTCCGAGCGGGCCGCACCGTCCGCGTTCGGCAACGTCGGCGGCCCCATCACGGCCGTCGCCGGTATCGGTCTGCTGTTCGGGTTGTTCATGTACATCCGCAACAAGCGGGCCAAGAAGGCACGCGCTCGCCGCCAGGCCGCGCAGGCCGCCGCCACGCAGACGACTCAGGCTCCCCAGGGCGCCTGATAGCTCTCCGCCCGCACCTGACACGGGGTGCGGGCGCTGCTCCACCCACACGGGTGAGGCCATCGGGCTCCTCTGCAGGCATCAAGCGCAGCGATCCGCTGACGCTCGGTGCCTATCCACATCGCCCGATGGTGAGGAACGCAAGGTGGGGTCCCGTTCGTTCCCGCAAAGGAAGAGGAACGCGGGGGGCGGCGTGGGCTCAGGCTGGGCAGACTCGACGAGGCTGCCCACCTGCTCGGCCGGACCTGAGGTGTCCGACGGGCAGGTTGAGCTCGACCGGGCTGGCCGACGAGAGCAGGTTCGACAGGCCCCGGCCAGACGAGGCCGGACGCGACAGGCACGCGAGACAGGTCCATGCGAGAGGCCGAGGCGCGACAGGACCAGCGCGACAAGGCCCGGCGCGACAAGACGCGCATGACATGGCCGGGCACGCCAGGACCGACGCGAGCCGACCCGCGCGACACGACCCGGCGCGACAGGCTCAGCGAGACGGGACCGGGCGCGACACGGCCAGGGCGCGTCAGACCAGGCGCAACAGGCCCGACGCGACCGGAGCGACAGGACCCGGCACAACACGGGGCAGGACCCGATACGACCCGGCACGGCAGGACCGGCGCGACACGGCCGTGCGCCAGCCCCGGCACGGCAGGACCGAGCGCGACAGGAACCGGCGCGACAAGCCGGGTGCATCAGGACCGGACGCAACAGGCCCGATGCGGCAAGCCCGCGCGACACAGCTGGGCGCGCCAGAATCGAGCACGGCACGGCAGAACCGGGCGCGACAAGATCCGCGACACGGCCAGTCGCGCTAGAACCGACACGACCCGACGCAACACGACCCGGCACGGCAAGCCCGACGCGACAAGACCCGCGCGGCACGGCCGGGGCGCGCTAGAACCGACACGACCCGGCACAGCAGGCCCCGGCACAGCAGGACCGCGCGCAGCAGGACCGCGCAGCAGGCCCCGCGGCACAGCAGCACCGGGCGCGCACGGAAAGCCGGCTAACGCGGCTTCCGCGCCATCCGAGCCAGCAACAACCCCGCCACAGCACCCACACCGAGCAGCCCGGCCGCAGTCCGCCCAGACGGCCCGGACCGCATCTCGATGACAGGCGAAATCACCGCGGGCGCGGGAGCGGCCACGACCTCAGGCTCGAGGTTCTCGCGCGCAGTGGCCGTCCACGCGGTGATGTAGAGCAGGAACTGGGCGACGAGGTTCGCGAACACCAGCACACCGATCACGGACCCGAACGCGGCGGACGTGGGCGACGAGGTCACGGTCTTCAGGAACAACGTCGCGACCTGCTTCAACACCTCAAAACCCACGGCGGCGGCGAAAGCGCCCTTCAGCGCCGAGCGCCAGCCGACGCGCTGACGCGGCAACCGGGTCAGCACCCACAGGAACACGACCCAGTTCGCCAGCAGCGACAGGATGATCGCGCCGATCTGCAGCAGGGCGACGGCCCAGCCCTCCTCGGACCAGCCGAGCCACCGCAGCACCAGCTCGGCGAACCCGCTGCCCGCGGCCGTGATGCCGAACGACACCACGATCGCCAGTCCGAGGCCGAGCAACGACAGCAGGTCGCGCAGCAGCGTCGACAGGAACGGCAGGCTCTTCCTGTCGTGACCCCACTGCGCGGTCAGCGCGTCGCGCAGGTTGCTCATCCAGCCGAGACCGGAGTACGCGGCACCCAGCAGGCCGATGATGCCGACGGTGCCCTTGGACTCCAAGGCGGTCGTGACCGCCTCGTTGATCTGCTTGCTCAGCTCCTTGTCGGGCACGGCCTCGGCGATGCTGCCCTGCAGCTGCGCCAGCAGCTCCGGCTGCGACTGCAGCACGAAACCGGCGATGGCGAAGCCGATCATCAGGATCGGCACGAGCGACAGCACGCTGAAGTACGTGACGGCCGCGGCGTAATGGGCGCCGTACCTCTCGGTGTAGCGCTCGTAGGCGCGCATGAGGTGATCGAGCCACGCGTACTTGCGCCGCAACCTGTCCACGAAAAGGACGCTAGTCCACCGGCACTACACCGGCGCGACGAACCCGATCTTCTCGTACGTGCGACGCAGCGTCACCGACGCGACCTCGCGGGCGTGCTCCGCGCCGCGCGCGAGGACCTTGTCCAGCTCGGCCGGGTCGTCCAGGTACTCGGCGACGCGCGCCTGGATCGGCGTGACCCACTCGGTGAACACCTCGCCGAGGTCCTTCTTCAGGTCGCCGTAGCCCTTGCCGTCGTACGCGGTCACCAGGTCGTCGACCGAACGGCCGGACAGCGCCGAGTAGATCGTCAGCAGGTTCGAGACGCCCGGCTTGTTCTCGACGTCGAAGATGATCTCGCGGCCGGTGTCGGTGACCGCCGAGCGGATCTTCTTCGCGGACTTCTTGGTGTCCTCGAGCAGCTCGACCACGCCACCGGGTACGGACTTGCTCATCTTCGCCGTCGGGTCCTGCAGGTCGAAGATCTTGGCGGTGTCCTTGACGATGTACGCCTCGGGCAGCCGGAAGTTCTTGCCGTAGCGCGAGTTGAAGCGCCCGGCCAGGTCGCGGGTCAGCTCCAGGTGCTGGCGCTGGTCCTCACCGACCGGCACGTAATGCGCCTGGTACAGCAGGATGTCCGCGGCCTGCAGGATCGGGTACGTGAAGAGCCCGACGCCGACCGACGACTCGTTGCGCGCCGACTTGTCCTTGAACTGCGTCATGCGGCTGGCCTCGCCGAAACCGGTGAGGCACTGCATGATCCAGCCGAGCTGCGCGTGCTCCGGCACGTGCGACTGCACGAACAGCGTCGAGCGCTCCGGGTCGATGCCCAGCGCCAGCAGCTGCGCCGCCGACACGCGGGTGTTCTGCCGCAACAGCTTCGGGTCCTGCTCCACGGTGATCGCGTGCAGGTCGACGACGCAGTAGAACGCGTCGTGATCTTCCTGCAGGCTCACCCACTGCCGCACCGCGCCCAGGTAGTTGCCGAGGTGGAACGAACCGGCCGTCGGCTGGATGCCGGAGAGGACGCGAGGACGCGAAACAGGTGCGGTGCTTTCGGACACGGGACGAATCTTCTCAGACCTGCTCGACGTCGGAGACGACGCGCTGGTTCTGCGGTGCCACCGGCACCGCCTTGCGCCTGCGCACCAGGCCGTACACCAAGCCGCCGATGCCTGCGGTCACCGCGATCAGACCGACCGGACCAGCGGCGGAGATGCTGCTCTCCGCAGCACTCACGGCCAGACTCAAGCTGAGCACTGCCGAGCCTCCATCACCGTTACGGGTGAACTCTGATGACTGAATGGTCGCCAAGCTACCGAACGACGGTAGCGTGCATGAGTTGATTGGAGACTATCGGTCACCGATCTTGGGGTGTCACTCGCCCATACGTCGTAGTCCTCTGCCTGGCCGGACGACCCGCCAGCGTCGCCGTCGCCTCCAGCTCACGCACCGTCCTCGCGGAGCCGTGCTCGGACCCCGCCATGCGGCTGATGGTCTCCTCCATCAACGTGCCGCCGATGTCGTTCGCACCGCCCCTGAGCACCTCGGCAGTGCCCTCGTCGCCGAGTTTCACCCACGAGCACTGGATGTTGTCGACCCGGCCGTGCAGTGCGAGCCGGGCGAACGCGTGCACCGCGCGGTTGTCCCTGCGCGTCGGGCCGGGACGGGCGACTCCGGCCAGGTAGATGGGGGCGTTGCGGTGCACGAAGGGCAGTCCGACGAACTCGGTGAGCCCGCCCGTGCGGTCCTGCAGCGCGGCCAGCGCGCGGAAGTGCCCGAGCCAGTGGCCGGGGTGGTCGACGTGGCCGTACATCATCGTGCTGGACGAGCGAATCCCCAGTTCGTGGGCGGTCGCGACGACCTCGAGCCAGGTCGCGGCCGGCAGCTTGCCCTTGGTGAGCACCCAGCGGACGTCGTCGTCGAGGATCTCCGCCGCCGTGCCGGGGATCGTGTCGAGTCCGGCTTCGCGCAGCTCGGTCAGCCACTCCTTGACGCTGACGCCCGCCTTGGCGGCGGCGCTGACGATCTCCATCGGGCTGAACGCGTGCACGTGCATGCCGGGGACGCGCTTCTTGATGCCGCGCACGACGTCCGCGTAGTAGGTGACCGGCAGCTTCGGGTCGATGCCGCCCTGCATGCAGACCTCGGTCGCGCCGGCCAGCCAGGCCTCCTCGGCGCGGTCGGCGACCTCGTCGACGCTCAGCCGGTACGCGTCGGCGTCCCGCTCGCGCTGCGCGAACGCGCAGAACCGGCAGCCGACGTAGCAGACGTTCGAGAAGTTGATGTTGCGGTTGACGACGTACGTGACGTCGTCGCCGACGACGGACGCGCGCAGCTCGTCGGCGAGGCGCGCCATCGTCTCCAGTGCGGCGCCGTCGGCCGTCAGCAGCGCCATGGCCGCCTCGGTGTCCTCCAGGAGCTTCGCGGGGTCGTCAGCGGCGATCCTGAGGCCGCGAGCGGCGTCCTCCGGCAGCTTCGTGGGTGCCGTCGGCACCTGCAGCGACGCCCAGTCGCCGTAGACCTCGTTGAAGTCGCCGCGACGGTCGGACGTGCGGCCCTCGGTGTCGATCGCGGTGTGCAGGTCGGCGCGGCCGTAGGTGTCGAGCCCGCCGTCCGGCTCCTGCCAGTCCCTGCCGACGACCGGCGCGGAAGCGTTTGCGAGCCCGTCGGCCTGCGCGAGCGCCCCGACGTGCGCGGTGAGCCTGGTGTCGATCCACTGGCCAGCGGCGGCGCGGACGTAGCGCGGGTAGACGTTGAGCCGCTCGTGCAGCTCGAAGCCGGCCTTCTCGGTCTGCAGGCGGAGCTCGTCGAGCGCGGGCCACGGCTTCTCGGGATTCACGTGGTCCGGCGTGACGGGCGACACACCGCCCCAGTCGTCGATGCCCGCGCGGAGCATCAGGTCGAACTCCTCGCCGACGAGGTTCGGAGGCGCCTGCACGCTGACGCTCGACGGCATCACGAGCCGCGCGACGGCGATCGTGGCGGCGAGGTCGTGCAGATCGGCGTCCGGCACGCCCTTCATCGCGGTGTCCGGCTTGGCGCGGAAGTTCTGGATGATCACTTCCTGGATGTGCCCGTACTGCTTCGCGATGCCGCGCATGGCGTGCAGCGACTCGGCGCGCTCGGTCAGCGTCTCGCCGATGCCGATCAGGATGCCGGTGGTGAACGGCACGTTCACCCGGCCGGCGTCGGTCAGCACGCGCAGCCGGACCGCGGGGTCCTTGTCCGGGCTGCCGTAGTGCGGGCCGCCCTTCTCGCTCCACAGGCGTTCGGCCGTGGTCTCCAGCATCATGCCCATGCTGGACGCGACGGGCCGCAGCCGCTGGAGCTCCTCCCAGCTCAGCACGCCGGGGTTGAGGTGCGGCAGCAGTCCGGTCTCCTCGAGGACCGCGATCGCGCACGCGCGGACGTAGTCCAAAGTGGAGTCGTACCCGCGTGCCTCGAGCCACTCCTTCGCTTGCGGCCAGCGGTCTTCAGGCCGGTCGCCGAGTGTGAACAGCGCTTCCTTGCAGCCCTGTTCCGCGCCCTTCCTGGCGATCTCGACGACCTCGTCGCGTTCGAGGAACGCGGCGGGCAGCTTGTGCGGGACGGTCGCGAACGTGCAGTAGTGGCAGCGGTCGCGGCACAGCCTGGTCAGCGGGATGAACACCGACCGGCTGTAGGTGACCGTGCCCGGCCTGCCCTCGGCGGTGAGGTGCGCGTCGCGCACCCGGCCGGCGGCGGCGAGCAGTGCGTCCAAGTCCGCGCCGCGTGCGTGGAGCAGCACCGCTGCCTCGGTCACGTCGAGCACGGCGCCGTCCGAGGCCCGCCGCAGAGCGCGCCGCATCGCGGCCTCGCTCGGGCGGGGCTCGGGCGGAGGCACCGAGATGTCCCCAATAGTCGTCACTGCCACGTCAACGACCTTAGGCAACGGACATTCCCGTTCACTTCCTGAACCGTGTGAGCTAACGCACCGTCAGAACCAGTTCGGTGTTGCGGTCGGCGGGCTTTCCGAGCCTCGCCGGGTTGAGGTGGACGTCGTTGTGCATGAGCTCGCGGTAGTGCGCGGCCAGCCCGGATTCGCTCAGATCGTCGTATCCTGCCTGGTAGGGAGCCTCCGGCTCGATCAAGGTGGTGAACAGGCTGAGCGTGCCGTCACCGTTGTCGACGATCTCGATGATCCGGGCGTGCTGCGGATAGTCGACGTGCGCCGCGGTGTTGATCTCCCAGAAGCTGCCGTGCGCGGTGATCTCGTTGCGGTGCGTGTGCCCGTTGACCCACGCGACGACCCGCGGGTACTTCCGCAGCAGCCGCACCAGCGCGTCGCCGGTGAGCCGCGGGTCGAGCGGGCGGCGCCGGTCGGGCAGCACGTTGCCCATCGAGCGGCTGGTGTGGTGGCTGAACACGATGAACCGCTGGTCGCCGCCCCTGCGCAGAACGTCTTCCAGCCACCGGTACTGGTGCCACCCGATGGACCCGTCGGCGAACCCGCCGAGCGTGGTCGTGTCGAGGCTGATGCCGGTGACGCCGTCGGCGATGCGGAACGCGTAGTACACGTCCTTGCCGTCGGCGTTGTCGGTGGTGAACCCGTGCCCGGCCGGTCCGGGCCCGGTGTTGCGCGGGTCGAGGTGCGCGCGCACGAACTCGCCGGGCGTGAACGGCACGCGCCGCGCGTCCGGCGTGACCGTGCGGACGACGCCCTTGGTGGTGAGCAGCGCCAGCGCCTCGGTCACGTACTTCGGGTCGGTCAACGCCGCGGCGACCTTCCGCGTCTCCACCGCGCTGCCGAACCCGACGACCTTGCGGCGTCCGGTGTAGACGCCGTCGAGCAGCCCGTCCGGCAGCGCGCCGACGACGCTGTCGTCGTGGTTGCCGACCGTGCAGTACCACGGAACGTCCAGGCCGGGACTGGTGAACGGCCTGATCGCCGCGTCGAGCAGGCCGGGGATCGCCGGGAACCCCTTGACCTTGTAGTCGTCGCTCGCGGAGGTGTGCGGTTGCCAGTACTGCTGGAGGTTCGCGTTCTGCACGCCCTCGAACCGGGCGAGGTCGCCGGTGTTCGGGGTGATCGTGCCGCCGTTGAGCACCTGCAGGAACCATTCCAGCTCAACGGTTTCGTGGTTGTCGGTGTTGTCACCGGTGGTCATGACGAAGTCGAACTTCCGCCCGGTGTACGGCCCCTTCTCGAGGCTGTTCACCTTGCGCACCAACGCCGTCGACCCGATCGCCGTCAGCGTCTCCTGTGGACGGTGCGCGCCCGACCCGATCACCGGGTGGACGTACTCGAACCGCATCGGGCTCTGCGCGTCGCAGATGTGCATGTCGGAGAACTGGACGAAGCACGCCAGCGCGGTGCGCCGGTTCTCCCTGCCCGGTTTGGCGGTCGCGAGGTCTTCGCGGAGCACGAGCGGCCATCCCGGTCCGGCGGTGAGCCGCCGGTAGCCGGTTGCCCCGATCGGGGTGGCCGCTCTGTCGAGCGTGGTGCCGGTAGTGCTCCCCGCCCCGAGCAGCGGGACTCCTGAGATGCCGACACCGATCGCCTGGAGGAACTGACGCCGGTTGAACCCCTTCACCATTCGCCGTCTCCCATCGCCGTTGATGAGACGGTTTCAGGTTTCAGGAAAGGGCAGGTGAAGTCGATCCGTCAGACGGGCTACTCGGCGGTAGCTAAGGGTCGTCGGAGGCACCTTCACCGGTGCGCCGCGGGTCGCCCTGTTCGGCGTCGAGATCCGGCCGGCGCGACCCGACCTGGAACCGCGGGAAGACCGCGTTCGCGATGGCCGGCAGATCCTTCTTGTTCGCCGCTTTCACGAACTGGCGCACGGTGAGGTACCGGAAGAGCGCAACAGACGCGGAGGAGACCGCTACGACTGCGACGATGATCTGCTCGACCACGGCCCGCTGCCTTTCAGGTCCGGCCGGTCGAGCTGCAGGCGCGCCTCAGCTCAACCAGCTTCCACTGGTGAACCAAGGTCCGCCTCGGCAGGGTGGATCTTGTCGTACTTCCGTTCCCCGTCCCCGCATCCCGGCGCCACGCCTGGGTTCGGCCTCCCAAGCGCGCGACTTCGACGGATGCTGCCGACACCCGCCCAAGCCAATCGCCCGGGATTGTGTGGCCCGGACGACTGCTTTCAGGTTACCGGCTTTCACATCGGCCGACGAAGACGTCAACCAGACGGCGTACTCGACAAGAGCGAGCAGGTTCGGGACGCGAGGCTGTGCTCAGTCGCTGTAGACGACGGTAACCGGAGCGTGGTCGGACCAACGCTCCGCATACGACGGGGCGCGTTCCACCACCGCCGACTGGGCCGATCCAGCGAGCCCCTCCGTCGCCATCTGGTAGTCGATCCGCCATCCGGAGTCGTTGTCGAACGCCTTGCCCCGGTAGGACCACCACGAGTAGGGCCCGGCCACATCGGGGTGCAGGGCACGCATCACGTCGGTGTACCCGGACGCGAACACGGAGTCCATCCACGCCCGCTCGGAAGGCAGGAACCCGGACGACTTCTGGTTGGTCTTCCACGCCTTCAGGTCCGCGGCGGTGTGCGCGATGTTCCAGTCCCCGCACACGACGACCTCACGGCCGCTGACCAGAGCCTTGTCCCGCAGTTCGACGAGGTAGGGCAGGAACGCGGCCATGAACCGCTCCTTCTCGTCCTGCTTGGGCGTGCCGACGTCACCGCTCGGCAGGTACAGCGACGCCACCACGACGTCCGGCAGCTCGATCTCCACGTAGCGGCCCGAAGCGTCGAACTCGCGCTCACCGAAACCGACGCGCACGGCGGAGGGCTCGACGCGCGACAGCACGGCCACGCCGCTGCGGCCCTTGATGTCGCTGTGCGCGTAGTACGAGTGCCAACCCGAAGGCGTGCGGACGTCAGCGGGAAGCTCAGCAGGCTCGGCGCGCACCTCCTGGAGGCACACCACGTCGGCCTGCGTCGCGGAAAGCCACTCGAGATAGCCCTTGCGGGCGGCAGCACGAAGACCGTTGACGTTGACGGTGGAGACGGTGAGCACGAGCCGGAACCCTAGTCGCGGCCCTGGACCGCCCAGCCGTGCGGGTAGCGGGCGCCGCAGCCGGTGCAGTGCGCCTTCAGGCCGAGGTAGGTGACCAGCGTCGCGTCGCCGTCGGGGTTCGGGACGCCGGGCAGGCGCTCTCCGTCGAGCTCGGTGACGAGGCCCGGCCACTCCGGCGAGCAGGCACAGGTGGTCACGCCCTTGCGGCCCCACCGAAACGCGTTGAACAGCATCCCGACATTTTGCCATACGCCACCGAAGGCGTTTGCGAACGGGATCGCGCGCTTCGGCGACCACGAATTGTTTGGCCAACACCCTTGTCGACCCCACCCGGAATACGCGAAGTTGTTTGTGGGCCCAAGATCTTTCCCCCCACAGCGCGAACAAGGAGAAAGAAAATGAACGCGATCAAGGGTGTTCTCGTCGGTATGGCCGCTGCCGGCATTTTCCTCACCGGCGCTCAGGCGATCGCCGCTCCCGCTCCGACGACGTCGACGTCCGCTGACGCCTCGGCCAGCGTGACCGGCGAGGTCGTCGCGATCGTGGGCAAGAAGACCATCAAGGTGAAGGTGGACGCCAGCACCACCGTGGACGTCGACCTCGACGCCAAGACCATCATCTCCGGTGAGGTGAAGGTCGGCGTGACCGTCAACGTCAACGGCAAGAAGGTCGAGAAGAAGATCCTCGCGTCGGGCATCGTCGTCATCAAGTGACGCACTGAACCACAAATAGGGGGCCGGGACCATCCCGGTCCCCTATTTCAGTACATCTGCTAGATTTCTTCTGCCGCTGATTCCCAATTTGCGGTACGCACGGGTGAGATGCAGCTCGACGGCGCGCGGAGTGACGAACAGCTCGTCCGCGATCTGCTTGTTCGTCAGGCCGAGCATCGCCCGGCGGACGATGTGCTCCTCCTGCGCGGTGAGCGCGTTCGGGTCGGCGTTGACGGTCCGCGACGGCCTGCCGCCGGACGCCCGCAGCTCGCGTGCCGCGATGCCCATCAGCGGGACCGCGCCGCACCGCTTCGCCAGGTCGTGTCCCTGCCGCAGCGCCGCCTGCGCCTCGGTGACGCGACCGCCCTCCCGCAGGCACGTGCCCCAGTCGACCAGCGACCGCGCCAGCTCCAGGCTCGCGGGCGTCGACCGCAGTGCCGCAACGGACTCGGCGAGCAGGTCGACCGAGCCGGTCACCAGGCCGAGTGCGCGCAACGCGATGCCGATCGGGATCGGCCTTCCCCACTCCCGTGCCAGCGCGAGCTCCTGCTCGGCCAGCTCGGTGGCGCTGTCCCGGTCGCCGAGCGCGAGGTGCGCGAGCGCGGCGTGCGAGCGCCACGGCTGAGCCGCCGGGTTGCGCGCTCCCCTGCGCTCCATCCGCCGCCCGCACTCCAGGTGGTCGCGCAGCGCGCCCGCCTGGTCCCCGAGCGCGGCGCGCAGCCGTCCGCGCTGGAACAGCACCGCGTGGTAGTGCGCGAAGTCCGGCAGCTCGCCCTCGAGATCCCTGTCCCGCAACAGGTGCAGCGCCGCCCGCGCGTTGCCCCCGTCCACCCGCACGGCGACGAGAGCGGCGATGGTGACCACGAGGCTGGTGTCCCTGGTGACGCCCAGCGAGTCGAGCTGCTCCAGTGACGCCGCGCCGAGCGACTCGGCCTCGCGCAGCTGGCCGAGCCGCCGCAGCACGTGGCTCTGGACGCCCTGCACCAGCGCCGCGGACAGCGCCAGGTCGAGTGATCGCGCGGTCTTCAGCACGTCCTCGCACTGCGCCGCGGCGACCTCGTAGTCGTCCAGCGCGACCAGCGCGACGACGAGGTGCGCGAACGACCACTGGTCGACCAGGTCCCTGCCGAAGCGGAACGGCAGCGCCGCGCCCACCCGTTGCTGCGTCTCGCGCGCGTTCGCGCCGATCATGCCACCTCGGTACGCGAGCAGCGTGTTGAGGAACCGCTCGTTCTGCACGGACGTCATGCGGCCGCCGAGCAGTCGCGCGATGCGCACCTCGACCTCGGGTGAGAAGTGCGAGTCCTCCAGGCCGAGCGCCAGCGCGTACATGTCGAGCCGCTGCGCCAGGTCCGGATCCACTGTGGACACACGGGTGATCACGCCGTCGAGCGTCGCCACGGCGTCGGGGTAGAGCCGCCTGCCGGCCAGCTCGTAGGCGAGCAGCAACGCCATCCGCCCCTCGGCGGAGGCGTCCATGTGCTGCCCGGCCGCCTCGGTCAGCGACGCGCGCGCGGCGGTCGGGTCCACGTGGGACTGCGCCTCACCCAGCTCGACCAGCACCTGTCCGCGCACGTCCTCGGCCAGCGGCTCGCGCAGCAACCGGTTGAGGTACTTGATCGCCTTGTCCGGCGTCGCGTGGCGTGCGGCGCGGCGCAGCACGTCGCACACCCAGTCCTCGCCGATCGTGGCCGCGGCGAGCAGCTGGTCCGCGACGTCGGCGATCGGCGCCTGGTCGCGGTGGCGGAACAACGCCGCCCGCCGGTGGACCTCGGCCTGCTCCAGCTCGGTCATGCTCGCGAGCAGCGTCGCGGACACCATCGGCACCTCGGCGAAGCCCAGCGCGACGAGTGCGCGGGACGCGACCGCGGCGGACGGCGGGTCGATGTCGGCGGCCGCGGCGGCGAGCGGGAGGTCGACGTCCCCGAGCACGGCGCGAGCACGGGCCAGCGCGAGCACGGGCTCGCCGTGCTGGCGGAGCCGCGCGGTCAGTTCGGCGGCGCGGTCGGCCGGTTCGCGGCGGCGCAGCGCCAGCAGGTACGGGTTGCCACCGGTCTCGAACCGCCAGGCGGTGACGAGCTCCTCGGTGACACCGATGCGGAAGTACGCGCGGAGCAGGCGGGTGCAGGCGTGCTGGTCGAGCCCGGCGAGCCGGATCCGGCGGGCGTCGCCGACGATCTCGCGCAGCAGCACCGGGTCTGCGCCGTCGGACGCGAGCCCCCTGGTGACGACGAGCAGCACGGGCAGCTCACCCAACCGTCTTCGCAGGTAGGTGAGGAACTGCAGGGACGACCGGTCGGCGTGCTCCAGGTCGTCGACGGCCAGCAGCACCGGCCCCTGCGCGGCGAGCTGCTGCACGTGCCGGTGCAGCCGGTGCAGCACGGCCTGGTCCGGCAGCTCGACGATGTCGTCGGCCTCGGCGTCGAACAGCTGGCTCGCCACGCCGAAGCGGAACTCGGCCTCCGACGCCGAGCACTGGGCCCGGAACACCCGGAAGCCGAGGTCCTTCGCGATCCTGGTCATCTCACCGAGCAGTGCTGTCTTGCCGATCCCGACGCGTCCCTCGACGGACAGGACCGCGGGGACGCCGTCGGCCGCCTCGGTCAGCACGGCGCGCACGGCGCTCAGCTCCGGTTTGCGATCCAGGGCAACCTGATCAGCTACCGCCACCCGGTGTCCTCTCCAGCTGCGAACTGACGAACACGCGGCGGTGCGTTCGCGTGACCTTTCTAGGCCAGCTGGCCCAACCCTATCGGGGGGAGGTCAGTGCTGGAAAGGGCTTTCCCGGACCGGGACCTGGCTCGGTACCGCACGCGGCAGGGTGATTCCGGCCACTTGGTCTTCATGCCGCGCACGGGTTTCGGCGCACCGTCGAGCAGGTCGAAGTCGAACCGGGTGAACAGCCGGGCGAGGATGACCTTCATCTCGAGGTACGCGAAGTGAACGCCGGTGCACCGGTGGACGCCGCCGCCGAACCCGATCAGCGACTGCCGCTCCTGCTTGCCCTCCCTGCCACGGGCGTACCGGTCCGGCCAGTAGGAGTCCGGGCGCGCGTGCTCGTCCGGGAGCCGGTGCGACACCGCGGGGCACGAGAACACCAGCGTCCCCTTCGGCACGCGGTAGCCGTCCATCTCGAAGTCCTCGGCGGCCTTGCGCGCCTGGATGTACGCGACGGGGTGCAGGCGTTCGCTCTCGTGCAGGCAGTTGTCCAGGTGCGCCAGCACCTTCGTGTCCGCCAGCTCGATCGACCCGCCCGCGACGGCCAGCTCGCTCTCCGCGCGGACGCGCAGCAGGTCGTCCGGGCTGCCGAGCAGGTCCGCGACCGCCCACGAGATGTGCCCCGCGGTCGTCTCGTGGCCTGCCCAGGTGAGCAGCAGGACCAGGTTGACCAGCACGAGGTCCGGCACCGGTTCGCCGTCGGAGTAGCGCGACTCGGCGAGCGTCTGCAGGAAGTCGACCGGCCGCACCGGGTTGCGGCGCCGTTCCCTGATCATGTCGCCGAGCACGGCGCGCAGCCGGTCGCGCGAGCGCCTGCTGCGGACGAGCCTCGGCAGCGGGAGCCAGCCGGGGAGGAGGAACCCCATGCCGCCGGAGAACCTCCGGAACTCCTCGAAGAAGTCCCTGTCCATGCGAGACGCGAAGTCCGCGCCGAGGAAGCAGCGGGCGGCGATCCGCATGACGAGCGGGCCGAGCTCGTCGACGAGGTCGAACTCGCCCTCGGTGCCCAGCCCGTCGATGAACCTCTCGGTCTCGCGTTCCATCGCGGCGACGTAGCTCTCCAGCTGGCGGCCCTGGAACCGCGGCACCACGATCTCGCGCTGCCGGTGGTACTCCTCGACGCCGGCGAAGACGTAGAACTCCGGCGAGAACATGCGCTTGAAGAACGGGTACGCGGCCCGGATCGACAGCGCCTTGTCCGTCTCGGAGTAGAAGAACCTGTTGCGCTCGGCGCCGAGCAGCACGACCGAGCGGACGCCGGGCAGCGACAGCGAGAAGAGCCCGCCGTGCTCGGTGTACCCGCGCCAGATCAGCCGCTCGGGTGCGGAGAAGAACTCAGCGCCGTGACCGATGACCGGCCTCGCTCCGGAGACCGTCGGGGGGATGTGGTCCATGGTCGGAAGTTAGGGCCTGTGCTGGGAGGTTGTTGATCCACAATGGACAATGTGGACTTTGGTCACGCCACTGCCACCAGATCGTCTCAACTGGATGGTCAGGTGCAGGTGCTGTCCGAGGTGAGTGCCACGAACTGCTGGCTCACCCACCGCCGGTCGCTCAGCATGCGGTAGCCGTTCTCCACCCGCGCCTCGGCGGGGGCGACGGCGTCGCGCGGCATCGTCGACACGATGGGCTGCATGTCGCCGGGCCCGGACCGGACGTTGAGGATGTCCGCCGTCACCGTGATCTTGCAGATCTTCGGCTGGGTGTCGCCACCCATCGGCTTGCCGCCGTTCGCGAGGTACATGACCCCGGCCACGCCGAGGACACCGATCACGATCATCCCTCGAACCGGGATCCCCAACATGACGCCTCCTGCATCCGCTCTGAGGTGCAGATATAGCGCCTGAACGGGGTGATCGGCGGGCTCGTCGCCCGAACCACCCACGAGTCTCACCTAACGGGTGACGACGCCCCGCTGGCGATTACGGAGGTGCGCGTGCGGGCGGCGCTCGCGTCGAGCTCCAGCAACCCCCGCAGCGGATTGCGCGCCTTGCGCTCCCGCCGGGCCCCGTAGGTGAACGACACGACGGTCACCACCGTCGCGACGCCGGTCACCAGTGCGACCCAGCCCCAGCCGTACTCGTGCGCGCCCACCACGAACGCGAGCCCGACGGCGATCGGCGCCCAGCTGGCGAAGAGGAGGACCATCACGAACAGCAGGATGTCCGAGATGTCCCGCCAGTCGACGCTCCTGAACTCCATGCCCAGCTTGGTCGGGAGCAGCAACGGGTAGAGCGGCCCCGGATCGGCGTCGGTGTTCGAGAAGCTGGCCGAGCCGATCATCACGACGCTGATCAGCACGAACCCGGTCCACACCCAGCCGACCCACGACGGGCCGAGCGGCCAGCCGGACCAGCTGGCCACGAAGCCCAGCACGATCGTGGGCAGGCAGACGAGCGCGATCGCGACCCAGCCGAGGTAGTGCGGCCAGCTGCGGTGGAGCTGGAAGGGGTCGTCCTCGCGGCGGACCTCGGCCCAGTCCTGTTCGCGCAGCTCGACGTCCTTCTCCGCCAGCCGCATGACGAGCCCGGTCCGCACGCTGGGCGCCAGTCCGCTGAACATGGTGCGGTGCGCGGGCGACTCGTGCAGCAACTGCTCCTGCAGCTCCAGGAACTCGCGTTCGAAGGCTTCCACGTCGACCCGGCCGCCCGAGATGCGGTCACCGGTGATCTCGGACTGCACCCAGCCCCGCACCCGATCCACGTGCTGCGGACTGGCTCTCATGGCTCGGCTCAGCGGGAACGCGCACAGCGGCAGCGCCAGCCTGGGGTCGACGCCGCGCTTGCGCGGCAGGAGCGAGCCGCGGGAGGACTCGACGAGGAACGCGATCCGGCCGACGACGTGGCGCAGCGCGGGCCGGGCCGGGTCGTCGAACGGAGCCCACACCCAGTCCAGCACGCGTCCCTGCCCCACCTCGGTCTCAGCGAGCACGGCCTCCACGTCGGGGTCGGAGATGAGGTGGGCCAGGTACCAGGCGGCCAGGCGGCTCGTGGAGTCGCTCTCCCACAACAGGGTCGCGAGCACCTGGGCGGCGGCAGGCGTACCGATCCGGCAGAGGTCCAGCACGTGCTCGCGGTTGACCGGACGCGCGCGCACCGCCTCGGCCAGTGCGGGCACGGCGGCGTCACCCATACCGGGCAGCTCCTTGTGCGCGCCGAGCTCGAGCAGCACGGCAGCCGCCTGAGGCAGCTTCGTCGCGGCGAGCGCCCGGCGTGCGGCGGTCCGCTGCTTCTCGTCACCGCCGCGGGCGGCCTCGGTGAGGAACCGGTAGATGCGCTTGCCGCGCACGCGCGGATCCGAGGCGACGGCACCGAAGGCCGCGATGACGGCGTCCGACTTCTCCCCCAGCCGCGACTGGAAGTGCGCGGTGATCCGGTTGGCCGCCGCCTCGTTCACCACCTGCGCGTCCGCGAGGCACTCGAACGCGAGCAGCGGGTCGTCGGCGAACACCGCCTCGATCATCGGCGCGCAGTCGGAGCTGGCGAGCCCGCACCACAGCTTGACCGTCTCCCGCCAGTCGGCCGGCGCGTGCCGGTAGCGCTCCAGCAGCCCGTCGCGGTCCTGCTCCATCGCCTCGGCCGCGAGGAACTCCTGGAGGCTCAGGTGCGCGAACTGGTACCGCTCGCCGCCGTCGACCGCCAGCAGCAACCCGTTGCGCTCCACGATCTCCTTCAGCACGTCCGCCGCCTGGTCCGCGGGCACGGACACGCTCGGCAGCTTCTTCGCGATCTCGTCGAGCACCCGCTCGTAGGGCAGCGTCCGCCGGTCCACCTCGTGCGCCGGCACGTCCTGCGCCACCAGCGCGAGGTGTTTGAGCAGCGCCTTCTTCGCTTGGCTCGGGTAGCGGTTGTTCTTCTTGATCCGCAGCAGCTCGAGTATCGCGTCGCGGTAGAAGTCCGCGCGGGAGTGCGGCAGCGTGCCGCCCCGGTCGTACAGGTACGCGATCATGGTGAGCAGCAACGGGTTCCGCGCGAGCTGCATGATCCGCGGGCTGTCCCGCAGCGTGCTCATCAGCTGCTCGACCGCGTCGAATCCCGGCCACTGCCGCAGGAAGCGGCGCACCAGGCGTTCGTCGAAGTCCTGCACGTGGAACGTCGCCGGGATCTCGGACCGCAGCTGCTCGTCGTACACGGCGGTGCGGCAGGTGACGACGATCTGGCAGCCGACGTAGCTGGTCGTGAAGTCCTTCAGCAGTCCGACGACCCGGTCGCGCTCGACGGCGTTGACCTCGTCGAGTCCATCGAACAGCACGGCCAGCCCGCCGGTGCGCAGCGCGCGGTCGACGAACCGCCCGGCCTTGCGGAAGCCGTTGCGGTCGAACTGCTCGACGATCAGGTCCTCGAGCTTCGTCGTGTTCCCGTTGCAGCGGTGCAGTTCCAGCAGCAACGGCACCCGCCCGCGACCGTCGCCGCGCGCCCAGGTGAGCATGGAGTGCCGCAGCAACATGGACTTCCCGGCTCCCGGCGGGCCGAGGACGACGACGTGGTCGGTCTCGCGGATCTGCCGGTGCGCGTCGTCCGCGCCGGTGCCGCCGACGGCCTGCAGCGGCACGTAGATCGTGCTGACGTCCAGCTCGACGTCGGCGAAGAGGATCGGCAGCTTCGACCAGGTCAGCTCGACCTGCTCGCGGTAGGCGCGCAACGAGAAGCGGCGCACGAACCGGGTGCCCGCCAGCACGTTGCCGAGTCCCTTGACCAGCTTCTCGACCAGCGCGGGCACCCACTTCTTGGCGCCCTCCCACAGCAACAGCAGCAGCACGACGCCGACGACCGCCCACCCCCAGCCGAGGTCGGCGATCTTGTTGAGCTGATCGAGGTTCACGCTGACATCGTCGGTCAACAGGCCGTCAGCGCTACCCTCCTCACCCGTTCAGATCAACCTCGACGCCGCGGGACACGACCAGCCGGACCTGCTGCAGCGCGGCGATGTCGGTGAGCGGGTCGCCTGCCACCACCAGCAGATCCGCGTCCAGGCCGGCGCGCAGCCGTCCGGTCCGGTCACCCAGTCCGCACGCCTTCGCGGCGGCACCGGTCACCGACGCCAGCGCCTCGGCGCAGGACATCCCGATCCCGACCATGTGCGCCACGGCGTGCGGCAGGATGCCGTGCGGCTTGCCCGGCCCGATGCCCGAGTCCGCGCCGCCGATCATCGGCACGCCCGCGCGGTGCAGCTCACCCACCTGCGCGAGGCGGGCCTCGAGCGTCATGCCGGTGCGCTTCATGACCGCCTGCACCTGCGGCGGCGGTTCCATTCCGGGCACGTGGCCGAGCGTCGGGCCCACGACGACACCGGACGCGGCGATGCGTTCCGCCAGGCCGGGAGGTGTGCTGATCCCGGTGGGACCGATGCACGTGCAGTGCTCGATGCCGTCGACGCCCGCGTCCAGGCACTGCTCGATCGCCGCGACCGGGTGCGCGTGCGCGACCACCGGCAGGCCCAGCGCGTGCGCCTCGTCGACGACCAGCCGCAGGCGGTCGTCGCTGAACTGCGGGACGAGCACGTCGGTCGTCACGGTCATCACGCCGCCGCTGGCCATCACCTTGATCACCTGCGCGCCGCGCTCGGCGCGTTCCCGCACGGCCCGGCGGGCCTCGTCGTCGCCGTCCACCTCGCCGCCCATCGACCAGCAGTGGCCACCGGCGGACGTGATCGGCGGACCGGCCGCGACGACCGTCGGGCCGTCGCCGCCGAGGTGCCGGTCGACGACCGCGAAGTGGTGGTCGCCGAGGTCCCGCACCGCCGTGACGCCGACCATCAGCTGGTCCCGCAAGGACTTCCGGACGACCGCGTCGAGCTCGTCGGCGCTCATCTCGGGGATGCGGTCCAGCGCGAACGGCCGGCTGTCCGCGCACAGGTGGACGTGCGTGTCGATCAGGCCGGGCAGCAGGGTGGTTCCCGGCAGGTGGGTCACCGGGCAGCCGACGGCCGCGTCACCCGGCTCGACGCCCGCGATCCTGCCGTCCTCCACGAGGACCAGTGCACCGCCGTGCACCACCCGTTCGCCGTCGAAGGCCCGGTCGGCCCGGTATCCGCGCATCAGGGCAGGGTAAAGCGAAAGGGCCGCCCCCACCTGGGGAGCGGCCCTGTCACATCAAGAACTCGAATCAGAAGGAAGCCATCTTCTTCTGCAGGTTCTCGTCCAGCGTGGCGAGGAAGTCCTCGGTGGTCTGCCACTCCTGATCGGGACCGACCAGCAGCGCCAGGTCCTTGGTCATCCGGCCGCTCTCGACGGTCTCGATGACGGTGGACTCCAGCGCCTCGGCGAAACGGATCACCTCGGGGGTGTTGTCCAGCTTGCCGCGGTGCATGAGGCCGCGGGTCCACGCGAAGATCGAGGCGATCGGGTTCGTGGAGGTCGGCTTGCCCTGCTGGTGCTGGCGGTAGTGGCGGGTGACCGTGCCGTGCGCGGCCTCGGCCTCGACCGTCTTGCCGTCCGGCGTCATCAGGACCGACGTCATGAGGCCCAGCGAGCCGAAGCCCTGCGCGACCGTGTCGGACTGCACGTCACCGTCGTAGTTCTTGCACGCCCAGACGTAACCGCCCTCCCACTTCATGGCCGCTGCGACCATGTCGTCGATGAGGCGGTGCTCGTAGGTGAGGCCCTTGGCGTCGAACTCGGCCTTGAACTCCTCGTCGAACACCTTCTGGAAGATGTCCTTGAACGCACCGTCGTACGCCTTGAGGATCGTGTTCTTGGTCGACATGTAGACCGGGTAGTTGCGCTGCAGGCCGTAGGAGAACGAGGCGCGCGCGAAGTCCTCGATGGACTTGTTGTAGTTGTACATGCCCATCGCGACACCACCCTCGGCCGGGTACTCGGTCACGACGTGCTCGATCGGCTCGGAACCGTCGGCGGGCTGGAACGTGATCGTCAGCTTGCCGGCGCCGGGGACCTTGAAGTTGGTCGCCTTGTACTGGTCACCGTGGGCGTGACGGCCGATGATGATCGGCTTGGTCCAGCCGGGGACGAGCCGGGGGATGTTCGAGATGATGATCGGCTCGCGGAACACCACGCCGCCGAGGATGTTGCGGATCGAGCCGTTCGGCGAGACCCACATCTTCTTCAGGCCGAACTCCTCGACGCGCGCCTCGTCCGGGGTGATGGTGGCGCACTTCACGCCGACGCCGTGCTTCTTGATGGCGTTGGCGGCGTCGATGGTGACCTGGTCGTCGGTCGCGTCCCGGTGCTCGATGCCCAGGTCGTAGTACTCAAGGGTGACGTCCAGGTACGGGTGGATCAGCTTGTCCTTGATGAACTGCCAGATGATCCGGGTCATCTCGTCGCCGTCGAGCTCGACGACGGTGCCCTGAACCTTGATCTTGCCCATAACCCGGGCGCTCCTCTCGCGACGATGCAAGCAAGACAAGCGTACTGGTAAACCGGTGGCGCCCGTCTGCGACCCTGCTCACCCTGTCACACGATCTCGTGGTCCGTCCTCCGGCTCAGGTGTTCCCACCGGTCGTCCGTCTCGGCACGCGCCTGCGCGGTGGCACGGGCCGTGCGCAGCGCGTCGGTGCCGAGCAGGAGCCGTGACGGCGGGTCGTCCATCGCCACGACGTCCATCAGCACCGCGGCCAGTCTGGCCGGATCGCCGGGCATCCGCCCGGCGGCGGCGCGAATCAGCTCGGTGTAGTAGCCGACGGTGCCCGCGTAGTCCTCGCGGACCTCGGCGAACGTGAGCGAGCCCGCCGCCCAGTCGGTGGTGAAGCCGCCCGCCTCGACCAGCGTCACCTTCACGCCGAACGGCGCGACCTCGTTGGCCAGCGCCTCGGAGAACCCGGCGAGGCCGTGCTTGGCGGTGACGTAGGTGGCGAAGCCGCTCGACCCGCCCGCGGTGCGCCCGGTGATCGACCCCATCTGCACGAAGTGCCCCGACCGTTGCGCGCGCAGCACCGGCAGCGCGGCGCGGGTCACCGCGATCGCCCCCCACAGGTTCGTGTCCAGCTGGTCGCGGAACTCCTCGTCGGTGCAGTCCTCGATGGACGTGACGAGGCCGCGGCCCGCGTTGTTGACCACGACGTCCAGCCGCCCGAACGCCTCGACGCCGGCGGCGACGGCCTTGCGCGCCTGGTCCGCGTCCCGCACGTCGAGCGCGGCCGGGCACACCCGGTCACCGTGCGCCTCGACGAGGTCCGCGACGTCCCGCGGGTTCCGCGCGGTCGCGACGACCCGGTCACCCGCGGCGAGCGCCGCCTGGGCGATCGCCCTGCCCAGACCGCGCGAACTTCCCGTGATGAGCCACACCTTCGACATGGCCCGGACGTCATCACCCTCCGCTCCCCTTTTGCTCCCGAACGGAGGTGGTGGCGTCTCACTCGCGTCTCAACGGTGAGCCACTTCTCCCGCGTTTGCGTGATGACTGTCGGAGTGCGCGGCTACTGTGCGCACGTTCGGGTGATCAACAGGAGGCGCACGGGTGTCAACGGGGCCAACGCATGCGATGAGCGGACTGCTGGCGTGGTCGGCGGTGACCGCGCTGGCGGCCAGCCACCCGATCGGCCAGCTGAGCCCGCAGAGCTGGGCCGTCGGCGCGGTGCTCGCGACCGGCGCGGCGCTGCTGCCCGACCTCGACCACCCCGGTTCGACGATCTCCCGGACGTTCGGCGCGCTGAGTTCGGGCGCCTCGGCGGGCATCAACGCGCTGAGCAGCGTCGTCTACCGGATCACGCGCACGAAACGCGACTCGAAGCGCGACGGCGGGCACCGCGGGCTCACCCACACGCTGGTGTTCGCGGTGGTCGCGGCGGTGCTGACGACGACGGTCGTGCAGACCAGCCAGAAGTGGGCGCTGCCCGTGATGATGTTCCTGTTCGCCGGGCTGGCGGTGCGCGGGATCATGAACGACTGGTGCCCCAAGCAGGACGCCTTGTGGATCACCGTGACGTCCGGGCTCATCACCTGGGCGATGATCGCCTGGACCGCGCAGACGTCCGCGAGCGCGGCGGCCTGCGGCATCGCCGTCGGTGTCGGCTGCTTCGCGCACTACGTCGGTGACGCGATCACCGAGCAGGGCTGCCCGATCCTGTGGCCGATCCCGATCGGCGGCAAGACGTGGTTCCCGGTCGCGCCGCCGAAGATCATGCGGATGAAGACCGGTGGCGTGGTCGAGATGGCGATCGTGGCGCCGGTCGTCACGCTGCTGTCGGTGTGGCTGGGACTGGCGGCGTTGCAGCAGATCGGCGCGTTGCCGTTCCTCGACGGATTCGATCTTCTGCCCATCTAGTCGTTTGCTACGAACTCCTGAAGAATTCGCTCTCCAGCCATTCGTCGGATACCTCAACCTCCCCCGATCGGACTAGCCTCCACGCACCGCTATGTCATTTGCCGGGGAGGCACGAGTGCACGAACTTGCCCGTAGACGTTTCCTTCAGGGAGCGGGCGCAGTGGGGGTCGCGGGAGCACTCGGCACCGGTAGCGCGTCGGCGACGTCTTCTTACCAATGGCTTTCCGGCGACCACCACGTGCACACGCAGTATTCGTACGACGGCATGTACACGATCGAGCAGCAGCTGCGGGGCGCGCTGCGGCACGGCACGGACTGGCTCGTGATCACCGATCACGGCCACCAGTCGCACGAGAAGAACTCCGTCGAGGCGACCGCCGCGGACGTCGCGCGCGCGGCGCGGAAGTTCCCGCACCTGTTGCTGTGGCACGGGATGGAGTGGAACGTGCCCGGCGCCGAGCACGGCACGGTGTTCTTCGAGGACTGCCGGGACGAGGCCGGCGTGCTGCGCGACTTCGAGCGGCAGTTCGACTGGCGGCTGAACGGCCAGGAGGCGTCGAACCCGGCCAACGAGGCCAAGGCGCTCGACGCGGTCCGCTGGCTGCAGACCAAGATCCGCAACGGCACCATGAAGTCGGCGCTGGTGTTCGTGAACCACCCGATGCGCAACGGCCGCGTCGCGCCGCACGAGCTGCGGAACATGCGGGACCTGGCACCTGACATCGTTGTCGGCATGGAGGGCTCGCCCGGTGCGCAGGGCGACGGCGACCCGTTGCGCGGTCCGGGCGGCCACCGCGGCGGGTACGCGAACAGCCCCGGCGGCAACTCGTGGCCCGCCTACCCGGCGGAGGCGTACCGCACGTACGGCGGGTTCGACTGGATGACGGCGAAGGTCGGCGGCATGTGGGACGCGCTGCTCGCCGAGGGCCGCGGCTGGTGGATCACCAGCAACTCGGACTCGCACTTCAACTCGCGCGACACGATCGTCCGCGTGACCGAGCCTGGCAACCAGTTCGACCTGTTCGGCAAGCACCTCGACCCGATCGACGCCGGGCCGCCGCAGGTGCTGCCGCCGTACGTCGACTTCTTCCCGTGCGAGTTCAGCCGCACCGTCGTCGGCGCGCGCAGGCGGACTCGCGGCGCTGTCATGGAGGGCCTGCGCGCGGGCCGGGTGTGGGTGACGCACGGCGGGCTCGTCGAGGACCTGCGGTTCAGCGTCTACGGCTCCGGTGGCGGCGCGACGCTGGGTGAGCGCCTGCGGGTGCGGCGCGGCAGCGACGTGACCGTGGTGGTCAAGGTGCGGCGGGCGACGCGTCCGAACAGTGCGGGCCTGATTCCGAAGTTGCGCAGAATCGACCTGATCCGCGGCGCGGTCACCGGGCCTTCTCACGACCGTGCGGCTATGGTCAGCCCCCGTGTTTCGGTGGAGGAGTCGTTCGAGCCGCGGTGGCACTACTCCGTCTTCACGCACACTTTCCGGAACGTCCGTGAACCGTTTTACCTGCGTCTGCGTGGTACCGACGGGAATCGAGGCTTCGAGCCGCAGGCGGACGTGCCTGGCGCCGCAAACCCGTGGGAGGACCTCTGGTGTTACAGCAATCCGATCTTCGTGGAGGTCCGTTGAGCGTCTGGGTAGGTGCTGACGCGGGCCACCACAACCGCTGGGAAGCAGAGAAGATCGCGATCGAGCTGCACGACACCGTGCTGCCGACCGCGCGGACGGTGTGCGTGCACGAGGTCAACGACCACCACGCGATGTCGTTCATGCTGCCGATCGGCCCGTCCGAGGCCGTGATGGCCACGCTCGTCGCGCAGGGTTTCGGCGTGGCGTCGTCGGCCGGCTACGTGGCGGGCCCCGAGACGCTGCGGCTGGGCGCCGCGGAGGCGGTCTCGGCGCACAAGCAGCGCAGAGAGGGCAGGGCGCTGCGGTTCCCCGGCCAGCGCTCGCTGCGCGGCAGGCACGGCGTGTCGGACATCCTGGCGTTCAGCGCGATCGAGCAGGTGCTCCCGGCGGGGATCACGGCGGTCGACACGCGCGGGAACCTCCAGCCGTTCTTCAAGGACGGAAAGTTGATCCTGTTCGTTGACTAGGCTCGCCGCGTGCGTGACATCGTTGTTTTCAGTGGTAGTGCCCATCCTTCGCTCGCTTCGGAGATCTGCGCGCACCTCGGGACGCCGCTGTCACCCACGCGTGTGACCCGGTTCGCCAACGACTGCCTCGAGGTGCAGCTCCAGGACAACTGCCGCGAACGCGACGTGTTCCTGATCCAGCCGCTCGTGCCGCCGGTGCAGGAGAACCTGGTCGAGTTGTGCCTGATGCTCGACGCCGCGCGCGGTGCTTCCGCCGCGCGCACGACCGTCGTGCTGCCGCACTACGCGTACGCGCGCTCCGACAAGAAGGACGCGCCGCGCATCTCCATCGGCGGACGCCTGGTCGCGGACCTGCTGGTCGCCTCGGGCGCGTCGCGCGTGCTCGCGCTGACCCTGCACTCGCCGCAGGTGCACGGGTTCTTCAGCGTGCCCGTCGACCACCTGCACGCACTGCGCGAGCTGGCCGCGCACTTCTCCCGGCTGGACCTGTCCAACACCGTCGTCGTGTCACCCGATCTGGGCAACGCCAAGGAGGCCGCGCACTTCGCGCGCATCCTCGGCGCGCCCGTCGCGGCGGGCGCCAAACAGCGGTTCGCGGACGACAAGGTGCAGATCTCGACCGTCATCGGTGAGGTGTCCGGCAAGGACGTGATCATCCTCGACGACGAGATCGCCAAGGGCAGCACGGTGTTCGAGCTGCTCGGCAAGCTGCGCGAACGCGGCGCGGGGCCGTTCCGGGTCGCCTGCACGCACGGGCTGTTCTCGGCCGGGGCGCTCGACCGGCTGCAGGCCGAGGACGACGTGCTGGAGATCGTGACGACGAACAGCGTGCCCATCCCCGACGAGAAGCGCGTGCCCAAGCTGCGGGTGCTGTCCGTCGCTCCGGCGCTCGCCGAGGCCATGCGCCGGATCAACGTCGGTGAGTCCGTGTCGACGCTGTTCGAGGCCCCCTGACCGGGCCGCTCGGCTCGGTGAAGGCGCCTGTCGAAGGGCTCCGACGGCGCTTGGGCGGCGCGGTCCACGTGCCGTGAGTTCGCCGGACACGTTGACACAGGGGTCCCCCGCCCAAGGGGAGCCCTTGATTTGATTCTTCCAGCTGACACCGACAGTTCCGGGTGCGCGAGGGTCGCCGCACCACGAGTTGTCCACAGGACGCGAGTTGTCCACAGGCGGAGGCGTGAGCAGCCCGCTCACGCCTGGCCGCAGGCAGAATCAGGCGCAGAATCAGACGCAGAATCAGCCCGGATGCGCGCCGACGGTGTCGCGGATCTCCGCACCGAGCCCGGAAGCCCCCGAGCGCGCGCAGTGCGCGCAGCAGAAGAACTGCCCGGACACCTCGACACCGTGGCCGAGGATCCGGCAGTCGCAGTGCTCGCAGCGCGGGGCCAGCTTCTGGATCGCGCACTCGAAGCTGTCGAAGTGGTACACGCCGCCACCGACGGTGCGCACCTCGAAGGCCAGCCAGTAGTCGTTGCCGCAAACGTCACAGGTCGCCATGCGGGGAGGGTGCGCCAGGTCGCGACGACCGGCAACTCGAAGCATCCAGCTCAGCGACCAGCTTCTTCGGCGCGACCACCCGATAGGCGTCCTCGACGACCTCGGCGACGGCGTCCCAGTCCAGCGGCACGTCGAGGTACACGCCGAGCCAGCCGCGGTGCCCGACGTAGGGCGGGCGGAAGTAGTGCGACGGGTCGGTGGCGACCAGCGCCTCCTGCACGCCCGGCGGTGCCGCGCACCAGAACGCGAGGTGTTCGCTGTCGTGGTGGTGGTCCGCGTAGGTCACGAACGTCTTCTTCTCGCGGACGAACCAGGTCGGCTCGCCGTGCGAGAGCCGTTCGGTGGTCTCCGGAAGCGCCAGGCACAGGCGGCGCAGGTTCTCGAGCGGATCCATGTGCAGATCCTGCGCCTGGCGCTCCTGGTCATCAACCGATGCCGGAGCGGATGGCGCTCACGAGCTCGCCGTTGGTCGTGTCACCGGAGAGCTCCCAGAAGAACACGCCGCCCATGTTCTGCCCCTTGGCCCAGCTGATCTTGCTGCGGACCGTGGCAGGCGTGTCGTAGCTCCACCACTGGTTGCCGCACTTGGCGTACGCCGTGCCGGCGACCGTGCCGTTCGCGGGGCAACGGGACTTGAGCACCTTGTAGTCCTCGATGCCCTGCTCGTACGTGCCCGGAGCCGGTCCGCTGGCCGTGCCGCCCGGCGCGGTCTGCGAGACGCCGGTCCAGCCGCGACCGTAGAAACCCAGTCCCAGCAACAGCTTGTTGGCCGGGATGCCCTTGCTCTTCAGCTTCTGGATCGCCTCGTCGGTGTTGAAGCCCTGCTGCGGGATGCCCGCGTAGGACGTCAGCGGCGAGTGCGGGGCCGTCGGGCCCTGCGCCGCCCACGCGCCGAAGAAGTCGTACGTCATCGGGTTGTACCAGTTGACGTACTGCGCGGCGCCCGCGTAGTCGGCCTTGTCGATCTTGCCGTTGGTGCTGGCGTCGGCGGTGATCGCCGCGGTCACCAGGTTGTTGCTGCCGAACCGCGCGCGCACGGCGCCCATCAGCGTCTTGAAGCTGCCGAAACCGCTGGTGTCACAGGAGAGTCCGCACGCGTTGGGGTACTCCCAGTCGATGTCGATGCCGTCGAACACGTCCGCCCAGCGCGAGTCCTCGACCAGCTTGTAGCAGGAGTCCGCGAACGCCGCGGCGTTCTGCGCCGCCGCCGGGAAGCCGCCGGACCAGGTCCAGCCGCCGAACGAGAAGAGCACCTTCAGGCCGGGGTTGAGCTTCTTCAGCTTGCGCAGCTGGTTGAAGTTGCCGCGCAGCGCGCCCGCGTCCCAGGTGTCGGCCACACCGTCCACACTGGACGCCGCGTCGTAGAACTTGTCGTAGTCCGCGTAGGTGTCACCCAGCACGCATCGGCCGCCGGTGACGTTGCCGAAGGCGTAGTTGATGTGGGTGAGCTTGCCGGCCGCGCCGCTCGTGCGGATGTTCTTCACGTGGTAGTTGCGGGCGTACACGCCCCACTGGACGAAGTACCCGATGACCCTGTTGGTGATGGCCTGCGCGCCGACGTCGGGTGCCTGAGCAGGTGCCGCCGACACGGGCGTCGCCACCGTCGTCGCGGCGAACAGCGCTACGGCCGCGGCGAGCATTCTCCGCCTGAACATACGGTCTCCTCGATGGGATGACGGCGCGGCGGCGCAACACTCAAGTTAAGTGGACTAGACCACTGAGTCAATGGTCGTCCCGGTTGATGAGCGGGACCGGCCGGATTCGAACCGGCGTGTTCCCTCCGAGGAGGGCGCGTCGACCACTGCGCTACAGGCCCCAACTACTCCTCTGATCACCCTAGCTCGTGGTAACGCGACCGTATGCCCTGCGAAAGTGTGTGACCCAATAAGGTTTGCCGCACAACGCGGAAGATGGGCGGTGTCGTGCGCGGGGTCGATTACTACGAGTTGCTCGGAGTAAGCCGGAGCGCGTCAGCGGCGGAGATCAAGTCGGCGTACCGGAACCTCGCCAAGGTCATGCACCCCGACGCGGGTGGGACGTCCGGCGGTTTCCGCATGCTCCAAGAGGCTTACGAGACGCTGAAGGACCCGGTGCGGCGCGCCGACTACGACCGGCCGACGGTCGTGCGGACACGTCCGGCAGCACGCCCGCGACCTCGGAGAACAGGCCGTACGGGCAGGTTGCGCGACTTCGGCGACGACCCGACTTTCGTGCCGCCGCGCCCGCGCGTCGACCTCGACGACCTGGACTGGTGGCACGACGTCGACCAGGCGGTGCGGGTGCGTTTCGTGCCGTCGGTGAGCCTCGGGCACGCCCCCGCGGCGCTCGCGCTGAGCAGCTGGTTCGTGCTCCTGCTGCCGTTGACGATGCCGTTGTCGCCGCTGCTGCTGACCGTCTGGCTGCCGCTGGTCGGCGCTTCCGGTTACGGCGCGTTCCGGTTGGCGCGCCGCTACGTGGCCGCGTTCAGGGCCGAACGGGCGTTCGCTTCTGAGTACGACGGGAATACGGTTTTCGGCCGTCCGGGTGAACACCGACGCGAACGGTTGACGGCACAGCTGCTCACCGAATACCTGACGCATCTGCCCGGCGCGCGGATCTTCCACGGCCTCGCGTGGCCCGGCTCGGTGTTCGCCGACGTCGACCACGCCGTCCTGTGCGGACAGCGGCTCGTGCTGATCGAGTCGAAGGCGTGGCTGCCCGGCCACTACAGCGCGGACACCGACGGCACGCTGTGGCGCAACGGCCACCCGTTCCGCGGCGGCGGCATGCAGCTGCCGGAGGGCGTCGAGGCGTTCCGCGAGCTGCTGCCGTGGCTCGACGTGCGCGGCGCGCTGGTCATCTACCCCAACCGGTCCGGCGAGGTCACCGCTGACCAGTACCTCGACGTCGACGCGCCGCCGATGACACCCGAGCAGTTCGTGCAGGAGATCGGCGAATGGCTGGCCGAGGACGCGAGCACCGTCGACCGCGAGGCGCTGCGCGTCCTGGTGCGCCAGGTCGTCTCCGAGGTCCGGGTCGCCGGCGCGTGAGTCGCCGCGTCCGGGTCGCCGGCGCCCAGGTCGCCACGTCCGGGCCGCCGCGTCCAGGTCGCCATGTCTAGGTCGACGGCGGTGATGTCGTCGGGGTGGTGCAGGGCGTGGTGGTCGGCGGGCCCTGCGAGGCGAGGCGCGTGCCGCTGCACAGATTCGTGTCGACCCGCTTGTCGGCCGAGTCGCCGAACGCGAACACCAGGTAGGCCTCGCCGACGTTCAGGTGCAGGCCGCACAACGAACCCTGCACCAGCGTCACGACGTCCACCCGGTGCGGGACGCTTCCCTTGTGCTGCTTGCGCACCTTCGCGGTGAAACGGTTCTTGTCGTCGTACGGCGTCGACGGGTCACCCGGCTCCACCGTCTTGCTCTCGATCTTCGCCACGAACACGTGGTCCGCGCGCTGGAACCGCTCCGCCTCGGTCGACGGGAAGCAGCTGCAGGCGTTGGCGGTTCCGGTGAGGGCGGCGGTCAGCGCGGCGGCGAGGAGGGTGGCCGCGGCGAGGACGTGGGCTGCTCGAGTCATGTTGTCCCCCAAGGATGCTCGAACGTTCGAGCATAGGGGCGGTCAGACGTCGAAGACCAGCTCCGGCCGTTCCCACCTGACCTCGGGCGGACGCGCCGGGATCACGCCGATCCGGCGGGCGCCCATCCGTTCGTAGAAGCCGGCCGCCGGCGGGTGCGACACGACCCGGACCGCGCTGATCCCACGTTGCCTCGCCTGGTCGAGCATGTGCTCGACCAGCAATGCCCCAACGCCAAGGCCCTGCGCCTCGTTGGCCACGAACATGATGTCCAGCTCGGCCGAGTCGACGACGAGGCCGTAGAAGCCGAGCACCTCGCCGTTCCGCTCGGCCAGGAACACGACGTTGCGCTCCACGTAGCCGGCGGTGACGCGGTAGCCGTCGAGGATCGACGCGTAGTCGCCCTCGTACGCCTTCGAGCTCAGCACCAGTTCGGTGAGCTCGTCGGCGTGCCGGGCCTCGGCGCGGGTGAGGCGCATCAGAACGGGAACGGCCCGAACGCGGGCTCGAGGTCGGAGAGCCAGGTCGCGGCCGGATCGAACTTCGCGAAGAACGGGCGGTTGACCAGCTCCGGGTCGCGCGCCTGGACGAAGTGCAGTACGAAGACCCGCTCGCCCGCGACGTCCGCGACGCCGTCCACCATCACCTTGCCCGGTGTGGCCGACATGATCGGGCCGCGCACGGTGCGCGCGAGGCCGGACACGCCGCGGTAGGCGTCGCAGAAGATCTCGGACGCGCGGGCCAGCGGCACGGCGAAGTAGTCCTTCGGCCCGGTGTCCCGCTCGACGAACATGTAGTACGGCACGGCACCGAGCACGGTGAGCTGCCGCCAGAGGGCCGACCAGACCGCGGGGTCGTCGTTGACGCCGCGGATGAGCGGCGCCTGGCAGCGCACGACGGCGCCCGTCTCGCGCACCTTGCGCAACGCCTCGCGCGCGACCGGCGGCGACAGCTCGTTGGGGTGCGAGAAGTGCGCCATCAGCGCCAGGTGCCTGCCGGACGCGACGACCCGTTCGAACAGCCGCAGCAGGTCGTCGGCGTCCGGGTCGGTCAGGAACCGGTACGGCCAGTAGGACAACGCCTTCGTGCCGATCCGGATGGATTCCAGCGACTCGAAACGCGGGTCCAGCAACGGTTCCAGATAACGCGCGAGCACATCGGCACTCATCACCAGCGGATCACCACCGGTGATCAGCACACTGGTGATTTCGGGGTGCTCCAGCAGATACGCGCACAACGCGTCCACGTCGTCGGTCGCCATCTTCATCGACGGTTCGCCGACGAACTGCGGCCACCGGAAGCAGTAGGTGCAGTAGGCGTGACAGGTCTGCCCCTGGCGGGGGAAGAACAGCAGCGTTTCCCGGTACTTGTGCTGCATTCCGGAAAGGTGCTCGCCGCGCAGTTCCGGCGTGTTCAGGTCGAGCTGGCCGCCGGGGTGCGGACTGAGGCTCAGCCGAATCTCGTTGGCGGCGGTTCGCAGTTCGTTCCCGCTCGCCTCGCGGCGCAGCAGATCGACCATCCGGTCGAGATCGGCCTGCGGCAACATGTCCGGCTGCGGAAACGTCAACCGGAAGATCGGGTCGTCGGGAACGGCCAGCCAGTCGATCAGCTCGTCGACGACGTACTCGTTGCTGCGAAAGGGCAGCACGGCCGCGACCGCCCGCATCGCCAAACGCTCGTCAGCGGAGAACCGGGTGCGCGCGGTGAGCTTTTCCAGATGGTGCGCCGTGTACGCGCGATACCGGGCCACTTCCGCTACTCACTCCGACCTCAGACGGCGCGCGCTGACTGCGCTTCCGCAGCCTACCGCTCAACGGACTCGCCGATCTCCGCAACGCGCGGACCCGCGCCGTCACCAACGGGCTGCAGACAGATGAAGACGTCGTGGTGCTGCCCGTACTTCTCTTGGAATCGGTCCATCAGCGCGCCCGTCAGCTTGGCGTCGCGGTCGTCGACCATCATCAACTCGGCCAGCAACGGCCTGCCCTGCTGGCAATGCGCGATCACCGGCTCCGCACGCCGCCGCGCCATCTCGGCGACCATCCGGCTGTCCGCGATGTAGAGCAGCCCGTCCACCTCGACGTACTCGACCTCGAAATCCCGCACCGGCTGCGCACCCCGCACGGTGATCGGCATCAGCATGAACTCGTCGATGTCCCGGCCCGCGGCCCAGATCGCGTTGAACCGCTCGTTGACGAACTCGCCGAGCGGCGAACTGACCGTCACCTCCAACTGCGCGCCCTGCCCGGACAGCCTGCCGAGCGGAAAGAACGACACGAGCGCTTTGTCGTCCCACCGGTAGAGGGCAATCGACGGCGACGCCGAGTAGACGCGCACCTCGAAACCGCGCCTCAGCCGTTCGGGGAGCACCGTGGAGCGAAATTCCCACAGCACCCGCAGATTGCGCATGATCTCCCGGCGCAGCTCGGCGTCACCGAGTTCCTGCGCCCGCTGCGCCGCCGCCGGAGAATCCGGGTCGAGCAACAACACCTGCACGATCGCTTCACGCCGCAACGCCCGTTCCGCGGCCTCGAAGAATCGCGGCGTGTGCGGCCCGTCCAGCAGGTTCGAGAACGTGTCGAGCACCCGCACCACCGAGGTCGCGCCCGCGACCCGGTCGACGTACCACGGGTAGTCGAGCCGCGGATGTTCCCTGACGCGACCGTCGTCCGCGCGGTTGATCAGCGGGCCGATGACGAAAATCGTGACTATCGCGCCGATCAGGTCCGCGCCGAGATTGATCGCGATGTTCTCCGGGTAGTCCGACAGTCTTCTCGCGAGGCTGAGCAGCAACAGCGACACGCCCAGCAGTCCGAGAAGTGTCAGCAACACGTACCGGAATCGCGGTTGGGGAAACCAGCGCATTCGTTTCCACGGCCGGTGTTTGTTGTGGTCCGTCGGCACGGCGAACCACCCCTTATCCGCTACGCCGGGTCGTCAGGCCCGGCTCCGAACGTAACAGCGGGTGTTCTGGCCGGACAAGGCGCCGACCGGCTGCAATGGGTCCAAACGCCCGCCTCGCGGCAATCCGCGGCGGGTCGTGCCACGATTGCCGCCATGACCCGCAAGCTGTGCCTGGCCCAGAACCCCGACGCGGACGCACTCCTCGCGTCGGACATGTTCGCGCTGCTGACCGGAATGCTGCTGGATCAGCAGATCCCGATGGAGAAGGCGTTCTCCGGCCCCAAGGTCATCGCCGACCGCATGGGCGGTCTCGACGTGCACCGCGTCGCCGAGGCGGACCCCGAGGAGTTCGCCGCGATGATGGCGACCGTGCCCGCCGTGCACCGCTTCCCCGGCTCGATGGCCAAGCGCGTGCAGGCGCTCGCGCAGGCCGTGATCGAGCAGTACGACGGCAAGGTCGAGGCCATCTGGGCCGACGGCGACGGCGCCGCGGTGCTCAAGCGGCTCAAGGCGTTGCCCGGATACGGCGAGCAGAAGGCCAAGATCTTCCTGGCGCTGATCGGCAAGCAGTTCGGGATCCAGCCGGACGGCTGGCGGGCGGCGGCCGGGCACTACGGCGACGAAGGGTCGCGGCGGTCGGTCGCCGACGTCACGGACAAGCAGTCGCTGCTCGAGGTTCGAGACTTCAAGAAGGCCGCGAAGGCAGCCGCCAAGAACACCTAGCCCCCGCCACCGAGCTGGTCGACGATCGCGGCCAGCTCGGGAATCGGCCCGGCGTCACTCCACACCTCGGTCCACCCGCACGTCGTGCCGCAGCACCCCGCCTCGGCGCTCATGTGCCCGGACTCGGTCCTCGTTGCGAACGTGCGTGATGCCGATCTTGTACACGCCCAGGCGCGGGAAGTGGACCACGTAGACACCGAACGACGACAACCGACGACTCGGTGAGGTCAGCCAGCGACCCGACCGACTCGGAGTCGGCGAGGGGAACGAACCCGTGCTGAGCGAGACGGCTCACGACATCGGCCGGCGCGCCGGCCCCACTCCGCGTCGCGAGCTGCTGGCTCGCCAGCTCGACACAGCTGGAGGCGCCTGCTGCGGAACACCACACCGGGGACCGCATCTACGAGCACCGACAAAACGACGAGCGTCGCGCGGTTAAAGTGCGCGCGTGAACGCACCGGTCATCCCTGGACTGACGAACCTGAGACCGCTCGGTGAGGGCGGTTTCGCGACCGTCTACCGAGCGCACCAGGCCCAGCTCGGACGCGACGTCGCGGTGAAGATCGACAACCGGGTGCTGGGCAGCGAGCGCGACCGCAGGCGGTTCCTGCGCGAAGGGCACGCCGCGGCCAAGCTCTCGGGGCACCCCAACGTGGTCGGCGTGTTCGACGCGAACATCACGCCGCAGGGCACGCCCTACCTCGTCATGGAGCTGTGCGACAACGGGTCGCTCGCCGACCGGATCCGGCAGCGCGGGCCGATGCCCGCGGAAGAGGTGCGGCAGCTGGGCATCCAGCTCGCGGACGCGCTGGCCGCGGCGCACGCGGACGGTGTGCTGCACCGGGACATCAAGCCGGGCAACATCCTCGTCGACCGGTACGGCACGGCGAAGCTCGCCGACTTCGGGCTCGCGGCGCTGCTCGACGCGCAGGGCAGCAGCACGGTCACGCGCGACGCGCTCAGCCCCAGCTACGCGCCGCCCGAGGCGTTCGCGATGGCCCAGCCGACGCCGCAGGCCGACGTGTACTCGCTCGCCGCGACGCTCTACGACCTGCTGGCGGGCAAGCCGCCGCGGCCGGTGCCGTGGCCGATCGAGTCGTTCGACCACCTCGGTGAGGTGCTCCGGTCGCCCGTGCCGCCGGTCGCCGGTGTGCCGCAGGCGCTGCACGACGTGCTCGCGCGGGGACTGCACCCCGAGTCGAGCATGCGGACCGCGAGTGCCGTCCAGTTGCGCGACGAGCTCCGTGCGGCGCAACCGATGCACCACTCGGTCCCCCAGCACCAGCAGCACCAGCCGATCCCCCAGCAGCACTCGGTGCCCCAGCGCCACACGGGACCCGCGCCCGCGCCGAAGAACAAGAACGTCCTGGCCGTCCTGGGCGCGACCGCACTGGTGGTCGTCGTGGTCGTCGGCATCGTGCTGTGGGCGAACCGCGACAAGCCCGGCCAGACCAACCCCGGCAACGGTGGCGAGAGCAACGTCGCGCTCGAGAGCACGCCGCCGTTCCTCAAGGACTGCGGGACCGGCACGTACTGCATGACCGAACCCACCTGCTACCACGGCATCACGGAGATCGGCGGGCAGGTGGCGACCGCCCGGCGGGCCGGTGACTGCTCGGTCGAGCACTACTGGGAGGCGTTCAGCGGCGGCTGGTTCTCCGGCGAGATCCCGAAGGTCGGCAGCGACGAGCTGGTGACCGCGCCCGAGGTCAAGAACGTCTGCACGAAGGCCGTGATGGGGTCCGCGACCCGGCCGACCGTGGACACCTCGACGTGGGAGATCGCCGCGATCGGGTTCGCCGACGGCAAGCGCAACTACTTCCACTGCCTCGGTGCGCCCGAGGAGGGCGGCGAGTTCACGACCAGCGCGTTCGGGTCCTGAAAAACCCGCTTGCCACCGGTCGTAACGTCAGCGGACGTGCGTGTTCACGCCGACTTGATCATTGCCGGATTCCGCCGTTACTCGACCTACCGCCAAGCGATGCTGGCCGGAGCGACCACGAACATCGTCTTCGGCCTGCTCCGGATCGCCATTCTGACCGCCGCCCTCAAGGCCGCGAACGGGACGATCGCGGACTACGACCTCGCTGCCGCCAACAGCTACGTGTGGCTCGGCCAGGGCCTGCTCGGCCTGGTCGGCCTGTGGGGCCAGTTCGACCTCGCGAACCGCATCCGCACCGGTGACGTGGTCGTCGACCTCTACCGGCCGTGGGACCTCCACGCCGCGCAGCTCGCCGAAGACGTCGGGCGCGCGGGGTATTCGCTGCTCACCCGGTTCCTGCCGCCGGTCGTGTTCGGCGCGATCCTGTTCCCGTTCCAGTGGACCGAACCGCGGAGGTGGCCGCTGTTCCTGCTCAGCACCGCGCTGGCGCTGGTCACGAGCTTCGGGATGCGGTTCCTGCTCAACCTGAGCACGTTCTGGCTGCTCGACAACCGGGGCGTCATCGCGCTCTACGGCGTCGTGTCCGGGATGCTCGCCGGGCTGGTGGTACCGCTGCGCTTCTACCCGGACTGGGCGGTCGCGGCGCTCTGGTGGACGCCGTTCCCCGCCGTCCTGCAGGGCCCCATCGACGTGTTCCTCGGGCACGGCGACGCCTGGCTCACCTTGGCGCACCAGGCGTTCTGGGCAGTGGCGCTGTACGCGATCGGGCACCTCGTGTTGCGCCGAGCCGTGCGCAAGGTGGTGATCCAGGGTGGCTGAACGGATCTACCCCGCGCTCGTCGCGGCACGGCTGCGCGGCCAGGCGAGCTACCGCCTGTCGTTCGCGCTGGACCTGGTCGCGCAGGTGATCGCGCAGAGCCTCGAGCTGGTCGTGATCCTGGTGCTGTTCAGCCGGGTCGACGCGCTCGGCGGGTTCTCGGTGCGCGAGGTGCTGGTGATGTACGCGATCGCGGGCGTCGCGTTCGGGTTCGCGGATCTCACGGCGGGCCAGCTGGACGACCTGCCCAACTACGTCCGGTCCGGCACGTTCGACGCGATCCTGCTGCGCCCCTTGGGTTCCCTGCCACAGCTGATGGTGTCCGACATCCGGCTGCGCCGGTTGGGCCGGGTGCTCGCCGCGCTCGTCGTGTACGGCTACGCCCTCGCGACCGCGGGTGTGCACTGGACGCCGTGGACCGTCCTGCTCGCCGTCACCGCTCCCCTCGTCGGCGCGGTGATCTTCGGAGCGATCTGGGTCGTGGCGGCCACGGTGAGCTTCTGGCTGGTCGACAGCCGCGAGCTGGCCAACTCGGTCACCTACGGCGGCAGTGCGTTCACGTCGTACCCGATCACGGTGTTCAGCGGCTGGTTGCGGCGGTTGTTCGCGTTCGTCGTGCCCGGCGCGTTCGTCGCGTACTACCCGAGCCTCGCGTTGCTCGGGCGACCCGACCCGCTGGGCGCGCCGGGCTGGGTCAGTTGGATCTCTCCGCTCGTCGCGGTGGCCTCGGCGGCGGTCGCCGGGGTGCTGTGGCGGTTCGCGGTCAGGCACTACCGGGGGACTGGATCATGATCGAAGTCAGGGACCTGCGGCGCGAGTTCCGGGTGCCGGTGAAGAAACGCGGGTTGCGCCGCGAGTACCGGGACGTCGTGGCCGTGGACGACGTGAGCTTCGACGTCGCCGAGGGCGAGGCCGTCGGCTACGTCGGCCCGAACGGCGCGGGCAAGTCGACCACGATCAAGATGCTGACCGGCATCCTCGTGCCCACGTCCGGGCACGTGCGGGTCAGCGGTGTCGATCCCGCGCGGCAACGCAAGGAGCTCACGCGGCGGATCGGTGTCGTGTTCGGGCAGACGGTTCACATAGGAAGTGCAAAATGTTACAATGAGTAACAGGAGCACTACCCTATGCAAGCCCAACTCAACAGCATTGAACGCGCTCACAGAGGCGATTTAAGCGGTCTGAACCTGGCCGGGTTGGTGCGACTGTCCTTTGAGACAGATACGGATTACGAGAACGCGCACGCACCACGTAGCGGCGCAGATATTAATAACCGCGACGAGCAAGTGAAACTCTGCCGTCAGCATGTCACCAGCCGTGGCGGTAGTTACGTCTACACATACGATGAACCCGATACTTCCGCCTGGAAGAAGAAGCGGGTCAAGCAACCAGATGGCACATACAAGTACCGTGTTATTCGGCCAGTGTTCGAGGGCGCTCTCTCCGACCTAAAGCGCGGCATTGCCCCCAACGGCAGCAAGCTTGACGGCATCATCGTTTATGACATCGACCGCCTCACGCGCGACCAGCGCAACATGGAAGACGCCATCGAAGTGGTGGAGTTCTTCCAACGGCCGATCATAGATATAACCGGCTCGCTCGACCTCCTCACCGAGAACGGGCGTGACATGGCGCGCGTTCTCGTGACGATGGCTGGCAAGCAGTCCGTCGCAACCTCACGCCGCCTTCGCGCTAGCCACCGTGCACGTGCCCACGCGGGAATTCCCACCGGTGGCGGCAACCGCCCCTTCGGCTGGTGGGCCGATCGGCGCACACTCTTTGCTGAAGAAGTGGTGCACATCAACAAGGCCATTGAAGATTTGTTCAATGGCCTACCGGCGTACACCATCTGCAAGCGCTGGACTGAAGCCGGTGTTCTAACCCCGATGGGCAATCCGTGGAAGCGGCGCAACTTCGTCTTGATGATGACCAACCCGCGCATGGTTGGCCGTCGGGTGTATGGGCCAACTACTAAGCCGCTTCATGAGCGATACGCCGTCGACGAGTTCGGTAAACCGGTGAAAGCGCAGCACGAGCCCATCATGGATGAGAAGACGTACAACAAAGTCGTTGCCGTTCTGGTTGGCCCCGGCCGCCCAGAAGGTCATGCTTACACCGGCAAAAAGCGCTACCTGTGCTCGGGCAAGATCCGCTGTGGCAACTGCGGTCGAAAGTGTCTAGGAGGAGCCCAACCAAACGGGCGTCACGTTTACGCCTGCAAGCCGCCGAGTGTTGATGGCGGCTGTGGCCAAGTTTGCGGTGCTGGCATCGCAATCGACGACTTGGTTACCAAGCTCATTCTTGCGTACCTTGCTAACCGTACGGTGACACAGGCAGTCAAGCCATGGCCTAGGAGCCAGGAACTTGAAGATGCTCATCGGAAGCGTACCGACCTGCTTGAGCAGTTCAAGCAGAACACCGACATGGGTACGTACATCTGGCCACAGATCCGCGAACTTGAAAAGGAGATTACTGCGCTCACCAAAGAACAGTCCTTGTTCAACCGCCAACAGACCGGCCCGAAGGTGACCAACGTAGCCGACTCATGGGAACACCTGGACACCGACGAGCGCCGAGCCATCGTTGACGAGCTGGTTGAGGTGATCGTTCTCGATCCAGCAAGCCGACCAAGCAACCGTTTCGAGCCTACTAGGTTAAAGGTCGTCTTCCGCCAAGAAGCGCCGCAATCCGGTTCCACCGCTTTGCGCTCAGCGTAGGCGCTTTTTGAAGCTGCGACACTATCCAAGTATCAGCAGCAGCATGCTTGGTTGAATCCTTCAAACGGGCTTTAGTCTGAACATCACGCGCAACGCTTCGCGGCTTTCCGTCGCGGAGCGTTGTCTTTTTTACATGCGCCTTCACTCTCATGACATTCTACCTGTTTATTATGTATTCATTATATCACCTTTTCTCGCCAATCAAGCACCCTGAGCATATAACCAAAGCACTCAGCGTACGCCAGCCAACCACCAACACCATATTTTTCTACCATATGCAAGCAGAAAGCCAAGTGTCTAAATAGAAGTAGCCAAGGCGACTCGCCGAGGCAACCTTTACAACCAAGTGGAGCACAGCATGGCTATCGTCAGTCGAAAGGTTTCGGATCTTTCCGGACAGGAAGGAACCGACATCGACTTCGCACAGGTGGTGGTACGGCAGCACCCAAAGCTCGACCAACCCAAGGCACTCGACGTCTTGGTATCCGAGCTCGACGTCTTCAAGGACATCGGCGACCTGGTGGTTCTCGAAGTGCGTATGCCGGACACGAGCACGCGCGACATCTACGTTCGGCTCAGCGACTTCAACAAGGCCTCGCCGGACATGGACGCCGTACTGAGGGCTGCCAGGGGAACTCGCGGGCGTCTGCCTGGTTCCCGCAACGGCGCGTAGCTGAACCCATCTTCAAGATGGTGCATCCACAACCCCGCCTTGACTTGCCACACCAGGCAAGCCAAGGCGGGTACTTCAACAGCAGCTTGCTTTCCTAGCAAGAATATGAAATCAGGATTAACTAGACCCTATTTTTGGCTTGCCAAGGGAGGGCGCCGTGAAATAACGTGAAAGGAGGAGGCATGAACATACTGCCACCAACGCCAGCATCGCGTAACTCGCCGATACCTAGAAACACCGGCCTGCACTGGTTCAGGATCTTCTTTCCTGCAAGTCTCGACGTCGCCTCCATCACCCAGCTTATTCGGCCACTTGCACACCGTCCTCGACGCGGTCTGACCAGGCGTACACCTCTGGTGGTGTTCGAGCTCTGGTCCCACGCGGGCCAGCTGCAGTGGCTTCTGGGCATCGATGCTCAACTGAGCGGTCAACTCCCTAACCAGCTGCGAGCCCAGCTTCCCAACCTTGTTCTTATCCCTCAACCGCAACCTGCACGAGCCAAACCGACGCTTGTGAAGGATCTCCGCATCACCGGGGTGTCGGAGCCACTGCGCGTTGATATGGCCTCGAGCATCAGCGCCGGCCTCCACCAGGTGCTCAAGCTTCTCAAGTCTGGCGAGTCTGCGATCGTGCAGTGGGCCGTTGGTCCGGCGCAACAACGTCGCACGAAACCAGAGACGAGGAGCCTGCCGCAGTTGCTCGGGTTCGGCCAACCATCACAGCCCCGTCCCGACGAGTTGCAGCACTGGCGCCGCAAGACAGCCGAACCACTGTTCGCTGTTCGTGGCCGAATTGGGGCTCGCACCACGCACGTCAACAGAACCGAGGCTGTGCTGCACATGCTGGCGCAGGCCGAATCGCTAGCCAGCGCCAGCTACAGCGAGCTGCGCAGTTCCCAGGCGTCGCGGCGCGGCGCGCAGGCGATGATGGAACCCTCCGACCGCCAACGCTGGTCCGGCATCGTCAACGCAGCCGAGTTGGCGGCACTGCTTGGGTGGCCCTTCGAGGGCATGCTCGACTCCGGCACTACTGCTCGTCCCGCGCCAGGTCAACTCCTGGTACCGCTTGATCGCGCCCCTCGCGAACGCGGCCTCCGACTCCTTGGCCAAGGCCTTCATCCAAGCGATGGACAACAACTCGTTGCGCTCCCTGTGGAAACTTCGCTGCACCACGTGCACGTCACCGGGGTTACCGGCTCAGGCAAGTCGACCCAGCTCGCCTCGTTCATCCGCGCCGACATGGCGGCCGGGAGAAGCGTGCTCCTCATCGAGCCCCGCGGTGACCTCGTAAACGACGTGTTGGCCGGCGTTCCGCCTTCCCGCCGCGAAGACGTTGTCGTCATCGAACCAGGGGTCGGGCAAGAGGTCGTTGGGATCAACCCACTGGCCGGCGATCTGGAAGATGCCGAACGTCGCGCCGACCAGGTGCTGCACCTGTTCCGCGAGGTCTTCGGCCACAGCAGCATCGGCCCAAGAAGCAATGACGTTCTGCTTCACGCTCTTACGGCGCTGGCTCGTAGCCCTGAAGGAACACTCGCAGACCTGCCAATGCTGCTGACCAACAGCACCTTCCGCCGCCGCGAGCTGGCGGAGGTCACCGATCCCTTGGTGCTGGCACCGTTCTTCGCCTGGTACGACGGGCTTTCAAGCGCCGAACGCACCCAGGTAATCGCCCCAGTCCTCAACAAGACGCGCACCTTCTTGAGCCGCTCGGCCATCCGTCGACTGCTCGGGCAAGCGACGCCGCGGTTCGAGCTCGAGGAGCTGTTCACCAAGCGCCGCATCGTCCTGGTGAACCTGAACACCGGCCGTCTCGGGGCGGAGACGGCCTCCTTGATCGGCGCCCTTCTCCTGACTCAGCTCTGGCAGGCCACTCTGCGCCGCGTGGCACTGCCGCCCGATGAACGGCACCCCGTGATGGTGGTCGTCGACGAAGTACAGGACTACCTGAAGCTGCCGGTTGATGTCGGCGACATGTTGGCCCAGGCACGCGCTCTTGGCGTCTCGCTCACGGCCGCGCACCAGCATCTCGGCCAACTTACCCCCAACTTGAAGGCCGCCTTCTTCGCCAACGCCCGCTCTCGGATGGTCTTTCACCCCAGCTCCGAAGACGCCCGCGCTCTCGCCGAGGTCCTCGGCCCTGGTGTCACAGCCGCCCAGCTTGAAGGCCTTGGCCGCTTCGAAGCCTGCTGCCGCTTGGTACTCGGCGGCGCCATGACCGAACCGTTCACCGTGCGCACTCGTCCCCTCGGTCCCAGCGTGTCCAACGTCGCCGAACTTCGAGCTGCCAGTCAGCAGCGCTACGGCGTGAACGGGCGCGACCTCGACACCGTGCTCGCCGCACGGTGGCACAGCTCCTCATCACAGCCAGACGGACCCATTGGCATTACGCGGAGGGCTACGTGATGAGCCTGCTCCGACTTGGTTCGCATCGGTTCACGCATCGCGTGGCGTCATGGTGGTTCGTCTTCTCTGTAGATCGAGCGGAAGTGCCAACGACTGTCTCTCCGCCAGGAGCTGCGCTATGACGGATCGGCAGGAACGCGGCCGAGCCGCACGACTTCGTGAGCAAGTTGGTGCTCTCCCCCTTGCGGTGCTCGGCTCGCTGCATAGCTTCCGGCTGCTCACCACGGCCCAGGTACAACGACTCCACCTCGTTGAAGGGCCACATCAGTCCCGCATCCGCCGCGCCCAGTACCTGTTGAAGCGCCTGCAGACGCTCGGGCTCGTGGTGCGGTTCTCCCGCGTCATCGGCGGTGTCCGCGCAGGTTCCTCCGGGTTCGTGTACGGCCTCTCCGCCTTGGGCCAAGCCGCCCTTGAGGTCGGTGGACCGACCGGTGGTCGGCGTCGCCGGGTCTGGGAGACCAAGCCGTACTTCCAAGACCACATGCTCGCCGTGGCCGAGTTGTACGTGCGCCTACGCGAGCTCGAGCAGCAAGGACAGGTTGACCTTGTGGCCTTCGACGGCGAACCTGCGTGCTGGCGGCACTTCACTGGCAGTGGCGGGGAGCTCATCGTCCTCAAGCCCGACGCCTACGTGCGCCTCGGCGTCCAGCAGTTCGAGCGCCACGTCTTCGTTGAGGTCGACCTCGCCACCGAGAGCGTGCCAACGATTGAGCGCAAGTGCCTGCGGTTCATCGCCTACTGGAACACCGGGGTTGAGCAACAGCGCACCGGCGTCTTCCCGATGGTCGTGTGGTTGGTGCCAGATGAGCATCGGCTGACCAACATCCAGCGCGCGATCGGCAAGCTCGCTCTCAAAGGGGCCGAGCTCTTCACCGTCGCGCTGGCCCGGGATGGTCCCGGTCTTCTTGCGACCCCACCCGAAGAGGCCGTTGAGCAGGCAAACGGGCGGGCACCTCCGGATGGCGGCTGATCAGGATTCACATAGTAAGCACATAGATATAGAATGAAGGAGGATGAACATGTCACTCAAAATACCGCCGAAACCTAGCAACGACCACCCGCAGTCCGAGCGGGAAGCGCGCGCGTTCAAGAAGCTAAGCCCGGCCTTGTTGACCGTACGCGAGGCCTGCGAGGCGTTGCGGATTAGCCGCTGGACGCTATACGACCTCATACGCTCACGAGCGATAGAGACGATAAAGATTGGCCGAAGCCGCCGTATCCCGCAGGCGAGCATTGACGCCTATGTCCGCCGAAGACTTGCGGAGGACATTGAGTGATGGCTCGCCGCGCTAACGGCGAGGGGTCGATCTACCGCCGCAAAGACGGGCGGTACGAGGCCGCACTCTATGTCTTCACGCCAAGCGGAAAGCGGAAGCGCTTCCGCATCTACGGCAAGCGTCGCGTGGAAGTTGCAGAGAAGCTAGCCGAAGCCAAGGTCGATCTCATACAAGGAATTCCAACAGCGGAACGTACGTGGAAGCTTGGCGAGTACCTCGACCACTGGCTCGAAACAGTCGTACAGCCGAGCCGACGGCCAACGACCTATGTCCGCTACGAAGGCGTAGTCCGTATACACCTCAAGCCGGGGCTCGGCAATTACTCGCTACGGAAGCTCTCGGTGCAGGTTGTTCAGTTCTTCGTGAACCAGCAGATCGAGGCCGGCTGCTCCATACGAACAGCGCAAGTCATGCGCGCTGTACTGCGAGCCGCTCTCAACCGCGCCAAGCGGGAGGAACTTGTCGGCCGTAATGTCGCCGAACTAGTTGAGCTACCGGGATACCGTAAGGGCGCCATCACACCGTGGACCGTCGGTGAAGCCAGGCAGTTCCTGCAGGCCGCCACAGGCGACTCCCTCTATCCATTATTCATCCTGCTCCTGGTTTACGGGCTGCGCGTTGGAGAATCAGTCGGCCTCCGCTGGTCCGACATCAACCTTGACCGCCTAATCTTCCAAACCCGCCAGCAAATACAACGCGTCGCAGGCGCACTGCGTGTTGGCCCAGTGAAAACCCAGGCCGGTGAACGAGACTTCCCGTTGCTTCCGGCTGCCCGTGACGAACTGCTGAAGTGCCGTGCCAAGCAGCTTGAAGCTCGGCGTGAAGCGGGTGAGGCTTGGCAGGGAACCGACGACGCACACGAACTGGTGTTCACCACGCGCACTGGCAACCCCATCGAACCGCGGAACGTCGCTCGCTCGTTCCAACGCATCTGCGCCCGACACGGCATCCGCCGAACCAAGCTGCACCACACCAAGCACTTCACCGGAACGCTCCTTAAGGACTTTGGCGCTTCGGTGAAGGATGCCCAGATCATCCTGGGACACTCCAACGTCTCAACCACACTGCAGATCTACACCCACGGCACCGCCGAAGCGCAACGAGACGTCCTCACCAAAGTAGGAGTCGCTCTCCTCAGCCAACAAACAGACGACCGCGCAAAAGAGCGCGGCCGTCACAGTGCGGGTCGTTGCCGTCAACTACTGCCGTCAAACAGCAAAATCGTTGATCGGATTACATCATTTCTATCTGGTAGCAGCGACTGGGATCGAACCAGTGACCTTAGGCTTATGAGGTCGACTGGAGACACGGTTTTCGACCGTTCCACCGAGGTAAAGTTGGTGACCAAACGAGTTACGAGGCAGTGGATGTTGGGTGCGGTTGCCGTCAGCGTTGCCGTCAAAAGGCGCTAGACGTGCGCCTCTGCCGATACGGAACGAAACGCACAGGTGAGGGAAATGCGTAGACACGAGCGCCAGTAGACTGCGCGAGATCCGACGCACAAACTACTTATCGCTTGGGCCACTTGTCGCCCGCGAAGCTCTCGATATAAGCAGCGTCAGCACCTGGCGAGGAGTCACCAGCAGCTGCCGTGTCAACGACAAAGAAAACCGCCCGCGGTCAACTCGCGCGGGCGGTTTTAACGAGTGCGGCACCTGCTACCACAGCTCCCGAGGCTCCGTTCCAGACGAACTCGAACACCTGCGCCGCCCAAGAGACGACCCAACCTCCACGACCATCGTTCATGGAGCCTCCTTCACTATTCAGTTGTACTTGCGTCATGACCCACTGCCGTGCACTTGCAAAAAGCACAACGCCCAGGAGTGCAAGGAGTTGAACCTGCCAGGTGCCGAAACCTGCGCGCCGGAGCGCTACGCGTAGCATAGCGGGCAGGAGAAAACTTTCAACCGCCGAACGGCGCAGCTCAACCTGTATTGAGTTCGACACGTAGCGTAGCATTAGGACGTCCGGAACCTCGTGCAGACAGCGGCTATTCAGGAAAAGTTCAAAGTACTAGCACCTCAGCCATAGTGGACTGTGCCAAAGTTTCAGAATGCAGGATCGCACCCCCACCTACATACTGCTCCTGTGTCGAATTCCAATGAGGACTCCAGCCCAAACCGTGACGCCGGCCGTTCGCGGTCAACGCAAGGCAACAAGCAATCACCGCTGAAGGTGATCCTGCCTGACGAACCACCAGAGCTCACACCTGCAGTCTCTAAGATCCTGCTCGACATGCTGATGGATGCCGTAGAGGGAACTGACTGGCGAAGCCATATTCGCACAGAAGAGGAGGGTAGCGACCGGCCGACAGCCAGCACCGGCACAAGGAACGTCGACGACGAACACTAGACCCCGCCAGGGCGATTGGGGCGTGAAGTTTCCACGTCCTTCGACACGACTGCAAAATTGACCTTGATACTAGGGTTCTGGGATTCAAAGATGCGGATCTGGATTGCAATGTCTTCAAGGGTGATTTTCCCGCGGCTTCTGTAAGACTCCGCACCTGCGAGCAAGGCAGTCTTGCCGGCAGGTGTGAGACGGACACCTTCGAGTCTACGACTTTTACCGTGTACCGATTCAACCAGATCGTGAGCAACGAGTGACGTTAGACGGTTACTTAGCCATCTCTTGTTCTGTTGCACCCATCGAGCATCACGACCGGCGTTGGCGAGCACTTCATCAACCGCAAGTACTTCCTTGGCAGGATCAGCGAAGATCCGTTCTAGCACACCAACCGCAGCTGAAAGAGACACTTGAGGCATAGCTCAGTCCGCAAGCAGCCGTTCCAAGCGACCGATGCGCTGGCCATGGTCTTCGACAACAGACTCAGTATCGTTAAGGCGCTCACCAACAGCATTGAGGACGGAGTCGAACTTCTCGTCAATATGCTTCTCTAGCACTTCGAGATTGGCCTTGCTCGCCAGTGATTCCTTCAGGCGTTTCTCAGATGCGGCGATCAGATCCGCTGTACGTTTCTCGGTTCGCTTTTCCGATGCAGACAGCTCAGCCTGCATGAGTTGCTTCAAATCTTCCAATAGTCGTGTATCGTCCATATATTTCTAGTATGCGCCAAGCAGTGCAAATGATCAAGAGCTCACTGGACGCCTGCCAATTGGCCGTCATGAGTCGCTAGCTACACCGCGTTCATTACACCAGCACTACGCGCAGCACCGTTTCTGTCACGAGATAAATTCATGGTACCTACTTCCAACTCAGGTGAGTCACCGTGGCCGGTTCTAGGGCAAGCCCCGCAGGTACGTTATTCATTATGAACGAGGCTACAAATTTGTCAATATCGCATCACTTCGGCGTCTGCCCGGCCAGCGCGCACGCATCAAGTCGAATGCGCCTAGTAGGAGCGTTGGGGGATAGTTTCGAAACTCGCGCAGGAAATCGAACTTGTGCAGGTAGTCCGGAAGCGCCTCGTAATTCGGAAGTACCTGCACCATAAAGAGCACCTGGAACGTGCCGGTCCGTTCGAGCAGGTAGCGCAGCGCCTCATCCCACAGCTCATCAGTCCACTCGGTGGAGGTGCCGATGATCTCGTGCAGTTTAAGGGGTTTAAGTTTGGTCATACCCAACTATTTATGCACGAAGGGCGAAGACTTGTCAACTCGCATCTCCACTTGGTGTCCATTAGATCGCCTTATTCAGATCAACCTCGATACCAGCGTTCTTGAGTTCGGTAGCAAGCTTCATCTTCCAGCCTTCGCTGTCCAGGCTGATGTACACGACCCCGGCGAAGTCACTCGGAATTTCGACGCCTCCCTCGTATAGGGCAGCAACCTTCGATCGTCCGAGCATGCCGAGGAAGAGACCCAGTTCCAGAACAACGTTCTGGCGTGCGCGGGGTCGCCACTCACCATCGCCTAGCTTGCGGCCTTCATCATCGCCAGTGAGAAGAACGACTGCGTACGCTGCCTGTTCTGCGCTCTTTAGTAGCTTCTCCAGGACGTCATGTCCTTGATTAGCTTCATCTTCGAGCACAATGACTTGCCGTTCGGTGACCCGCTCCAGAAAACGCCGTACGTTTTCGCGTAGCAGCAGTGCGTGCCCGTGAACAATGAAGATTGCACTGCCAGACGACGCCAAGCTTTCAGACTGCCCATCGCTATCGTCGCGCGGATAGACCTCTAGTCGATTCGCAATCGACCGCAACACACCACACTTCGCCCGGATGTCGTTCAAGACGGCATCGATCCTGTCGGCGGGGATACCTGGAACAGCTTTGGTCAGCCTGATATCAATGATCTGGGCGCCGACACTGCGGTAGTCACTGACAGGCGTTGTTGTCATCCAACCGCTGGATTTGAATGACGCCTCTAAAAGCGCGACATTGAAATCATCCCACTCGAAGTACTGCTGCTTGAACGTTTCGATCTCACTTTGTGTGGTGCGGGGCAGATCAAGTAGCGCCTGGCCAATCTCTTCTCTGCCCAGAAGCTTCGGTTCAAGATCTTCCGACGATACGGCGAGGGTTACGTTAGGCATAGTCCGAGATCCTAGCCCTGCAGCACAACCACCCCGAGAGCGGGGCAAGATCAAAATTGTTTGCCTAGAATCGATGCCGAACCTTCAGTACACGCCGTAAGGAATCTTCCGGGATACGACGGCCGGCAGGACATCCTAGTATTGCAGTTTCAGTTGATTCTTACCCCCTCCACCGCTCTCCACTCACCATGGTTCACTATCACGACCAATGCCGGGCACTCACAGACGATTTCTTTTACCATATGCAGGCGAACACAGCCGTATCTAAATGGAACTAAGAGCAAGTTCCATTAACGCCAGACACAGTTCCTAGGGTGCCGCCTGGTGTGGATGTGAACCCTCCTGCCAGGCATAGGGTCATGTGGTTCGTAAGTGAGCATGTCATGGTGAAAGCCATTGTTATCCCTACGCACCTACTTGAACCGATCCGGCTCCAGGAACTGGATCCACACGATCTCAACGCCTACCGCCAGATCGTTGGTGGGAACCTGGCTGCAGTGAACTTCATCGAGCCAGCCGCCGCGGTGTACTTCCACGATGAAGGCAAGCTTCTTAAGCTGCCGCTGAACCTGCGTCTGACCACGCTGCTGTGGATACACAACAGCTTGTTCCTCAACGAGGACGCCATCATGAGACCGGGCTTCATCGTGGGCGAGAATAGACAGAGCCCAACTTGCTTAACGCTAGTCTCGCAGCAATCGGTCAAACATGTCGTTGTAGCTAAGCCCAATTGAGCCGCGACCACCTGGATTTCCTGGGCGTCCAACATTGCCAGGATTACCGGAACTACCAATACTGCCAAAACTGCCAAGATGCATGTCCACAACCATTTGCTCGTGCAGCTCACCGACGTAGTCCCCTGACAGTTGGTGCACGTGCGTGCCGTTCAATTTGCCGATGGGGCGACCATCCATGTCATGGATGAAGCGCCCGTTAACGAAACCCGCTGCTTCACCGAAGGCCCTGTAGATGTACTCAGTCATCCTCGAAGCATAGCGAAGTGCCCCCGGCTGAGCATGGGACACGCGGAGCGCTCCGCGTGTTCACCCGTCACGCGCGCAGCGATGGTGGTTAAGGTTCATCGTAAGAAGAATTGAAATAGAAGCAGATGTCTCTAGCGAGACTACTCGCCATCCCACATTCCGCGGCACGTCATATCGGCACAATGTCTCACTTCGTTACACAGGCAGCGGCAATTCCATCCAATCACGAATGTGCGGCTCGCTCGTAACGCCCGTTCGCTGAGCGGCCGATGGAAAGACACCACCGCCACATCAGCGAGGATGCTTACGTTGAACACAGACGAGGTCGAAGACAGCACTACCGCGACCAAGCAGGATCCACCGACTGTCCGTACATGGGCGTTGAAGATCGGCTTCTGGGACATCGCGGCGCTTGTGAGCCTTGCCGCCGCCATCGCGCAGTTGGTCGACTTCGCTGCCACCAAGAAGGGCAGCAGTCTTGGCGCTAGTGTCGTCATGGTCGGGGCGGGCATTGCGGTAGGTATTGCGGTCTACTTCTGGCGGGTTCGTGAGCTGCAGGCGCCCGGTGGAAGGCGCACCAGGCGCGACCTCATCTTGGCCCTCTCCTCCGCTTTTGCTGCGCTTGCCTTTACAGCGCTCGCGGTCATCTTGGTGTTCAGGGCCGTCGCGGAGGGTGCATCACTGGCCTCGCCCCCGCCTCCGGGGCCTACCAGCTCGTCGGCGGTGGCAAACTCGTCGGTTCCCCCGTCCAACTCACCGACTTCGAGCGCCAGCACGTCATCGCCACCCGAGATCCCAGCGACAACAACTACCACCCCAGCTCAGCCTCCGAAGCCGACGACCCCGCCACCATCGCCGCCCGCCACGGCGGCGAAGGCCGTGTTCTTCGAACCATCGCCGAGTAATCCGCCGACAATCACCCATGGAACTAACGTTCGAGTTTCGGGCAGCGTCAGTGGCCTCAATGGGCACACGCTATGGATTCTGACCCGCCCAGACGCTGGCGAGGGTTTCTACATGATTCAGAATGCCGCCCACATGTATGAAGATGGTTCGTGGTCGTTCGAAGATAAAGAGGTAGGCGACGCTTCCGACGTCAACTCGAACATCAGGTACATCGCCTTCCAAGCAGACGAAAACTGCGCGAGGGTTCTGAGCGGAGTCGACACGTTCACCAAGTCGATGCCAGACGGCTGCAAGGATATTGGTTCTACGTCGGTGAGAGTTCGGTGACCCTGAGCCGCGTAGGCCAAACACTTGTCTCGGCATCAGCCACGAGACGGTAGCCGCTGCCCGTGGAACACGGGTACATGTGCATCTGCCATCCGGCAATCATAGCCGACGGAAATCAGGAAACGGCTGGAACACGCCACGCACAGCGCCTGCGTCACAGCACCGAACTTTTCCACCATATGCAGCGATCTTCCGCTGTGCCTAAATGGAGACAGGACCACCGATCAACACGAGGCCGCATAGCCCGACGCGTATGGCGCAGCGGCCTGGTGTGGATATGAACCCGCCCATCAGGCAACGGTCATGTGGTTCCTAAGTGGGCAGTCATGGTGCAAGCCATCGTCGTACCTACCAACATCGACAAACCAGTGCGGCTGGAGCAGCTGGACCACGCCGACCTCGATGCGTACCGCCGCATCGTTGGCGGCAACTTGGAAGCGGTCGAGCTCATGGAGCCCCGCGGCGCGATCTACTTCAACGCCGAGGGCAAGCTCGAGGACCTTCCGGTCAACCCACGCCTCTCCACGCTCCTTTGGGCGCATAACACCGACTTCCGCCTTGAGGACGTCATCGTTGGTCCCGGCCTCATCGTGGGGCCACCCGATGCCAACGGTGACGACCAGGACGCACCGGCCGAGCTAGTGGAGCTCCTGTTCAACACCAAGCGGTACCTCACACAGCTCAAGATGGACGGCCACCCTGGGTGGTTCACGGGCACGCAGGTGCTCGAGACCTGGAGCGACGCCTACCGCCTGGTGGTTGGCCTCGCCATCCGCTGGCCGGCGGTGACGGAGGTTCGGGTTGTCCCAGAGCTGCCGCAGGAGTTGCGCGACGTCTGGTACAAGATCGGCCGCTCCACACCACCGCTGCACGACGCGGTAGACCCCGAGTTCACGCCCGACAGCTTCACCGGCTGCTTCAGCCTGCGGGAGCTGCGCGAGCGGTTCGAGCACGGCAGCTGGGCGCTCGGCACATCCTTCTACTACAAGGACTTGTGCTTCATCTGCCACGTTGACGGGGCAGATGAGTGGCTGACGATCCGGCACGGCGTGGCGTTCGAGACCATCTCGTTCATGCCGATCATCGAGCACGGAGAGTTCGACTCGCTCATCGCTCGGCTGCTCGCAGCCACCAAGGAGCAGTGCTTGCGGTTGGAGTACTGACCTTCACGCCCGTTGCGCCAACTGCGCGCAACGGGCGTTTCCCATGCGGACCCGCTAGCTGCGGAACCTACTCACCCCTTGTCGGGGTCGTAGTCGAGCTGAAGCACGTTGATCGTCAGCGGCGGAAGACCCAAGCGGCTTGTGACGTTAGAGATGTACTCACGGGCGTAAGGATGCAACGCGAAGTTGCCCATGCTCCACGCGTAGGCCATCAGCTCGTCGATGCGAGGAGCATCGTCGTCTTCCCGCATGTTCAACTCGAAGAGGCCAGCCAGTTTGAAGTCGACCATCGCGATGACGTCTTCTTCGCCCTCTTCAGTCTGGTTAGGTACGTTTGCGGACTCGTGCTCAACTTCAGCGATCAGCAGTGAGTAACGTGACGTGATAACGAAAAACCCGTCACCCTCGCTGTACTCAACCTGCGGATCCTTCTCAAGCTTGTACACCAGATGGTCATTGACCGGCATCCGGTTCAGCTTGAAGTTACTCTCCAGGAGGCGAACTTCGCGGATATCAGCGCGCGCGGCGATACGCGCTGCAAAATGACGCGCTTCCTGAAGATTAAGGCTCGTCATGCCACCTGCTCGTAGTCGCGCTGCGAGTTTGCAGCCCAGTCACGTGCAAGGCCACTCGAGTGCATCTCCGGCCTCTTCGGTGCCACCCGCTCCCACTTCCCATAGGCGGTAAACCCGGTGGGAACCCAGTCACAGACGGCGGGCAGGTCAACCTTGACCTGCAGCCGCGCTTCAACCGCCCGCGCGTATCGCTGGAGAGTCGACAGCTTCGGATCGCTCGACTCCTTCTCGAAGCCCGAAACCGTCGGCTGGCCGATTCCCATGCGCTTGGCCACCTCCTTCTGAGAGAGGCCGAGCGCCTGCCGCAGCATCACGAGAGCATCGATCAGGTGCTGACGATCGTCAGCGTCCTCGTACTCAGCGCGGAAGACAGGGCTCTGCTTCGCCTCTTCCAGGTATGCGCCGAACTCGTCTTCGAATTCGTCCACAACGAACTTCTGCTCGTCGTTTGCGCTCATATGAAGCTCCCACGTCAGCTTGACCCCAGCGTCGGTCTACGGTCAGGAGGGGGATCTTAGCGGCCTAGCCGCCTCCCGGCTCATCGCCGTTAGCATCTCGCCACCAGCGCGCCCGATCAATAGCCCGGTTGAGGTCAGTTTTCGGCGTCTTCGGCTGGTTCTTGTAGAACGCCGTCAACGCCACACAGTACTGACCCCAATGCGTGAAGAGCACGCGATGGTGGTTGTTGGAGTACCGGTGCCTGATCTCATAGATCCCGCGGCCGAGAGAGTCGATATCGTTACGGCGGGATTGCCCTGTCAGGTAGCGTTCAATCGCGTTCGACAAGCCAGCCCGAGCCCTTTCGGGCAATGCATCAAACTCTTCTCGCGCAATCAGACGTCCCGACTCAGTCCGGTACCATCGCCACTTTCGACGGGCGGCTTGGGCAGACTTCGGCTGGTTATTTTCATCTCCAGATGCCTGCCGGGCACCGCTGACCATAGAGGCTCCGTTCGCCTTCCAACCGGGGATGGTTGTACTACAAGCCGTGCATCTTCCCCTTGCACGCCGAAGTAGTAGCCAGCTCGCCACAGCAAGCCCGAGAGCTGGAATCCGGGCGTGGATTCCAGCCCCGGATCATCAGCCCCGACCGCTCTTGTTCTTGGTCGGGTCGACGTTCACCCAGGTCTGCCCCGGCTTCGGGGTGGGCGGGAGACGGTGCCCCTTCGGGACCGTCACCTCGTTGCCACCACCCTTCGGGCGGTACTGACCAGAGGTCGGCGCGGGCGTACCCGGCCGAACAGCCTTTCCAGCCATAGCCATGCACCTCCTTCCCGAAGCTGCACAGCCCCGAGTCACGAAAGTGCATCGACCAAACGCCCGGTCGAGCCTCGTCCAGTAGAGTCACAAGAGCGTGCCATCGCACTCAAGACCCCGTCTCGGAGCCAGACCCCGAGAGCGGGGTCTTTGGCTTCTAAGACACAGGGTACACCAGCGGATATCGGTTGCAACCGATACTTCAACCTTACTGTGAGTAAGTTTGATCGCGTCGACCTAGGCCCCCTGGTTGCGCTACCAGAAGACGGAGGGTTCTACGGCTTCGCGAGCTCCTCCTCGAGCACCCACACGAACGCCACTCCAGCCCGCGGCAGCGTCCACCCGTCGAAGCTGGATGTTCACGGTCTTGGCGTCGTCGGCATGGCGCGGCTGCTCCACCCGTGAAGCTTGGCTGCTGGCGAAGTAGTCCACGGTGTTCATCCGCCTGATGCCGGCCTGGTGGTAGTCGAGCTGCACATGTAGCCCCTTGGTGGGGCGTGGAAGGTCGAGGTACAGCAGGTGGCTGTTGCACTGCGCGAGGACGCGATAGGTGTAGGCGACGGTGACCTCTTGGTCAGTTCCAACTTCCACGCCGAGGCTGGCGGAGTAGACCTGGGCACCAGGTCGGTTGGTGCGGCGGATTTTCCGCTCCTTGCCGTCCACGGCGAACGCGGTCAGCTCGAACACCTCGGGACTGGCAGGGTCGATGCCGCCCGAGGAGTCGAAGTGCCAGACGGAGGTGACGCTCGGGTCGCGCAACAGTTCGCGGTACTCGCTGGCATCGGCGACACAGGCGAAGCGCATGGTGCTCATGGCGGTCTTGACCTTGTACTCCCAGCGGATGGTGGCGACGAACATGGAGCCCTGCCGGTGGTTGGACCGTTCGCCCACGGCGCCAAGGTGACGGCGATCTTCACGTCGTGCCAGCGTTCGGGTGCGTTGATCACTTGGTCGCGTACATCGGTGTAGAGGTCACGTGCCAGCTGCTCGTCTCGCAGGCGTAGAGCGAGCGCGTTCGCGGAGCAGCTCGGCTACCACCGCACCTACATGGGCGGCCTGGAGCGCGGCGAGCGGAATCTCACGCATGTTGCTGTTGAACGCATCGCGGAACGGCTCAATATGGAACCGCTCAACCTCCTTCGAGAATCGGATTATCCCCGATCAACCCACATCTCTAGAAACATAAGCGTAAAGCTCATCCCAAAGAGCAGGATCACTTGAATACAGCGCTATCTCTTGCGTCCCGTACTTAACACCTTGGTTCTTGAAGTTGTGCGACCCGCTCAGCAAGACGCGTGAACCATCGTCCAGTTCCGCGAGCATAAGCTTCGCATGGAGATAACTGGAACCACGGTACGCGGTTCTTATCCGCCCAATCGCCTTGTCGATAGTGAGCATAGCGCCGATGTGCGGTGCGCTCGCGACAGAGCGATTGAAGTAGAATTTCGTATCCGTAGAACGAAGCAGCCGAGCAAGCGGGCCGGTAGGACAGAACTGGGAGACGTAGTAGGCGCGACGCGATCGAGCGGCCAGCTCACACGCCTTGCTGTAGATAATCGAGTTGCCCGGCTTCCCTCCATCAACGAGCACCACGCTGCCCTCATCCAGAGGGAACTGAAAGTCCTCGTGAGCTTTGCCAGCTTCGATCACAAGGCAGAGCTGATACAGCCTCCTAGCAACATTCCGGTTGCACATTCGAATCATGAAGTCGTTGTTGCGCACGGCCTTGTCAGCAATATTCGTGCCGCCAAAGCTGTACACAACATCGTCAATAATAGTGATCTTGCTGTGGCACCGTCCTTTGAACGGATGCAGCGAGGCCGACTTGAGCCGCGTGACACTCGCACCACAAGAGCGAAGCTGCGCCAGCTTTTCCTGGGTTCCCTCAGGCGACTTGCTCTACCAGCGAAATATAGGCGCAGGTAGTACTCGTCGACGGTTATCCGAACTTCAACACCTCGAGCGAGCGCACTCTCTAACGCGGAGAACAGTCCGCCCGTCTCTCCATCGCAACTAACAAGCAGGGCCAGAACTACAACCCGCTCCTTCGCCTTTGCTATATCCGCAATCATCGAGTCGATATAGCGCTTCGAAGTGACAACCGAGCGGTTTGCACTGCCGGAAGCGATCGAGCTACTAATCGTCTGAACTACATGATTCATCTGAATCTATTATAGCTCAATCTGAGAGTTTCCGGTACCAACCGGCTCACGGCCAGAACGAAATGTGCACATGCCCACGACAACCAGGTACATAAAGTTCGCTGCCATGAAGAGCAACAGGAGAACCACCGTCGGCAGGGCGGCACCACTGGAGAGACCCACGATGCCCGCAACGGCGGCGATGCCAGCGCCCAACTTTGCCCAGAAGTCAGGCTTAGGCGGCGTGCCAACCCTAGCGGTGTGCACCAGGAACACTACAGCCAACAACAGATGCTGGGCAACAAGAGCAGCGGCAACCCAACCAGGGATGATCTCAGCGAAGGCAAGCTTTAGCAGCACACAGAGAATCAGCAGGCGATCCGCTGAGGCATCAAGAAACCTGCCAAAGGTTGAAGTTACCTCCCACGCCCTCGCGATACGGCCATCAATGAGATCGCTCCCGGCCGCAAGCACCAGCACCGCGAGCTGCCAAGTAGGCGCAGGCGCTGTACCCCACACAAGGTAGATCGGCCCTGCCAAGAGTCGATAACCAGCGAGGAGGTTAGGGAGCAAGAACTTTAAGGTGCGGGTCATTTTCTCAACTCCTCTTGCACTACACGAGTCGGCAACTTAGGCGGTATCGGGGAAAACGCACACGCCCATGCCGCAGTGACGTGAACCAGGCTTGCACCAAGAAACATCCAGATACATAGAGCGGCATGAGAGCCGTCCGGACTGACCGCTGAATAGATTGCCGCAACGATCCCCGTTGCAGACGCGATGTGCGCTGGCACATCAGGGACGGGAAAGTAGTGCATTCGGCCAACGTGCACCGCGCATGCGCCTAGTATTGCCACATATTTCACAAGCAGCACAACGCATACCCAGCTCGCAGGTTCAAAGCTCAAACCAAGTTTCACGAACACACAAGCCACAAACACTTTGTCGCCGATAGTGTCCATGACTCCACCGACCGCCCCACTTCGCAACAAGCATCGCCGAAGGCGGCCATCAAAAAGAGCAGAGCCGCCAGCCAGGAGGAGGGCCAAAAACCAAAAGTTGGAGGTCGGCACCCTCCCCCAGATGAAGAAGGCCAGACCGATCGAGACACGCAAGAGGGCGAGAAGGATTGGGTAGATCATGCGGACGGTGGCGATAGCAAGCTGCACATCGATCCGAAGATCCGTCAGGCTTCGCATGAGTCACCACCATCCCGAATCTGTGGAAACTCGCTCACAGGGCACACGCTGAATAACTGATGCGCGGCTGATGGGCCGCTGCGGATTACCCGCTCGATAGCGCGCTGCCGCTGCTCGTCAGGCACCACGAACAACACGAACGGGAAGAAGCCGTCCCACTGGCCGGAGATCGAGGCCTTCCAGTACCGCTCGCACTTCTCCTGGATGGTGCTGAGATGCTCGGTACCGCGGTCGACCTCAAGCCACGAGATCAACCGCTCACCACTGCCGCCGAACTTGAGCTCAACGAAGGCGTCCGGCGTCAGCAGAAGGCCAGCCACTTTCACATGGCACGCCGGCTCGGTGATGAACGAGGCCACCTCAAGGGCACCAGCCCTCTCCGCGGTCTTCAGCTTCACCAGGCAGTCGGCGACTGCGAGAGCATGGAGGTTCACGGCGCGTGGTGCCCAGTACTCGCCAGCTCGCTCTAGAAGTCGCCATCCAAGGCGGCCGAGTTGGTACACATACTGCGCCGAACCACCCTGCGTGCCACCAACGAGCCGATGCAGTCGCATCAGGTACTTGCCGTCCACCAAGCGCCTCAGCGTGCGGTCGCACGGTGTTGGCGAAGCCAGCTCCCCGAAGACGAACATACGGAGCTGCCCGGCGGTGAGCTGGCGGAACTGGCCGACGTAGTCGATGACCTTGCGGTCACGGGCTGAAAGCTGCTGCTTCCCACTCAAGGTGTTCATTAGCCGCTGCCCGCGAGTCGCTGGCGGAACTCATCAACCTCGGCCTGGGCCTGCGAGATGCGCCGGTCGCACTCGTCTGCGTGGTCGTGAATCTCCGTACGGATGGCCCCGGCTTGCGCCTCATCCCAGCCGTCGGTGCCGCTCATTAGGAGGTTGCCATCGCTCAAGAGGCTTTGAACGGACTGCATCAGGTCCTTGGCCTGCCGTTCGATAAACCAGAGCTGCCGGTGCAACTCACGAGCAAGATGTGACATGTCAGCCCCACTTCTGCGTGCCGAGGTTGGGCTTGGTGGGCTTCTTCACCGCGACGCGACGGCGGGCGTCGATCTCCGCTTCCACCTCTGCAACAGGGCGGCCGTACTTGGCACGACTGGCAGCCTTGGCGGCGCGGCCGATGCCGGTGGTCTTCGAGGGCGGCGCTGTGGCGATGGTGATCGGTGGACTCACCCCGGCGTCGGTGGCGATGCGCGCAATGGCCTCGAACGCGCCCAAGTTGATGAAGTCGTCTTCACTCACCAGGCGGCCGAACTCGCGTTGCATGGCGCGGGCGTCGCGGGCGCTGGTTTGGAACACCACCTTGCTGCGGGCGTTGGCGAGAACGGCTTGCTCAAGCCCACGCACCTTGGCGAGCTGATCGAGGTCCTGGTGGGCAAGCACCAGGCCGAGCCCGAAGCTGCGCAGCTTCGCCAACATGTCGGCCGCGGGCACAGGCAAGTTGATGAAGTCCTGGAACTCGTCGAGGTACAAGAAGGACGGTCGCTTCTTCTTCACGGTGCGCGCCGCCGAGTAGAGCGCGTTCATCAGGAGCGTGCCGACGAGGCCCGCCGTTTGCTCGCCCACACGCACACCCGTGAGGTTGATGAGCAGTATCTTGTTATCCCGCAACACTTCCTCGAACGTGAAGCTGCTCGTGCTCTGCCCGATGATGTTGCGAATCTCTGGCCGCACGGCGAGCTGCCAGATGCGGTTATGAACAGGAGCCGTCATGCGGTCCTGATCCTTGCGGCTGTCGTTCAAGTACCGCTGCCAGAACTGGCGCACGTTGGGGTTCTTCACCCGCCTCACCACGTCCTCGCGCCAGGCGGACTCTTCTGGGCTTTGCGGCGTGAGCATCGTCGGCAAGTCGATGAACGTGCTACCAGGCGTGGCCGCGAGCGCGTGCAAGCCGAAGTACATGAGCATCGGCGCGTACACGCCGTTCTCGCCGTACATGCCGGTGATGAGCGAGCTCAACTCGTCGATGGCCGAGGCCGAGGAACCGGAGTTCAAGATGTTAAAGCCCACCGGCATGCCGGTGTCGTTTACATCGAGCACGATTACGTCGTTGATTCGGTTCCGCGGTACGCGGTCGAGCACGGCGTTGAACAAGTCGCCCTTGCTCTCCAGCACCATGACGCCGTATCCCTGCTCCATGTCCTGGGCGGCCATGTTGGCGAGCAACGTCGTCTTCCCTACCCCAGTCGGGCCCAGCACGTGGAGGTGCTTCACCGCTTCCTTGTAGGACAGGGCAACCGGCCGCTCGGCGCCTGGGAAGTTGGAGGTGCCAATCACCCGCCCCGCGCGCGGAACTGAAGCAGGGGCAGCAAGTTGGCGCGTCCGTCCTTGTTGGAGTCCAGCAACATGTGGGGACCCGATCGGCCAGCCGATGAGACCCACCAACTCAGGCACCAAGATGCGCGCAGGGAACAACAACAGCCCGCTGCCCTCGACCACGCGTCGCCGGAGCGCGCTCTTCGAGAGACTGGGCCGCTTCGTGATGCGGGTGCCCATGTTGATGGCGCTGCCCAACGCCGCCCGCACCTGGCCGAGAAGTTGCCGAGCCCGCGAGGCTGATTCGGCTTCGGTAGCCACCCGGAGAACACCAAGAAGGTTCGGCGCCTCCGGCTTGGCGCTGCGATCGGCCTTCGCGCCCTTGCCGCTCGCGTGGAAGCCGAACGCTTCAGGGACGCCAACGTTGCCCTTGATCGGCGGGTTCTGGCCCCTCGCCGGCGCGAGCACCCACTGGAGCACAACTACCTCGCCGCGGCCGAGGCCTTGAAGGCTGCTCAGCAGGCCCGCCGTCAGATGCTCCGAGGACAACGCGTTCAAGCGTCCTGCAGGAGAGCGGGCGCCGAGTTCAACCGCCTCTCCCCAGGAGCGGTCAACCAACGTGGAGCTCGGCGTGACGGTGATGCCTGGCACCAAGGCGCGCAGCGGCCTCACGAAATCGTCGGCCCACCCCGGCGGCACCCGCAACTGGTGTTGAAGGCCTCGATCATCGGCGATGACCTCGAGAACGATGGTCGGCAGAGTAAAGAGCCCAGCGCTGCCCGCAAGAAGCGTGCCAACCACCGTGTGCAGCCACGCCATGACCCGCCCGGCATCCAAGTCGGCTGGGAAGGTCAACTGGTAACACTTGTACGGGCTACTCGCGCCCACCTCGATCACCTGCTCCAGTTCGATGCGAGCAGCAGCACGACGAACAGCAGGCAGAAGCCACCAAGAAGAACCCGCCGAACCAGCGGCAGGTACGGGGCAAGCGCCGTGTACACGCTGGTGCGGCTCACCCACTCGGGCAGGCCCAGTCGGTAGTCCTTGGTGGCCTTGAAGGTGGTAGCCCAGAGAACAGCCAAGAGCTTCAACCACAGCCTGATCAGGAACACGGGAAGACTCCCAAGGTGTTCGAGATGCCGAAGTTCAACACGTTCATCACGAGCTTCGGCAAGAAGAACAAGAAGAAGACCGTCACCACTTGGTGGCGCGGTACCACATGAAGCCGAGGATGGTGACGAGCACCAAGCCGGTGATGAGGTAGGGCACCATCGGCTCGACCAACCACCAGAGCACACGGACGGTGACTGCCAGCAGAAGGGCAGTCACCAACCACGCCCGAAGCCGCCTGATCACCAGCGGTCTTCCCAGTCGCGCGCGATTCGGTCCATCTCGGCCTTGGTGGCGTCGGTGGCCCGGCAAATCTCCTCGCGCTGCTGGTTGCCCTGCTTCACCGAGGCGCGCATGGCCCTCGTGGCCCGCACACCGGGGTGGCAGAAGTACAACCAGACTCCGAGCACCACCACCTCGATACCCAGCAGCACCAACCAGAACATGAGCGGCCCTAAGTTTCCGTCGATGAAGTAGAAGACCGTGGAAGCGGAGACGGCCGCCGTAACAGGGGCCGTCACGCAGTCGGAAGGCGTGCTCATCTACCGATCCTTGGGAGCACGCCGAACCTGCTGGCCGAGCTGCCGTGCCAACGTCAGCTCAAAGCCACCGAAGAGGCGGCGAAGAGCTGGGTCATCACCAGCAAGCTGTCGGCCGTAGTGGTCGACGTTCACCAATGCGCTGAGCGCGTCCTCGATGTCGGCACGTTCACGTGCCTCCGCGGCCACCGGCTGCTCGATCACAAGCGTGCCCTTGATCGGCTGGTCCCTGCGCACGGCCGCAGTCACCTTGGACATCAGCTTCTTCACCATGTCCGCGGCGCCCTATTACACGGAGCCGCGCTGGATGCGGCCAACGTGCTGGGCGTGGGTTATCTCGACCTCGGCCAGCAGCGCGTTGAGGGTCTGGTCGTTGCCCGCCAGCGAACGGCGGTAGCTGTCGACATCCCTCACACTGTCCATCGCGTCCATCGCCACGTCGGTGGCGATGTGGATGCGCGCCTTCTTCACCACGCCGTCGGCAACTTCCTGCCGAAGGGTTGTCTGGAGTTGCCGCAGCTCAGGTGAAGGCAGCAAGCCTCCGTGCGTCCGCATGATCGGCAGCATCTCGGCTTGCGACGAGAGGCGCTGAAGTTCCCCTGTCATGTTCCTGCTCCCCTGCGTAGGCCAAATGGGCGAGTTACAACAGCCAAACCGCCATCGCCCTAGCTCCAGTAAGTTGGCGAAGCTAGGGAGGTGAGATGACGGTCTAATTCGAGAGTAAGTAAGCCCAGGCCGCGTGGAAACGTTCAGCTTGTGTAGCTCAACGGCACGTAAGGAACGTCGAATGAACTTGGAAGGCACAAGGGACGCGCAAAGTACATCGAATGTACGTGATATGTACGTAAGTGCACTTAGGGAACTTCGACGGGACGCCGGATGTACCCCTGAGCGGCTTCTGAAGTACCCCGAGCTTTACGCTGCCTTAGAGCGCCGAGTTCAGCGTGCCGGAGTCGAGGCCACGACAGAAGCCTGTGTCACCGAGTTGGGCGAACTGATCAAGCGGCTCGGCGATCCGTTTCTACGTGAAGGACTTCTGGCCGCAATGCGCCTCGACCCCAAGTTTCAAGCAATGGGAGTAACGAGACGACGCAGCAGCTTCCAAGCTTACTTGAAAAGCCATCCCGACCCGGCCGTACGCGCCATGCACATCCACAGCTTGCGCCAGTTCGAGCGTCGCGAGAACGAGGCAATAGAAGGCGTGGCCAACCATCTAGCCGCATACGAACTCTCCGCGCAATACAGCAATACCGCCTACGAACCCTTAAGTCAAGATGAGGACTCCGAAGAAATCGAGGTAAACCTATTCCCCCGAGTACACGCGAACTCATCGACCTATAGATTCACACCTTCCGGGGCGATGCAACGACACGATGTTGTGAAGCAACTTTACGCACCGAACCACGGAACCGTTCGCACTTCCTCATGGGTGATTGAGTATTTCGCCGATCGACAGAGGGGCGCACTTCAAGTTGAAAGTGCCTTTGGCTGGCGATTGTCCGAGTCACTTGAGCTCGAAGATGGAACACGAGATGTCACGTTCGAGCTTCCCCGCGTGCTTACTCCACAAGACGGACTGTATTCAGTAGGTTACCGCGTGATCGTGAACAGTGCAGCACGCTGCTCACCGGTCGTATTTTGGACACCCAGGTCTGGCGCTAAGCGAGTTGACTTCAAACTCATCTTCACTCCAGAGATGAAGCCGGCACGCGCCTGGTGGTTTATTTCCCGATCCCGTGCCGAAGGGCTACGCGAACCCGACGAGACTCTGGGGCAACACCTTGAGATTTTCGATTGCACAGAGCACATCTATATCCAGAAGCACTTTGAGCCCACGGGCGGACTCCTTACACGCAAGCTGCATGGAATAGCATGGCAGTGGCCTGACGATTGATCTATAATGAATATGCAAAACCTAATCGAGGGCCGCATGCAATGGGCGAAACAGAAGACTAAAAAGATGAGGGCGGCAATATGCCGCCCTCGACTGATTTAATCCCCCTGCGTCACTTCTCAGACTCGCCCATGATTCCCCTTATTTCGCGCCCCTGCGCCGCGATTGCAGCGCTTGATGCGAGCTAAGAGCACCCGTCCGGCCTAATGAAGAGATTTACTTCTGCGAGGTATCTGCACCTTTACGGCAGGATCTCGGCAAGCAGGTCAGAGCGCTGGTAGCGTGTTTCAACCACGTGAACTTGGAGGCCACGAGTGGGTGCGGGTTGGGTGCAAGAAGAGGTTGTGAGAGACATCCGTACGGTCATGGGAGAAGAACGCCGAGATGACCGCCAGCCACACGAACGCCTCAAAGAATGCGGCGATTTGTACGCCACCGTTGCCGCCTGGCTTGAGCTACCCGAGCTTGATGAACCGCAACGACCGAAAGTTCTCGACTACGTTTTGCTCCAGGCCATCAAGCACGAAGCCAGAGCTAAGCGTGATGTGCGCTCAGCCGGTGAACTGCTCGGCTTCACGCAGTACTCCGAAGACGATATAGATAAAATTCTTGCGCGTGAGCCAGCCACTGAGGATTTTCCTCTGAAGAATCGTGAGAGACGCACGGCATGGAAACCCGTCAGGTTGCTGCTTGCAGGAACGCACCAAGACCCGCCGATAAAAATTCGTCAGGCGCGCGACAAGCAGGATCATTGGACAGAAGCAGCCGCAGAAGCGCTCTACCACTACTTGCAGTATGTTCGAGCAACTCCAGCGGCAGCCAAGAAACTATATTCTGAACTTGGCTTGGTCCTGCCAACGGCAAAGTGGCGTCGCCTCACCATCCGGGTAGCCAAATCGGTAGCCGCAGCAGCCATTGCCATTGGTTTTATCATCGTATTACTTGATTGGGCCGGGATGGTACGGATAGGCAGCCCGTCAAGCTCCAAGGGGCCTGAAACCAAAGCGGAAGATATTCGCGCACTGGAACAACGCTACGATGGTAAGGATCCTCGCGGCTACGGCAAGTATCCTCGCAGCAAGGAGGTTGAGCGCGATAGTGTATGCGCTGACAAGGCACGTCCAAGCGAGGATCTCAAAGAGAACAAACCGCCTGTGATGGGACCAGACGGCAAGGACGTCGCAGTTATTGAACTACGTCGCTCGACCGTACCGGAGTGTGAAACCATCATATGGGCACGAGTGCTGTGGAACGAGCGTAACGAGACGGCTACATACAAGATACCAGACGGATGGACACTCCACGTCATCGCGCATCGTCCAAGCACCAAGACCAGTTTTGATTTTCCCGAGCCAGAGGATGGGCCCAACGGCCGCCACGACTCCCCTATTCTGTACGCTCTTAGCCCAATGATGACAACTGCGAGTGGTTGCGCGTACGTAGAGGTGTACTTTACGAACAGCGACCGCCGGACGGTCTCAGCTTCTACGTCCTGCGTGAAGATTTAGAGACAAGCGCAGAAGATGGCATCTATGCCGCGCCTGATTGCATCTTGAACACAGGGAATGAATGTGCCGGAGTTTTAAGGTGGTCGTGGATATGGCCGCCTGCGAACTATTCAATGAAGCGCGCCCTGGCAATCTTCCGACGTGGCGAATAGCAGTGTTGCACTCTGAACCACGGCTCTCGCTCAACAACGTGAAGGTCGATTGCTTGGATGGAAACCATGGCTTCCACGTGCGATATCTTCCATCCCTCTTCAAAGTCGATCCTTACCTCCCACATCTCGTGCGGATGCAAGACCGGGTGATGGAAGCGCTTGCGGTGTAGGTGAACCTCGAACGTGTCGCTTTGATCTGTTATTTCGAAAATCTCGCAGATCGTTGTAACATCTACCTCGACTTCATAGGGCCCTTCCTCGTAGCGAAGCCTGAGGAGAATTCCTCTCTCACCTGGTTCACCTACCTCGATTAACCACTTTGGCGCCAGGGCATCGTGTTGATTGGCCTCCGCGATGGCCGCCATACGACTGTCAGCATCAGCCGACTTTTCAGTTGCACGCGCTGAAATGGCCGCCGATTCAGCGGAGTCCTTCGCTATATCCAACGCCCTACTGGCACTATTGGACGATGATTCAGCAGCTACAGCAGCGCGTCGTGCGAACCGGAGTCCTCCCAACGCCACCATGACGGCGCAAAGAGCTATCCAGTCACTCACGTCCCAGTTTGCCACCAAATTTTGTGCAACCCGCTCGCCGAGACGCCAAAAGATCAGCAATACTTCGCACACTCCGAGGGCGACAAAGGCAGTAATGCGCACCCATCGAACGTGAGGTGGCAGCTCAATCGCGTCCCCTTGGTTAGTATCCATCGCTCACCTATGCGCCTTCTCGAACTCCTCGATGATGCTGGTGGGGATACGGCCACGGTCCGAGAGCTCGTGGCCCTGGTTGCGTGCCCACTCACGGATGGCCTTCGTCTGCTCCTTGGTGCGGGACTCGGCGACAACGGTGCGCCTGGTGCTCGTGGCCTTCTTGGTGCGGCCCCCGCTGCGGCGAGCGCTGGCAACGAAGTCGGCCAGGGCGTCACGCAGCTTCGCGGCATTGCCTGGCTTAAGGTCGATATCGTAGGTGACGCCGTCCAAGCCGAAGCTCACAGCTTCAACATCTTCAGCGGCGGTGCCATCGAGATCGTCAATGAGCTGCACGAGAACTTTCTGCGCCACGGGCGACTCCATTCGGTTGCGCGAACGTCGCGTTGAAACGGTGACTTTAGCAAGATCGGTATTGCCTGCTGGCGCACCGACACAGAGTTTTCCGCGGTAACACGAAGGTTCCTTGAGACGACGCAGCTTCATGCGCCACCGTGAAGGCTGCCACCTCGACCGCCGTCGGCTCGGGCTGCTGGTCGTGGTGTTCCTCGCGGTCATGGTGGTGGACGTGGTGCTGGCGATCCAGGAAGCGAGCTGGTGGATGGGCGGGGCCGCCTCGGCGTGCGGAGCAGCCGCCGGGTTGCTGCTCCGCTACTGCCACCGCTGCACACGACCGCGGAACTCGAAGAACAAGCTCGCGATGACGTTCAACTGATCGCACGTTAAGGCGTGCTCGCACCTTCCACACTGCGGAACAGTTCATCCACATCAGGAATCCGGTAAGTCGGCAGCTTCTTCACCAACCACTCCTGCGCGAACACGATCCCGCTCTGCCGCTCAACCAAGGTGAGGCAGGCGGTGCGGAGCTGGCCCGGCTCGAAGTGCACGTCATCGAGCCAGGCCGGCTGCACCTCGCCGGGATCATTCGCGCCGACGCGCATGGGGTCGAAGAAGGCGGTGACCTTCCCGCCGTCCGCCTCGACGACCTGGAAGGCTCCGTTGACGTTCCAGTGCACGCTGAAAAAGTGCCCACCATCGGCTGAAGCCCGGCGGGCGATCTCAGGGATGGTGCCGCTCCAGCTGTTGTTCTCCAGGGCGACCACGGCGCCCTGGTGTGCGAACACCTGCACGTAGGCATGGCCTTCGTCATCAAGCGCCGCGTCTTCGGCCTCGACGGTGGTCATGAGCTGCGGTTCGGCCGGATTACCGCCGTAGGTGCGGACTGCATCATCCACACTGCGGCCGGAAACCACGGCGAAGGTAAGCACCACGTCAAGATGCTTGACCCAGTCGTACTTCTGGTTCAGCTCTGGCATGACTGGTCCTTCGCGATGTCGACTCCGGCGTAGGGCGTGGTAGCGACCTTATCCGGGTTCGTGATGACCACGATGAAGGCGCTGCCCTCGGTGATCCCCGCGCGCCGGTACTCCTGGCGCAGCGTGCCGCCCTGGCACTTCTGCTCGCGCAGCGGCACCTCTTGGGTGCGCACGTTTGCCCACTGGCCACCCTCCACAGTGGACGCGAACACATACTCGTCACAACTGCCGTCAGGGAACGTCTTCGTGAAGACGCCCGAACCACAGACAACACTGCGTTTGGCGTCATCGGTGCCAGGTGCGTCCTTGTGCATGATGAACGGCTTGCCCTCAGCCCACGCGGCGATGATGTTCTGCGCGATGAAGGGCATCTTGGCGGCGTCGATGAGCACGACCTTGAGGTCGTCACACTGCCGCTGTTTGAGGAGCTGGTCCGCGGTGCACTTGTCGGTCCTGGGCTTCGCGCCGGGTGCGACGCTGTACGCGGTCGCGGGTTGGCCGCCGAGGCCGAGCAGATCCGGGAAGCCATCGATAACTTGCGGTCCACCAACGACAACGACCGCAGCAACGACGGCCAGCGGCAACACGCCTGAGCCGGTTTTCTTGCCCACGCTGAAAGGTCCCCCTGAAGCTGGAGCAGGTAGATCAGCTCAGGGTGGAGGCAGCGTGACGCAAGCGGGAGGGGTACTGACGCAGTTCACCCGTCTGTCTCGTCAGCTTGAAAGCGGTGACTAACGGTGAAGTCGCCGGCCACGAAGATACGGGCCTTCTTGCGCTACCAAGGCCGTGCTTCAAGTGAGTAGCACGTCAACGTCGCGCCTTCTGCCTCGCGGCCAACACCGGGATCGCCGCGATCTTCTCCGGCGGCAGGTCATCCCAGAGCAGTCCACGCGGTCGCCTGGGTTCCCCGCACCTGATGACCGCCTCCGGCGTAACGATGATGTCCACGCTGAAGTCGTGCGCAGTTTCGGGAAGGTCCTCATCGACCACCTGCAACGAGTGCACCGTCGTCACGATGGTCGTCCCCGGCCCGATGAGGCCAGCTTCTTGCAGCAGCGCCACCTCGATGTCCGAGTAACCAGCACCCTTGCCGAGCCGAACACCGCGCTGGTTCACGGCCACGCTGCCGCAGACGATCAGGTCAACGGGCTGCATGGCGTCGACGTCGACCTTGCGGCCAACCTGAGCGGCGACTCGCCTGGCGGCGGCTTCCTCTGGCGTGACTGTCAGTTCAGCCGGGTCGAGCAAGTAGAACGGCATGTCCTCAGCCAACTTCGGCACGGCCATGTAGACCAGCTTGCCCTCGCGAAGGGCGCGGGCACGCACCGGCTCCTGCGGGGTGTCCGGAACGGCCTTAACCACTCGAGCGTCGTGCCACTCCGGCAGTTTAGCCAGCCGGGCAGCAGCGTCCTCTGCGCCGAAGAAGGACGGGATGCGGCCATGAACCCCAGGCGGCACAGCGTGTTCACGCTCAAGCAGTGACCACATGCGCTCGCGAGCCGCTTGCTTCGCCTGGTCAACATCCGCCACCGCTACCCCTTACGTTGCCGCCATCAAGGCCATCACCCGGTCATACACATCCTGCACGACCACTTCGTTCCGCCAAGGCTGGAGTTCACGGCAGGCACCGAACACGATGTTGAGGCCACCACCGCCCCAGGTTTGTTCGACGACATCAACGGCTTGGTGCAGCACCGTGGCAGCACCGTCGAGCTCACCTTGCCGAAGGTGGGCAAGGCTGAGGTTACCCAGCACGATGGCCTGCGACTTGGAACGATCGCGCAGTTCACGGGCGGTGGCTTCGAGGATGGGTTGGGCTTGCTTGGCCTTGTTCAGAAAGAGGTAGCAGGAACCAGCCAAGCGGCCGTGCTGGGTCGGCGAGTACAACTCGAAGGCGGCATCAACCTCACTGATGCGCCCAAAGTGGTGTTCAGCAGCTTCAAGCGCCTGCTCGCACTCGGCCTGTTGCCCCAGCATGGCGTGGGCTTCGGCAGCGTGTAGAACCGCGAGTCCAGTGAGAACGTGGCTTGTCGTCTTGGTCGTCGCCGCGGTTTGGCGCGTTAAGCTCAAGCCGGCCTCGGCGTCCTTGTCGCCGTAGAGCGCTACGAAGCTCTTGCGCAGCAGCGCCAACCCCTCGGCGGCCGGGTCGTTGAGCTGCTTGGCAGCGTGAATAGCCTGATCAAAGTAGCCGCGCGCCGTGGAGTGGTCCCGCCGCTGCGAGGCGTCCCACACGAGTTGGCCCATGAGCGTCGCGCACTCTGCTTCAACGGCAAAGAGCTCACGGCGAACGCGGTTGGCCGTGACGTGAGTCCGGAGGAATCCAATCTGGCCGAGGCACTGCCCCGTCTCAGCAAGCAGCGACGTTGATGGCGCGCGGTCGTAGCGTTCATCGAGTCCGTGAACGTCTTGGCGCAGCTGCGCAGCGGTGGTGAGGTCAACCGAGCCAGGGTGCTGGAGGGCATGGGCAACGCGATCATGCGGCTGGCGTGTATCCGCCGGAACCTCGGTTGCACCATGCAACAGCTCGTCGAGCTGACGCGTGCTAATTCCCAGTAGCCGAGCCAGCTTTGGCTGCTGGTACGGCAGCGGTTCACTCTTGCCCGCCTCCCACCGAAACACGGCGCTTCGGTCAACCCGAAGCGCTTCGGCAAGACCTTCCTGGGTGTAGCCCGCCGCCTTGCGTGCGCTGGCCAGGCGCATCCGTTTGCCCACGAGCGTCCCCCGCTTCGGTGACGGCAAGTACTGAGTCTGTTACCGCTGGTCAACCGTACCAGTGCCTATTTCATGCACCAAAGTCACAACATTGCTGCTCTGTCAAGAGCTGCTTGTGATCGTCATTGTCGGTGCCAGGCACCCGGCGTCGGGTGGAAAACCTGGAAGGGCACATCGGCGATGTTCTCCCCGACGGTTTCGCCGATGGCCGTACCCCGGCGCTGGGTGCCACCCACAGACCACAGAGTGCTTGAGGGTTAGGCGGTCATGGTGAGCTTGGCGCCCGTACTTCCGTTGGTACGTATGGAAAAACTACCGACTGCGGAGCCGGTACCACCCGAGCCAGCCGATTTGTACTGCCGCGTAGTGATCGCCCTTTTCCTGCACACCCCACACCGCCAGTTCGACTTGTGCAACGCCTGCGGCGAGGAGTGGCCGTGCGACCAGATGAAGCGGGCCTGCTTCCTGATCGAGGTGTTCTGAACGTGAGCATTGATGCTGAGGCGCTACGCGCCAGCTGGTCCTCGGTACTGGCGCACGGCGACGAAGTACCGCTGTTCTTCTACTCCCACCTTGCCTTGAGCCGACCGGACATTCGTGAGCTGTTCCCGGTGGTCATGGCGGGCCAGCGCGACAAGTTCGTGGTCGCGCTCGGACGAATCGTGTCGAGCGCCGACCGGACCGATGAGTTGGTGCCGTACCTACAGCGGCTTGGCGCAACACATGTGCAGTTCGGTACCACATCGGAGCACTACGCCCCCGTGGGTCAGAGCCTCATCGCCACCTTGGCCTACTTCTTGGGCGAGTTGTGGACAAATGAACTCGCCCAGCAATGGCAGGCCGCCTACGAACTGGTGGCCAGCGTCATGCAGGACGCCGCAGCCGAGGTTGAACAGATCAGCGGCGAACTCCCCACCGCAGAAGAAAGTTCTTCCGCTAGGAGCGAGCAGTCGTGAACCGCAAACGGGCGCTGCGCGCCCACGATGTGCAGACAGTGACCTTTGGCCGTAGCCGGTTCGGCCAGCGCGGCTACAGCGAGAACGAAGTCGATGCCTTCCTCGATGTGGTGGCCGACAGCTTGACCGAGCTGCACACCCAACTCAGCGCTGCACGTGCTGAGGTGCAGCGGGTTAAGAACTGGCGGCAGGAACACGGCATCCCGGAACAAGGCGTGCGCGCGCCGACATCAGCCGAAGTGCATCTCCACAGCCGGGCTCAGCAGGAAGCCGAACAGTTGGTGGGTCGAGCACACCGCTTGGCCGCACAGATCGAACGACAGGCACACGATCAATACGACCAGGTGCTGCTTAGTGCGCACCAACAAGCCGAAGCCGCAGCACGAGCGGTAACGCCCGATGGCGAAGAACGGGCCTACTGGCGGGCCTTCGTGCACGTCATGCGGGTCAACCTGACCTCGGTGTGCGCTGGGTTTCTCGAAGAACTGGAACGGTTCGAAGGCAGCGAGTTCGGCACTGGTGAACATGCAGTGGTCACCGACGGCCGAGGGGCAACCGGTGGTAGCCGGTGAACCTGGAAGCCGCCGACCCCTGGTGGCTAGAGGTCTGGGCTTTTGCCACCTGCTGCCTCGCACTTATCGGCTTGGTCTGGGCGGCGTGGCTGCGGCGAAAGGGACGACGGTGATAAGCAGCCTGCGCCTTGCCTACGGCTACGTCCGCGTCGGTGACGGTTCACCTGAACGCGTGGAGGTGCAGCGCGCCGCGCTGCGTGACCTGGCGGGCGAGTACGGCCTGTTGCTCGACACGGTGTTCATCGACTACCAGGTACGGACAGAGGTAGAACGACCAGCTTTTCTGACGCTGCTGGATGTTGTACGCGAGTTGCACCCCTACAGCGTGCTCGTGCCGAGTGCGTGGCACGTGTCGCAGTGGCCGCTGAAGCGGGTTGAACTGCTCGACCGGTTCAAGGTGCTCGGCTGTTCGGTGCTAGCCGCAAACCGAGGCAGGCCATCCGTGCTTGTGACTGGCCACCAAGAACCCGCCACCCCTGAACCCTAACGCTCCACCATGGACACGCTAACCAAGCTGGCGTTCGCCGTGCTGGTGGTGATTGCCCTTGGCGTGGGGTGGTGGCTGCTCGGCGACTGGCGGAAGCAAAGGCGTCGTGCACGAGCAACCGCGTGGGCCAGGCAGCAAGTGTCGCCCGAGAAACCGCCTCCGCTGCCACAAGCAGACGACCCCACCGAGCCGCTCGACCTCTGGCCAACAGAGGAATCGGAGATGCCGAACCTGGTGCGGCCGTACTGGTGGATCACCGAGCCAACCGAAGTGCTGCCGCGCATTACCGATCACAGGACTCCGGGCGAATGACACCCGGTTTTTGTTAATACCCAAGGGAAAGGAAGATCTTGAGAAGCAATATCATGCGGGCGGTGCGGGCTGCGTGCCTGGCATCCGTGGCGCTCTGCACGGTAACGCCACTGGCCGCCGCTGTCCCGCCGCCACCTCCCGGTGACGAACACGGGCCGGTGAAGCCCTACATCGTGGGTGGGCGCGACGCCACGCAGGTCTACTCCTTCATGACCAGCCTGCAACGGCCCGATGGTTCGCACTTCTGCGGCGGCAGTCTGATCGCCAAGCGCTGGGTGGTGTCGGCAGCGCACTGCATGGGCTACGTGGTGCCCGACCAAACCAAGGTGCGCATCGGGTCACTGGACCGCACCGCGGGCGGCAGTTTCGTGGGCGTCAAGCAAGCTGTGGTGCACCCGCAGTACGATCCGAACAAGCCGGGCTACGACATCGCGTTGGTGGAGCTGGACCAAGCGGTGCGCGAGAAGCCGATTCAGATCGCGCCGCGTTCGGGTGGAGCTGGCACCGGCACGCGCATCATGGGGTGGGGCGTGACCTGTGACCGTGATCTGGTGAACGACCCCACCTGCCGCCAGTCACCGAAGGTGCTCCAGGAGTTGGACACCGCGCTCGTGCCTGATGCGTCGTGCAACGTCGTCGACCCTACGACGGGCAAGGTGTTCTTCGATCCGCAGCACGAGCTGTGCACTGCATCAAGGGATGGGCAAGCGCGGATGGCCTGCTTCGGGGATTCAGGCGGGCCGCAGGTGCGCCGGATGTTCGGAAGCTGGTGGCTGGTTGGCGCAACCACAGGGGACGGCGACGACTGGGAAATGCGGAGGAATGTCTGCACCACGGGGCCGGACGGTAAGCCGGGAGTGGGCATCTGGCAGGACGTACCGACGTACCGGGGCTGGATCGCCGACACCATCTGGACGTGCAAACGCCAGGACGGTGAGGAGTTGCTGGCGCAGATGGCTGAGGCGGAAGCGCAGTTGGTGGGCGTGAACTAACGCCCTAACCCTGCAAGATGAACCGCTCCACCTAATGAGTCGTGAGTCGCCCGTCGGGCAGACTCGGGTCTGGTAGCCGCTGGCAGGTGAGCACTCGTTCCTCCTGGACGTCTGAGTCCTGACGAAAGATCGTGCCCCTGCTGGTGGGCCGGGAGAG